>NZ_JALJCP010000001.1:0-1230461 GCF_023079515.1 Franconibacter sp. IITDAS19 | reverse complement strand
ACACTGAATTCTTCCAGCACACCACAGACCTTAAACAACGGCTGACGCGGTGGCAGCTCTGGTGGCAGTGGCTCTGTAGCCAGGAGTGCTTCCAGTTGCGGGATTTTCTCTTCCAGGGATGCAATCTCTGCTCTAATGCCGTCCATATAGCGAGCAGACAAATTTTCATTATGTTGATTCCTTCCCAGATTTTCCCGTCTGTTCTTCAGTTGAATCCTGGAACCAGATAGCTCCATTTTGAGTCCTTCAAAATTAGTAAACTCACCTGACGCTTTTCTGTTCTTGTTCATAACACTGCTCCCAGCGCCTTATTAAACGCTTCCTGCTGATTATCACATTCTTTATTGCGGGGGTTCTTAGTCCCCAGCTGCCACGTGCTCTTCAGTTTGTCATCCGGCTCAATCCCAAAAACACCTTCCCGGCACCACTTCTGCAAGTCATTACCAAAGTAATAAATAATCAGCTGTTCAATCAGGAATATGCCAATCATTGCTTCCCAGCTAGCAAGAAAACTGACGAATCGTCCAGCAGCAATTGCGCCTAATTTGGACGATAACTGAGCTAATCCTCCTCCCTCAAATAACCCCGTCTCGGAAAGGACCTGAAGCAAGCCACTGGCACCTTTAAAAGCTACGCCAGCATCTACAGCCGTTTTTCCACCATTAAGTCCAACAAAAATCCATCTGGTATGTTCAGATCTTATTTCGGAGATCAAATCCACGGCATCCAGAGCCAGATTAATCACCGCAGCACCGGTTCCAGCGGTGACTCCGACAAACTTCACACTTGTGGTTCCTGCTCCATTCTGAATTCCGTGTTTAACCGCCGGTTCCATAATCTCTGTGGTTGTGCTCACGGTCCCAAGGAAAGCGGACGCTATCTGCGCATGGCTTTTCGTATCCCCTTTGCTCTCCTGCAGCTGATTTTTGAATTCCAGTCCGTTGAAGAACAACGCCAGCAATTTGATCCGGGCCCCTTTCAGGGCGCTTTCGCCTTCAGCACTCTGGGCAAATTTGTCAAAATCAGCCTGATAACGGGTTTGAATTTTCCGCCGTTCAGCCGTTCCCGAATACTTCATATCTTCCAGGAGCTGTCTTCTGAACGCATCGCCATCCTGTATCTGCCCGAGAGACAGCTGCACCGCATTATCAAACGACACACCGGATACCACCTGGAACAACGATTTCGTCAACAGCTCGTTTAATCCGTCCAGCGTTTTCCCCAGACGGGTGAAATTAAAGAAGCGATCGCCAAATGTGCTCAGGCGACGGTCGCAGTACAGCATCATCCGCGAGAACGATGAAGACGGCGTGGCGGGTCGCTCCAGTGCCTCATTGGCACCGGCATAGGCTTCATTCAGTTTGCCTGCCAGCGGGGCCACCGCCGCCAGAAAGGATGCTTCGTCCGCTTTCTCTGTTTTGCCGTGGCTTTTTGCCAGACTTTCCAGATAAACGGTCATATCGGCTATCACATCGGGGTTATTGAGCAGCAGCGAGCGCCAGACCAGGTTACTTTCGGATTTCGCGGAATACTGGTTTATCAGACTGTCCAGCCACTGTGCGCCGGAATCGGTCAGGTTCAGCGAGGCCAGCGCGTAATCGACAATTTCGCGGTAGCTCAGGTTGTCCTCCACACTCGTGGAGTAAAAATCCTGGCTACAGGTGATAAACGAGGCAGACTGAAGCCAGGCGATACGCAGGCTGTGCAGAGCTTCCATCCGGGTAGCAATCACCCCGCAGAATTGCTCATAACACTGACGGAACGCCGCCCGCTTCTCATGGTTCAGTTCCGCATCATATTTACCCCATTCACGGGCAATATCGTCTCCGGACACCTGCGCATTGCGGGCGGTTGCCTGCTGATACTGCGCATTAAACGCCTCCGGAGAATCATGCGTCCAGGCTGAAGTCATGGCCTCCACCAGCGGAGCGCTTCGGTCACTTTGCGCCTTAATCCACTCCGTCAGGGCTTCTCCCTGCTTTTCCAGTTGGTTTTGTGCGCCCAGCAGCGACTGGTCAGTGAAAAACTCAATCGACAGCTCGTCCAGCCAGCCCGCGTGCAGGGCGGCCATATCATCACTGAATCCCGCCAGCTCATGGGCGATACCCGACGCATCATCCAGTGCCACCACCAGCTGGGTAATGGGTTTGTCGTAGCGGTTAACCCCGGTGCCCTGTTTCTGCATGGCGTCTATTGTCCGCTGCGCCTGTTCACAACGGCGGCGGCTCCACGGGGTCAGGGTGCCCTGAGCCCGCACTTCACCTTCATCAAAATAAAACCACGGAGCCGCGCTGTCCGTACGGCTGATACGCCGCACCGGCGGGTTATACGGCAGCGTCAGTACCGGGCAGGCAGGGCCTGGCGTCATGTAGTCGGCTATTTCATTGAGCACCTCAACGCTTGCCTGGGCAACACGCTGTTCGTTAGCGGGCGTGGTCCACTGCCAGTATTCCACGCACTGCATCCGTTTCTTACGGGCGCTCGCATCAGAGCCGTAGCGCTCCAGCGTACCGGTCCGCCATTTGGCCGGTGTGAATGCAATCCAGCAGTTGCCCTTCAGGGCAGCAGGACTGAGGATGAGCATCTCCAGACTGGTGGGATTGTGGTACGGCATGGTGCAGTCAGATTTTTTTTGCGACCTGGCATACGCGGCGGAGGGCTGTTTCCACAGGCTGCCGTCCTCCGCCACCGACCAGCCCTCCCACTGACGGTTACTTTCGTAATACACATACACAAAACCCTGACGCAGGGCGCGCAGCAGGTAGTCATATCCGTCACCGGTGGGGAACGGCGTGTCCGGCTTCGCCCAGGCCGGAACGCTGGCCGACAGCCCGGCAGGCACCACGGCATAACGCACCGGCAGTATCGCCGGACCGGATATCTGGCAGTGTGTGCAGGGTTTCGGCCCCAGGGGAGAGGTGGTCATACAGGGCTCCTTGCGTCAGATGCGGACGCGTTCGTCTCTTCGGTGTTCAGGTCGTGACAGAGCAGTTGCCAGTCCCGGTCAGACAGTGCGCCAGTGCAGGTGGCGTAATCCGTGCCAGGCTCCCGCTCGCGCGGTGACAGCAAAATCTTCATCCGAGGATGCTTATCCAGTTCAGGATGTAACCGCAGGCAGTCGAGCGCCAGTGCCTGCTTGTCAGTATCATTGTCAAAACCGTGCAGTTGCTGTGCACGTTTCAGCGCCCGGTGGGTAATCGTGATGGTCGTGGTTTCATCGTGGCGGGACGCACTGATATATGCCTGGCGGTAACGCTCCAGAACACGAACAACGTTACCCGTCTGACTGATGTGAATTTCGTCTTCCGGGCTAATCATCAACGAAAATGTCATATAGGGGTATGGCGACGCAGAATGGCTGTGACTAACGAGTCTGCCGTCACCGTCCAGGGTGTGCCAGCCGGAAAGCACGCCCAGCCAGCGTTCATGCTGCACATCATCCAGTTGCGGCCACAGAATGCCGTGTATCGCCGGGTCGTAATATCGCAGCAGTATCTGTTGTCCGGAAATCAGCCGCTGAATGGCCGTGTGACCGAGTTGTTTTGTCATGACAGCTGTGTCGAAGGGGCTGGTCAGCCAGCCACAGACTGCACGGCCTCCGCCATTGCACAGACGGTCAGGATGCTGTTCTTCCAGGGCATGACGGACGCTGCTCACCAGCAGGGCCTGGTGGGTAGCCTGTGTCAGGTCAAGTGGTATGAGCCAGGGATGGCGGTCCATGCTCAGGTTACGGTGCGGCAGCGTCACTGGCACCGGGCGCTGGTCCACCAGTGCGCAGATAAACGGATGCATCACGTCCTCCGGCAACGCCTCCCGGTCAATGAGCAGATAGGCATATTCCTGACACTCAGCGATGGCGGCCTGCAACTGAGTCAGCAAAACGTCCGCCTGTTGCGTGACGGACTGCGGACTGAAATCGTACATGATGGTCACAGAATCGTCCTCACAGTGGCTCAGCCGCATCTTTAGATGCCTTCATTGTTGAGCAGCACTCCGGCAGGCTGATACTGCCCTGCATGGATGCTGCCCCCAGCTTCTCCAGCGTTCCGGCCTTCACCGTCACGTTACCGGAGCCGCCCAGGGTGATACTGCCGCCTTTCATCTGTATCCACGCGCCACCGCATTCCAGCAGCAGTTCGGTCTGTGCGGAGACGGTGACCTTGCCGCTCTGGCTGCTTATCTGCATATCCTTCAGCGCGAACATATCCAGCGCGTCACTCTGCGCCTGGATTTCGACTTTGCCTGCGGCGGCGAACAGTTTGATGCCCAATTGTTTCGCAAACAGACTGAGGGTCTCGCTCACGGCGATACGCAGCTTTTTGCCGATGCTGATATCCGCATCCTGGCCGGTGGTGGCAATCAGGTTCTGACCGGCAGCAAGCTGGATGCTGGATGGGGTGACCTGGGCGATACCCGATGGGGCCGAGAGCAGCAGCGCCTGTTGTTGCAGGTTCTTCAGCGTGCTGTTGAGCAGGTCGGTCTGTTTCTGTACGTCGGCCAGTTCGGCTTTTGCCATTTCTGCGGCAGCACGAAGACTGGATGCTTCCTGTATTGCCGCTTCGAGCTCGCTGACCGCTGACTGCATATCGAGCATCGGACCGTCAGCCTGTTGCTGGCCGTCGGCGGTGATGAAAATACCTTTCGCGGCGCGGAACACGCCGTGGCCGTCGGTGCGCAGTTCAGCCCCTTCACCGCGAAGCCGCCTGGCATCCGAATCCTGGACGTTAAATCCCAGGTTTAATTGCGTCTTACCGGAATGCGGGGTGGAGAGGTGGATATTCTCTTTCCCGCGCTCATCCTGCAGGCGCATTTCATTGGCTGCAGGCGTGAGAAGGATGTTGCGCTTGTAATTTTCGATGGTGACATGGTCAGGATGACGCGAGTCGTGCAGCGACCAGGCGATAAATGGCTTGTCCGGATGGCCGCCGTCAAACATCACCGCCACTTCAGTGCCCTGTATCAGCGGCAGGTGCAGACCGAAATTGTCACCGGCGTAATCGCGGGCGCGGCGCAGCCACGGGCTTTCACCGCCCTGCGGCCACGAATCTTTGTCGAAGTCAAAACGGACCCGGTAGCGGCCCATTTTGTCGATATGGCTGTAAATATCACTGCTTTGCGAACTGGTGATACGCGCCGTCAGCGGGACGGTAATGCGGGCGCGGGGTTGTTCCGGTGGACGGAAGCTGACGGCATCCCGGTACATGATACCTTCCGCTTTCAGCTTATAGTGCGACTGGCGGCTGGCCGAGGATTCGATGACCGTGACCAGCATCCCGTTCGCAAAAGCCTGTGAGGTGTCGCCCTCTGCTTTCAGTACCTGACCGGGGGCAATCAGCGTGGAGTTGCTTTCGAGGCTCAGGCGGTGCTGGCGGTTCAGCTGGCGTTCGTGGCGCAGGCGGGCGTAGAAATAGCCGCTTTCGATGTTATTACTGTCCGGGCGGTTGTACTGGTCGCCTTCGCTCAGGAAGCCATCGGTATAGTGGTAATCGTTGCCGTAAGTGGTTTTGTCATCGTCGTGGGTCAGGTCGGCATCCGCATTCATCACCGCGTCAGCGGTGCGGTAGTTATAGTCATGGGTGCTGACCGAACGCTCCGTCACCTGATGATGCGCCTGCAGATTCCACACCGATTCCGCACGGTTATCGTGCATACCTGCGGGATTCACCGCCGGGACGCTCACGTCATACTGCCAGCCCTTTCCTGAATCACCGAACAGCACCACTTCATGCCCGGTTTCACTGTCCTGGGTGAAGTTAAACCAGATGCCGACCTCGCTGAGCAGGCGGGCGATAAACTCCGCATCGGAGAGCATAAACTGGGTGATAATTTCCCGTGACGGGTAGGTATTGCTGAGGCGGAACTCAAACAGCCAGCCCGGCCAGTTGTGGTTTTCCCGCAGGATTTTTTCCACCACTTCCGGGACGGACAGGTTCTGGTAAATGGCGCTGCGGCGGCTGTTATCAAGCAGGGAGAGGCGCGGCTCGAACGTCAGGCGGTAGGTGGCTTCGTCAGCGGAGACGGAAAGGCGCGAGAAACGGGTGACTACCCCGTACAGCGTACGCTGAACTTCCGGGGCAATGGTGCGGCGAAAGGCCGCCTGCGGCAGGGTCTGCATAATGAAGGTGACGTTCTTCATCAGCATCACCGACGGGTCAATGTCCTTATCAGCACTGGTCAGCACCACGTCATAACGGTAGCGGGTGCTTAGCCCTTCCCGCCCCTGAAACGACTCCACGTCCAGCGGCGCGGTGCAGCCTTTCACCTTCAGGTGATAACGGTTAAGGGTCAGGGCATCCAGAACGGGAGAGGCAGTGGTCATCGTGGCTTCCTTGTGCTGACCCGGCACCCGATGCGTTCCATGCCGGGGACGATTATGTTGCTCAGCCCGGCAGGACTGACCTGAGTAAATGCTGTAATGAAGACTGCAGACCCAGTATCAGCCCGGCAGTGACCAGCAATGCCAGCGTGATATGGGCCATACGGGTGTGGAGCAACCTGCCACGTACCGTCGGACGCCGCTCCACCACCAGCGGTGCAGACAAAGGCCGGTCACCAGCTGGCACCAGCGCATTCAGTGACTCTGCCAGTTCCGCAGTCTTCTCCCGTCGGGCATGGTCCGGGTATTTATCCATCCAGCGCTGGCTGTAACCCATGCCATACAGGCGCTGATAAAGCACCAGCAGGCGCGGGTCCGGCACGACTTCACGCAACAGTGCACGCGTGCGTTCCGGCATCACTTCCCCGGCCCGCAGCTGATGCACAAACACCGACTGCAGGGGACCATGCAGCCAGACGTGATTATCTTCAGAGGAAGCACTGTTCAGCACCGCGTCATCCAGCATGGCGCACTGCGCATAAATCACATGGTGAATAAAGTCGTCAGATTCCTTTGCGGCTTTCAGCCTGTCCTGTACGGTCTCCACCAGCGTCATTGCGCGGTTATACAGCGCCTCGTCACGCACCAGTGCAGGCTGATGGTGAATATCCATCACGAACAGATAAGTGTCCTGCAACAGAGTGTCGATATAAAGGCTGGCACTGCCGCTAAATGCGGAATGAGATGAACTGGCTGATAAATCCAAAATAAGTCACATCCTGTGCTGGGTTTCTTTTTCGCCAAGCTTATTCCTGTTTAAAAACAGATCAATAAGGTGAAGCGTAACAAAAAGTATCAGAATAATGTCTTCTTCACGAGTACACGCAATTTGTCTGGCATTAACTGATGTCAAAATTCTTTTTTTGCATAGCCCAGAAATATTAATTTCCAACGCAATTTATTTACATCATGGATTAATCAATATAAATACACCCATCGAATGAATGTATAATCCGTTTTTTCTAAAACATGATGAAATTATTCATGGGTTTTGAATATAACACCTAATGGCTCTGCTGGGTCGGCTATATGTATTCTTAGGTTCTGGCATGCAGGTTAAATGTCGTATCGGACTCTTCAGACGGTGTGAGCTTTACAGCCTGCCATCCGCAACGGTCCAGGATGGCCTGCAATCCAGTAACAGCTCCCGAAATACGGATCTGCACACCGTTAGCGCCAAACGCAACATCACGCCAGGTTTCAGCATCCCGACAACATTGACCTGCAGATTAAATGTTACCGCGTAGTGACCCTCCTCGCGCATAGCGGACCTGTGCCCCACCCGGCCTTCCGCTTCGTGCCAGGAGCGGACATTCCTGGCCACGCGATGTGATACTCTGCGGTTAGAAGACGTTGGGAGGTTCGAATGTTTGCTCGTAACCTTACCGATGCCGCGCATCTGCTGCCTGCACTGAGCAATCCGCCCTGCATTATTCTTGGTCTCGGCGAGCCGTCGATGGCGCACCAAACTCATGAATACTGCCTGCTCGGCTGGCAGAGGCGGAGCAGCTGTACGCGGAAATCATTCAGGACTGGATGGATTAATGCTGCTGCCGGGTGAGCGTCCGGCAGCGTGTCAACTGTGCATATGGGTCATCCCGGCAGAGAAGCCTGCCCGCACATCATCACGTCTTCGAAGCCTCTGCAGAAAATGGCAAATGCCTCGATTAAGTCTATTCGGCGAAGTCCTGTGCCTCGGTTGCCAGTAGCGCCCTATGCAGCGTTTCAACGGTGACGGCAAACGGCAGGCCATTCAGGCTTTTCTGCGGGAAGCGGATATCGGCGGCAATCTGCGCAATGCGCGCCGCTCTGTCGCCCTCCAGCGCGGGCAGTCGAAGCGGGCTGCGGTAGAGTTTCAGCAGGTAGAGCAGCTGCGCATTCGGCTGACCGTACTCCACCAGCGACTGAAGCAGCAGGCTGAATCCGACTTTTTCGCCGTGCAGCCAGTCGTTCAGCTCCGGCTGATGAGTCAGCGTATCGTGGATCACGTGCGCCAGCCCCGGCGTATCCAGCTCGCCGCGCACGCTGTTGGCTAATCCGGCCAGCACGATATTGGCCTCAATCACCTTTTCCAGCGCCGGCGTCACCTGCTGCTGCTCATTCGCCACGATCGCCTCTTCGCCCCAGTGCAGAAACGTATCGTACGCCTGCCTGGCCGCCAACACTTTCACCTCCAGCGCCAGATGGTGCGGGTTATGCCGCTGCCAGGGATCAAATTCCACCCATTTCGCCAGCGCATCGACGATGCCGGAGCGCAGATAGCGCACGTCGGCGCGGGTGATGATTTCACTGTCGACCAGAATCAGCGCAGGCATGGCGTTCAGTGCCCGGCTGTCGAGATGGCCGCCTTCTTCATTGTAGATAATCGCCAGCGGCGACCAGGCGGCGCAGGTCGCCGCCAGCGTCGGTAGCGCAATCAGCTGGCGATCGCCCAGCGCATCGTTAACGGCTTTCGCGGTATCCAGCACGCGCCCGCCGCCGATGGCCAGAATGCCTTCCGCGCCCTGCTCCAGCAGGTTATGGCGAAACCGGGCGATGGTCGCATCGGTGCATTCGCCGCTTAAATACTCCACCTGCCAGCGCACGCCTTCCCGGTTCAGGCTCTCCTCCAGCATCGGGTTCACTGCCCGCCAGGCCTGCGGCGACGTGAGAATGCGCAGATGATCGACCAGTGGACGAATGCGTTCCCCGACCTGGTGGACCAGGCCCGCCTGCTGGATGTAGTTGCCCGGCGACTTGATAGTGAACTGCGCGGGCGTTGATAGCGGTTGAACTGTGCTCATGGCATCCTCCGATGACAATAAAATCTGTGACGGACAACGTGACTACGGTTCCGGTGTTGTCTCGCTGGTCAAGACCACAAACGTCGGCGGCAGCCAGGCCGTCACCTCCGGCAGCGGTTCGTTAAAGCGGACAATTTCCACGAAGCAGGTTTGTGCCGTACTGCCCTGGCCGAGCCGGGAACTGCCGATGTCGGTGGTTAACACGTTCGGGTTGCCGTGTTTATCCAGCGAGCGGTTTTCCTGCGCATTCAGCGGATCGTACCAGGCACCGGTGGAGATCTGTACCACACCGGGCCGGATATCCTCGGTGAGATGCACCCCAGCCAGCAGCGCGCCGCGATCGTTAAACACCTTCACGATATCGCGCTCGCCGATGCCGCGCGCGGCGGCGTCCTGCGGATGCATCCACAGCGGCTCGCGACCGTTAATTTTGGTCTGCTGACTGACCGAACCGTGGTCGTACTGGCTGTGCAGCCGTGTGCGCGGCTGGCTGGATAGCAGATGCAGCGGCCAGCGCTGGCGCATTGCCTGCTGGGCATTCTGCTCATCCGTGTGCCAGTAGGCGTGGCCCGGCGCTTCGCGGTAGCCAAAGGCGGCCACCGCCGCTGAAAACAGCTCGATTTTACCCGACGGCGTGGACAGCGGCGCGGCTTCGGGATCGTCCCGGAAGGCCTTCAGCAGGATCTGCGGCACGTCGGGTGCAGCGTATTCCAGCTTGCCCTGCGCCCAGAAGTCCTCGAAGTCTGGCAGCTGAATGCCGTCCTCTGCGGCCCGCGGCCGGGAATCCTGGTAAATCTTTTCCAGCCAGCCGCGCGCGCTGTACCCTTCGGTAAACTGCGCGGTGAAATCCAGCTTTTCGGCCAGCGCGCTGAAGATGGCGTAATCATCACGCGCTTCCCCCTGCGGCGGCAGATGCTGGCGCATGGCGATCATGAAGCCGTCGTTGCTGGCGCTGCCGATATCTTCACGCTCCAGTGACGTTGTGGCGGGCAGTACGATATCGGCGAATTTGGCCTGCGCGGTCCAGTACTGTTCATGGACGATCACCGTTTCCGGCCGCCGCCAGCCGTCGATCAGCCGGTTGAGATCCTGATGATGGTGGAAGCTGTTGCCGCCCGCCCAGTAAACGAGGCGGATATCGGGATAGGTTAGGTTCTGGCCGTCGAATTCGTAGTTTTCGCCGGGGCGCAGCAACATATCGGTGATACGCGCCACCGGAATACGCGTGCTGACCGCGTTGCGGCCCACAGGCATACGCGGACCGGAGAAGCGCCGCCGTTCGGCACCGGCCAGATTCGTCGAGGCATAGCCAAAACCGATGCCGCCGCCGGGGGTGCCAATCTGCCCGAGCAGCGCGGTGACCGCCACCAGCGCCCAGTAGGCCTGCTCACCCTGACGTGCACGCTGCACCGACCACGCCATATTGATCATCGTTTTCTTCTGCGCCATCTGTCGCGCCAGCTGGCGGATGGTGTCCGCCGGCAGCCCGGTGATGGTCGCCGCCCACTCAGGGGTTTTCGTCTCGCAGTCATCCTCGCCATGCAGGTAAGCCGCAAAGCGATCATAGCCAACCGTACAGCGGGCGATAAAATCCTGATTAACCAGCCGTTCGGCAATCAGCACCTGGCACACCGCCAGCAGCAGCGCGGTATCACTGCCGGGCTGGATCGCCAGCCATTCGGCATCGCGGACAGCGGCCAGATCGTTGCGCACCGGGCTGACGTTAATAAAACGGCAGCCGTTGGCGCGCAGGGTTTGCAGCCAGTGGTCGAGGGCGTGATCGTTGGCGCCGCCGCCGTTGACCTGGGCATTACGCAGCGGCAGGCCGCCGATGGCAACGAAGAGTTCGCAGTGTTCAGCCAGTACCGACCAGTGGGTGTGCTGGCGCTGAAGATCGTCGAGATCGCCCAGAATATGCGGCAAAACGCGCTCTCCGGCGGCGATACTGTAGGTATTGGTGCTGGCGGTATAGCCGCCAAACTGATTGAGGAAGCGGTGCAGCTGGCTTTGCGCATGGTGGAAGCGCCCGGCGCTCGACCAGCCGTAGGAACCGCCGTAAATCGCCTGATTGCCGTAGGTGTCTTTTACCCGCCGCAGCTCACCGGCCACCAGCGACAGCGCCTGCTCCCAGCTCACTTCCACAAAGGGTTCTTTACCGCGCCCCTCACGGTTGGCGGGCTTGCCCTGCAGGTAGCCGAGCCGCACTGCCGGGCGCCGTACGCGGCTGTTGCCCTGCACCGCGCCCGGCATCGAGAAGCCGATCTTCGACGGATTGCGGTCCCACTCAACAGGCTCGACAGCAGTCAGCACGCCGTTATCAGTGGTTACCCGATAGGTGCCCCAGTGGGTCACGGTCAGTCGTTTATCGGCTTCGGCCTGCTGGCTCATGGTGCGCTCCGGGATGTTAATGCATGGTCATACCGCCAGTGACGTTAATCGCCTGGCCGGTCATATAAGAGGACAGCGGACTGGCGAGAAACAGCACCACGTTGGCAACGTCCTCAGGCTGCGCGGTGCGCCCCAGCGGCACCTGCGAGCAGTCTTCAGCATAGATATCTTCCGCCGTCAGCCCACGCAATTTACCGCCCAGCTCCCGCTCGTGCCATTTCATCGCCGTTTCAACGATGCCAGGGCACACGGCGTTAACGAGGATGTTGTCACGAGCCAGCTCTATCGCTGCCACTTTGGTTAAACCGAGTACCGCATGCTTGGAGGCGACGTACTGCCCCATCAGGCGATAGCCATTTTTTCCCGCCTGCGAGGCGATATTGATAATACGGCCATAGCGCTGGGGCTTCATCAGTGCAATCGCGGCCTGCGAAGCGTAGCCGACGCCCTTGACGTTAACGTCGAGGATGCGCTGCCAGGCTGCCTCATCCAGCTCGTCGATGCGGCTCATCGCCGATACGCCGCAGCTGTTGACCAAAATATCCACACGGCCAAACTGCTGCTGCGCCGCCGCAATCAGCTCGCCTGCCTGTTCAGGCCGGGAGATATCACAGGGCAGCCACAGCCAGCGATCGCCGGTTTCCCGCGCGGTGATGGCGATGTCGCCTACCACCACGCTGGCACCGGCCTGATGCAGCAGTTCGGCGATCGACCGCCCGATACCCTGCAGTCCGCCGGTGACCACCGCCGTCTGCCCCCGCAGATCGATGGCAACCATCAAACCACCTGGCGGGAAAAGGCGTCGGTGCTGATCCCGGCCGCCAGTACCTGGCGCGCATACTCTTTCGCCGAGAACAGCGAGTGGTCGCGATAGTTACCGCACTCCAGCGGCGTAACCGCCGGGACGTCGGTGGCATCAACGACGCGCTCCAGCACGCGGGTCAGCGCGGTAGCGATGGTTTTTGGATCGCGATTATCCCAGAGGATTAAATAGAAGCCGGTGCGGCAACCCATCGGGGAAATATCGATCACACCATCCAGCTCTTCACGCAGGCCGAAGGCCAAAAGGTGCTCCAGCGTGTGCAGTGCAGCGGTCGGGATAGCATCCACGTTCGGCTGCAGCAGGCGCAGGTCGTATTTTTCCACCACGCTGCCCAGCGCGTGTTTTTCATTGCCGGCCACCCGCACATACGGGGCGATGACTTTGTTATGGTCGAGGGTAAAGCTCTCTACTACTGGCATACTGTTTCTCCTTACGATTATTCGCGACGTATCCGGCGCGCCAGTCGCGTGCCGAAGGTCTGTAAAAGCTGCACGATAACGATCAGCACCAGCGCGGTGGTGAGCGTGGCAAAGGCATCAAAACGCTGATAGCCGTAGGTAATGGCCAGATCGCCGATGCCGCCGCCGCCGACGGTGCCGGCCATCGCGGTGGCACCCAGCAGGCCGATCGTGGCGGTAGTCAGTGCCAGGATCAGCGATGACGCGGCCTCCGGCAGCATAAAGTGCCAGATGGTTTGAAAGGTGCTGGCCCCCATAGCGTTGGCGGATTCAAGAATGCCGTCATCTACCTCCAGCAGAGAACTTTCCACCAGCCGGGCAATATAGGGAGCGATAAACACCACCAGCGGCACAATCGCGCCGGGGGTGCCGATGGTAGTGCCGACCAGCCAGCGGGTGACCGGAAGAATGCTGATTAGCAGGATGATAAACGGCAGGGAACGCAGGATATTGACCACGGGATTGAGGATCTGGTGCAGCGCCACGTTGGGTAAAATGCCGCCGGGGCGGCACAGCACCAGCACAATGCCCAGTGGGATACCGAGCAGCGCACCAAATCCCAGCGAGACGCTGACCATAATCAGCGTGTCGTACAGAGCCAGTAGAAACTGATCGCCGGTTACGGCGGTATCAATAAATTCAAACATCGCTGATTTTCACTCCTGCGTCATGGAGGTAGCGGATTGCCGCATCAATGTCCGCCGTTTCGCCGCCGATCTGCACGATCATAAAACCGAGAATGGTGCTCTGAATTTCAGACATGTTGGCAAACAGGATATTGACCTCCACCGGATACTCGCGGATCAGCCGGTTAACGATCGGCTGCTGCGCGGTCTGACCGACGAATTCCAGCCGCACTGCCCGGCTCTGGCTTTGCTGCCTGATGCGCGCCACGGTCTGTTCCGGCAGGCGATCGTGGATCACCGACTGTACAAAGCTGGCGGTGACCGCCTCCTTAGGCTGGCCAAACAGATCCAGTACGCTGCCCTGTTCAACCACTTGCCCCTGTGCCATCACCGCGACCTTGTGGCAGATTTTCTGTACCACCGACATTTCGTGGGTAATCAGCACAATGGTGATGCCGTAGCGGCGGTTAATTTCCTGCAGCAACAGCAGGATCTGCACGGTAGTGTGCGGGTCCAGGGCCGAAGTCGCTTCATCACAGAGCAGAATTGACGGATTAGTGGCCAGCGCGCGGGCAATTCCCACGCGCTGTTTTTGCCCACCGGAAAGCTCATCGGTATAGCTTTCGGCTTTATCACTGAGGTTCACGAAAGCCAGGAGCTCGCTCACCCGCTCGCGAATAAAGGCTTTATCGCGCCCCTGTAAGATCAGCGGTATCGCCACGTTGTGAAATACCGTGCGCGAGTTCAGCAGGTTAAAGTGCTGAAAGATCATGCCGATATCTTTCTTCACCTGGTTCAGCTGTTTCTTACTGATGCCCAGCAGCGACAGATCGTTAATCAGCACATCGCCCTGAGTAGGCGCTTCCAGATGGTTAATTAAGCGCAGCAGCGTACTTTTTCCCGCCCCGCTGGCACCGATTACGCCAAAGATATCGCCCTGATTAATCGTCAGGTTGACGTTATCCAGCGCAAGGAAGCTTTCTCCCTTGCGGGTAAACGTTTTGCTGACCGCGTTAAAGCGGATAATGGGCTGGCTCATTTGAAATAGCTGGGCTGCAGGTAGCCGTTGTATTGCGAATGGCTGGTGATATAAGTTTTAAACTCGGCGGAGTGGTAGCCCGCCACGATGTCTTTGGCGAACTGAGCGTCTTTATTTTTCCCAGCCACCGTGACCACGTTGATAAACTGGCTGGTTGGCGTTTCCAGTTTCAGTGCAGAGCTTAATTTCATTCCGCTGGAGACAGCAAAGTTCCCCTGAATCAGGCCGAAATCAACGTCCGGCAGCGCGCGAACCTGCTGGGCGTTATCCATTTCTTTCAGCACGATTTTGTAGGGATTTTCGCTGATCGCTTTCTGTGAGAAGGTCGCCGGGTCGATATCGGCCTTGAGCTTAACCCAGCCGAGGCTTTGCAGTACCAGCAGAGCGCGGTATTCGTTAGGTGCCTGGTTTGGTACTGAAATTACCGTGCCCGGCTTTGGGGTGTCGAGCGTGTTGAGCTTGCCGGCATAGAGGCCCATCGGTGGGGTTGGCACCTGCACAATGCCGACGTTATCAATCCCCAGACGTTCGTTGACCGATTTTAAGTAAACCGGGTGCTGCATAATATTGGCTTCAATATTACCCCGCGCCACCGCATCATTGACCTGAATACCGTCGCTGAAATCTTTATACTCGACTTTATATCCCTTCTTGATCAAAAAAGGTGCAACACCATTCTGAAACTGTTCTTTATAAGGGCCGGGGTTAAAACCCACACGAATTAATTTATCATCGGCATGCGCTGTCGAAGTAACTACAGCAGAAGACAATAAGGCAACAACCAGTCCGTTAATCAATGACCTGCGCATAGAAATACTCTCTCCGGTAACGAGTTGAATATAAAATAAATGATTTCAATATATTCAGGATATTGCAACGAAAGGGAATTCTGCTCAATATATTTATTGTGATAACCTTATCCGTTTTTTGTTATTGCGATTTTTGTATATCCTTATCAATTTTAATTTTTTTCCTGCCGGACAATTTCATTTTATGCGGTGACAGGCTATGCCATAGTCCAGGTATTATTTTTTTATCGAGATGTATTATGCCGGTATTTTCTGCTTCACCCCTGCTGGATCAGTTAGAAGAGAATCTGTTTAGTGCGCTGGAAAAGATGGCGGCACAGATAGATACCTCACAGCGCCCGCTGATTGACCTTTCTTCCGGCAGTCCCCGCCAGCCCACGCCAGCAGCGGTGGTCGCCACGCTGCAATCCGCCGCCGCGCAGCCAGAAAACCACGATTACCCATCGTTCTGGGGCAAGCCCACGCTGCGCCAGGCGATAGCCCGCTTTTATCAACGTCAGTACGGCGTAGAGCTGGACCCGGACAGCGAAATTGCCGTTTTCCACGGCTCGCATATCGGCGTGACCGGCCTGCCGCGTGCGCTGCTCGCGCCCGGTCAGTATCTGATTTCGACCGATCCCTGCTACCCCATTTACCGTTCGGCCGCCGCGCAGGCCCAGGCAAAGTTCTACGGTATTTCGCTGCACGCCTCAAACCAGTTTCTGCCGGACTTTACCGAGGTGCCGAAAGCCGTCACTCAGCATGCCGGGCTGCTGATGCTGAACTATCCCCACAATCCCACCGGGGCGGTGGCCACCCCGCAGCTGTTTGACGATGCGCTGGCGTTCGTGCAGCGGCTGAATATTCCGCTTCTGCACGATTTCGCCTACTCGGCGATTGGCCGCCATGCGCAGGACGCGCCGCCGAGCCTGCTGTCGCAGCCGGAGGCTAAAGAGTGGAGCGTGGAAATCTATACGATGTCGAAAACCTTCCTGATGGCAGGCTGGCGCTTTGGCTTTGCCGTCGGCAATGCCTCGGTGATTAGCGCATTTAAAAAGCTACACACCCACAGCTACAGCACGGTGTTTGGCGCGGTGCAGGATGCGGCAATTACCGCGCTGGATCTGCCGGAGAGCGAGGTGGCGGAGTTTGCCGCACTTTACCACCACCGTCGCGAGCGGGTTATCCGCGCGCTGGAAGCGATGCGCTGGCCGGTGGATGCCCGCCAGGGCACCTTCTTCCTCTGGCTGTCGGTTCCGGCGGGCTACAGCTCGCAGCAGTTCACTGAGCGCCTGCTGCGCGAGGCACAGGTACTGGTTGCCCCAGGGCACGGTTTTGGCGCAGGCGGCGAAGGGTTTGTACGCCTGAGCCTGACCGCCAGCGACGAGGCGCTGGATGCGTCGCTGAAGCGGATTGCGGCACTGAAATTATTCAGCTGAGCCGGACACTTGTTAGCAGGTGGCCACAGGAGCCCACAACCTGCAAGCAGCAGCCTGACGTGTAGCAGTCTGCATCATGGCTTCAGCATAAAACTCACCGGCTAAATAGGTGTGCGGAATGTTAATTTCACGCCGCGAGCGCGCAGAGTTCTCTGGTTTCGGTTCAGCGCATCGATCGTTCTGTCCCGACTTGAACGAATGTGCGCGCTGATAAGAGAGCATGCTGTTGCGATATCATCCTCTGTCAGGGCGTTTACTAATGCGTGATGTTCTTCCCACGCTGGCTGTTCGCTTCCACTGTCGAGCCAGCGGGCCCGTGACAGCTGTTGCAGAACATCTTTAAGGCTTTCAGTAAGAAACTTATTCCCTGCCAGGCTTGCCAGAGCAAGATGAAACTCCGTACCGGCACGGCTTAGTGCGTCTTTCGACGCGGATGTGCTATCAGTTTCTAATAGTCCGGTAAGTGACTGCAGCTGTTCATCCGTAATTTTCCCTTCAGCCATACGGAGTGCGGATACCTCCAGCGCTTCACGATAATCAAACAGCTGACGAATTTCTTCTGGCTCCACAGGTGCTGTCATCCAGCCACGTCCTTCACGACGCAGGAGGCCTTCATTTGCCAGCCTGATGAAAGCGGCCCTTACCGGCGTTCTGGATGCGCCAAAGGCTGCTTCAGCCCACCGTTCTGTGATGCGTTCACCAGGGCTTATATCCAGATTCAGGATCATTTCCCTTAGCTGGTTTTCCACGTCTGTCTGCTGTGACATATCTCTGACTCCACCTCAGGTTGACATCAATAAACTCAGATCTGTATGGTATCCCAAAATGGAATCCCAAACAAATTTTATAGGCTGGTTTATGTCTGAGGCAGGAAATACGTTCTGGCACCGCAACCTTATTGTCTGCATGGTCGGATCGTTTTCTACCGTGTTTGCCATGACGCTGATGCTGCCTTTTCTGCCTCTGTTCGTCGAACAACTGGGCGTAACCGGACACGCGGCCGTTGTGCAATGGGCTGGCATCGCTTACAGCGCAACGTTTCTGTCAGCAGGACTTATTGCTCCCGTCTGGGGGCGTCTGGGCGATCGTTATGGCCGCAAGGCCATGCTGGTCAGGGCCAGCCTCGGTATGGCGCTTATGGTTTCACTGATGGGGTTTGCCACGAATATATGGCATCTGCTGATCCTGCGGCTACTGGTTGGGCTGGCAGGCGGATACTCTTCCGGCGCCACAATCCTTATTGCTGTGCAGGCTCCCGCAAAACGTTCCGGATGGGCGCTGGGCATGATTGCCTCCGGCGTCATGGCGGGTAATCTGGCCGGACCGCTTGCAGGCGGCTGGCTTCCGCCGCTTATCGGTATCCGCGCGACCTTCTGGCTCGCCGGTGCGCTGATTTTCATTGCGTTTCTGCTCACACTGCTGCTTATCCGGGAACCAGTTAAATCCTCCGGCAAAGAAACAAATAAAGAACCTGTGAGCTGGTCACAGCTTCCCGGCAGGGCCGCCGTCCTCTGCATGCTGCTGACGGGCCTGCTTCTTATGCTGGCAAACATGTCGATTGAGCCCATTATCACGGTATTTATCCGCACTCTTACATCAGATACGGCGACGGTCACCCATACCGCAGGGCTTGTTATGTCTGCCGCCGCGCTTGGCAGCGTCATATCTGCTTCCTGGCTGGGCCGGCTGGCAGACCGAATCGGGCACGTTCGGGTAATTACCGGGGCCCTGACAGCGGCGGGACTGCTCCTGATACCGCAGGCATTTGTAACGGCGGGCTGGCAGCTTATTGGTCTGCGTTTTCTCATGGGGATCGCGCTGGGCGGGCTACTGCCCTGCATCGCAGCTGTTATCCGCAGCCGCGTACCTGAAGAGCGCGTCGGGGGGATAATGGGTTACTCCGTTTCCGCCCAGTTTATCGGACAGTTTACCGGTCCGCTGTTAGGCGGATTTACGGGCGCCCATTTCGGTATGCGTTTTGTCTTTCTGGTTACCAGCCTGCTTATGCTGGCAGGTGCCGCACTCAACTGGCGTGTCCTCCTTAGACGCAATGCCAGTCCGCTTAAATAATTTTGTCCGGAGACGTAAATGACTGCGATTAAAAAGTTTGAACCGACGAACAGTGCGCTCCTGATAATGGATTATCAGCGTCTTATTGTGGAAAATTACCTGAGTGAGAAAGCCGCAGCAGATGTCCTGGCCAAAACTGCCACTCTGGTTGATGCAGCACGTGCCGCTGACGTTAAGGTAATCTATGTCACCGTTGGCTTTCGCGAGGGGCACCCGGAAATCAGCAGTAAAAACGCCCTGTTTTCAGCCATCAGGGAAAAAGGGCTTTTAGTGACAGGTGCACCTGAAAGCGCGATCCATCCTGACGTTTCGCCACAGGCAGGCGAATTAGTCATCATCAAGCACCGTATTGGCGCCTTTAGTTTTACAGATCTGGATATGATCCTTAAAACTAACGATATCCAGACGCTGATCATGGCTGGCCTGACGACCAGCGGCGTAGTGCTCAGCAGCGTCCGGCAGGCATTCGATTTGGATTACAACCTGATAGTTGCAGCCGACTGTTGTGCAGATGCCGACGAAGCCACCCATTCAGTTCTGACCAACAGCATACTGCCGCAGCATGCTGAAGTGCAGACGGCAGACGAGCTAATAAAGAGAATGATCGCCGGAACGAACTGATATCTGAAAAGCTGCC
This sequence comes from Franconibacter sp. IITDAS19, assembly GCF_023079515.1. Lineage (NCBI taxonomy): Bacteria > Pseudomonadati > Pseudomonadota > Gammaproteobacteria > Enterobacterales > Enterobacteriaceae > Franconibacter > Franconibacter sp. IITDAS19. The sequence continues at coordinate 1,211,034 of NZ_JALJCP010000001.1, read as the reverse complement.
GACGCAGCTGGTCATCATTTACAGCAATGTCCGCTTCTCGCTCTTCGCGGACATATTAACGACCCTACCCTATAATCCAGAACGCCCAAAAAAGGTTCTGCTTTGAGGTTTCCGCCATGACGCCTTTTCATCAACTCACCGCCACCAGCCTGCGTGGTCAGCCCATCTCTATGGCCGACTATGCGGGTAAGCTGGTGCTGGTGGTCAATACCGCCAGCCAGTGTGGCTTCACACCACAATACGCAGGCCTTGAAAAGCTCTATAAAAAGTATGCTGACCGGGGGCTGGTGGTGCTTGGTTTCCCCTGCAACCAGTTCGGTAAACAGGAACCGGGCAACGCCGACGACATTGCCCAGACCTGCCACATTCACTACGGCGTGAGCTTCCCGATGTTCGAGAAAGTGGAGGTCAACGGCGCGGCAACGCACCCTGTGTTTCGTTACCTGAAAGACGAATTGCCCGGCGTGCTGGGTGGGCGAATAAAGTGGAACTTCACGAAGTTTCTGGTCGGACGCGACGGCAAACCGCTCAGGCGTTTTGCACCGATCACCACCCCGGAGAAAATGGAAGCCGCTATCCTTGCGGCACTTGAAATCTGAGCGCTTAAGGCGAACCCTTCACTTAAACCTCCAGCCCTGCCCGATATTGCCCCCACTTCAGCACCGAGTTAACACCGATGGAGAGGAACGGCTCCGGCGGTGTCTTGCTCGGGCCGGGTGAGGCGACGAGAAAATCGATCGGCTCGTTGCGCTCGCCCGCGATCATATCAGCCAGCAGTTTGCCGGTGGCGGTGCCGCGGGTGATCCCAGGACCATTACAGCACAGCGCGCCGTACACGTTTGGGGCCAGTTGGCCGAAGAATCCTTCGTGGTTTTCTGACAGGCAAATCGCCCCGCTCCAGGAGTATTCGAAATCGACCCGGTTGAGCATCGGAAAGCGGCGCTCAAAGGATTTATGGTGATTGGCTATAAGGTCATCCCCCAGAAAAACAACATTACCCTGTGGCTGCATCAACCGCCTTTATATCCGTGCGTATTTATTTACACTGACTGGACGGGTGGCCATTTTTTGTACAAATACATTAATTTTAGCGTCCCTTAAATAGCAGCGCCGCCCCTGCTTAATCAACGTTTAAAATTGGAAATGTTTAACTCATTGATTTTAATAAGTTAAAGTATGCATACATTTATTACATCAATAATATCCAGGCAGCATATATAAATAGCATGTTAACTAAATTATAATTCTTTTATATCCGGTCGCGAGTTGAGGTTAGAATGCGGTTAATTGTGATGTTGTTAAGCTTATTGGTCTCTATACAGGTCTGGGCTGGTGAACTTCCCAAACCTGCCGGTAAAGTCCTTTTAACCCTGTCTGGTAATATTGAAAATACAAATGAAGACGGGAAAGCCGTTTTCGATATGGCCAGCCTTGAGAAACTGGGTCTGGTAAGTTTCCAGACCACCTCACCCTGGTATAATGGGCGCACTGCCTTTACGGGTATTCCACTGCAAAAGCTCATGGATTATGTAGGGGCGAAAGGTACTGTTGTTAAGGTCACGGCGCTCAATGACTACACCACCGTTATCCCGCTCAGTGATTTCAGGAAATACAATGCCATCCTTGCGACAAAAATCAACGGAGAATATATGCGCATCCGTGATAAAGGCCCGTTATTCATTGTATATCCCTATGACAGCCTGCCTGAACTGAATAATCAGATTTATTATTCAAGGTCAGCATGGCAGGTCAGCATGATGAATGTTGAGTAGGAGTTCAGTCGCGCATCATGAACAGAATACTGGCTGGCATCATATTTTTCCTTTTTATATCCACCGGGTATATATCTTTTCTGGTGCATGAAAGGCAACAAGAGTTACAGAAACTGACTCATTACACCGACTCATGGTCTGCTGCTCAACTGGTATCACAATATTACCGATTCGAATCATGGCTTGGTCTTTACACTATCGATGATACGATAAAAATCGATGATGTACGCCTGCGTTTCGACATTATGCTCAGTCAGAGTGATTTACTGGAAGAAGGCGATCTGGGGCGTTATATAGAAAGCAATAAAACGCATTATGAACTGGCTTTACAACTTGAGAAGATTCTTAAATACCTGGACGGTCATCTTGAGAAAATGAACCGTGCAGAACTGCAGGCCTACCTGAAAAAAATGCATACGCTTGATGCGCCACTCGGCCGCCTTTCCTCTGGCGCATTAAACAAGGATGTTAACTCGATTAATAACGCCAACCTCAAAATCCAGACGCTTTACTATATTTATTCAGCGACTTCCGTGCTGCTGATAATACTGAGCGCGATACTGGGCGTGCTGATATTTTATCAGAACAGAAATATTCTGAAGGCGCATCTTCAGGTTAAAAGCCTTGCTGAAGAGCTCCAGAAATCGAAAGAAAAACTACAAGTGCAAAATGCAAAGCTAGAATATGACGTTTATCATGACTCTCTTACCGACATGAATAACCGCCAGCTTTTCTGGGAAAACTTAACGACAAAAATCGCGCTGGCAGAAAAAGATAATAGTGCTGTGACCGTCATGTTGTTTGATTTAGACCGATTCAAGGAGGTGAATGATACGTATGGTCATGACGCTGGCGATATGTTATTACGCCAGATATCCCACCGCCTGCTGTCGATGAGCCTGACGTCAGATACGCTTTATCGCCTGGGTGGCGATGAGTTTGCGTTTCTCTCGAGTGGCCTGACAGAAAGCAACGCTGTTTCGCGAGCTCAAAAAATATGTGACTCTATTAACCAGCCCTACACGATTTATAACACCATCATAAACATAACTACCTCGGTCGGCATTGTTATCTCAGAAACTGAACGCCGCTCCGACTATCTTTATAAATTTGCCGATCTGGCCCTTTATGAGGCCAAAAATGAAGGCCCCGGTAAGATAAAAGTCTTCCGGCGACGCATGTTAGAAAAGCTGCAAGAAAGCAGAACCCTTGAGCATGACATGGCGATGGCGTTAGTGAAAAAAGAATTCGTCGTTTATTATCAGCCTATTGTCGATTCGTTCAGCCAGGAAATTTACAGTTATGAAGCCCTGATTCGTTGGGTACATCCTCATAAGGGCCTCCTGTCGCCGGATAGTTTTATTCCTGTTGCTGAAAAAACAGGAATGATTAACGAGATGGGCAAATCCGTGCTTGAAATGGCCTGCCGGGAAGCGGCATCCTGGGCGGTGCCGGCTAAAATTTCAGTGAATGTCTCTCCTGTTCAGCTAAGCAGCAAAGCCTTTGCCGGAATGGTGCTGTCTATTCTGAAGGAAACAGGGCTTCCGGCTGACCGTCTTGAACTGGAAGTAACGGAATCCTCTCTCTTTACTGAGAGTGCGACACCGATGAATACCCTTAACAAGCTCAGAGCCATGGGCGTGAAAATCTCCATCGATGATTTTGGTACCGGGTACTCTTCTCTTTCGCGGCTGAGTCGCCTTGCCTTCGATAAAATCAAAATAGACAAGTCCTTTGTGCATTCGATATCTACCCAGGAAGACGCCCTTAATATCATCAGGCTCATCACTGGCATGGCGAAATCCCTCAATATGAAGGCTATTGCAGAAGGCGTTGAAACAGAAGAACAGCTCAATAGCCTTCAGGCACTGGGCTGCGATTTCGCCCAGGGATATCTTTTTGGTAAACCTCAGCCTTGTATTGCTGGGGAAATCAGAAACGGGTAACGCACATTCCTCTTGCGCTGGGGAAGGCGCTGCGGGCAGGCCTTGCGAAACGCTTTTGCAGCGAGGCGGATGATGCCCCATTCAATGGGCTTTCTGTTATTCAAGGGGAAAGGCTTCGCTAACGATACCTTCTAACGTTCGCTTCTCGTTCATAGCGGGCCTGCGCCCCACCCGGCCGTTCGCTTAGTGCCAGAAGAGAACGTTGATAACATTGCGATATGTTACTTTATGGGGAGCAGGTTACTGCTTTTCGCTCCATCCGGGATTCAACGCCACGCGATTTTTTGCCTTAATCTACAGGGGACGTTGCGACTTTCATGCTACGTTTTTGCACAAGTAGCATGTCACGCTAACCTCCCTAAACTCAACGGGATATATGCAACCTGAATACGGAGCACTTGATGGTCACCACACATGTTTTTATCGCGGTCAGTCTTGATGGTTATATCGCCCGGCAGGATGGCGATATCGACTGGCTGTTGCAGCGCGATGACCCGACAGAAGATCATGGCTATGCCGCATTCATCGCGGACATAGATTGGATCGTGATGGGTCGAGGCAGCTATGAGAAGGTGCTGACCTTTGACGAATGGCCTTATGATCGCCCCGTGCTGGTGCTCTCCCGACAGCTAACCGGTACCCCCGTGCCCGAGAAGCTGAAGGGCAAAGTGCAGTTCTCTAGTCGCACGCCAACGGAGGTGCTTGCTGACCTGGCGGCGCAGAACGTGCATCGCGTCTATATCGATGGCGGGCAGGTGATACAGTCGTTCCTGCGTGAAGGTCTGGTCGCCGATATCGTTATCACTACCATTCCTGTCCTGCTCGGTTCGGGAAAGCCGTTGTTCGGATCCCTGACTGAGGATATAGTTTTGACGCTGTTATCAAGCCGCAGCTTCCCTTCGGGTCTGGTGCAGTCGCACTATCGGCTGACGTCATAAACTGCATATAAACATAGCGGCGGTCTCCGCTAAAACGAGCGTACCGCCCTGCTGCCAGCGGCACTGTTTTACTTCAACGACCTTGCTTCAGCTCACTGAAAAAGGAGCGAACCGGAAAACGGATCGATAAATCCCGAAATGTGGCCCGTGCCGATATCTTCGCTTATATTGACGCGTTCTACAGCCTGGCCCGGAGCCACAGCCATCTGTTGCGGACATCCGCTACTTTATGTTGAACAGAAGGTTAATGCTGAGATTAGTCAAAATAGGGTCTTAGAATTTCTTCCGTCCAGTTCATAAAAGCCTTTACACGCTGCGACAAATTACGCCGGTGCGCGATGACAAAAGATGCGGTGAGCGGCGCGGGGCGTAGATCAGGAAGGATCTCAATCAGGGCGCCGCGTTTGATATGCGGTAAGAGTGAAGAATAACCGCCCTGAATTAAGCCTAAACCCGCCAGCCCTGCCTCATGATAAGCCGGTACGCTATTGACTCTCACTGTGCCAGGTAACATGAGCGATTTATAACCCTCGCCTGTCGGGTACTCCCACCCGTCAGGTTTCGAACCAAAATTTCGCATGTAATGCACCATTCGGTGTCCCTGGTGGAGAAGATCGTCAATCGTCTGTGGCATACCCACGCGCTCCAGATAGCCGGGGCTTGCTGCATTGATCATGCGCAGATGCCCCAGGGGTCGGGCAATAAGCGTTTCATCCACGATGGGCCCCAGACGAACAACGCAGTCAAATCCTTCCTGCACTAAATCGACACGGCGATCGGTACTTGAAAGCTCAAGCTCCAGTTCAGGATGGGTATTCAGCCATTGCGGCAGAGCCGGGATCACCACGCTCTGCGCCAGCACAGCCGGCATATCAACGCGTAACCGTCCCCGCAGCGGCATACCCTCGTCGGCGAACATTGACTTCAGCTCTTCCGCTTCTGACAACAAGTCACGCGCGCGCGAATAAAAAGCGCGCCCATCTTCTGTCAGCTGCACGGTCCGCGTTGTCCGGTGCAGAAGCGTAGCCCCTACATCGTGTTCGAGCTCACGGACCACCAGCGAGGCACGTCCTTTCTTGATACCCAGACTTTCAGCCGCCTGAGTAAAACTCTTCATTTCTGCAACACGCGCAAAAATAATCAGCGCATCGAGATTCTTCATTGTTCATTTCCAGGGTAACAGTGCGTCATTTTTAGGGCTATTTATGAAGATATTAATACTTAATAGAGTGTATTCACACTGCGTACCCGCGTAGCGCCCCTTGCGGCGCAGCATTGAAGGCCAGGCCTTTAAACCGCTTCAGCGCTGGGTTTACGCTGAAATAGACCACCCCTTACGAAGGATAAAGAGAAATGAATAAAGGTTATTTAATCGCTCACGTGACTGTTTCAGACCCTGCCGCATACGCTGAATATGCCCGAGCTGCCGGCGAGGTAATAAAGGAGTTCAATCCGAAGATAATTGTCTGGTCCGGCCAGTATGAAAACCTTGAGGGAGAATCTCATGAACGGCATGTCGTTATTGAGTTCGCTTCCTTTGCCGAAGCCAAACGTTTTTATGAAAGCCCAGGGTATCAGGCAGCAAGATCATTACGGGCAGGGGCTGCGACCGGGACGTTTGTATTGGTTGAAGGAGCCAGCCTGTAATACCACGGGCTATCATCTCCGCTTCTCGCTCATAGCCCTTTTATGTGCCCTCCTCGCCTTAAGAGAAGCCCTTTGAGCCCCACTATCCGGTCTTCCGCCAGCTAAGCGTCTTGCTGGCGCTGGCGCGAATTCGCCGCAAGCGAGAAACCCGCCAGCCGCGCCAGACATTCCCTTATGCGGGATATAAAAAAGCCGACGACATCGCTGTCGTCGGCTTTATCAAACCTGTCGGTGCTATCAGGCGTTCTGCAACTGCCGTCCACAGGCCATCACGCTCGCCAGCAGAACTTTCACATCCTCCAGGCAAACGGTCGGGTTGAGCAGCGTCAGCTTCAGGCAGGTTACGCCGTCCGCTTCCGTAACGCCAACGTTGGCGCTGCCGGAGGCGAGTAGCGCATCGCCGATACGCTGGTTCAACAGCGCAACGCCCGCGGCGTCGCCGTTTTCCGGGCGGAAACGGAACAGAACGCTTGCCAGCTGCGGCTGCATCACCAGCTCCAGCTGCGGTTGCTCAGCAACAAACTGCGCCACCTGCTGCGCCAGCGTCACGCCATTATCAATGATGTCGGCGTACTGCTTTTTACCCAGCGCTTCCAGGCCCATCCAGAGTTTCAGCGCATCGAAACGGCGGGTGGTTTGCAGCGATTTCGACACCAGGTTCGGCACGCCCTGCTCTTCGTCAAAGTCTGAGTTCAGGTACGCCGCCTGGTAGCGCATCAGCTGATAATGACGCGCCTCTTTCAGCAGGAACGCGCCGCAGCTGATGGTCTGGAAGAACTGCTTGTGGAAGTCCAGCGTTACGGAATCCACGAGTTCAAGGCCATTGAGGAAGTGGCGATATTTCTCGGAAAGCAGCAGCGCGCCGCCCCAGGCCGCATCCACATGCACCCAAATCTGCTCTTTAGCGGCCAGCGCGGCGATTTCCGCTAGCGGATCGATAGCGCCTGCATCTGTGGTGCCCGCAGTCGCGACGATGGCCATCACCTGTTCGCCATTGGCTTTCGCCTGCGCCAGCTTCTCCGTCAGATCGTTAAGATCCATACGCGAGAATTTGTCGGTTTTCACCTGCGTCACCGACCGGTAGCCAAGCCCCATCAGCGCCATGTTCTTCTGCACAGAGAAGTGCGCGCTTTCGGAACATAACACCTTAATTTTACTGAGGTCGCCGGTCAGGCCGTGCAGCTGAACGGAGTGGCCCTGGCGGGCGAAAAAGGCGTCGCGCGCCAGCATCAACCCCATCAGGTTGCTTTGCGTACCGCCGCTGGTGAAGACCCCGGCGTCGCCCGCCGGGTAACCTACCTGCTCGCGCAGCCACTCAATCAGCTTGATCTCAATGATGGTCGCCGACGGGCTCTGATCCCACGAGTCCATGCTCTGGTTGGTGGCGTTGATCAACACTTCCGCCGCCTGGCTAATCACCAGGCTCGGGCAATGCAGGTGCGCCACGCACTGCGGGTGGTGTACGGACAGGCTGTCTTTAAGGAAATACTCGACGGCGCGCTCAATGGCGGCCTGGTTGCCCAGGCCCTGCTCACTAAACTCTAACCTGATGCGCTCACGTAGCTCCGCGACCGTTTTGCCCTGGTACATCTCAGGCTGCTTAAGCCACTGCACCACCGCGTTTGTACTCTGCTCAATCGCCTCCTGATAGGCGGCGATGCTTTGTGCAGAGCCCGACAGAATCGGATTTAAATCAGACATGCTTGCATTTGCTCCGATTAAACAGGCTTCACGCCGGCATTCAGCAGCGCGCTTTCAAACTTATCGAGGAACACATCCAGCTCGGCGTTGCTGATAAGCAGCGACGGCAGCAGGCGCAGTACGCTGCCGCCACGGCCGCCGCGCTCGAGGATAAGCCCCGCTTCGAAGCATTTTTTCTGCAACAGCGCAGAGAGTTCGCCATCCGCCGGGTAGCAACCCATGTGATCCTGCGCTTCGTGCGGTTTAACGATTTCAATACCAATCATTAAGCCCAGACCGCGTACGTGGCCGATAACCGGGAAACGCTTTTGCATTTCAGCCAGTTTGCCTTTCAGCCATTCGCCCTGTTCAGCGACTTTATCGGCAATGCGCTCTTCTTTGAGGATCTTGAGCGTGGTGAGGCCCGTCGCCATCGCCAGCTGGTTGCCGCGGAACGTCCCGGTGTGGTGACCCGGCGCCCAGGCGTCGAACTGCTTTTTAATGCCCAGCACGGCCAACGGTAAACCGCCGCCTACCGCTTTCGACATCACGATGATGTCCGGCTCGATGCCCGCGTGTTCGAAGGCAAAGAACTTGCCGGTACGGGCGAAGCCCGCCTGGACTTCATCCAGGATAAGCAGAATGCCGTGTTCCTGAGTCACTTTACGGATGCGCTGCAGCCACTCGGCTGGCGCCGGGTTTACGCCGCCTTCGCCCTGCACCGCTTCGAGAATAACGGCAGCCGGTTTACGCACGCCGCTTTCAACATCGTTTATCAGGTTTTCGAAGTAGTACGTCAGCGCTTTCACACCGGCTTCGCCGCCAATGCCCAGCGGGCAACGGTACTGGTGCGGATAAGGCATAAACTGCACTTCCGGCATCATGCCATTAACGGCCTCTTTCGGCGACAGGTTGCCGGTCACGGAGAGCGCGCCATGCGTCATGCCGTGATAACCGCCGGAGAAGCTGATAACGCCGGAACGGCCGGTCACTTTTTTCGCCAGCTTCAGCGCCGCTTCAACGGCATCTGCGCCGGAAGGCCCGGTGAATTGCAGGCAATATTCTTTCCCCTGACCTGGCAGCAGAGAGAGCAGGTAAGCGGAAAATTCATCTTTTAACGGCGTGGTCAGGTCAAGCGTATGTAACGGTAAGCCACTGGTAATGACGCTTTGGATGCTTTGGATAACCTCTGGGTGATTATGACCCAGCGCCAGCGTTCCGGCGCCCGCAAGACAATCAAGGTATTCTTTATTTTCAACATCCGTTATCCAGACGCCCTGCGCTTTAGCAATCGCTAACGGCAATTTGCGTGGATAACTTCTGACGTTAGATTCAAACTCAGCTTGTCTGTTAAGAAAGGACTCATTGCTTTGCGGTAATGAATTAGCACTTAAAGAATCAATACGGACTTTATCCGTCATCATATCTCTCCTACAACCTGGCGTTGTTTTAACACCGGGTTGGATAAGGGTTTAAGGGGGTAAAAAAAGCGCGGCTAATATATGTGTTTTCTTTACCACACACAATCTTATATTTTGTGTGGGCTTAAAAAACATTTTCTATAAAAATCAAAGATAAAAAATCCTGGCGCGCGTAATTTGCACAGCGTGAATTGTAAACAATTCTTTTCAAACCTTATTTCCGGCCAGATTCTGTACAACACAATGATAAGCCAGAAATTTTACTGGCGACGGCTTTTACTGTTATTAAACGTAAATTTTGCTGGCGGCTCGCTAATAAATACTGTTACTTTCCATCGGTTTATCGTAAATCTTCAGGAAATTATCGATCCGGCGGGTTTATTCACTTACTATGCCCGCGTTTAAAAAACCTCTAAGCCAAAAAGGAAGCGTCTATTAACCATTAATGCGCATCACACCTGGCTCCCGTGAAAGGCCATACAGGTTATCGCCAACGGGATAAAACGCTGGGTTTAAAACAGAAATGTTCGCGGGCGGACATTTCGTAAGGTGAAGATGACTTCCCTTATGCCGAATGAAAATTTTCATGCCATCAACGTATGGCGCCCTGATATGAGATTGTTATGACTCGCATTTATCCACACTTCATCGTTGCCAAATTTGGCGGAACCAGTGTCGCTGACTTTGACGCGATGAGCCGTAGCGCCAGCCTTGTCCTTGCTGATAAAAACGTCCGTCTGGTGGTGTTATCCGCCTCCGCCGGCGTCACCAATCTGTTAGTCGAACTCGCAAGCGGCCTTGAAAGCCGCCTCCGGCTGGACAAAATTGAAACCCTGCGTTCTCTGCAATACAACATCCTTTCACGCCTGAAACAGCCCGAAGCGATTGGCCAGGAGATCGATCGTCTGCTCGACAGCATCCATCGCCTGGCTGAAATGGCGGCCGTTGCCCGTTCCGCCGCGCTGTGCGATGAACTGGTGAGCCATGGGGAGATGATCTCTTCCCTGCTGTTTGTGGAAGTATTGCGTGAACAGGAGGTGGAAGCCCAGTGGTTTGATGCCCGCAAAGTGATTCGCACCGATGACACTTTCGGCTGCGCGGCGCCGGCGATAAGCGCCATCGCCGCGATGGCGGAAAACCACTTACGTCCGCGTATCGAACAGACGCTGGTCGTGACGCAGGGGTTTATCGGCAGCGACGCGGCCGGACGCACCACCACGCTTGGTCGCGGCGGCAGCGATTACACCGCGTCCCTGCTGGCGGAGGCGTTGCAGGCTTCACGTGTGGATATCTGGACGGATGTCGCCGGGATCTACACCACCGATCCCCGCATCGTCCCCCAGGCGAAGCGTATTGATAACCTCTCGTTCGCCGAAGCCAGCGAAATGGCGACCTTTGGCGCCAAAGTGCTGCATCCGGCGACCCTGCTACCCGCAATGCGCAAAGATATTCCGGTTTTTGTCGGCGCCAGCAACAACCCGTCAGCGGGCGGCACGCGGGTTTGCCGCGACGTGGCGACGCCGTCGCGTTATCGCGCCCTGGCCGTGCGCCGTCAACAGACGTTATTAACCTTATCCAGCGTAAACGCGCAGCCCGCGCACCGCTTTTTAGCCGACACCTTTGCGATGTTATCGCGCCATGAAATGGCGTTCGATCTGGTGACGACCTCGGAAACCAGCATCGCGCTTATCCTCAACGCCACCAGCGCCACCTCAGGCGAGGCCGATACGCTGACCACCGCGCTGCTCACCGAGCTGTCGTCGCACTGCCATGTCGAGGTCGAGACCGGGCTGGCGCTGGTCTCGCTGATCGGCAATGCGCTCTCCGAGGGCGCGGCGGTGTGCAAAGAGGTCTTTACTGAGCTGGAAAACCACCCGGTGCGAATGATTTGCCACGGCGCGTCTCGTCACGCCCTCTGCTTCCTGCTGCCAGCGCAATTCGCAGACAGCGCAGTCAAGGCGTTGCACCGTAGCCTGCTGGAATAACAGCCAGGAAAAGCGGCCTGCGCCAATACCGCCCTGGCCAACACGGCGGGCGCGAAAAGGCCGCTTATCACAGCGGCCTGCGCTAACAATAATGTGGCGACATTGCCGGGAGGGTTTCTGCGCGTTAAAACCGGGCCATGCTTCTGGCCCGGTTTTATTCCGTCTCACCAGGGCCAGACCCTGTTTTCATAATCAATAAAAAGATGCTTTTTATCGTGACGGTGTTGTTCGATGACGTTAAGCATGCCTTTTACGCTCGTCCCGACATCAATCTCCGCCTCGACGGCGCCATCCAGCGTTCCCATTGACGTATCGACCCAGCCCGGGTGAAGCGATATCACCGTCTGATTCCCCTGCCTGATGTCCATATAGAGACAGCGCGCCAGCATATTCAGCGCCGCCTTACTGGCCCGGTAGAGTTCCAGCGCGGCTACGGGCTCGGTATAGCCTGCAATACTTGCGCGGTGCGACGACATAAATACCAGCGCCCCTTCAGGCTCAAGCAACGACAAAAGATGCCTCGCCAGACGCGCCGGACCAAAAGCGTTAGTCATCATGATTTGCCGGAACTCGGCATCCGTTGCCTGCATGACCGACTGGTGTAGCGGGCCATATATGCCGGCGACCATAAAAATGATGTCGAATCTGCTTTCTGCAAGCCTTGCGATAAGCGGGGCGATATGCGACGCCTCCGTCACGTCCAGCGCTCCGGTAGCGAGTCTGTCCGGGTATGCCGCGCTGAGGGCGTTAAGCGAGGCCAGCTCAGCCGTAGGTAAATGTGTGGCGAAAACGTGCCACCCCCGTTGCAGGTACGCTTCCACCAGCCCTAATCCCAGTCCCTTATCGGCCCCGACGATTAAAATACTGTGCTGTTTCATTTAATTCTCCTGCTTACTGCGCGGTATAACCGCCATCAGCCATCAATACCGTTCCAGTAACAAAGCTGGCTTTCGGCGAAGCCAGCCAGACAATGGCTTCCGCGATTTCCTGCGGCTGCGCCACGCGTCCAAGCGGGTGCGCATGGCCGTAACTGGCAAGCGTCGCGCGGCTGTCTTCGACGATGCCGGAAAGCATATCGGTTTCGACAACGCCGGGCGCCACGGCATTAACGCGGATGCCCTGCTCCGCCGCTTCCAGCGCCAGAACCCGGGTTAACTGGGCAATGGCGCCTTTTGATGCGGAGTAGGCCGCCGTGGTCTTCATGCCGACCACGCTAACGATGGAGGCAACATTGACGATGGCTCCCTGCTGGCGGGGTTGCATCGCCTTAAGAGCCTCTTTGCAAAAGAGAAAATACCCTCTGGCATTAACCGCCATAATGCGGTCCCACTCTTCCACCGCGGTTTCCGTCGCGGGTTTATTGAGGGTTATTCCCGCGTTGTTGATAAGCATATCCACCTGCCCGAACGCCGACCGCGCACGCGCCACCGCGCTAACGACATCCTGCTCCCGGCTCACATCGCAGACCTGGGTGATAACCCGCTCGCCCTGCGCCAGGGAATGCACGGCGGGGTCAATATCCAGCGCCAGGATCTTCGCCTCATGGCGGATAAGCAGGTTTACCGTTGCCTTACCGATATCGCCTGCCGCGCCAGTGACTATCGCAACCTTGTTCTTTAGCCCTGCATAATCGGTCATTGTTTATTCCTCCGGAATGGGGGCGCCTCATTGCACGCCGCGGCGCCTTGCCAAAACGATGGCTGGCCGCGAAGCACGGTTTTAATAAGCCAGACAGACGACTCAGACGGATGCCGCCTGAGATCGCTTCCTGACTGCGGGGAAAAGGATAAAAAACCCGCCCCTTTGCAACAATGACAGCGGCTGTCCAAACATTGCCTTTTCCTGTCAAAATCATGCTGGACACGTTGTTTTCAGGCGCATAAATTATCTTTTTTTCTATTTCAGGAGGCGTCGTGTCCGGGCTAACATCAGCGCTAACACAAAAAATGATTGCGGCTTTCCTGGCGCTGACGCCGGAAGAAGGGTATTCGCGGACCTGCATGAAGGAGATAAAGCTGTTGCGGGTTAATGAGTCCATGCCGCACACGCCCGTGCTGTATGAGCCGTGCATCGTCATCGTCCTGCAGGGGAAAAAAACAGGCCTGCTGGGTGGGCAAGAATTTGCCTACGATCCGCAACACTACCTGGTCGTTTCCGTTCCTCTCCCTTTTACCAGCCAGACGGTCGCAAGCCAGGAAACGCCGCTTCTGGCGATGTCGATATCGCTTAATGTCGCGGTGATTGCCGAAATACTGATTGAACTGGGAGAACCGCGCGCCAGCGGCGATGAAAAGCCAGGACCGCTCTTTTCCTCCCCACTCGGCGATGAGCTGACCGATACGGTTTACCGTCTCCTGACCGTGGTCTCTGATGAGGTGAAAGCCAGGGTGCTGGGGCCAGGTATTCTCAAAGAGCTCTACTATCGGGTGTTGATGGATGAACAGGGCGCCTCCGTCAGAGCGGCGCTTTCCGGCAAAGGGCATTTCAGACAAATTGCGGCGGCTATCCGCACGCTGCATACCCGATTTATGGATAGCCTTGACGTCGAGGCGCTGGCAAAGGAGGCGGGAATGAGCGCCCCCTCTTTTCACCGTCATTTCAGGGCCTTTACCGGCACCACGCCCATGCAATATTTGAAATCCATCCGGCTGCACCAGGCGCGCTTTCTGATGGTAAAGCGAAATATCACGGCCAGCGAAGCGTCTCTGAAGGTGGGTTACATCAGCCCGACACAGTTCAGCAGAGAGTTCAGGCGGTTTTTTGGACACCCACCGCAAAAGGAAGCGCAGCGTTTACGGTATCTATTGAAAGTCAAAGCGGAATCGTACTGGCCAGATTAAGGCGCCATCCCGTGCCCGATAATTGCCCTGCCCGCCTGAAAAGCGCCTTACGCCGTCGCGTGCATCGTTTTCATGACGACAGGTTCCCCGCCTTCGCGCCAACGGAGGCGGGTCTGCCAGCAATGCTCAGGGCCGCGCGGCGGTGCCGTCCGGTAAACGGGCATTGGTCCACTCCGGGATGCCGCCGGAGACCGGGTATTTCGCTGCCTCTTTCAGATTGATATCGACGCCCAGCCCTGGACGGTCGCTCAGGTACGCATACCCTTTTTCCACTTCCGGACAACCGGGGAAGACCTCCATCAGCGCGTCGTTCACCGGGGTATACTCCTGCACGCCAAGATTGGTGATGCTCAAATCGATATGCAAATTGGCGGCCACCCCGACCGGTGAAATATCGCCAGGGCCATGCCACGCCGTGCGCACGCCATAAAGCTCGGCAAAGGTCGCCAGTTTTTTAGCAGGCGTAATGCCGCCGATGGTGCTGACGTGACAGCGGATATAATCGATAAGCTGGTTCTGGATAAGCGGCTTCCACTCGTTGATCTGCGTGAAGAGCTCGCCCATCGCTATCGGCGTGCTGCTTTGCGCGCGCATTTTGGTAAGCCAGTCGATATTTTCCGGCGCAACCGGGTCCTCCAGGAAAAACAGCTGATAAGGCTCCAGCGATTTCGCCATTTGAATGGCAGCTATCGGCGTAATCCTTTCATGAACGTCATGAATAAACTCTACGCCGAAGCCAATCTTATTGCGCAGATGCTCGAACAGGCGCGGCACCGCCCGCGCATAGGCGTCCGGGTCGAAGTAAACGCCCGGCGTCCGGGCGCGCGGCGAGGCTTTCGGCTGAATATTACGGGCTTTGGCAAGCTTACCGGCGATAAGCCGCAGGTCATCGGTGCCCGCTCCGCCATACATCCCCATCTGGCAGCGCACATACTGATACCCCTCCTCCATGCGGGCGAGAATGGCCTCTTCCACCTCCACCTCGTCAGCGCCGTCGCAATGGCGATAGAGCGCCACCCCGTCGCGGCACTTACCGCCGAGCAGTTCGTACACCGGCAACCCGGCCACCTTTCCTTTCAGGTCCCACAGCGCGATGTCCACTCCGGATAAGGCGTTATTCATCACCGGGCCGTTGCGCCAGTAGCCGCTAACCGCCGCCGACTGCCAGATATCTTCAATGCGGGCGGGATCTTTGCCCAGCAAAAAGGGCTTCATGTAGTTGTCGATAGCGGCGGAAACGGCATGAATACGCTGAGTAAACGTGGCGCACCCCAGGCCGTACAGCCCCGGCTCGCTGGTTTCAATTTTTACGACCACCAGGTCAATGCCGCCCGGCGCCGTCAGTATCGTTTTTACATCCGTTATTTTCAGGTTGCTCATGAAGTTCCTCGCGTATCTTGTATGATGTCCTACATGTTAAATGCATTAAAAAGCCCGGGGGCGGGCTTTTACAGGCAATCAGTTGTGGCGTACGTCTTTAATGGCATGCACGTTATGGGTCATGGCGCTGTTGAGCGTCTCTGTGGCCAGCGAAGCGTCGCGGTTTTTCAGCGCCATATAGACTTTGATGTGCGCTTCTACGCTCTCAAGCGTTATTCCCAGCACCCGGTTTAGCTCCTCCAGGTAGTGAACATAGATGCCCTTCAGCGACTCCATTACATGAATAAAGATAGAGTTATGGGAGGCTTTAACAATCGCCAGGTGGAAATCGTAATCCGCCAGCGAATATTTTTTGTAGTCATCCTTGTTAACCAGCATGCGGCTTAGCGCCTTTTCAAGCTCCTGAATATCCTCGTCCGTGGCGTTCTGCACGGCGAGCTCCATGCAGCGAAACTCCACCGTCTGGCGAAACACCCGCATATGGTCGAACTCTTCCTGGGAAAGATGAAGAATGGGCTGGTTATCATTAAACGCGCCGTAGCGCGCCGCATCGCGGGTCACATATGTCCCCTTCCCTTGATGCGTAATTACAACGCCTAAATCACGCAGCTTCTGAACAGCGCTTCTGACGCTTACCCGGCTTACCTGAAACGTGGCCGTCAGTTCCGCTTCAGAAGGCAGCTTACAGCCAGGCTCCCAGACTCCCTCCTGGATGTTCTTTTTCATCTGCTCATAGATAACATCCACAATGTTATGCTTTTGCACACTTTCCAGCGTCACGTCATTAGCCTTTATCGTACTTGTCCTACATGTTCGAATTTTTAACGCGTCCGGCTGTTTATCACAAGATAAATTTTACGCGCCATTCTGTCGCCCTGTCGCAAAGTTAAGAAATATTATTTAACATCAAAAAGATAGTTAAAAACCACGCCGTTTCACCGCCTGCTCTTGTTAAATATTTGTGAGTTAACCGTCATTTTCTCGCCTCCGCAATTGCCGTCGCCGCTCGCCTCCAGTACAACCATTATCATTAACTTGTTAGTCATGTTACATGAGGAATGAAATGGGCAATCTTTTCGATCTCACGGGTAAAACGGCGCTGATAACAGGATCCACCCGCGGCCTGGGCTTCGCTTATGCCGCCGGGCTGGCGAAGGCGGGCGCTTCAGTTATCCTGAACGGCACCAGCGAGCAGCACATGGACAAAGCGCTGGCTGAGCTTAACGCACAGGGTTTCAACGCCCGCGGTTTTCTCTTTAATGTCGCCAGCGAAGAGGAAATCGAGCGCGTCTTCAGCCAGCTTGATGCGGAAAATGTGCATGTCGACATTGTCATTAACAACGCCGGCATTCAGTTTCGCAAACCCATGCTGGAACTTGCGCTGAGCGACTGGCAGCGCGTGCTGGATGTAAATCTGACCAGCGCTTTCCTGGTGGCGCGCGCTGCGGCGCGACGCATGGTGGCCCGTAAAAGCGGCGGGAAAATCATTAATATTGGCTCGCTCACCAGCGAAGCCGCGAGGGCGACTGTCGCGCCCTACACCGCAGCCAAAGGCGGCATCAAGCTATTAACCAAATCCATGGCGGCGGAATGGGCGGCTTATAACATCCAGTCCAACGGCATCGGCCCCGGCTATATCCTCACCGACATGAATGCCGCGCTGGTCGAGAACAAAGAGTTTGACCAGTGGGTACGCAACAGCAACCCCTCCGGCCGCTGGGGCAAACCCGAGGAGCTGATTGGCACCGCGGTCTACCTCGCCTCTTCCGCCTCCGACTATGTGAACGGGCAAATGATCTACGTCGATGGCGGCTGGCTCGCCACCCTTTAATCGCCGGCTCGCTTCCTGCGCTGAACGCCGGAACGCCGCCTGTCGCTGACTGAAAAAAGGCTAACGAATGAACGCTAAACCTACTCGTACCCGATTCTCAGTGCTTACCCTGTTGTTTGTTGTTACCGCGATTAACTATATGGATCGGGCGAATCTCTCTGTGGCGGGTTCGCACATCCAGGGTGAGTTCGCCTTATCGGCCACCCAGCTTGGCCTGCTTTTTTCGATGTTCACCTGGTTTTACGCCATGAGCCAGATCCCGGTGGGCTACCTGCTCGACCGGATCGGCTCCCGCTGGCTCTACGGCAGCGCTATTGTGCTCTGGAGCGTCTTCACGCTGCTGATGGGTCTGGCCTCTCACCACTTTTTCACCACCGCCACGGCGTCATTCATGATGCTGCTGGCCTGTCGCGCGCTGGTGGGCATCGCGGAAGCGCCCTCGTTTCCCTCTAACACCAAAATTATCGCGACCTGGTTTCCCGACCACGAGCGAGCCCGGGCGACGGCAACCTATTCCAGCGCGCAATACATCGGTCTTGCGCTGCTTACGCCCGCGCTCTCGTTTATCGTTAGCCGCTGGGGCTGGGAGATGTCGTTTTATATTTCAGGTCTGGTGGGCATCGTCTTTGGCATTTACTGGCTTATCGCCTATCGCGACCCGCAGCACAGCAAACGCGTGAACCAGGCAGAGCTGACGTTGATTCGCCAGGGCGGCGGCTATGGTTCAGCATCTCAGGGAACCGACAACCGCGTCGACTGGCCCTCCGTGCGCTACATCTTACGCCAGCGCACCACCTGGGGGCTTTTCATTGCGCAGTTCGCCGCCTCGTCCACGCTCTATTTCTTCATGACGTGGTTTATCGTTTACCTGGAAAAAGGATTGCATCTCTCTATCGACAAAGCGGGTATCGGCGCGATGTTCCCTTATCTTATGGCGATGGCTGGCGTGCTGTGCGGCGGCACCCTGAGCGACCTGTTGCTAAAACGCGGCCGCAGCCGCACCTTCGCCCGCAAATTACCGGTAATGACCGGCATGCTGCTGACCTGCTCCATCGCGCTGGTTAACTTCTTTCAGGAAAGCCCGGCGATCGCCATCGCCATTCTGTCGGTCGCTTTCTTTGCCAACGCCTTCTCGAATCTGGGCTGGGTGGTGTGCAGCGATGTCATTCCCCGCCATCTGATCGGCACCATCGGCGGCTTTTTGAATATTTTCGGCAACCTTTCCGGGATCGCGAGCCCCATCATCATCGGGGTGATCCTGCAGCGCACCCAGAATTTCCAGTATGCGATGTGGTATATCGCCGCCGTTGCCCTGGCGGGCTTTCTCGCCTACCTGTTCCTTGTCGGCAAAATTGAGGTCATGACGCCGCCCGAAGGTGAGCAGGAAGCGGGGAAAAAGGAAAAATTCAACACACCGTCTAACGCGTAGAGGCACATCATGCAGAATAAAACTGTTAAAGCCGTTATGGTCAAAGGGGCGCGTGATGTGCGCCTGGAAACTCACACTCTCGCCTGGAATGAGGATCAGGTGCTGGTCAAAGTGGAACGCGGGGGCATTTGCGGCTCTGATATCCACTATTTCCAGCATGGTCGGGCTGGCATGTCCGTGCTCAAATCGCCGATGGTGCTGGGACACGAATTTGTCGGCGTCATTGAGCAGGCGCCGCGTGAAAGCGCCCTGAAGCCCGGCCAGCGCGTGGCGATTAACCCTTCCCAGCCCTGCCAGCAGTGCGACATTTGCCTCAGCGGCAAACAGAACCTGTGCCGCGCAATGCGCTTTATGGGCAGCGCGCAGTTTTATCCGCATGTGAACGGCGGATTCGCGCAATATGTCGCGGTTAATCCGGCGCAATGTGTGCCCTACTCCGAAGCCGCAAAACCTGAAACGATCGCTTTCGCCGAGCCGCTCGCCGTCTGTATTCACGCCGTTAAGCAGGCGGGCGATCTGACCGGCAAGCGCGTGCTGGTCACCGGCGCAGGGCCGATTGGCTGTCTGGTTATCGCAGCGGCGCTCGCCTCTGGCGCAACCGAGGTTATCGCCACGGACATCAGCGCACGCTGTCGGGCGCTGGCGCAGGAGATGGGCGCGTCTTGCGCGCAGGATCCGCGTGATGAACAGGTTATTAAGGCATGGTCGGCGAATGGCGGCACATTCGACGTCTGTTTTGAAGCCTCCGGCGCCTCTTCTGCGGTGGCGTCGGTGGTGGGCTACACCCGCCCCGGCGGCATTATCGTGCAGCTCGGTATGGGCGCGGCGGAGGTAAACTACCCTGTCGGACCGCTGCTGGTGAAAGAGATCCAGCTGCGCGGCTCGTTCCGCTTTATCGACGAGTTCACTACTGCGGTCAGATGGCTGGAGGCAGGGAAAATCAACCCGCTGCCGTTACTCTCTGCGCAATTAAACATGGAAGAGGCGGTCGCCGCGCTGGAACTCGCCTCAGATAAAGAACGCGCGGCGAAAGTACAGCTGATATTCTGATTTTAAACCTCATGAGCCGCGCCGTGCGCCACTGCGCGGCTTACCCTTTCTGTAAACGCCCCGCTACGGCTGCCATGTCAGCTCGTCCCCGGCCATTTTCTTATCCAGATAATACGCCGCGCTGATAAGCGCCAGATGAGAAAGCGCCTGCGGGAAATTGCCCAGCGCGTTGCCGAGCGGATCAAATTCCTCTGCGTACAACCCCAGATGGTTGGCGTGGATCAGCACTTTTTCAAATTCAATGCGCGCCTCTTCTAACCGGTCGGCGCGGGCGAGGCATTCGACATACCAGAACGAACAGGCGACGAAGTAGCCCTCTTCGCCGTGCAGGGAATCCGCCGGCGTTTCGCTGGCGATATAGCGGCGCACCATGCCGCCGCGCACCAGTTTGTTTTTAATGGCGTCGAGGGTCGCCAGCCAGTCGGGGTCTTTGGCGCTGACGAAGCGAAACAGCGGCATCAGCAGCATGGAACCATCGAGATCGCTGCCATGGCGGGTCGAGGTAAAATGGCCGAGATCCGGGTTCCAGAAGTGGGTCCAGATATCTTCGCGGATAGCCTGGCGCACGCTTTCCCATCGTTCATAAGGCATCGACAGCGAGCGTTTAGCGCCAAGGCGCAATGCTCTGTCGAGCGCCACCCAGCACATCAGGCGCGAGTAGAGAAAGTGCTCCGGTTCGCCGCGCATCTCCCAGATCCCGGCGTCGGGGCTGTTCCAGATATCGCAGACGTGATCGACCAGCCGGATAACGTGCTGCCAGCCGCGATGCGGTATGCCGTCGCCATATTTTGTCGTGAGATAAAGGGTGTCCAGCAGTTCCCCGTAGATATCCAGCTGGCGCTGCTGGTAAGCGCCATTACCGATACGCACCGGCGTTGAACCGAAGTGGCCTGCCAGGTGCGGCAGTTCGTGCTCCTGTAAATCGGTGCCGCTGTCCAGCCGGTACATTACCTGCAATTTATCCGGCTCAAACTGGCTGTTCTCCATGCAGGTGCGCACCCAGTGGCCGAACGCTTTCGCTTCGTCAATATAGCCAAGACGGATAAGCGCATAGCAGCTAAAGGACGCATCGCGGATCCAGCCAGCGCGGTAGTCCCAGTTGCGCTCGCCGCCGATAAGCTCCGGCAGACCGAACGTGGCGGCGGCGGCGATAGAGCCATGTCGTGTTGAGCTTAAAAGTTTCAGCACCAGCGAGGAGCGGATCACCATCTCCCGCCAGCGCCCGCGGTATTTGTTTTTGCCGACCCACTGCTGCCAGAATGCGAGGGTATCGTGGTGCAGCCGTTCCACTTCCTTCTGCCCCTGCGCCGTCACGGCTTCGCTGCCGAGAATAAAAAAAGCCTCTTCGCCGCAGCGCAGCGTGAACTGGCTCTGCACAGCCCCCTCTTCGGCGGTCAGCGGCACAGAAGCGTTCAGCGTGACGGTTTGCTGATTCTCCGCCTGCCAGAGGGCGGTGTTTTCCAGCACCTGGAGATCGGGCGTAAGCCTGGCGTAATCAAACTTCAGACTACAGCGCATGGTTAATGTCGCCTCACCCTGCGCCACTTTAACCCGGCGCACAATGCAAGGCAGCGCCTCCGCAGAGGCCTGAACCGGCATAAAGTCGTTCAGCTCAACGACGCTGTGCTGCGATAGCCAGCGGGTTTGCAGAATATTGCTGTCCGGCAGATAAAACTGCACGGAACGCCACCCTTCCCCTTGCGGCGAAAGCGTAAAAGCGCCCGCGCGCTCATTATCCAGCAGGGCGCTAAACAGCGAAGGGCTGTCGAGTTCCGGCCAGCACCAGAAATCGATAGCGCCTTGCGTGGTGACCAGCGCGCAGGTTCGCAGGTCGCCGATAATACCGTGCTTGCAGATGGGGCATGGAGAGGAGCTGGCGTCGTTGGCAGTCATGTTTTATCCGGCGCAGGGAGAGGCAGTCGTTCAGCAAGTATAGTTGCGGATTCCGGCGGCTTTGCGCGAATGCGAAAAGTGGAATCGCCCGCTGAACGACGGCCGCGCCTCAACCTCTCCCCATCAGGCATCCTCGCGGTCGGCGGAGAGCGTCAGCGGCTTATTCTCCTCCAGCTCCTTGCGCCGCGCCGCCAGCGCCTTGCTAATCGACTGATAAGCGGTGCTGCCGAGCGCCAGACGCAAAGGCGGCGCGGGCAAATCGGCCGTCAGGATAATGGCCTCCACCGTTTTCGCCGCATCGCCTTTAATGGCAAAGTCGCCCGAGGCGATGGCGCGGCGCATCTCGCTTGCGGGCGTATTCTCATAGCAGGGCAGCGGCGCGGCCAGGTCAAGACCGGTGGCGAAACTTGTCGCGGTCGGGCCTGGCTCGATTATCAGGAAATCAATGCCAAACGTCGCCACCTCCTGGGCCACGGATTCGATAAACCCTTCAATGCCCCATTTGGTCGCGTGGTAGAGGCTAAAGTTGGGGTAGGCTATCTGCCCGCCTTCAGAGGAGATTTGCACAATGCGCCCGCCGCCCTGCGCGCGCAGGTAAGGCAGCGCGGCGCGGATAAGCTGAATGGAGCCGGTCAGGTTGGTGGCTATTTGCCGCTCGATTTGCGCATCGCTCACCGCTTCCGCCACGCCAAACAGCCCGTAGCCCGCGTTGTTGACCAGCACGTCGATACGCCCCGCCTGGTCAAAAGCCTGCTTCAGCGCAGCCCGCGTCGCTGCGGTATCGGTGACATCCAGCATCACTATGCGCAACTGCTCGCCATAGCGCGCCTGCAAATCATCCAGCGCGCCGGGCCTGCGCAGGGTGGCGATAACGCTGTCGCCGCGCGCCAGCAGACGCTCTGTCAGTAAACGGCCAAGGCCGGTTGAGGTGCCGGTAATAAACCAGGTTTTTGCCATTTTTCCGCTCTCCTGTAGTAAAAACGTACGCCTTTGAGCTTATGCCAGTATGATTGTCAAAATAAGCCACGCTAAACTGCATGAGGAGGTGAAATGCATTCACCAGTTAACCGGCCTACGCTTGCCGATCTCAAGGCTTTTATGGCGGTGGCGGAAGCGCGAAGTTTTCGCCGGGCGGCGGAACTGACCGGCGTCACCCGCTCTGCGCTCAGCCATGCCATTAAGGGTCTTGAGGCGCGGCTGGGCGTTCGTCTGCTGCACCGCACGACCCGAAGCGTGGGCTTAACCCAGGCGGGCGAGCAGCTGTTAACGCGCATCGCGCCGCATATTGCCGGGCTGGAGCAGGCGCTTGAGGAGACAGCCGACACGCAGGGGCAGCTGATAGGCACGCTGCGCATCAACGGCAGCGAAGAGGCGATTCGCCTGTTGCTGGCCGCCGTCGTGCCCGCCTGGTTGCGCCGTTATCCTTCGGTAGAGCTCGATTTAGTGGAAGATGGCCGGCTGGTCGATATTGTCGAACAGGGGTTTGACGCCGGCATCCGGCTTGGCGAAGCCGTACCGGCGGATATGGTCGCCGTGCGCATCGGGGAAACGCAGCGTTTTATCACGGTCGCGTCTGCGGACTACCTTGCCCTGCACGGTTCGCCGCTTACCCCGCAGGATCTTTCCCGGCACGTCTGCATTCGCCAACGGTTGCCGGGCGGCAAGCGTTACCGGTGGGAATTTGGCCAAAAAGGTGAAGAGGTGGCGGTCGATGCGCCTGGCGTTCTGACCCTGAACAATTCGCGCCTGATGGTGGATGCCGCCGCGGCGGGCCTTGGCATCGCGTATGTGCCGGAGCTCAGCGCACTGGAGGCGTTAAACGCTGGCAGGCTGGTCAAAGTGTTAGAAGCGTGGTGCCCGGAAATCCCCGGGCTGTTTCTCTACTTCCCGGCGAACCGCCATATTCCCGCCAGCCTGCGGGCGTTTATCGGAATAATCAGGGAATACAACGCGGGCGACCTGTCGCAAAGGGAGAGTGATGAATAAACCTGTTATTGCCTGCCTGGAAGCGTCAGCCGCCGCCCGCTCCGTATGCGACTACGCCGCCTGGGTGGCGGCCACCCTCGGCGCGCCGCTCGCCCTGCTGCATATGCTGGCGGAGGTTGACCGCCCTGACGTCATGATCGGTGAAACGTCGCTTACAACGCAACTTGGGGAAGTCGAAGCGGAGCGGCGGCGGTTACGCATGGCGCAGGGCCAGGCCTTGCTGGCTGAGTGCGCCGCGCGGCTAAAGCCGTCCGGTTATGAGAAGGCGCAACAGCTGCAAAAACAGGGCTCGCCTGCTGAAATCCTGCAAGAACTGACAGAAACACGCCTGCTGGTGCTCGGCGATGACGGCGCGCGCCACCCGGTCGGCAGCCCGCTGGAGAGCCTGATTCGCCTGCATCGCGGAACGGTGCTGGCGGTGCCGGAGACCTTCACGGCGCCATCCCGCGCCCTGTTTGCTTATGACGCCAGCATGGAGTGCCGCAAACACCTGGCGCGCCTGACGGCGAGCCCGCTGCTCTACGGCATGGAATGCCATATTGTGATGGTAAACGGCAATGCCACCGCCCTTCAGGATGCCTTTGAGGCATTACATAAAGCGGGCATCCGGGCGCAGGCGTTTATGCTGGAGGGGACCTCGGTGGCCGACTCGCTCTGCCGCCATGCGCAAGCGCATAACATCGACCTTATCGTGATGGGCGCCTGGGGACACTCGCAGCGGCGGCGCTATTTTATCGGCCGCCACGCGGCGGACATGCTGTTCCGCCGCCGCCTGCCGCTGATGCTGCTGCGCTAAAAACGCGGCCGCCGGGCCGTGTTTTGCCGCTATTTCGCAGGAAACATAACCGCCAGCGAGTCCAGGAAATGGTATTTTTCCGGCCTCAGCGTGTTAAAACTTCTGCCACCATCTTCTTCTTCGCGGATGTTGACGTTTCCCGCCTTCAGTTCCGTCAGCATCCATGCCAGGAAAGCGTCTAAATCCGACGCTACGGCAATTTTTCGCGCTTCATCACGACCAAAGTTAATAACCTGCCCCGGGGCGCCCAGCGCGTCGGGATCGAGATCGATACCCAGATAATTTCCGCCCCAGTCACAGGCGAAAGGCACCCATCGCGGATTGCTGTATTCACATTTAATATACCCCTGGGGCGTGGACGACATGCCGCTGTTCATCTCTGCCCACTCCAGCGGCGAAAAGCTTTCGGCAACCTCCCGCCAGCTTTTCAACTCCTGCATCACCTGGTCGAGCGGCAGAAAACTCAACCCATACCACGGGCCGCTATTTACCTCCATCTTCTGGCCATCGTGCCAGCGATAAAGCGAGAGAAAGGCTGGCGGAAGCGGCGCGCCAGGCAGCATCGACTGAAGGGCTTCCAGCGTTTGCGCATCGGCGCCCGGGTTAAGATCCGCCGCCACTTCAGGCAACGTTTCCGTTAGCCATCGTTCCAGTTCATTAAGTAATTGCATGGTTTTCCCTTGTTGCCTGCGTCAGCCCGTATCGTGAAGCGCTGCGTATGAATGATCAACCTGCAGTTTGGCAACCGCAGGTCACGCTGACGGTTCGGCCCGGATGGCAGGGCTTTTTCCGTATTGGCTAAAAAAGTCCGTAAAGCGCCTTGATTATCATCGGCTTTTAAGAATACTGTATATAAAAACAGTATCCAGGAGATCACTATGGATGGCGCAACCCGATTTCGCTTTCCGCCAGGCGTTATTCGCCCGGCGGCCCTTCGCTCTGCCGCTGGCGCGCTGAGACAAACTACACGGGCGCAGAACCATGTACGCCCTCATTGACGTTAACAGCTTCTATACCAGCTGCGAGACTATCTGGCGGCCGGATCTGCTTAACAAGCCGGTGGTGGTGCTGTCGAACAATGACGGCTGCATTATTTCCCGCTCGGCGCAGGCAAAGCGGCTTGGCGTCAAAATGGGCGCGCCTTACTTTCAGCAAAAAGCGTTGCTGGAGCGCGAAGGCGTGGTGGTCTTCAGCAGCAACTATGCGCTTTACGGCGACATGAGCCAGCGGGTGATGACCACGCTTGAAGCGATGTGCCCGCGGGTCGATGTCTACAGCATCGACGAAGCCTTTGCCGATTTAAGCGGTATCGGCGACCTGGAAACCTTCGGTCGTGCGATTCGCGACACCGTCTATCAGCATACCCGGCTGACGGTGGGCGTCGGCATTGCGCCAACCAAAACCCTCGCCAAGCTCGCTAACCATGCGGCGAAAACCTGGACCAAAACCGGCGGCGTGGTGGATCTCTCAAGCCCGCTGCGCCAGCGCAAGCTGATGGCCCTGTTGCCGGTGAGCGAAGTCTGGGGCGTGGGGCGTCGGCTCTCGTCGCGCCTTAATGCGATGGGAATTGAGAACGCGCTGCAGCTGGCGCAAAGCGATATTGGCTTTATCCGTAAAAATTTCAGCGTGGTGCTGGAGCGCACGGTCCGCGAGCTGCGGGGCGAGTCGTGCCTGGCTTTTGAAGAGACGCCCGCCACGAAGCAGGAGATAATCAGCTCCCGCTCGTTTGGTAAAAAAGTCAGCGACTATAAAGAGGTGCGCGAAGGCATCTGCACCTGGGCGGCGCGGGCGGCGGAAAAATTGCGCGCCGAAAGGCAATACTGCCGCTACGTCAGCGCTTTTGTGAAAACCAGCCCGCACGACGCGCATGCCCCTTACTACAGTAACCGCGCCGGCATCACCCTCTCCACGCCCACTCACGACACCCGCGATATTCTCGCCGCCGCCGTCCGTTGTCTGGAGGCTATCTGGCGCGAAGGGCTGCACTATCAGAAGGCTGGCGTCATGCTGGGCGACTTTTTCAGCCAGGGCGTGGCGCAGCTCAATCTTTTCGACCCCTATGCGCCAAAAGCCAACAGCGAAGCGCTAATGACGGTGATGGATAAGCTTAATCAGCAGGGCAAAAATCGCCTCTGGTTCGCCGGCCAGGGCATCACGCAGGCGTGGGGAATGAAGCGCGAATACCTCTCGCCCGCCTGGACCACCCGGCTAAGCGACGTCCCTGTTTGCCGCTGATTTTTACATCCTGCCTGGATATAGCGCAAAAAAAGCGCGCCCTGGCGCGGGTAGACTTGAGAAAGAAACGCGAAAAGCCGTTTCGTTATCGGAACTTATAACGTAAGGAGGCAGTTTATGGACCGTATTATTCAGTCACCCGGCAAATACATCCAGGGCGCAGGCGTGCTGGCGCGCATAGGGGAATATATCAAACCGCTGGCGGCCACCTGCCTGGTGGTGGGCGATAAATTCGTGCTCGGTCTGGTAGAGGAGCAGCTTCGCGCAAGCTTTGCACAGGCGGGCGTGAAAGCGGAAATCGCGCCGTTTGGCGGTGAATGCTCGCAAAACGAAATTAACCGTTTACGTACGCTCGCTGAGCGCGCGCGCTGCGGCGCGGTGCTGGGCATCGGCGGCGGTAAAACGCTCGATACCGCCAAAGCGCTGGCCCATTTTATGGCGCTGCCGGTGGCGATTGCGCCCACCATTGCCTCTACCGACGCGCCCTGCAGCGCGCTTTCCGTCATTTACAGCGACAGCGGCGAATTTGAACGCTACCTGCTGTTGCCTGCGAACCCCAATATCGTGGCGGTGGATACGCAGATCGTCGCGGGCGCCCCGGCGCGTCTGCTGGCGGCGGGCATTGGCGACGCCCTCGCCACCTGGTTTGAGGCGCGCGCCTGCGCACGCAGCGGCGCAGTCACCATGGCAGGCGGGCGCAGCACCCAGGCCGCGCTCGCGCTGGCGGAACTTTGCTATAAAACGCTGCTGGCCGAAGGGGAAAAAGCGATGCTCGCCGCACGTCAGCATGTGGTTACCGAAGCGCTGGAGCGCGTAGTGGAAGCGAACACCTATCTTAGCGGCGTCGGTTTTGAAAGCGGCGGGCTCGCGGCGGCGCACGCGGTGCACAACGGGCTCACGGCAATTCCCGACGCTCACCACTATTACCACGGCGAAAAAGTCGCCTTCGGCACGCTGGTGCAACTGGTGCTGGAAAACGCGCCGCAGGAAGAGCTGGAAGCGGTTCTGCGCCTGACGCATGCGGTCGGGCTGCCGGTCACCCTCGCAGAGCTGGATATCAAAGAAGATGTGGCAGCGAAAATGCGCCTCGTGGCGCAGGCGGCCTGCGCCGAAGGCGAAACCATCCACAATATGCCAGGCGGCGTAACGATAGACCAGGTTTACGCCGCGCTGCTGGTGGCGGACCAGTATGGGCAGCAGTGGCTCAGTGCGCGAAGCGTGTAAGCCCTCTCTCCCGGCGGGCGGGCGCAGCGCCATCCGCCGGGTTGTTGTTCGCTCCGCCTTTACGGCGTTCGGGCTTCACCCTCGCCCCTTTGAGGGGTGCTGCAGACGACGCCTGCCAAAACGGCTCAGCAAAGCGCCCCGCCGTGTGCTAAGCGCCCCGCCTTTGTGCTAAGCGCTCCGCCCGTACGGCGACAACTGTCACGCCTCGTTAAAAGGCGCTTCCCCTTTCAGCACCGCGTCAATCACCTGCAACGCGCCGCTGTCGTTGTTAGAGCCGGTTGCGTATTTCGCTATCGCTTTCACATCGCTCACCGCGTTATCCATAGCGAAGGAATAGGCTGCGAGCTGTAACATCTCCACGTCGTTGCCGCTGTCGCCCACCGCAACGCACTGCGCTTTTTCCACGCCCCAGCGCTTCATCAGGCGCAGCAGGCCGCTGGCTTTATGCGAGCCGGGGATGATTAAATCGACAAAGCCGTAGCCGCTGGTCACCGGCTTCACGATGCCATCCAGCGTGTGGTGCAGGCTTTCCACCAGCGAAGGAATTTCCGCATCCGGCAGATTCAGCGAAAACTTGAAAATAACATCGTCGATTGCGTAGAGATCTTCTACGGGTTGCAGGCGATGGTAATGTTTTGCCATCAGGCTGACGAAAGCTTCCGGCGCGCCCGCCTGGTAATACGCGCTTTCCAGGCCGCAGACCACGAAGTTAATTCCCTCAAACGCCGAGAGCGCGTCAATCACCGCATGATATTGCTCACGGGTTAGCGCGCCGTGGTGAACGCGCTCGCCATGGTCGTAAACCAGCGCGCCGTTCTCCGCGACAAACGAGATCTCGTCACGAATTTCCGGGAAGAAGGAGATAAGCTGGTAATACTGGTTGCCGCTCGCCACCACAAACTGGATATCCCTTTCCTTCAGCGCGCGATACTGTTGCAGGAACCGCGCCTTGTCGTAGGTTTTTTTGTCGTTCAGAAAGGTGCCGTCCATATCGACCGCGATGAGCTTGATTTTCATACTGCCTCATTGATTCGTTAACTCAGTCACAGAACATGCTAGCATTCTTTAATTGAAGAAACATATGAATAAAAGACGAATCATCTTCATTTGAAATGCCTATCAGTAAGTGAAAACGCGGGCGAGCAAGGCTTGCAGAAGCGATACGCCTTAAAACAAAACGCCCGGCGAGAATGGCCGGGCGCATGAATAAGCCGCATGAATAAGCGTAGTAACCTAACCCTCCTGCTGCGCGTCCTGCTCGTCGAAAACCTGCTGCGCCAGATGCATCGTCGCGTTAGCGGCAGGCAGGCCGCAATAGAGCGCGGAGTGCATGATCAGCTCTTTTAACTCCTCCCGCGTGACGCCGTTGTTAAACGCCGCGCGCAGGTGCATTTTCAGCTCCGCTTCGCGGTTCAGGGCAATCAGCATAGCGATGGTTATCATGCTGCGGGTATGGCGATCGAGGCCAGGACGCGTCCAGGTTTCGCCCCAGGCGTAGCGGGTAATAAAGTGTTGAAACTCGTCGTTAAGCGGCGTCAGGTTGGCCAGCGTACGATCCACATGCGCGTCGCCCAGCACCGCCCGACGCACCGCCATCCCCTGCTCGTAACGTTCCTCATCCTGCATGCCGTGCCTCCTGACTGAGTAAAAAAGCGATTAACGCGTCGTTAAATGCCTGCGGCGCTTCAACATTGGATAAATGCGAAGCGGGCACTATCGTAAGCTGCGAACCGGCGACCTGCTGCTGAAGAAACTCGCCGTCGGCGACGGTGGTCACCGGGTCCTGCTCCCCGGCGAGAACCAGCAGCGGCAGCGTAATCGCCTTTATTTCATGGCGCAGATCGGCTTCGGCCAGCGCCTCGCAGCAGGCGGCGTAGCCTTCGGCGTCGGACCGGGCGAGCTGGTCAATAAGCGGCTCGATAAGCTGCGGCGAGCGGTGACGGAACGCCTCGCTGAACCAGCGCTGCGCTGCGCCTGCGGCAACAGTGGCCATCCCTTCCTCACGCACGCTACGGGCGCGATCCAGCCAGCCCGCCGGCTCGCCAATTTTCGCCGCACTGTTGGCGATGGTAACGGAAAGCAGGCGCTCCGGTGCGAAACGCGCCAGCCACAATCCTGTCAGCCCGCCCATAGAAATGCCGCAGAAGTGCGCTTTTTTAATGTTGAGAAAATCCAGAAGCGTAAGCACATCCCCGGCAAGTTGTGACAACGTCACCCGCCCCTTTTTGGCGGTTTGCCCATGGCCGTGGGTGTCGTAGCGCAGCACGCGAAAGCGCGCTGTCAGCGCCGCCAGCTGCGGCTCCCATAAGGAAAGCGTGGTGCCAAGCGAGTTGGAGAGCACCACGACCGGCGCCCCTTCAGGCCCGTCGAGTTGATAATGAAGTGTCATAACGATTCCTTGTAACGCGCCAGCACCTGGCGGATAAAGACCGGCGCGCTGCCGGTCGCCTCCAGCGGCGAAAGCAGGCGCGCGATCTCATCTTCGGAAAAATAGCGGCGGATAAGCGCGTCATCGACCAGCAGCGTCTGCAGCGCCACGCCTTCATCCAGCGAACGGTGGCAAAGCGGCTCCAGATGCTGGTGCGCCGCCTGTTTGCCGATATGCTCAGCAAGCTTTAGCGTCACTGGCTCGGCCATAATCAGCCCATGGGTGATGTGCAGGTTTTCGCGCATTTTTTCCGGGAAGACCTGCATATCTCGGATCAGCTCAAGGCTGGTCTGCATAACCCCGCCGGCAAGGGTAATAATGTCCGGCAGCGTCTCCCACTCCGCCTGCCAGCCGCCGAGCGCCCTTTCATGCTGCTGTAGCTGGCTTGCGTAAAGCGTCGCCATCAGGCCGGGCAGCCGCGTGGTCGCCGTGAGAATAGCCGCGCAGGCGACCGGGTTGCGCTTGTGCGGCATGGCGGACGAGCCGCCGCGCCCTTGCGCTACCGGCTCCGCCGCTTCCCCAACTTCGGTCTGCATCAGCAAGGCGAAATCGCTGGCGAACTTACCAAGCGTGGCGGCGACGCCTGCATACCAGCCGCCCACCTCCAGCAGCCTGTCGCGCTGGCTGTGCCAGGGCGTGTCGGGAAGCGAAAGTGAAAGCGCTGAGGCCAGCGCCTGCGCCACCTGCGGCCCCTTTTCCTCAAGTGAGGCCAGCGTCCCCGCCGCGCCGCCAAACTGGGCCGCCAGCGCGCGCGGACGAATTTCTTTCAGCCTTTCCTGCCAGCGCAGCAGCGCATCCAGCGTGCCTGCGAGCTTCAGCCCAAAGGTAGTGGGCAGCGCATGTTGCAGCCAGGTGCGCCCCGCCATCACCGTTTGCTGGTGGCGCGCCGTCTGCTGCGCCAGCGCGGCCAGCAGATCCTTCAGCAAGGCTTCGGTTTCCGTGAAGGCGTCGCGCAGTTGCAGCATCAGTCCGCTGTCGATGATGTCCTGGCTGGTGGCGCCCCAGTGCACATAGCGGGCCGCTTCGTCATCCGCGGCCTTTACGCAGGCGGTAAGCTGCTTGACCAGCGGAATGGCGAGGTTGCCCGCGCCCGCCGCCGCCTGCGCCAGCGCGCCGAGGTCTAATTGCGCGACCTTGCAATGGTCCGCTATCACTGCCGCCGCTTGCGCAGGCACAATGCCGCACTGCGCCTGCGCCTGCGCAAGCGACGCCTCGACATCCAGCATCCGTTGCAGCGTCGCTTCGTCGCTGAAAAGCGGCGTCAGCCTGGAAGGCCGCAGCAGCGGGGTGAGAAGTTTCATTCCGGCTCCTTAAACGCGTTCGATAATAAGCGCTATGCCTTGTCCTACGCCGATGCACATGGTGCACAGGGCGTAGCGCCCGCCGGTGCGCTTAAGCTGCAGCGCGGCGGTCATGGCGATGCGGCCGCCGGAAGCGCCAAGCGGGTGGCCGAGCGCGATGGCCCCGCCATTGGGGTTCACATGCTCTGCCGCATCCGGCAGCCCGAGGTCGCGCGTTACCGCCAGCGCCTGGGCGGCAAACGCTTCATTAAGTTCGATAACGTCCATCTGATCAAGCGACAAACCCGTTTGCGCCAGTACTTTACGCACCGCCGGCGCCGGGCCGAAGCCCATAATGCGCGGCGCCACGCCCGCTGTCGCCACGCCGGCCACCCGCGCCAGCGGCTGCAAACCGTGCGTACGCATCGCCTGCTCACTTGCCAGCAACAGCGCGCAGGCGCCGTCGTTTACGCCGGAGGCGTTGCCTGCCGTCACCGTACCGTCCTCCCGTACCACCGGCTTGAGTTTCGCCAGCGCCTCGCGCGAGGTGGCGCGCGGGTGTTCGTCGCGGGTAAAGCTGAGCGGCTCGCCTTTGCGCTGGGGGATAAGCACCGGGATAAGCTCATCGTCAAACAGCCCCATTTCCTGGGCCCGGGCGGTGCGAAGCTGGCTGCGCAGCGCGAAAGCATCCTGGTCTTCGCGGCTGATGCCAAACTGCGCGGCGACGTTCTCCGCCGTTTCCGGCATGGAATCGACGCCATAACGCGCTTTCATTAACGGGTTGATGAAGCGCCAACCGATGGTAGTATCTTCAAGCGCCATACTGCGGCTGTAAGCGCTCTGCGCTTTGCCCATCACAAACGGCGCGCGGGACATGCTCTCCACGCCGCCCGCCACCATGAGGTGCGTTTCGCCGCTTTTAATGGCCCGCGCCGCCACGCCGATGGCGTCGAGGCTTGAGCCGCACAGGCGGTTGACGGTGCTGCCTGGCACCGTTTCCGGCAGGCCTGCCAGCAGCAGCGCCATGCGCGCCACGTTGCGGTTATCCTCCCCCGCCTGGTTTGCGCAGCCGTAAATTATGTCGTCAATCAGCGCCGGGTCGAGATTCGGATTGCGCTCCAGCAGCGCTTTTAACGGCAGCGCCGCCAGGTCGTCGGCGCGCACGCCAGCCAGCGTACCGCCAAAGCGGCCAAAGGGGGTGCGTACCGCATCGCAAATAAAAGCCTGAGTCATTATCGTTCCTTACGCGCTCTGCGCCAGTTGCCCGAAGCTGAGTTTGACCGGCGTCAGCCGCTGCAGCTCTTCAAAAGAGAGGCCGTTGACGATTTCACGCACGACCGGCCCTTCAGGGGTGATATCGATGACCGCGAGGTCGGTATAAATACGGCTGACGCAACCGACGCCGGTAAGCGGATAGCTGCAGGCTTCCACCAGCTTGCTCTCGCCTTCGCGCGTAAGCAGCTCCATCATCACAAAAACCTGGCGCGCGCCGATGGCGAGATCCATCGCGCCGCCCACCGCCGGAATGGCGTCCGGCGCGCCGGTGCTCCAGTTCGCCAGGTCGCCCGACGCGGAAACCTGATAGGCGCCGAGCACGCAAATATCCAGATGCCCGCCGCGCATCATGGCGAACGAGTCGCCGTGGTGGAAAAAGCTGCCGCCGGTGAGCAGCGTGACGTGCTCTTTTCCGGCATTGATAAGCTCCGGATCTTCCTCCCCTGGCGCGGGCTTCGGCCCCATGCCGAGCAGGCCGTTTTCGCTGTGCAGGAAGATCTCTTTATCGGCGGGCAGATAGTTGGCGATGCGGGTCGGCAGGCCAATGCCTAAGTTCACATAAGCCCCTTCCGGGATATCGCGCGCCACGCGCTGCGCCATTTCGTCACGGGTGAGTCGTTTCATCAGTGAATATCCTTATGCGCTCTGCGCCAGAGTGGAAGCCGGATCCAGCGCCACCACGCGCTGCACGAAAATGCCGGGGGTGATGATGTGCTCGGGGTCAAGCTCCCCCAACGGCACCAGCTGGCTGACCTGCGCGATGGTCGTGGCGGCCGCCGTCGCCATGATAGGCCCGAAGTTGCGCGCCGCCTTGCGGTAGACCAGGTTGCCCCAGCGGTCGCCCTGGAAAGCTTTGATAAGCGCGAAGTCCGCTTTCAGCGGGTATTCCAGCACGTAATGGCGACCGTCGATTTCGCGGGTCTCTTTGCCTTCGGCGAGCGGCGTGCCGTAGCCGGTCGGGGTAAAGATGGCGCCAAGCCCCGCCCCCGCCGCCTGAATGCGGGCGGCCAGGTTGCCCTGCGGCACCAGTTCCAGCGCCACTTTGCCGCGGCGATAGAGATCGTCGAACACCTGGGAGTCTACCTGGCGCGGGAAGGAGCAGATCATTTTGCGCACCCGCCCCGCCTTCAGCAGCGCGGCCAGCCCCACTTCGCCATTGCCGGCGTTGTTGTTGATGATAGTGAGGTCGCTCGCCCCCTGGGCTATCAGGGCGTCAATCAGCTCGGTGGGCTGACCGGCGGGGCCAAAGCCGCCAATCATGATGGTGGCGCCGTCCGGGATCCCGGCGACGGCCTCTTCCAGCGAGGGCACGCTTTTATCAATCATCCTCTGCTCCTTGATGTGCGATCATCGCACCGTTATGCGTTGTTCGAACAAAATGTGACGCCGCTAACGAGTCCGGTCAAGGGCGATAATCGAAATATGGTGCGATAATCGAACATGGGTTATCTTTGTTCGCAGAGTGTGATCGAGCGCGTAATCAGGAGAAAAATGATGGCGATACATCCGCAAGACCGCCTTAGCGGCGACGCCGACCCGTTTAAGGGCGACCCGAATTTTATGGCTTCGCTGGCGCGGGGGCTGGAAGTGATTCAGGCTTTTACGCCGCAGCGGCGGCTGCTTTCTATTTCGCAAATAAGCCAGAAGACCGGCATCCCGCGCGCCGCCGTGCGTCGTTGCCTCTACACGCTTGGCAAGCTCGGGTTTGTGTATGCGGAAGACGGCAAAAACTATCAGCTGCGCCCGCGCATTCTTTCGCTCGGCCACGCCTATCTCGCCTCGACGCCGCTGGCGCGCGCCGCCCAGCCGGTGCTGAAACAGCTAAGCGAAATGCTCAATGAGTCCTGCTCTATCGCCACGCTGGACGGCGACGACATTCTCTATATCGCCCGCGCCTCCAGTTCGCGCATCATGACTATCGATCTGGATATCGGCAGCCGCCTGCCCGCCTGGTCCACTTCCATGGGCCGCGTGCTCTTAAGCTACCTTCCGGAAGAGCAGTTAAACGCACTGCTTGGGCGCATTACGATGATCCGCTATACGCCGCAGACGGTAGATTCGGTGGCGAAGCTGCGCGAAGAGCTAAAGCGGGTGCGCCAGCAAGGCTATGCGCTAAACGATCAGGAACTGGAGATGGGGTTGCGGTCGATTGCGGTGCCGCTGATGAACCCGCAGGGGGGTGTGGAAGCGGCGCTGAACGTGGGGGTGCACGCGGGGCAGGTTTCCGCTGAAGAGCTGCGAACCCGCGTGCTGCCGGAACTGCAAAATGCCGCCCGGGAGCTGGCGTTGCTGCTGGATTAACGGCTGCGCTTGGCGTGCCGTTCCCAGTTCTCCTGTTTGGCCTCGTCCGATTTTTTCAGCGCCACGTAGCAGGCGCCCGCGCCGCCGTGATGCGCAAGCGCCGTGCAGTAGGCCTGCACTTCATCGAACTCGGTCAGCCAGCGCGCCAGATAGCTGCGCACAATATTGGCATGCGACTTATCTTCCCGCCCTTTGCCGTGAATGATAAGCAGGTTGCGAAGGCCGTCGCGACGGGCCTGATGGATAAAAGCGAACAGTTGCTGGCGGCACTGCTCCACCGGCTGGCGCAGCAGATTGAGGCTCGCCTGCTGGCTGTATTTGCCAAGGCGCAGCTTCTCCAGCACGCCGTTTTGCAGCCCTTCGCGTTTAAACTCCAGCGGCTCGGCGAGCGGTATGATGTCAAGAAAACCGGTGGTGAGAAAGTTATCCAGCTGCAGCGCATCCAGCCGCTGCGGGGCGCGGTTTTTCACCGGCTTCACCCACTGCGTGGATTCACAATTTTTAAGGGGTTTGACATCTTCCATGGCGTCAAGAAAAAGCGATTTGTCGTCAGGGTGCACGGTCAATCCTCCGGGTACTGCGCAAAGGTTCACACTATAACCCTCCTCCGCACGCGGCTCAACGCTGCCGCGCCCGGAAAAAGAGGACCGCTAAGAAGCCACAATTATGGATGTAAAACCAGTGGAATTCTTCTTAAGGGCGCTTTTTTGCCTACCTTTTGAGCAATTCACAGCGAAAAACAGGAATAGATAAATAAATGTTAACTATTTGTGAAAGATGTCACTTAACGGTCATCACGTCCCGCCTGAAAAGCGCGTATATATATTCATACCCACAGTGTACGGAATAAGTGTGGGGCAAGGTCCCGGAAGCACTGCTGTGTCCTGTAGAGCCTGGCTGATGTCGGCAGGCTCTATTTTTTATGGGCGGGATTCACGGCGAAATGCGGTGATAAGGGCGCTGGTGAGCGGCGTTGGCGTGGTGTCGCGCCGCTGGATCAGGTAGTAAGCGGCCTTCGGCAGGCTCTCCGCCACCGGAATTTGCGTAAGCCGCGGCGCCAGCAGCGGGTCCGCGCCCAGCTCCTGCGGCAATATCGACAAAAAATCGCTCTGCGCCACCAGGCTTATGCAGGAAGAGAACGTTTCGCATACCACGCTGATGCGGGGCGTCTGCGCCCGGTGGTGGAAAAGATCTTCCAGATGCTTGTAATAACTGCCGCGCGGGGTCGGCATCGTCCAGTCATAAGCCATTAGCTCATCAAGCGAACGGGCCGCCGCCGCCGGATGCCCCTGGCGGGCAAAGACGGCAAACGGCTTTTCAAACAGCTTTTCAAAGGTGAACTCTCTGTCGTACGGCCCCTGATAATAGGTGTTGATAGTGAAATCGAGTTCGCCCTGGCGCAGCTCGTTAATCATCGACACCAGTTGCCCTTCCATAATCCTGACTTTGACCTGCGGATGCTGCTGGTGAAAGCGAGAGATCACCGCTGGCATCAGGCTTCGCGCTACGCTTGCGCCAAGGCCAATGTTTATCTGTCCGGCAAGCTGCCCCTGGCGCTGGCGGATATCCTCCTGCGCGGCGCGCAGCTCTTCCAGAATCAGCCTCGCGTGCTGATAAAAACTCTCCCCGCATTCTGTCAGCGCCACCCCCTGGCTGCGGCGAATAAACAGACGCGCGGCTATCCCTTCTTCCAGCTCCTTGATCGATTTGGTTAACGCGGGCTGGGAGATATTCAGCGTGCGGCTGGCGCTGCGAATGCTGCCGTGACGGGCCACTTCCACAAAGGCGCGGATCTGGTGAAATTTAACCTGAAAAGACATCCCTACCCCGATAACCATTGTTTATCAGACAAAAGAAACTGGCATCTACTGTAAAGCAAAGGCTTGTGTCAGGGTAAGCCTTGAACGGTAAAAACGTATGAATAGCGCTGAGTGATAAGCAAAAGCTATCACAATGTGAGCTGGCTCACCTATTTTGCTGATACAGGAAAAGAAAACGTTATGGAACCTATCGCCGATTACCTTCGCTCCCTTGCGCCGCAGATGCAGGCGTGGCGTCGCGATTTTCATCATTATGCCGAGTCGGGCTGGCTGGAGTTTCGAACCGCAAGCCATGTGGCGGAGATCCTGCACGGGCTGGGTTATCAGCTTGCGCTGGGGCGCGATGTAGTAAATGCCCAGGCGCGGATGGGCCTGCCGGATGAAGCGACCCTGGCCCGTGAAGAGGCGCGCGCCCGCGAACAGGGGGCGGTGGAACGCTGGTTGCCCGCCTTTTCCGGCGGCTTCACGGGGCTGGTCGCGACATTGGCTACCGGCCGACCCGGCCCGGTTATCGCCTTTCGCGTGGATATGGATGCGCTGGACCTCGATGAGCGGCTCGATGAGAGCCACCGTCCTTTTCGGGAAGGGTTCGCTTCGTGCAACCCTGGCATGATGCACGCCTGCGGCCATGACGGCCACACCACCATTGGTCTTGCGCTGGCGCACGTGTTGAAGAAGTACGAATCGCAGCTCAACGGCACCATCAAGCTTATTTTTCAGCCTGCCGAGGAAGGCACCCGCGGCGCGCGCGCCATGGTGGCGGCGGGCGTGCTGGATGATGTCGATTATTTCACCGCGGTGCATATCGGCACTGGCGTCCCTGCGGGCACGGTGGTTTGCGGCAGCGATAACTTTATGGCGACCACCAAGTTCGACGTGCGCTTTACCGGCGTGGCCTCTCATGCGGGCGGCAAGCCGGAACAGGGCCGCAACGCCCTGCTGGCGGCGGCGCAGGCGGCGCTTGGCCTGCATGCTATCTCCCCGCACAGCGAAGGCGCCTCCAGGGTGAATGTCGGCCTGTTGCAGGCAGGCAGCGGGCGCAACGTGGTGCCTGCTTCAGCCACCATGAAAGTGGAAACCCGCGGCGAAACGGAGGCGGTCAACGAGTATGTGTTCGAACGCGCAAAGGCGGTGATTGAAGGCGCGGCGGCGATGCACGGCGTGGAGCTGGAGATGCGCATGATGGGCGCGGCCACCAGCAGTCGCCCAACGCCTGAATGGGTGCAGTTTATCCGCGAACAGGCGTTGCAGTGCGCAGGCGTAAAAGAAGCGGTGGAGACCGTGAAGGGCCCTGCGGGTTCAGAGGACGCGACGTTGATGATGGCGCAGGTGCAGGCGCGCGGCGGCAAAGCGTCTTATGTGGTGTTCGGTACTGAGCTCAGCGCCGGGCATCACAACGAGCGGTTCGACTTTGACGAGCAGGTGATGACGGTGGCGGCAATGACCCTCTCGCGCCTGGCGCTTCACTTTCCCTGGCAGCGGGGTGTGTGATGGAGAACGTTTACGCATTTGTTGACGATGCGCTGGAGACGCGCCGCGATGATTTTATCGCCATTGCGGATGATATCTGGGATCACCCGGAGACCCGCTTTGAGGAGCGCTGGTCCGCCGCGCGACTGGCGCAGGCGTTAGAGGCGGAAGGGTTTGCCGTCGCGCGCAATGCCGGCGGCATTGAAACTGCCTTTGTCGCAAGCTTCGGCGAGGGCAAACCGGTTATCGCCCTGCTCGGCGAGTATGACGCGCTGGCGGGCCTGAGCCAGCAGGCGGGAACCGCCGAACCCTGCCCGGTAACGCCAGGCGCCAACGGCCACGGCTGCGGCCACAACCTGCTCGGCACTGCAGCGCTGGCAGGCGCCGTGGCGGTGAAAAACTGGCTGGTGCAGCATGGCGGCGGCACGGTGCGCTTCTACGGCTGCCCTGGGGAAGAAGGCGGCTCCGGCAAAACCTTTATGGTGCGCGAAGGGCTTTTCGATGACGTTGACGCCGCCGTGACCTGGCACCCGGAGGCGTTCGCCGGGATTTTCAGCACCAGCACGCTGGCTAATATCCAGGTGGCGTACCGCTTCTCCGGCATCGCCGCCCACGCGGCGAACTCGCCGCACCTCGGGCGTAGCGCGCTGGATGCGGTAACCCTGATGACCACCGGCAGCAACTTCCTCAACGAGCATCTTATCGAAAAAGCGCGCGTGCATTACGCCATTACCGATACCGGCGGCATCTCGCCTAACGTCGTTCAGGCGCAGGCGGAAGTGCTTTACCTGATTCGCGCGCCGGAGATGGCTGAGGCGCAGCGCATTTACGCGCGCATCAACAACATCGCCGAAGGCGCAGCGCTGATGACCGAAACCACCGTACAGGCGCGTTTTGAAAAAGCCTGCTCCAGCTACCTGCCAAACCGCACGCTGGAAGGCGCGATGTACGACGCGCTGCAGCATTTCGGCACGCCGCGCTGGAGTGAAGATGAGCGCCGTTTTGCCGGAACCCTTCGCGCCACGCTCAGCGAGAATGACCTGCAAAACAGCCTCAATAATATTGCCAACACCGGCGGCGAAGCGGGGAAAGCTTTCGCCAAAAAACACCGCCACACGCTGCTGATTGACGAGGTCGCGCCCTGGGCCGCCACCGATGCCGTACTGGCGGGGTCGACAGACGTGGGCGACGTGAGCTGGAAGCTGCCGGTAGCGCAGTGCTTCAGCCCCTGTTTCGCCGTCGGCACGCCGCTGCACACCTGGCAGCTGGTAAGCCAGGGACGCACCTCGATAGCGCACAAAGGGATGCTGCTGGCGGCGAAAGTGATGGGCGCCACGGCAATACGCGTGCTACAGGACGCGACGCTGTTAACGGCGTGCCGGCAAGAGCATCAAGAGACCGTTAGCGAGCAGCCTTACCACTGCCCGATACCGAAAAACGTGACGCCGTCACCTTTAAAATAATAAAACACAACAACGCAAACACAACGACAACCCGAGGAGCGCCCATGAGTATCTCTTCCATACCGACGGACACCCCTTCCGGCAAGCTGTATGGCTGGGTGGAGCGTGTGGGAAATAAAGTCCCGCACCCGTTTCTGCTCTTTATCTATCTGATTGTTATTCTGGCTGTTTCCACCGCCGTGCTTTCCGCCTTTGACGTGGCGGTACGCAACCCGGCGGACGGGAAAATGGTGGCGGTGAAAAACCTGCTCAGCGCCGACGGGCTGCACTGGTTTTTGCCTAACGTTATTAAAAACTTCAGCGGCTTCGCCCCGCTCGGCGCGATTCTCGCGCTGGTGCTGGGCGCCGGTTTTGCCGAGCGTGTAGGACTGTTGCCTACGCTGATGGTAAAAATGGCCTCCCACGTCAGCGCGCGTTATGCAAGCTACATGGTGCTGTTTATCGCCTTCTTGAGCCATATCTCGTCTGACGCCGCGCTGGTTATCATGCCGCCGATGGGGGCGCTTATTTTTCTCGCCGTCGGGCGTCATCCGGTAGCGGGGCTGCTCGCCGCTATTGCGGGCGTCGGCTGCGGCTTTACCGCCAATTTGCTTATCGTCACGACCGACGTGCTGCTTTCCGGCATCAGCAGCGAGGCGGCGCGAAGCATCGACCCGGCCATGCATGTCAGCGTCATCGATAACTGGTTTTTTATGGCAACCTCAGTGATTGTGCTGACGCTCACCGGCGGGTTGATAACCGATAAGCTCATCGAACCGCGCCTGGGCCGCTGGGAGGGTCAAAGCGATGAAAAGCTGCAAACACTCACCGGTGAGCAGCGCCGCGGTTTGCGGGTGACGGGCATAGTGGCGCTGCTGTTTATTGGCGTCGTGGCCCTGCTGGTGGTGCCGGAAAACGGCCTGCTGCGCGACCCGGTGAAGCACACGGTGCTGCCCTCGCCCTTTATCAGCGGCATTGTGCCGTTAATCATCCTGTTTCTGTTTGCCATCTCGCTCGCTTACGGCATCGCCACCGGCAAAATCCGCCGTCAGGGCGACCTGCCGCAACTGATGATTGACCCGATGAAAGAGATGGCCGGTTTTATCGTTATGGTGTTCCCCCTCGCGCAGTTTGTGGCAATGTTTAACTGGAGCAATATGGGGAAATTCATGGCGGTGGGGCTGACCGATATGCTGGAGAGCGCGGGGCTCAGCGGCGTGCCGGCGTTTGTCGGCCTGGCGCTGCTCTCTTCCCTGCTGTGCATGTTTATCGCCAGCGGCTCGGCAATCTGGTCGATACTGGCGCCGATTTTCGTGCCGATGTTTATGCTGCTTGGTTTCCACCCCGCCTTCGCCCAGGTGCTGTTTCGCGTGGCGGACTCCTCGGTTATCCCGCTGGCGCCCGTTTCGCCTTTCGTGCCGCTGTTTCTCGGCTTTTTACAGCGTTACCGTCCGCAGGCGAAGCTTGGCACTTATTACTCGCTGGTGCTGCCGTACCCGCTCATTTTTCTGGCGGTGTGGTTAGTGATGCTGGTGGCGTGGTATTTTATCGGCCTGCCAATTGGGCCGGGCGTCTATCCGCGCCTGGGATAAGCGAGGGAAAAATGCTGACGTTTCTGGAAGACAAAATAGCGACGCCGCTGGGCCCGCTGTGGGTAATTTGCGATGAGCAGTTCAACCTGCGCGCCGTGGAGTGGGAAGAGCACAGCGACCGAATGGAACAACTGCTGGTTATCCATTACGGCGCGCAGGGCTTCAGGCGGGCGGCAAGCGAGAACCCCGGCGGGCTTAGCGATAAGCTGCGCGACTATTTTGACGGCAACCTCAGCATTATCGATACGCTGCCGACCGCCACCGCAGGCACCCCCTTTCAGCGGGAAGTGTGGAAGCGACTGCGCGATATTCCCTGCGGCCAGGTGATGCATTACGGTCAACTGGCCGAAGCACTTGGCCGTGCGGGCGCAGCGCGGGCGGTAGGGGCGGCCAACGGCGCGAACCCTGTCAGTATCGTCGTGCCTTGTCACCGGGTAATCGGGCGCAGCGGCGCGCTGACCGGTTATGCGGGCGGCGTGCAGCGTAAAGAATGGCTGCTGCGTCACGAAGGTTATTTCCTGCTTTGAACAGATAATTCGCCTGCTAATTATACATTTACTTGAATATCAAGGGCATGACGTAAAAAAGCGCATGCCCTGTTTCATAAATTTCTGATTGATGTTTCACCACACTTACGTCGTGGACAAAAAGATGTTAAAATTGACCGATATCAATTACGGCTTGAGCAGACCTATGATCCCGGAAAAGCGAATTATTCGACGCATTCAGTCTGGCGGTTGTGCCATCCATTGCCAGGATTGCAGTATCAGCCAGTTATGCATCCCTTTCACGCTGAATGAACACGAGCTGGACCAGCTTGATAACATCATTGAACGTAAAAAGCCGATTCAGAAAGGCCAGACGCTGTTTAAAGCGGGTGATGAACTGAAATCGCTCTACGCTATCCGCTCCGGCACCATTAAGAGCTACACCATCACCGAACAGGGCGACGAGCAGATCACCGGCTTTCACCTGGCGGGCGACCTGGTGGGCTTTGACGCTATCGGCACTGCGCATCATCCGAGCTTCGCGCAGGCGCTGGAAACCTCAATGGTGTGCGAAATTCCGTTTGAAACTCTCGACGATCTCTCCGGCAAGATGCCGAGCCTACGCCAGCAGATGATGAGACTGATGAGCGGCGAGATCAAAGGCGATCAGGATATGATCCTGCTGCTTTCCAAAAAGAATGCGGAAGAGCGCCTCGCGGCCTTTATCTATAATCTCTCCCGCCGTTTCGCCCAGCGCGGCTTCTCGCCGCGTGAATTCCGCCTCACGATGACGCGCGGCGATATCGGCAACTACCTGGGCCTGACGGTGGAAACCATCAGCCGCCTGCTGGGACGTTTCCAGAAAAGCGGCATGCTGGCGGTGAAGGGAAAATACATCACCATCGAAAATGGCGATATCCTTGCCGAGCTGGCCGGGCAGTCCCGTAACGTCGCGTAATTTCACTCTTTTGCCGGGTCAATAGAATTTCCTGATTTATTGATCCGGCAATAATTTCCCCTCTGTTTCATTCAACATATATGGGTTACTCTTGTCTTACAGACTGTGGTTACGCAGTTGTAAGGAGAACCTGTATGGCAAAGTATCAAAACATGCTGGTGGCCATCGATCCTAATCAGGATGACCAGCCGGCGTTACGGCGTGCAGTTTACCTGCATCAACGGATTGGTGGCCGAATCAAAGCCTTTTTGCCGATCTATGACTTTTCTTACGAAATGACCACCCTTCTGTCTCCCGATGAGCGCACGGCGATGCGTCAGGGGGTCATTAGCCAGCGCACCGCCTGGATCCGCGAGCAGGCGCAGTACTACCTTGAAGCGGGCGTGCCAATCGATATCAAAGTGGTCTGGCACAACCG
Source organism: Franconibacter sp. IITDAS19 (assembly GCF_023079515.1). Taxonomy (NCBI): domain Bacteria; kingdom Pseudomonadati; phylum Pseudomonadota; class Gammaproteobacteria; order Enterobacterales; family Enterobacteriaceae; genus Franconibacter; species Franconibacter sp. IITDAS19. The sequence goes on along the minus strand of NZ_JALJCP010000001.1, from coordinate 1,167,509 downwards.
GCCTTTCGAAGCGATTATTCAGGAAGTGGTGAGCGGCAAGCACGATCTACTGCTGAAAATGACCCACCAGCACGACAAGCTCGAATCCGTTATCTTCACGCCGACCGACTGGCATCTGCTGCGCAAATGTCCCTGCCCCGTCTGGATGGTGAAAGACCAGCCCTGGCCGGAGGGCGGCAAAGCGGTGGTGGCGGTCAATCTCGCCAGTGAAGAGCCCTATCACAACGCGCTCAATGAAAAGCTCATCCGTGAAACGGTGAAGCTTGCCGAACAGGTAAACCACACCGAAGTGCACCTGGTTGGCGCTTATCCGGTCACGCCTATCAATATCGCTATTGAACTGCCTGATTTCGACCCGAGCGTGTATAACGACGCTATCCGCGGCCAGCATCTGCTGGCGATGAAAGCGCTGCGGCAGAAGTTTGGCATCAGCGAGAAGATGACCCATGTGGAAAAAGGGCTGCCGGAGGAGGTTATCCCGGATCTGGCCGAACATCTGGAAGCGGGCATCGTGGTGCTGGGCACCATCGGCCGCACCGGTATTTCCGCCGCGTTTCTCGGCAATACGGCTGAACAGGTTATCGACCACCTGCGCTGCGACCTGCTGGTTATTAAGCCCGACGACTACCAGACGCCGGTGGAAATCGACGACGAAGACGACTAACGTCGCGGCGCTGTAAAGCGAAAGCCCGCCTGTGCAAACAGACGGGCTTTTTTAATGCCGCGCTTTCACTGCGCCAATAAAAAAACCGCTCCGAAGAGCGGTTCGTTATCAACAAAAACGATTACAGCGCTTTGAGGATCGCATCCACGCTGGCTTTGGCGTCGCCAAAGAGCATATGGGTATTATCCTTGAAGAACAGCGGGTTCTGCACGCCGGCGTAACCGGTATTCATCGAGCGCTTAAACACGATGACGTTCTGCGCCTTCCACACTTCCAGTACCGGCATGCCAGCAATCGGGCTGCCCGGGTCGTCCTGCGCCGCCGGGTTCACCGTGTCGTTGGCGCCGATCACCAGCACCGTGTCGGTGTCGGCGAAATCGTCGTTAATTTCATCCATCTCCAGCACAATGTCATAAGGCACTTTCGCTTCGGCCAGCAGCACGTTCATGTGGCCTGGCAGACGTCCCGCAACCGGGTGAATGCCGAAGCGCACGTTGATACCGCGCGCGCGCAGTTTTTCGGTGATTTCGGCCACCGGATATTGCGCCTGCGCCACCGCCATGCCGTAGCCCGGCGTGATAATAACGGAGTGAGAGTTCTTCAGCATGTCCGCCGTCTCTTCCGCGCTAATTTCACGGTGTTCGCCCACTTCGTCGCTGCTGGTGCTCGCCACGCCGTCTGAGCCAAAGCCGCCTGCGATGACGCTGATAAACGAGCGGTTCATCGCCTTACACATAATGTAAGAGAGGATGGCGCCCGACGAACCGACCAGCGCACCGGTGACGATAAGCAGATCGTTGCTAAGCATAAAGCCCGCCGCCGCCGCCGCCCACCCTGAATAGGAGTTCAGCATGGAAACCACGACCGGCATATCCGCGCCGCCGATAGAAGCGACCAGATGCCAGCCGAACGCCAGTGCAATAATGGTCATCAGCAGCAGCGCCAGCACCTGCAGGCCCACGCTTTCAGTACGCACGAAGACGACCAGCAGCACAAAGGAGACCACCAGCGCCGCCAGGTTCATCTTGTGGCGGTTCGGCAGCATCAGCGGTTTGGACGAAATTTTGCCGCACAGTTTGCCGTACGCCACGATGGAGCCGGTAAAGGTCACCGCGCCGATAAAGATGCCCAGGAACACTTCCGCCAGGTGGATATTCACCAGCACCGGATCCAGGCCCGGATTATGGTGCAGGTAGCTGTTGAAGCCCACCAGCACGGCGGCCAGGCCGACAAAGCTGTGCAGAATGGCAACCAGCTCCGGCATCTGAGTCATTTCCACTTTCTTCGCCAGATGCATGCCGATGGCGCCGCCGATAACCATCGCAATGATTATCCATACCACGTGGCCGGTTTCCGGCCCGAGGATGGTGGCGATAAGCGCAATCGCCATACCGGCGATGCCGAAGCGGTTGCCCTGCTGAGAGGTTTCATGCTTCGACAGCCCCGCCAGGCTAAAAATAAACAGGATCGCGGCAACAATGTATGCTGCGGTAACTAATCCTCCAGACATGTGTTACCCCTTAGTTCTTCCGGAACATTTTCAGCATGCGCTGAGTGACGGTGAAACCACCAAAAATGTTGATGCTGGCGATAAGCACGGCGATAAAGCTAAAGAAGCTCACCCAGCCGCCGTCGCCAATCTGCAGCAGCGCGCCGACGACGATAATGCCGGAAATGGCGTTAGTAACCGACATCAGCGGCGTATGCAACGCATGGGACACGTTCCACACCACGTAATAGCCGACCACGCAGGCCAGCGCGAAAACGGTGAAGTGCCCCAGGAATTCCCGCGGCGCCACATCCGCCAGCCAGCCGAAAAGTACGATAGCCAGCGCCATCAGCGCGTATTTCCGCCACGGCGAGGCGGGTTTCACCGGCTCTTTGACCGTTTCGGTCTGTTTTACCGCCGCCTGAGGCTGTGCGGAAACCTGAATCGGCGGCGCAGGCCAGGTGACTTCCCCTTCGCGGATAACCGTTACGCCGCGTACCACTACGTCGTCAAAATCCACCACGACGTTGCCGTCTTTCTCTTTGCACAGCAGCTTAAGCAGATTCACCAGGTTGGTGCCGTAAAGCTGAGAAGACTGGGTCGGCAGACGGCCCGGCAAGTCGGTATAACCGATAACTTTTACGCCATGAGGGGTGACAAAAATCTCGTTCGGGACGGTGTATTCGCAGTTGCCGCCGTTCTGCGCGGCCAGATCGACAATCACGCTGCCCGGCTTCATGGAATCGACCATTTCGCGGGTAATAAGCTTCGGCGCCGGTTTGCCCGGAATAAGCGCAGTGGTGACGATGATATCCACCTCTTTGGCCTGGGCGGCGAAAAGCGCCATTTCCGCTTTGATGAACGCCTCAGACATCACTTTGGCGTAACCGTCGCCGCTGCCCGCCTCTTCTTTGAAATCAAGCTCAAGGAACTCGGCGCCCATGCTCTGCACCTGCTCCTTCACTTCCGGCCGGGTGTCGAAGGCGCGAACAATGGCGCCAAGGCTGTTCGCCGCGCCGATAGATGCAAGACCCGCAACGCCCGCGCCAATGACCATCACTTTCGCCGGCGGCACTTTCCCCGCCGCGGTGATCTGGCCGGTAAAGAAACGGCCGAATTCATGAGCCGCTTCAACAATCGCCCGGTAACCGGCGATGTTGGCCATAGAGCTCAGCGCATCGAGCGACTGCGCGCGCGAAATACGCGGCACGGCATCCATCGCCATCACGGTCACGCCGCGCGCAGCCAGCTTTTCCATCAGCGCCGGGTTTTGCGCCGGCCAGATGAAGCTTACAAGCATTGTGCCGGCTCGCAGCAGCGCGATCTCCTCTTCCAGCGGCGCGTTGACCTTCAGCACCACGTCCGACTGCCATACAGTTTCGCTCGTCGCCAGCTCCGCGCCTGCCGCAGCAAACGCCTCGTCGTCGAAACTCGCCAGTTTACCCGCGTCATGTTCAACGGCGACGCTAAAACCCAGCTTTAACAACTGCTCCACGGTTTTAGGCGTTGCCGCGACGCGGGTTTCATTGGCCAACCGCTCTTTTGGTACACCAATACGCATAGTATTCCCTTCCATCGGTTTTGAATGATGGTCTGCCACTCGTTTTCATAATGAAGACGGCTCGCGCCGCTTCGGCCAGAAAATCAATCTGTAACAAACTTTCTATAACCTACTGAAATTAGCGCCCCCGATCCACCACAGGTTACGGGTATTTTTGCGCTTATCCGCAAAAAGGCAGTCATGCGCGCGCATAACAGGGATTTTTGCTTTAAATCACGATGAGAAAGCCGATATTCCGCTTAAGCGCAACGGTAAAACATGATTCTGCTCGGGCAGGAATGTGTTCTTTAACAAGTCTTTAACTTAAAAAGTAATAACCTTTATCAATTTTTCTGGTCAATCGCCCGTTTTTGACATCTATTAGCAAATGTTATCCCGCGTAACCGAAACGTCGCATTGAGTGTGAAAAATGGCGCAGACAGCCAAACCCATTCAATGCAATAATCAGCGGCTAAACGTTAATGTACACAGGCAGTATGAGTACCTTTTTTGCGCATGGCGAAGGATTATTTTTATGAAGCTTAAGTACACTCTTCTGGCGTCCGCGCTGTTTTCCGTGACCACGCTGTCCGCTCAGGCGGCCACCGAGTTAACGCCAGAACAGGCCGCTGCAGTAAAGCCTTATGACCGTATCGTTATCACCGGCCGTTTTAACGCCATCGGCGAAGCGGTTGACGCCGTATCGCGTCGGGCGGATAAAATGGGCGCCGCCTCTTTCTACATTCAGGATACCAACGACACCGGCAACAGCGGTAACTGGCGCGTGGTGGCGGACGTTTATCATGAGAACGCGCCGAAGGCCGAAGAGACCAAAAACCGCGTCATTAACGGTGTGATGGAGTTGCCCAAAGATCAGGCTATCGCCCTTGAGCCTTACGATACGGTGACCGTTCAGGGCTTTTATCGCAGCCAGCCGGAAGTTAACGACGCCATCACCAAAGCGGCGAGCGCGAAAGGCGCCGCTTCGTTTTATATTGTGCGCCAGGTAGACGCCAACCAGGGCGGCAATCAGCGCATCACGGCTTATATTTATAAAGCTGACGCGAAGAAACGCGTACTGCAAAGCCCCGACGCTATTCCGGCTGATTCCGATGCAGGCCGCGCAGCGCTGGCCAAAGGCGGCGAAGAAGCGAAGAAAGTGGAAATTCCTGGCGTCGCCACCTCTGCCGCCCCGAGTGCTGACGTGGGCCGTTTCTTTGAAACCCAGGAAAGCAAAGGCGGTCGTTACACCGTCACGCTGCCGGACGGTAAAGAAATTCAGGAAGTGAATAAAATTACCGCCGCGCAAATGGTGCCTTTTGACAGCGTTCAGTTTACCGGTCATTACTCAAGCATGACGGAAATCTCGTACCAGGTGGCGAAGCGCGCCGCGAAAAAAGGCGCCAAGTATTATCACATTACCCGCCAGTGGGAAGAGAAAGGCGGCAACCTGACTATCAGCGCCGACCTCTACAAGTAATTTCACTCCCCTAAAAGACGGCCCAGGCCGTCTTTTTTTCTCTTTCAGAAGATTTTAGCGCCCCTCTCATTGCATGCCTTGTCTGGACTCCGTAAAATCGCGCGCCTTAGCGTGATCCTCCATTTTTATGCGCTCTGGCAAAATAATTATTCTGGGGCCTTCTCTTTAAACAACAGGATACCTATGGACAAAAAACTTGGTCTCGCCGCGTTAACCGCGCTGGTTTTAAGCTCCATGCTGGGCGCGGGCGTTTTCAGCCTGCCGCAAAATATGGCGGCTGTCGCGGGGCCTGCCGCGCTGCTGACGGGCTGGGCGATTACCGGCGCAGGCATTTTGCTGCTGGCGCTGGCGATGCTGTTTCTGACCCGTCTGCGCCCGGATCTCGACGGCGGCATTTTTACCTATGCGCGGGAAGGATTCGGCGAACTGGTGGGGTTTTGCTCCGCCTGGGGTTACTGGCTGTGCGCGGTCATCGCTAACGTCTCCTATCTGGTGATTGTCTTTTCCGCGCTGAGCTTTTTTACCGATACGCCTGAACTGAAACTTTTTGGCGACGGCAATACCTGGCAATCCATCGTCGGCGCGTCGGTATTGCTGTGGGTGGTGCACTGGCTGGTGCTGCGCGGCGTGCAGACGGCGGCCAGCATTAATATCGCCGCCACGCTCGCGAAACTGCTGCCGCTGGGGCTCTTTGTGGTCCTCGCCATCATCGGCTTCAAGCTCTCCACCTTCAGCCTCGATTTCAAAGGCCTTGAGCTGGGCGTGCCGGTCTGGGAGCAGGTGAAAAACACCATGCTCATTACGCTGTGGGTGTTTATCGGCGTGGAAGGCGCCGTGGTGGTTTCCGCCCGCGCGCGTAATAAAAGCGATGTCGGCATGGCGACGCTGCTCGCCGTGCTGGCGGCGCTGGCGGTTTATCTACTGGTCACGCTGCTGTCGCTGGGCGTGATGGCGCGCCCTGAACTGGCGCAGATGCGCAACCCCTCTATGGCCGGACTGCTGGTGGAAATGATAGGGCCCTGGGGCGAGGTGATTATCGCCGCCGGTCTGATTGTCTCCGTCTGCGGCGCTTACCTGAGCTGGACGATTATGGCGGCGGAAGTGCCGTTGCTTGCCGCCCGCTATCGCGCTTTCCCTAAAATTCTGCTGCGTCAGAATGAGAACAATGCGCCGGCGGCCTCTTTATGGCTTACCAACGCCAGCGTACAGGTTTGCCTGGTGCTTATCTGGGCGACAGGCTCGGATTACAATATCCTGCTGACCATCGCTTCAGAGATGATTCTGGTGCCTTATCTGCTGGTTGGCGCTTACCTTGTGAAGATTGCGAAACGTCCTTTGCACAGGCTTACGGGTGTCGGAGCGTCCATTTATGGTTTATGGTTGCTGTATGCCTCAGGCCCGATGCACCTGCTGCTCTCGGTTGTGCTTTACGCCCCCGGCCTGCTGGTTTTCCTGTACGCTCGCCGTACGCACCAGCATGACGTGGCGCTGAGATCGCACGAGCGCGTGTTTATTGGTCTGTTGTTAATCGCCGCGCTGCCGGCCACATGGATGCTGATGGGGTAACCGCCCCATCGTCGTCACTGACGAGGAGTGCTTATGGGCAAAAAACTGGATCGTCCGATAGTCATTACCGGTGGAGGCCGCCGCATCGGCCTCGCGCTGGCGCACCATTTTCTGGCGCAGCATCACGACGTGATTGTCAGCTACCGCACCCGCTACCCGGCTATCGACGTGCTGGAAGAGACGGGCGCTATCTGCATTCAGGCCGATTTCTGCACCGATGAAGGCATTCTCGCTTTCGCCGACGCCGTGAAAGCGCGCACCGATCGTATTCGCGCGCTGCTGCATAACGCCAGCGCCTGGCAATCGGAGGGGAATGGCCTGTCGCCGGCCAAAGTGCTGCATGAAATGATGCAAATTCATGTGCACGCCCCTTACCTGCTGAACTTTGCGCTGGAAGGGCTGCTGCGCGGCCAGGGCCATGCCGCAGCGGATATCATCCATTTCACCGACTACGTGGTCGAGCGAGGCAGTGAGAAACATATTGCTTACGCGGCCAGCAAAGCGGCGCTCGATAACCTCACCCGCTCGTTTGCCCGCAAACTGGCGCCGGAGGTGAAAGTCAACGCCATCGCCCCGTCGCTGATTCTGTTTAACGAAAACGACGATCCGGAGTACCGTCAGCGGGCGCTGAATAAGTCGCTGATGAAAATCGCGCCGGGCGAAAAAGAGATAATCGACCTGCTCGATTATCTGCTGACCAGCTGCTTCGTTACCGGTCGCAGCTTCGCCGTCGATGGCGGCAGGCAGCTGCGCTAAGCGCGGTTTATCATTGGTTGATGGAGCGCAGGCGGCGTCCGGTGTATGTTAAGCCTTTTACGCTAAACGCAACGGTATATGGCTAAAATAGTCTTTGTCGAGGATGACCCGGAAGTCGGCTCGCTGATTGCCGCTTATCTGGGCAAACATGATATTAACGTGGTGGTGGAAAGCCGCGGCGACCGCGCAGAAGAGGTTATCCAGCGCGAGAAGCCCGATCTGGTCCTGCTGGATATTATGCTGCCCGGTAAAGACGGCATGACGCTCTGTCGGGACTTACGCCCGAACTGGCAAGGCCCCGTCGTCCTGCTGACCTCGCTTGACAGCGACATGAACCACATTCTGTCGCTGGAGATGGGGGCAAGCGATTATATTCTTAAAACCACCCCGCCCGCCGTGTTGCTGGCGCGTCTGCGTCTGCATCTGCGCCAGGCGCAGCCGCAAAACCCTGAACTCCTCTCGCTTAAACCCCACAAGGCGCTGCGTTTCGGCGCGCTGTGCATCGATCCGATTAACCGTCAGGTTACGCTGGGTAATGACGTGGTCGCCCTTTCCACGGCGGATTTTGATCTGCTCTGGGAGCTGGCGACCCATGCCGGGCAGATTATGGACCGCGACGCGCTGCTGAAAAACCTGCGCGGCGTCAGCTATGACGGGCTCGATCGCAGCGTGGATGTAGCGATTTCCCGCCTGCGCAAAAAGCTCAACGACAACGCCACCGAGCCGTTTCGCATTAAAACCGTACGCAATAAAGGCTATCTTTTTGCGCCGCACGCCTGGGAAAGCGAGGCGTAAAACGCACCTGCCGCGCCATCAGGCGCGGCACGGTCCGCTTGTGCGTCAGATTTGCGCCTGGCCGCCATCCACAAAAAGCTCAACGCCGTTCACAAAGCTTGCCTCGTCAGACGCCAGGAACAATACCGCTTTGGCGATCTCTTCCGGCTGGCCGACGCGCCCGGCCGGGATCTGCTCAGCAAGCCACGCTTTGGTGCCTTCGGCCTGGTCGCCGCCGCCGAACAGGTCGTTCAACCCTGCGGTTTCGGTCACGCCGGGGCTGACGGCGTTAACGCGAATGCGGCGCTCTTTGAGATCGAGTATCCAGTTGCGTGCGAAGCTGCGCACCGCGGCTTTGGTCGCCGAGTAAACGCTGAATGCCGGCGTGCCGGAAATGCTGGTGGTAGACGAGGTCAGCACGATAGCCCCGCCATCACGCAGCAGCGGCAGCGCCTTCTGCACGGTGAACAGCACGCCTTTGACGTTGGTATCGAACGTTTCCTGATAATGCGCTTCAGTAATAGCGCCCAGCGCGGCAAACTCGCCGCCGCCCGCGTTGGCGAAGACGACGTCGATATGGTTATGCTGTTTCTGCACGGCGTCATAAAGGCGGTCGATATCACCAAGCTGGCTCATGTCGCCGCGCACGCCGGTAACTTTCCCCTCGATGCGGCTTACCGCCTCATCAAGCGTGGACTGGCGGCGACCCGTGATAAATACGAAGGCGCCCTGCGCTGCAAATGCTTTAGCGGTAGCGAAGCCAATGCCGCTGGTGCCGCCGGTAACGATAACCACTTTGTTGTTGAATTGCTGGCTCATTTTTCTTTCCTCAGGTGAGAGTGGATGATGACCGTTCGTCATGGAGAGAAGAATAAGCGCTTCCCAAAGGTGTGAGTAGTAGGACAAAATGGCACCCTGCGTTCTGAATAAGGAACGATAATGCAGACTGACCTTAATGATTACTTTTACTTTGCCGAAGTGGTGACCCATGGCGGGTTCGCGGCGGCCAGCCGGGCGCTGAAACAGCCCAAATCCAAACTCAGCCGCCGTGTGGCGGGGCTGGAAGCGCAGCTTGGCGTACGCCTGATTGAGCGCTCCAGCCGCCGCTTTCGCGTAACGGAAGTGGGCCAGGCGTTTTACGACCAGTGCCGGGCCATGCTGCTGGAAGCGGAAAAAGCGCAGGCGCTGATTGCCGAAGCGCAGGCGGAACCGCATGGACTGGTGCGTTTTAGTTGTCCGACAGGGCTGGTGGAGGTGATTTCCGCCGTGCTGCCCTCTTTCATGAACCGCTTTCCCAAAGTGAAGCTGCAGATTGTCGCCGTGGACCGGGCGGTGGATTTAATCCGCGAGCGCATTGATGTTGCGCTGCGCGTGCGTACTGAACTGACCAGCGACGCTGAACTGGTGATGCGCTCGCTGGGCTATTCGCGCCGTATACTGGTCGCAAGCCCGGCGCTTGCCGGCAAGCTGGATGGCAATATCGACACCTTGCCCTTGCAGCCTACGCTCGGCACCAGCGACGAGCCGGGCGAGTTAGCCTGGCAACTGGAGCATGAGCAGGGCAAGAGCTGCCTCATCCGCCACGAACCTCGCATGAGCTGCGCCGACTTCGGCGCCATTCGCTCGGCGGCGATGGCCGGACTCGGCATTGCATTATTGCCGGATCATGTGTGCGCTGAGCAGCTCAAGCGCGGCGAGCTGGTGCAGGTATACCGCGGCTGGCAGGGCCAGCGCGGCATCGTTCACCTGGTCTTTACCACCCGGCGCGGTCTGCCGCCCGCCGTCAGGGCTTTTATCGATCATCTGGCGGTGAATTTTCCCCTTGCCCCTTCGGCAGGCAAATAACGGGCGTTTACTATGACGGGTCGGGAGATGTCATGAAGAAGCTGTTCATCCAGTTTTATCTGCTGCTGTTTATCTGTTTTCTGGTGATGACGCTGCTGGTGGGGCTGGTCTATAAGTTTACCGCCGAGCGCGCCGGACGGCAGTCGCTGGACGATCTGATGAAAAGCTCGCTCTACCTGATGCGCAGCGAGCTGCGGGAGATCCCGCCGCGCGACTGGAATAAAACCATCAAAGAGCTGGACCTGAATCTCTCTTTTAAGCTGCGCATTCAGCCGCTCGCCAGGTTTCATCTGGACGACGCGACCATGCAACGTCTGCGGGAGGGGGAGATCGTTGCGCTGGATGATGAGTACACCTTTGTACAGCGTATCCCGCGCAGCCATTACGTGCTGGCGGTCGGGCCGGTGCCTTACCTCTATTTTTTGCATCAGATGCGGCTGCTGGACATCGCGCTTATCGCCTTTATCGCCATTTCGCTGGCCCTGCCGGTGTTTATCTGGATGCGTCCGCACTGGCGCGACATGCTGAAGCTGGAATCCGCCGCCCAGCGGCTGGGGGAAGGCCATCTTGACGAGCGCATTCACTTTGAGAGCGGCTCCGGTTTTTCTCGTCTCGGGATAGCGTTCAACCAGATGGCGGACAATATTAACGCCCTGATAGCCAGCAAAAAGCAGCTTATTGACGGGATTGCCCACGAGTTGCGCACCCCGCTGGTACGCCTGCGCTACCGGCTGGAAATGAGCGATAACCTGAGCGCTGACGAGGCGCTGGCACTTAACCGCGACATTGGTCAACTGGAGGCGTTGATTCAGGAGCTGTTGACCTATGCGCGCCTCGACAGGCCGCAAACCGAGCTGCACGTAAGCCCGGTCGATTTGCCGCGCTGGCTGGCTGAGCGGGTGGCGGAAACGCGCCAGATGCATCCGCACCGTGAGCTGGCGCTTAACGTTGGCAACATGGACGCATATGGGCTGGTAGACATTCGCCTGATGGAGCGCGTGCTGGATAATCTGGTTAACAACGGGCTGCGTTATAGCGAGAAGCATATGCGTGTAAGCCTCGACCAGCATAACGAGCGCGCTTGCCTTGCGGTGGAAGACGACGGGCCCGGCATCCCTGAAGCGGAGCGTACGCGGGTGTTTGAACCGTTTGTGCGACTCGATCCGAGCCGCGACCGGGCGACCGGCGGCTGCGGATTAGGGCTTGCGATTGTGCAGTCTATCGCGACGGCGATGGGCGGCTCGGTGAGCGTAACCACGAGCGACCTTGGCGGCGCCTGTTTCCGCTTCTGCTGGCCGATTGAGAAAGCGCCAGCGCCCGATACGAACGAAACGGTAGTGTAAAAAGGTAAGCGTCGCCTGTTCCATTCATCCCAACCCTCTCACCAGGGACGAGGGGAAATCATGGCGGGCGACGCTGCGCTGACCTGCTGTATATTGCCCGCCTGTTCCCTTTTCCCTGAAGGATGAAGGGAAAAATCCGCCGGGCGACGCTGCGCTGACCTGCCCTGAAGAGTGTCGGTCTGTTCCTTTCCACTGCCAGCGCCCGCTGTTCCCTGCCAAACTTTTTACCGCGCTGTGGCCTGTTCCGGCGAAACTGTGCTACAAATAAAGTATGTTGTAACTAATGAGATTTTATTATGGCCCGTTACGATCTGGTTGAGCGCCTCAACACCACCTTTCGCGAACTGGAGCATGCGCTGATACAAATGCGCGAAACATTGAGCGGTTGCCGCCTGCTGGCGGGCCGCGTTTTTGAACTGCCGGAGATTGAAAAAGGCAAAGAGCACGATCCGCTGCTGACCATCGCCGTCACGCAAAAAGTGGGCAAGGCGGCGCAGGAGGCGGCGCTTCGTCATTTCACACACCTGTTTATTCAGCAGCAGTCGGAAAACCGCAGCAGCAAGGCGGCGGTGCGTCTGCCGGGCGCCGTTTGCTTTAGCGTAAACCACCCGCAGTATGAATCGCTCCACCAGCAGGCGGAACAGATTAATCAGCTCAAAGCGGAATTTGAAAATATCATCACCGTGGAATCGGAACTGCCCTCGGTGCAGCGTTTTGAGTGGGTGCACCGCCATCTGCCGGGGTTGATTACCCTGAATGCCTATCGCCAGCTTACGCTGCTGGATAACCCCGCCACCCTGCGCTTTGGCTGGGCCAACAAGCACATCATCAAGAACCTCACGCGCGATGAAGTGCTCTCAATGCTTGAAAAAAGTCTGAAGTCGCCGCGCGCGGTGGCGCCCTGGAGCCGGGAGCAGTGGCATGAGAAAGTTACGCAGGAATATAACGACATCGCCGCCCTGCCGGAAAAGGCGCGCCTCAAGATAAAAAGGCCGGTTAAAGTGCAGCCGGTGGCGCGGGTCTGGTATGCCAATAACCAACGGCAGGTGCAATACGCCTGCCCTTCGCCGCTGATTGTATTGTGCCACGAAGAGCGCGGCGCAAAGGTGCCCGATATCGGCGAGCTGCTCAACTATGACGCGCAGAACGTGCGCCATCGCTTCAAGCCGCAGGCGGAGCCGCTGGAGTTGCTGATCCCCCGCCTGCACCTTTACCGGGCGCGCTGATTAGCGCTTCATGCTGCCGACCATCTCTTCAGGGCGCACCCATTCGTTGAACTCCTCCTCGCTGAGATAACCAAGCTTCAGCGCGGCGGCCTTCAGGGTCAGCCCCTCTTTATGGGCTTTTTTGGCGATTTCCGCCGCCTTATCGTAACCGATATGGGTGTTGAGCGCCGTCACCAGCATCAGCGACTCGTTCAGCAACTGGCTGATGCGTTCGCGGTTAGGTTCGATGCCGACGGCGCAGTGCTCGTTAAAGCTCTCCATGCCGTCGGCCAGCAGGCGTACCGACTGCAGGAAATTGTGGATAACCATCGGGCGAAAAACGTTGAGTTCAAAGTTGCCGGAGGCGCCGCCCATGTTGACCGCCACATCGTTGCCCATCACCTGACAGCAGAGCATGGTCATCGCTTCGCACTGGGTCGGATTCACCTTGCCGGGCATGATGGAGGAGCCGGGTTCGTTTTCCGGAATGGTGATTTCGCCAATGCCGCAGCGCGGGCCGCTCGCAAGCCAGCGCACGTCGTTGGCAATTTTCATCAGCGAGGCGGCAAGCCCTTTTAGCGCGCCGTGGGCATGCACCAGCGCATCGCAGGTCGCGAGCGCTTCAAATTTGTTCGGTGCGGTGACAAACGGCTGGCTGGTGATTTCCGCCAGCGTTTTTGCTACCCGATCAGCATATTCCGGGTGGGTGTTAAGCCCGGTGCCGACCGCCGTGCCGCCAAGCGCCAGCTCGGCCAGATGCGGCAGGCTGTTGTCGATGTGCTTCAGGTTATGCTCAAGCATCGCCACCCAGCCGGAGATCTCCTGACCGAGCGTCAGCGGCGTGGCGTCCTGCAAATGGGTGCGGCCGATTTTGACGATATCGGCAAAGGCGTTCGCTTTCTCGCTCAGGGTTTTTTGCAGCACTTTAAGCTGCGGTATCAGCTGTTCACGCAGCGCGATCACCGCCGCGACGTGCATCGCCGTCGGGAAAACGTCGTTTGAACTTTGGCTTTTGTTAACATCGTCGTTCGGATGCACTTTACGGCCCATGCCACGTTCGCCGCCGAGAATTTCGCTTGCCCGGTTCGCCAGCACCTCGTTCATGTTCATGTTGGTCTGGGTGCCGGAGCCGGTCTGCCAGATGGCGAGGGGAAACTCATTGGGGTGCTTGCCCTCCAGCACCTCATCCGCCGCCTGAATAATCGCGTTGCCGCGCTCTGCCGGCAGCAGGCCGAGATCCATATTCACTTTTGCCGCCGCGCGCTTGGTCAGCGCCAGCGCCTGAATCAGCGCCACCGGCATTTTCTCTGTCGAGATGCGAAAGTGCTCCAGCGAGCGCTGCGTCTGCGCGCCCCAGAGTTTGTCCGCCGGTACGTCAATTGCGCCCATGGAATCTTTTTCACTGCGATGCGTTGCCATGACTTTCTCCATTCACATAAAAGGGGCGTCTCTGCATGTCAATGCAGGGACGAAGGTAAAGGGATCAGACGTTGCTCACACGTAAACGGGTGTCGTGATAATGCGTTACAGGGTAGTTCAGCTTTGCGCCCTCAGCGAAACGCGCAAAGAAAAAAGCCGCCCGCAGGCGGCTTAAACATTACTTCAGACAGGCGGAGCACTGTCCGCTCTGGATCTGTTTAAAGAAGTCGTTGCCTTTGTCATCCACCAGGATAAACGCCGGGAAATCTTCCACTTCAATTTTCCAGATAGCTTCCATCCCAAGCTCCGGGTATTCCACACATTCCAGCTTTTTGATGCTGCTTTGCGCCAGCACCGCCGCCGGGCCGCCGATGCTGCCAAGGTAAAAGCCGCCGTGCTTGTGGCAGGCGTCCGTCACCTGCTGGCTGCGGTTGCCTTTAGCGAGCATGACCAGGCTGCCGCCGTGGGATTGCAGCAAATCGACGTAGGAGTCCATACGTCCCGCCGTGGTCGGGCCTAGCGAGCCGGAGGCGTACCCTTCCGGCGTTTTCGCCGGTCCGGCGTAATAGATGGGATGATCTTTGACATATTGCGGCAGCCCTTCGCCGTTATCGATGCGCTCTTTCAGCTTCGCATGGGCGATGTCGCGCGCCACGATAATGGTGCCGGAAAGCGACAGGCGAGTGGAAACCGGGTATTGCGAAAGCTGCTTTACGATCTCGCTCATCGGGCGGTTGAGGTCGACGCGCACCGCTTCGCCCTCGCCTGCGCGGCGCAGTTCTGGTGGGATATATTTGCCAGGGTTATTTTCGAGCTTCTCAATCCAGATGCCGTCGCGGTTGATTTTGGCTTTGATGTTGCGGTCCGCCGAGCAGGAGACGCCCATGCCCACCGGGCAGGAGGCGCCGTGGCGCGGCAGGCGAATAACGCGAACATCATGCGCGAAATACTTGCCGCCGAACTGCGCGCCGAGCCCCAGCTTTTGCGCTTCCTCCAGCAGCTCCTGTTCAAGCTGCACATCGCGAAACGCCTGGCCGTACTCGTTACCTTCCGTCGGCAGGCCGTCATAATATTTCGTCGAGGCGAGCTTCACGGTTTTCAGGGTCGCTTCCGCCGAGGTGCCGCCAATGACAAACGCCACGTGATAAGGCGGGCAGGCCGCCGTGCCGAGGCTGCGCATCTTCTCCACCAGGTAGTTTTTCAACTTGCCAGGGCTTAAGAGCGCTTTGGTTTCCTGATAGAGGTACGTTTTATTGGCTGAACCGCCGCCTTTCGCGATACAGAGGAATTTGTATTCGTCGCCGTCCACGCTGTAGAGGTCAATCTGCGCTGGCAGGTTGGTGCCGGTGTTGACCTCTTTGTACATATCCAGCGCGGCGTTTTGCGAGTAGCGCAGGTTATCTTCGGTGTAGGTGTTGTAAACGCCGCGCGCCAGCGCCGCTTCATCACCGCCGCCGGTCCATACGCGCTGGCCTTTTTTACCCATGATGATGGCAGTGCCGGTATCCTGGCAGGTCGGCAGAATGCCTTTGGCGGCGATTTCCGAGTTGCGCAGGAACTGCAGCGCCACATATTTATCGTTTTCGCTGGCTTGCGGGTCGTGCAGGATATCCGCTACCTGCTGCTGGTGCGCCGGGCGCAACATAAAAGAGGCGTCGTGGAAAGCGTGCTGCGCCAGCAGCGTCAGCGCCTGCGGGTCGACCTTCAGCACTTCCTGGCCTTCGAACTCGGAGACCGAGACATAGTCGCGGGTCAGCAGGTAGTACTCGGTGTCGTCTTTTTTTAGCGGAAAAGGGGGCTGGAACACAAAGGGTTTATTTGACATTGCTCTCTCACTTACAGCTTCAGCTAAGTAATTATTCGTTCAGCACTTCATGTGCGATGACAAAAAAGCGAGTGGCACCATCGTACACAATTTTTTAACAAAAACTGAGACTAATACGACTTTTTCCCGGGCAGGGTTACTTGAATCGCTTTTATTGCTTTAATACCTGAACTTTTTTCTACCTTCTTACAGGGCTTAAGAATGAAAAAACTCATCAACTCAGTGCAGAACTATGCCTGGGGAAGTAAAACGGCGTTGACGGATCTCTATGGTATCGCGAACCCGCAAAACCAGCCGATGGCGGAATTGTGGATGGGCGCGCACCCGAAAAGCAGCTCAAAAATTCAGGACGAAGCGGGCGATACCCGCAGTTTACGTGATGTGATTGAAGCCGATAAACCGGCGCTGCTGGGGCAACACGTCGCAGAGCGCTTCGGCGAGCTGCCGTTTCTCTTTAAGGTGCTCTGCGCTGACCAGCCGCTCTCCATTCAGGTGCACCCAAATAAGCAGGCGTCTGAAGAGGGTTTCGCGCGGGAAAACGCGGCGGGCATTCCGCTGGACGCCGCCGAGCGCAATTATAAAGACCCCAACCACAAGCCGGAGCTGGTTTTCGCCCTCACCCCGTTCCTTGCGATGAACGCGTTTCGCGAGTTTACCGAAATCGTCTCGCTGCTGCAGCCGGTCTCCGGCGCGCATACCGCCATCGCCCATTTCCTGGAAAACCCGAATGCGGAGCGCTTAAGCGAGCTTTTCGCCAGCCTCCTCAACATGCAGGGCGAAGAAAAATCCCGCGCGCTGGCGGTGCTGAAGGCGGCGGTGGCAAGCCAGCAGGGCGAGCCGTGGCAGACCATTACGTTCATCGAACAATTCTACCCCGACGACAGCGGACTCTTCTCTCCGCTGCTGCTGAACGTGGTCAAGCTCAACCCCGGCGAAGCGATGTTCCTGTTCGCCGAAACGCCGCATGCTTATCTGCAGGGCGTCGCGCTGGAAGTCATGGCGAACTCTGACAACGTGTTGCGCGCCGGGCTGACGCCGAAATACATCGATATCCCTGAACTGGTGGCGAACGTGAAGTTTGTCGGCAAACCGGCAGGCGAGCTGCTGACCCAGCCCGTGAAGCAGGAGAGCGCACTGGACTTCCCTATTCCGGTGGCCGATTTCGCCTTCTCGCTGCACGACCTCAGCACTCATGAAACGCCCCTTGCCCAGCAAAGCGCCGCTATCCTCTTTTGCGTCGAAGGCGAAGCGGTGCTGCGCCGCGGTGATGAGCGTCTGGTATTGAAGCCGGGCGAATCCGCTTTTGTGGCGGCCAACGAATCGCCCGTTGCGGCAAGCGGCGTAGGCCGTCTGGCGCGGGTTTACAATAAGCTCGACTAAGTTACTGATCTTTTAGACAAGGATTGCTAAGCTTTACCTATTCTTTGCACCGAGCCAGGCGTCCTGCGCCTGGCTTCTCATTTAGGGATAAATTGCTATGAAAAAGTCTCTGGTTGCCGTTGGGGTGATTGTCGCCCTCGGCGTCGTCTGGACCGGCACCGCCTGGTACACCGGCAAACAGCTCGAAAACCGCATCGGCGAAATGGTTAACGAAGCCAATACACGCCTGCAGCAAACCATGCCGGAAGCCGGGCTGCAGGTGAGCTATCAGCAGTACCAGCGCGGCCTGTTCCGCAGCCACCTGCAACTGGTCGTGAAACCTGTCGCTAACCAGGCGAACGCCTGGCTGAAGCCAGAGCAAAATGTGGTGATTGATGAGGTTATCGACCACGGTCCGTTCCCTTTCGCCGAACTGAAAAAATTCAACATCCTGCCTGCGATGGCTTCGGTGATTTCCACCCCGGTCAACAATGCCACCACCAAGCCGCTGTTTGATATCGCTAAAGGCGAAGCGTTTGTTCGCGCGCAAACGCGTGTGGGCTACAGCGGCGACACGTCGACCGATTTCAACTTCAGTGCGCTGAACTACGAAAGCCCGACCGAGAAAGTGGCCTTCAGCGGCGGCGATTTCACGCTGGACGTGGATAACGAAGGCAGCCTCTTTACATTGAAAGGCAAGGCGGAAAGCGGCCTGGTTAATGCTGTTAACGAATACAACCAGCGCGTGCAGTTTACCTTTAACGGCCTGAATACCGACGGCTCCAGCAAGCTCACCGCCTTTAACGAGCGCGTGGGCAGCCAGAAGCTTACGCTTGATAAACTCGCTGTCGCTATCGAAGGCAAAGAGCTGGCGGTGGTGGATGGCCTGAGCTTTAACGGTAAATCGGATGTCGCAAAAGATGGCAAAAACATCGACAGCCAGATCGATTACCAGATGGACAGCCTGAAAATTCAGAATCAGGACATGGGCAGCGCGAAACTCACCATGAAGGTGGGGAATATTGACGGCGAGTCCTGGCACCAGTTCAGCCAGCAGTACAACGCACAGAGCCGCGCGCTGCTCGGCCAGCCGGATGTGGTCAATAACCCCGAGCTCTATCAGCAAAGAGCGACGCAGATTTTCTTTGCAAACCTGCCTGTGCTGCTTAAAGGCGAGCCGGTTATCACTATCGCGCCGCTAAGCTGGAAAAACGCCAAAGGCGAAAGCACGTTCAACCTGTCGCTGTTCCTGAAAGATCCGGCGAAGACGCCTGCCGCTGCGGCGCCCGCAACCCCGGCGCAGCAGGTTGATCGCCTGGTGAAATCGATGGAAAGCAAACTGGTTATCCCGACCGACATGGCGACCGAGTTTATGACCCAGGTTGCGAAGCTTGAGGGTTACCAGCAGGACGACGCGGCGAAACTCGCCAGCCAGCAGGTAAAAGGCATGGCGGCGATGGGCCAGATGTTCCGCATCACCTCCATGGAAGATGACAACATCGTGACCAGCCTGCAATACGCTAACGGTCAGGTGACGCTGAACGGCCAGAAAATGCCGCTGGAAGAATTTGTCGGCATGTTTGGCCTGCCGGGCGACGTCGCACCGGGCATTCCGGGTCTCTCTCCAGAGCCGGCGCCGGTTCCGACACCTGCGCCTGAGCAAACCCCGTCGCCTGCCCCTGCTCCCGCGCCAGCCCCGGCCTTAACGCCGGACCAGCAGCCTGCGCAAACGCCTGCGCCGGTTCCGGCTCCTGCGCCGGTTCCGGCTCCCGCGCCGGATGCGGCGCCGACGCCAGCCCCTACCCCTGCGCCGACGCCAACCGTACCGCAGCAGTAAAACAACGGCCTCTGCGGAGGCCGTTTCTATTTACGCGTAACAAGGCGGGGCGCGATAATTTGGCTCTTGATGGGCTCTTCAGCGTACTGAATACGCTGCATGATGCGCTCCGCCACGCTGCGCCCCATTTCGCGGGCGGGCGTGAGAACAAAAGCGCCGGGAATATCGTCCAGCCTCTCCTCTTCCACCTCGGCAAAGGCAGCCAGCGCCACGGTGCTGTCGAAATAGCTTTCAAAGCTGTCTTCACCGCTCTGCCGCCCGGCCCGCAGCAGGCCGAACCAGGCGCCCATGGCGACGGTGGCGTTATGGCAAAGCACAGCGGAAATGGTCGGGTTGTGACGCAGCAGCGCATTTATCGCCTGCGCCGCCTGGTTCTGGCTCGGCTCGCACTCCACGACCCATTCGCTGTGAAACGGCAGACCGTACTGCAAAAGCGTGGCGCAGTAGCCGCCCAGACGCTCCGCGCGGGTAAGCGACGAACTGCGGCCGCCAAGCCATGCGATGCGCTGATGACCACGCTTAATAAGATGCTCCGTTAAGCGCTGCGCCGCCTGGTGGTTATCAGGGCGAATGTTATCCGCGTCGTCAAGATAACTGGCGCGGGAAGCGAAGACCAGCGGCACGCCAAGCCGGTTCGCCTCGTCGCGCAGCGCAGCGCCTTCGCTCGCCGCGCCGGCAATGACTATGCCATCCACCCCTTGCTTCATTAACGCTTCAAAGCCCCGGCGCATACGCTCGCCGTCGCGCCCGCCCTGAGTGAGGAAGAGCATACGCCCTTGCGCCTCCAGCGCTTCGGTCAGCCCCGCCGTCAACTCCGCATAAAAAGGTGTGGTTAAATCACGAACGATGAGACCAATCACCCCGCTCTGCCCGCCGCGAAGCGCCGCCGCCTGGCGGTTGCGCACGAAACCGAGTTGCTCAACGGCTTCGTTGACGCGCTGCCCGGTCGCGCTGGAGATACGGCCTTTGCCGCTCAGCACCAGCGAAACCGTGCTGACAGACACCCCCGCCGCCAGCGCTACGTCATTGATGGTGATTTTTTTCATCTGCGTCATTCACGTCATCCCTTTCCTGCTGCATCCGGTAAAACGTTTTATCAAGCTTGTTTTATCATCGCCTAAAGCGCGAAGAAATCTGTGAGGTAAAGCGCATTAAAATTTGATAAAACGATTTACCTTGCTCGGCGTGGTCAAACTTTAACGCTTTCGGACGCACAAGGAGTCGTTTATGGCGGCGAGTACCTCACAACAACGAGTCACATTATGGGAGTTCTTCCAGCAACTGGGCAAAACCTTTATGTTGCCGGTAGCGCTCCTCTCCTTCTGCGGCATTATGCTCGGCATCGGCAGCTCACTGAGCAGTCACGATGTCGTCACGCTAATGCCGTTCCTCGGCCAGCCGGTATTGCAGCTTATTTTTACCTGGATGAGCAAGGTGGGCTCCTTCGCGTTCAGCTTCCTGCCGGTGATGTTCTGTCTCGCCATTCCGCTGGGGCTGGCGCGCGAAAATAAAGGCGTGGCGGCGTTTGCGGGGTTTGTGGGCTACGCGGTGATGAACCTGGCGGTGAACTTCTGGCTGACGGCGAAAGGCATTCTGCCCACCACCGACGCCGCCGTGCTGAAAGCGAACAATATTCAGAACGTGCTGGGCATTCAGTCTATCGATACCGGCATTCTGGGCGCGGTGATCGCGGGCGTAATTATCTGGCAGCTGCATGAACGCTTCCACACGATTCGCCTGCCGGACGCGCTGGCCTTTTTCGGCGGCACCCGCTTTGTGCCGATTATTACCACGCTGGTGATGGGGCTGGTGGGGCTTGTCATCCCGCTTCTCTGGCCGTTCTTCGCCAAAGGCATTAATGGGCTTGGCTATATTATCAACAGCGCGGGCGACTTCGCGCCGATGATTTTCGGCACCGGCGAGCGCCTGCTGCTGCCCTTTGGTCTTCAGCACATTCTGGTGGCGCTTATCCGCTTTACCGAGGCGGGCGGCACGCTGGACGTGTGCGGTCACACCGTAAGCGGCGCGCTGACCATTTTCCAGGCGCAGCTCACCTGTCCGGAAACCCACGGCTTTGCCGAAAGCGCTACACGCTTTTTGTCACAGGGTAAAATGCCTGCTTTCCTGGGCGGCCTGCCGGGGGCGGCGCTGGCGATGTACCACTGCGCGCGGCCAGAGAACCGTCATAAAATCAAGGGGCTGCTTATTTCCGGCGTTATCGCCTGCGTGGTGGGCGGCACCACCGAGCCGCTGGAATTCCTGTTCCTGTTTGTCGCGCCAGCGCTCTATCTTATCCACGCGCTTTTGACCGGGCTTGGCTTCACCATGATGGCTATCCTTGGCGTCACCATCGGCAATACGGACGGCAACATTATCGATTTCGTGGTCTTCGGCATGCTGCACGGCCTCGCCACCAAATGGTATATGGTGCCTGTGGTCGCCGCGGTCTGGTTTGCGGGCTACTACGCCATTTTCCGTTTTGCCATTACCCGTTGGAATATCAAAACGCCGGGGCGCGATGTGGATAGTGCGCCAGCGGCGGAAAAAGTGGCGGGCGCGGTGGGTAAATCGGGCTATAACGTCCCGGCTATCCTTGCCGCGCTCGGTGGCGCGGACAATATCGTGACGCTTGATAACTGCATCACCCGCCTGCGCCTGTCCGTGAAGGATATGTCGCTTGTGGACAGCGCCGCGCTGAAAGCGAACCGCGCCATCGGCGTGGTGCAACTTAACCAGCATAACCTGCAGGTAGTGATTGGCCCGCAGGTGCAGTCGGTTAAGGATGAGATGGCGAGCCTGATGAACACGGTTCAGGCCTGAGCAACAGCGGCGCAGCAGTAAAGTTGCGCCGCGAATAAGAGGTGTTATGTTCGATTTCTCGCAAACCGTGGACAGGCACGGCACCTGGTGTACCCAGTGGGATTACGTTGAAGACCGCTTCGGCGCGCCCGACTTGCTCCCCTTCACCATCTCCGACATGGATTTTGCTACCGCCCCCTGCGTGCTGGAAGCTGTGGCGAAGCGCCTTGACCACGGCGTGCTGGGGTACAGCCGCTGGAAAAACGACGATTTTTTGAGTGCCGTTACGCACTGGTACCAGCGTCGCTTTGCCTGCCGGATGGACGCCCAAACGCTGGTTTACGGTCCGTCGGTCATTTATATGGTTTCGCAGCTTATTCGCCAGTGGTCCGCACCAGGCGAAGGCGTGCTTATCCACACGCCTGCTTATGATGCTTTCTTCAAGGCGATAAGCGGCAACGACAGGCAGGTATTAACCGCCCCGCTGCGCTCAGTTGAAGGCGGCTGGGAGTACGACGAGCAGGCGTTTGAAGCGCAGCTCGCCCGGCCAGACTGCAAAATTTTACTGCTGTGCAGCCCGCATAACCCCACGGGGAAAGTCTGGAGCCGGGCGGAGCTTGCTGCCATGGCGGCCCTTTGCGAAAAGCACGGAGTGCGCGTGATAAGCGATGAAATCCATATGGATATGGTATGGGGAAACACGGTTCACACCCCCTGGAGCGAGGTGGGCGGCGAACGCTGGGCGCTTTTAACCTCTGCTTCCAAGAGTTTTAATATTCCGGCGCTTACCGGCGCCTATGGTTTTATCCCGGATGCGCAGGAGCGTGAAACTTACCTGAACGCGCTCAAGGGCCGCGACGGACTCTCCTCGCCCGCCGTGCTTTCGCTGGTCGCGCACATTGCGGCTTATCGTCACGGCGAGCCCTGGCTCGACGCGCTGCGCCACTATCTGGAAGGCAACCTGCGCTTTGTTGCAGAGCAGCTTAACGGCGCGTTTGCGCAACTCAACTGGCAACCGCCGGAAGCGACTTATCTCGCCTGGCTTGATTTGCGCCCGCTGGCGCTTGACGATCGCCAGTTACAAAAGGCGCTGATTGAGCAAGAAAAAGTCGCCATCATGCCCGGTTATACCTACGGCGACGAAGGTCTGGGCTATTTGCGCCTGAACGTCGGTTGTCCACGCGCGAAAGTTGAAGATGGCGTGGCGCGCCTGATTCGCGCAATAAGTCGCCAGTTATAGACAGTAAAAGCCCTTTCTCGCCCTGATTTGTTGCGCAACGTAGCTTTCGGGGCGGAATTATTTTTATAATGGTATGCACTTTATTCTAAAAAAAGAGTGCCATCATGATTGATACCCGCCTTCCGCTAACCGATCTTCATCGTCACCTTGACGGTAACATTCGCGCACAGACTATCCTTGAGCTGGGCCGCCAGTTTAACCTCGAGCTGCCCGGCGCTACCCTTGAAACGCTGCGCCCGCACGTGCAAATCACCAAAAACGAACCGGACCTCGTAAGCTTCCTGGCAAAACTCGACTGGGGCGTGAAGGTGCTGGGCTCGCTGGAAGCATGTCGCCGCGTGGCCTGGGAAAACGTGGAAGATGCCGCGCGCAACGGTCTGCACTATGTTGAGCTTCGTTTCTCGCCCGGTTATATGGCGATGACGCACCAGCTGCCTGTTGCAGGCGTAGTGGAAGCGGTGATTGACGGCGTGCGCCAGGGCTGCCGCGATTTCGGCGTTGAGGCGCGGCTGATTGGCATTCTGAGCCGTACTTTCGGCGAAGAGGCGTGCGTGGCCGAGCTTGAAGGGCTTCTCGCCCATCGCGACCATATTACCGCGCTCGATCTGGCGGGTGATGAACTCGGCTTTCCGGGCAGCCTTTTCTTAAGCCACTTTAACCGTGGCCGCGATGCGGGCTGGCGCATCACCGTGCATGCCGGCGAAGCGGCAGGACCGGAGAGCATCTGGCAGGCTATCCGCGAGCTGGGCGCCGAGCGTATCGGCCACGGCGTAAAAGCGGTGGAAGATCCGGCACTGATGGATTTTCTGGCGGAGCAAGGCATTGGCATTGAATCCTGTCTCACCTCTAATATTCAGACCAGTACCGTCGCTTCGCTGGAAAAGCACCCGCTTAAGCGTTTCCTGGAGCACGGCATTCTCGCCACCATTAATACTGACGATCCGGGCGTTCAGGGCGTGGATATCGGCCACGAATATACCGTTGCGGCGCCTGCCGCCGGGCTGAGCGCGGCGCAGATCCGCACCGCGCAGGAAAACGGCCTGAAAATCGCGTTCCTTAGCGCTCAGGAAAAACAGGCGCTGCTGGATAAAGTGCGCGCCGCCTGACGCGCACCGCCAGGCGCTATCAGGACGCCGCCGTCTGCGCCTGGCGCTTCTCTTTCGCGGTGCGTCTGGCGTAACGCTGCGCCAGCACCGCGCACACCATCAGCTGGATTTGATGGAAAATCATCAACGGCAGCACCATCATCCCAACCTGGCTTGCCGGAAACAGCACGTTCGCCATCGGCACGCCGTTAGCGAGGCTTTTCTTCGAACCGCAAAACACGATGGTGATTTCATCGGCGGTGTTAAAGCCCATCAGCCGTGCCGACCAGGTGTTGATAACCAGCACAATGGCGAGCAGAACCAGCGAGCAGACCAGCACGCTCAGCAGCGCCAGCCCGTCCACCTGATGCCAGATCCCCTGCACTACCGCCTCGCTGAAGGCCACGTACACCACCAGCAAAATGGAAGAGCGGTCGGTGTAGCTAATGAGTTTTTTATGTCTGTCGACCCAACGGCCGATCAACGGGCGAGAAAGGTGTCCCACCACGAACGGCAACATCAGTTGCAGAACGATTTTGCCGATAGCGTGCAGCGTATCCGTTTCTCCCTGATGCGCCTGCATCAGCGCGCCTACCAGCACCGGCGAGAGAAAAATACCCAGAATGCTGGAGGCTGAAGCGCTGCACACCGCCGCGGCGACGTTGCCGCCGGCAACCGAAGTAAAAGCAATCGCGGACTGTACGGTAGCAGGCAGAGCGCAGAGATAAAGAAAGCCCATATAGAGCGACGAAGGCAGTAGCGTGGGCGTAAGAAACTGCATCGCCAGGCCCAACAGCGGAAAGAGCGCGAAAGTGCTCAGAAAGACCACCAGATGCAGCCGCCAGTGGCCCATCCCCGCAACGATAGCCTCGCGGGAGAGCTTCGCGCCATGCATAAAAAAGAGCAACGCGATAGCGGCAGTGGTGAGATATTCGAACCCGGTTTTTACCTTTCCTTCGCAGGGGAACAGCGAAGCGATAACCACCACCACAATCATTACCAGTAAGAACTTGTCTATTTTCAGTCGCTGTAACCAGCTCATGCACGCCTCCCGGTTCGTAAAGCGCAAAAACGCGCCGCTGAGGGCGCGTTATAAAAGTTAAAACGACAAATCAGGCAAGCGACAGCGTGGAGCGGTGTTTCGCCGACTCAATGCCCAGCTCCAGCAGCTCCATGATCTGGATAGCCTGACGGGCGGGCACCGGGTTCTCGCCCTGTCCGTTCAGCGCGTCGCGCACACCCGCGTAGTACGCCGGGTAGTTCCCCGGCACCGTCAGCAGCGTTTGCTCGTCCAGCTCCTCGCCGTGCGCCACCGTTAACACGCCGTCGCGCATATCGTAGCCCCAGTCCTCCTGCGGTGGTCGTTCCCCCGCTTTGAGCCTGTCCTCCTGTGGGTCGAGGCCAAATTTCACATAGCTTCCCCGCGCGCCGTGCACGATATAACGCGCCGATTCCGCCGCCGCCAGCATGGTGCCGTGCAATACCACGCGACGCTGCGGATACGAAAGAATGGCGTGGAAATAGTCGGTGGTCTGCGCCCCAGGACGCAGCTGCGCCAAATCGACCGTCATCGTCACCGGCAGACCAAAGAGGTTCACCGCCTGGTCCAGCAAATGCGGCCCTAAGTCATACCAGATGCCGCTGCCCGGCCCCGCCTGCTCGCGCCAGCGGTCACGAACCTGTGGGCGATAGCGGTCGAAGTGCGATTCAAAATAGGCGACTTCGCCCAGCGTACCGTCTGCAATTAGCTGTTTAAGTGTAAGGAAATCGCTGTCCCAGCGGCGGTTATGGAACACAGAAAGCAGCAGGCCACGGCTTTTCGCCAGCGCATCCAGTTCGCGCGCCTGTGACAACGTCACGGTGAAGGGTTTATCTACCACCACATGCTTGCCCGCTTCCAGCGCGGCTTTCGCCAGCGGAAAGTGGGTATCATTAGGGGTAGGAATGACGATCAGATCGATATGAGGATCGTTAAACAGTTGCTTAGGTTCGGCAACCACCGGCACCGATGGCCAGTCGGCATTGACTTTCGCGGCATCGCTGCTGGAGATGCCCGCAAGCGTCATGCCCGGCGTGCCGGCAATCAGCGGCGCGTGAAACGTTTTACTGGCGTAGCCATACCCCAGCAATCCGACCCGAATAGTGTCACTCATCTCTTTTCCTCTGCTTAGTGGACAGGGCTATTTCACACCAAACCCCTGCGCGCGACAACACGTTAATAAAGTGTTGACCCGGCCGCTTTTTTTCGCCAGCTGACGTACGCTCAGGTGGAAAAGTGATTCTGCTCGCATTTCTGAAACCGGTTTCGGAAACCGGTTGCAGCGTAAAACGCCCGCTGTCTACACTGCCTGTAAACTAACCCCCTCAAGGAGTGAATCAATGTCTCAATTTCCTGAACATTTTCTCTGGGGCGCCGCCACGGCAGCGTATCAGGTTGAAGGCGGTTTCGACGCCGACGGCAAGGGCCCTTCCATTTGGGATATTTTTGCCCATCAACCCGGCGCCACTTACCAGGGCACCAATGGCGACGTCGCGGTCGATCATTACCACCGTTTTCGCGAAGATGTCGCGCTGATGGCGGAAATGGGAATGCAAAGCTACCGCTTTTCCATCTCCTGGCCTCGTCTGCTGCCGAAGGGTCGCGGCGAGGTGAACGAAGCGGGTGTCGCTTTTTACAGCGAGCTTATCGACGCCCTGCTTGAGCACAACATTGAGCCGATGATCACCCTTTATCACTGGGACCTGCCGCAGGCGTTGCAGGATGAAGGCGGCTGGGAGATGCGCTCGACCGCAGAGGCGTTTGTCGAGTACGCGCGTCTCTGTTACGAGCGCTACGGCTCACGCGTTAAGCTCTGGGCGACCTTCAACGAAACTATCGTCTTCATCGGCCATGGCTATGTCACTGGCAGCCATCCGCCAGCGGTAAAAGATCCGGCGCGCGCCATTCAGGCCTGCCATCACGTCTTCGTCGCGCATGCGCTGGCCGTCAAAGCGTTTCGCGAAAGCGGCATCAAGGGGCAAATTGGCTTCGTCAATGTTCTGCAACCGCACACGCCGTTAACCGATTCGCCAGAAGATAAAGCGGCCGCCGCTCTTGCTGACGGTATTTATACCCACTGGCTTTACGATCCGGTATTGAAAGGCGAGTACCCGGCGGAGCTGGTTAGCCAGACTCAGGCGCTGTGGGGCGTGCCCCGCTTCGCGCCGGGCGATGACAGCCTGCTGAAAGAGAACATCGGCGATTTTATCGGCCTTAATTATTACCGTCGCGAAACCGTAGTGGCGAATAATGAAGAGACGCAACTGAAGGCCAACCACAGCGGCGAGCGCAACAGCGGCCACGAATTTGGCTTTAAAGGCTTATTTAAGTTTGTCCGTAACCCGAACGGCGTCTACACCGACTGGGACTGGGAGATTTGGCCGCAAGGCTTAACCGACGGCATTATGCAAATTAAAGCCCGCTACGGCGACGTGCCGATTTACATCACGGAAAACGGTCTCGGCGCGAAAGACCCTATTATTGATGGCGAAATCGTTGATGATGCACGAATTGATTATTTGCGCATGCATGTCGACGCTATGGAAGAGGCGATGCGCCAGGGCGCCGATGTGCGCGGTTACTACCCCTGGTCATTTATTGATTTATTAAGCTGGCTTAATGGTTATCAGAAACAATATGGTTTCGTCTATGTCGATCACCATGCCGGCCTCGCCCGTAAACGTAAAAAGAGTTTCTTCTGGTATCAGAAGCTTATTGCCAGCCGCGGCGAACAGCGTTAATCTTGCACTCCGTCAGGCGCCATCCGGCGCCTGCACTCTTTAAATGAAAGAAAAGTCTTAAATGTCCCCTGCGGCGTTTAAGAATTCTGCGCCCCTGCTTGTTTCCATTTATTATTTATCCGGCCCCAGCGGTCCGGTTTACTACGCTCTTTTTTATTTCTGTTACGCGGATACTTTTAAACATGACAGTTCAGGACTACTTATTAAAATTTCGTAAGATCAGCTCGCTCGAAAGTCTGGAAAAACTGTTCGACCACCTCAATTACACCCTTACCGATAATCAGGAGATGATTAATATGTACCGTGCCGCGGATCACCGGCGCGCCGAGCTGGTGTCCGGCGGACGGCTGTTTGACCTGGGACAGGTGCCGAAATCGGTCTGGCGTTACGTGCAATAATCACGACAGGTAGCATTCAGGACGAAAATCCTTATAATTCTGGCACTGTATTTTGTTCGTTGTCATTCATTGGCTCAATGCATAACCCGGGAGGTAACATGACCGCCACGCCTGCAATGCGCATCGGAGGCTGGTTACTGGCGCCTCTCGCCTGGCTGCTGATGACGCTGCTTAGCACCACTATCGCCGTGGCCTTTTACCTGTTGGCGATCGCCTCGCCGCAAACGCATCAGGCTTTAGCGGCGCAAAGTGCGTCGACAGTGGCGCTGTGGTATTTCTCGTTCGTTTTCGCGCTGGCCATCTGGGGCTACACCCTGTGGCTGGCGGTGATGTTTTTTAAACGCCGCGCAGGCGTGCCAAGGCATTACATTATCTGGCTGCTGCTCACCGTTCTGCTGGCCATTAAATCTTTTGCCTTCGCGCCAGTGAGCGACGAGCTGGCGTTGCGTCAGCTGCTGTTTCCGCTGTTGGCGGCAGCGCTGCTGGTGCCTTATTTCAAACGTTCGAAGCGCGTGAAGCAGACGTTTGTCAACGCTAAATAACCTTACACATTCTCTGTTGTCGCTCCCGGCGCATTGCCTGATAATGAGCGGCTTTTTTCGTTTCAGGTCGAATAATGTCTGACTACTTACTCTTATTTGTCGGAACGGTACTGGTAAATAACTTCGTACTGGTGAAGTTTCTCGGCTTATGTCCGTTTATGGGCGTCTCTAAAAAGCTGGAATCGGCTATCGGCATGGGAATGGCGACGACCTTCGTGATGACGCTCGCCACGATTTTCTCCTGGATTATTGACCACCTGATTCTGGTGCCGCTCGGTCTGGTCTACCTGCGTACGATGGCCTTTATCCTGGTTATCGCGGTGGTGGTGCAGTTCACCGAAATGGTGGTGCGCAAAACCAGCCCGGCGCTCTATCGTCTGCTCGGTATCTATCTGCCGCTTATCACCACTAACTGCGCGGTGCTGGGCGTGGCGCTGCTGAGCATTAATCTGGGTCATAACTTTCTGCAATCGGCGCTGTATGGCTTTTCCGCCGCCGTGGGCTTCTCGCTGGTGATGGTGCTGTTCGCCGCCATTCGCGAACGTCTGGTGGTTGCCGATGTGCCGCTGCCGTTTCGCGGCAATGCCATCGCGCTGGTCACGGCCGGGCTGATGTCTCTGGCCTTTATGGGCTTTAGCGGGCTGGTGAAGTTCTGATGAATATGATTGTCATTGCCGTCGTCGCTCTCACGCTGCTGGCGCTGGTGTTCGGCATGCTGCTGGGCTACGCCTCGCGTCGCTTCGCCGCCGAGGAGGACCCGGTGGTGGACCAGGTCGATGATCTGTTGCCGCAGAGCCAGTGCGGACAGTGCGGCTATCCAGGCTGTCGCCCCTACGCGGAAGCGGTGGCCAATAATGGCGAAAACATTAACCGCTGCGCCCCTGGCGGCGAGGCGGTAATGCTGAAGATAGCCACGCTGCTGAACGTTGAACCGCAACCGATTGACGGCGACGCCGCCGCGCCGGAGCCGGCGCGCATGCTGGCGGTTATCGATGAACCTAACTGCATCGGCTGCACCAAATGTATTCAGGCCTGCCCGGTAGACGCCATCGTCGGCGCTACGCGCGCCATGCACACCGTTATGAGCGATCTCTGCACCGGCTGCAACCTGTGCGTAGACCCCTGCCCGACTCAATGTATTGAAATGCGCCCGGTCTCACCGACCCCGGACAGCTGGAAATGGACTTTAGAGACGATCCCGGTGCGCATGATCCCAGTGGAAAACCATGCTTAAGTTATTTTCTGTTTTCAGAAAAGAGAAAATCTGGGACTTCGACGGCGGCATTCATCCGCCGGAGATGAAAACCCAGTCCAACGGCACGCCGCTGCGCCATGTGCCGCTGCCAGGCCGTTTTATTATCCCGCTGAAGCAGCATATCGGCGCGGAAGGCGAACTGTGCGTTAAGCCCGGCGATACAGTGCTTCGCGGTCAGCCGCTGACGCGCGGCCGCGGACGAATGCTGCCGGTGCACGCGCCGACTTCCGGCACCGTCATCGCCATTGCCCCCCACTCCACTGCGCATCCTTCCGCGCTGGCGGAGCTGAGCGTGATTATCGAGCCCGATGGCAAAGATGAGTGGATAGCCCGCGAAGGCTGGGCCGACTACCAGAGCCGCAGCCGCGAAGCGCTTATAGAGCGGATTCATCAGTTTGGCGTGGCCGGGCTTGGCGGCGCGGGTTTCCCTACCGGCGCCAAACTGCACGGCGGCGGCGATAAGATCGAAACGCTGATTATCAACGCGGCGGAGTGCGAACCTTACATAACCGCAGACGATCGGCTGATGCAGGAGTGCGCCGCGCAGATTATCGACGGCGTGCGCATTTTGATGCATATCCTGCAACCGCGCGAAGTGCTGATTGGTATTGAAGATAACAAGCCGCAGGCTATCTCGATGATGCGGGCCGTGCTTTCGGGCGAGCATGATATTCGCCTGCGCGTGATCCCCACCAAATACCCTTCCGGCGGCGCGAAGCAGCTTACGCAGATCCTGACCGGCAAGCAGGTGCCGCACGGCGGGCGCTCGTCCGATATCGGCGTGTTAATGCAAAACGTTGGCACCGCTTACGCTATCAAGCGCGCCATTATCGATGGCGAACCGCTGACGGAGCGCGTCGTTACGTTGACCGGCGAAGCGGTTTCCCGCCCCGGCAACGTCTGGGCGCGCCTTGGCACCCCGGTGCGCCATCTGCTGGAGTTCAGCGGGTTTATTCCCACCTCCGGGCAACTGGTTATCATGGGCGGCCCGCTGATGGGCTTCACGCTGCCGTTCCTGGACGTGCCGGTGGTGAAAATCACCAACTGCCTGTTGGCCCCCTCTGCAACCGAAATGGGCGAGCAGCAGGAAGAGCAACACTGCATTCGTTGCAGCGCCTGCGCGGACTCCTGCCCGGCCGACCTGCTGCCGCAACAGCTTTACTGGTTCAGCAAAGGGCAGCAGCATGATAAAGCGACGGCGCACAACCTTGCCGACTGCATAGAGTGCGGCGCCTGTGCGTATGTCTGCCCGAGCAACATTCCGCTGGTGCAGTATTTCCGCCAGGAAAAGGCGGAGATCCGCGCCATCGCAGAAGAAGAGCGCCGCGCCGCTGAGGCGAAAGCACGTTTTGAAGCGCGCCAGGCGCGTCTGGAGCGTGAAAAAGCGGCCCGCCTTGAGCGTCACAAGCAGTCTGCGGTACAGCCTTCCGGCGAGAATAAAGATGCCGTCGCCGCCGCCCTTGCCCGGGTTCGCGCCCGTAAAACCGATGCTGCCGAACCTGTGGTGGTGCAGGCGGGCGCGAAACCGGATAACAGCGCGGTGATCGCCGCTCGTGAGGCGCGCAAAGCCGAAGCGCGCGCCCGTCAGGCTGAAAAAGCGCAAGCCGAAATGGCGGCGAACAGCTCCGTTCCTGCCGTCGAGGCGACCGAACCGCAAAGTATCGCCGACCCGCGCAAAACCGCCGTTGAAGCCGCCATCGCCCGCGCCAAAGCGCGTAAAGCGGCGCAGCAGGCGGATGCGCAACCGGTGCACACAGATACGGCGACAACCGAAGACGCCGCCCCGATCGACCCGCGCAAAGCCGCCGTTGAGGCTGCCATCGCCCGCGCCAAAGCGCGTAAAGCGGCGCAGCAGGCGGATGCGCAACCGGTGCAAACAGAGGCGGCGGCAACCGAAGACGCCGCCCCGGTCGACCCGCGTAAAACCGCCGTTGAGGCCGCCATCGCCCGCGCCAAAGCGCGTAAAGCGGCGCAGCAGGCGGATGCGCAACCGGTGCACACAGATACGGCGGCAACCGAAGACGCCGCCCCGGTCGACCCGCGCAAAGCTGCCGTTGAAGCCGCTATCGCCCGCGCCAAAGCGCGTAAAGCGGCGCAGCAGGCGGATGCGCAACCGGTGCAAACAGAGGCGGCGACAACCGAAGACGTCGCCCCGGTCGACCCGCGCAAAGCCGCCGTTGAGGCTGCCATCGCCCGCGCCAAAGCGCGCAAAGCGGCGCAGCAGGCGGAAATGAATACAGCAGAAACGGAAATTGCAACGGCAGTGAAAGAGGCGGCGACACCGGCGCCCGTTGACCCGCGCAAAGCCGCCGTTGAGGCCGCCATCGCCCGCGCTAAAGCGCGCAAAGCGGCGCAGCAGGCTGACGCTGAAAACGCGGCATCCGATGCCGCTAACGAAGAAGAAGCGGAAGATCCCCGTAACGCTGCAGTTGCCGCCGCGATTGCCCGGGTACAGGCTCGCAAAGCCGCTCAGCAGGTTGTTAACGAGGAATAAATGGTTTTCAGAATCGCAAGTTCGCCCTACACGCACAATCAGCGCCAGACATCGCGCATTATGATGCTGGTGACGCTCGCCGCCGTGCCGGGCATCGCCGTCCAGACCTTTTTCTTTGGCTATGGCACGCTTATTCAGGTGCTGCTGGCGATAGCCAGCGCCCTGCTCGCCGAAGCGCTGGTGCTGCGCTTACGGAAAATATCGGTGAAAGCCATTATTCGCGATAATTCCGCGCTGCTGACCGGGCTGCTGCTTGGCATCAGCATTCCGCCGTTAGCGCCATGGTGGCTGGTGGTGCTTGGTACTGTTTTCGCTATTATCATCGCGAAGCAGCTCTATGGCGGCCTGGGGCATAACCCTTTTAACCCCGCGATGATAGGCTACGTAGTGCTGCTTATCTCTTTCCCGGTGCAGATGACCAACTGGCTGCCGCCGCAGCAGATCGCCGCCACCGTTCCGGGTCTGGTTGATGCGCTGCAGGTGATTTTCCACGGCGTGACAGTTAACGGCGATACCATGACGCAGCTGCGCATCGGCATTGATGGCGTAAGCCAGGCCACGCCGCTGGATACCTTTAAAACCGGCCTTCATGCCGGCCATCCGGCGGCGGAACTGCTGCAGCAGCCGATTTACGGCGGCACATTAGCCGGGCTTGGCTGGCAGTGGGTGAACCTGGCTTATCTGGCGGGCGGCCTGTTCCTGCTCTGGCGCGGTACAATTCGCTGGCATATCCCGGTGAGTTTTATCGCCACGCTCACGATCTGCGCCACGCTCGGCTGGTGGCTGGCGCCGGAGAAATTTCTCTCGCCATTGCTGCACCTGTTGTCGGGCGCGACCATGCTCGGGGCGTTTTTCATTCTTACCGATCCGGTGACGGCATCAACGACCAACAAAGGCCGCCTGGTTTTTGGCGCGCTGGCGGGTCTGCTGGTATGGCTTATTCGCAGCTTTGGCGGCTACCCGGACGGCGTGGCTTTCGCCGTGCTGCTGGCGAACATCACCGTGCCGCTTATCGATTATTACACCCGTCCGCGGGTTTACGGTCATCGCTAAGGAGCGCCTGTGCTGAAGACGATACAAAAACATGGGACCACCCTTGCGGTATTCGCCGCGCTGACCACCGGCTTAACGGCGATGGTGAATGCGCTCACCAAAACGACTATTGACAACCAGGCCCTTCTCCAGCAAAAACAGCTGTTCGACCAGGTATTGCCTGCGGAACTTTACGATAATGACCTGCAGCAAAGCTGTTTCGTGGTGAGCGCGCCTGCGCTGGGCGCGGGTGAAAAACAGCTGTGGGTTGCCCGTAAAGGTGATACGCCCGTCGCGGTAGTGATGCAGGCGACCGCGCCGGATGGCTATTCTGGCGCTATTCAGCTGCTGGTCGGCGCTGATTTTCACGGTAAAGTGCTGGGTACCCGCGTTACCGAGCATCATGAAACCCCGGGCCTTGGCGATAAAATCGAAACTCGCATCAGCGACTGGATCACCCACTTTGCCGGAAAAGTGATTCAGGGGAGCGATGATGCGACCTGGGCGGTAAAAAAAGATGGCGGCCAGTTTGACCAGTTTACCGGCGCGACCATTACCCCGCGCGCGGTCGTAAACGCGGTGAAGCGCGCTGGCCTGTATGCCCAAACGCTGCCGCCGCAGCTTGCCGCCCTTCCTTCCTGTGGAGAAAGCCATGAATGACGTAAAATCGATTCTGGTCAATGGCCTGTGGAAAAACAACTCAGCGCTGGTGCAGCTGCTTGGGATGTGCCCCCTTCTGGCGGTGACCTCCACGGCGACTAACGCTCTGGGTCTGGGCCTTGCCACCACGCTTGTGCTGACGCTGACTAACGCTTCGATTTCCGCCTTCCGTAAATGGATGCCTGCGGAAATTCGCATCCCTATCTACGTGATGATTATCGCCGCCGTGGTCAGTATTGTTCAGATGCTGATTAACGCCTATGCGTTTGGTCTTTATCAGTCGCTTGGCATTTTTATCCCGCTGATTGTGACTAACTGCATCGTGGTGGGTCGCGCAGAAGCGTTTGCGGCGAAAAACGGGCCGCTGCTGTCGGCGCTGGACGGCTTCGCCATCGGCATGGGCGCTACCGGCGCGATGTTTGTGCTGGGCTCTTTACGTGAAATCCTCGGCAACGGCACGCTGTTTGACGGCGCAGACGCGCTGCTGGGCGGCTGGGCGAAGGCGCTGCGCGTGGAAGTGTTTCATACCGATACCCCGTTCCTGCTGGCGATGCTGCCGCCGGGCGCCTTTATCGGCCTTGGCATGATGCTCGCCATCAAATATCTGATTGATGAAAAAATGAAGGCGCGCCGGGCGGCGCAGGCTGCGGTTGTGGCGGGCAAAACGGAAAAAGCCTGATGAACAAAGCGAAACGCATAGAAATACTTTCGCGCTTGCGCGAAAACGATCCACACCCTACGACCGAGCTGAATTTCACTTCTCCCTTTGAGCTGTTGATTGCAGTGCTGCTTTCCGCGCAGGCGACGGATGTTAGCGTAAATAAAGCGACCGCGAAGCTCTACCCCGTCGCCAACACGCCGCAGGCGATGCTGGACCTCGGCGTGGAAGGCGTAAAGGAATACATCAAAACCATCGGGCTGTTTAACAGTAAAGCGGAGAACGTGATTAAAACCTGCCGCATTTTACTGGAACAGCATGGCGGCGAAGTGCCGGAAGATCGCGCTGCGCTCGAGGCGTTGCCAGGCGTCGGGCGTAAAACGGCAAACGTCGTGCTTAATACAGCGTTTGGCTGGCCGACTATCGCCGTGGACACGCATATTTTCCGCGTCTGTAACCGTACGCAGTTCGCGCCAGGGAAAAATGTGGAACAGGTGGAAGAAAAACTCCTGAAGGTGGTGCCTGGGGAGTTTAAGGTTGATTGTCACCACTGGCTTATCCTTCACGGTCGTTATACCTGCATTGCCCGCAAACCCCGCTGCGGCTCCTGCCTGATTGAAGATCTCTGTGAATATAAAGAGAAAGTCTATTCATAATGCTTCGCCCGCGCCGTTGCGGGCGAATGTGAGCTTTCTCACCGATCATTTTTCACTCTTTACAACTTTTTAGCCCTTATTTGGCCTTGCTGCGACTGATTAAACTCGGCGATAAACCACCTTGCCAGGTTAAACGTTTTTTTTCGACAGGAAATTTCTATAACTTTGTGACAGAAATCACATCAATAACATCATGTTAATTTTCTGTTGTTAAAGCGCTGCAAAATGCCGCGTATAGCCTGCGCTGACACGCTTTTTTGCCGCACATCTGTCGGTATATTTGCCTCTATCAGGTCGCAATCACTGGTACGCGGGCAAATCAGCAGAACATATAACCTTTAAACCTTTGACGGCGGCTTAAATCAGATAAAATATCTGATATTGAGGTTAACAAAAAATTTAACGCTGACTCAGGTTTTGTTTTCGTGGGTAATATCCTGGCCGAGATAAATGTAACGGATTATTACAAAGGTATTGCCTGACAGGCCAGGATAGTGAACATTACCCGCCGTTTCTCACCCTAATAAAAATAAAGGGCATGCCGCACAGGCAATGCGCCGCTAAGACTCCCGTTAATACGGGGCGTAAAAAAAGAGGTATATGTGTCGACTGCAAACAATAAACCAGCAGAAAGCGTGAGCATTAACGCTTTCAAACAACCGAAATCGTTCTATCTCATTTTCTCTATCGAATTGTGGGAGCGTTTTGGTTACTACGGCCTGCAAGGGATCATGGCCGTCTACCTGGTGAAACAACTGGGTATGTCCGAAGCGGATTCCATCACTCTGTTCTCCTCTTTTAGCGCACTGGTTTACGGCCTGGTCGCCATCGGCGGCTGGCTCGGCGATAAAGTGCTCGGCACTAAACGCGTCATTTTCCTTGGCGCAACGGTGCTGGCGATTGGTTATGCGTTGGTGGCCTGGTCTGGTCATGACGCCGCTATCGTCTATATGGGGATGGCAACTATCGCGGTAGGTAACGGCCTGTTTAAAGCCAACCCGTCTTCGCTGCTCTCTACCTGCTATTCGAAGGATGACCCGCGTCTCGACGGCGCTTTCACCATGTATTACATGGCGATTAACATCGGCTCCTTCTTCTCTATGCTGGCCACACCGTGGCTGGCGGCGAAGTTTGGCTGGAGCGTGGCTTTCGCGCTGAGCGTGGTCGGTATGGTGATAACCATTATCAACTTCGCCTTCTGCCGTCACTGGGTGAAAGAGTATGGCTCAAAGCCGGACTTCCAGCCGCTGCACTTCGGCAAGCTTATCGCCACCATTGCGGGCGTGGTAGTACTGGTAGCCATCGCCACCTGGCTGCTGCATAACCAGGGAATCGCTCGCATTGCGCTGGGCGTTATCGCGCTGGGCATCGTGATTATCTTCGGTAAAGAGGCGTTCGCCATGCACGGCGCAGCGCGTCGTAAAATGATCGTCGCGTTTATCCTGATGCTGGAAGCGGTTGTGTTTTTCGTGCTTTACAGCCAGATGCCAACCTCGCTGAACTTCTTCGCGATCCGTAACGTTGAACACGCTATTCTGGGTATCGCCTTCGAGCCGGAACAGTATCAGGCGTTGAACCCGTTCTGGATAATGGTAGGCAGCCCTATTCTGGCCGCTATCTATAACAAAATGGGCGACCGTCTGCCGATGCCGCATAAATTCGCTATCGGTATGGTGCTGTGCTCCGGCGCGTTCCTCGTGCTGCCGCTGGGCGCGAAGTTTGCCAGCGACGCGGGTATCGTCTCGGTGAACTGGCTTATCCTGAGCTATGCCCTGCAGAGCATCGGTGAGCTGATGATCTCGGGTCTGGGTCTCGCGATGGTCGCACAGCTGGTGCCGCAGCGCCTGATGGGCTTCATCATGGGCAGCTGGTTCCTGACCACCGCTGGCGCGGCAATCATTGCCGGTAAGGTAGCCAACCTGATGGCGGTGCCGGAAAATGTTACCGACCCGCTGATGTCGCTGGAGGTTTATGGTCGCGTCTTCATGCAGATTGGCATCGCAACGGGCGTTATCGCCGTACTGATGCTGCTGACCGCGCCGAAACTGAACCGCATGACGCAGGATGACGACAAAGCGGCGAAAGCTTCCGAAACCGCAACGGCGTAATTCTCATCACGAAACCTTATTCAGCCGCTAACCTTTGGGTTAGCGGCTTTTTTTTTGCCCCGCCGGGCACTACCATACTGTGATAATTCATCGCTAACGAGGAGCGACTCATGAAGCTGTTTTACAAAGCAGGTGCCTGTTCCCTTTCACCCCATATTGTTTTACGCGAATCGGGTCTCGATTTTACGCTGGTGAAAGTAGACCTGGCGGCGAAAAAAACCGAAAGCGGAGATGATTTTTTCGCCATCAACCCTAAGGGGCAAGTACCGGCGCTACAGCTTGATGACGGCTCGATGCTGACAGAAGGCGTGGCGATTGTGCAGTATCTGGCGGATAAAGTGCCGGACCGCCAGTTGTTGGCCCCGGCAGGCAGCATGACGCGCTACCACACGCTGGAATGGCTTAACTACATCGCCACCGAGCTGCACAAAGGCTTTTCTCCGCTCTTTCGCCCGGACACGCCAGAGGAGTACAAGCAGACCGTACGCGGCCAGTTAGAGAAGAAGCTACAGTATGTCAATGAAGAGCTGACGGATAAGCAGTGGCTGATGGGGCTGCGTTTTAGCGTTGCTGATGCTTATCTCTTTACCGTGCTGCGCTGGGGAAAAGCGGTGAAGCTGAATTTTGACGGGCTGGATAATATTGAGCAGTACCTGGCGCGTATGCAGGCACGTCCGGCTGTCGCGGCCGCGCTGGCGGCAGAAGGGCTTTGATGTTGCCGCTCTCCTTTAGCGGGAGAGCGGTTTAGTTTTTTACAGCGCGACGGCGGTAAAGTAGTGCTCCGGTTTGGCGATGCCATCCTGCGCCGCAACCACCTGCAGCTCATACTCGCCCATGCGCTTCGTTGTCACCATCACCTCGTAAACGGCGGCCGTCACGTGCTCCAGCGCGTCGCGAAGGCTCGCGCCCTGCAGCAGTTTCACCAGCAACAGACCGCTTGTGACATCGCCTACGCCGACGGGCTGACGCTCACCGAAATCCACCAGCGGGCGGCTGATGTGCCAGGCTTCATCCTTTGTCACCAGCAGCATTTCAAAGCGATCTTTATGGTAGCCCGCCCGCGCCAGATGTTTCACCAGCACAATCTTCGGACCCAGCGCGATGAGTTCACGTGACGTTGTCACCGCTTCTTCTACCGTATTCACTGCGTGGCCGCTCAGCAACTCCAGTTCGATTAAGTTCGGCGCGATAATATCGCTCGCCGGGAGCGCATAACGGGCATGGAATTCGGCTACGCCTGGCGCGACGATGCAGCCTTTTTCAGGGTGCCCCATGACCGGATCGCAAAAGTAGAGCGCCTGCGGATTGGCCTTTTTCACCTCGCGCACAATGCCCAGAATATGCTCGCCCTGCTCGGCTGACCCCAGATAACCGCTCAGCACCGCATCGCAGCGCTGCAGTTGGCCGATGGCGGCGATGCCCTGCACGATGTCGGTCAGGTGGGCCGGTGGCATCACCGAGCCTGTCCATTGCCCATACTGCGTGTGATTGGAAAACTGAACGGTATTCAGCGGCCAGACGTTGGCGCCGAGACGTCGCATGGGAAATTCAGCCGCACTGTTGCCGGCGTGACCAAACACCACGTGAGACTGGATGGCGAGGATGTTTTTCATGTTGCTTCCGGATGAATTGCAGGTGATAGCGAAAAATAAAGGGCGTGGTTTCCCACGCCCTTACTTGCTGAATATTATTTCCAGCAGACGAGGCAGTAATTCTTTTTACCGCGGCGCAGCAGCGTATAGCGCCCGAACAGGCGGTCGGCATCGCTGAAGGTGTATTCCGGGTCTGACTGTTTTTCACCGTTGATGGTGATGGCGTTCGAAGCGATGGTTTTACGCGCCTGGCCGCGGGAGGGCTGCAGCTCGGAATCGACCAGCGCCTGCTGGAGATCTGCCCCTTTTTCCATTTCAACCATCGGTACGCCGTCCTGGGCGAGCTGTTCGAAATCCGCCTCGCTCAGGTCGCTCAGAGTGCCGTTAAACAGGCTTGCGGTGATGCGTTTCGCCGCCACCAGCCCCTCTTCGCCATGCACCAGACGCGTCACCTCTTCCGCCAGCACATACTGGGCGCGCGGCGCTTTACCGCTGTTCTTATCTTCCTCTTCCAGCGCGTTGATCTCTTCAATGCTCATAAAGGTGAAGAACTTCAGGAAGCGGTAAACGTCGGCGTCCGCCGTGTTGATCCAGAACTGGTAGAATTTGTACGGGCTGGTTTTCTTCGGATCGAGCCACACCGCGCCGCCTTCGGTTTTACCGAACTTGGTGCCGTCTGATTTGGTTATCAGCGGTACGGTCAGGCCAAAGACCTGGTTCTGGTGCAGACGTCGGGTCAGGTCAATACCGGAGGTGATGTTGCCCCACTGGTCGGAGCCGCCGATTTGCAGCGCCACGCCGTGCAGCTTGTTCAGGCAGGCGAAATCGTAACCCTGCAGCAGGTTGTAGGAGAACTCGGTAAAGGAGATGCCCACATCATCACGATTCAGGCGTTGCTTCACCGCTTCTTTGTTAATCATCTGGTTAACAGAGAAGTGTTTGCCGATGTCACGCAGGAACGTCAACACGTTCATGTTGCCGAACCAGTCATAGTTGTTGGCCGCGATGGCAGAGTTTTCGCCACAATCGAAGTCAAGGAAAGGCGCAACCTGACGGCGGATTTTCTCCACCCATTCCTGCACCGTATCCTCGGTATTCAGTTTACGTTCAGTGGCTTTGAAGCTTGGATCGCCGATAAGTCCGGTTGCGCCGCCTACCAGCGCGACCGGCTTATGGCCGGCCATCTGAAAGCGCTTAAGGCACAACAGGGGAACCAGATGGCCCAGATGCAAGCTGTCAGCGGTAGGATCGAAGCCGCAATAAAGGGCGATTGGCCCCTGCGCCAAACGCTGCGCTAATGCTTCTTCATCCGTTACCTGAGCCACAAGGCCCCGCTCCTGCAATTGCTTGATCAAATTGCTGCTTGCCATCAATTTCTCCATCTGTTTACGACTGCACCTTTGCCGGTACACGGCTTTTCGCCCGCTGGCGAATACGTTAAAAATTCAGGGAGGCATAGAATAAAGCGCTGTGCCCGGTTGCGCCAGCGCTTCGCACAAGAAAATCCCTCACTCAGGGGGCGAGACGATCGATTTTCCAGCCCGCGCCTTCGCGCTGGTATAAAAAGCGGTCATGCAGGCGGTGTTCTCCGCCCTGCCAGAATTCCATCTGTTCAATAGAGACGCGAAAACCACCCCAGAAACTCGGCAGTGGGATCTCCCCCTGCTGGAATTTCTGTTTGAGTTCAAGAAACTTACTCTCCAGCACGCCGCGCGCGGAAATGCGGCTCGACTGTTTGGAAACCCAGGCGCCAATCTGGCTGTCGCGGGGGCGGCTGTGGAAATACTTCATCACGTCAAGCGTAGAGAGACGCTCTGCTTTTCCGATAACCATCACCTGTCGCTCCAGCATATGCCAGGGAAACAGCAGGCTCACGCGCGGGTTGTGTTCAATATGATGCGCTTTACGACTGCCAAGGTTGGTGTAAAAAACCATGCCTTTTTCGTCGTAATGCTTAAGCAGGACGATGCGCTGGTAAGGTTGGCCGGTTTCATCTACGGTGGCGACCACCATGGCGGTCGGGTCGGCAAGCTGCGCTTCGCAGGCCTGGGCAAGCCAGCGTTCAAACAGAGGAAGCGGTTGGTCGGCGAGGTCGCGGCGGCGCAACCCGCCTTTGGTGTATTCACGGCGCAGATGCGCAATCTTTTGCAGAGAATCGTTATCAGACATGGCGTTACTAAACGTAATCGTTGGGTAGAGCTATTGTGCGCTCCACCCGGTTAAATCTCAACGCCTGGGATTTTGCAACTGGCAATTATGCAGCACAACGCGATCTTTTTCGTAAACGTCAGCCGTATCGCCCTTCGACCAGAAAACGTAAATGCCGTCGGTATAACGCGCGCCAGAGGCGGAGAGCCCCTGCTTAAGGCGCAATGATTTGTCGTTATAGATAAAGCTCACTTCCTGGCGAGTGTTATTGAGCGAAACGGTCAGCGGTTTTTCATCGCACTGGTATTCAAGCTTTTCCGTGTGCATACGCTCAACCAGATTGTTGTAATAACTACAGCCGGCAAGAAGCGAGGGAAGTAAAACAACAAGCAGTTTTTTCATGGGGCTATCCTGATGACTTTCTTTTACTTAGGGAAGCGGTATTCATCCTGTTTCAAAGGCAGTCTATCGGCTTCACCCCATGGGGTGAGTCGGCTAAATCCGATTCTGAAGCGGGTTTGCGGGGAAAATGGCGCCCAGCACGCTTGCCTGCGAAGCGCCGGTCACCGACGGCAGGTTGCCTGGCAATCCGGAAAGCGTGCGAAAAGCAAGCCAGGCAAAAGCCAGCGCTTCCATATCATCGCCGCTGATGCCCATCTCATCGGTGGTCGCAACCTCAATGCCTGGCAGCAGTCCGGCCAGTCGGTTCATCAGCAGCGGGTTTCGCCCGCCGCCGCCGCACACCAGCAGCCTTTCCCCACCACCGCTTAACAGCACTTGCTCAGCGATGGTAGTAGCCGTTAATTCCGCAAGCGTTGCCTGCACATCCTGCGCCGCCAGGCCCGGGAAGTGCGTCAACTGCCGTTCAAGCCAGCCGTAGTTGAAATATTCACGTCCGGTGCTCTTGGGCGCAGGCTGCGCGAAGTAAGGATCGCTGAGCATATGCTGAAGCAGCGGAATTATCACTTTGCCGCTGCTTGCCCACTGGGCGTCTTTATCATAAGCCTGCCCACGCTGGCGCCAGATCCAGGCGTCCATCAGCATATTGCCGGGACCGGTGTCATAACCGCGCACGGGTTGCTCGGGAAACAGCAGCGAGAGATTGGCGATACCGCCAATATTCAGCACCATGCGCCGCTCGACAGGATGCGCCAGCAGCGCGTGGTGAAAGGCGGGCACCAGCGGCGCGCCCTGCCCACCCAGCGCGATGTCGCGGCGACGAAAATCGCCCACCACGGTTACGCCGGTGCGCGCCACAATCTGATTATTATCGCCAATTTGCAACGTATGCGGCGCGTCGCCGCCCGGTTCATGCCAGACGGTTTGGCCATGGCAGCCGATAGCCATGACCTCTTCAGGCTTCAGCCTTTCCTGCGTCATTAACGCCTGTACCGCGTCGGCGAACAGTCTGCCCAGGCGCGTATCAAGCTGTCCCAGTTGCGAAAGCGTCAGCGTCTGGCCCTGACAGATGGCGAGAATATCCTGCTTAAGCGCGAGCGGGATAGGCCAGGTCAGGCTCGCCTGCTGGGCGACCATGCGTTCGTCGATCGCCGCCAGCACCACATCCACTCCGTCCAGGCTGGTGCCAGACATCACGCCAATATAGCGCCCCGATTTCATAGGCTTTCCTTAAAGGTTGACGGGTTGCCCGACCCGGAGTCAGGCAATTTGCTGCGTTAATAGTAATTATTCACCTGAATGACGCAATAAAAACGCGATGCAGTTTAAAAGGCGTTTACCCTGCGTTAAACCGGGTACTTTTACTATTTTTACATGGGAATGCATGAACAATATGAAACGTGGCCGTTTAATGCCATATAATTTAACTATCATGGATGCTCATCGGAGCATTGTTTGTAAACAGGAGATTTGCATGATTTCACGTGTGCTGGTGGTCTCGCTGGTGGGCTTAACGCTGGCGGGTTGTGTTAATAATGATAGCCTTTCAGGAGACGTTTATACCGCATCTGAAGCCAAGCAGGTGCAGAATGTCAGCTATGGCACCATCGTTAACGTGCGTCCGGTGAAAATTCAGGGCGGCGATGAGAACAACGTCATCGGCGCGCTTGGCGGCGCGGTGCTGGGCGGCTTCCTCGGCAATACCGTCGGCGGCGGCTCCGGGCGTTCGCTCGCCACCGCAGCAGGCGCAGTAGCAGGCGGCGTTGCAGGCCA
This sequence comes from Franconibacter sp. IITDAS19, assembly GCF_023079515.1. Taxonomy (NCBI): domain Bacteria; kingdom Pseudomonadati; phylum Pseudomonadota; class Gammaproteobacteria; order Enterobacterales; family Enterobacteriaceae; genus Franconibacter; species Franconibacter sp. IITDAS19. Next base: position 1,123,788 of record NZ_JALJCP010000001.1, on the reverse strand, counting down.
GGGCGTCCAGGGGGCGGTGAACAAAACCCAGGGCGTTGAACTGGAAATCCGTAAAGATGACGGCAACACCATTATGGTTGTGCAGAAACAGGGCAATACCCGCTTCTCTGCCGGTCAGCGTGTTGTCCTGGCCAGCAACGGCAGCCAGGTTACGGTCTCTCCCCGCTAAAATAAAAGCGACCTGCATGCAGGTCGCTTTTTTACGCATTAACCGCAAACCGAGAAACTATCCTCTCTCCTGAAGTTCGTTGATATTCTTCTCCAGACGCGCAATCAGGTTCAACAGCGTGTTGAGTTCCGCCTCACTGATGCCGGAGAGAATTTCACCGCGCGTTTTACGGATCACATCTTCCATCTCCGTGATGATAGGTCGCGCTTTTTCCGTCAGCTTGATACGTTTTGCTCGCCTGTCGCTTGCGCAGGTGTGACGGGAGATCAGTCCCTTTTCTTCAAGCTGATCGAGCGTGCGCACCAGCGATGGCTGCTCAATGCCGATCGCTTTGGCGAGCTGTATTTGCGACTGGTCAGGCGGCAGCTCATGAATGTTATGCAGCGTGACCCAGTGCGTTTGCGTGAGTTCCAGAGGTTTGAGGCGATGGTCAATCAGAGCACGCCAGATGCGCACTAACCGTGCCAGATCAGAACCTAATGGCGATTCCAATTTCATCTCCTTATAATTAGCTTGCTAAGTTATTGTACTGATTTTAGACTAGTGTGCAGCATTTATTTAACTAAAACAAATGTCTTACTTTTGCGACTATCGCAGCGGCAATTATAATCAATCTATATCAGATGAACGAAGCCGCCACCCCGAATCGCTGCTCAAAGGATTATCAACCGTGTCGTGGTCTTTTCTCGCATCAGGCATGCCCCTCCAGGATTTAGTCGCAGGCGCATCCGTCTATTTTCCTCCCCTTTTCAAAGCGGTCATTATCGGCTTTTTCATCTGGCTCGCGCTTCATCACCTCCTGCGCGACTGGATGTATTCCGGGGAAATCTGGCACCCCACGTTAATGGACTTATCGCTTTTTACCCTTTCCGTCAGCCTTGGGCTGCTGATCCTGCTAGTGTGGTAAGCCATGCGCCTGAAAACGTTTAAATACTTCTCAACGTTAATTGTCTTTGCCGCCGCGCTGACGGCCGGTTGGCTACTGTGGACTTATTACATGCAGTCGCCCTGGACGCGAGACGGTAAGGTTCGTGCGGAGCAGGTTAATATTACGCCGCAAGTTTCCGGCACGCTGACGCGCCTTGCGGTGCGGGATAATCAGTGGGTAAAAGCAGGCAGCGTGCTTTTTACTATAGACGAAACGCCGTACCGTATTTCTGTTTTGAACGCGCAGGCCCAACTTGCCCGCGCCAGTTCAGACGTTGCGAAAGCGCATTCAGAGGTGGCGAAAGCCAATAACGAGGCGAACCGCCGTCGCCATCTGCCACGCAATTATATTTCTGCCGAAGATCTCGATACCGCGAATATCAGCGTGGAGGCCGCGCAGGCAAGCCTCGAGGCGGCAAAAGCGGACCTGAAAGCGGCGCAGGCGGCGCTTGAACAGGCGAACTGGCAGCTTTCACAAACAACAGTAAAAGCGCCAGTGGACGGCTGGGTTACTAATCTCTCAAGTCGCGCAGGCAACTACGCCACCGCCGGGCAGCCGGTTTTCGCGCTGGTCGACAGCCGCTCATTCTATGTGGTGGGCTACTTCGAAGAGACTAAGCTTCGTCATATTCGACCCGGTATTCCTGCTCGCGTAACGCTCTACAGCGGCCATCAGCAGTTAACCGGCAAGGTGGACAGCATCGGGCGCGCCATTTACGACCAGAGCGTAGAGAGCGACAGCGGGCTGGTCGCGGATATCAAACCCAACGTGCCCTGGGTCCGACTGGCGCAGCGGGTGCCCGTGCGTATTGCGCTCGATCCCGTGCCAAACGAACTGACGCTGGTTTCCGGCACCACCTGCACTGTCTCCCTCGGGCCGTAGCGCCATGAAGCCCGACTGGCTTGCCTTGCGAAATACGCCCTGGGGGAAAGCCAACCCCGGCCAATGGCGCTATGCGCTGCGCAACAGCATTGCGATGTGTCTGGCGCTCACTATCGCTTACGCTCTTGAACTTGATGAGCCTTACTGGGCGATGACTTCCGCCGCTGTAGTCAGTTTCCCAACCGTCGGCAGTGTGATAAGCAAAAGCCTCGGGCGTATCGCAGGCAGCCTGCTGGGCGCCGCCGCTTCACTTATGATTGCCGGGCACACGCTGAACGACCCCTGGTTTTTTACCCTCGCTATGGCAGCCTGGCTTGCGTTCTGTACCTGGGCCGCCAGCCAGTTTCTTAACAACGCCGCCTACGCCTTTCAGCTTGCGGGCTATACCGCGGCCATCATCGCCTTTCCGCTGGTCAATACGGTAGAAACAACGCAACTGTGGGATATCGCTCAGGCCCGCGTTTGCGAGGTTATCGTCGGTATTTTGTGCGGCGGCTTTATGATGATGCTGTTGCCCGGCAACTCCGATGGCACGACGCTGCTGACGGCGCTGAAAACTATGCAGACGCGGTTGCTGGAGCATGCCAGCCTCCTCTGGCAGCAGGAGACGACGGATAACATTCGCACCGCCCATGAAGGGCTTATCGGCCAGATCCTCACGCTTAACCTGTTGCGGATTCAGGCGTTCTGGAGCCATTACCGGTTCCGGCGGCATAACCTGTTGCTTAATTATCTGCTGCACCAGCAGCTAAGACTTACCAGTCTTATCTCCGGCTTGCGCAGGCTGCTGATGAACTGGCCTGACGCCCCGCCGTCTCTCTGGCCGCAATTGCAGACGCTGCTGCAGGCTCTGGCGCGACCGGGCGCGAGTAAATACAGCGTGTCGAGGATCCTCGCCCAGTGTTATCCCACCAATGCCGATGATTTTCGCCATCAGGCTTTCTGGCACCGGCTGCGCCATTTTTGCTGGGTATATCTCGACAGCGCTCGCTGGCTGCATGAAGTGGAGGATCACGCGCCGGAACGCGTCGTCTCTCCTCCCGCGGCCCCCGCTTTCGCCCGCCACGCGGATAATATTGAAGCGTTGTGGAGCGCGTTGCGCACCTTTTGCGTGATTACGCTTATCGGCGCATGGTGCATCAACACGCAGTGGGAATCCGGTGCCAGCGGCGCGCTGACGCTTGCAGCCATCAGCAGCGTGCTCTATTCCGCCTCGCCATCGCCGCACAACTCTTTGATGCTGCTGCTGCGCACGCTGGCGCTGCTTTCTCTTTTTAGCTTTGTGGTGAAATTTGGCCTGATGGTGCAGATAACCGACCTGTGGCAATTTTTGCTGTTTTTGCTGCCGCTGTTAACCACCATGCAGCTAATGAAGCTGCAACAGCCGAAGCTTGCCGGGCTATGGGGGCAACTGATCGTATTTATGGGCTCGTTTATCGCCGTAACCAATCCGCCCGTTTATGACTTCGCTGATTTTCTTAATGACAATGTGGCGAAAATCACTGGCGTTGCGCTCTGCTGGGTCTCGTTTGCGGTGCTGCGCCCCGGCTCAGACCAGCGAAAAGGCCGACGCCATATCCGCGCTTTGCGGCGCGGTTTTATCGACCAGTTAAGCCGCCATCCGGCCCAGAGCGAGAATGGCTTTGAATCGCTGGTGTATCACCATATCAGTCAGCTTAGCAACAGTAAGGAAGAGAGCGCGCGCCGCTGGCTGCTGCGCTGGGGCGTCGTTTTGCTTAACTGCTCGCATGTGGCGTGGCAATTACGCGACTGGGAGGCCCGTTCGGACCCTTTATCACGCGTTCGCGATAACTGCATCGCAACGTTAAGAGATGTGATGAGCGAAAAAGGCGTGCAGCAAAGGTCGCTGGCGGTCGCGCTGAACGAACTTGAGCGGGTGTATACGGTGCTTGCGAAGCATCATCAGCCGGATGCGCGACGGCTGGCGCAGCTAATCTGGCGGCTGTGGTGCTCGTTATCCCAACTGGAACAAGCGCCGCCGCCGGGTAACCCCAGCGACAGCGCAACGCGGCTTACTTGATAACGCCGCAGGCGTAACGTTCGCCGCCGCCGCCCAGGGGTTTAGGATGATCGGACATGTTATCGCCGCCCACATGCACCATCAGCGCTTTATTTTTTATTTCATCCAGCGATTTAAGGCGCGGCGCGGTTACGGGTTCGGTCGCCTTGCCATCATTATTAACCTGTAGCGCAGGCAGGTCGCCTAAATGGCCCGGACCTTTAGGCCCAAGATGCTTACCGGTATTTTGCGGATCGTAATGGCCCCCCGCCGCTTCTGCCGCCGCAGGTTTGCCTTCCTTCATAGCGGGTTCGCAAGAGCCTTTGGCGTGGATGTGAAAGCCATGGTCCCCGGGCGGCAAGGCCTTGAGGTCTGGGGCAAACTCCAGCCCGTTATCGGTTTCGCTGATTTTGACTGTGCCGATGGACTGACCAATCCCCTGAGGAGTGACGAGGTTCATTTCTACTTCTTCACTTGCCGCCTGGGCCGCGCCGCAGGCGAGCAGTGCCAACATTGCCAGACTAAAACGCTTCATGTTGCCTCCTGATCGGTTTTCTCGCTGGTAAGTCTATACCAGAGAGGGAGTTTTCACCGGGAGGCAACCTCTTTTCAGCATTAAGGCACGTCGTAACCCAGCGCCGCTTTACGGATGCGGAACCACTGCTGGCGCGTCATTTCCAGCGAAAGCGCCGGAATGGCGGCGCGCACGCGCTCAATCTTACCGGAGCCGATTATCGGCAGCGGCTGGGACGGCAGGCGCATAACCCAGGCGTAAACCACCTGTTCGATCGTTTCCGCGCCCAGTTCCTGCGCCACGTTCTGCAGCTCGTCACGCAGCGGCTGGAAGGCGGCGTCGTTAAACAGGCGCCCGCCGCCGAGACAGGACCAGGCCATCGGACGAATGCGCAGTTGCTGGAGCTGGTCCAGCGTGCCGTCAAGCAGCAGCGGCTGGTAGACCGGTGAAATTTCCACCTGGTTGGTGGCAAGCGTAAACGGCAGACGCGATTGCAGCAGCATAAACTGCGCAGGCGTAAAGTTTGATACGCCGAAGTGGCGGACTTTGCCGCTCTGATGCAGCGCGAGGAAAGCTTCCGCCACTTCGTCGGCATCCATCAGCGGGTCGGGACGGTGAATAAGCAGCAGGTCCAGAGAGTCGGTGGCCAGGTTTTTCAACGAGGTTTCAGCGCTGCGCAGGATATGCTCACGGCTGGTGATATAGTGCCCGAGGGTGTTTTCTTCCTTCGCCGTCGTGGCTATCCCGCATTTAGTCACGATCTCCATACGTTGGCGCAGGTGCGGCGCCAGACGGAGCGCTTCGCCAAAGGCGGCTTCGCACTGATAGCCGCCATAAATATCCGCGTGATCAACCGTGGTGATGCCTGCATCAAGGTGCGCTTCAATGAAGCTGACCAACTCACGGGCGGAGAATTTCCATTCCATCAACCGCCAGTAGCCCATCACCAGGCGGGAGAACTCCGGCCCCTGTGGTGCGAGGGTAATACGTTGAACCATCTCTCTTTTCCTCGGGATAAAATAAACACTGCGCCGGAGTATACGATAGTCGCACGATTAAAACAGTGAAGGCTGCTGGGGTTCTTCGGGCGGCTCGGATTTAGCCGCGCGCAGCTTACGCAGCAGGCGCTGGCGGCACAACCGCAGTACTTCCTGCTTTTGCGCATCGCTCATCTTCTGCCAGTTAAAACGCTCATCCCGACTGCGCAGGCAGCCGCGGCAGAACCCGCGCTCGTCGCTCTGGCAAATACCCCGACAAGGGCTGGGAACGGGGAAAAACTCTAGCTGCTCGGCCACAACGGCTCCTCATTAACAGAGTTGCTACAATTGAAGCCTCTCTTTTGAACGCTTGCAAGCCTGTAGCGGGTAAAGTGCGCTTTTGCACAAGCGTCTTCCTTGAATAAGCGCCGCGAAAAGTGACAACGTCACAGTAACGGACCATTGATTTACTGATACAGACTTGCATTAGACCGAATGGTCTAGTACGGTAATGGCCATGAAAACGCATGATACTGATACCCGCGAACACCTCCTTGCTACCGGCGAGCAGCTATGCCTGCAGCGCGGTTTTACCGGCATGGGGCTGAGCGAACTGTTGAAAACCGCAGGCGTGCCGAAGGGCTCGTTCTACCACTACTTTCGCTCTAAAGAGGCGTTTGGGGTAGCGATGCTGGAGCGGCACTATGCGCATTATCATGAACGGCTGCGCCAACATTTCGACCGCGCGGATCGCACCTACCGGGAGAAGATCCTCGACTGGTATCAGGAGACGCTGCGTCAGTACTGTCATCAGGGCACGATTAGCGGCTGTCTGACCGTAAAACTGTCGGCAGAAGTATGCGATTTATCAGAAGATATGCGCAGCGCGCTGGATAAAGGCGCCGCCCAGGTTATCGCGCTTCTCGCGCAGACCCTTGAGCACGGCATGGCGGAAAAAAGCCTCAACGGCGCGAATGATGCGCAAACGCAGGCGCAGGTGCTATATGTCTTGTGGCTTGGCGCCAGCCTGCAGGCCAAGATTTCCCGCAGCGGCGTGCCGCTGGAAAGCACGTTAAAACATGTAGAACAGATTCTTTGAGCGCCCGCTCAGGCAGGCGCTTTTTATTTCCCTTGTCACTAGACGACCGGTCTACTCAGGAGACATTATGCCGTCCGAAAAACTGTTTACCCCGCTTAAAGTGGGCGCTGTTACCGTTCCGAACCGCGTCTTTATGGCGCCGCTGACCCGTCTGCGCAGCATCGAGCCGGGCGATATTCCTACCGCGATGATGGTGGAGTATTACCGCCAGCGCGCCAGCTCCGGTCTTATCATCAGCGAAGCGACGCAGGTTTCCGCTCAGGCGAAAGGTTATGCGGGGGCTCCGGGTCTGCATAGCGATGAGCAGGTTGCGGCGTGGAAAAAAATCACTGCGGCGGTACATGAAAAAGCAGGCCACATCGCCGTGCAGCTCTGGCACACCGGCCGCATTTCTCACAGCAGCCTGCAGCCTGGCGGCGAAGCGCCGGTGGCTCCGTCCGCTATCAACTCCGGCACGCGTACTTCTCTGCGTGATGAAAACGGCAAAGCTATCCGTGTAGACACCACGACGCCGCGCGCGCTGGAAACGCACGAAATTCCGGGCATCGTCGACGATTTCCGCAAGGCGGTAGGCAACGCGCGCGACGCCGGTTTCGATCTGGTCGAGCTGCACTCCGCTCACGGCTACCTGCTGCACCAGTTCCTCTCCCCGAGCGCCAACCAGCGTAACGACCAGTACGGCGGTAGCGTAGAAAACCGCGCGCGTCTGGTGCTGGAAGTGGTCGACGCGGTCAGCAAAGAGTGGAGCGCCGATCGCATCGGCATTCGCCTGTCGCCTGTCGGCACGTTCCAGAATGTGGATAACGGCCCGGATGAAGAAGCGGATGCGCTTTACCTGATTGAAGAGCTTAACAAACGCGGCATCGCCTATCTGCACCTGTCCGAGCCGGACTGGGCGGGCGGCGCGCCTTACAGCGATGAGTTCCGCCAGAAAGTGCGCGAGCGCTTTGACGGCGCGATTATCGGCGCCGGCGCTTATACCCGTGAAAAAGCCGAAGCGCTGATCGAAAAAGGACTGATTGATGCCGTCGCTTTTGGTCGCGACTACATCGCCAACCCGGATCTGGTCGAACGTCTGCGCAAAAAAGCAGCACTCAACCCGCAGCGCCCTGAATCCTTCTACGGCGGCGGCGCGGAAGGCTACATCGATTACCCAACGCTTTAATCCCTTCATTGATAGCGGCGTTCTTTCGCCGCTATACTCATAACAGTGATTTAACAAACCACGACTTACATTTCATAGATTTAAGAGGATATTATGCGCTTACTTCACACCATGCTGCGCGTCGGCGATCTGCAACGCTCTATCGATTTCTATACCAACGTGCTGGGCATGAAGCTGCTGCGCACCAGCGAAAACCCGGAATATAAATATTCTCTGGCGTTTGTCGGTTATGGCCCGGAGAGCGAAGAAGCGGTTATCGAACTGACCTACAACTGGGGCGTGGAGAGCTATGAGCTCGGCACCGCTTACGGCCACATCGCCATTAGCGTGGAAAACGCGGCGCAAGCCTGCGAGCGCATTCGCAACAACGGCGGCAACGTGACGCGTGAAGCGGGCCCGGTTAAAGGCGGTTCCACCGTTATCGCGTTTGTGGAAGATCCGGACGGCTACAAGATTGAGCTTATCGAAGAAAAAGACGCCGGTCGCGGCCTCGGCAACTGATCCTTCCCGGCGGGCCTTCGCGCCCGCCCTGCTGCATCCCGTCCCGAAATTTGCCATAATACGCGCTGCTTTAACTCCCCATTATATGAGACCCTGATGTCCGATACCCCGCAACTTGCAGGTCTGTGCGACCGTTTTCGTGGCTTTTACCCCGTCGTCATCGATGTGGAGACTGCCGGATTTAATGCCAAAACCGATGCGCTGCTGGAAATTGCCGCCGTCACCCTGAAGATGGACGAACAGGGTTGGCTCTCGCTGGATGAGACCCTTCACTTTCACGTCGAGCCCTTTGAAGGCGCTATTTTGCAGCCGGAAGCGTTGGCCTTTAACGGCATCGATCCGCACAATCCGTTGCGCGGCGCCGTAAGCGAATATGACGCGCTGCACGCTATCTTTAAAATGGTGCGCAAGGGGATGAAGGAGAGCGACTGCAACCGGGCGATTATGGTGGCGCATAACGCGACATTCGATCACAGCTTTATGATGGCGGCAGCGCAGCGCGCTTCCCTGAAGCGCAACCCTTTTCATCCGTTTGTCACTTTTGACACGGCGGCGTTAAGCGGCCTGGCGTTGGGGCAAACGGTGCTGGCGAAAGCCTGCACCGCGGCGGGCCTTCCCTTCGATGCCACCCAGGCGCACTCCGCGCTTTACGATACCGAGCAGACGGCGCTGCTGTTTTGTGAAATCGTTAACCGCTGGAAGCGGCTCGGCGGGTGGCCATTGCCTGCGGCGCAAGACACGCCATAAAAAAAGCGACCCGGTGGGTCGCTTTTTTATTACATCGGGCTTATTCAGCATCCGGCGTTTCAGATTTGTACTTCGCCGCAGTTTCTTTAATGAGCTGCTGCAGCTCGCCGCGCTGATACATTTCGATAACGATATCGCAACCGCCGACCAGTTCGCCATCCACCCACAGCTGCGGGAAGGTCGGCCAGTTAGCGTATTTCGGCAGCTCGGCGCGGATATCCGGGTTTTGCAGAATATCCACGTAAGCGAAGCGCTCGCCGCAGGCGGAAAGCGCCTGCACGGCCTGGGCGGAGAAGCCGCAGCTTGGCAGCTTCGGCGAACCTTTCATATAAAGCAGGATGGGGTTTTCGGCGATCTGGCGCTGAATTTTTTCAAGGGTTGTGCTCATTGTCTTGCTTCCTCAAGCTTCTTAACGGCAGGAGCTTTTCATTGTAACGGCCGGGCGCAGATTTTGCGCTGACCGCCACGCCCGTAGCCGGGGTTAAACATTCATTAAGAATAACACTTTTATGTCGCCGATCGGCATACTATCTTTGCCGACAGCTCGCTTTACATACCGACAACGCGACGCGGGAAAGCGGAAAAATGCACATTTTTTTTGCGCTTGATAACGAAACGTATCGATGACGGCAAATGGCTATTAACTTTTGTCATTTTTTTAGATTAGAATCGGCTGGTTTTTAAAAAATCATACGCGGGCACGATTGCCGCCATCATCAGGGGAATGCTCAGTGGCGCGGATTAATAAAATCACCATCACGCTCTGTGCTCTATTTTTTACCAGTCTGACACTGAGTCCGTTAACGCACGCTTCAGAAAACGCGCGTCCGTCGGCTATTCAAAAGGCGCATAACGCTAAAACGAAGAAGCAAAGCAGCCAGATTAAAACCACCAGCAAGCAAAAATCCTCAGGCAAAACCTCTACTAAGCGCGTCGCCTCTTCTTCCAGCAAAAAAGCCAAAGCGTCAGCATCCGGTAAAACACTCGCCCGGCGCGGTAAAATCTCCTCTTCTGACTTAACGCTGAAAGGCAAAAAAGCGCAGACGCTGGCCTACACCGAGCAGTGCACCAAACGCAAAGGTCATAAAAAACGCTGTGTGAAAGTTAAATCGGACCAGCCGACCACCATCGCCGCAGCGCATAAGCTTCGCGTGCAGAAAGCGCAAAAAACGGCGCTGACTAAGCTAATGGGCCAGATAGGCAAGCCTTATCGCTGGGGCGGTACCTCGCCGCGCACCGGCTTTGATTGCAGCGGGCTCATCTACTACGCCTATAAGGATTTGGTGAAATTCCGCATTCCGCGTACCGCGAATGAGATGTACCACCTGCGCGACGCCGCCCCGGTTGACCGAGGCGAGCTGGAGAGCGGCGATCTGGTCTTCTTCCGCACTCAGGGGCGCGGCACCGCCGATCACGTGGGCGTTTATGTCGGCAACGGCAAGTTTATCCAGTCTCCGCGCAGCGGCCGGGATATTCAGATAACTTCACTGAGTGAAGATTACTGGCAGCGTCACTATGTTGGCGCGCGTCGGGTGATGACGCCGCGCACCATCCGCTGAATTTTAAACACAAAAAAAGGGAAGCCTGCGCTTCCCTTTTTTATTTATTCCGCCGCGAAGGCTTTTTCAGCATTTCGCCGTGAGGAAAAGAGGACCAGCAGCAGCCCCAGCGCGGCGATAATCGCCCCCATTACCGGTACAAAGCTGTAGCCAAGACCCGCCTGGATAACCGCGCCGCCTGCCGCCGCCCCCAGCGCGTTGCCGAGGTTGAACGCGCCGATGTTCACCGAAGAAGAAAGGCCCGGCGCTTCGCTCGCCACGCGCATTACGCGCATCTGCAACGGCGGCACCACGGCAAAGGTCGCCGCGCCCCAGATAACCATGCTCACCGCCGCGCCCACCTCGCTGCGCGCCAGCAGCGGGATAGCGGCCATAATCACAATCAGCAGCAGCAGGAAGCCTTTAAGCGTGCCGTTGACCGAACGATCCGCCAGACGTCCGCCAAGGTAGTTGCCAATTGAGAAGCCTACGCCAATCAGCACCAGCATGCCGGTAATAAATGCAGGCGTAGCGTCAGTCACTTTATGCAGCACTGGCGCAATATAGGTATAAAGCGTAAACATCGCGCCAGCGCCGAGCACCGTCGTCAGCAACGCGCTGACCACCTGCGGGCGCATCAGCACGGCCAGTTCGCTCTTAACGTCGGGGCGTTCGCCCGCGCTGCCTTTCGGCAAGGAGAAAAAGAGGCTTATCATAGAGACGACGCCCAGCCCGGCGGTCGCCAGGAATGACATACGCCAGCCGATAACTTCGCCAAGCCAGGTCGCCGCAGGCACGCCGCCAATGTTGGCGATAGTCAGTCCCATAAACATGGTCGCCACCGCGCTCGCTTGCTTATGTTTCGGCACCACGCTTGCCGCCACGACGGACCCCAGCCCAAAGAAAGCGCCATGGTTGAGGCTGGTGAGGATGCGCGACGCCAGCAGCGTGCCGTAATCCGGCGAAATGGCCGAGAGGACGTTGCCGACGGTAAAAATCGCCATCAGGAAGATAAGCGCGTTGCGGCGCGAGCGGTGCGAAAGCAGCAGCGTCATCAGCGGCGCGCCAACCATCACCCCTATCGCATAGGCGCTAATCAACATGCCGGCGGCGGGTATAGACACATCAACGCCTTTCGCGATAACCGGCAGCAACCCCATCGGCGAGAACTCGGTGGTGCCGATACCAAAAGCGCCAATCGCCAGCGCCAGTAAAGGAAAATTAACTCTCATGCAAAACTCCAGACAAAACGAGAGAGCGTCAGCGGCGGTTGCGCAACTGACAAGAACGGAATGCCAATCAGCATGTCAGATATAGCTTTGGGACAGAAGTCACAAGAATCGCAAAAGATATTTGCGATTTTGTTAAGGGTGTAGCTTTTTTGTTATTTGCTAATGATTACCCGAACGGGCAATAAAAGAAAGGACAACGTGGGGATTTATAAGGAAAAATGATGAGGAGAGGGAAAGTTAACCCCTCTCCCGGCAAGCGAATCAGTGCATTACCGCCGTCAGCGCCGAAGCCACAATCAGACCCAGCACAACGACGGTGGTGACCAGCGAAAATTTCAGTTCGGTACTCATTTGTTCTCCTTTTTAACCCTACAAAAAGCGGGTGCGCTTCATTTTTACATAGTCCAACGCAAAAATCCTCTTTGATTTAGTCTGATATGCGTTTTCCCTCTTCCCCTTTTGCGCAAGATCGGCCAAAATTCTCGGCTAATTTATTATGTACCGGCCATTACCCCCCTCTCCTTCCAGCCGAACTGGCTTTTCCCGGCCTGATGCAACGTTTTCGTTGCCGCAAGGGGGTAGCGTAGGCAAACGTTTAACCAGCGTTTTTTCAGGAAGTTAGGGCATGGTCTGGAGTGACAACTAATGGCAACAATTAAAGACGTCGCGAAGCGAGCAAACGTTTCCACTACAACTGTATCACATGTAATTAACAAAACCCGTTTTGTCGCGGAAGAGACGCGCAACGCGGTATGGGCGGCAATTAAAGAACTGCACTACTCGCCGAGCGCCGTGGCGCGCAGTCTTAAGGTTAACCACACCAAATCCATCGGTCTGCTTGCGACCAGCAGCGAGGCGCCCTATTTCGCAGAGATCATCGAAGCGGTGGAAAACAGCTGTTTCGCCAAGGGTTACACGCTGATTCTTGGCAACGCTCATAACAACCTGGAAAAACAGCGCGCTTACCTGTCGATGATGGCGCAAAAACGCGTCGACGGCCTGCTGGTAATGTGCTCCGAATACCCGCAGTCGCTGCTCAGCATGCTGGAAGAGTACCGTCACATTCCTATGGTAGTGATGGACTGGGGCGAGGCAAAAGCGGATTTCACCGACTCGGTAATCGATAACGCTTTCCAGGGCGGATATATCGCCGGGCGCTATTTAATCGAACGCGGTCATCGCGAAATTGGCGTTATCCCGGGGCCGCTTGAGCGCAACACCGGCGCGGGCCGCCTGGCAGGCTTTATGAAGGCGCTGAAGGAAGCGATGATCTCGATGCCGGAAAACTGGATTGTCCAGGGCGACTTCGAGCCGGAATCGGGCTACCGCGCCATGCAGCAGATGCTTTCGCAGCCGCATCGCCCCACCGCAGTCTTTTGCGGCGGCGATATCATGGCGATGGGCGCGATTTGCGCTGCCGACGAGATGGGGCTGCGCGTACCGCACGATATTTCTATTATCGGCTATGACAACGTGCGCAACGCCCGCTATTTCAGCCCGGCGCTGACCACTATTCATCAGCCGAAAGAGACTCTCGGCCAGACGGCGTTCAACATGCTGCTGGATCGTATTGTCAACAAGCGTGAAGAGTCGCAGACCATTGAAGTGCATCCGCGTCTGATTGAGCGCCGCTCCGTGGCGGACGGTCCCTTCCGCGACTATCGCCGCTAATCCTGCCGGGGGCCGGTTAATCCGGCTCCCGCAACCACTCCCGGTTCAACGTCTCACTGTCGCCTAAATAATCCAACAGCCACTGCAACGCCGGAGAAGCATCGTTTTGCCGCCACGTCAGGCAACAGGCGGCGTCCGGGAACGGGTTTTCCAGCATCAGCGCCCGCCACTCGCCGCGTTTAAGCCACGGGCGCGCGAAATGCGACGGTACCATGCCGACGCATAAACCCGCGCTCAGGCAATCCGCCGCTGAAGGCCAGTCCGGCACAATCACCCGACGCTGGTTATCCAGCAGCCAGGTAATGCGCTTGGGCAGCGAACGCGACGTATCCTCCAGCACCAGCGAGGGCCATTCGCGCAGCTGGTCATCGCTAAGCGGCGCGCTCTGTTGCGCAAGAGGGTGCTGGCTTGCCACCACGCAATGCCAGCTCAACATGCCCATATCGCGAAACGCATAGCGGCCGCCTACCGGAATCGCCTGCGTCGCGCCAATCGCCACCTCCACGCGTTCATCCGCCAGCGCGTCCCAGACGCCATTGAAAACCTCCTGAGAAATTTTCAGCTCGACATCGTTAAAATGCCGATAGAAATCCAGCACCAGCTGACGGGTGCGTTCGGGGCGGACAATGTTATCGACAGCGATAGAAAGCTGCCCGCGCCAGCCGTTGGCTATTTGCTGGCACTGTTGACGCGTGATCATCATTTTTTTGATAACAGAACGCCCTTCTTTTAAAAACCAGGCGCCGGCGGGCGTGAGCACTACGTCACGATGGCGGCGTTCAAAGAGCGGCACCGCCAGCCATTCCTCCAGTTGTCGCACCGTATAGCTGACGGCTGAGGGTACGCGGTGCAACTCCTGGGCCGCCGCGCTGAAACTTCCGCTGCGGGCAACCGCATCAACCACTTCCAGAGAATATTCGGACCACATGTTATGCCTGCAAAATTTTTGAACGCAATCGCCAAATATTAGCGTTTCACATTGCAGGCTGCACTCTTTACACTCGCGGTCTTCGTTAAAGCGTCATAAGAGGAACCTATGCAACCCTCGAAAATTTTTCTTGTCTGGCTGGCCGGGCTTAGCGTGCTCGGCTTTCTGGCGACCGATATGTATCTGCCCGCTTTCGCCGCTATTCAGCAGGATCTGCAAACGCAGGCGGCGGCCATCAGCGCTTCCCTGAGCCTGTTTCTTGCGGGTTTCGCCGTGGCGCAGCTGATCTGGGGACCGCTTTCAGATCGCTTTGGTCGCCGTCCCGTTCTGCTGACGGGCCTCGCGATTTTCGCCGTCGGCTGCATAGGTATGCTGTGGGTGGAAAACGCGGCGGCGCTGCTGGCGTTGCGCTTCGTGCAGGCGGTAGGCGTGTGCGCCGCCGCGGTTATCTGGCAGGCGCTGGTGACGGATTACTACCCGGCGCACCGCGTTAACCGTATTTTCGCGACGATTATGCCGCTGGTGGGGCTTTCTCCGGCTCTGGCGCCGCTGCTGGGCAGCTGGCTGCTGAACCATTTCGAATGGCGGGCCATTTTCGTCGTACTGTTCGCCGTGACGCTGCTGCTGATGTTGCCGGCACTGCGCCTGCAGCCGCGTGTTAAACCCGCGGCTGAACCGCAGGCGGAAAAAATCCGCTTTGGCACCCTGCTGCGCTCATCCGCTTATCGCGGCAACGTGCTTATTTACGCCGCCTGCTCTGCCAGTTTTTTCGCCTGGCTCACCGGCTCACCCTTTATTCTTAGTGAAATGGGCTACAGCCCTGCTGTAATTGGCTTAAGTTATGTGCCACAGACGATTGCTTTTCTTATCGGCGGCTACGGCTGCCGCGCTGCGCTGCAACGCTTGCCGGGCGCGCAACTGCTGCCCTGGCTGCTGATAGCGTTTGCCCTGAGCGTGGCGGCGACCTGGGCTGTGGGGTTGTATGAAAACGCGACCCTGACGATGCTGCTCATTCCCTTCTGTCTGATGGCGATGGCGAATGGCGCTATCTATCCGATTGTCGTGGCGGCGGCGCTGCAGCCGTTCCCACAGGCTACCGGGCGTGCGGCGGCGTTGCAGAATACGCTGCAACTGGGGCTCTGTTTTATCGCCAGTCTGCTGGTTTCCTGGCTGGTCGCCGCGCCGCTGCTTTCCACCACCAGCGTGATGTTAGGGACCGTGCTGCTGGTGGGCTGGGGCTATAAAATGCGGGGCCTGAAGGTGGTAGAAACTGAGCGGCAACCCGCGCAGTCTTCGCCGCACGCATCATAACGGCATCGATAATGTCATATTTATGTAATTAGGTTGCTAACAATATTCGGTTGAATCATCAGAATTTGCCGCCTATACTGGTTCGCGGCTTTGCAATAAATCTCATAAATATTATGCAGTAACGGGAGCCGGAGCGCTCCCGTTTTGCTATGGAAGGCTTTTCTGGCAAGGGTATCCTCCCTTCCTCTGTTCTACGTCGGATATCAGGCACGCGGATTAGTCCGTGAGATTTCTCACCAGCCTCAAATTGCGACTACGCTGTTTGAAGGTTCTGATCACACAGGTGATGGAGAAGCTATGAGTTCATCGTGTATAGAAGAAGTCAGCATCCGGGACAATGAGTGGTATCGCATTGCAAGCGAAATGCTCAACCGGGCCGGCATAACCATTAACGGCCCCGCCCCCTCTGATATACAGGTTAAAAACCCCAATTTCTTTAAACGTGTTTTGCAGGAGGGCTCGCTGGGTCTTGGCGAAAGCTACATGGATGGCTGGTGGGAGTGCGAAAGACTCGACCAGTTTTTTACCAAAGTGCTGCGCGCCGGGCTGGAAAAACAGCTGCCCCACCATTTCAAAGATACGCTGCGCATTCTTGGCGCCCGCCTTGTTAATCTGCAATCAAAAAAACGCGCCTGGATTGTCGGCAAAGAGCACTACGACCTTGGCAACGATCTCTTTACCCGCATGCTCGACCCGCACATGCAGTATTCCTGCGGCTACTGGAAAGAAGCGGAGAATCTCCTCGACGCCCAGAATAATAAGCTGAAGCTGATTTGCGACAAGCTGCAATTGCAGCCTGGCATGCGTTTACTGGATATCGGCTGCGGCTGGGGCGGGCTGGCGGAGTTTGCGGCGCGCAATTACGGCGTTTCCGTGGTGGGCGTCACCATTTCCGCTGAACAGCAGAAAATGGCGCAGGAGCGCTGCCAGGGGCTGGACGTGACGATCCTGCTGCAGGATTATCGCGACCTGAACGATGCCTTTGACCGCATTGTCTCTGTCGGGATGTTTGAACATGTCGGCCCGAAAAATTACGCTACCTATTTTGAAGTGGCCGACCGCAACCTCAAGCCGGACGGTATTTTCCTGCTGCATACTATTGGTTCGCGTAAAACCGATAATAATGTCGACCCGTGGATCGATAAATATATCTTCCCGAACGGCTGTCTGCCTTCCGTGCGGCAAATCGCCGACGCCAGCGAGCGCCATTTCGTGATGGAAGACTGGCATAATTTCGGCGCGGATTACGATAAGACCCTGATGGCCTGGCATGAACGCTTTCTGAATGCCTGGCCGGAAATCGCTGATAACTATTCCGAGCGCTTTAAACGGATGTTCGTTTATTATCTGAACGCCTGCGCTGGCGCATTCCGCGCCCGGGATATTCAACTCTGGCAGGTGGTCTTCAGCCGCGGCATTGAAAACGGATTGCGTGTCCCCCGCTAAAAATAAACCCCGGCAGTCCCGGGGTTTATTTTTATTAAGATTTTACTTATTTAGGTTCTTCGTTAACTGCCAGCGCTGCGGCTGCCGCTTCGCGGCTTGCTAATACGCGCTCGACCGTATCCACGACCGCCTGCGTTTGCGGGTCGATTTCAATATTCACGCGCTGCCCCAGTTTTTTCGCCCCTAACGTCGTGCGCTGCAGCGTTTCAGGAATTAAATAGACGCAAAAACGCGTCGGCGTAACCTCGCCTACCGTCAGACTAATGCCATCCACGCCGATAAAACCTTTGTGCAGAATATACTTCATCAGCGTCGGGTCCTGTAATTTAAACCAGATCTGCCGGTTATTTTCCGAGGTCAGGATTTTCGCGACTTCCGCCGTGGTCATAATATGCCCGGACATTAAATGACCGCCGATTTCATCGCTGAATTTTGCGGCTCGCTCAATGTTCACTACGTCGCCTTCCTGTAAATCGCCCAGGTTAGTGATACGCAGCGTTTCTTTCATTAAGTCGAAGCTGATGCGGTTGCCGTTTATTTCCGTCACCGTCAGGCAGCAGCCGTTGTGCGCAACCGAAGCGCCGGTCTCAAGCCCCGGCAGGAGCGCCTCCGGCAACTCCACAACGTGGGTACGAAAGTTCGGTTTTTCATCAATGGCGACGACTTTGCCGGTGCCCTGCACAATGCCTGTAAACATATTAACCACTCCTGAATTCGATAAAACGGCGGCATTTCGCCGCCACCTGCATATTGAGCACAATAACAGTTGGAAATTCTCCTTGCCAGCCTGTAGCGGGAATAGCGCATTATTTCACTGGCTTAATAGTGAACTCCCGCTACAATAGTCTGACTCATTCCCCTGCAATTTCTTCTTGCTGCCAGTTAAGGCGGCTTTTTTGTCTTTCAAATAACTACAAAATACAGGTGTTCACGTGCAGAAGTATTTCATCGAAGCGCGTCAGTTATTAGCTCTTGCAATCCCGGTGATCCTTGCGCAAATCGCCCAGACGGCGATGGGATTTGTCGATACGGTTATGGCGGGCGGCTACAGCGCCACCGACATGGCCGCCGTCGCTATCGGTACCTCTATCTGGCTGCCAGCCATCCTTTTTGGCCACGGCCTGCTGCTGGCGCTTACGCCAACCATCGCGCAGCTCAATGGCTCGGGTCGCCGCGACCGCATCGCGCATCAGGTGCGCCAGGGCTTCTGGCTTGCCGGAATGGTATCCGTACTGGTGATGGTCGTGCTGTGGAACGCCGGTTATATCATTCACGCCATGCATAATATCGACCCGCAGCTGGCGGATAAAGCGGTCGGTTATCTGCGGGCGCTGCTCTGGGGGACGCCGGGTTATTTATGTTTCCAGGTGGCGCGTAACCAGTGTGAAGGCCTGGCGAGAACCAAACCCGGCATGGTGATTGGGTTTATCGGCCTGCTGGTGAATATCCCGGTTAACTACATTTTTATCTACGGCCATTATGGTATGCCGGAGCTTGGCGGCGTGGGTTGTGGCGTGGCGACCGCATCCGTTTACTGGGTGATGTTCGCCAGTATGTTGTTGTATGTTAAGCGCGCCCACGCTATGCGCGACATTCAGCATGCGCAGCATTTCGGCAAACCGGACTGGGCGGTCATTAAACGCCTGACGCAGCTAGGCTTGCCGATTGCGCTGGCGCTGTTTTTCGAAGTTACGTTGTTTGCCGTCGTGGCGCTGCTGGTTTCTCCGCTCGGCATCGTCGATGTCGCCGGCCACCAGATAGCCCTTAACTTCAGCTCGCTGATGTTTGTTTTGCCGATGTCCCTTGCTGCGGCAGTCACTATTCGCGTGGGATATCGTCTCGGTCAGGGCTCGACGCTGGATGCGCAGACATCCGCCTGGACGGGCATTGCCGTCGGCGTCTGTATGGCCGTCGTCACTGCGATTTTTACCGTGGTAATGCGCAAACATATCGCCCTGCTCTACAACGATAATCCGCAAGTTGTGGCGCTGGCCTCGTTCCTGATGCTGCTGGCGGCGGTGTACCAGATTTCCGATTCCATTCAGGTCATCGGCAGCGGCGTGCTGAGAGGATACAAAGACACGCGCTCCATTTTCTTTATTACTTTTATCGCCTATTGGGTGCTGGGTTTGCCGAGCGGCTATGTACTGGCGCTGACCGACCTGGTGGTGGAGCCGATGGGGCCTGCGGGGTTCTGGACCGGTTTTATTATCGGGTTAACGAGCGCGGCGATCATGATGTTTTGGCGCATGCGCTATCTCCAGCGCCAGCCTTCGTCGGTTATTTTGCACCGCGCGGCGAGGTAACCGGCGGCGCTGCGCTGACCGTTTCAGGGGCGGGTCCTGTCGCCGCCCCGTTATGCGCAGCGGCGTTGGATAAACAAGGGGTGGCGCTTTTTGTCCACCCCTTTACCACGATGCGCAAACGCGCGCCGCCATCTCAATCCGATCACTTTCTCATCATTCTGTGCACTTACGCGGCAATCGCGCTAAATCTCCTGAAAAATTACCCTTTTGCTCTTGCCAGCCGCCGGGCCTGCCGTTAATATTCGTCCCCGCTGTCACACAGCAATGCGTTCATAGCTCAGTTGGTTAGAGCACCACCTTGACATGGTGGGGGTCGTTGGTTCGAGTCCAATTGAACGCACCATCTTCTTAGTGCGTCCGTAGCTCAGTTGGTTAGAGCACCACCTTGACATGGTGGGGGTCGGTGGTTCGAGTCCACTCGGACGCACCAAATCACGTTATCCTTTTCGATTCTCGCTTTTCTGTACGATTTCCCGCAAAGCTTGTCCTGTCGCTGACGTTTTTGCTTAAACACGCGGATCACGGCCTCGCATCGGGAATACAATGCCATTTGGCCAGTTAGCCGAAGCCGCGCCCTTTGATTCTCCTGTCGCTAAACGCTTCCCGGCAAGCTATTGCGCCGCCCCGCCCTGACGGTCCTTTAACAATGCGTAACGGCTCAATAGCTGCTGCAAATGCATTTCTGTTTGTTGATACAGCGCAGCAGGCGCAACCGCATTATTTTGCTGCTCATCAATCTGACGCAACTGCTCCTCCACCGGCGGGGTTGCCGACAGCGATTGCTGGATGGCAAACACCATTGTTTTCAGTTCGCTTGCCGTTAAATATTTGCCGCGCCGCTCGTCCAGGGCGTTAAGCCGTTGCGTAAGCTGTTGCAGTTGTTCCATTCCCTGATGCCAGCCGTTAAGGCTCTCCTGCGTGGAAGCCGCCGCCGTTAACTGACGCTCCCATTGCTGAGAAAGTTGTTCAACCGTCGCGTCACCGGGCTGGAAAGCTTGCGCCTGCGCCAGCAGTTGCCGGGCGTAGCGGAACGTCCAGTCCGGCGGCAGACGGGAAAGTCGCACCAGCTGTCGCTCTGTTCGCGCTGCGATATTCGCGGGCGCGCCCTGCTGTTTCAGCTTTTGTTGTTGCTCGCGGGTCAGCACTTGCGCAAAAGGGGCGAGCGACGCGTTTAACGTGTCGCTCAGCGGTTCCGCACGGTTGAAAAGCCGCCACCCTTCTGCCGCCGCGCCCATAAGCAGTAGCATAGTGAGCATCCCGCCGATAAAGGGTTTTACCGGCGACAGGCGGCTTCTGTCAGTCTGCGCCTTTGCCGCCGGCTCAGGCTGCTCCACAAACACCCACCGCGCGGTTTCCTCTTCTTCAGGCAAAACCGGGTTATTCAGCGCGCAAAACGGTAAGACAGCCCCCGCGTCAGAAGAAGTTTCGCCAGCGTCAGCGTTACTGTTCTCCAGCCGCACTGCGGCGTTGTGCACCTGCGTGCGCAGCGTTTCCAGCTGGCTTAAATGTTTAAGCTCGAGTCGCTCAAGCGCTTCTCCCGTGCGGGTAAGATGCTCCTCAGCCTGATAGAGCTGGCTCAAATCCGCCCATTTAAACGTCAGCGTACGTAGCGCCTGCTGGAGGCGCTGACTCAGGCTGCTGACAATTTCCATTCTGGCGTGGACCGGCTGCGGCCAGAGGTTTCCCCAGTGGTAGCTGATAAGCGCTTCCAGCATAGCCAGCCCTTCGTTCAGCCCGTGCAGGCCCGCAAGCCGGGTGCGAGCGAGCGTATACCAGGCGGTGGTTTGCAGTTCTACGCCATTCACCTCAAACAGCGACAGGCAAAGTTGTTCGACTTTACGCCAGTCTACGTCGGGCCGCGCCGGGTGAGAGAGTTTGCTGAGCTCTTCGCGAAGCAGACGGTGCCCGGCAAGCGGGCGGGGATCGCCGCCTGTTTTCAGGCGACGCGGGGTAACAGGCATCGTAAATTCCTTAATTAAGGTGACAGCGCGGCGCGGGCGTTGAACATTCGCTGCATGTCGTCGAACACGGCGAGAAAGAGCGGGTTTTGTTGATGTCCTGCGGTAAATGCAGCGCCCTTCAACGTTGTGATAGCGTATTTCGTCAGGTTATTACGACCAGACATTTATCTGCTTCGCTTTTGGAAAAAAATAAATGCAAATTAAGTTCACAAATAAGACTCGCCAGAGCGAGCGTTACCGGCCCTTTCCGGCAACGCAAACCGATAAGCGCAGAAGATTTACCGCGCCGCGCTTATTTCCCTATAGTAATCATTGTCGTATCGTAACATCTCAGGTTTTACTCAAGTAAAACAAATGCCAGAAAGGCGCTTTTTTTCAGATTCTGTCTAAGCTTCTCTAAGCAATCACGCTGACGTGAAAAGTCATACAGTCAATTATTCCTGTTAACAGTAAGTGGAGTTTTTGCCTACTGATCGCCGCGGAGTCTTATCCCAAAGCCGTTCCCGCTCATTGCCCGCTGCCCACAGAAAAACAGAATTAATCATTAAACTGTTTCATCCAGAAATAACTCCCCGGTAATTATTTATACCAGTAATAAATATGAGAATATTTTTAATAAAACCCATTGCAGATCGCTAATATCCGCCGCGTCAGGGCGACGACATTATACAAATAGCGTAAGGAGTGAATATGAATGGCAAACTGCGGGCTCAACCCCGCCGCCAGCAACGTGAAAGAAGAACAGGCAAGAGGCTTACTTTATTACAGCAACGCGATAGCCTGCCGTCGTTTCTTTGACAATGGGACGCAGCGGCAGGTGTGCAGAATGATTTCATCAACGATGCCGCCTGCGTTGAGCCGGCTCGTCGGCAAGCTTCCCCAACTGGTGAAGCTGCATCAATACCGTCCAGCTTGACTGCGTCAGGCCGGTATCGGTAATAGCGTTATCGATCGTCGCACGCCACTGGCGCACAATCATCGCCATACGCATGCCCATCGGCCTGCTGGCGAAGCGTTCATCTTCAGTCACGGGTCTTCCCTCCGGTAAGCGGGCAGGCAAAATAATACTTATCAGGGTAAGTATCAAGAAACGAACCTGGAATAAGGCATGGATTGTATAAAGCGGGCGATATAAAAGAAGAGGCGCCTAAAGCGCCTCTTTAATGACGGAATTTACCGACAGGTTAATGCGTTTGTCAGTCAAAATCCTTTATGGCAGGCAATGTCCATTAATTCGCCCTCCGAAGGCGAGCCGTAAACATATCCCGTATACCAGTTGACATACACTCTCTGGCCATTACTGGGGTTTGTTTCTTTTGCCCAGTCCGATTCAATAGGGCTGGAATGGCCCCAGGAATATTGACTAAGCGCTCCCCATTCTCCCCACAACGTTCCCACTGCTCGCGTTGCTTTCCCCTCGATTTGACCGTTGGAGAGCACCGTGTAGCTTGGTACCTCCAGGTTTTCCTCTGCGCAATAACGCTCTGCGTCCGACGGGTTGGTACTGCTATGATTCAGAGCCATGATCCAGTGTTGTAATGTGAAGGTATACGTCAAAGGTTGGCCGCCCCATTTCGGCATCGCGGTAACGGTAACGGTATTGCTGCCGCTTTCCGGCGTTGTCACCATTTGCACGTTGCCGTTGGCATCCGCTCTTACCCATTCATAGTGATCGGTAGACCAGGTGTAATTGGCGTTATTGGCAACATCATCGTTAATGACCAGTTGAAAAATCGCTGATCGAAAGCCGGTCTTAGGGAAGCCGCTTGCTGCATCAAAGGTATGACCGCCGGCGATCACTTTGGTAATCGACTGCGCATAGAATGTCACCGTCTTTTGCAGCCCGCTGTCCTGCGGATTGACGGTCGCACGGGCCGTTACGGTCACCTCTTCACCATACAGATCGGTGAGCGAGACAACCGCGTTCCCCGAGCTATCCGTCATGGCGGTTGTCGCGCTCAGCACTCCCTTGCCGGTATTGCTAAAGGCGACCTCGCTGTTTGCCACTGGCGCGCCGCTGCTATCTGTCACTGTCGCCGTAAAGGTAATGGGGTTGCCATTGGCATCTTGCCCCCAGCGGCTTGGCTGCAGCTTCGTGACGTTGATGGACAGAAAGTTAGCCTGTTTGGTTAACGTGCTGGCGTTATCCAGCGTCGCAGTAATATCAACGTTCCCTCCGACATTGTCCGTCATCGTGACGTGCGCCTGACCATTGGCGTCGGTAATGCCCGACGGGGTCAACACCACGGAGCTTCGGCTCGCGCTCCAGGAGACGTTCTGCCCTGGCAGGATATTGCCCTGCGCATCTTTAACCGTTACCGTCGCCACATTTTGCGCGACCCCATCGGCGCGTACGTTATCCGGAGAGATAACCATGTCGGCGATCGTGGCGGTTGATGTATCGGCAATAAACTGGCTGACCGTCGATTTGTTATTTCCGTTGGGCAGGCTGGCTTTTAGCGTAACTTGCTGGGCGACGGTATCCGTAAAGGTGACGCTGGCTTTACCTTCGCTATCCGTTTTTCCGGATGGCGAGAGTTGCACGGTCGTTTTATCGGCAATCCAGCTCACATCCAATCCGGACACAGGGTTTTTCTGACCATCAACCACCTGCACGGTAGCCTTGTTCGCCGCGACGCCATTGGCCTTGCTGCCATCGACATCCAGCGTCATCGTCTGAATCGTGGCGCTGGACGCATCAGCGACAAAGGTCATCGGTTTACTTTGCGTATCGCCATTAACAGCAGCGCTAAGGGTAACTTGTTCCGCTTTCGTGTCGGCGATCGTAACCGTCGCCGTACCATCGGCTGCCGTCACGCTCTCTGACGCGGAGAGTTTCCCGTTTCCTGTGACAGTCCAGGTAACGGTCAGCCCGGAAAGCGGGTTGCCATTAGCATCCACGACTGTCACCTTGCCGGCATTGGTCGCCGTGCCATTCGCCAGCGCGCCGGAGGTGACGGCCAGCTCGCCAATTTTCGCGCTGCCATTATCGCCAACAAAGGTACTGGACTTCGTCTCGCTGATGGAAGAGCCAAGC
Source organism: Franconibacter sp. IITDAS19 (assembly GCF_023079515.1). Classification (NCBI taxonomy): domain Bacteria; kingdom Pseudomonadati; phylum Pseudomonadota; class Gammaproteobacteria; order Enterobacterales; family Enterobacteriaceae; genus Franconibacter; species Franconibacter sp. IITDAS19. Next base: position 1,099,356 of record NZ_JALJCP010000001.1, on the reverse strand, counting down.
TGGACGCGCACGTTAACGGCTTCCGCTTTGGTATCGGTAAACGTTACGCTTAGTTTACCGTCCCGATCGGTGGTGCCGATTTCAGCGGACAGACGCGCTGAGCCGCTAATGCTCCATGTCACGGAAGCATCAGAAACCGGGTTATTGTTATTATCGGTGACAATAACCGTCGCGGAGTTGGTATCGGTACCGTTAGCCAGCGCTCCGCTGGTTACGCTATAGCTTTTAATGTGCTCGCTTGCGGTATCTGCGACAAATGACGACGAAGCGGTCAGGTTTTGTCCGTTAGCAAGCTGCGCTTTGAGCTGGAAGGTTTGGGCGACCGAGCTGGTATAGCTGACCGTAGCCTTTCCGCTATCGTCTGATTTTCCGCCCGCGGCAAAAACGACGCCAGCTTTGTCACTGCTCCAGGTAACTTCCTGACCGGCAAGCGGGTTGCCCTTAGCATCCTTAACATACACTTGCGCGGTATTTGCTTGTGTACCGTCTGCCGGGCTGCCGTCTTTAGTGACGTTTAAATTTTGCAACGTCGCCGTCTGCTGGTCAGCAACAAAATGGCTTTGCGTCGTCAGGTTACTGCCATTATCCAGTTGCGCTTTAACGGTGACGGTTTCGGCAACCGTATCGGTAAAGGTTTCGACCGCTTCACCTTTGTCATCCGTAACTGCATCAGACTTGAAAGAGACAGTGCCTTTATCAGACAGCCAGTTCACATGCATACCGCTTACCGGGTTGCCGTTAGCATCTTTAACGGACACTTTTGCGGCGTTAGTCGCTATGCCGTCTGCAACGCTGTTGTCACGTGTCAGGGTCAGCTCCTGCAGCGCGGCGGAGCTGTTATCGGCAACAAACTGCTCGACCAACTGCTGGTTATCGCCATTCTCAAGCGTTGCGGTCAGCGTTACGCTTTCTGAAACGGTATCCGTGAAGACGACGCGCACCTGCCCTTGCCCGTCTGTTTGCGCCTTCACGTTCCCTTTCGCTTTTCCTCGTTTTTTCGCCTGCGTTGAAAGAAACGCGACGGTCGATTTGTCCGCTGTCAGCGAAACCGACATGCCGCTAACCGGGTTGCCGTTAGCATCCGTTACGGTTACCAGGGCGGTATCTGGCGTCGAGCCATTAGCAGGGCTGCCGTTCGTTACGGCGATGAAGCTGGCTATTTTTGCCCCCGCCGCGTCAGACACAAAGGTGCTTTGCTGCTCGGCGGATAACTCACCGGCATTCACTCTTAGCGTAACCTGCCCGGCTTTGTCAGAAACAAATTCCGCACGTGCCTGACCTTTCTCATTGGTTGTGGTATCAGAAGCCTTCAGGCGCGCCGGCGACGAGAGCGTCCAGCTCACTTTGGCATTGGCGATGGGGCGGTTATTCACATCGGTAACCGTTGCAACTGCGCTGTTAGCCATCGCGCCATTCGCGACGCTGCCGTCTTTATCAGGCGTTAACGTTAAATGACTGACCGTGACAGGAACAAAATGGCTTGCCTGTGTCGCCGATTTGGCGCCGCTGGTCGCCGTAACCTGTACGGTTTCTTCAGCAACGTTAGTCAGGTTTACCGTTGCCACCCCCTGGCTATTCGTGACGGAAGCAAACGCACTCAACGTCGCCGAACCCGTTACGGACCATGCGACAGGCGCATTCGGCACTGGCGCGTCATCACTGTCAGTAGCGACGACTTGCACCGTGTTTTGCGCCAGGCCGTCAGCAGGCGCGTTGTCCGTTATAGCCTGTATGGCAAGCTTATTAACGCCTTCAACATGCTTTTTCTTATACTGAAGAATGATTTCGTTATTGCGTTCAACCAGATCGTACCGGCTTCCCGCCAGGGTGCGCAGCAGACGCACGTTATCCGGGTCAAGCTGCTCACGCCAGCTCTGTCCGGGTTGGTAACGTAGATTAAGCTGAAACTGGGTATCATCCATGGAATCCTGCCCTTTGCGGTAGTTAGTCGCCAGGGAGATCAGGGGCACCGGGGTATAGCTCAGGCCCACCGTCACGGCAGAAGGGTTATTTTGTAGGTGGTCGGTATCGAACAGCGCGACATCCTTGCCATAATATTGTTCATAGACAAGCTTCGCCCCCATCTGAGGCCAGGCGGGCATGTATCCTTCCGCTCTGATGTCAAAGCCATCGGCCGGCTTTTCATAGTATCCGTCTAAATCTCGGGAATCATGCCATTGCGAGGTGCCGATATAGTTGTTAGCGCTAAGCTTCAGGTAGTTGGTCCACGCCTCGGCGCCGAAACCGATGCGGCGGTTTTTACCGGTTAAATCATCATCGAAAAAAACGTTGCCGCCTAACATCCAGTTTTCAATATTGTAAGTGCGAACGCCGCTACCGATATTGCTGGTTACCCGACCATCCGGCGCACGCAGGCCAAATTGAGTAAACCAGACTGATTTCGCATTATCGTAAAGGGGCAAAAGCATATCAAACGAGCTTTGATCCCAGTTGCCATCGTTATCGACATTCAAATCCAGCCGGGCAGTGCCAAACTGATTTAGCCACTTCTCAGCATCAGACGCGGCTTTTCCCACCGCCATCGCTTTAGCCGAGCTTTCGACTCCATCCATGCCTTCAGTGGCCATTAAATTAGCGAATCGACTTACCGGTTCTGAATATTCAACGGGCTCGCTTTCCAGATTATCTTTCGCTGCAACAGAAGACGCAGAAAAGGAAGCAATAATCGGGAACAATGCTTGCAAGCAGATCTGTCCCCAGGCAAAGATTTTGATACTGCGATCTCTTCCTTTAAAAAAAGAATACTCCATCTTTATAACCCTAAGATTTAATTACCCATCAAGTGTTGCTATCAATTCGACTAAGCTTTGAGCTCGGCCTCACTCCGGATAGCGTCAATAAAGCAATCGCTCATTTCAGATGATTCCAATAAAACTTACCCTCTGTAGATAATAAAAATATATCTAAACCTAAAACCATTCCGCTCACAAATATTCCGTTAGCAAAATACAAAATCAGCATGGGTTTATGTACAAACATTTAAATGAGCAATAATATATTTAATCCCGACCATTCCAATATGACTTCGGGCTTTTAGTGCGCGACTAAAAAGCAAATTTTGCACTTTATAACGACTTTTAATCGTTATCGTACTGACTATTGAAAACACAGACAGAAAATGCGTTGTGGTTTTTCAAAAATGGAAATCAGCCTCTTCAGTTGAAATAAAAGGCTTATAAAACAAAGAAATAAGGGAGTGTCAGGTATGGGTTTTTTGTTGACGAAAAAGTTAAAATACTTTATGACAGTGATGGAAAAACGTTGTCTCACCAAAGCCAGTGAAGAGTTGTTTATCACACGTTCGCCTCTTGGCAAGGCAATAAATGAACTTGAGACAATCCTCGGCAATAAATTGTTTATCCGACAGCATGGCCAGCTCGAACCGACGGAGTTTGCTTTAAGCCTACATTCCGAGGCAGAACCGCTTTATAAAAAAATCATTGAGCTTGAGAAACGACTGACAAGTATAAACGCATCTGAAGATATCAATATCATTTTTGACAGTCACTACCCTGGCAACTTGATCGATATCGTTACATGCAGTTTAAAAAACAGTAACATAAAGTGCCGTTTCGACGTGATAGAATTGCAGCAGGCAATGTTTGACAATAGCGAGTTCGACAGAAATACGCTAATCCTGAGCCACCGTAGTTATGAGCCTGAAGAAAATATGGTATCTGAATGTTATCCCAGCAGCGGGCTGGTATTACTTATAAGTAAGGAGATCGAGGAAAACCCGCAGAAAATATCACGCATTCCCATCCTGCTTAGAGAAAACACGGATAGTTATGCCCCGTATATCATAAAAGAAAGACTTGAGCCGCTATTTGGCGCTCCTTTAAAGGTTCGTTTCCATAAAGGTACATTAGTTGATTTTTTGATGATGACGGCAAATGGCGAAGGCTTAATGATCTTGCCGATAAAAGTCTGCGATTTACTTAAGGTAAACAGAAGCAATGCCATCTTTCTAAACGACTGTAGATTCAAGACTTATTATTATCACGCATTATCGAAAAAAACTGGCAATCAGGTTGATAAGGCGATAAAATATATTAAAGATTTGCTGTAACTGCATTTGAGCGCTCATATCTCAAAAGCCAGAAGGAAGCGACTTAATTTTAATAAGCCGCCCACGCTCTATATCTATATAATTTCCTTTTTTCAGTTCGGAAAGTATCATCATGGTTCCGCTTTTAGAAAAGCCGGATCGCCTGGTAATATAATCGCAGACATTCACCTGCCCCTTAAGCTCGGGGTTGTTATTAATTTCGCGCAAATAATGTTTTATTACGCTATACAAATCACATGAAAGCATGATTTGTAATTTAATATTCAGTATCGAAGCAGTATATTGCATTATATAATATAAATCCTCCCATAAATTATTGACTGAGATAAATTTATAAAAATCAGCTCGATTGCAAATCACATACGAAAAGCGGCTATCAGTTGTAAATTCCAGATCGCTATAATTTAATTCCGGCAATAAAAAAACCACATACGCGCCAGACATCTGACCTAAAAGAATCCGATCGCTATGACGTTGCAACCCCCATTCCCCTTCAATAATAATGATGATATTATCTTGCTTAAACAATTCCAGTTGTCCCTGATTGCCATCAAATACCTGCACGCGAGAAATAATACTCGTAGAGCACAATATAGTATTTATAATATTACTGATGTGCTTTAACGGCTTATCCATAACTGCTCCGTACTAAGTAATATTCCTATAAGAGAATTTACTTGCGCAACGAAAAGTAATCAATCCTCAGAATATAGTTATACAAAAAAAGTGATAACAAATGTCAAAAATATTCAAAATATTTCATAATGTTTAAGCCAAACTATCCCCATGTTTTTACCCGCCAGGGAATCCTTCAGGATTTTCTTAAGAAAAAATAGCCGCTCCGACGCTTTCTTTTGGAGCACGTGTCTTTCCATTGGTTTCCAGATAATGCACTGTGACGCAGGATAAAAAGGCCGCAATATCGGGCTAAATGCAAACATTTTGCGGTCATGATTGTGATTATGGCGCCAACAATGACAAAGCATAATTTGACCAGTTTTGCGTCACAATTTAGCCGCTCAATGATATTTAGCCAAAGTATTATTTTCCCCGATACATTGTCGTATCGTAATTAATGAAAGGAAAAAAAATGGCTAATACTATTGTAAGTATCGTTCCGGTACCGGCTATGGTTGCGAATGATGGCTCAGAAAAGTCGACGGTAAGCGCCACAGTTCAGACCGATGGTTCTCCTGCACAGGCTGGCGTGAATGTCATTTGGGATATTACTGGCGGCGACGGCCCGTCCTCTTCCACCACAGACGATACCGGTGTGGCTAAAATTGAGGTAACGGCGAAAGATGGCGTGGCAACAATTACTGTAAAAGCGTCAACTACAGATGATCTGACAGGCAAGACCACCTTAATTACGACTTATGTGCCGCTTAAAGCGCCGGTAGTTTTGAATGCCAGCGATGAAGACGGATGGACGCTTGATCATTATGATATTGAATTCGGCGTGCAGGCTGAAATTCCTTATTATAACAACGTCAAAGTTGACCAGGAGGTCACCTTCTATTGGGGCGATGCGTGGAGCACCTCGCTTTTTGTCACCGAAGACAATTTACCGCCTTATATTCTGGAGATTCCTGCAGCCTTTACGGTTAATGGCGAATATGATGTTTATTATGATGTCCGTGATAATGCAGGCAACCCGCCGGTCTCCTCCAGTCATTTGGCGATTACTGTCGATGATGAAGGCAGCCTGACGCCGGTTCTGGTAATGCCGCAAGTCGCCGAAGCCGATCCGTATATTAATATGTCGGATGTCGCCGATGGCGTTTCTGTTCTGGTGAACTACCCCAGCATGGCGGAAGGCGATGCTATCTCGTTGTACTGGGTAGCTTATGATTCTCAGGGCCGTAAAATTGAGGCTGCTTGCGATACCCAGCAGTATGATGTAATTGCGGACCAAAAATCAGTCACCTTTACCATTGAGCAAACCAAATTCTACCCGAATGGCATGGGGTATGAAGGCTATGCTGAGGTTTATTATACTGTGTTGCCTGCTGGCGCCACTGCCAAACAGCTCTCTGAAACTTGTCGGTGCCTCGTTGACACCGTTCCCGCGTAACTAACCGAGTCCCGGCCTTGCGCCGGGACATTTCCTGAATATCCGGAATATATTCATTATCAGCTTAATGGACTATACGTTTGGACGCTGTCTATGTCTATTTTTCCTCTGACAGAGCTATCACATATCACCAATTCGGTTGCAAATTTTGATGTCGTTTGCAATAAGGCCTCTTTATTCTCAGGAGCACTCTGCGGCGCGTTAATTTATATGTTAAACTTAACAAACATTAGCTTATCGCGGCGTATTTTCTACTTCTTAATTTCATTTCTACTTGCTATTAACTGTGCCGAAGTCGCTTCGCACTTGCTGGTAACGATCATAGCCAAATTTATTAACCCGCCACCACAGATTAACTGCGCATTTTCCGCAGCGTTAATGGGTGCGGTTGTCGTAAGGGTGATTAATGTAGCTTCAGATAATATCATCAAATATTTTCCCGGCAATAAATAAAGGAACGCTTATGATGCCCCATATAATTATCGCTATCTTAGCTCTTAATTTAATGCTGTTACATACTATTATTTCAAGAAGAAAGGTCCCCAAAAGTAAAAAGGCATTACAGCTTTTTTACTGGTGCAGTATCGTTATCCTTTGTATGTCGGTTGTCCGGCTTGCTGATGGCCGCGTCACCTGTAGCGTTTTTAGCACCCTTTTTCTTGTTACTGTCGCGCTTCTTTTATGGCTACGCGCAAGCCAGTAAATAAAAATGGAGAAGTTAATAATGGGCGATTTATCTCTTCATTTTAGCCGGCGCGAGTTCGCCTGCCATTGTGGATGCGGGTTTGACGCTGTCTCACCAGAACTGATAGAGATCCTGGAGCAAGCCAGGCGTTACTTTGCATCACCAATCGTGATCAACAGCGGTTGCCGGTGCGCGCAGCACAATAATGCCGTGGGGGGAACGCCAGGTAGCCAGCATCGGCTTGGCACCGCCGCGGATATTGTTGTTGCTAATACGCCTGCCGCAATCGTAGCCGACTACTTTGAAAAAACGTACCCGAACCAGTACGGTATCGGTAGATATAAAACGTTTACACACATAGACGTTCGCAAAAACAGCGCCCGCTGGTCTTAGCGGCATCCGTCCTGATAACCACCGCACAGTAAAGCGTAGGGTGCTTTCACTCTACGCTTATTCTTTAGTAAAGACATATTCTCTACAACGACCTGTCTAAACCGGCCAGAAAAACCTATCATGCGCGTATGGAGAGAGGCTAGATCCGTTCAGGGAGGTAATAAACCGAGACCAGCATGCCTTTTTTCAGGGCGATATACCCTTTTTCGACAAGTAATGACAGCGTTCTGTAGATCATGCTTCTTGATAAAAAAGTGCTGTCTTTTATATAGCTGATGACACCGATCTCATTTTCATAAAATAATTCTTTATTGCGATAATACTCCAGCAATTTCATCTTTATGGCATGATAAGAGTCCTTTCCTGTCAAATATCGGTCCCGATAGAGCATGTAGCATAGATGGGAAGAAACCGTTTTAGCTACCGACTTCCATAGTTCATGTTTGTTTATTAACCGGGTCGCCCCGGCCTGGGAGATTTTATAACCGTTACCGCGGTTAAGCGTTTTGCAGTAATAGCCTCCAGGCATGTCAAGCAAACGCCCCAGCCCAAAAATAACAGGCGCTGCGGTCATACCAATTAATAAATCGTCACCCGCCCTACGAACTTCAACGCTCTGGTCTGTAAGCAGCCAGATACTTTGCTCTTCTGCCCGTAATATAGTCCCGGCACGTAAACTCACGGTCTGCGCATGGGGCGCTAGCTTTTCAATTATATCGACTTGCTCACTATAATATTTTTTCCAGTCAGGTATTGAATAACTTTCTACCCCATCCCAGTGTCTGGCATAAGGTGAGACAATATCTTCCTTTTCGTTCACGATAATCCCCTTGTGTTACCACGCCACGCTTTCATTCCCTGCCTGCCGCAGGGATCTCCTTCCTGTTATTCCTGTATTAGTCGTTTTTCTTTTCACTTTACATCCTGAATTTTGCATTGCGTTTATTCGCAGGTTTATCGCTCAGTACAAACCATTATATATTTTATATAATCGCGGCATGCTCCGCACCCCTAACTTATGGAGTACATTATATTTATAAACGCTAATTGTTTTAGGGCTTACGCTCAGGCGGCGAGCCAGATAATCGGGCGTATGCCCTTCGCACAGAGAAATAAAGAAATCCATTTCCCGCCGCGTAAGACGCTCAGTCACTTTTTTCTTTTTCGCCTGGAAATCAAAGCGATATTTCTCTTCGCCTAATGCCTGAATATGCTCTTCCATTTGCGAAACCGTCACTGCCGGGTTGATGACCTTACCGGCTATATCAGAAATAATACGTCTGTTTTTACAGACCGCATTACCGATGAGGATCATGCCTACCGCGGGTCTGTACGAAAGAAACCACTCGCGAAACCGCAGCCAGTCAACCAGCTGCTCGCCATTACCATAAAAACCGGTTATCGCTCCTACCACGTTAAGGGTCGTTATGTAATGTTGTAATTTACTTAAGGTATGACAAAACAGCAGTTCACAATCCGCGATAGCCATCCCTTTCGTCAAATGAACAATCCCGTCCAGCCAATATTTGTTAGCTGACATAACAACCACATACCGCTTTTCAACTTTTTTATGCTTAAATGTTGTTAAGTATTGACTCATGCAATTTCCTCTTTGCTAACCGGGCCATTACAGATGTCCATCTGAATATGCAAAACCAAACGGAGTAACGCCAGTTTAATGAGCTATTCTCCTGGAGAAATCTCAGGCTACGTAAATTTTCTCTGCGGGCAACCGTCGCCCTGACGAAAAATGTTAAAAAACGTTTTCCTATAAACATATTACAGCGCCATTCCTGCTAAATAATAACGGCTCTCCAGCTAAAACCGTTAAACATCAATCACTCCGGGTAAATCACAGTCGATACAATTTACCGCTTAAAAGTTATTATTTTGGAACGATTCTGTTGAGAAATATTACCTGGCGTTGCTGTTCTTCATGTTGCAGCCGATTGCCCTATTCATTTTGCCACTTAAACAAGATTAAACATTCACAGCGAATTCCTTTCTGATACCGCCTGTTCTTCTACATTTATTTTCCTGATACGGGTTGGTTCTGCAACCCGCCGCCACCTTTTTCAACAACGCAAAAAATAGCCAGCAATGTTCCTTTTTTGGAAAAACTTACCAGGTGAATGTATTTACGCTCTCCTCTGTTAGTTAATCAAATAATGGATAGCGATATGAATTATACCGTTCTGCCCGGTCCCGATTTACCTCAGATGAGCAACGATGGCTACATCAACAGCACGGAACTGCTAAATGACGGCGGCGTGATTGTTGAGGTCAATGCCTATCCCACAGCTAAACCCGGCGACTATATCAATCTTTACTGGGACGGCCGCTTTAGCGCCTCGCAATATATTGACGATCCAGACCAGTTTAGCTGGCCATGGACCGTCATCATTGCTGCGGGCGAAGCGCCGGACGGCCCTCATCAGGCCTATTACACCGTTACTGATGTCGCGCAAAACCCTTCAGCGTCGCCCATTTCACCAGCGGTGGTAGACAGAAACCATACCGAGGGTTTGCCGCCGCCGCGATTCCCGGATGCCAATGTTAATAATGTCATTACTTATGATTCTGTAATTGCCAATAGCGGAACGCATATTCACGTGCCTTTCACCTCGGGCATTTTTGCTATCGGCAACACGGCTTATGTTTACTGGCGTGAGCTGGATAGCTACGGCAATACGGTGCCGGGAAGTGAGGTTAACTTCACGCATGTAATTGAAAGTAAGGACATGAGCAACGGTTTCGAGGTGCTGGTGCCTGCACCTTATATTACGCTCATTCAAACGTTCGCCACCGCCCAGGCCTGGTATTCTATCGTCCCGCCGGATGACGAAGCACAAAGCTCGCAAAATGCCACCGTCACCGTCGAGATGACCGGCACCGCCTCGTATCCCGCCCCTTATATCCCGGCAGGCAACGACGGCTGGATCGATTGCAGCGAAATCATGGCTGATGGCATTGAGGTAACCGTACCCGGCAACAGCCAGTTTGTCGCAGGCGGCCTCGTTACGGTCTTCTGGCAAGGTTTCGACGCTTCAGGCGCCTCGCTTCCCGACGCTGTCTTCCAGTTATCCCATACGCTAAGTGCGAATGATGTCTTACAAGGCTTTAGCGTCACCGTGCCGACAGAATTTATTTTGCCGATCGGGATTGGTTACGCCGACGCCTGGTATCAGGCTTCCGCCCCTTCGGTCCCCGGCTTTTCAGCGGTTAAAACCGTTGAAGTCGACAGCGAGCATTGCACGCTTTTACCCGCGCCCGTTTTTCCGGATGCGCTGGACGATGGCGTTATTGATAGCGCCGAAGTAGAGGCCGACAGCGGAACGACGATGACGATTAGCTACCCGGATATGCATGCGGGCGACATCGTGACGGCCTTTTGGTTTGGCTATAACTCTTCCCCTGCGTCCCCCCTTCCCGACACCAGCTGGACGCAAACCCGCACCCTCACCTCACAGGAAGCGCAGGCGCAGCAGGCGCTCTTCCATATAGCCACAGCGTTCATTACCCCGATCGGTAATGGTTATGCCCAAGGGAGATATCAAGTGATGTTTGAAAATGGCGGAATCGCCTCTTCGGCCAGCCAGACGGCGGCAGTCAATGTCCATGAAGCTCAGCAGCTCCAGATGAGTTGTTCCACCGGCGCCCCATGGTTCGACCCAACCGTATACGTCAGGCCGATGAATCAGGTTACGCTTTCAGGCCCTCCGGGCGCCGACGTCATCCTTTCACTGCCGGATTCGTCAGACGCTTTCTTTTACCCGGACGGCACCAATGTGACCACGCTGCGGCTTGATGAAACCGGACGTGGCGCCATACAGGTTTATTGCTTTTCCACGGGCGGCATTACGGTCTACGCCTGGATGTTAACCAACCCAGCCGTCAACGCCACCGCCAATATGGCCTTCACCGAGTGGCTAAATGGCAATGGCGAACTGAAGCAGTATGGTTTTTCAACCGGCGCGATAGCCGACGGGAAGTCCCTGTGCAGCGTTTACCTGAAGACCGACCCCAGCTCTCAGGCGCAACAGGCGAGACTGGTTCTGCAAGATCCAACCTCCGCACGCATCATCACCTCCGGCACCCAGCAAGCATGGGTAGACATCAGCCTTTATCACGCCGGCAGTTTTGATGTCATCGACAGCGCGCCCGAGGTAGTGAACTTCACCCTCTCCCTGCCTGATTATTCCAGCGCGTATGCGGTGGGTTCGTTAACGTTCAGCCTTTTTAGCGCATTACAACACCTCTAATCGGTCATACAGGAGACCAACTATGAACTCTCACCTTTCTTCTCAGCAGGCGGCCGGCAGCCTTATCTTTTATACCCAGCCTAATTTTGGCGGACAGAACGCCATTGATGTCTTACATGGCGAAACCGGTGATATTGCTAATCGTTCGGGGGAATGGCTCTACCGCTCTGTTGCTATGGCGAATATGCACGCCTTCGCCTTTAGTGACGTTAACCCGGCAGACAGCAGCATCAATTACCTTAATCATATCGAGACCATGCTCAGCGCTAACTGCGCAGATTTACAAACGTTATGGCCGAGCGCTCAGGTTCCGCTGCATTATCTCGGCGTTGATCCTTCGCTGGTCGTTCCCGTCTGGTTACATATTGACGCCAGCCAGGATGTCCCTAACGCCATAGCAGCGCAGTTTGTCGTAGGCGTAAGCACCACGCAGATAAGCGCGCTCACGCTCCCTGGCAGAGACGGCATGCTCGGCTTGCCAGGCCGCACCGACGGCAGCGCTGTTTCCGCCTACTGCCCTTTTGGTGATTATGATCCTTCTACCGGTAAAGTAGCCTGGTCGGGTAATGGCAATATTGTGCTGGAATACCGCGGCGGCCAGATAACTATACTGACTTATTCCGGCTTCCCTGATGGCTGGAGCTTTAGCGAACCCAAACAAAATGCTGACGGCAGTTGGGTTGTGGAACTTAACGCAACCGTAGTGCCGGATTCGCTTATCATCAGCTCGCTCTATACCGACAAAAACAGCATCAAGAATGACGGTATCGATGCCGCGACGTTTACCGCTACGGTTATCGATACCCTCACCCAACTCCCCGCCAGCGGCCAGACCGTCCACTGGCATACCACGCTTGGGTCGTTAAGCTCCTCCTCCACTGTCACCAATGCGCAAGGGCAATGCACAAACCAATTGACCTCGGTAACTACCGGCACGGCAACGATTACCGCCAGTCTTGATAATGGCGATAGCCGCGCTGTTAATGTTGATATCAGTGCAGGCGAACCGCTTTTGCTCATCCGCGGCGCAAGAACCAGCCTGCGCGCTTCCGGTCAACGTCAGACCGGCAGACTGGTTGCGCTGGATGCGCTTACTTTGCTTCCTGTATCGGCCACATGGCGTTACCGCAACGCGTCCACCTCAACAGCCGCAAGCGCCTTTCTTGATGTTGCGCCTGAACAATATCTGGATGTCAGCCTGCCGTCGGGTGAAACCGTTACCCTTAATCCTTCCAATATTATTGGCAATGGCGAATGGACTGACGACAGTACTTCCGCAGGCGCTTTTGCTGCTCGTCTTAATAACGGCAGCTGCGCCGGATGGGGCGTTGCGGGCTGGGGTGGTTATTCGCCGTCGACGCAGGTCAATTATGGCGTCGCCTGCCCGGCGGCTACCTTTTATGCTTTCACCGCCCTGCGATCCGACGGCTCGATATTCTCCTGGGGTGACGGCAATGAAGGTGGCATGCTGCCGGCAAACATTGCGGTATTAAATAGCGTACTGGAAATAAAAGGCTCCCGCGGGACCTTTGCTCTGCGCTCCAGCGTGCCGCCCTATATCCAGAGCTGGGGCTGGGGTGTAGACACCCCTTCAGTCATCAATCTGACCGTGCCGCCTTATATTGCCAGTATGTACGACATTAAATCGCTGTTTGCGAACGACAATGCTTTTGTCGTCATTAACAACAACGGGCAGGCTTTCGCCTGGGGTGATGCAGACGCAGGCGGCGCTATCAGCCAGCATGCTGGCGCATTACGGGGGATTTCTGATTGCTGCGCCTCCCGACGCGCCTTTGGCGTTATCGCCCAGGGCACCATCGCTGCCTGGGGCGATGAAGATTATGGCGGAAACGGCGCCGAGGTCGCTTATGTCAGCAATGCCTTGCGCCTGGTCGCGACAGAGAGCGCGTTTACCGCTTTGCTGACCAGTGGCGCGATTGTCTGCTGGGGCAATCCTGAATATGGCAATAACCTGCCAGACGCGTATCGTTACCGTACCGATATTCTTGACGTAAAAAGCACTTATGGCGCTTTTGCCGCGCTTTGCGCCGACGGAACGGTGATTAGCTGGGGGAACCCGCTATATGGCGCCAACAGCGCATCAGTCGCCGGCCAGTTAAGGGATATCGTTGCGCTTAGCGCTACTTCTGGCAGTTTTGCCGCGCTGACCCGTTCTGGTCATGTCGTCACCTGGGGTGATTCCAGTACGGGCGGTAACTCGACTGCGGTTGCGGGTCAATTAACCGACGTTTGCGCTATCTATTCCAATACGCATGCTTTTGCCGCCCTGAAGGCGGATAACAGCGTGGTGGTATGGGGCGACCCTGCATCAGGCGTGAATGATTTCCCATCGACGATTAACGGTAATATCTCTTATCGGGCTGAATAACTTTAAGGTGAGGGAACGCTTTCCCTCACCTTATTTTCACTTGCAAAGATAATACTCATTTTATTTTTAATTAAATCGAGGAGGCGCTAACCCGGAATAAACTTTAACTCTGATCATTATAATAAACTTTTGACCTTATTTAATAACAATCACGATTTACCAAGGACAGCTTATGAAAAAGTCTACCTTCACACTGTATCTCTCGCTTATTTTAGCCGCCACCGGTGCACAAGCGCAGACGTTAAAAGAAGCCAAAGCAGAATATTTAAAAACGCACCCTGCCCGCCTGGCCAGACCCAGCGGCCAACAAACGGCGGAATATCTTAATACTGACTATGCCGATACCGAGAAGGATTGCGGCTCAAGCAGTACGCCTGCGTTTTTATGTTCTGGCAACTTAATTCGCGGTACCGATGTCTTTTCCACGCAATTCCATGCCTGGGACCCCAGCCCCTCATCGCAATCCAGCGGCGGGGTTTCCTTTTCTTATTTACGGGCTGATTCTAAATTCAGTTCTGTTGCTTACGATTATAATAATGGCTTTATTTTTTATCCCTATTTCTGGGCGCCCGACAACGAAGGCATTGACACTAACATTGATATTATGTGCGCCTTCCCCGTAGATGGATGGACTGTCTACCGCAGTGACGCGGGCTGCGGCGCGTCCAGCGACTACCCGCAAGAAAGCGTGCCGTGTCAGGAGCAGGGTATCTACACCGCAGACCAGTGGTATGCCCATTTTGAAAAAGGTGGGGAAAATCATCTTTATATGTGTGGTTTTACCACCAGCGACTATAGCAGCGAGGACACTGCCGCAGGCTTTTATCAAAGCATTTTGAGCAGGGCTAAAATCGAGAGTAAATATTTCTCGGAGCAAAATGAGCTGCGGCTGGCTACATGGGCGCAAGGTAAACAAGATTCTCTGCCCATCGAAGCGTTCTTTTATATTGTGGAAAGCAGTTCCGGTCTGGATAGCGCGCGTAAAAATCAGCAGGATTTTTATAACACCACCACCAACCACATCTGGGTGCCGGTTATTAAATTAACACTGCCGCAGTCGCCGGGGGGAAATGCCGTGTTCAGCTATTCCGCTGCCGATCAGCTTATTCCGGAGCCGACAAGCCATTAATAAAACAACACGTTTATTTTCTTTTCGCTAAATAAACCAATACATCATTAACCTTGAAAGAAAGGCGGGAGCGCTTTGCCGATAATGCTGACAATACGCTCTCGTTTAAAATAATTAGCGTGGCTTTTTCAGGCCACAACTTCACACAGCATTTTATTAAAGGTGATTTATGCTACTTAAAATAACCGTAATTATTTTACTTGCTGCGCTGGCTCCATTTAATTTTAGCGAGGCGGCGCAAACCAATGGTCCAGACATTGCGAAAGCTATAACCGACAGTTACAACGCCACCCCTGCTGATTGCGGCTCTTCGGCCCAGCCTGCTTATTTATGTTCCGGCGTCTTTATTCGCGGCACCGATGTTTATTCGGATCAATACCATACATGGGACCCGAGTCCTGCCTCTCAGGAAAGCGGCGGGGTTTCATTTTCGTGGCTAAGAAAAGATGCGAAATTTAATAAACTCGCTTACTCCTATAATAATGGCTTTATTTTTTATCCTTTCATGAACGCGCCGGCGGGTAAGACAACCTCTATCGACGTGCTTTGCATCTGGCCGATCGATGCGGCTTCAGAATACCGAAGCGACAGCGGTTGCGGGCCCAGCTCTCAGTATCCGACGCAAAGCGGTCCCTGCCAGCAGCAAAATATCTATACTGCCGAACAATGGTACGACCATTATCTGGAAGGCGGCAGAAGCCATCTTTATCAGTGCGGGTTTGAAACACGCAGCAACAGCGTTTATGACCGTGCCGATGGATACTACCAGGCAATACGTAGCATGGCGTTGATCAGCGATGAATCATTCAATGAGCAAAATGAATTGCGCCTGGCGACCTGGGCACAGGGAATGCAACGCACCCTGCCGATCGAGGCTTTTTTCTACATTAGCGGCACTTCCGGGCTGAGCAGCGCGCAGAATAACCAACGGGATCTGTTGCAAAGCACGGATAACGCGGTCTGGGTGCCCGTCATCGAACTGAAGCTGCCTGCATCGCCAGCAGAAGAGGCCCAGTTTATTTTTAATGATGATGATCAGGCTATACATGTGCACTAAGCACCAACGTGTTTAGCTTGCGATTAATCGCCATCCCCTGTGCCTAAATCAGGCCGGATAATCCACTCAATCCGTCCATTATCTGGCGAAAGGGGATGGCGCGCGCTTTTCACGCTATCGCAATTAACCCAGCGCGGTCTCCCGCAAACGGGTTTTTAGCTTGTTGTACTCTTCAATCACATACTGCTCGGCGCTTCGCTGGTCGGCGATGGCTTCCACCCGAACGGCGCAGTACTTGTACTCCGGCGTTTTGGTAATGGGGCTCAGGTTCTCCGCCACCAGCTCGTTGCAGGCGCCTATCCACCACTGGTAGGTCATATAAACGGCCCCTTTGTTGGGCCGGTCGCTGACCTGCGCGCGGGTGATAACTTTGCCTTTGCGCGAAACCACCCATACCAGCGCTTCGTCCTCAATGCCCAACTGCTTCGCGTCAGCGGTGTTGATCTGCGCGTAGCCAGGTTCGTCGGCGAGCGCTGCCAGCGCTGCGCAGTTGCCGGTCATCGAACGACACGAGTAGTGCCCCACTTCGCGCACCGTTGAAAGCACTAATGGGTACTCCTCCGTCACCCTGTCAAGCGGCGGCGCCCAGTCGCAGGTGAAGAACTGCCCAAGGCCGTTCGGCGTCGAGAAGGCCTTTTCAAACAGATAATCGGTGCCCTGATCGGCGTCCGACTCATCGCGACACGGCCACTGAATGTAGCCAAGCTCACCCATTTTCTCGTAGGTGGCGCCGTAGAAGTCCGGACAAAGATGACGCAGCTCGTCCCAGATCTCCTGCGTGTTGTTGTAGTGCATCGGGTAGCCCATGCGGGTGGCGATGTCGCTGATTATCTGCCAGTCCGTTTTCAGGTCCCACTTCGGCTCCACCGCCTTAAAGAAGCGCTGGAAGCCGCGGTCCGCCGCCGTATAAACCCCCTCATGCTCGCCCCAGGAGGTGGAAGGCAGGATGACGTCCGCCGCCGAGGCGGTTTTGGTCATAAAGATATCCTGCACGATAACCAGTTCCAGATCCGCGAACGCCTGACGCACCGCCGACAGTTCAGCATCCGTTTGCAGCGGATCTTCGCCCATAATGTACGCCGCGCGCACCTCGCCATGCGCCACCCGGTGCGGCAGCTCGCTGATGCGATAGCCGGTGTGCTCGGGAAGCGACGCCACGCCCCAGGCCTTCGCGAACTTCTCGCGATGCTCAGGGAATTTCACGTACTGATAGCCTGGATAGGTATCGGGCAACGCGCCCATGTCGCACGCGCCCTGCACGTTGTTTTGCCCGCGCACCGGGTTGACGCCCGCGCTCGGTTTGCCCAGGTTGCCGGTGAGCAGCGCAAGGCTTGTGAGCGAACGTACCGTCTCAACGCCCTGATAAAACTGGGTGACGCCCATTCCCCAGAGGATCGCCGCACTTTTCGCCTGCGCGTACATGCGCGCCGCCTGGCGAATATCCGCCGCGCTAACGCCGGTGATGCTTTCCACCGATTCCGGCGTATAGCCCTCAACGATTTTGCAGTACTCCTCAAACCCTTCGGTGCGCGAGGCCACGAAGGCGCGATCGTAAAGTTCCTCTTGCACAATCACGTGGCCCATGGCGTTGAGCAGCGCGATGTTGGAGCCGTTTTTCAGCGCCAGATGCATATCCGCAATACGCGCGGTCTCTATTTTACGCGGATCGCAGACGATAATTTTCGCCCCCTTTTTCTTCGCCTTGATAACACGATTGGCGACGATAGGATGCGAATCCGCCGGGTTGTAGCCAAAGACAAACACTAAATCGGTATTTTCAATGCCAACGATGGAGTTGCTCATGGCGCCGTTACCGACCGACTGGTGCAGACCTGCAACCGAGGGGCCGTGTCAGACGCGCGCGCAGCAATCGACGTTATTCGTGCCGATAACCGCGCGGGCAAATTTTTGCATCACATAGTTGGTTTCATTGCCGGTGCCGCGCGACGACCCGGTGGTCATAATCGCATCCGGGCCATACTTCGCTTTAATGGCGGAAAGCTTTTCCGCCACATAATTCAGCGCCTCCTCCCAGGAGACCGCCTCCAGCTTGCCGCCGCGCTGACGGCGTATCATCGGCGTTTTCAGGCGCGGGGTGAGGATCTGGGTATCGTTAATAAAATCCCAGCCGTAATAGCCCTTCAGGCATAAATCACCCTGATTGGTTTTCCCCATCGCCGCTTCCGCCTTAACGACCTTGCCGTTATCGACCACCAGGTTGATTTTGCAACCCGACGCGCAATAGGGGCAAACCGTGACGACTTTTTTCATCCGTAGTGCTCCAGTTAGCTCAATAATCCGCAGACCGGGTTCGGCCTGCTTATCTGAATGTCTTAATGCAGAAACCGTGCCAGCCGCCCACAGGCGCGAAGGCCGCGAAAATCGGGCCGCGACCGCTGTCGCGCCGCCGCCCTTCGTCAAAAATGACGTGTCGAACGCTTAACTCACCGCCAGCGCGTCATAGCCCTTCAGGCGATAGTTAATAAAGGAGACCAGCCAGCAGAGGAGAAACAGACCGACCACGACAAACCCGGCGTCGCCGAGGTTGTCGTTCACCCGCGCCACCCAGGCCCAGAGGCCGCCGGACAGGCCGAATTTATCCATCAGCAACCCCAGCGCCTCCAGCCCGCCGATAAACAGCGCCGCCACCACCGAGCTGCCGGTTATGGTCATGTTGTAATAGAGCTTGCGCTGCGGCTTGTTGAAGGCCCAGCCATACGCGCCCACCATGACGAAATTATCGAGGGTATCGATAAGCGCCATACCGCTGGTGAAAAGCGCCGGGAAAACCAGAATCGACCACATCGACATGCCATGGCTGGCGCTGGCGGCCGAGATGCCGAGCACGCCGATTTCCGTTGCGGTATCGAACCCCAGCCCGAAGAGAAAGCCCACCAGATACATATGCCAGCTTTTGCCCACCAGCCCGAAGGCGGAGCGGAAAAGCCAGCTCATCGCGCCGCCGCTCGCCGCTTCATCGCCTGCCAGCGCTTCACCGCGTTTAAGCTTGCGAAAGCTTTGCCAGACGCCGCGCAAAATCACGAGGTTCACCAGCGCCATCGCCAGCAGAAACGCGGCGGAAACGGCAGTGCCAATGACGCCGCCCACATCGTGAAACCAGGTCAGATCGTCTTTAATGGCGGCGGCCGTGGCGGCGATGGCGATGGAGGCCAGCACCACAATGCTCGAATGGCCGAGCGAGAACCAGGCGCCGACGCCAAACGGCCGCTGGCCGCGCTGCATCATCTTGCGGGTGACGTTATCAATCGCCGCGATATGGTCAGCGTCCACGGCGTGACGCAACCCGTAGCCCCAGGCGAGCAGGCTTGCCGCCATCAGCGTCGGGCTGTTGTGAAATGCGAAAAGCGCCCAGCCCCAGGCGGCCAGGTTGGCGAAAATCAGGGCGCTGAACAGCGCCAGCGCGCGCGGATTGTTGCTTAGCAGAGTTCTGTACATCGAAGCTATCCTGTGGGTTAAGAAAACGTGGCGGCGGCGATCGCCGCCTGACCGAACGCTATCGCGCCGTCGCCTGCGGGCAGCGCTCGCGGCAGCAGCAGTGTGAAATCGCGCAGATAAAAGGTGAGCCGCTCGCGCAGCAGCCGGTTGTGCAGCACCCCGCCGCCGCAGGCGATAACGCTCAGGCCCTGCGCCCGCGCGTGGTGGCGGGCAAGCGTCGCCAGCCCCTGCGCCAGCGCGTCGTGAAAGGCCCAGGCGCGCGCGCAAGCGGGCGCATCGAAGCGCAGCCACTGCGCCCAGAAGGCGGCCATGTCCAGCTCGCCCTCCACCAATGGCAACGTCACCGGATGCGCTACCGCCCCGCCCCGCGTCGCCAGCGCTTCAAGCAGGCAGGCGGCTTCGCCTTCGTAGCTTTGCGTCTCCCCCACGCAGCCCAGCGCGGCGGCGACCGCATCGAACAGCCGCCCGCAGGAAGAGGCACGCGGCGAATTCACCTCTCGCGCTACCGCGCGCGCCAGCGGCCGCCAGGGTTTCGCCAGCAGCGCGGCGGCCTCCGGCAGCGTCTGCCAGCCGGGCACGAACGCGAGAAACTGCGCCAGCAGGTTGCGCCAGGGCTGGCGGGCCGCAAGGTCGCCGCCGGGCAGCGCCACGGCGGGCAGGCCGCCCAGCCGCTCGCACTGGCGGTAATCCACCCGCAGACACTCCCCGCCCCATAACTGCCCGTTCGCGCCCATGCCGATGCCATCCAGCGCAAGGCCAATAACCGGCCCGCCCTCCAGAGGCCAGCGGTGCTCCGCCAGGCAGGCGGCGAGATGGGCGTGGTGATGCAGCACCCGCTGCACGGGCAGCCCCATAGTTTGCGCCAGTTGCGTGGTGCGATAGCCCGGGTGCGCGTCGGTGACGACCCGCTGCGGGTGAAAGTCATACATGTCGCTCAGGGTGTCGAGCGCCTGACGCCACTGCGCCTCTACCCCTTCTTCACTCAGGTCGCCCAGGTGCTGGCTCAGCACCGCCTCGCCGCCGCGCGCCAGGCAAAAGGTGTTTTTCAGATCGGCCCCCAGGCAAAGCATGGGCGGCGCCTCACGAAAGCCCGGCGGCAGCGCGATGGCGTCCGGCACGAAGCCCCTGGCGCGGCGCAGCACTTCGCCATCGGCGCGCATGACCGCGTCATCCATCCGTTGCAGAATGTCGCGGTTATGCAGCAAAAAACCGTCCGCTATCGTCGCCAGCTCGTCCAGCGCCTGTTCATTGGTCAACGCAGGCGGACGGCCGTTGAGGTTGCCGGAGGTCATCACCAGCGGGCGCGCCAGCGCCTGCATTAACAGATGCTGGAGCGGGTTTGAAGGCAGCATCACCCCCACCTCGTTCAACCCCGGGGCGATGGCGCTGCTTAACGCGGGCAACACCTGTTTCTCCACCAGCACGATGGGCGCCGCAGGGGTGGAAAGGCGAGCCTGGATAGCGGGCGTCAGCCCGGCGGCGTCTGGCAGCATGACCGCCAGCGGTTTCGCCGGCCTGCGCTTGCGCGCCCGCAGCCGCGCCACCGCCGCCGGGTTTTGCGCATCGCAGGCCAGGTGAAAGCCGCCTGTTCCTTTCACCGCGACGATAAGCCCGGCCTGCAGCGCCGCGACGGCCGCCTGCAGCGCCGCCTCTTTCTGCGCCCTTTCCGCGCCCGCCCGCCAGAAAAGCTGCGGACCACAATGCGGGCAGGCTACCGGCTGGGCGTGAAAGCGCCGGTCAGACGGGTCGGCATACTCGCGGGCGCACGCCGCGCAAAGCGGAAAATCCGCCATCGCGGTAAGCGGGCGGTCGTAGGGCATGGCGCGGATGATGGTAAGGCGCGGACCGCAGTGGGTGCAGTTAATAAACGGATAGCGGTAGCGGCGGTTGGCCGGGTCATTCAGCTCGCGCAGGCAGTCGGGACAGGTTGCGGCATCCGGGACGATGTGCGTCTGCATCGCGCCGCCCGCGCTTTCACGGATGGTGAAGCCCTGCGGCGGCTGCGGCCACTGGAACGCCTGCGCCTGCACGCTGTCAATGCGCGCCAGCGGCGGGCAGTGGGCGTAAAGCGCGGCGATAAACGCCCCCTCTTTATCCGCCAGACGCACCTCGACGCCAGCGGCGTCGTTGCAGACGTCGCCTGTCAGGTTAAGCTTGTGGGCCAGTTGCCAGACAAAGGGACGAAATCCCACCCCCTGCACCCTGCCCTGAATACGTAAAACCGTGCCGTTGCTGTTCATCTTGTCGTCAAAAAAAGGCGCGGACCAACACGGCCCGCGCTATCAGGAAACACTTACGCGTCGACGGTCTCCCGCAGGCGGTTTTTCATGCCGCTGTAAGTGGTTTGC
This sequence comes from Franconibacter sp. IITDAS19, assembly GCF_023079515.1. NCBI lineage: Bacteria > Pseudomonadati > Pseudomonadota > Gammaproteobacteria > Enterobacterales > Enterobacteriaceae > Franconibacter > Franconibacter sp. IITDAS19. The sequence continues at coordinate 1,077,473 of NZ_JALJCP010000001.1, read as the reverse complement.
ACAAAGCTCTCCGCCTGGCGCTGATCGGCTATCGCCTCGACCTTCACCGCGCAGTATTTGGTCTCCGGCGTGCCGGAGATGGGGTCCAGGTTGTCCTGGGTCAGCTCGTTGCAGGCGCCTATCCACCACTGGTAGGTCATATAAACCGCGCCCGGGTTGATGCGCTCGTTGACCTCGGCGCGGCTTATTACCCTGCCGCGACGCGAGCTCACCCACACCAGCTGGCTATCCCGCACGCCGAGCATTTCCGCATCCTGCGGATGCATCTGCACAAAGCCCGGCTCGTCGGCCAGCGTCTGCAACGCCGCGCAGTTACCGGTCATCGAGCGGCAGGAGTAGTGGCCCACTTCGCGCACCGTACAGAGCACCAGCGGATAGTCGCTGTCAGGCCGTTCCGCAGGCGCACGCCAGGGAGCGGCGAACAATTGTCCTTTGCCGCTCGGCGTGGCGAACCGGTTGTCATGGTAAAGATAGGGAGTGCCGGGATGATCGAGCGTCGGGCACGGCCACTGCACATGGCCCATATCGCCCATTTTTTCGTAAGTGACGCCATAGAAGAGCGGGCAGAGTTCGCGCATTTCGTCCCAGATCTGCTGGTTCGAGTCGTAATGCATCGGATAGCCCATTTCGCTGGCGATAAGGCTGATGATTTCCCAGTCGCGCTTCACGTCATACTGCGGCTCGACGGCTTTTTCAAAGCGCTGAAAGCCCCGGTCGGCGCAGGTAAACACGCCGCCATGCTCGCCCCAGGCGGTGGCGGGCAGCAGCACGTCCGCCACTTCGGCGGTTTTGGTCATAAAGATGTCCTGCACCACCACGAAATCGAGCGCCGCGAAGCCCTCGCGCACGAGGCCGAGATCCGCTTCCGTCTGCAGCGGATCTTCCCCCATGATGTAATAGGCTTTGACTTTGCCCTGCAGCGCCAGATGCGGCACCTCGGTAATGCGCACGCCGGTCTGGTTATCCATGGCGGCGGGATCGATACCCCAGGCGCGGGCGAATTTCTCGCGCGCCTGCGGGTCGGTGACTTTCTGATACCCCGGGAAAAAATCGGGCAGTACGCCCATATCGCACGCGCCCTGCACGTTGTTCTGCCCGCGCACCGGGCCGACGCCGACATGCTCGCGCCCAAGGTTGCCGGTCAGCAGCGCAAGGCTCGCCAGCCCTTTCACCACGTCAACCGCCTGGCCGAACTGGGTGACGCCCATACCCCACATGATGGTGGCGGACGGCGCGGCGGCGTAAGTGCGCATCGCCTGACGAATCTGTTGCGCGCTAAGGCCGGTGAGGTGCGCCACCGCTTCCGGCGCGTACGCTTTCACCGCCTCGCGATACGCCTCCAGCCCTTCGGTGTAGCGCGCCACGTACTCTTTGTCGTAAAGCTCCTCTTCCAGCAGCACATAGCCAAAGGCGTTGACCAGCGCCATGTTGCTGCCGTTTTTCAGTTGCAAATGCTGGTCGGCGATACGCGCGGTCTCGATTTTGCGCGGATCGCAGACAATAATCTTCGCCCCGTTCTGCTTCGCTTTCAGTACCCGGCGCGCTACGATGGGGTGCGAATCGGCGCAGTTGTAGCCAAACACCAGCAGACATTTTGAGTTTTCGATATCGCTGATGGCGTTACTCATCGCGCCGTTGCCAAGCGTCGCCTGCAAGCCCGCCACGGAAGGGCCGTGGCAGACGCGGGCGCAGCAGTCGACGTTATTGGTGTTAATCACCGCGCGGGCAAACTTCTGCATCACGTAGTTGGTTTCATTCCCCGTCCCGCGGGAGGAGCCGGTAGTCATAATGGCGCGCGGGCCGTGCTCCGCCTTAATTTGCGCCAGGCGCTTCGCGGTGTAGCGGATAGCCTCTTCCCAGGAGACAGGTTGCAGCTTGCCGCCTTTTTCATAGCGGATCATCGGCTGGGTCAGGCGCGGGGTCAGCAACCGGGTATCGTTAAGAAAATCCCAGCCGTAATACCCCTTCAGGCAGAGCTGGTTTTCATTGGTCGCGCCCGGCGCGGCTTCAGCGCGGACGATTTTGTTGCCATCGACGACAAGTTTCAGTTTGCAGCCCGCACCGCAGTACGGACAAACGCTGGTGATTTTTTTCATCAGTAACAGACCTGTTAAAAGGTGAAAGCGCGGCTTAAAAAGCCAGATGGGTAAAGTTGTCCAGCGCGGCGCGGCGGCGACGCTCGGCGCTAAGCTGGGCAAGCTTGTTGCGGTCAACGCAGACGATGGCGTTGGTCGGGCAAGCCTGAATGCAGGCGGGTCCCTCTTCGCGGTGATAGCAAAGGTCGCATTTGTTGGCCTGCGCTTTTTCCGCCAGCACGTTCAGGCCCGCCCCGCTGTTGCGCACCACCGGGCGAACCACCACTTCCATCGCGCCATAAGGACAGGCGACGACGCAGGTTTTACAACCGATGCAGCGCTCCTGGTGGACATGGACAAAATCGTCGTCGCGGCTGATGGCACCGTTCGGGCAGACGTTAGCGCAGGGCGCGTCTTCGCACTGGCGGCACATCGTGGCGGTAGAAACATTCACGCCTTTAATGACGTGAATGCGCGGCAGAAAGGTTTGCGGCGTCAGCGCGGCGCAGTCCTGTTCCGGCTGATGGGAAACGACGCACGCCACCTCGCAGGTGCGGCATCCGATGCATTTACTTGAATCAGCAATGATGAAGCGGTTCATCATAGTCTCCGGCTGTGGGTTAACCCTCACGGGTATTCACAATCCGTGCCAGATTTTATATCGCTGATTTTAAAGTAATTTAATTAAGAGGCGGGTTTGGCGCAACGTGTCATCGACATTAATGACGAAGAAAATGACGGCAAGCGGGCAACAAAAAAGCGGGTTTCAGTACCCGCTTTGTCTTTTTTAGCTGAAATTTACGCCCACAACTCCGCTTCTGCCTGGGCGGCTTTCGTTGCCTTCATCTGCCCCTGCATACGGTAGAAGTTGTAACGCTCAACAAACCAGGCGGACTGCTCCTTGCTCATATTACCGGTGACGGCGCGAATATCGATGTGTCGTCCTTGTCCGTTCATACGGGCAAAACTGCTAGCCAGAAAATCAAAATTAGTTAACGAATAGATATCGTGTCTGTTCATCAGTTTCTCCCTCCACTTCTTCAACTGTATACGAAGCGCGCTGCGTCTGGTTTTATTCGGACGATTCCTGGTCAGAAAAGGCAGTTTCGGACACTTCTGCGACGCGCGCCATCACACGGAAGTGTGGACGTGGTGAAAGGGGTGAGTCAGCGAGGCGTGAGATTTAGCGGGTGTTCTCCTTCGGGCCTTTGGGGAGAGGAGCGCAGGTGCTGCGCCTTACTCTCTTGGGATATATGTTCGGGAGGTGAAGGGTTCCGTTCGCCGGAATGTTGTTTTCATATGTCATCTCTTTTCACGCGAACGTGCCAGGGGGCTTCGCCGCCGCTCGTGGGTTTTCTCCCTCGCCCCTTTGGGGAGAGAGTTGGGGTGAGGGGAGCAGGCGCTGAGCCTTACTCCCTCAGGATATATGCATGGGCAGTGAAGGGTTCCGTTCGCCAGAGCGTTGTCTTTATATGTCATCGCCACTCATGCGAACGTGCCAGGGGGCTTCGCCGCCAGCCCCCTGGCGACCCCGGCTCCCGGCTCGCAAAATCGACCCCTTCGGGGCAGACCTTCCGGCCTGTCATCTGGCTTCGGGTCGGTCCTGACGGTGCATCCCTGCACCGACATGACCTCACGCCGGTTCCCTCCGGCGTGCCCCGGCCAGCTGTCAGCCCGGAAGGCGATTTTGAGGCCGGATAAACGTCATCGCTGACAGGCTGATGAAAAGCATTACGAAGGAGTCGCTGTAAGGCAGAATGCGTTTTGATGGTGTGGAGGGTGAGCAAGCGCAGCGCCACTCGAGGTTTTTTCCCCTCGCCCCTCTGGGGATAGGGCCGGGTTGAGGAGAAAGGACGGCATGGACGTATCACATTGCAGGGCAAGTGGCGCTTTGCTGACTGGCCCTGCACAACTTCCCGTATGTCGTCAAAGCGAAGCATTTCCTGCAACTAAAATAAAACGCCGAAGCGAAGGGTAAATCCGGCCTCAAAATCGCCTCAGCTTTTTCACGGTGGCCGGGACGCACCGGTCGGACCCGGTGCGAGGGCATGTCGGTGCAGGGACAAAAACGCCGGGAGCGTTTTTGAACAACGCAAAGCGTTGGCCCCGAAGGGGCGAGGCCCATGGATGGGCCGAGTAAACACCGTCATGCCCGACCCGAGGCCAGCGGGGAAAAGATGAGGTTTCCCGCTTCAGCGGGCGATTTTGCGTGCCGGGAGCCGGGATTGTTAAGGGGGCGGCGGTGAGCCCCCTTAACACGTTCGCGTGAAGGAAGAGTACATATGAAAACAATGCTCCGGCGAACGTAACCTTTCACTGCCCGTGCATATATCCTGAGAGTAAGGCTCAGCGCGTGAGCCGCCTGCGACCCTCTTCCCAAAGGGGCAACAGAGCAAACCCGGCGGTTGGCGCTACGCCTCCCCGCCGAGGGCAACAAATCCCCCGCTCCCCTGCCAGTCGGCCAGCCGCTGATAAACGTCCTCCACGCTGCGTTTCACCGCCTCGGTCATCGGGTAATAAAAGCCGACAATATCAGGCTGAATGCCAAGAAAAAGCACCTCGCCCACCGCGTCCTGGAGCTGCTCCACCAGATAGTTGAGCGGCATGTTGTGGGTCGTCATCATGAACATGTCGGCAATGTCGTTCGGGTCGATAAGCCGGATATCGCCGGGGTTTAGCCCCATGTCGGTGGCGTCAACTATCAACAGCCGGTCCGGGCGCAGCGCGCGGATGGCGCCAATGTCGTTTTCCGGCGCGCTGCCGCCGTCTATCAGCTGCCAGTTTCCCCGCGGCGCGGCGCGGCATTTCTCCGCCAGCAGCGGCCCTGCGCCGTCGTCGCCCATCATGCTGTTGCCCACGCATAACAAAACGTCAGTCACGATCCCTCCTTACCATGACGTAGACCGCCGGTTCCTGTTGAATCGCCTGCAACAGGCTCAGCAGCTCACGGCTCCAGTCCTGCTGCGACGCGCTCTGGCGAGGCAGCGCCTCATCAAACGCTGTCGCCAGCAGCGTCACATGGCTCTGGTCGATAACGATTTCGCCGTAGCGCGGCACGCCTTCCATCTTGCGCCGCGCCTCGCCCGGCTCAAGCGTGCCGATCCACGTCTGATAATCCGCAAACGGGCAGACCAGCGTCGCCTTCAGGCAGTCGATCACCCCTAAATGGTGGCCAATCGCCAGGCTGTAGTAGATAACCTGCTGCGCCTGCGGCGGCGTGGCGTCGTTCTCGTCGATAAACTTGCGGCTGAGCCGGCTGAATACCACCTTTTCCGTCATCCGATGCGCTCCCGATCCACCACCTCATTGAGGCGGTGCACTATCTCGCTCAGGCGCGGATCGTTTTCCTGCTCCAGCCAACGCGCCACGCTGTTATGCCCGTTTGCGAGGTGGCGCATAAAATCGTCGGCAATCTGGCGGCCGTAGCGGTAACCCGCGAGCCGCCGCGCGGCGCGGTCCACCCTCACCCGCAATGGCTGCACCATCTCCGGGTGCAGGATCTGCGCAGGCTGGTTATCCTCTTCGCCCGGCAGGCGCGCATGAATTTTCTGCTCCAGCAGCCCCAGCGCCATGGCGAAGCCATACAGCGTGGCGGCGGGGGTCGGCGGGCAGCCGGGAATATACACGTCCACCGGCACTATCTTGTCCGTGCCGCCCCACACGCAGTAGAGATCGTGGAAGATGCCGCCGCTGTTGCCACAGGCGCCGTAGGAGATGCAGATTTTCGGGTCGGGTGCCGATTCAAAGGCGCGCAGCGCGGGCGAGCGCATGGCGCGCGTCACCGCGCCGGTAAAGAGCAGAATGTCGGCATGGCGCGGGGAAGGCACCACTTTAATGCCGAAGCGTTCGGCGTCGAACAGCGGCGAAAGCGTGGCGAAAATTTCAATCTCGCAGCCGTTGCACCCGCCGCAGTCCACCCGGTAAACGTAAGCGGAGCGCCGGATATTTTTCAGCAGCGACGTTTTCATGCGCGCGATAGATTCATCAACGGTGAGCGGCGTCGGAATGTTGTTCTCGTCGCGAGGGCCGAGCAAATTCATCAGATGGCCTCCTTCAGTTCGCGGGTCAGATCGATGCGATCGGACGGCGCAAGCCCCTGCTGGCGCTTGCAGTCGGGACAGGTTTCAACGCCTTCGCGGTGGCGCTCGGCGCGGGCATCGCCGTTATGCGCCAGCAGCGCAATCACATAATCAATCTCCTTTTGCACCGCAAACGGCTGCGCGCAAACGCGACAGCGGCAGAGAGCAAAACGCGCCTGCTGGAGAAAATCTTCCTTGCGCCACACGGCGAGCTCATACTCCGGCGTCAGGCGAATGGCCGCGGTCGGGCAAACCTCTTCGCAGCGGCCACAGAAAATGCAGCGGCCAAGGTTGAATTGCCAGGCGAGCTGCCCCGCCGCGAGGTCGGTCTCCACCGTCAGGGCGTTGGAGGGGCAAGCGTTCACGCACGCGGCGCAGCCGATGCACTGCTGCGGGTTATGCTGCGGCTTGCCGCGAAAGTTTTTATCGACCGGCATCGGCTCAAGCGGATATGCGCGGGTCGCCACGCCGGTTTTTAAGGCTTTTTTGATAAAGGTAAACATGCGGGCCTTCCCCTATTTCAGCGGCGAGTTTTTGCGCTCAATGCTATAGCGCTCCAGTTCTTTGTAAGGCACCACCTGGCTTTTCTTCTTGCGCACGTCCACCACCGTCATGCGGTCGGTGCAGGAGTAGCACGGGTCGAGGCTGCCAATAATCAGCGGCGCGTCGGAAACCGCGTTGCCGCGCAGCATATAGCGCAGCGTCGGCCAGTTGGCATAGGTCGCCGCCCGGCAGCGCCAGCGGTAGAGCTTCTGGTTGTCGCCGGTCATGCTCCAGTGAATGTCGTCGCCGCGCGGCGCTTCGCAAAAGCCCAGCGCGAAGCGGTTCGGGATATAGGTAAACCCTTCCACCATCAGCGGGCCGCCGGGCAGGTTATCAAGGCCGAAGTCGATCAGGTTAAGCGCGGTGAAGACCTCGTTAATGCGCACTTTAAGGCGCGAGATAACATCGCAGCCCTGCTCGCTGTGCACCTCGACCGGCAGCAGCCCGTAGCCGGCAAAGGGGTGATCGGCGCGGGTGTCGCGGGCATGGCCGCTGGCGCGCACCATCGGGCCGACGTTGCTGAAGTCGCGGGCGATCTGCGGGTCGAGCCGCCCCACGCCCACGGTACGCTGCTCTATGTTCGGCGTGCTGAGCAATACATCCACCAGATCCTTAACCTCGCGGCGCATCTGCTGCGCCAGCTGACGCGTCTGGATCATGTCCTCTTTCAGCAGGTCGCGGCGAATGCCGCCAATCAGGTTCAGGCCGTAAGTTTTGCGCGCGCCGGTCAGGATCTCCGCCATCTTCATGGAGGTTTCGCGCACGCGGAAAAACTGCATAAACCCGGAATCAAAGCCGACGAAGTGGCAGGCGAGGCCGAGGTTCAGCAGATGGCTGTGCAGCCGCTCCACCTCCAGCAGAATGGCGCGGATCGTCTGCGCCCGCTCCGGCACCTGAATGCCCATCGCGTTCTCCACCGACGTGGTGTAGGCGGTGCTGTGGGCAAAGCCGCAGATGCCGCAGACGCGGTCGGAAAGAAAGGTCACTTCGTTGTAACCCATGCGCGTTTCGGCGAGCTTTTCCATGCCGCGGTGCACATAAAAGAGCCGGTAATCGGCGTCGATAATATTTTCGCCGTCGACAAACAGCCGGAAGTGGCCCGGTTCATCCGAGGTGACATGGAGCGGGCCAATCGGCACCACGTTGTTTTTGGCGTCACCCAGCTCGTTAATGAACTCGTAGGTCTCTTTATCGCTGGTCGGCGCCGGGCGCTGGCGGTAATCCATACTGTCTTTACGCAGCGGATAGAGCGAGTCCGGCCAGTCGTCCGGCAGCACCAGGCGACGTTCGTCCGGCAGTCCTGTCGGCACCAGGCCGTACATGTCGCGCACTTCGCGCTCGCCCCAGACGGCGGCAGGCACGCGCGGCGTAACGGACGGGAACTCCGGTTTATTCGCATCCACCTCTACCCGCACCGTTATCCAGCATTTTGTCCCCTGCTCCATGGAGAGCACGTAATAGACGGCAAAACTGCCGCAAAGCTTGCGCTCGTCGTTGCCAAACAGCACCGACAGCCAGCCGCCCTGCTGGTAGTAGAGAAACTCCACCACCTCAGGCAGATAATTGAGCTTCACCGTCACGGTGAGCTGGTCGCGGGTTTGCCAGGCCTCATCCAGCACCACGCCAGGAAACGCCTCGTGCAGCGCGCGCAGATAGTGTTGACCCACTTTTTCTTCAGACATCGTTCTGTTCTCTTATCACGCCGCCAGCAAGGAGACGAAAGCTAAAAAAGCCAGGCCAAATCCGGCCCAGGTGACGCGGGAGGCGGCGCCAAAGCGCAGGCGCGCCATGCTGTTTTCAAACAGCGCGATGATGAGCACGCCAGACAGCAGCTTCGCTACCGCCGCGACGACAGCCAGCAGAAGGCCGCCCATGCTGAAATGCGGCATCTGCCCCCAGGGCAGAAACACGCCGACAAACATCTGCAACACCACCAGTTGCTTGAGGCTCACGCCCCACTTAAGCAGCGCGAAGCCCGCGCCGCTGTACTCGGACAGCGGCCCTTCCTGCAGCTCCTGCTCCGCCTCGGCTAAGTCGAACGGCAGCTTGCCCATCTCAATAAACGTGGCGAAGGCGCAGGCGGCGAGCGCCAGTAGCAGCGGCAGGCTGTGGGCGACGGGCCAGTGGTAAACCATCGCGGCGATATGGCTGATATGCGTCGAGCCCGCCACCTGCGCCGCGGTCCACAGGCCGAGCAGCAACATCGGCTCGACCAGCACGCCGAGCATCGCCTCGCGGCTCGCCCCTATCGCCGTAAAGGGGCTGCCGGTATCCAGCCCGGCGATGGCAAAAAAGAAGCGGGCGATGGCGAAGAGATAGATAAGCGTGATGAGATCGCCAACGCCGGGCAGCGGCGAGGAGAGCGTTACCACCGGCAAGGCGGTGGCGATGGTGAACATCACCGCTATCATCACCAGCGGCATCAGGCGGAACACCCATCCTGAGGCCGCCGGGGCCACGCTCTGGCGGCCCAGCAGCTTGAAGAGATCCCGGTACTCCTGCATCACGCCCGGGCCGCGGCGGTTATGCAGCCGGGCGCGGCAGACGCGCGTGACGCCGGACAGCAGCGGCGCGCAGGCAAAAAGAATGAGCGCCTGCGCCAGAGGGAAAATAACGTTCTGCATTTCAGACTCCCCGTGAAATGACAACAACCAGCAGCACCACCAGTTCGATAACCGCCAGGCGGCGGCACAGCACAGGACTGGCGTTGCGCCAGCCCGGCGCCACCAGACTCATGGAACGACGAAGCGCGATGACCGGCGCGAAGGCGGCTCTCACCGGCTGGGCGAAGCCGTGGGCGGTAATCACCATCGCCGACTCATGCTCATAGCCGCAGACCCAGGCGCCGCCGCGGGTGCGGGCGGGCAACCTGTCGCCTTTCAGCAGCGTCAGCAGCAGGAACGGCAGCAGCAGCGAGCCGAGCAGCAGCAGCGTTATCATCAGCTGAGCAACGCCTGTGTGAGCGGTGACCAGCGGCAGCGGTACGGCGTTATGCAGCAGCGGCAGCAGCCAGGGCGCGCCAACGCCGCCCGCCACGCAGCAGAGCGCGCAAAGGGCCGCGCTCAGCGTCATTGGCCAGGGCGCAGGCTGCGCGTTTTCCGCCTCTGCGGTTCTCGGCGCGCCAAGGAAGGTGACGCCGTACACCTTCGCCATGCACATCACCGCCAGCGCGCCGGTAATGGCGAGACCCACCGCCAGCAGCGGCCCGCACAAGCGCGCGGCAAACGGCGCAAGCTGACCCAGGCGGAAGAAAGATTGATAGATAACCCACTCCCCGGCGAAGCCGTTCAGCGGCGGCAACGCCGCCATCGCCATCAGCCCCACCAGCATGGCGAGCGAGATAACCGGCATCTTTTTGCCGATGCCGCCGAGCTTTTCGATATCGCGATGCCCGGTGCGAAACCACACCGCGCCCGCGCCCAGAAAGAGCGTGGTTTTGAACAGGCTGTGATTAAAAAGATGGTAAAGACCGCCGGTCATGCCGAGTGCAATCAGCACCGGCTCGCGAAGCGCCAGGCCGGTGAGGCCCGCGCCAAGGCCCAGCAGGATAATGCCGATATTCTCAAGCGTGTGATAAGCCAGCAGGCGGTGGATATTGTGCTCCATCAGCGCGTAAAGCCCACCGATAAAGGCGGTCAGCATGCCAAGCAGCATCACCAGCACGCCCCACCACAGCGGCAGCGCGCTGTCGATGAGCGACATCATCAGCAGGCCGTAAAGCCCCACCTTCAGCACCACGGCGGAAAAGAGCGCGGCGGCCGGACTCCCCGCCTGGGCATGCGCCTGCACGACGCCGCCATGCAGCGGCACAAGGCCCGCCAGCAAGCCAAAGCCCGCAAGCCCCAGCAGACGAACGCCGTCGCCGAGCGGCTGAGCGGCGGTGAGCTCATGCAACTGCGTAAAGTTCAGCGTGCCATACTGTCGCCACAGCAGCCCGCAGGCGAAAATCAGCAGCAGCGTGCCGCAGCGCCCGAGCGCGAACCAGAGCTTGCCTGCGCCGCTCTCGCCGGTCAGAAAAACGGCGGCGAGGCTCATTATCTCCGCCATGACCACCAGGGTAGCGAGGTTATCTGCGGTGACTGCAAGCGTGGCGGCGGCCAGCAGCAGGTTCAGCAGCCAGCCTTCGGTTCGCGGCGCGCCCGGGCGATCGCCCGCAAGCTGAAAGAGGCTGACAAAAAAGCCCGGCAGGCCAAAAGCCAGCAGCCAGACGCTGTTGAGCGGCCCCACCTGTACGGTGAAATGCCCTGCGCCAAGCGCAGCGATGGTCGCCGGGCGCAGCTCGCCCAGCACCAGCGCCCCCGCCGTCAGCGCGCCAAGGCTGCCGAGCAATCCGCTCGCCGCCGCGACGAACGCGCTCAGCGGCTTATGCGGGCGCAGCAGCAGCGAAAGCAGCGCGCCGCCGAGAAATATCGCCAGCGCCCCATTCAGTAAAGTCACGATGCTCATGCGTTTCCTCTGCTTATGTCAGGCAACTGCGACAGATCGCCAAAGTCGGAATAGAGCGTCAGCTCGCGTTTGCGGCGGCTGGCGCGGGCGATGTCGTGGTTATCGACAAGCCTTAACGCGTTGGTCGGGCAGGTGCGCACGCACGCCGGGCCCGCGTCGTCGAAGGCGCATAAATCGCACTTCACCGCCACGGCGCGTATGCCGGGCGTCCAGTCGAGAAAAGCGCCGACGTGGGCCGGCGCCGGGGGCGCCGGGGGCGCCTTCGGGCTGTTGACGTTGGCGGGAACATGCAACGGACGGCTGCCGGAGAATTCAATCGCGCCAAACGGGCAGGCAATACCGCAAAGCTTGCAGCTTACGCACAGGCTCTCATTGAGCTGGACCGCCCCCGCCTCGCGGTTAATGGCGTTTACCGGGCAGACCTGGGCGCAAGGCGCATCTTCGCAGTGGCGGCAAAGCTGCGGCGCGGAGTCTTTTTCGTTGCGCATCACCTGCAGGCGCGGTCGGGACTGCAGACCGTGCAGGCGATGGGTCTCTGCGCAGGCGGCTTCGCAGGTGCGACAGCCGATGCAGAGCGAAGAGTCAGCAAGGATAAAACGATTCACCAGTCATTCCTCAGGTGAGACATTTTTGACGAAATGTGTCGACGTCGACAGTCGCCGACACGTAAACGTGTCAGGCCACGTCAGGCTTGCGTGGGTTCGCCAGCAGCGCGCTGATGCGCAGCGGCGCATCGCCCTGCACCGCCTCATACAGCCCCTCATACACGGCGCTGATTTTATTGAGGTAATGCTCAAGCACGCGCTCGCGGTCGCGGATATCCACCGCGCCATCAAGCAGCCCGTTCTGGTCCAGCCGGGCGCTGGCGATGCAGGCCTGCTCACGCCCGTCGCGGCTCTCCACGAGATAGTTAATGGTGTGGCAGTTAAAGCCTTCGGCCTGTTCCACGCGAATAACGAAGTGGTCGAAGAGAAAGAAGCTGAGCCCGGTCTGCGGCTCGCAGCCCATGGCGTGATGCAGCTTATGTTTCGACAGGGTGATGGCCTGGACCAGGGTATTGCAGTAGGTATGCCAGTGCGACTGCAGGCTGCGGTGACGATCCGCGATAAATTCTGCTTTCTGGCTTAGTTCGGAAAGGATCATGGCGTAACTCTCATTTACGGGTAGCAGTCCCGTTTAGCATGAACCGTGCCATTTTTTATCCCATTGTATTTTAATGACTTTATTTAGAATGACAGCGCCTGCGCGCTGTCATGACGTGTCATTTCGACAGCCTCGACACCCTTTCTGCCGACACCGTTTTTCCTCTGGCACCGTTATTGCATTGCCCGTCCAGGGCGTCGGCCCATGGCTTCGGAGGTTTTATGCATGAACTCACCCTCTGCCAGCGGACGGTAGAAATTATTGAACAACAGGCGCAGCGGCTCGGCGCGCGGCGGGTGACCGGCGTCTGGCTGGAAATCGGCGCGTTTTCCTGCGTTGAGCAAAGCGCGCTGGCGTTCTGCTTTGAGCTGGTGTGCCGCGATACCTGCGCGCAAGGCTGCGCGCTGCATCTGGCGCAACAGGCGGCGGAGTGCTGGTGTCATGACTGCAAGCAGCATGTTCATCTGCTGACCCAGCGCGTCAGGCGCTGTCCGCAGTGTAACGGCGTGAACCTGCGCATCGTCGCGGACGACGGCGTGCAGATCAAACGCCTGGAAATCGAACAGGAGTAGCTATGTGTACCACCTGCGGTTGCGAACACGGCAACCTTTATATCGAAGGGGATGAACGCAACCCCCACTCGGCGTTTCGCGCCGCCCCCTTCGCCCCGGCAGCCCGCACTCAGGCCGCTATCACCAACGTTAATCTCTTTACCCCCGCCGTCGCCCCGCAGGGCGATCTGCATTACGGACGCGGCGAAGCGGGCACCCACGCGCCGGGGCTAAGCCAGCGCAAGATGGTGGAGATTGAAATTAATGTGCTGGAGAAAAATAACCGGCTGGCGCAGCGCAACCGCCAGCGCCTGAACGAACGGCGACAGCTGGGGTTAAACCTTGTTTCCAGCCCCGGCTCCGGCAAAACCACCCTGCTGACGGAAACCCTGAAGCGGCTGCACGGTAAAACGGCCTGTGCCGTCATTGAAGGCGACCAGCAAACGGTGAACGACGCCGAGCGCATCCGCGCGACCGGCACCCCCGCGCTTCAGGTGAATACCGGTAAAGGCTGCCATCTGGATGCGCAGATGGTGGCCGACGCCATGACCCGGCTCCCCCTCGCTGATGGCGGCATTCTGTTTATTGAAAACGTCGGCAACCTGGTCTGCCCGGCGGGGTTTGATCTTGGCGAACGGCATAAGGTGGCGGTGCTCTCCGTGACCGAGGGCGAAGACAAGCCGCTTAAGTATCCGCACATGTTCGCCGCCGCCTCGCTGCTGCTGCTGAATAAAATCGACCTGCTGCCTTACCTCGATTTCGACGTGGAAAAATGTCTGGCCTGCGCGCGCGAGGTCAACCCGGATATCGACATCCTGCTGGTTTCCGCCACCAAAGGCGACGGCATGGAGGCCTGGCTCGCCTGGCTGGAGGCGCAGCGATGTGCATAGGCATTCCCGGGCGGATTTGCGAACTGGGCGAGGGTAACCTCGCCCGCGTTGAGGTCAGCGGCGTGAAGCGCGAGGTGGATCTTACGCTTGTCGGCACCCATGACGAACATGGCGCGCCGCGTCTTGGCCAGTGGGTGCTGGTGCATGTCGGCTTCGCCATGAGCCTGATTAACGAACAAGAGGCGCTGGATACCCTCGACGCGCTGCAAAACATGTTTGACGTGGAGCCGGACGTTGGCCCGCTGCTCTACGGCGAGGAGGCATGCTGATGCGCTATGTGGATGAATACCGCGAGCCGCAGCGGGTAATGCAGCTTATCGACAGGCTGCGCGAGCGGGCGGCGCGGCTGCCCTGGAGCGCTGAACGGCCGCTGCGCATTATGGAGGTGTGCGGCGGACACACCCACGCCATTTTCAAATTCGGGCTGGACCAGTTGCTGCCAGAGAACGTTGAGTTTATTCACGGCCCCGGCTGCCCGGTCTGCGTACTGCCGATGGGGCGCATCGACAGCTGCATTGACATCGCCGAGCGCCCTGGCGTTATCTTCTGCACCTTCGGCGACGCCCTGCGGGTGCCGGGGAAAAACGGCTCGCTGTTGCAGGCGAAAGCGCGCGGCGCGGATGTGCGCATCGTCTATTCGCCCCTGGACGCGCTGAAGATTGCCGAAGAAAACCCGCAGCGCGACGTGGCGTTCTTCGGCCTGGGTTTTGAAACCACCATGCCCGCCACCGCCCTGACGCTTCGGCAGGCGAAAGCCCGCGGCGTGGAAAACTTCTTTTTCTTCTGTCAGCACATCACGCTGATCCCAACCCTTGCCAGCCTGCTTTCGCAACCGGATAACGGCATCGATGCGTTTCTCGCACCTGGGCATGTCAGCATGGTTATCGGCACCGCCCGCTACGATTTTATCGCCACGCAATATCAGCGGCCGCTGGTCGTGGCGGGCTTTGAACCGATGGACTTGCTGCAGGGCGTGCTGATGCTGGTGGAGCAGAAAATCGCCGGGCGGAGCCGGGTGGAAAACCAGTACCGCCGCGTGGTGCCGGACGCGGGCAACCCGGCGGCGCAGCACGCTATTGATGATGTTTTTTGTGTGGAAGGCGACAGCGAATGGCGCGGGCTCGGCGTGATAAACGGCTCGGGGGTGAAGCTTCGCGAAGCGTACCAACGCTTTGACGCCGAGGCCCGCTTTGCGCCCCGTAAGCACCAGGTCAGCGATGACCCGCAGGCGCGCTGCGGCGAGGTGCTGACCGGACGCTGCAAACCCGCGCAGTGCCCGCTGTTCGGCGCGCGCTGCAACCCGCAAAACGCCTTCGGCGCGCTGATGGTCTCCTCAGAGGGGGCTTGCGCGGCGTGGTATCAGTACCGTTCTCAGGAGTGTGAAGCATGAACACCATTACCCTCGCCCACGGCAGCGGCGGCCAGGCGATGCAGCAGTTAATCGGCCAACTTTTTATGCGGGCGTTCGCTAATCCCTGGCTTGACGAACAGGAAGATCAGGCGCGCCTGCCGCTTGCGGAGCTCACCGCGCGCGGCGATCGCCTGGCGTTTTCCACCGACAGCTACGTCATCGACCCGCTCTTTTTTCCCGGCGGCGACATCGGCAAGCTCGCCGTCTGCGGCACGGCTAACGACGTGGCGGTCAGCGGCGCGCTCCCGCGCTGGCTCTCCTGCGGCTTTATTCTTGAAGAGGGGCTTGCGCTGGCGACGCTTGAGCGCGTGGTAAACAGCATGGCGGCGACCGCCCGCGAAGCGGGGATAGAGATTGTGACCGGCGATACCAAGGTGGTGCCGCGGGGCGCGGCGGATAAGCTTTTTATCAATACTGCCGGGCTGGGGGCGATTCCGACGACGATTCACTGGAGCGCCGCTTCGCTGACGCCGGGCGACCTGCTGCTGGTTTCCGGCACGCTCGGCGACCATGGCGCCACTATCCTTAATCTGCGTGAGGAGCTGGGGCTTGAAGGGGCGCTTTCGAGCGACTGCGCCCTGCTCTCGCCGCTGATTGAGGCGCTGCGCCCGATCCGGGGAGTGAAAGCGCTGCGCGATGCCACCCGCGGCGGCGTTAACGCGGTGATGCATGAGTTCGCCGCCAGCAGCGGCTGCGGCATGGCGCTTCAGGAGAAGGCGTTGCCGCTCAAGCCGTCGGTACGCGGCGTGTGCGAACTGCTGGGACTGGACGCCCTTAACTTCGCCAATGAAGGAAAGCTGGTGATTGGCGTGGCGCGGGAAGCGGCGCAACAGGCGCTGGAGGCGATGAAAGCGCATCCGCTGGGGCGTGACGCCGCGATAGTCGGCGAAGTCACCGCCAGCGCGGGCGTGCGGCTTTGCGGGCTCTACGGCGTGAAGCGCACGCTTGATCTGCCGCATAGCGAACCGTTGCCGCGGATCTGCTAAAGCCTGTTCCTGCGCAAAAAACCATTAATTAGCCTTTAGTTATTATAGTGCTTTGCTTGTTTCGCCTTTTGCGAAACCTTTCCGGATGAGTCTAATGTCATACACTCCCATGAGCGATCTCGGCCAGCAGGGGCTGTTCGATATCACCCGCACGTTATTGCAACAGCCGGATCTCTGCGCGCTGGCGGAAGCGCTGAAAACGCTGGTGAAAAGTTCTGGCATGGCGGATCGGGTTAATATCCTGCTTTACCACCCTAAGCATCAGCGGGTCTGTTTTTACAGCGTCGATAACCTCGGCAAAGCGGTGCAGTACGAAGATGAAACCGTGCTTTCCCACGGTCCGGTTCGCCGGGTGCTCTCCCGCCCGGAAGTGCTGCATTGCGACTATCAAGAGTTCGCCGAGACCTGGCCGCCGCTCGCGGCGCTGGCCCTCTATCCGCCCTTCGGCCACTACTGCCTGGCGCCGCTCGCCGCCGAGGGGCACATTTTTGGCGGCTGCGAGTTTATTCGCAACGCCAACACGCCGTGGAGCGAAAACGAGTACTCCCGGCTGCAAACCCTGACGCAAATCGTCAGCGTGGCGGCAGAGCAGATCCAGACGCGCGTGGGCGATAATCAGAATTACCAGCTGCTGTGCCGGGAGCGCGACGACTTTCGCATTCTGGTGGCGATTACCAACGCCGTGCTGTCAAAACTGCATCTCGATGAGCTTGTCACCGAGATCTCGCGCGAGATTCATTACTACTTCAACATCGACTCGGTCAGCGTGGTGCTGCCCTCGCCCCGCAAGGGCAAGCTCACCATCTGGTCCACCCACTACGTTGACGAAGCCGCGCCGCTGCACGACCAGAGCGAAGTTACCGCAAAAGGCACCCTTTCAGAACGGGTGCTGAAGAGCCGCGAAATGTTGCTGGTTAACCTGCACCAGCGCGACGAACTCGCCCCTTATGAACGCATGCTGTTTGAAATGTGGGGCAACCAGATCCAGACGCTCTGCCTGCTGCCGCTGATGTTTGGCGATAAAATGCTCGGCGTGCTGAAGCTTGCCCAGTGTGAGGAGCATATTTTCACCGCCGCCAACCTGAAGCTGCTGCGCCAGATTGCCGAGCGCATCGCCATCGCGGTCGATAACGCGCTCGCCTACCAGGAGATCCACCGGCTAAAAGAGCGGCTGGTGGATGAAAACCTGGCGCTGACCGAGCAGATAAACAACGTACCGGCGGATTTCGGCGAGATTATTGGCCGCTCTGACGCGATGACCGCGGTGATGAAGCAGGTGGAAATGGTGGCGAAAAGCGACAGCACGGTGCTTATCCTCGGCGAAACCGGCACCGGCAAAGAGCTTATCGCCCGCGCTATTCACAACCTCAGCGAGCGCAACGGGCGGCGGATGGTGAAACTCAACTGCGCCGCCATGCCCGCGGGCCTGCTGGAGAGCGACCTTTTCGGCCATGAGCGCGGCGCATTTACCGGCGCCAGCGCCCAGCGTATCGGCCGTTTTGAGCTGGCGGACAAGAGCAGCCTGTTTCTTGACGAAGTGGGCGATATGCCGCTGGAGCTGCAACCAAAGCTGCTGCGCGTGTTGCAGGAACAGGAGTTCGAGCGGCTCGGCAGCAACAAAGTGATTCAGACCGACGTACGGCTTATCGCCGCCACCAATCGCGACCTGCGCCAGATGGTGGCCGACCGGGAGTTTCGCAGCGACCTCTACTACCGCCTGAACGTTTTTCCCATTAACCTGCCGCCGCTGCGCGAGCGCCCGGAAGATATCCCGCTGCTGGTAAAAGCCTTCACCTTTAAAATCGCCCGTCGCCTCGGGCGCAGCATCGACAGCATTCCCGCCGAAACGCTGCACGCCTTAAGCCAGATGGAGTGGCAGGGCAACGTGCGCGAGCTGGAGAATGTGATTGAGCGCGCGGTGCTGCTGACGCGCGGCAACGTCTTGCAGCTTTCGCTGCCGGAAGTGGCCTTCACCGCGCCGAAGAAAGCGACGCTGACGCCCGCGACCGACGAGATGCGGGAGGGCGAAGATGAATATCAGCGCATTGTGCGGGTGCTGAAGGAGACCAACGGCGTCATCGCCGGGCCTAAAGGCGCGGCGCAGCGTCTGGGGGTGAAGCGCACCACGCTGCTTTCGCGCATGAAGCGGCTGGGGATAGAGAAGGATGCGCTGTAGCGCTGCCCGACGCGGCGGGGACCTGGCGGCGCAGACGCTGCGTTTCCCGGGACGGGTTGGCGTTTTATGCCGTGCATATGCGCGGGCAATGAAGGGGTTACGTTCGCCGGAGTGTTGTTTTCATATGTATCCTCTCTTGGGATACATGCATGGACAGTGAAGGGTTCCGTTCGCCGGAGATTTGTTTTTATATGTACCTTCTCTGGGGATACATGCATGGGCAGTGAAGGGTTCCGTTCGCCAGAGCGTTGTTTTCATATGTCATCTCTTTTCCCGCGAACGTGCCAGGGGGCTCAAAGCCAGCCCCCTGGCAACCCCGGCTCCCGGCGCGCAAAATCGACCCCTTCGGGGCAGACCTTCCGGTCTGTCATCTGGCTTCGGGTCGGCAGGACGGCACATCCGTGTGCCGACCCGCCTCTGGCCGTTCCCGACGGCCAGCCCCGACCATCTGCCTGCCCGGAAGGCGATTTTGAGGCCGGAGCAACACCATCGCTGACAGGCTGATGAAAAAAGTCATAGTGTTGTCGCTATAAGGCAGAATGCGTTTTGGTGGTTCATTGGTGAACAAATGCAGTGCCACTCACGGGGTTTTCTCCCTCGGGGGAGAGGGCCGGGTTGAGGCGAGGGCCGTGTGTGGGGAAATGACGGCGCAGCCGTATCCTGTGACAGGGCAAGTGGTACTTTACTGACCCGCCTTGCAAAATGCCCTGTATAGCCGTTAAAGCGAAACATCTCCTGTAACAAAAATAAAAATGCCGAAGCGGAGGGTTTGAATCCGGCCTCAAAATCGCCTCAGCTTTTTCACGGTGGCCGGGGCGCACCGGCTGGACCCGGTGCGAGGGCATGTCAGTGCAGGGACGCACTGTCATGCCCGACCCGAAGCCAGCGGGGAAAAGATGAGGTTTCCCGCTTCAGCGGGCGATTTTGCGTGCCGGGAGCCGGGATTGTTAAGGGGGCGGCGGCGAGCCCCCTTAACACGTTCGCGTGAAAAGAGATGACATATGAAAACAACGCTCTGGCGAACGTAACCCTTCATCGCCCGCACATATGCACGTCATAAAATGCCACCCGGTTCCGGGAAACCCAGCGCCTGCGCCCCTCTCCCCGAAGGGGTCGATTTTGCGTGCCGGGAGCCGGGATTGTTAAGGGGGCGGCGGCGAGCCCCCTTAACACGTTCGCGTGAAAAGAGATGACATATGAAAACAACGCTCTGGCGAACGGAACCCTTCATCGCCCGCACATAAGCACGTCATAAAACGCCACCCGGTCCCGGGAAACCCAGCGCCTGCGCCCCTCTCCCCGAAGGGGTCGATTTTGCGCGCCGGGAGCCGGGATTGTTAAGGGGGCGGCGGCGAGCCCCCTTAACACGTTCGCGTGAAGCAAGGGTGCATATGAAAACAACATTCCGGCGAACGTAACCCTTCATCGCCCGCACATATGCACGTCATAAAACGCCACCCCATCCCGGGAAACCCAGCGCCTGCGCCGCCTGCGCGAGCGTCATACCCCCAGCCGGTCCCGCAAACTGTAGTAGGCCGCGCCCATGGCGGTGAACGGGATCTGGAACGAGCGCCCGCCGGGGAAGGGGTAGTGCGGCAGGGTGGCGAAAGCGTCGAAGCGTTCCGCATCGCCGCGCAGCGCTTCGGCGATAAGCTTGCCGGCAAGATGGGTGCAGGTCACGCCGTGGCCGCTGTCGCCCTGCATGTAATAGATATTGTTCTCAAGCCTGCCGAACTGCGGCATCCGGGAGAGCGTCAGCAAGAAATTGCCCGTCCAGCGATAGTCGATTTTTACCCCTTTTAACTGCGGGAAGGTCTTCAGCAGCTTGGGCATAATCAGCCTGTCGATATCATGCGGGTCGCGTGCGCCGTAAACCACGCCGCCGCCGTAAAGCAGCCGGTTATCCGCCGTCAGGCGGTAGTAGTCGAGCAAATAGTTACAGTCTTCCACGCAGTAGTTGTTCGGCAGCAGCGAGGCGGCGACGTCGGCGTCCAGCGGCTCGGTGGTTACCACCTGGGTGCCGCACGGCATGCTGCGCCGCGCCAGCGCAGGCTCCAGTTTGCTGCCAAGGTAGGCGTTGCCCGCCACAATGACATAGCGCGCCTTCACCTGGCCTTTATCGGTTTTGACGACGGCGGGCTGACCATGCTCGATTTTCACCACTGCCGACTGCTCAAAAATGCGTCCGCCCTGCAGGCGAATCGCCTCCGCTTCGCCCAGCGCCAGGTTCAGCGGGTGAATATGGCCGCCGCTGTGGTCGAGCAGCGCGCCGCTGTAGCGGTTGCTGGCGATTTCGTCGCGCACCTTGTCCGCATCCAGCAGCTCAAGCTGGTTGTTGCCATAACGCTCCCAGTTCGCTTTCTGCTCAATCAACCCCAGATACTGTTTACGATTGAGCGCCACGAACAGCCCGCCCTGGCGGTAGTCGCACTGAATATCGTAACGGGCGATGCGGTCGCGGATTATCTGCGCACCTTCAAACATCATGCTGCCGAGCATTCGCGCCGTCTGCGCGCCGTAGCGCGCTTCAATCACGTCGATATCGCGGCTGTATGAATTAACGATTTGCCCGCCGTTGCGGCCGCTGGCGCCAAAGCCGATGCGCGCCGCTTCAAGCAGCACAACGTTATAACCCTGCTCGACTAAATGCAGGGCGGAGGAGAGACCGGTATAACCGCCGCCCACCACACAAACATCGCACTCCAGCGATTCCGTCAGGGTCGGATACGGGGCATGGGCATTGGCGCTCGCGGCGTAATAGCTCTTTACGTGTTCCATGATTAAGGCTCCAGGGCAATCCAGATGGTTTTCAGTTCGGTAAATTTATCCAGCGCGTGCAGCGACTTATCACGGCCGTTGCCGCTCTGCTTGTAGCCGCCGAACGGTACGGTCATATCGCCGTCGTTATAGTTGTTGATGAAAACAGAGCCGGCTTTCAGCCTGCGGGATAGCCGGTGCGCACGGGAGAGATCCCGCGTCCAGACCGCGGCGCCGAGGCCGTAGTCGCTGTCGTTGGCCAGCCGCAACGCCTCTTCTTCACCGCTAAAGGTGGTGACGGCCAGCACCGGGCCGAAAATCTCCTCCCGGGCGATGCGCATCGTATTTTCCACGCCGGTAAAGATGGTCGGGCCGACGTAGGCGGCGCGCCCTGTGTTGCGCCCGTCAAGCCAGAGTTGAGCGCCTTGCTCAAGGCCAAGCTGGATGTAGTCGCGCACGCTTTGCGCGTGAGCGTCGTCAATCAGGGCGCCCATAACGCAGTCCGGGTCGAGCGGGTCGCCGGGGCGGAAAGCCTGCGCCTGTTCGGCGAGCAGTTGCAGAAACGCTTCGCGAATGCTCGCCTCCACCAACAGCCGCGTACCGGCGATACAGACCTGGCCCTGGTTATAGAAGATGCCCGCCGCCGCGCCCGCTGCCGCTTTTTTCAGGTCCGGGCAATCGGCGAAGATGATGTTAGCGCTCTTGCCGCCCGCTTCGAGCCAGACGCGCTTCATGTTGGAGTCGCCCGCGTCTTTTAAAAGCTGCTTCGCGGTGCGCGTGGAGCCGGTAAACGCGATGGCGTCCACATCCGGGTGTTGAGCCAGCGCGCTGCCCGCCTCGTGGCCGAAGCCCGGCACCACGTTCAGCACGCCGTCCGGCAGCCCCGCCTCTTTAGCGAGCGCCGCGATGCGCAGGGCGGTGAGGGGGGATTTCTCGGAAGGCTTAAGGATAACGCTGTTGCCGGCGGCGAGCGCCGGGCCGAGTTTCCAGCAGGCGAGCAGCAGCGGGAAGTTCCATGGCACCACGGCGGCGACCACGCCCACCGGCTCGCGGACAATCAGCGCCAGCTCGCTGCCGCCCGTCGGCGCGACTTCGCCATAGACTTTATCAATCGCTTCGGCATACCAGCGAATAGCGCGCACGGCGCCGGGAATATCATCACGCAGGCTATGGCGAATCGGCTTGCCGGTATCAAGCGTCTCCAGCAGCGCCAGCTCCTCGTGATGCTGTTCCATAAGTGTCGCGAACGCGTTCAGGACGTGCTTGCGAACGGCGGGCGAGGCCTGCGACCAGTCGCCGCGCTCAAAGGCGGCCCGCGCGCTGCTCACCGCGGCGTTAATGTCTTCCGCTTTGCCGCGCGCGACCCTGGCGATGTTTTCGCCTGTCGCCGGGTTGACTGTGGCGAAGGTTTCGCCGCCCAGGGCGTCGCTGTACTCGCCGTTAATAAACAGGCGCCCCTGAACCGTGAGCCGTTCCGCCTGCTGGCGCCAGTAAGGCAAATGATGAAACTCCATAAGCTCTCCTTTGAAATTCAACGTGTTATCGAATCGTTCCGCCGGTACGTCACGGAATTTGGTCAAAGCGGGGCCGCGGGAGATTTTTTTAAAAAATCCCGGGCCTGCTTTTTTACGTTATGTCGCCTGCGAGGAGGCGCTTCCGGCCTGCTTCGTTATCCGGAAACGC
Organism: Franconibacter sp. IITDAS19; assembly: GCF_023079515.1. NCBI lineage: Bacteria > Pseudomonadati > Pseudomonadota > Gammaproteobacteria > Enterobacterales > Enterobacteriaceae > Franconibacter > Franconibacter sp. IITDAS19. The sequence continues at coordinate 1,054,733 of NZ_JALJCP010000001.1, read as the reverse complement.
GCTTTCCGGCTATCAGAAGGTGGTGGGCGTGTGCGCGCTGATGATGCGGCAGATCCCGGCCGAGGTATTGCTGAAGCTGTGCGGTATGCCGGTGTTAATGGCATAGCTTTGTCCTGCCACCAGGCGGTACGTTTGGCCGTTAATCGCCAGCACCACCTCGCCTTCCAGCAGGGTGCCTATCTCTTCCCCCTGGTGTTTAATCCTCTCCCCGGTCGTGGTACCGGGCTGGTAAGTCTCAATAATCATCGCAAGCGTGCGATGAGGGTTACCGTTATGAATCAGCTTCATCGAGACGCCCTGGCTGCCAATCTCAATCAAATCTTCCTGATTGATAACAACCTGCGGTTCGTCCGGTTTCTCTGGTTCAGCAAAAAACTCCGACAGCGACAGCCCGTAGACCTTCAACAGCTTTTGCAGCGTACTGATGGCCGGACTGACTTTATCCTGCTCAATGGTGCTGATAGCGCTGTGCGTTAATCCCGATAGTTCAGCGACGCGGCGCTGCGACAAACCCAGTTGCTGGCGGATCTGCGCTAAACGCTTCCCCGGCGCCAGGGTGATATCGCTCATATTTTCGCTTCCTTAAGTCAGTGTCAGGCGGGCGGTCGTAATTCTGCCCGGTATCCCCGACAGGCGGTGATAAAACCCTCGAACAACAGGCGGGAGAGGGCATATTCATTACTCTTCCATTCGGGATGCCACTGGACTGCGAGCACGAAAGGGTGGTCTTCGACGCTCACGGCTTCCACCAGCCCGTCGGTTGACCTTGCTTCCACGCGCAGGCGCGGACCCAGCGTTTTCACGCCCTGGCCGTGTAATGAGTTTACCCAGAACCTGTTGCAACCCGGTACAAGGCGGGAGATTAAGCCGCCAGGCTGTACCTGAACTTCATGAGAGGGCGCATATTGTTGCGCCAAAGGCAGTTCCGGATCTTCTCTGTGTTCCAGAAGCTCCGGCTGCTCAAACAGCCGACGATATAGCGTTCCGCCAGTGGCGACAACCAATTCCTGCAGGCCCCGGCAGATGGCGAAAAGGGGGATGCGCCTTTCGAGCGCGCTTTCAATCAGCGCCATGCTCAATGTATCTCGCCCAGGGTCGGCGTCAGGCTCATCGCCGTTTTCACCATAAAGGTGCGGCTGAACGTTGCTGGGGCTGCCGGGCAGCATAATGCCGTCCAGCTGCGGTAGAAGGGTAGTCAGGAGTTCCGGTTCCGCCAGCGCGTGCGGTAAAGGGATGGGAAGGCCGCCTGCGTGGAGCACGGCGTTCAGGTACTTTTCTTGCAGGGTTTGACTTAAATGTCCTTTTATCCTGTTCCTGCACATCACCACTACAATGAGAGGTCTGTCAAATATATTGCCCATTTTACCCTCGCCTGATGGACTAAATTATTTACAAATAACGGTCATGCTTCGCCTGTTGTTCAATATTTTCTCAATCTAGCAACACCGTAACCAAAATTCAAACTCAATTTAACATTTGAAAAACAATTCGGTTGCATCTAAATTTTAAAAGTGGAAATTATATCGAACGGTCGCAGTCAACAGACCGGGACTCCTGGCAACAACGGCGGTGAATCATGGAAACCAATATCGTAGAAGTTGAGAATTTCATGCAGCACAATGAAGAGAGGCGAAGCAGTGCGTTTGCTCGCGAAGTAAAAGCCTATCTGGAGCGCTATCCTCTGACCGAACATATCGACGTCATGCTCACAGATTTAAACGGCTGTTTTCGCGGCAAACGCATTCCCGTAGCAGGCCTGCGTAAAGTAGAAAAAGGATGCTACTTCCCGGCCTCGGTTTTCGCGATGGACATTTTAGGCAACGTGGTGGAAGAGGCTGGGTTAGGGCAGGAGCTTGGCGAACCGGATCGCCGCTGCGTGCCGGTAACCGGCACGCTGGTGCCGTCGACCACCGATCCTGAATATATAGGTCAGCTGTTGCTGACGATGCAGGATGAAGATGGTACTCCCTTTGACGTTGAGCCACGGAACGTGCTTAACCGACTCTGGCAGCAGTTGCGCCAGCGCGGGCTGTTCCCCGTGGTAGCGGTAGAGCTGGAGTTCTATTTAATTGACCGTCAGCGCGACGCTGAAGGCTATCTTCAGCCGCCCTGCGCGCCCGGTACGCAGGACCGTAATACCCAAAGCCAGGTGTACTCCGTCGACAACCTTGATCGCTTCGCCGATGTGCTGAGCGATATCGACGAACTGGCGCGCCTGCAGCAAATTCCCGCCGACGGCGCGGTGGCGGAAGCCTCGCCGGGCCAGTTTGAAATCAACCTTCATCACACCAGTAACGTGCTGCAGGCCTGCGATCACGCGCTGGCGCTCAAGCGCCTGGTGCGACAGGTGGCGGAAAAGCACGGCATGCAGGCCACCTTTATGGCCAAGCCCTACGAAGAGCACGCCGGCAGCGGCATGCACATTCATATTAGCGTGGTGAATGATAAAGGCGTCAACGTGCTGGCGGACGCCGAAGGCGAAGACTCCGGGGTATTAAAGAAGATGCTGGCAGGGATGATTGACCTGATGCCTGCCTCGATGGCGCTGCTCGCCCCCAACGTAAACTCCTACCGCCGTTTTCAGCCAGGCATGTATGTGCCGACCCAGGCCTCCTGGGGCCACAACAACCGCACCGTCGCACTGCGCATCCCCTGTGGGGAGCGCGAAAGCCACCGCGTTGAATACCGCGTAGCCGGGGCGGACGCTAACCCTTATCTCGTTATGGCCGCGGTACTTGCGGGCGCCCTGCAGGGTCTGGATAATGACCTCCCTTTGCCGGAGGCCGTCGAGGGTAACGGTCTTGAGCAAGAGGGTGCGCCATTCCCGATTCGTCAAAGCGATGCGCTTTACGAATTCCAGGCTCATCCGGCCATGCGAGAACTTCTCGGCGGCCGCTTCTGCGACGTGTTCCACGCCTGCAAGAACGATGAGCTGATCCAGTTTGAGCGTTTAATCACAGAAACAGAAATTGAGTGGATGCTGAAAAACGCCTGATTTTCCGCTGACAATCAACCTCGCTTCCCTGCCTTTGTTGCGCAGGCCGGGAAGCTTTTACCCGTAATACCCTGTCGAGGCCGCAGTCCGACAAACAGAAATAACAGGCCGCTTCTGTGGAAGATAGCGGCGAGCGTTGCCGGGCGGAACAGGCCGGCTTTTTCCGGTGTCGCGCGAAGGAGCTAAGCGCGGCCACGGTTGACTACGACGTTCAGGATACGTTACGAGGAAAAAGAGATGGTGCATGTTTATGTCTATCCGCCGCGCACAGGCCTTCGCCTGAGCCGCAGTAAATACGGGCCGGCGAACCGCTGCGCCGCCTTCAGCGGCAAGCTCTCCCTGAGTCATTTCTCTCCCCGTTTGCCTGACGGGTTCCCCATCACCTCTGCCGCAGAGGGAAAAGAGGGGAACCGGCATGGCGATTAACTACGATCTCAATGTCGCGACGGCGGCGGCAAAACCGCAGCTGCGCAAATCGCTTAAGCTCTGGCAGGTCGTCATGATGGGGCTCGCCTACCTGACGCCGATGACGGTATTCGATACGTTCGGCATCGTGTCGGGACTTAGCGACGGCCATGTTCCCGCCTCGTATCTGGTGGCGCTGGCGGGCGTGCTCTTTACCGCGGTCAGTTACGGCAAGCTGGTAAAGCGTTTTCCCACCGCCGGTTCCGCCTATACCTACGCCCAACAGGCTATCAACCCGCACGTGGGCTTTCTGGTGGGGTGGTCTTCGCTGCTGGATTACCTTTTCCTGCCGATGATCAACGTCCTGCTGGCGAAGCTCTATCTCTCCGCCATGTTCCCGGAAGTGCCGCAATGGATCTGGGTGGTGCTTTATGTCGGCATCATGACCCTTGCGAATCTCAAAAGCGTCAATCTGGTGGCGAACTTCAACACGCTGTTTGTGGGTGTGCAGGTGGCGATTATCGCGGTGTTTATCTTCCTCGTCGTGCACGGGCTGCATAAAGGCGAAGGCGTGGGCACGGTCTGGTCGCTTTCACCGTTCGTCAGCGAAAATGCGCAGCTTATCCCCATCATCACCGGGGCGACGATTGTCTGCTTTTCGTTCCTGGGTTTTGACGCCGTCACCACGCTTTCGGAAGAGACGCCTAACGCCGGCAAAACGATCCCGCGGGCGATTTTCCTCACCGCACTCTATGGCGGGGTTATCTTCATTGCCGCGTCGTTTTTTATTCAGCTTTTCTTCCCGACCATGAGCCGCTTTAAAGAGCCGGACGCCGCGCTGCCGGAGATTGCGCTCTATGTTGGCGGTAAGCTGTTCCAGTCTATTTTCCTCTGCTGTACGTTCGTTAATACGCTCGCGTCGGGGCTGGCTTCGCACGCCAGCGTCTCCCGCCTGCTGTATGTGATGGGGCGCGATAATGTCTTCCCGGAAAAAGTGTTCGGTTACGTGCACCCGAAATGGCGCACCCCGGCGCTAAACGTCATCCTGGTGGGCATTGTGGCGCTGACGGCGCTCTCTTTCGATCTCGTCACCGCCACGGCGCTGATTAACTTCGGCGCGCTGGTGGCTTTTACCTTCGTAAACCTTTCGGTCGTGAACCACTTCTTCCTGCGCGAAGGGCGCAACAAAACCTGGCGCGACAAGTTTCACTACCTGATCCTGCCGCTGGTAGGGGCGCTGACGGTCGCGGTGCTGTGGCTGAACCTGGAGAAAAGCTCGCTGGTGATGGGGCTTATCTGGGCGGCGCTCGGTGTGGGCTACCTGACGTGGCTGACCCGCCGTTTCCGCCAGCCGCCGCCAATGTTTAAGGGCGAACGGGTGGAGGAGCAGGAGGACGGCGCAGGCGCTGGGTCTCCCAGGTCAGCGTAGGGCCAACCGCCATGGCTTCAACCGGGGGATACGTCTGAAGCCATGGCCTGACAGTATTCCTCGCCCCTCTGAATAGAAGGGTAGGGTGAGACGCGCAGGCAGCGCCGCCCGGCAGGGGTGATTAAACGTCTCCTCGCGCTCGCTGCGTGGCGCGGGCTATGCAGGCTTTAGAAAAGGCGCGGAACAGGGTCAGGTAGTGCGGGTTATGCTGCACCTGCCACTCCGGATGAAACTGCACGCCGACAGCGAACGCGCGAGCGCTTTCCACCGATACCGCTTCAATTAATCCGTCTGGCGCTCGCGCTTCTACCCGCAAACCTGGCGCCAGCGTTTCAATCCCCTGCGTATGCAGCGAGTTCACCTCAAACTTTGGCGGCAGGCCAAGTTCTTCCAGCACGCCGCCCGGCTCGGTATGAATGATATGTGCTGGCCCATATTGTTCGGCCAGGTCGTCGTTGGGATCTTCCCGGTGATCCGCCCATGGCCCCGCCGTATGCACCGCCTGATGCAGCGTGCCTCCCAGCGCCACGTTAAGCTCCTGAAAGCCGCGGCAGATAGCGAGCAGCGGCACGCCCGCTTCAATGGCGGCACGCAGCAGCGGCAGGGTCGTGGCGTCGCGCGCCATGTCGCTATGAGTGTTCAGCACGTGCAGCGTATGGCCGTAAAGATCGGGGTTTACGTTGCTTGGCGAGCCGGTAAACAGCAGGCCGTCGAGCCGCGCGAACCAGCTTTCCGGCGCGATAAGGTCGCCAAAAGCGGGCACGATAACCGGCAGGGCGCTGGCGCCAAACACCACCGCGCGCAGATATTTATCGCCCGCCACATGGAAATATTGACCGTTATGCTCCCAGCGGCAGGCGGTCACGCCGATTAAAGGTTGTTGCATAGCCCTCTCCTGGCGCTCCGGCGCCTGCTTTGTTACGGGTGCTCCCGCGTCTGTAATAAGTATTAATTTTAATCGGTTTTGAGAGGAGTCAAGGGGTTCGTTTGTTGGGGAGGGCAGGTGGCGCAGACGCTGCGCTTCACCGGGTGGGTTGGCATTTTCTGAGATGAATATGCGTGGGTGGTGAAGGGTTCCGTTCGCCAGAGCGTTGTTTTCATATGTACCCTTCCTTTACGCGAACGTGTTAAGGGGGCTCGCCGCCAGCCCCCTGGCGACCCCGGCTCCCAGCTCGCAAAATCGCCCCCTTCGGGGAGAGGGGCGGGATGAGGGGCGCAGGCGGCACAGACGCTGGGTTTCCCGGGATGGGGTGGCGTTTTATGACGTGCTTATGTGCGGGCGATGAAAAGTTACGTTCGCCGGAGCGTTGTTTTCATATGTACTCTTCCTTCACGCGAACGTGTTAAGGGGGCTCGCCGCCGCCCCCTTAACAATCCCGGCTCCCGGCACGCAAAATCGCCCGCTGAAGCGGGAAACCTCATCTTTTCCCCGCTGGCTTCGGGTCGGGCATGACGGCACGTCCCTGTGCCGACATGCCCTCGCACCGGGTCCAGCCGGTGCGCCCCGGCCACCGTGAAAAAGTTGAGGCGATTTTGAGGCCGGATTCAAACCCTCCGCTGCGGGATTTTTATTTTGGTTACAGGAGATGCTTCGCTTTAACGGCTATACAGGGCATTTTGCAAGGCGGGTCAGTAAAGTACCACTTGCCCTGTCACAGGATACGGCTGCGCCGTCATTTCCCCACACACGGCCCTCGCCTCAACCCGGCCCTCTCCCCCGAGGGAGAAAACCCCGTGAGTGGCACTGCATTTGTTCACCAATGAACCACCAAAACGCATTCTGCCTTATAGCGACAACACTATGACTTTTTTCATCAGCCTGTCAGCGATGGTGTTGCTCCGGCCTCAAAATCGCCTTCCGGGCAGGCAGATGGTCGGGGCTGGCCGTCGGGAACGGCCTGAGGCGGGTCGGCACACGGAGGGGCCTTCCTGCCGACCCGAAGCCAGATGACAGACCGGAAGGTCTGCCCCGAAGGGGGCGATTTTGCGAGCCGGGAGCCGGGGTTGCCAGGGGGCTGGCTTTGAGCCCCCTGGCACGTTCGCGTGAGGAAAGGTGACATATGAAAACAACACTTCGGCGAACGTAACCTTTCACCGTCCGGACATATATCCCGGCACAGAAAACTCAACACCTGAGCCGCCTGCCCCCCCTCACCCCAACCCTCTCCCCAAAGGGGCGAGGCAGAAACCCACGGGCGGCGAAGGAAGAGGCTGTGCCGCTTCGCTAACCCGCCCTGCGTGCGGCTCTGCAACCCCTCTCCTGCTCCCACAATAAAAAAACCGCGCCTGAAAAGGCGCGGTTTTCACCACGTTTTACATCACTTCCTCATCAGAAGCTGATTTTCAGCGTCACCTGACCGCCGTAACCGCCGGTGCCGGCATCGTCCAGCGTCTGGGTATAGCCCGCGCGCACCCCTAAGGTCACGTTATCACGGATCTGCCCGTCAAGCCCCACATCCAGCGCGGCGGCGGTGCCGTCCTGATCCGGACTGAAGGTGGTTTCACTGTTCGCCACCCCCGGCGCACCGACGCGCAAATCACCTTTCGAGTCGAAAGTCTGAATGAAGGACGGGCGCACCCACCAGCTCACCGGCGGCGGGTTGCCCGTCGCCTTCAGCGTCGCGTTGTTGCCAATACGCAGCCCCGCACGCACCTGCTGGCTGTGCGCGTCGCCGAACTTGATATCCGCCACGTCATCGCCGCCATCGTTCAGATCCACGCTGCGATACTGGTACTGCACCTGCGGCTCAAGCACCAGCCCCGCGCCAACCTCGAACGGCAGGCCGGTTTCGAAGGAGCCGACATAACCCCAGCCGTGCGTCTTCATGCCGTCGCCGTCACGCGGGTCGGTGTCGAAGTTGTGACGCGTGCCCTGCGCAACCACGTCGAACCACCAGCCGCGCTCATGTACGCCGTTGAAGTAGAGACCCGCACTGTAGGCATCGTCTTTCACCGTGCCCGCTTTGGAGTCGTTCGAACGTTGCACGTCCACTTTAGACAGACCCGCTGCGCCGTAGATGCCAACGCTCAGCGCCATGGCGCTGTCGGCATTCTGCCAGAGATCGCTACCAATCTGCAGGAAGGTATAGCCGCCCTTGCTGTCCGGCGTGTTGCCGCTACGCAGGTCGTCGCTGCCGTGGTCGTGGCTCAACTGCCCGGCCTGGAAACGCGCCCACATATTGCTGCCGCTTTCTGTCGCCGCGCGAGCCGCGTAGCGGCGGCTGTCCAGCGAACCGAGCAGCGCGCTGTCATAATCCATCGCCTGCGCAAAAAGCGAGTTGTAGAGATAGACAGCTGAACGGTAGTTCTGCGCTCCGCGATCCCCGGCGCTGGTTGCAGCGGTCGTCAGATACCAGCTCTCATCCGCTGCGCCCTGACGCAGGGTGTAGTTATAAGCCCCCGCCTGCAGTTCACCCGCCATGCTGAAGGCGTCATCGGCGGTGGTGGCGCCGTTAATGGCGTTAACCACCTGAATGCCTTCGCCCGTGGTGCGCGCCCCAAGGCCGCCCAGGTTGCGGATAGCGAGCTGCGTGTTGCCGGTCGCCGTGCCGCCGTCAATCACCAGGCTATCGGTGGTGGCCGCATTGCCCGCAAAAAGCGTGTTGAGGGTGATGGTGCCGCCGTTGCCCACCAGGTTGGTGACCGTCAGGGTTTTCGGTGCGAATGCCCCGGTCGGCGCCTGGTAATCAATGGTGCCGCCGAGCGTCAGGGTATTGAGCAGCGAGTCGCCGGTCATCAGCCAGCTTGAGCCTGCGTCAACCGTCAAATCGGTCGGGTCGATGGCGCCGGTCAGCGACGTGCCATTGGTTAACTGCAACGATGTGCCGAGCTGCGCTACGATATCCGTAACCGCCTGCAGGCCGCTGAAGACCAGCGTACCGGCTTGCAGATAGGTCCCGCCCGTCTGGTTAAGTACGCCGCTTAAGGTCAGCTGGCCGTCGCCTTCTTTATAAAGGCTGCCGTTGCCGGTTAACGCGCCGCTATAGCTGCTGTCGGTGGTGTCGGCGGTAATGCTCAGTACGCCCGCATTATTAACATCGCCCGTTAAGACGGCGCCATCGTTAAGCTCGGTAAAGCCCGTTAAGGTGCCGCCTGCCGCTACGTTGAGGCTGCCGCCCGCGTTCACGGTGGTGTTGTTCGCCGTGCCGTCCGCGCTCACATCCAGCAAGCCGCCATTTTCCAGCAGCAGGCTGTCGGCCAGCTTATCAGCGATAGAAAACTCGCCGTTGCTGCTCTCGCCGTCTACGGTAGTATCCGTCGTGGCCACCAGCGCCGCGCCGCTGTTCAGCATGATGTTGGTTGCGGTGGCGCCGCTCGCCAGCGCCAGCATCCCGCCCTGCTCGACGGAGGTGAGATCGACCACGCCGCCGGCTTTCACATGCTGCGCGCCGCCCTCGCTCACGGTCGTGGCGACGGCGGTGCCGCCGAAGGTGACGCTCTGGGTGCCGTTCTCGCTAACGGTGGAAGAGGCTACTTCGCCGCCTGCATTAACTACCTGCTCGCCTGCCACAATGTTATCCACGACGATAGCGCCGTCGTTGACATTCTGGATCCCGCCCGCCTTGATGACGGTCGAGATAACGGTACCGCCGCTGTTGACGTTCTGCGTACCGCCATCGTTAAGCGTGGTGCTGACGGCGGTGCCGCCCGTCAGAACGTTCTGGATGCCGCCCAGGTTAATCTGCGCGTCGTAAGAGGTGCCCCCGTTCTGGATATTCTGCACGCCGCCCTTATAGACGGTAGTGGATGTGGCCGTGCCGCCCTGATAGATCTGTTGCACGCCCTTGTAATCCACGCCGGTGCCTTGCGCATTACCCCAGACGCGCTGTACAGCGCCATTGACCAGCACGGTGTCAGAGGCGTTCGCCCCCGCGCCGACATTCTGTGCGCCGTCGCCGATAAGATGGGTATCCAGCGCGCTGGCGCCGCGGGCCAGATTCTGGATCCCTCCCCGGATAAGGGTATCGCTCACCTGCGCGCCCTCGCTCACCATCTGCTGGCCGCCCGTCTCAACGACCGTCGAAATCACTGTGGCGCTGGCGTTCACCACCTGCTGGCCGCCGCTGTCGATGGTGGTTCCGTTCGCCGTGCCCGACACATCCTGCAGGCCGCCATCGCGGATAAACGTTAGGTTAGCCACTGCACCATCCAGCACCGTCTGGCGTCCGCCGTTATAGACAGAGTTGCCATTCGCCGTGCCTTCCAGTATTTGCAGACCGCCGTCGATAAGGGTGATATCCGCCAGGCCGCCCGCTTTCACGTTCTGGATGCCGCCGCTGTAAATCACGCCGAAATCCGCTTCGCCGCCAGCGTTAATGTTCTGCACGCCGCCGTTTTCAACGCGGGTGTCTACGGCCAGGCCGCCGTCGCCGATATTCTGCGTGCCGCCGAGCATACGGGTTTCAACCGCTTTCGCGCCGTTATTGATATTCTGCTCGCCGCCGTTCATCACGGTGGAAATGGCCGCCCCTGCGCTGGTGACGGTTTGCTTGCCGCCGGCATTGATCACCGTATTACGCGACCAGCCATACGGGTCGACCAGCTGCTGGCCGCCATTGTTGATAACAGCGGCGTCAGAAAGGCCGTCCACGCGCTGTACGCCGCCGCTGTTAACCAGCGTGCCGCGCGCCTGGCCGCTGGCCGTCACCAGCTGTACGCCGCCGTCGCTGATGCTGGCCCCGGAAGCTGTGCCTTCCACCAGTTGCGTGCCGCCGCCAAAGATGGTGCCGTCGGACGCCGCGCCGCCCAGGTTGATATGCTGCAGCCCGCCGCTGTTAACAATGGTGCCAGCGGCCAGACCGCCCCGGTTGACCAACTGCACGCCGCCGTCGCTCACTACGGCGGAAATAGCCGTGCCGTCGACGCTCTGGGTGCCGCCGCTGTTAATCTGGGTATTGTTCGCTTTACCGGTGCGCATGACCAGTTGCGTGCCGCCGTCGCTGATGCTGGCGCCGGACGCAGTCCCTTCCACCACCTGTTTGCCGCCGCCGAAAATGGTGCCGTCGGATGCCGCGCCGCCAAGATTAATGTGCTGGAGACCGCCGCTGTTGACGATGGCGCCAGCGGCCAGGCCGCCGCTGTTCACCAGCTGCACGCCGCCGTTGTTCACTACCGATGAGGTTGCGGTGCCGTCCACGCTCTGGGTGCCGCCGCTGTTGACCTTCGTGCCGGTCGTTTTACCGCTCGTCTGCACCAGCTGCACACCGCCATCGCTGACGCTGGCGCCAGACGCGGTGCCGGCAACAACCTGCTGCCCGCCGCCGAAAATGGTGCCATCAGACGCCGCGCCGCCAAGATTAATATGCTGAAGACCGCCGCTGTTGACGATGGCGCCAGCGGCCAGGCCGCCGCTGTTCACCAGCTGTACGCCGCCATTGTTCACTACCGATGAGGTTGCGGTGCCGTCAACGCGCTGCAAACCGCCCTGATTGATAAGCGACCCGGTGGCGTTGCCGCCCGTCATCACATGCTGCACGCCGTTCTGGCCAATCACGGTGCCGCCCGCAAGCCCCGCCACGCGCTGGATGCCGCCCAGCAGCAGAGAACCGGAAGCCGCCGCCCCTGCGCGCACCGACTGAATGCCGCCGCTGTTCACCTGCGTATTGTTGGCGTGGGAACCGCTTTGCAGGATTTGCAGGCCGCCATCATTGACGATGGAGCCATTGGCCGTGCCGTCCACATTCTGCAGACCGCCGCTGTTGACGCGCGTGCCGGTGGTTTTACCGGTGACGTGAACCTGCTGCATGCCCCCTGCATTCACGATTGTGTCCGAGGCCGTGCCTTCCACTACCTGGGTGCCGCCTGCCAGCAGCCCGTCGGAGGCAGCGCCGCCCTCGTTGATGTGTTGCAGGCCGCCGCTGTTGACCAGCGAACCTGCCGCCAGACCGCCTGCCTGCACTAACTGCACGCCGCCATCATTCACCACGGAGGAGATTGCCGAGCCATCGACCGCCTGAGTGCCGCCGCTGTTGATAATGGTATCGGTGGCCTTGCCAGTCTGCTGAACCTGTTGGGAGCCGCCCTCGTTGACGCTGGTGCCGGATGCCGTGCCCGCAACGACCTGAGTGCCGCCGGAGAAAATGCGCCCATCGGACGCCGCGCCGCCTTCATTAATGTGCTGGAGCCCGCCGCTGTTGACGATGGAGCCCGCCGCCAGACCGCCGCTGTTGACTAACTGGGTGCCGCCATCGTAAACCACCGATGAGGTCGCGGTGCCGTCCACGCGCTGCAGGCCGCCGTCATTGATGAGCGAGCCGGTAGCGCTGCCGCCTGACTGCACATGCTGCACGCCGCCTGCGCCGATAACCGTGTCCGCCGCCATGCCAGCCAACTCCTGAATGCCGCCGAGCAGCGTCGCCGCCGCTGCCGCGCCGCCTGCCAGCACGTCCTGAATGCCGCCGGTGTTCACTACGGTGCCGGTGGCAATACCGCCGCTGCGTACTTGCTGAACGCCGCCATCGTTTACGGTGGTGGCAATCGCCGCGCCGTCCACATCCTGCAGTCCGCCGCTGTTGATGGTAGCACCGGTCACTTTGCCGGTGGCGTGGATCTGCTGAACGCCGCCCGTATTGATGAGCGTATCGGAAGCAGCGCCTTCCACAATCTGCGTGCCGCCGAAGAGAATACCGTCGGAAGAGGCGCCGCCTTCGTTGATATGCTCAAGCCCCCCCGCGTTGACAATGGTGCCAGCCGCCACGCCGCCGCGATGGATTAGCTGTACGCCGCCGTCGTTAACCACGGCGGAAATCGCCGAGCCGTCTACCGCCTGGGTGCCGCCGCTGTTGATAATGGCGTTCACCGCTTTACCGGTTTGCTGTACCTGCTGCGTGCCGCCTGCGTTAACGCTGGTGCCAGACGCCGTACCGGCAACAACCTGGGTGCCGCCGCTAAAGATGCGTCCATCAGAGGACGCGCCGCCAAGATCGATATGCTGTAGGCCGCCGTTATTAACGGTGGTATTAGCCGCAAGACCGCCGCTGTGCACCAGCTGCGTGCCGCCGTCGTTCACCACGGCGGAAACCGCCAGGCCATCCACCGTCTGGGTGCCGCGATTATTGATAATCGCGCCGGTTGATTTGCCGGTCTGCTGCACCAGCTGCGCGCCGCCGTCGTTCAGGTGGGTGCCGGTTGTGGTTCCCGCCACCACCTGGTTCCCGCCGCCGAAGACGGCGGTATCGGATGCCGCTCCCCCCAGGCTTACATGCTGAAGACCGCCGCTGTTAACCACCGCGCTGATGGACAAGCCCTGATTCTCGACCAGTTGCGTGCCGCCGGTATTTACCACCGCAGCAGTGGCGGTGCCTTCCACGCGCTGCAGGCCGCCTTCATTAATTAACGAGCCGCTGGCGTTAGCGCCTGTCTGGACGTGCTGTATGCCGCCCTTGCCAATGACGGTGTCCCCCGCCGTGCCCGCCAGTTCCTGTACGCCGCCCAGCAGGACAGAGCCGGAGGCCGCGCCGCCGAGTTTCACCTCCTGGACGCCGCCGTCACGCACCACCGTGCTGTTCGCATGACCGCCGCTCTGCACCAGTTGGGTGCCGCCTGATTTGACGGTCGCGGAATTCGCCGTGCCGCCGACGTTTTGCAGGCCGCCGCTATTGACCTGGGCATCGACAGATTTACCGGTCGCCTGAATCTGCTGCTCGGCGCCTGCGTCAATCTGCGTGTTAGACGCCGTACCTGCCAGCAACTGGGTGCCGCCGAAGAGATGGGCATCCGCCGAAGCGCCGCCTTCATTCACGTGCTGTAACCCGCCGCTGTTGACCTGCGTACTGGTGGCGAGACCGCCGCTCTGGATAAGCTGGGTGCCGCCCGCTTTAACGACCGCCGAAATGGCGGTGCCTTCCACCGCCTGGGTGCCGCCGCTGTTAATTTGGGTGTCGCGCGCCTGGCCGCCCAGCTGTACCTGCTGCGTGCCGCCGTCGCTGACGCTGGCGCCGGAGGCGGTGCCGGAGACCTGCTGAATGCCACCGCTGAAGATGACGCCGTCGGAAGCCGCGCCGCCGGCGCTGATGTACTGTACTCCGCCATCGTTAACGGTGGTGCTGCGGGCAAAGCCGCCGCTCTCGACCACCTGATGTCCGCCATCATTCACCACAGCGGAGATTGCCGTTCCGTCCACGGACTGCGTGCCGCCATTGTTAATCAGGGTGTCGGTGCCGGTGCCTCCTGCGAGAATATGCTGTTCCCCACCGTCGCCCACCACCGTGGTCGCCGCCGTACCGGCTACGCTTTGCACGCCGTCAAAAATAACCGTATTGCTCGCTTGACCGTCGCTTTCCACCCACTGAACGCCATTATTGATAGTGGTGTCCGTAACGCTTCCCTGCTGGCGCACAATCTGCACCCCGCCGTCGTCAAGCGTCGTCTGTTGCGCCTGACCGCCTGCGACAATCTGTACGCCCTGGCCTGAAATCAGGTGCCCGGTAGTGACGCCGCCCGCCAGTACATTTTGCGTGCCGCCCTGTACCACTTCATCCTGCACGGCGGAGGTGACATCCGTCGTAAACGCCAGCGCAGCGGAGCTGGCGAGCGCTGAACCCACCGCCGCGGAAATCAGCACCGCCCCGCTGGCCCGCTTGCCTTTCGCCCGGGTTAACTCTGAAACCACGATAAACGCGCGCTGAACTTCACTCCATACCAGCCGGTAGCTGCAGTTGAGACTTTTCTTCATTTTTAATGTCCTCGGGACCCGTTCTCATCGGCCGTCAGGCGGCGTGCTGATCGGGGTCTGCCAATGCTGTTGTTTTGATGTCAAAGGGATTGCTTCGCAGCGCTATAAGCCGACGTAGCTGGCTGATAACCTGCTTGCCCGTAATAAAACGCGTGCACTCGTACTGCCGGTCCGTGCCTTTGTGGCGCGGACACCAGAAATAGTCCTGATGGTCGAAATCGAGCCGCACGTCATCCCAGCAGCCATTGCAGACGTGGGTATTGATGACGCGCCAGGGGGTATAAAACTCGCTGTTGGGTAGACTAAAGCCGCTTATCAGCACCACCGGGGTGCGGCTTGCCCAGGCAAGCCAGGAAAGCCCGCTGCCAAGGCCAATAAAAAAATCGGCGTGCTCCAGCAGCGCCACGCGATCGCGCAGCGGCAGATTGCCGGTGAAATCTTCCGCGCCGTGGGGAATCTTGTTCCAGACGTAGCCGCGCCCCACCACCTTCTCTTTGTCAATACAGATAACCCGGTACCCTTCGGCTTTAAGGAAATCAATGACTTCATGCCAGCCGCTGCCGTTGTTCCAGAACTTCGCCTGGCTGGTAGACTGGGTGGCGATACAAACGTAGGGTTCGGCTATCTGGCGCGGGGAGCGGGTGCGCAGATCGGGAATAATTTCGTCGGGATCGACGCCAAGAATATGCCCGGCGGTGCGGTGCAACCCTACCTGGCGGAAATCGTAGGGCTGGCGGTCCAGATCGCCATGAAAAAAGAGCCCGACGCGATACGTGGCGTAAGGCGCCTGCGCCTCGCCCCGCTCGGCCTGCCAGGTTTCTGGCGTAAAGAAATTAAGCTCGGGATAGGCGGGTCGGAAGAGATCGAGAATTGGCTGCGCCAGCGTGCAGTCGGTCTGACAGCGCCAGGTTTTGCGAAAACGCTCGGCGTAAGGCACCCAGCCGATCAGGTCGCCCAGCGTGCCGGTGGGAAAGGAGATCAGAACGCGTTGCCCACGCAGATCGAGCGCGTGGTCAAGTAGCGGGTCGCTCTCCCCCTTTCGCCAGACGCGGAGACGAAAAGGCACATAATATTTTTTGGTGCTGATGACCCAACCCTGAATAATATCGTTGGCGAAAAGCACATTTCCCGTTTCGTCGTCGCTTATTTCCACTCGCCAGTTGCCTTGAGGCAATAACAAACGTGCGCCGTCATTAAAATCAAATAAAATGCCTTCCGGCCCCTGCTGCGTAGGTAGCTCTGGAGGCAATATGAAAGCGTGACCATTACTGGCAGATGCGGAATTCGTCATCACCCTACCTTCCTAACTATTCAGGAAATATCTTAAACAACGCTTTGGCTAAAAATTATGGAAATCAGGCAGAAGCCATTCTCCGGACGAGGCTGCCTGGAAAGTTATTTATTCCTGCTTTTTGTTCATCCATTAACCATGCGAAAAGCTGGCTTAAGTGTAGTGATGACTTAACTTATTGCAAATTCTTACTTTTTGTTAAATATCTTAATAATCAATAACTTAAAATTACTACCATTTTTAGCGGTTTTTTGAAAAACCTTAAATTACAATAACTTAACATTGCAAAGCGCAGAGTAATTTAGGAATATCCTTAACGCAAACTCATAAAAAAGCAAAACGCAGATCACATTACATAATATATTATGGCGATGGTGTTATTGCGCTTCAGATATTTTTTCAGTGTTCAATAAGAATTAAACCTAAAATAAAAGAAAGCAGCCTTATCAATAGACCCCCCGATTTTAAGGTTGCGCTCTTATTGGAAACTCACAAGCGTTATGCGCTGACCGACACGGTATTTTGCCAGTGGAAGCAAACCCGCTGTTTTTTAGCGCTACGCAACTGAGCCTTTGCGAGCATAATTATGGGAAGTATGCGACAGATAAAAAGATTAATTATTAGCCGTTAATTAAATGCTTTCGTCGGTAATAGTGCCGCTTTTAATGCTAAACCGTATCGCTTATTTTGATTGCCAACGCTTTCTTAATGAGCCTGTAACTCGCAGGCAACACAACCGCAGCGCCGCGCTGATTTGCATTTTGAAACAGCGTTTTCAATTCCTTTCCTGGCCCGTGGAAGCTATAATGCCGCCACTTTATCTTGAATGGTTTCAGCGCATTGGACTGTCACAACAATTACAATCAGATCCGTTCATCCCGGCTGGCTGAAGCGCAAGCACACTTTCCCCTGCACGCCTGGTTGATGTCACCTATTCTTATTAGGCTGTGGCATTACCGGGTGAGCGACACAGGTTCACAAGCCACGGCGAAGCGCGCCGCGGTAACGCATTTTTCCTATCCTTCATCAACTAAAAGATTAAGACTGTCATGAAAAAGACGAAAATTGTTTGCACCATCGGCCCGAAAACCGAATCCGAAGAGATGCTGACCAAGATGCTCGACGCGGGCATGAACGTGATGCGTCTGAACTTCTCCCATGGTGATTATGCCGAGCACGGCCAGCGTATCCAAAACCTGCGCAACGTGATGGAAAAAACCGGCAAGAAAGCCGCCATCCTTCTCGATACCAAGGGCCCGGAAATCCGCACCATCAAACTGGAAGGCGGCAACGACGTTTCGCTGAAAGCCGGCCAGACCTTTACCTTCACTACCGATAAATCCGTAATCGGCAACAGCGAAACCGTAGCGGTTACCTATGAAGGCTTCACCAGCGACCTGCAGGTAGGCAATACCGTGCTGGTGGACGATGGCTTGATTGGCATGGAAGTGACCGCCATCGAAGGCAACAAGGTTATCTGTAAAGTGCTGAACAACGGCGACCTTGGCGAAAACAAAGGCGTCAACCTGCCGGGCGTCTCTATTGCCCTGCCGGCGCTGGCGGAAAAAGATAAGCAAGACCTGATTTTCGGTTGCGAACAGGGTGTGGACTTTGTCGCCGCGTCCTTTATTCGTAAACGTTCAGACGTGGAAGAGATCCGTCAGCACCTGAAGGCGCACGGCGGCGAAAATATCCAGATCATCTCTAAAATTGAAAACCAGGAAGGCCTGAACAACTTCGACGAAATTCTCGAAGCCTCCGACGGCATCATGGTTGCCCGCGGCGACCTTGGCGTGGAAATCCCGGTTGAAGAAGTTATCTTCGCGCAGAAGATGATGATTGAAAAATGTATCCGCGCGCGCAAAGTGGTTATCACCGCGACGCAGATGCTCGATTCCATGATTAAAAACCCGCGTCCGACACGTGCGGAAGCAGGCGACGTGGCGAACGCCATCCTCGACGGCACCGATGCGGTTATGCTGTCTGGCGAGTCCGCGAAAGGGAAATACCCGCTGGAGGCGGTCACCATCATGGCGACCATCTGCGAACGTACCGATCGCGTAATGACCAGCCGCCTGGACTACAACAATGACAGCCGCAAGCTGCGTATTACCGAAGCCGTCTGCCGCGGCGCGGTAGAGACAGCCGAAAAACTGGAAGCGCCGCTTATCGTGGTTGCTACGCAGGGCGGTAAATCAGCCAAGTCCGTACGTAAGTACTTCCCGAACGCGACTATCCTTGCGCTGACCACGAACGAACAGACCGCGCGTCAGCTGGTGCTGAGCAAAGGCGTTATCGCACAGCTGGTAAAAGAGATCGCTTCCACCGACGATTTCTATCGTCTGGGTAAAGAAGTGGCCCTCTCCAGCGGCCTGGCTAATAAAGGCGATATCGTCGTGATGGTTTCCGGCGCGCTGGTGCCAAGCGGCACCACCAACACCGCTTCTGTACACGTGCTGTAATAATATTTCATCTTATTATTTCGTTTAAGAAGGCGTCGCAAGACGCCTTTTTTTATTTGTCCGCTGCGGCGTCTTTAATAAAAACTCAAACAATATTTAACTATTTGCCCGTCCGTTGCGTGTGCGTTTATCTAAGAAGAATCCGATGAAACCGCCCTGTTTTATCAGAGTTTTTTTAACTCAGGGGTTAAAGGCGGTGTTTCTTTGAGCGAACGATCAAAATTAGGTGTATTCCCATCAAAAAAATATTCTCAACCCAAAAAACTTTGTGTAATACTTGTAACGCTACATGGAGATTAACTCAATCTAGAGGGTATTAATAATGAATCGTACTAAACTGGTACTGGGCGCGGTAATCCTGGGTTCTACTCTGCTGGCTGGTTGCTCCAGCAACGCTAAAATCGATCAGCTGTCTTCTGACGTTCAGACTCTGAACGCTAAAGTTGACCAGCTGAGCAACGACGTGAACGCAATGCGTTCTGACGTTCAGGCTGCTAAAGACGACGCAGCTCGCGCTAACCAGCGTCTGGACAACCAGGCTACTAAATACCGCAAGTAATAGTAGTTTGATTGAAAAATGGCGCACACTGTGCGCCATTTTTTTGCCTCGCTTCTACGCCCTCTCGACGCCCCTCTCCTGCACGGCCTCCCTGCCCTCTGATAATCACCGTTACTGCACCAGCGTCACGCTATGGGTACTCGCCACGGGCGTTCCTTCCGCCTGAGTAATAGGCGCGGGCTGCGGCGTCGCCTTGACGCTCTGCATGCTGTTTACAGGCGCAACGGTTTTCGGCGCGCTCTGCATGGCGCTGACAACAACCGGCACGCCTGCGCGACGGGTTATCGCGTTATCAACAGCCATGGCGTCTGTGGCGGCGTCATCAATAAACCTGCCGAAGCTGGCGTTAATGGCGATAGGCAGCGTCTGCGGGTTATCCCAGTCGTTTTGTGAAAGCGGCTGATGCACTTCCACATAGCGTTTGCCATCCGGTTCTTGTGAATATTTCACAGGCTCATTGATGATTTGCACGCGAGTGCCCCACTCAACCTGGCTGAAGAGCGATTTGATATCTTCCGCCCGCATGCGCATGCAGCCGGAACTGACGCGCATGCCGATGCTCCTGCGCGCATTAGTGCCATGAATAAGATACTCTCCGCCGCCCTGCTCCAGGCGCAACGCATAACGTCCTAAAGGATTATTGGGTCCGGCAGGAATGACAGGCGGCAGCTTTATACCCTGGGCAAGCGATCGGGCGCGGATATTCGCCGTCGGCGTCCAGGTCGGGTTGGGGATTTTCTGGATGATGCGCGTCACCATAATGGGCGTATCACGCCCCTGCTGGCCTATTCCCAGCGGATAGACCTCTACGCGATTTTCCCCGGGCGGATAGTAATAAAGCCGCAGCTCCGCCAGGTTTACCACTATCCCTTCGCGCGGCGTATCGGGCAGCAGCATCTGTGAAGGAATGACCAGCTCTGAACCCGGTTTTGGCAGGAACGGGTCGACTGTATTATTGGCCTCAAGCATCAGCAAGACGCCGGTTTTAAATTTCTCGGCAATGTACTCAAGGTCTTTTCCATCATTCGGCACGGTGTAGATTTGTTTCTGGCCGATAAGACGGCTGCCAGGCGGCGGCAGAGGATAATCCACCGCATAAACTTCAGCGGCGCCCAGAAGAGTGAAGGTAATAAGAGAGAAAAAGAACGCGCGTTTCATACTGAATTCCTGTATTCACCGGCTAAGCCGGAATGCTGAAAGACGAGCGGGGTAAAAAGTACCCCGCGTAACAGGATGAAAGCTGTTCTTTTGAGTTTAGCTAAGATTAATCGCTTTAGTGCGAATGGCGCGGATCATCGCTTCAAGACCCTGCGAGCGGGACGGCGTAAGGTGCTGAGCCAGAGAGAGTTTTTCAAACCAGGGACGCACGTCGAAAGCGACAATATCCTGCGCGGTCATCTGCTGATATAGCGAAAAAACCACGGCAATAAGCCCTTTGACAATAGCGGCGTCACTGTCGCCCTCAAGCTCAATAATACCGTCTTCACGCTGGTTCATTACAATCCAGACCTGACTCTGGCAGCCCGCAATACTATTTTGCGGGTTATGTGCCTCTTCGCGGAGCAGCGGCAGCCGCTGCCCAAGCTCAATAATATAGAGATATTTCTCTTCCCAGTTGGCGCAGCGGCTGAAATTGCGCAGCAACTTATCTTTATCCGGCAACGTAGCCATGCGTTTCTCCCTTTAACCCAATAAACGATGAATGCGGATGAGGCCAGCCACCAGCCGGTCCACCTCTTCTTCGGTATTGTACATGGCGAGCGAAGCCCGGCACATGGCCGGCACGCCGTAGAAATGCATTAGCGGCATGGCGCAGTGGTGCCCGGTGCGCACCGCGATACCGTAATTATCCAGAAAGCTGCCGACATCATAAGCGTGGTGTTTGCCAAGGTTGAAAGCGATAACGCCAAGCCGCGAATCGGGGCCGTAAACCGTTAAATCCGGCACGTTTTTTAGCTGCTCCAGAGCGTAGTGCATCAGCGAGCGTTCATAGTCGCCGATCTCTTCAAGACCAATCGCCTGCACATAACTCATCGCCGCCCCAAGGCCGATAATGCCTGCGGTGTTAGGCGTGCCCGCCTCGAAACGCCAGGGCGCGGCGGCATAGGTTGTGCCTTCGGTCAGGCTTACCTGGGCTATCATCGAACCGCCCCCTTCCCACGGCGGCATCGCCTGTAAAATAGCCTCTTTAACATAGAGGATGCCGATGCCGGTCGGGCCGTAAAGCTTATGCCCGGAGAAGACATAGAAGTCGCAATCCAGGGCCTGCACATCGACCGCGTGATGCATAACCGCCTGCGCGCCGTCAATCAGCACCTTCGCCCCGACGGCATGGGCGGCGCTGATAATCTCCTGGATCGGGTTTTCCGTGCCCAGCACGTTGGAGACATGGGTTATCGCAACCAGTCGGGTCTGCTCGTCAAGCAGACCCGGCAGCGCTTCCATTTTTAACGTGCCGTCCTGATTAACCGGCAGCACGCGAAGCTCGGCGCCTGCGCGTTCGCACAGCATCTGCCAGGGTACGATATTAGCGTGATGCTCCATCGTGGAGATGACGAGGTTATCGCCGGCGCGCAGCTGGCTTTTACCCCAGCTGTTAGCGACCAGGTTTATTCCCTCTGTCGTGCCGCGCACGAAAACAATCTCCTCCGGCAGACGGGCGTTGAGAAACTTCGCCGCCTGCGCGCGCACGTTTTCCATCCGCTGCGTCGCTTCTGCGCTCAGCGTATGGATGCCACGATGCACCGCCGCATAGCCGTGGCGATAGAGATCCGCCTCGGCGTCAATCACCGCGTTGGGCTTTTGCGCGCTGGCGGCGCTGTCAAGGTAGGCCAGCGGCTGGCCGTTCACTTCACGCGCCAGAACGGGAAAGTCGGCGCGTACTTTCTCCACGGAAAAACTCATGCCTTGCCCCCTGCGAGGCGCTGGCCGATACGCGCCAGCACCTGCTGTTTCAGCGCTTCGTCGTGAATGCTCTCGGTGAGCTCTGCGGCGAAAGCGTAAATTATCATCTGCTGGGCAGCCGCCTCGTCAATCCCGCGCGAGCGCAGGTAGAACATCTGTTCGTCGTCGATGCGACCGACCGTCGCGCCGTGGCTGCATTTCACGTCATCGGCGTAAATTTCCAGCTGCGGTTTGGTGTCCACTTCCGCCAGCTTGCCGAGCAGAAGGTTGTTGTTGGTCATCTGCCCGTCGGTTTTGATAGCGTGCTGGGCCACTTTAATGAGGCCGTTAAATACCGCGCGGCCTTTATCGCGCACGATGGTTTTATGCAGCTGACGGCTGTTGCAGTAGCCTTTGTTATGCTCAAGCCAGGTGCGGGTATCACACACTTCGTTGTTGACCGGCAGCGCCAGGCTGTTCATGCGAAGCGTCGTGTTTTCGCCATCCAGCCGCGTGCTGGTATGGTGGCGCGTGACGCCTGCGCCCAGCAGGAAGCTGTTGCTGTACGCGCCGGCATCCTGCCCAAGCCAGATATCGTTATGCGCGAAGTGGAAGCTTGCCGGGTTTTCAAACGCCAGCTTGTAATGGTGAAGGTGGCTGTTGGCGGCCACCTGCATGGTTAAGCGCGCGCCGGTAAAGTGCCGCTTGTCATCCAGGCTTACGTAATGCTCGATGACCGTGGCCTGCGCCCCTTCGGCAAGCTCAATGTGATGGCGGTAATGCACCGTGTTCATCTCATCGGTTTCGCTGCCCCGGCTGATATGCATCAACAGCAACGCTTTCGCCGGACGCTGATTGCGAGCCACCCGGATGCGCGTCGCGCTGCGGGCAAGGCTTTCGGTGAGGTGCAGGAAGAGTTCCGGCTGCACGGGCGCAGGCAAGCCTTCGCGCATCTCGTCAATATCCACCTCAAACCCGCTCGCGCTCAGCTCATCGCTCAGTTCAGGGGCGAAGCGGCCATCGACAAACACCAGGCGCAGCGCGTCAACGCTCAACGACAGCGCGTCGCGCTGTTCAGCGCTTACCGGCTGCGGCTGCGGCGCGACGAACTGATTGTTAAGCAAACCTTCCAGCGGCGTATATTTCCAGTGCTCATGCTTGCGCGTCGGCAGGCCGGCGCGCAACAGCTGTTGCAGGTGCTGCTGCGCATATTCAGAGCGTTGCCCTCCCTGCGTTTCAAACAGGCGATGCCACTGCTGCAGCGCGTTACTGCTGTTCTGTAAGCCAGCCATAGCCCTGCTCCTCCAGCTGTTTAACCAGCGTGAAATCGCCTGACTTCACGATGCGGCCTTGATAAAGCACATGGACGTAGTCCGGCTTGATGTAATCAAGGATACGCTGATAGTGGGTGACGATAATAAAAGCGCGCTTGCCGTCGCGCAGGCTGTTTACGCCATCCGCCACGATTTTCAGCGCGTCGATATCCAACCCTGAGTCCGACTCGTCAAGAATACAAAGCTCAGGCTCGAGCACCGCCATTTGCAGAATATCGTTACGCTTTTTCTCACCGCCGGAGAAGCCGACGTTCACCGAACGGGTAAGCAAATCTTCCGGCATCTTCAGCAGCCTGATTTTCTCTTCCATCAGATCCTGAAAATCGAAACGGTCAAGCTCCTCCTGGCCGCGATGCTGGCGCACAGCATTCAATGCGGTCTGCAGAAAGAACTGGTTGCTGACGCCCGGGATCTCGACCGGATACTGAAAGGCCATAAAGATCCCTTCGCCGGCGCGCTCTTCCGGCGACAGTTCCAGCAGATCTTTACCTTTGAAATGCACTTCGCCGCCGGTCACTTCATAATCTTCGCGCCCGGCAAGGGTGGCGGAAAGCGTGCTCTTACCAGAACCGTTCGGCCCCATGATGGCGTGCACTTCGCCCGGACGCACTTCCAGATCCAGCCCACGAAGGATCTGCTTGTCTTCAACGCTTACCTGCAAGTTTTTAATGCTTAACATGTCTTATCCTTTCTCACGCCTTAGCCGACGCTGTGCTCAAGGCTAATGGCCAACAATTTTTGTGCTTCAACGGCAAATTCCAGCGGCAGCTCGGAGAAGACATCTTTACAGAAGCCGTTAACGATCATGGAGATGGCATCTTCTTCGCTAATGCCGCGCTGCAGGCAGTAGAAGAGCTGGTCTTCGCCAATGCGTGAGGTGGTCGCCTCGTGTTCAAGCTGAGCGCTGTTGTTGCGGCACTCTACGTACGGGAAGGTATGCGCCCCGCAGTCTGCGCCAATGAGCATCGAGTCGCACTGGGTAAAGTTGCGGGCGTTGGTCGCCGTCGGCATGATTTTCACCAGCCCCCGATAGCTGTTCTGGCTCTGCCCCGCCGAGATGCCTTTCGAAATAATGGTCGATTTGGTGTTTTTACCAATGTGGATCATTTTGGTGCCGGTATCCGCCTGCTGGTGGCCGCTGGTCAGCGCCACGGAGTAGAACTCGCCGATAGAGTTGTCGCCCCGCAGGATAACGCTCGGGTATTTCCAGGTGATGGCCGAGCCGGTTTCCGACTGCGTCCAGGACATCTTGCTGTTTTCGCCTTCGCACAGCGCGCGCTTGGTGACGAAGTTCAGGATGCCGCCGGTGTTGTTGTCGCCGGGGAACCAGTTCTGCACCGTGGAGTATTTCACTTCCGCATCTTTGTGGATGATGACTTCCACCACCGCCGCGTGCAGCTGATAGCTGTCGCGCACCGGCGCGGAACAGCCTTCGATATAGCTTACGTAGCTGCCTTCATCCGCCACCAGAATGGTGCGCTCGAACTGGCCGGTTTTTTCCGCGTTAATGCGGAAGTAGGTCGAAAGCTCCATCGGACAACGCACCCCTTTCGGCACGTAGATGAAAGTGCCGTCAGAAGCGACCGCCGCGTTCAGCGCGGCGAAAAAGTTATCGTTCGACGGCACCACGGTGCCCAGGTATTTCTTCACCAGCTCCGGATGTTCATGAATGGCTTCGCCAAAGGAGCAGAAAATAATACCCTGCTCCGCCAGCTTCTCACGGTAGGTAGTGGCGACCGAAACGGAGTCGAAAATCGCGTCTACCGCCACTTCCTTGCCTTCGCGCACCGGTACGCCAAGCTGGTTGAACGCCTCTTCCACCTCGTTCGTGAGATAGGCGTTGCTGCCGGTTTGCTGCACGGCGCCAGGCTCTGAGGCGCAGCTGTCATCGCAATTACCGCAGGAGGGCGCGGAGTAATAGCTGTAATCCTGATAGTTGAGCTTATCGTAATGGGCGTGCAGCCAGTGCGGCTCTTCCATCTCCAGCCAGGCGCGATAAGCGCTCAGGCGAAACTCCAGCATCCACTCCGGTTCATTGCGGCGCGCAGAAATGGCCCGCACCACCTCTTCGTTGATGCCTTTCGCCAGCTCATCGGTCTGCAACCGGGTGAAAAAGCCCTCTTTGTAGTTCAGGTGGCCGCCGGTCCAGGTTTGTACATCGTCAGTTGCTTCAGTATTACGAGACATAAGTTACCGCCTAAACCCCAAAACTTTCGCCGCACCCGCACTCGTGCTGCGCTTTCGGGTTATTAAATTTAAATATCTGGTTTAATCCTTCGCGTACGTAATCCACTTCGGTGCCGTCAATAAACGGCATCGCCTGGAGCGACACGTACAGACGCGCCCCGTCTTGTTCATAGACCAGATCGTCTTCTTTCGGCTCGCTTACCGTATCAAGCACGTAGCCAAAGCCTGCGCAGCCCGTCTGCTTGATGCCAAGACGCACTCCAAGCAACGCCGGTTTTTGCGCCATCAGCGAACGGATATGATCAGCCGCGGCAGGCGTCATGGTCAGCCCCAGCCAGCTGAAGTCTTCCGGATTGAAGGTTCCTGAATGTAATTCCATCGCGCTACCTCACAATTGATTGCCTTTCAGGCGATAACACCATGTTAGTGATAATAATTATCACTTCAACCTCTGTTGAACAGGGGTATTCGCTAAAAGGCACTTTTTAAGCACTTTTATTAAGCATAGACCTTCAGCTAAAGGAGGTCAGGTTGTAAGCTTCTTTATTAATTTTTTGAAAAATAAAAAGAAAAATTCTCTGCCAGTCAGACAAAGTAAATATCCATAAGTTGTATAGAAAATACCTATTTATCAAATAGCCGCTTTAAAAACGCCTCCGTAATTTCGCGCTCTTTTCCAGCACCACTCCACGCGTTGCGCGGATTCTGCGTAGCCGGCAACGCGTTAAGCCGAAAAATAGCTAAAGAATGAAAGGGTTATACCGATAACCCTATTTCACCAGAGGATAATGGTGAGACTGACAAGGAGGGGCTGAATTGCGCAGCCCACGCGATGACTGCAGCGACGATGCCCTGTTTACTCAAGCAAAACGCTTTCAGGCGAATGGATATAAATCATGAAAATTAAGGCAGTACTGGCGGCTACATTATTTTCTCTCTCCCTGACCTCTTGCTCTGCATGGATACATGGCAACAAGACGCTGGCGGACGGCAGTCAAAGCGATCGGCAATTAAGTGCGAAAATTGTGGATGGGAAAACCACGCGCCAGGAAGTAGAACAAACGTTTGGGCTGAAAGCTGAAGCGCGCAATACTCGCAACAAAAGTTTCCCGGACGGAAAATATGCGCTCGCCCAATATATTGGTCATCTGAACGACCTTGCCGGAACTTACGCGCATCGTTCGCTGTATGTCGCTTACGACAGTAACAACGTAGTCGTAAATCACGCGATTACGACCAATAACTTCCGTGAAAAAAATGTTTTCGAAAAAGACCCGGTTAACGTTAAAAACAGCGCCTTTGCCAGTTTGAATAAAGGCGACAGTCAAAGCAAAGTTGTTTCTTTGCTGGGTCAGCCGAGAGAAGCCACGTTTACCGACAACGGCTCTCTGCTGTGGATTTACAGCAGTACGGAAATTTCCCGCGACGCGTCATCATATATTCCGCTCTATAACATGGTTAAAGGCACCGAGTCCGGTCAATCAGACCGCATCTACGTTGAATTTGATCGTAAGAACCAGCTGACAAATTTGTATTCCGTTACGGTTAGCATTGTTCAGGGAACCAGCATGGGCAATGCCTGGGATTATCAGGAAAAAATCGATCGTCTGGTCAAAAAATATTAATAATAAAGGCGCCTTCAAGGCGCCTTTTTAAATATATTCACACCACCGCCGTTGTTAACCGCGCCGTACAGCAAAGCCTGTCCCGTTCGTCGAAAATGTCAATCTGCCAGACCTGATGACGACGCCCGACATGCAGGGCGCGGCAGACGCCGCGCACCAGCCCGCTACGCACGGAACGCAGGTGATTGGCGTTAACCTCAAGCCCCACCACCTGTTGTTCCCCTTCGGTGCAGAGATAGCCCGCGACCGAGCCGAGCGTTTCCGCCAGCACCACCGAAGCGCCGCCGTGCAGCAGGCCGAAGGGTTGATGGGTGCGGCTGTCCACCGGCATCGTCGCTTCAAGGTCGTCGTCGCCAAGGCGGATAAAGCGAATATCCAGCAGCCCCACCATATTCCCCTGCCCCATGGCGTTGAGGGCATCGAGCGTCGCGCTACGTTTCCAGATCATGGCAGAAACTCCAGCAATGCCTGCAACGGATGACGCACGCCGTTGCCTTCAATGCGTTTTACCTGGCTGCGGCAGGAATAACCTGTCGCCAGACAGCGGTTGCGCGGCAGACGTTGCATCGCCTGATGCCAGGAAAGCTCATAAATGCCGAGCGAGCGGGCATGGTTTTTAACCTCATGTCCGTAAGTTCCGGCCATGCCGCAGCAGCCCACATTCACGCTTTCAAGCTTCGCGCCGAAA
Source organism: Franconibacter sp. IITDAS19 (assembly GCF_023079515.1). NCBI lineage: Bacteria > Pseudomonadati > Pseudomonadota > Gammaproteobacteria > Enterobacterales > Enterobacteriaceae > Franconibacter > Franconibacter sp. IITDAS19. Next base: position 1,027,202 of record NZ_JALJCP010000001.1, on the reverse strand, counting down.
CGGGCGAAAATTTGCGCCCACTGGCCGGGGGCGCCGGGCAACGCCGTCACTTCGGTGCAGTGGCCAAACAGGTACCACGGCTCGCCACTCACCGGCAGCGCTTCGCGTTTTTCTAAAGCCTGCGGCAGCCATTCATGCACCAGCATAACGTGGAAATCACCGCGCTCCGCGCCCAGCGTTTGCTTGTATTCATCGCGATAGCACAGCACCAGCGCCGGGTCTACCCCTACCATCGGCATGCCGAGCGCCGCCACGCGATTTAAAAACTCCGACGTTTTTTGCGCGGTACGGGCGAAGCGTTGCAGGAAGCCCTTGATATGCTGCGCCTTGCCGTTGGGCGAGAACGGCAACACCACAGGCTGAAAGCCAAGCTTTTCCACCAGACGAACAAAGTCCGCCACGACCTGCGCATCGTAGTAGCTGGTAAACGGGTCCTGCACCACCAGCACGGTATGGTTACGCGCTTCCTGAGAGAGCTTCTCGAGCTGTTCCAGCGTCATGTTGGCGGAGCGGTGTCCTACCAGCTGTTGCTGAAGCGTCGGTGTGGAAAGCGGCGGCAAATCGACCATGCCGATGTGCTTTTCAGAAAAATTGCGCACCCAGGGCTGGCTCATAAAGAAGTTGAAGGTCTTCGGCGCGCGGGCCATCAGCGGCGCGTAGCTCTCAACGGTCGCCACCAGATGGTCGCGAAGCGGACGCAGGTAGCGGGTGTGGTAGAGCTGTAAAAAACGCGAGCGAAATTCCGGCACGTCGATTTTGATCGGGCACTGGGTAGAGCACGCTTTGCAGGCGAGACAGCCGGACATCGCCTCCTTCACCTCGTGCGAGAAGTCATATTCGCCTTTGTTGGCATGCCAGCTGTTGCGGGTGCGCGCAATCAGGGTGCGCAGGCTGGCGCGTTTTTCCGGCAGCGCTTTTTCAAGCTTCAGCGGGTCGATGCCGCGGTCTGAGAGCAGCCGCAGCCATTCACGCACCAGCGTCGCGCGGCCTTTTGGCGAATGAATACGGTCGCTGGTTATCTTCATCGACGGACACATCGGGCTTTTCACGTCGAAGTTAAAGCACAGGCCGTTGCCGTTACACTCCATCGCGCCGCGCCAGGAGGTGCGTACCGCCAGCGGGATCTGTCGGTCATACGTGCCGCGCTTCACCGCATCGACTTTCATCATCGGCGCGTCCAGGCCCATCGGCGGGCAGATTTTGCCAGGGTTAAGCCGGTTGTCCGGGTCAAAAGCCGCCTTGATACGCCGCAGTTCGTTATAGAGCGTTTCGCCGAAAAAGGCGGGGCTGTATTCGGCGCGAAAGCCTTTGCCGTGCTCGCCCCATAACAACCCGCCATAGCGGGCGGTGAGCGCCACCACCTCATCAGAGATGCGCTTCATCAGCATCTCCTGCTGCGGGTCGCACATATCCAGCGCCGGGCGCACGTGCAAAACGCCCGCGTCCACATGGCCGAACATGCCGTAGCTCAGGCCGTGGCTATCCAGCAGCGCGCGAAATTCGGCGATGTAATCGGCCAGATGTTCCGGCGGCACGCAGGTGTCTTCGGCAAAAGGAATCGGCTTGGCGAGTCCTTTGGCGTTGCCAAGCAGCCCTACCGCTTTTTTACGCATCGCGTAAATACGCTCGACGCCCGCCAGTTCGCGGCAGACCTGCCAGCCGATTACGCCCCCCTCGCCTGCGGCCATCAGCCCGTCCAGACGTTCGCAGAGCGCCGCCACGCGGCCCTCAATCAGCGCCTCGTCGTCGCCAGCGAACTCCACAATATTCAGCCCGAGCATCTCTTTATCCGGCACGTCGGTTATCAGCTCACGCACCGAGTGCCAGACGATGTCTTCCCGCGCCAGATTAAGCACGCGAGAATCCACCGTTTCAACGGAAAGCGCCTGCGCTTGCACCATAAAGGGGGCATTGCGCAGCGCCGAGTCGAAGGAGTCGTACTTCACGTTGACCAGCTGACGGACCTTCGGCAGCGGCGTGATATCCAGCCGCGCTTCGGTGATAAACGCGAGCGTGCCTTCCGAGCCGCAAAGAATGCGCGTCAGGTCGAATTCGGTTAGATCGTCATTAAAAACATGGCGCAGGTCATAACCGGTCAGGAAGCGGTTGAGTCTGGGAAATTTGTCGAGGATCAGCTGGCGCTGCTCGCGGCAGCGCTCCAGCACGGTTTTATAGACGCGTCCGATAGCCGTTGCGTCTCGCCCCAGCGCTTCGGCAAGGGGCGTAGCGATAGCCTGCGTATCCAGAATGTCGCCGCCCAGCAGCACCGCCCGCAGCCCAATCACATGGTCAGACGTTTTGCCGTACACCAGCGACCCCTGGCCGGAGGCGTCGGTATTGATCATGCCGCCAAGCGTGGCGCGGTTGCTGGTGGAAAGCTCCGGCGAGAAGAAGTAACCGTAAGGCTTGAGGAATTCGTTAAGCTGGTCTTTGATGACGCCCGCTTCCACCCGCACCCAGCCCTGTTCCGGGTTGATTTCAATAATACGGTTCATGTGGCGGGACATATCGACGATGATGCCCTGGTTGAGCGACTGGCCGTTCGTGCCGGTGCCGCCGCCGCGCGGGGTAAAAACGAGCGATGTAAAACGGGGCTCGGCGGCGATGCGCGCTATCAGCGCCACATCGGCTGTTGAGCGGGGGAAAAGAACGGCATCCGGTAGAAGCTGGTAAATGCTGTTGTCGGTCGCCATGGTAAGGCGTTCCGCATAACTGGTGGCGGTATCGCCGGTAAATCCATTCTGCTCCAGTGCCTGCAAAAAATTGAGCACCAGCTGTACAAGCCCCGGCGCCTGAGAAATCTGTGGGATCATGAATCGTTGACCCTGCCTGACGTTTGAAATGTTGATGAGTTATCGTTTGCGTTGTGCCTTCAAGGTTGTATCACATTTCTTGCTCTGACGCCTGCAAGAATTGGCAGCAGCATTCGTCTGTCAAAAACGCCTGAAATACTTCATCATTTAAAGACCGATGGGCCTGCAAGCGCCATCGCCGCTCGCGCCTGGCGTAAGGCGCATTAATTAAGGTGAATGTGGTTTATGTTAAAACTTCGTCAGCCCATGGACGTGCCGCAGATTCTGTTGTCCGTGCTGTTTTTGTCGGTGATGATTATCGCCTGCCTGTGGATCGTCAGGCCTTTTATTCTCGGTTTCGCCTGGGCGGGAACCGTGGTTATCGCCACCTGGCCGGTGCTGCTTCGCCTTCAGCGGCTGCTGTGGGGCAAACGTTCGCTGGCAGTGCTGGTGATGACCCTGCTGCTGATTCTACTGTTTGTTATTCCGATAGCGTTACTGGTCAACAGCGTGGTGGATAACAGCGCGCCCGTTATTAAGTGGGTCAGCTCAGGTCAGATGACGCTGCCCGATCTCGTCTGGCTCAACAGCATTCCGATGGTTGGCGACAAGCTCTATCTTGGCTGGCATAACCTGCTTGATAGCGGCGGCAGCGCCATTATGGCGAAAGCGCGGCCCTATATCGGCACCACCACCGGCTGGTTTATCGGCCAGGCGGCGCATGTCGGCAGGCTGCTGATGCATCTTGGCCTGATGCTGCTTTTTAGCATTGTGCTTTACTGGCGCGGCGAACAGGTGGTGAACGGCATTCGGCACTTCGCCTTCCGCCTCGCCTCTAAACGCGGCGACGCGGCGGTGCTGCTGGCGGCGCAGGCGATTCGCGCCGTGGCGCTTGGCGTGGTGGTTACGGCGCTGGTGCAGGGCATCCTTGGCGGCGTCGGCCTTGCCGTTTCCGGCATTCCCTACGCGACGCTGCTAACCGTGGTGATGATTCTGACAAGCCTTATCCAGATAGGCCCGCTGCCAGTGCTGGTCCCGGCGATTATCTGGCTTTACTGGAGCGGCGACGCTACCTGGGGCACCGTGCTGCTGGCCTGGAGCGCTGTGGTAGGCACGCTGGATAACTTTATCCGGCCGGTGCTGATACGCATGGGCGCCGATTTACCAATGATTCTTATCCTTTCCGGCGTTATCGGCGGGCTTATCGCGTTTGGCATGATTGGCCTGTTTATCGGCCCGGTGGTGCTGGCCGTTTCCTGGCGGCTCTATTCTGTGTGGGTTCACGAGGCGCCGCCGCCGCAGACCCCGCCGGATGAGGCCGTGGAGGAGCTCGACGGCTCGGAAAACGAGGTTGTGAATAAATAATATTCAGGCGGGGCAACCCGCCTTATTCTTAAGCAGAACTTATCAATCATAAAGGCCTGCTTACTGGTCTGACCCTTACCTTTCCTCTTTACATGCTGACACACAACGCAGATCATTCACCGTTATTAAACTATTGAGACGAATCTGATCGACGTCAAAACGGCAGATGCCTACTATAAAGTCACGGTTATAAATCAACCCCTTGATTTATAAACATGGAAATCCCCTGAGTGAAACGAATTGCTGTGTGTAGTCTTTGCCCATCTCCCACGATGGGCTTTTTTTTATCCTTTTTCCGGTTAGGTTTTAGTCAAAAGCTCACTTCACAGTGGCTCAGCATGTGCCATTGCTGACCAAGGACCCGCGTCTCGCCTGTAACCGTTACGGTTTTCGTCGCCCGAATGTCAGCGCTTGAGGCGCCAACGCGCAGCTCAAACTCACCCGGCTCTACGATGCGCTTGCCGTCGCGACGGGTAAAATTGAGCATGTCTACGGGCAACGAAAAGGTCAGCCGCGCTGAGGCGCCTGCTTCGAGCCTTACGCGCTGAAAGGCTTTTAGCTCTTGCACCGGACGCACCATCGACGCGACGTTGTCGCGCACATAGAGCTGCACCACTTCGCTGCCTGCGCGCTCGCCCCGGTTAGTGACCGTTACGGAAACGTTGATAACGCCCTTGTTTATCGCTACCTCCTCCTCCGCCAGCGTCAGCGGGCTATAGTCGAACTGTGTCCAGCTCAGGCCGTAGCCGAAGGGATAGCGCGCGCCAAAGTGGAAGGCGAACGGCGTGCCGCCGCTTTTCAGCTTATGGTTGTAGTAATAAGGCATCGCCCCGGCGCTTTTGGGCGCGGAAACTACCAGTCGCCCCTGCGGCTCGGCTTTGCCGGTGAGCACGTCGGCAATGGCGTGACCGCCCTCCTGACCCGGCGCCCACGCCATCAGCAAGGCGGCAACACGAGATTCCAGCCCGCCCAGGTGATAAGGCCGCCCGCCGGTCATGACCACCACCACCGGTTTTCCTGTCTCCACCAGCGCTTCCAGCAACGACTGCTGTACGCCAGGCAGCGCCAGGCTGTCGGTATCCGAACCTTCCCCCACCGTGCCGCTCTGGAACAGCCCGGCGAGATCGCCCACAAAGGCCAGAACGATATCGCTCTGCTGCGCCTGCGCCACCGCCTGCGGAATCAGGCTCTGATCGAGTGATACAGGCGAAGACTGCATCGGCTTATTGCCGCTGTCGCCCGGAAAGACCGGCGCGCCCGCCATCCGTTTTTCAATGATGTGGCAGCCTTTGGCATAGCGCACATTCTCCTCACCCAGTTGTTCCCGCAGGGCCTGCAACGGCGTGGTGACCTGCGTCGTTTGCTCCAGCATATCGCTGATGATGAGGTGCACCGGGAAGCTGTAGCCGCTCAGCAGCGCCAGCGGGTCGTCGGCGGTTGGGCCAATCACCGCTACGGTCTGGCTTGCGGCGAGCGGCAGCGCGCCGCGGTTTTCCAGCAGCGTCAGCGAACGGGTCGCCACCTCGCGGGCTATGGCGCGCGCTTCCTCGCTCTGCAGCGCGACGGCGTTTTCATCGGCATAGGGGCGCTCAAACAGACCGAGGCGAAATTTCTGCGTCAGCACGCGTGCGACAATCTCGTCAATTTTCTCCATGCTGATAAGCCCGCGCGCCACCGCTTCAGCCAGGTGGCGCGCGCAGTCGTCTTTGGGCAATTCAATATCGAGTCCGGCGTTAAAGGCGAGCGCGGCGGACTCCGCACCGTCGTGCGAAACGCCGTGATGCTGATGCAGCAGGCTCACGCCGCCATAGTCGGCAACGATAATGCCGTCGAAGCCCCACTGGTTGCGCAGCACATCGGTCAGCAGAAACGCGTCGCTGTGCCCCGGCTGATTATCGATATCGTGGTAGGCCGGCATCACCGAACCGGCGTGCGCCAGTTTTACCGCCATCTCGAAGGGCAGCAGGAAAGTATCATTCAGCTCGCAGAAGCCCAGATGCACCGGCGCGTGGTTGCGCGCCCCTTCGCTGAACGAGTGCCCCACGTAATGTTTCAGGGTGGCCAGCAGATCCCGGGATTTGCCCTGTAACCCCTGGACGTAGCGCGTGGCCATCACGCCCACCAGCCAGGGATCTTCGCCGAAGGTCTCTTCCGTTCGGCCCCAGCGCACGTCGCGCGAGACATCCAGCACCGGCGCCAGTCCCTGGTGGCAGCCCGTGGCGCGGGCCTCTGCGCCGATGGCCGCCGCCGCGCGCTCGACCAGCTCCGGGTCCCACGTCGAACCATAGTTGAGCGACGAGGGAAAAAGCGTGGCGTCTTTACAAAGCAGACCGACTAAACACTCTTCGTGAAACATCGCCGGAATGCCGAGCCGCGTCTCTTCCACCAGCGTGCGCTGTAGACGATTTGCGGCGCGCACGCCCTCCCTCGCCTCGACAATGTGCGTGCCGAGCGGCCGGGTGATCTGCCCTACGCCGCGCTGAAGCCGGGTGGCGAGATCCGTCTGTTCGCTAACGCCGGCAAAATCGTCGCTCAAATCGCTGCGTTCGCGGTGATCGCCCTCCGGGGAGAGAATGAGCCAGTACGCGTGCATCTGCGCAAACTTCTCCTCCGGGGTCATACGCGCCAGCAGATCGGCTACGCGTTCGTTTACGGGGCGTTGCGGGTCTTTATAGATCTCAGTCATCAGTTACTCCTGTACGGCGGGATTAAGTGAAGGCGTTTCTTCGCGTGTTTTGCGCTTGCGGGCCAGCGCTTCGGCGATATCGGCTACGCGGCGGCTGCTGAGCCGGTAGAAACAGAGCAGCAGCGCCATGCACAGAAAGAGCGCGCAGGGAATCAGCGTGAACAGCGCATTAATGGTGGTGAGCACGACGGCGCTTTGCGCGGTCTGGTTAGGCAGATAATCCACCATTCCCAGCACCCATCCCACGACAGCGCCGCCCAGCGCCAGGCCAAACTTGATGGCGAACAGCGCGGTGGAGAAAACCAGCCCGTCGAGACGACGGCCGCTGCGGTGTTCTTCATGATCGACAACATCAGAAAACATGGTCCACTGCAGCGGGGTAGTCAGGTTCTGAATAAAGCTGAAAACAATATTTATGGTGAATATGAGCCAGACGGCGTCAGGCGGGATAAAAAAGATAATCGCAGCCAGCGCCACAAAGCTAATAATGGTCCACTGATACGCGCGCACCCGGTCAAATTTCCCTAACAGGCGCTCAGATAATAAGGCGCCGGATAAATTCGCAATCATCCCGGAAACAATAAATGCAAACACCAGATCGGGGCGCAGCATGACATATTTCACGTAATACATCGTGGCTGAACCGCGCGTCACCACCGCCGTTAATAGCAGGATGTTAAACACGAAGATAATTCGCCACTGACTGTTGGCCGCCAGCAGCTTTAAATCTTTGAGCAGCGAAGCGGAATTATCATTGCCGGGCGCATAACGCTCGCGAGTCATAAAAAAGCAGCAGTAAAACAGCGCCACGCCTAACAGCCCCATCAGTCCCATGGCGAAGAAATAGCCTTTTTGCGCGTCGCCCTCACCCAGCCATTCCACCAGCGGCAGCGCTATCACGGTGACGATTAGCCCACCGATAAAAGAGAGCCCGAAGCGCCAGGATTGCAGCGAATGGCGCTCGCGCGGGTTGAGCGTCAGCGCGCCGGGCATGGCGCAGTAAGGCACGTTAATCGCGGAATAGACCAGGCTCAGCAGGCTGTAAGTGGCGCAGGCATAGACGATTTTCAGCGTCGGACTGAGCGGGGGCACATAGAAGGTCAGCATGCAGCTGACGCCAAAAGGAATAGCGAACCACAGCAGCCAGGGGCGAAAGCGCCCGTGGCGGGTCTGCGTGCGGTCCACCAGCGCGCCGATGCAGGGATCGATAAAAGCATCAATCACCCGCACCAGTAAAAACATCGTCCCCATAATAGCGGCGGGTAGTCCAAATACATCGGTATAGAAATAAGCGAGAAATAACGTGGCGGTTTGCCAGACCAGGGCGCTGGCCATATCGCCTAGCCCGTAGCCTATTTTATCTTTTGTGGTCAGCACAGAGGAGAGCGTCATTATTATTTGCCTTTTATCAGGTTAAAAAATTCAACCCGCACACCAACAGACCGTGCGATGTGAGGCTAAGTATTAATAAGCCCAGGCCACTCAACAATTGCTGTAATTACCAGACAGATTACGTTTTTTTGCTTTTTCTCCTGACTGTGACGTGGCGCAAGAATATATATTTGATGAATAAAAAAGGCCCGCAAAGCGCGGGCCTTTTTCGAAGTGCGAGATTTACTTATTGAGTTCAGCCAGGCCAAGCCAGGTCTGCACCACGGTATCCGGGTTCAGCGACAGGCTGTCTATCCCCTCTTCCATCAGCCAGGCGGCGAAATCTTCGTGATCCGACGGGCCTTGTCCGCAGATGCCGACATACTTGCCCTCTTTTTTCGCGGCGCGGATAGCCATGGAAAGCAGCGCTTTCACCGCCTCGTTGCGTTCGTCGAAGAGTTCAGAGACCACCCCGGAGTCGCGGTCCAGGCCCAGCGTTAACTGCGTCATGTCGTTGGAGCCGATAGAGAAGCCGTCGAAGTACTCAAGGAACTGTTCGGCCAGCAGGGCATTGGACGGAATTTCGCACATCATAATGACTTTCAGCCCGTTTTCGCCGCGCTTAAGCCCCTGGCGCGCCAGCTCTTCCACCACCGCTTTTGCCTGCTCCACGGTACGCACGAACGGGATCATTATCTCTACGTTGGTCAGCCCCATCTCATTACGCACGCGTTTGACCGCCTCGCACTCAAGCGCGAAACAGTCGCGGAAGCTGTCCGCCACATAGCGGCCCGCGCCGCGAAAGCCGAGCATCGGGTTCTCTTCATCCGGTTCGTAACGTTCGCCGCCTACCAGGTTGGCGTACTCGTTCGATTTAAAGTCGGAAAGGCGCACGATGACCCGTTTCGGGTAAAACGCCGCGCCCAGCGTCGCGATGCCTTCGGTCAAACGGCCGACATAAAACTCCCGCGGGTTGTCGTATCCTTTCATCATCTCGCGGATCTCGTTCTGCAAACCCGGCTCCTGCTGGTCAAACTCCAGCAGCGCGCGCGGATGCACGCCAATCATGCGGTTGATGATGAACTCCAGGCGCGCCAGCCCCACCCCTTCGTTTGGCAGACAGGCGAAGTCAAAGGCGCGGTCCGGGTTGCCGACGTTCATCATTATCTTCAGCGGCAGATCCGGCATGGTATCCACGCTTGAGCTTTTCACGCTGAAGTCGAGCAGCTCGGCGTAAACATAACCCGTGTCGCCTTCAGCGCAGGAGACGGTGACGTTTTCGTCATCTTTCAGTCGCTCGGTGGCGTCGCCGCAGCCCACTACCGCCGGGATGCCGAGTTCGCGAGCGATGATGGCCGCGTGGCAGGTACGCCCGCCGCGGTTAGTGACAATCGCCGCCGCTTTTTTCATGATAGGTTCCCAGTCCGGGTCGGTCATGTCGGTCACCAACACGTCACCCGGCTGAATGCGGTTCATTTCGCTGATGTCGTGAATCACCTTCACCGCGCCCGCGCCGATGCGGTGGCCGATGGCGCGGCCTTCCGCGACGATTTTCCCCTGGGAGTGAAGCTGGTAACGCTCCATCACCTGGCCGCGCGAACGCACGGTTTCCGGGCGCGCCTGCACGATAAACAATTTGCCGGTGTGGCCGTCTTTCGCCCATTCGATATCCATCGGGCGGCCGTAGTGTTTCTCAATCTGCACCGCCTGCTTCGCCAGCTCCTGTACCTCTTCGGCGGTGATGCAGTAGCGGTCGCGGTCAGCTTGCGGCACATCTTCAATACGCACCTGCTTGCCATGTTCCTGGGTTTCGCCGTAGACCATACGGATTTTCTTCGAGCCCAGCGTGCGGCGCACAATCGCCGGACGCCCCGCTTCAAGACCCGGCTTATGCACATAGAACTCATCCGGGTTGACCGCGCCCTGCACGACCATTTCGCCAAGGCCATAGGCGGCGGTAATAAACACCACCTGATCGAAGCCCGACTCGGTATCAATTGAGAACATCACGCCGGAGGCTGCGAGGTCGGAGCGCACCATCCGCTGCACGCCTGCGGAGAGCGCGACGCCGCGATGGTCGTAACCCTGATGCACGCGATAAGAGATAGCGCGGTCGTTAAACAGCGAGGCGAAGACATGCTTTACCGCCACCATCACGGCGTCGATGCCCTGTACGTTCAGGAAGGTCTCCTGCTGGCCGGCAAAGGAGGCGTCCGGCATGTCTTCCGCCGTGGCGGACGAGCGTACCGCGAACGACGCATCCGCATCGTCAGCTGAAAGCTGCTCATAAGCCTCGCGAATAGCCTGCTCCAGTTCCGGCTGGAAAGGTGTGTCGATGATCCACTGACGGATCTGCGCGCCCGCTTTCGCCAGCTCGGACACGTCGTCAATATCGGTTTTATCCAGCAATTCATAGATACGCTGGTTAACGCCGCTCTGGTCGAGGAACAGGTTAAACGCCTCGGCAGTGGTGGCAAATCCATTCGGTACGGAGACGCCCATGCCGGAGAGGTTAGTAATCATTTCACCCAGGGAGGCATTTTTGCCCCCAACTCTGTCTACATCATTCATGCCGAGTTGGTTGTACCAAAGCACCAGCGGTGACGAGCCATTGTTGGTCATCGAACAATCCTTTTGTGATATTTGAACGGGGTTACGAAACACCTGACAACAAATTTAGTCTGGCATAATTATTCCGCAGCGAAAAACGGTGAATCGTTCAAGCATATTAAAATTTTTCATTTTCAGACCACTTCCCATTAATTTCAGACCACTTTTCGTACTAATTCTAAGCCATTGATTAGGAAGAAATCATTATTAAAATAATGGGCTATGTGCCGCTTCGAAAAAATGAATCACACTTTTCATTTATTATAAAAACCGCGTTTCATTTTATAAAAATGAGAGTATCGCTATGCTTTAGCACTCTGATTTAAATTATGCTTAAGCAAATTCTTAACTTTTCAGGATGTCGGCAATGGACAATGTGGTTGATCGTCATGTTTTTTATATCTCCGATGGCACCGCCATCACCGCCGAAGTGCTGGGCCATGCGGTGATGTCGCAGTTCCCGGTTTCCATCAACAGCATTACCCTGCCCTTTGTTGAAAACGAAAGCCGTGCCCGGGCGGTGAAAGATCAGATTGACGCCATTTTTCAGCAAACCGGTTTGCGCCCGCTGGTCTTTTTTTCGATTGTGCTGCCGGAAATACGGGCCATCATTTTGCAAAGCGAAGGCTTTTGCCAGGATATTGTGCAGGCGCTGGTGGCGCCGCTGCAGCAGGAGCTCAGGCTTGACCCGACGCCGATTGCGCACCGCACCCATGGCCTGACCGCCGGCAACCTGACCCGCTATGACGCCCGTATCGCCGCCATTGATTACACCCTGGCGCATGACGACGGCGTTTCGCTGCGCAACCTCGACCAGGCGCAGGTGATTCTGCTGGGCGTATCCCGCTGCGGCAAAACCCCAACCAGCCTTTATCTGGCGATGCAGTTTGGCATTCGCGCCGCCAACTACCCCTTTATCGCCGATGATATGGATAACCTGACGCTGCCGGCGGCGCTACGCCCGCTCCAGCATAAGCTTTTCGGGCTGACCATCAGCCCGGACCGCCTGGCGGCGATCCGCGAGGAGCGGCGCGAAAACAGCCGCTACGCCTCCATGCGCCAGTGCCGTATGGAAATTACGGAAGTGGAAGCGCTCTATCGCAAGCATCAAATTCCCTACCTCAACAGCACGAACTTTTCCGTGGAAGAGCTGGCGACCAAAATCCTCGACATTATGCAGCTAAGCCGACGCATGTACTAGCAAACTAGTTCACCGATGCGATCGTTTATGGTAAAGTCCCGAACATCTGGCTGATACTCTTTCTCGTTTCTTGAAATCAGGAGCGATTCGTTTATCGTGATGGCCATCACTTCCCGGCGCTGTAGCCGGGAAGCAACCACTTTCGAGACACCCAATGAATAAAACCGATGAACTGCGCACAGCGCGCATCGACACCCTTGTGACGCCGGAGGAGCTGGCGCAACGCTATCCCGTCACGCCGCAAGTGGCGGAACATGTTACCCGCGCACGTCGCCGTATTGAAAAAATCCTGAATGGCGAAGATAACCGCCTGCTGGTGGTGATGGGGCCCTGTTCTATTCACGATCTTTCCGCTGCGCTGGAGTATGCGCAGCGCCTGCAACCGCTGCGCGAAAAATACCAGTCGCAGCTTGAAATCGTTATGCGAACTTACTTCGAGAAGCCGCGTACGGTGGTCGGCTGGAAAGGATTGATTTCCGACCCGGATCTCAACGGCAGCTACCGGGTTAATCACGGCATAGAGCTGGCGCGCCGTCTGCTGGTGCAGATAAACGAGCTTGGCGTGCCGACCGCCACCGAATTTCTGGATATGGTGACCGGCCAGTATATTGCCGACCTGATTAGCTGGGGCGCCATTGGCGCGCGCACCACCGAAAGCCAGATTCATCGTGAAATGGCTTCAGCCCTCTCCTGCCCGGTGGGCTTTAAAAACGGCACGGACGGCAATACCCGCATCGCAGTGGACGCTATTCGCGCTTCCCGCGCCAGCCACATGTTTCTCTCTCCGGACAAACATGGCCGCATGACGATTTACCAGACCAGCGGCAATCCCTATGGTCACATCATCATGCGCGGCGGAAAGCAGCCTAACTACCACGAAGCGGACATCGCCGCCGCCTGCGCCGCGCTGCGTGAGTTTAACCTGCCGGAGCGGCTGGTGGTCGACTTCAGCCATGGCAACTGCCAGAAGCAGCACCGACGCCAGCTGGAAGTGTGTGAAGAAATTTGCCGCCAGCTGCGCGCCGGTTCACAGGGCATCGCCGGGGTGATGGCGGAGAGTTTCCTGGAAGAAGGCACCCAGCCGGTCGCCGCCGGGCAACCGCTGGTTTACGGCAAGTCCATTACCGACCCTTGCCTCGGCTGGGAAGACAGCGAAGCGCTGCTCGCGATGCTTGCCGACGCGATGCAAAGCCGCGCGTAAACCTCCAGCCAAAAGGCGCCTTGCGGCGCCTTTGTTTTAGCTTGAACAGCTGACCTCAAGCCTTTTGCCCCAGTCAGGCGGGCGATGGGTAAAATCATCATTGCGATCCGCAAACGGGTTTTGCAACGCCTCGCACAGGCGCGCCAGCTCGCTGGGGTCATCTTTTTCTGCCCCTTCAATGGCCCGCTGCGCCAGCCAGTTTCGCAGCACAACCGCCGGGTTTACCGCTTTCATTGACTGCTGACGAGTTTCATCCGCCACATCCTCCTGTTGCAGACGCTCGCGATAACGGCCAAACCAGCTGTCGAACGCTGCCCGGTCGATAAACTCGTCGCGCAGCGGCGAGGCGGCGGAAAGCTGCTCCGTCTGGCTCAGCATACGGAAAGTGCGGGTGTAATCGCTGCCCTCACGAGCCATCAGCGAGAAGAGCTCCGTCAACAAATCGTTATCCGCCATCTGCTCGGTATGAAAACCTAACTTCGCGCGCATTTGCTTGCCGTAAGCGCGTATCAACGCCATCTGATAACGCTCAAGGCCGCTGTTCAGCGCGTCCACATCAATGAAAGGCGACAGCGTCTGCGCCAGTCGTTGCAGGTTCCATAACCCAACGCCTGGCTGATTATCAAAAGCATAGCGTCCCTGATAGTCGGAGTGATTACAGATAAAATGCGGCTGATAATCGTCCAGAAAGCCGTAGGGGCCGTAGTCGATAGTGAGCCCCAGAATAGACATGTTATCGGTGTTCATGACGCCGTGGGCGAAACCGACGCTTTGCCAGTGGGCCATCAGCGATGCGGTGCGATCCACAACGTCATTGAACCACAGGATGTAGCGATCCTGTTCCTGCGCAAGATGAGAGAAATGGTGATGAATGACGTAATCAGCCAGTTGCTGCACCTTTTCCGGCTCGCGGCGGTAGTAAAAGTGCTCGAAGTGGCCGAAGCGCACGTGACTTTCTGCAATACGCATTAACATCGCGCCGCGTTCCATGGTTTCTCGTCGCACTGGCGTATCGCTGGTGACAATAGAAAGCGCCCGGGTTGTGGGAATACCAAGATAGTGCATCGCCTCGGAGGCGAGGAACTCGCGCACCGTCGAGCGCACCACGGCGCGGCCGTCGCCCATGCGGGAATAAGGCGTCAGCCCAGCGCCCTTCAGGTGCCAGTCGAATTTACGTCCGTCGGGCAACTGCTGCTCGCCAAGCAAAATGCCGCGCCCGTCGCCCAGTTGTCCGGCCCAGACGCCAAACTGATGGCCGCTGTATACCTGGGCGAGCGGGGCCATGCCCGGCAGCAGCGCTTCGCCGCCCCAGACCCCAGCGGGCTGGTCTGGTGTGAAAAGAGAATCGTCAAGCTGCAGCGTCTTCGCCAGCGGTGCGTTGTGCCAGAGCAGGCGGCTATTTTTCAACGGTGTTGGGGAAAGCTCGGTATAGAAACCCGGCAGCTCGTCGCGCCAGGTAGATACAAATTGGGGGTTTTCGCTCATGAGGCCTCCTGCCCTAAGTGTAGTGCCTTAAACGTCAGGCAAACACGGTTATCGCGCAGGGTTATTCAATCAGCGATGCCAGCGAAGCGGCCATCACTGGCGGCCACAGTCTGCCTTGTACCGCCCCCACCCCAAGCGCGATGGCGTGACGACGGGCAATTTCATTGTCGATGCCCGGCAGAATCAGCGTGTCGCAGCAGGGCGAGATTTGCTTAATAATGGCGGAAATAAAGGGCTCGAAGGTGGAAGGCGAAAGCTGCCGGTTAATAAATTGCTTATCGAGTTTAACCCGACGATACATTCCTTCATACACCGCCCGACTGGTGGCCCCGCCCGAGCCATAATTCGCCAGCAGCAGCGGGTGGAGAGCCTGTAGCGCGTTCAGTTGCGGATGCGCTTTGCCTGCGTTCAGGCCGGGATAATCCTCAGTAAGGCTGAACTCCAGAAACGGCAATTCGCTGACCCTTTTCTGTAGCGCCACGCCGCTTAACAGCGCGCTGACGATAACCTCATCCACGCTGACCCAGGCCAGCACCTGATTTTGTATAAAAAATTCCCGATTTTGCTCCAGCAAACTAATGGCTTCATAAAAAAGGATGAGCCGCTGTTCTGCAGTAATACGGGAAAGCACTAAGCCAGGCGGAATACGCACCGAGGCGTTATCGCTAATAAAGTCAGCGATAAGTTCTACGCCCAGTAGCGAGTGATCTCCCCGACGTACAGGGAGAAATAAATACTGCGAATGATATTTGACGTCGAGCGAAACAATCATTATTCACGCTCCGTCTGGTAAGGTGATACGCAATGAGTATGTTGCATATCACAACGGTGCAACCAGACTGTTTTTATTGCAATAATTAGCATGCTCTGTCCTTAGAGTTTCAGAATTATCCTTAGCTTCTTTTAGCTTATCCTGGTTATTCGTCAATAGACAAACAGACTGAAAATTTCGCCGCCAATATAAATAATTTGTAAGATATCGATTACAAATAGACTTAATTTATTTACCGTCGGGAAAGTGCATAACTATTTTTTAACGAGGGCGATTAAGCGCAGCCTAATTGTTTAACGCTTTTTACGGGACGTACATTACCGCCCCGCTATTTCATCTATTCCGGCTATCAAATGAATGGCCTGAGGTAGTCCCGGTTCAATATTAATACTTCATCCAGCAAATCGGCTGCAAGCTTCGCATCACCAATAAGCGGGTTAACGATAAGCGCCAACAGCGCCGCTCGTTTATCGCCATTAACCGCCGCTTCAATGGTCAGTTGTTCATACGTTTTTATCTGCGTCGTCAGGGCATGCATCGCAGGGGACAACGCGCCAAACGCCAGCGGCTTCGCGCCAGTGGCATCGACAATGCAGTTCGTTTCCACCACCGCATCTGCCGCCAGCCCCTGGATAGCCCCCAGGTTCGCGGTATTCACTACGAGCTGCGCGCCAGTATCGTTATGAATAGCCGCGATTAATTCCAGCGCGACCTGCGAATAGAACGCCCCGCCGCGAAAGCGTAACGCTTCCGGCTTGTGGTCGAGTTGCGGATCGCGATATTGCCTGAAAAGCGAATCTTCAACTTTCATTACCTGTTCAGCGCGCGTACCTCCGGCTTTGGCGTCCGCCTGCTCTTCCTCAAGCATTTCGCGAGTGAGATAAAAATAACGGTGATAGGGGCATGGGATTGCGCCAAGCGCTCGCAGCAGCGCGGCAGGCCACGGCGCTTCTTTGATGTTGTTCATGGTCATCGTCGCGCCGTTGCACAGCTTATCGATAACCTCCCGCGTATGGTTTTCACCGCGTACATTCACTTCATGCACCCACACCATATGATTTAAACCAGCGAACCGCAGGCGCAACGCCTCAAACGGCTCATCCAGCATCTGGGCAAGCATATGGTGCATGGTGATCGGCACGTTGCACAGGCCGATAATTTTCGCTTTCGTATGGCGCTGCACCGCCTCGGTTACAATGCCTGCCGGGTTAGTGAAGTTGATAATCCAGGCCTCCGGCGCCAGGGCTTCAACTTTGCGGGCGATATTGAGCATCACGGGAATGGTGCGCAGCGCCTTGGCGAAGCCGCCGACGCCGGTGGTCTCCTGCCCAATAAGGTTGTACTTCAATCCCAGGCGCTCATCCGCGGCGCGCGCCTTCAGCTGGCCTACGCGCAGTTGCGTTAATACAAAGCTCGCGCCGCGAATCGCCTCGTCCGGCTGAAAATGAACCGTCACTTTTACCGCTTCCATGCCATTCTTCGCCAGCATCCTGCGGGTGAGCGCCGCGATAGTCTCTACTTTCTCACGCCCCTGCTCTACATCCACCAGCGCCAGCTCGCGCAGTTCGACTGTCTCCCGACGCGCAATTAAGCCTTCCACCAGTTCTGGCGTATAGCTGCTGCCGCCGCCGATAACCGCAATTTTGATTTTGTTACCCATTGCTGCTCCTTCGCCTGATAGCTCTCGTTATTGCCCGCGGTGCGCGAGCGCCCGCTAAGCGTAGCGTCAGGTGGGTAAACAGGAAGAGAGCTGGCCGCCATTGTTACAAAGTCGGGCCAGCAAACGCGGGAAGTGTGAAGAGAAACGCCCGCCGCACGCGACGGGCCAGCATCATATACGGCGCGCCTGCCAGAATTTTTTGCGCCAGTAGACGTTATCAAGCGATGAGCGGATCACGCCCTGGCTGGTAGAGGCGTGGATAAACTGATTATCGGTGTCATAAATACCGACGTGCAGGCCGTTCTGACCGCTGCCGGTTTTGAAGAAGACCAGGTCGCCCGGCAGTAAATCATCTTTATCGATTTCAGTGCCGATTTTCGCCTGCTGGCGCGTTTCCCGCGGCAGCTGTAACTCAAACTTATCGCGGAAAGTCAGCATGACGAAACCGGAGCAGTCCACCCCTCCCCGGCCCATGCCGCCATAACGATACGGCGTACCGCGCCAGTGGCTGAGCTGATCGTTCAGGCCAGCGATAACGGAGATAGAATCAGAGAGCCGTGGATTGGGAGGCGGTGCGCGATGATGGCTGCATCCGGCCAGCACCAGCGTCGCCACAACGATTAACCAGAGCCGCATTTTCAGGCAAATCCTCTACCCTGTTTTTATTTTGGCTAATGTAGCCTGCCCCGACGCGCCGAAGCAAGACAGAGAAGCGCCTAAAGCGGGCAAATGAGCATACTGTGACCTTCCACCTGAAGGCGACGAAACGGCAGGCCATAAGCGGCGCCCAGCAAGGCTGGCGTGAGCACGTCGTCGCGCTTGCCTTCGGCTATCAGCTTGCCGTCACGCAACAGCCAGACCCGGTGCGCATGGCGCAGCGTATGGTTGAGGTCATGGCTGCTTGTCACGACCGTTACGCCCGCATCGCAAAGCTGGTAAATGACTTTATCAAGCGCCGCCTGCTGGGCCACGTCCAGGCTGTTCATCGGCTCATCGAGCAGCAGCAGTTTGCCATGCGGATTAGTTTGCGGATCAATTTGCAGCACGACGGCAGCGAGCCGCACCCGCTGCCATTCGCCGCCGGAGAGCTGGTTAACCGGCCGGGTGAGCTTGTCGCCAAGCCAGAGCGACGTGGCGACGTCGGTCATTCTTTTTTCATTCGGACTGGCGTGCTGGTGTAGCGCCAGATAATGCCAGACGGGCATGGCGAAGGGTGGCATCTGCTGCTGCGCGAGATAGGCGCGATGGCGGGCAAGCTGCTCGCTACGCCACGCGCTCAGCGGCTCGTCGACGAAATCGATGCTGCCCGCGCCGCTGGTAAGCCCCGCCATTCGCGAAAGCAGCGTGCTTTTCCCGGCGCCGTTCGGCCCGACCAGATGCAGTAATTCGCCAGGCTTAACGCTGGCGGAGAATGGCTCCAGACGGCCGGACACCGCCACATCGCGCAATTGCATCAGCGCCATCGTTTATTTCGCCAGCGCGACTTTGATAGCTTCCATCACGATAGGATCTTCCGGCGTCATATCTGGCGCGAAACGCTGTACCACCTGCCCATCGCGGCCAACCAGGAATTTTTCGAAATTCCACAGAATGTCATCCGGATAGAGCGGCGCGCGCCCTTTGCTGGCCAGACGCTCATAAAAACCGCTTGATTCCGGCGCGACGGCTGTCGGACAGGCGGCAATCAGTTTCTGGTAAAGCGGGTGACGGTTCTCGCCATTCACATCAATTTTGCTGAACAGCGGAAAGGTGACGCCATAAGTGGTGCTGCAAAACGTTTTGATCTCTTCTTCGCTGCCCGGCTCCTGACCGAGGAACTGGTTGCAGGGGAAAGCCAGCACACTGAAACCCGCCTCTTCCCAGGCCTTATGAATATTCTCTAACTGTTCATACTGCGGCGTCAGGCCGCATTTGGAAGCGACGTTGACAATCAACAGCACCTTGCCTTTCCAGCGTTTGAGTGACGTGGTTTCCCCGTCAATGGTGGTCACTTCGGTGTTCAGCACATCGTGTTGCATAGCATCCCCTTAATGGTGGTGTGAGGAACTTAACGTCCAGCCCTTAATAATAGCCAGATAAATACCGGCGCGCCCAGCGTTGCGGTGACGACGCCTATCGGCAACTCCGCCGAAGCGAGCGCCAGCCGGGCGATAACGTCAGCCGCCAGCAGCACCGCCGCCCCCGCCAGCGCGCAGGCGGGCAACAGGACACGATGGTCAGTCAGCCCGCATAACCGCAACACGTGCGGGATAACAAGCCCGATAAAACCGATAGCGCCTGAAAGCGCTACGCTTACCCCCACCAGCCAGCCTGTCGCGATAACCAGCAGGTTGCGCCACAGCCACACCGGCAAGCCGAGCTGGCGCGCGGAGGTTTCGCCCAGCGCCAGCATATTGAGCGGCAGCGCCTGGCGGCAGACCCATATCATGACCGGCAACAGCGCAGCCATAAGCCAACCGTGCCGCCAGTCAACCCCGCCGAAACCGCCCATCATCCAGTACATCAGCTGGCGCAGATCGAGGCTGGTGGAGAAATAGACCGCCCAGGTCATCAATGCGCTGCAAATGATGCCCAGCGCCACGCCAGCCAGCAGTAGTCGGCTATTAGAAAGATGCCGTCTGGCAAAACGCAGCAGAATAAGCGTGATAATCAATGCCCCGCCGATGGCGCACAGACCGAGCACCCAGCCGGGCAGCGCGCCGTGGCCCAGCAGCACGGCGGCGATTAGCCCGACGCCTGCGCCGTTCGACACGCCAAGCAGCCCGGGTTCAGCGAGCGGGTTTTCAAACAGCGCCTGCATAATGGCGCCAGAAAGCGCCAGCGACGCGCCAACCACCAGCACCGCCAGCGTGCGCGGCAGACGAATTTGCCAGACGAATAGCTTACCGCTTTCGCTAAACCAGTCCGTCGGCCCCAGCCATTTGTCGCCCACGCAGAGGCTGAACAGCATCGCAAGCAGCGTGAACGACAGCAGGCTCCACAGCCAGCGCTGCTCGCGCTGGCGTTGTTGTTCAATAAAAGAGAGCATGAATGAATTGGTCGTTATGATCGCAATCCGTTGATTCTACGGCCCTGCGACCGCCCAAAAAAGAAAAAAGGCCGCACGATGCGGCCTTTTTGACTAGGTCAGATTACTCTGTCTTCGGCGAAGCGTTCTCAACCCGGCTTTTTAACTTCTGACCGGGTCGGAAGGTCACCACACGGCGCGCCGTAATGGGGATATCTTCACCGGTTTTCGGGTTGCGTCCGGGACGTTGGTTCTTATCTCGCAGGTCAAAATTACCAAAACCGGAGAGTTTCACCTGTTCGCCATTTTCCAGCGCGCGACGGATCTCCTCGAAAAACAGCTCCACCAGTTCTTTGGCGTCCCGCTTGCTAAGCCCAAGCTTATCAAACAGATATTCTGACATTTCCGCTTTAGTAAGCGCCATAGGTTCAATCCCTCAATGATGCCTGGAATCGCTCTTTTAGTGCCTCTACACATCTCGCAACAGTAGCGGCAATATCCTCTTCTTCGAGTGTACGGCTGGTATCCTGAAGGATCAGGCTGATGGCAAGGCTCTTGTAACCCTCCGCAACACCCTTACCACGGTACACGTCAAATAAGTTTACGCCAACTATCTGATTTGCGCCAACTTTCTTACATTCGGCCAAAATATCTGCTGCCGGTACGTTTTCAGACACGACCACAGCGATGTCGCGGCGGTTCGCCGGGAAGCGAGAAACCTCGGCGGCTTGCGGCACAATACGGTCCGCTACCTTGTCCCACAGCAGTTCAAACACCAGCGTACGGCCGTTGAGATCAAGCTTACGCTCGAGTTCCGGATGCACAACGCCAATGAAACCAATGCGTTCGCCCTTTAAATAAATGGCAGCACTTTGGCCAGGATGCAAGGCCGGATTGGCTTCTGCCTTAAATTCAATTTCAGATAATTTACCGGTAAGCTCCAGAACGGATTCCAAATCGCCCTTCAGATCGTAGAAATCCACGGCGCTTTTCGCCTGATCCCAGTGCTCTTCATAGCGGTTGCCGCACAGCACGCCGGACAGCATAAGATCCTGACGAATGCCGAGGTCCGCCTGCGTATCAGGCACAAAGCGCAGGCCGGTTTCGAAAATGCGCACGCGGTTCTGCTGACGGTTCTGGTTGTACACCACTGTGCTGAGCAGGCCGGTCCACAACGACAGACGCATCGCGGACATATCGCTGGAAATCGGGCTTGGCAGGATCAGTGCTTCTTCGCCGGGGTGCAGCAACTGCTGTACTTTCGGATCGACGAAGCTATAGGTGATCACTTCCTGGTAGCCTTTATCCACCAGCATCGTTTTCACGCGCTTAAGGGAGAGATCCGCTTCACGGTGGCTGCCCATCTCCAGCCCCGCCTGCACCGGCTCGTTCGGGATATTGTCATAACCATAGACGCGAGCGACCTCTTCCACCAGGTCTTCTTCGATTTCCATGTCGAAACGCCAGCTCGGGGCCGCGGCCTGCCACTCGTCCTGACCTTCGGTGACTTCGCAGCCCAGACGTTTAAGAATGTCGGTAACTTGCTCGTCTGGAATCACGTGGCCAATCAAACGATCCAGTTTGCTGCGACGCAGGGTAATGGTCGCACGCTTCGGCAGATGCGCTTCGCTGGTTACATCCACTACCGGGCCCGCTTCACCGCCGCAGATGTCGATCAGCAGACGGGTAGCTCGCTCCATGGCTTTGTATTGCAGCGCCGGATCCACGCCGCGCTCATAACGGTGAGACGCGTCGGTGTGCAAACCGTGGCGACGGGCGCGACCGGTGATAGAAAGCGGATTGAAGAACGCGCACTCCAGCAGCACATCGCGCGTTTCGGTGTTCACGCCGGAATGTTCGCCGCCAAAGATGCCGCCCATCGCGAGCGCTTTGCTGTGGTCAGCGATAACCAGCGTATCTTCATTGAGCTTCGCTTCGTTGCCGTCCAGCAACACCAGCGTTTCGCCCTCTTTCGCCATCCGCACCACAATACCGCCTTCAATGCGGTTCAGGTCGAATGCATGCATCGGCTGCCCCAGTTCCAGCAGCACATAGTTAGTAACATCGACAACCGCGTCGATAGAGCGGATGCCGCAGCGGCGCAGTTTTTCACGCATCCACAGCGGAGTCGGCGCAGAAACGTTAATACTTTTTACCACGCGCCCCAGGTAACGTGGGCAAGCCTCAGGGGCGTCAACGCGGATAGACAGCGTGTCGTTTACAGTCGCAGCGACAGGCGCCATTTCCGGTTCGTTCAGCGGCAGCTGGTTCAGAACCGCCACATCGCGCGCCACGCCAATGATGCCGAGGCAGTCGGCGCGGTTCGGCGTTACGCTTATCTCAATGGTATTGTCGTCAAGCTTCAGGTACTCGCGGATATCGGTGCCGATCGGCGCATCGGAAGGCAGTTCGATAATCCCGCTATGATCGTCGGAAATACCCAGCTCGGAGAAAGAGCAAAGCATGCCTTCTGAAGGTTCGCCGCGAAGCTTCGCCGCCTTGATTTTAAAATCGCCCGGCAGAACTGCGCCAATCGTCGCCACGGCGACTTTCAGTCCCTGACGGCAGTTTGGCGCGCCGCAGACGATATCAAGCAGGCGTTCGCCGCCGACGTTAACTTTCGTTACGCGCAATTTGTCTGCGTTCGGGTGCTGCCCGCACTCCACCACTTCACCCACGACCACACCATGGAAAGCGCCGGCAACCGGGTCAACGCCATCGACTTCCAGCCCCGCCATGGTGATTTGGTTTGCTAACGCTTCGCTGTCCAGGGACGGGTTAACCCACTCGCGTAACCACAGTTCACTGAATTTCATTGTTTTTTCCTGCCCTTATTTAAACTGTTTGAGGAAACGCAGATCGTTTTCGAAGAATGCGCGCAAATCGGTAACGCCATAGCGCAGCATGGTCAGGCGCTCCATTCCCATGCCGAATGCGAAGCCGGAATAGATTTCAGGGTCAATGCCAACGTTACGCAGCACGTTCGGGTGCACCATGCCGCAGCCCAGCACTTCCAGCCACTTGCCGTTTTTACCCATCACGTCCACTTCAGCGGAAGGCTCGGTGAACGGGAAATAAGAAGGACGGAAACGAATCTGCAAATCTTCTTCAAAGAAGTTACGCAGGAAATCGTGCAGCGTGCCTTTGAGGTTGGTGAAGCTAATATTTTTGTCGACGATCAACCCTTCCATCTGATGGAACATCGGGGTGTGAGTCTGATCGTAATCGTTACGGTAAACGCGGCCCGGTGCGATGATGCGGATCGGCGGCTGCTGATTTTTCATGGTGCGGATCTGCACGCCGGAAGTCTGCGTACGCAGCAGGCGGGTCGCGTCGAACCAGAAGGTATCGTGGTCAGCACGCGCCGGGTGATGTCCCGGAATGTTCAATGCGTCGAAGTTATGGTAATCGTCTTCGATTTCCGGCCCTGTCGCCACGGTAAAGCCCAGCTCGCCGAAGAAGCTTTCGATACGGTCGATGGTGCGGGTAACCGGGTGCAGGCCGCCATTTTCCACACGGCGGCCCGGGAGCGATACGTCGATGGTTTCCGCAGCCAGACGGGCGTTCAGCGCCGCGCTCTCCAGCGCTTCTTTACGGGCGTTCAACGCCTGCTGAACCTGCTCTTTGGCTTCGTTGATCACCGCGCCCGCAGCCGGACGCTCTTCCGGCGGCAGTTCACGCAGGGTGGTCATCTGAAGGGTCAGCTGCCCTTTTTTCCCTAAATATTCGACGCGTACGTTATCTAACGCGGCAACATCCTGGGCATCGTTAATGGCTGCCTTAGCACTGGCAACCAGCTCTGCGAGATGTGGCATGGTGTTCCTCATTAATAGTGGCGTTGTGCCGTAATCATTAGTGTTCTGCAAAACCATCAGGCAATAAAAAAGCCTCCACAAGGGAGGCTTTTGGCGCTATTTTCCGTTTCTGCTTTCACGCGCTAGCCTCCTGAAATCAGGTGCTAAAGTAAAAAAAGAAGCGGAAAAGAGCAGCATTCATGCTTGCAGTTACCTTATGTTCACGTCTTTTGCGTCTATTGAAAGGGCTAAGCGAACAATTGTCAACGTATTGAAGCAGTTAAGTTAAAAGAGGGAGACAAGCTCCCTCTTTCAAACTGGCTTACGCCAGAGCTGCTTTCGCTTTTTCAACCAGGGCAGAGAATGCCACTTTGTCGAATACGGCGATGTCAGCCAGGATCTTACGGTCGATTTCAACAGAGGCTTTTTTCAGGCCGTTGATGAATTTGCTGTAAGAGATACCGTTCTGACGTGCTGCTGCGTTGATACGTGCAATCCACAGTTGACGGAACTGACGCTTTTTCTGACGACGGTCACGATAAGCGTACTGACCAGCTTTGATAACAGCCTGGAAGGCAACGCGGTATACGCGAGAACGCGCACCGTAGTAACCTTTAGCTTGTTTCAAAATTTTCTTATGACGTGCACGTGCAATCACACCACGTTTTACGCGAGCCATGGCTCTCTCCTGTATCTATATTCTGATGTTGCCTTACCCCAGATGTCGCTGCATTGCGATATCGCTGGGATTTCGGCGATAAAAAAGTTAAAGGTTAACGGCTTATGCGTACGGCAGGCACGCGATTACCAGACCCAGATCGCCTTTAGAAACCATGGCTTTCGGGCGCAGGTGACGTTTACGCTTGGTTGCTTTTTTGGTCAGAATATGACGCAGGTTAGCGTGCTTGTGCTTAAAACCACCTTTACCGGTTTTTTTGAAGCGCTTAGCAGCACCGCGTACGGTCTTAATCTTTGGCATTTTATTAACTTCCACTTCGCATTGTTGATAAACGAAACCCAGGCGAACAAAACCTGTGAAGCCTGGAGGCCTCACAGGGAATGTTACTTGATGGCCTTACTGTTTCTTCTTAGGAGCGAGCACCATAATCATCTGGCGGCCTTCGATCTTCGTTGGGAAGGATTCGACTACTGCCAGTTCTTGCAAATCGTCTTTCACGCGATTAAGCACTTCCATACCGATTTGCTGGTGGGCCATTTCACGCCCGCGGAAACGCAGGGTGATTTTGGCCTTATCGCCTTCTTCGAGAAAGCGAATCAGGCTGCGGAGTTTTACCTGATAGTCGCCTTCGTCAGTACCAGGACGGAATTTGATTTCCTTAACCTGGATAACTTTCTGCTTCTTCTTCTGTTCCTTAGAAGACTTGCTCTTTTCATAGAGGAATTTGCCGTAGTCCATTATGCGGCAAACTGGCGGCTCGGCGTTAGGGCTAATTTCAACTAAATCGACCCCGGCTTCTTCAGCCTTCTCAAGAGCTTCTCTCAGACTGACAATACCAATCTGCTCGCCATCCAGACCTGTTAAGCGAACCTCTTGTGCGCGAATCTCACCATTGATGCGATTAGGGCGCGCCGTTTGAACTCGTTTTCCGCCTTTAATACCTTATTCCTCCAGTTGATGAAGATTGCGGCTGCGAATCTCTTGCTGCAGCTTCTCAATCACGTCGTTCACATCCAGGCTGCCGAGGTCTTTGCCACGACGGGTGCGGACGGCCACTTTGCCAGCTTCGACTTCTTTGTCGCCACAAACCAGCATATAAGGGACACGACGTAAAGTGTGCTCGCGGATTTTAAAGCCAATCTTCTCGTTTCTCAAGTCCGCTTTTACACGAATGCCCGCATTTTGCAGTTTACGAGTCAATTCGTTAACGTATTCAGACTGTGAGTCAGTAATATTCATCACCACAACCTGAACCGGCGCGAGCCATGTCGGGAAGAACCCGGCGAACTCTTCGGTCAGGATGCCGATGAAACGTTCGATAGAACCCAGGATGGCGCGGTGAATCATAACCGGCACCTGACGTTCGTTGTTTTCGCCTACATACGATGCGCTAAGGCGCGAAGGCAGTGAAAAGTCTAGCTGAACTGTGCCGCACTGCCAGGCGCGATCGAGGCAGTCGTAGAGCGTAAACTCAATTTTCGGACCATAGAACGCGCCTTCACCCAGTTGATATTCAAACGGGATGTTGTTCTCTTCCAGCGCCACAGCAAGATCCGCTTCCGCACGATCCCACATTTCATCGCTGCCGATACGTTTTTCCGGACGAGTAGAGAGTTTTACTACAATCTTCTCGAAGCCGAAGGTGCTGTACATATCGTAAACCATGCGGATACAGGCGTTCACTTCGTCACGCACCTGCTCTTCTGTACAGAAGATATGGGCGTCATCCTGCGTGAAGCCACGTACGCGCATCAGCCCGTGCAGCGCGCCTGACGGCTCGTTACGGTGACAGCTGCCGAACTCCGCCATACGCAGCGGCAGATCGCGGTATGATTTCAGGCCCTGGTTGAAGATCTGGACGTGGCCTGGGCAGTTCATCGGCTTGATGCAGTATTCACGGTTCTCGGAAGAGGTGGTGAACATCGCATCTTTATAGTTATCCCAGTGACCGGTTTTTTCCCACAGGACGCGGTCCATCATAAACGGACCTTTCACTTCCTGATACTGGTACTCTTTCAGCTTGGAGCGAACAAACGTTTCCAGTTCGCGGAAGATAGTCCAGCCGTCATTATGCCAGAAAACCATGCCCGGCGCTTCTTCCTGCATATGGTAGAGGTCAAGCTGCTTGCCGATTTTACGGTGGTCGCGCTTGGCGGCTTCTTCCAGACGCTGAAGATAAGCGTTCAGGGCTTTTTTATCCGCCCAGGCGGTGCCATAGATGCGCTGCAGCATTTTATTGTTGCTGTCGCCGCGCCAGTAAGCGCCCGCGATTTTCATCAATTTAAAATGATGGCAGAAGCGCATATTCGGCACGTGCGGTCCGCGGCACATGTCGATGTATTCTTCATGATGATACAAGCCCGGCTTGTCATCATGAGCGATATTTTCATCAAGAATGGAGACTTTGTAGTTTTCGCCACGCTGTGCGAAGGTTTCGCGCGCTTCGTGCCAGCTCACCTTTTTCTTGATGACGTCGTAATTTTTCTCAGCAAGCTCGTGCATACGCTTTTCGAGCGCGTCGAGATCTTCCTGGGTCAGCGTGTGGTCCAGATCAACGTCATAATAAAAGCCGTTGTCGATAACCGGGCCGATCGCCATTTTGGTGTGCGGCCAAAGCTGCTTAATGGCATGGCCCAGCAGATGCGCACAAGAGTGGCGAATAATTTCCAGACCGTCTTCGTCTTTAGCCGTGATAATGGCGAGCTGGGCATCGTGTTCAATCAGATCGGAAGCATCTACCAGTTCACCGTTCACGCGGCCAGCAATGCAGGCTTTGGCGAGACCGGGACCGATGTCCAGAGCGACATCCATGGGGCTGACGGCATGGTCAAAATGGCGTTGGCTACCATCAGGAAGCGTAATAACAGGCATGTTAAATCCTTATTCACAGTGGTGCCCCGCACGAAAGAGCACATATGAGAGTATGAAAATAAAAAAAATTACCGGCCAGTAAGGTGGGTTTTCCGCTTCACTCTGCGGAATCTGCGCGGGGGAATAATAGGCCTGCGCCCTCACCTGCTTACCGATAAGTTCGCTGTAAATAGTACACGCCTTGCCGGTTTGTTAAAAGCCCGGCTTGTACAGCCGGGCTTTGCGGGAGAATATCTGTCCATTACAGGACAGATAACAGGCTTACTCGTTAATGTCCGGATGTTGCTGCACCAGACGCTTACGTTTTTCCTGCAAGTCAGAGATCTCTTTATCAATATCTTCAATTTTTTGTTCGATATTGTCGTGGTGCTCCTGCAGGATTTCACGCGCCTCCTGAATATCCGATGCGGCGGGCGTCGCTCCTTTCAGCGGGCGGTTCGCCGTCTCCTTCATCGTAATCCCGGTAATGAGGCCGATAACCGCGATAACCATCAAATAATAGGCTGGCATCATCAGGTCTTCTGAGCTTTCCACCAGCCAGGCGGCAAGCGTCGGCGTCAGACCGGCAATCAACACCGAAATGTTGAAGGCGCTGGCAAGGGCACTATAACGAATATGCGTCGGGAACATCGCCGGTAAGGTTGAAGCCATTACGCCGGTAAAGGCGTTCAGGATAACCGCCAGCATCAGCAGACCGGCGAAAATCAGTCCAATCACATTGCTGTTGATAAGAGTGAACGCCGGGATAACTAATACAAACAGCGCGATACTGCCAATAATAACAAACGGACGGCGGCCAAAACGGTCGCTCAGCAGCCCCATTACCGGCTGTACGAACAGCATCCCCATCATGATTGCGATGATGATGAGCACCCCGTGGCTTTCGGAATAGTGCAGGTTATGCGACAGGTAGCTTGGCATGTACGTAAGCAGCATGTAATAGGTCACGTTAGTCGCGATAACCAGACCGATACAGGTCAGCAGGCTGCGCCAGTGTTTTGTGGCGATCTCTTTAAAGGAGACTTTCGGCCCATCCTGCAGCCCCTGGCGATCGCCCTGCTCGAGTTTATCAACGTGCTGCTGGAATGCCGGCGTCTCTTCAAGCGCATGGCGCAGATAAAGGCCGATGATGCCTAGCGGCAGCGCCAGGAAGAATGGAATACGCCAACCCCAGCTCTGGAAGTTCTCTTCGCCGATGATGGCGGAGATCAACACCACGACGCCCGCCCCCAGAACGAACCCCGCTATCGAGCCAAAATCGAGCCAGCTCCCCATAAACCCACGCTTGCGATCGGGGGAATATTCAGCAACGAAGATGGATGCGCCTGTATATTCCCCACCGACGGAAAAGCCCTGCGCCATTTTACAAATCAATAATAGAATCGGCGCCCAAATGCCGATAGTTGCATACCCGGGAATTAAGCCGATGCAGAATGTACTGATCGACATAATAACAATGGTAATAGCAAGGATTTTCTGTCGGCCATATTTATCGCCGAGCATCCCAAAGAAAAGTCCGCCCAGGGGACGAATAAGGAAAGGTACGGAGAAGGTGGCAAGCGCAGCTATCATCTGTACGCTTGGATTCGCCTCAGGGAAAAACACTTTACCCAGCGCATAGGCGACAAAACCATAAACACCGAAATCAAACCACTCCATCGCATTGCCAAGCGAAGCTGCTGTGATGGCTTTGCGTAATTTTGCATCATCAATAATCGTTACGTCGCTAAGCGAAATAGGCTCAACTTTTTTTCTTTTTAATTTCATATCCATCCTCTTTAGAATCGCTCTCTGACCCGGCGGCATACGTCCTGCATGCGCGTATTTTACCGACTGCGGCCCGCCTCCTTAGCGATAAAGAAACCTGAACGTTCGGGCTCCCTTTAAGAGCGTAGCAGGTTTACCCCTGCAGGTTGGTTACAATGCATCCAATCGAAAAAGCGTAGACGGTTTCGGATGCCTGAGCCTTTACCCTACCAGCGTTTAAATTTGTGATCAAATTCACAAAAAGTGGGGGTATTTATTTCAGCGCACTTTTGCCATGACCGTGATACAGGTTAATAAAACGCGCTTTGCGTCTTAAAACCGGTCGGCAGTTGTAAAAGAAGAAATGACGAAATTACTGGCAGTAAAAGGAAAGAAGACAGGATATAAAAATAAAATAATAAAAAACCGGACGTTAAATTCCGGTTTTTTATATAAGACGTAACCTATATGGCTTGCAGTTAACACGCCTAAAAGCAAAAGGTCGGATTATTAAGACCATTCACCCGCCACTAATTTATGAACATCAAAGGCGTCATTCATAGACTGGCCGGTAGAGGCGGCGCCAGGCTGAATATTCGAACCGGCTTCCACATCTTTGACATTCCAGGTACTGGAAGGTGCGGTGCGGGTATCAGTTGCGGTTTCGGCCGCAAAAACGCCGAACGAGAGCGCGGACAGCACAACGGCTGCGGCTGTGGTTTTCATCATATTCATCATTTTCTTCTCTTATTTTTCTGAATCAGGTTAAACCGTGCGGTAATAAAACCGCTGTGATCAGATTGTAGATCCAGATCACATTTCTGCCCACTCAAATTATTTGTCATTTCGTTTCAAATTAATTGAATGTTTGATGGCGGGGCTAATTATGAAGAGAAAGTGAAGAAACGGATTTTTATATTTTCCAGACTAAGCGACCAGGTTGAAATGCAACTTTAAGAATTAACTTAAAAAATCAGGCCGGATAAACCGGCCTGTTGTTTTACATCTTATAACCGAGCGTAACGGAGGTACGAGTGTCGGTATGCTCAGGCGCCGAAGAAGGCGGCTCGGAGTTCCAGGTGACGTTATAAGCGACCTTAAGACCAAAATGCGCGTTAATAGCCACATCAAGCGCGGTTTCGGAGTTAACGGTCGTATCGTCAGCGCCAAAGACGGAAACGCCCTGGGTAAATTTCGTGTTATCGGTAAGCTGCCAGGCATAGGTGCCGGAAGCGTAGCCGAGACCCTGAGTCTTGGTGTCACCGTTGGTGTATTCGTCGTAGCGCACGCCCGGACCAAATTCGACGCGAAGACTATGCACCGGACCGTTAAGCAACTGGCGACCATAACCCAGCGTTGCTACGTCACGCTCGCGATAGCCATTGTAACGGTCGGTCAGCCAGCTCGCCTGGCCGAACAGATAATCCAGATCGGTTACGTTGTAGCGGCTACGGCCGCCCACCGCATATTTTTCTGACGAACGCTCATCGTTAGAAGAGGTGTTGCTGGCATTGCCCCACAGCGACCAGGCTGTTCTCTGACCGTACCAGGTTAGCGTACTGTCGGCGGTTAAAGAGGAGCTTTTCGTGTTGCCTGACTGGGCCAGATAACCGGCGTTCAGGTTGCCTTCGAAAGGTTTTTTAGCGGTGGAAGGATCGTCCATGACAGTAAAAACGGTGTTGTCCGCGATTGCGAACTGACTCACAAGCGCGCCCCCCGCAAGCAGTATAACTGCGGGTACTGTCTTCAAAAGCTTCATTTATTTTTAGGTCCGTACAACAAAAAAAAGAGACCGATAAGGTCCTGGAATGTTTTCCCGGAATCAACGACATAAGGCTCGTCGAAAGGTAACAAATTATAAAAAGGCCCGCATAACATGGCAATAAATTCTTATCTCTATTTTTGAATAAGAGGGATCTTAAATCTGCTTTTATTTCATAAATATAGCGCCGATGAAAAAACCTGCTTTATTTGAGAAATCAGCGTGTTAATTCACACCCTAACCCGGTATGGAGTGCTACGCTTACCGCAGCCCATATAAAAAGGAGGTCACATGGTACGCATTTATACGCTGACGCTGGCGCCTTCTCTCGACAGCGCTACCCTCACGGCGCAAATTTATCCTGAAGGCAAGCTTCGCTGTAGCGCGCCGGTTTTCGAACCCGGCGGCGGCGGGATTAACGTCGCGCGCGCTATCGCGCATCTTGGCGGCAAAGCCACCGCGATTTTCCCGGCTGGCGGCGCCACCGGCGAACACCTCACGGCCCTGTTGCTGGATGAACACGTCGCCGTACAAACCATAGAGTCAAAAGACTGGACGCGACAAAATCTGCACGTGCACGTCGAGGCAAGCGGTGAACAGTACCGATTTGTTATGCCCGGCGCGGCACTCAGCGATGAAGAATTCCGCCAGCTCGAAGAAAAAGTACTGGCTATTGAAGCGGGTTCCATTCTGGTGATAAGCGGCAGCCTGCCGCCGGGCGTGAATGTCGCCAAACTTTGTGGCCTGATAAAAGCCGCCCAGCGACAAAACATACGCTGCATTCTCGACAGCTCGGGCGACGCGCTGGCTGCTGCGCTGGAGATTGGCGATATCGAACTGGTGAAGCCCAACCAGAAAGAACTTGGCGCGCTGGTGAAACGCGACCTCACGCAGCCGGATGACGTACGTCAGGCGGCGATGGAGCTGGTCAGGCGCGGCAAGGCGCGACGTGTTGTCGTCTCGCTTGGCCCGCAAGGCGCGCTGGCGGTGGATGAACAGGATTGCGTGCAGGTGGTGCCGCCGCCGGTGAAAAGCCAGAGCACCGTGGGCGCGGGTGACAGCATGGTCGGCGCGATGACGCTCAAACTGGCCGAAGGCGCTTCGCTGCTGGATATGGTGCGCTATGGCGTGGCCGCAGGCAGCGCCGCCACACTGCACCAGGGCACCCAGCTCTGCTCGCGCGAAAACACCGACAAAATTTACGACTACCTGAAGGGCTAGTTTCCCCCTCTTCCTTTCCATCGCGTCGGGCAGGCATTGCCCTGGCGACTTGCAACAGTGAGGTAAATAATGAGCAGCGGAGACATTACGCGCTATGTAGTTACCCTGAAATATCAGGAGCACGGCCTTGCGGATATCAATGAGCTAACCAATGCGCTCACCCGGGGCGGTTTTCAGCTCACCATGAGCGATGAAGAAGGTAAAATTCATGAACTGGGCCCCAACACGTTTGGCATGATCAGCGCGCTTAGCAAAGAAGAGGTGTTGGCAATGGCGCGCGGCCTCGGCGAAGTGGCGCTGGACAGACAACCTGAGGTGGAGATAACCACCTGGGAGGAGTGGCAAAAAGCGACGTAACGACCACGGCGCAAAGCGAGTCAGGGTGTGCGTCAGCTCGACGTTTTCGCTCGCCCTTTTGCGCTAACCTGATGATCTGATTGATAACCCGGGAGAGAAGCGTCATGTGGCAAGCGATTACGCGGTTATTGAATGAGCAGCTGGGTGAAGGCGAAATAACCCACCGGGAGGAGCTGCCGGGAGGTGAAATCCACGCCGCCTGGAAAGTGACTTTCGCAGGCCGACCGGTATTTATTAAGTGTGACGATCGAGAACTGTTGTCCGTTTTTACCGCCGAAGCGGATCAGCTCGATCTGCTGGCGCGCAGCAAGACGGTAACGGTGCCGGAAGTTTACGCCGTAGGCAGCGACAGGGATTACAGCTTTTTGCTGCTGGAATACCTCGCTCCTCGTCCGCTTGATGCGCATAACGCTTTTCTTCTGGGGCAACAGTTGGCTCGCCTGCATCAGTGGAGCGAACAACCTCAGTTTGGCCTTGATTTCGATAACGATCTTTCCACGACGCCACAGCCCAACGCCTGGCAGCGACGCTGGGCGACCTTTTTCGCCGAGCAGCGCATCGGCTGGCAGCTTGAGCTGGCGGCGGAAAAAGGGCTGGAGTTCGGCGATATCGACCTGATTGTCGATGCGGTGCATCAACAGCTCGCCGGCCACCAGCCTCAACCTTCCCTGCTGCATGGCGATCTCTGGTCCGGCAATTGCGCGCTCGGCCCGAACGGTCCCTATATTTACGACCCCGCCTGTTACTGGGGCGACAGGGAATGCGACCTCGCGATGCTGCCGCTGCATTCGGAACAGCCGCCGCAGCTCTACGATGGCTACCAGTCTGTTGCGCCATTGCCGCCCGACTTCTTAACGAGACAGCCGCTTTATCAGCTTTATACGCTGCTTAACCGGGCAATACTCTTCGGCGGGCAACATCTGGTCACGGCGCAAAAAGCGCTGGAGAGGATTTTAGCGGCCTGACGACGCCCAGGTCAGCCACTCCTCAATGGAGTGGCTGACGCATCAGAGAAAACCAAGCAGTGAGAAGAAAAGGTAACCCAGCACGATGACGATGACCGGCAGGATATAAAGCGGGAAGATTTGCAGAAAAATGGTATGCCTTGGCACCACGATTTTAGACTCTATCTGTTCGCGGCTAAGCCCATCGGCGCCTTTTGCCCGCTCAAGAATTAACTGGTCTTCCACCCCTTCGCGCAGAAAGCGCGCCTGACGGCTCATGCGCGCGCCGCTGGCCTGAAGTGCGAGGCCGACAAAAATGAGCGCAAAAATCACCCAGAACAGAATATTGGCCTGATGCCGGAAGTCGGGCAGCGGCGAGTTATACCAGAACAGGTTCAGAAACGGCGTGTTAAAGCGCATCATCTCAATCATTACATGAGCAAAGTCCATCATCACCGCATTGATGCCCGGCTGCTTGTCGCTGTGCTCATACATAAATTTCAGAACAGAAATAACCGTGGAAATCGTCGCCAGAATAAAGATAAGCCACCCGGCAATGCGTTTTACTACGGCAATGCGTCCAGCTTGTTGATACGTCATGCTTTCCCCTTGATTGTGACGTCACATTGTCGCTTTAAGTCTACCTTCTCCCTGCGCTTTTCGCTGCACTTTCCAGGCGGGAAGACAAAGCAGTAGCCATACTTCGTTTTTCAGGCTATTGATAATCCTTCTTAAACAATCTGAAAGGAGTGCAGCCGATGTCGACCTCGCGCCAAATCCTCGCCGCGATCTTTGATATGGATGGATTGCTGATCGATTCCGAACCCCTGTGGGACCAGGCGGAACTGGAAGTGATGAAAACGCTGGGCGTGGATATCTCCCGCCGTCATGAATTGCCCGACACGCTGGGGTTACGCATCGATCTTGTCGTGGAGCTCTGGTTCGCCCAACAACCCTGGAATGGCCCGTCGGTGGCGGAAGTGACGGAGCGCATCATTAACCGCGCCATCACGTTGGTGGAAGAGGAACGCCCTCTGCTGCCTGGCGTGCATCAGGCGGTAGCCCTGTGCAAAGCGCAGGGCTTGAAGGTAGGTCTGGCCTCCGCTTCGCCTTTGCGCATGCTTGAACAGGTGCTGGACATGTTTGAATTGCGCGACCAGTTTGACGCCCTCGCCTCGGCGGAGCACTTGCCGTACAGCAAGCCGCACCCGCAGGTCTATCTTGATGCCGCCGCGAAGCTTGGCGTAGATCCGCTGACCTGCGTCACGCTGGAAGATTCCGTTAACGGCATGGTGGCAACGAAAGCCGCGCGCATGCGCTCCATCGTCATCCCGGCCCCGGAAAACCGCGACGACCCCCGCTGGGCACTGGCTAACGTGAAGCTGGACTCGCTGGAGGCGCTGACGGCAACGCATCTGCGCGGTTAAGCGGTTACCGCTGAAAAAGGGCACGCCGCTGCCCTTTTTTATTAACCCAATCAAAATTTATGAAACACCTTTTCAATTCCATTTGTGTTTTATCACGCCCCTTCCTATGCTTCTCGCAAGCTCACCCACGGACCATTTCATCACCACACAGGGGCATCTATGATTCTTGACGCTTTTACGCTTGCAGGGAAAGTAGCGCTGGTTACCGGCTGCGATACGGGTCTGGGACAAGGCATGACGCTGGGCCTGGCTGAGGCGGGCTGCGATATTATTGGCGTCAACCGCAAAGCGCCGCAGGAAACGGCGCAGAAAGTGCAGGCGCTGGGCCGCCGCTTTCACGCCATTCAGGCCGACCTCAGCCGCCATGACAGGCTGCAGGATATCGTTCGCGAAGCGGTTGAGCAGATGGGGAGGATAGATATTCTGGTTAACAATGCCGGCACCATTCGCCGGGAAGAGGCGCTCAGTTTTAGTGAAAAGGATTGGGATGAGGTCATGGACCTGAACCTGAAATCACTGTTTTTCCTCTCCCAGGCCGTGGCGAAGCAGTTTATTAAGCAAAGCAGCGGCGGCAAGATTATCAATATCGCTTCAATGCTCTCTTTTCAGGGCGGCATTCGCGTGCCTTCTTATACCGCCTCGAAAAGCGGCGTGCTGGGTCTGACCCGCCTGTTGGCGAACGAATGGGCAAAATACGGTATCAACGTCAACGGCATCGCGCCGGGCTATATGGCGACCAATAACACCCAGGAGCTGCGTGAAGACGCGGCGCGCAATCAGGAAATCCTCGACCGCATTCCAGCCGGACGCTGGGGCAAACCGGAGGATTTACAGGGAGCGGTGGTTTTTCTGGCTTCATCCGCTGCCGATTATGTAAACGGGTATACGCTGGCTGTGGACGGAGGCTGGCTGGCGCGCTGACTGCAGGCGCGGATTGTGACAAAGAGTTACACCGTCACCACTTCCGTCTACTGTATAAAACTCCTATACTGGATGAATTGACAGTTACGTTGGGTTTTATCATGACGGCGGAAGGCCACCTGCTTTTTTCCATTGCCTGCGCGGTGTTCGCCAAAAACGCCGAGCTCACGCCTGTACTGGCGCAGGGCGACTGGTGGCATATTGTTCCCTCCGCCATTCTCACCTGCCTGCTGCCGGATATCGATCACCCCAAATCATTTCTTGGGCAGCGGCTTAAATGGATATCGAAACCCATCGCCCGCGCTTTTGGGCACCGTGGCTTTACTCACAGCCTGCTGGCCGTATTTGGCTTGCTGACGGTGTTTTATCTTCAGGTGCCGGAAAGCTGGATTGTTCCCGCCGACGCGCTGCAGGGCATGGTGCTGGGCTACCTGAGCCATATTCTCGCCGACATGCTAACCCCAGCGGGCGTGCCGTTGCTGTGGCCCTGCCGCTGGCGCTTTCGTTTGCCTATCCTGGCGCCGCAAAAAGGCAACCAGCTGGAGCGCGTATTGTGCATGGCGCTTTTCGCCTGGGCGGTCTGGATGCCGCAGGGCATGCCCGAAAACAGTGCAATTCGCTGGTCATCTCAGGCGATTAATTCGCTGCAAAACGGCTTTAATCGGTTTATTCATCACCAGACAGGACAATAAACCAGCAAAATAATACCGTGCGGAATAACCTATTCTTTTTGGATATAAGTAACTCGCAACGCTTCTGATACCCTTTGCGGCATAAAGGCATGCCATTTTACGCATGCCCGTCATAAGAAATCAGGAGAAACGGGGATGAACCTTCCATTAATCGCGAACGTTGTCGCGTTCGTCATTCTGCTGCTCTTGCTGGCGCAAACGCGCCACAAGCAGTGGAGTCTCGCCAAAAAAGTGTTGCTCGGCCTGGTCATCGGCGTGGTCTTTGGCCTCGCGCTGCAGCTGATCTACGGCGCGCAAAGCGATGTGCTGAAAAGCTCTATCCAGTGGTTCAACGTGGTCGGCAACGGCTATGTTCAACTGCTGCAGATGATTGTTATGCCGTTGGTCTTCGCCTCTATTCTGAGCGCCGTGGCGCGCCTGCATAACGCCTCTTCCCTTGGCAAGATTAGCGTACTGACTATCGGCATTCTGCTCTTCACGACGCTTATCGCGGCGCTGGTGGGCGTGTTTGTCACTAACCTCTTTGGCCTGACGGCGGAAGGTCTGGTGCAGGGGAGCGCGGAAACCGCTCGCCTGAACGCTATTCAGACGAACTACGTCGGCAAAGTGGCGGACCTGACCGTACCGCAATTGCTGCTGTCGTTTGTGCCTAAAAACCCCTTTGCCGACCTGACTGGCGCGAACCCCACGTCGATTATCAGCGTCGTGATTTTTGCCGCTTTTCTCGGCGTGGCCGCGCTTAAGCTGCTGAAAGACGATGCGCCGAAAGGCGAACGCGTGCTGGCGGCCATCGATACTCTGCAAAGCTGGGTAATGAAGCTGGTGCGTCTCGTTATGCAGCTGACGCCTTATGGCGTGCTGGCGCTGATGACTAAGGTGGTTGCAGGCTCCAATCTGCAGGACATCATTAAGCTCGGCAGCTTCGTTGTCGCCTCTTACCTGGGGCTGGGCATCATGTTTGTCGTGCACGGCATTCTGCTTGCGGTTAACGGCGTCAGCCCGCTGAAATATTTCCGCAAAGTCTGGCCGGTACTGACTTTCGCCTTTACCAGCCGCTCAAGCGCAGCGTCCATTCCGCTGAATGTGGAAGCGCAAACGCGTCGTCTGGGCGTGCCGGAATCGATCGCAAGCTTCGCCGCCTCTTTCGGCGCCACCATCGGACAGAACGGCTGCGCGGGTCTCTACCCGACTATGCTCGCGGTAATGGTTGCCCCGACGGTTGGCATTAACCCCTTCGACCCGATGTGGATAGCAACGCTGGTTGGCATCGTCACCCTGAGTTCGGCAGGCGTAGCGGGCGTGGGCGGTGGCGCCACCTTCGCGGCGCTGATCGTGCTGCCAGCGATGGGCCTGCCGGTAACGCTCGTCGCTCTGCTGATCTCGGTTGAACCGCTTATCGATATGGGCCGTACGGCGCTGAACGTGAGCGGTTCAATGACCGCCGGCACGCTCACCAGCCAGTGGCTGAAGCAGACCGACAAAACGGTTCTTAACAGCGAGGAAGAAGCCGAACTGGCTCACCGCTAAGCGATAAAAAACGCAAAAGCCGCCTGCGGGCGGCTTTTTTATGCCTGAAGCAGGCTAAACGTCCGTTTCCTGACGCATCTGCGTAGCCCAGCGTTGGGCGGCTTCAGGCACGCCGAAGGCGGGGGAGCGGCGAAAGTGCTCGCCCACCAGCACAAACGCGACGTATTTGCCACGCAGCAGGTACACATCCTGAAAACCCTCCATGCGCACGGCATGATCCGGCGGTGCCGGCTCCACGCGGGGTACATAGCTGATGATGGGACGATTCTGTTGACGAAGTGGTTTCATAGGCGTCGGTTTTTTACTCTTAATAATTCCATAAACAGGAAAAAACTATCATAGCGGATTGTGGGCTGCGGCGTCGCGTATAGCGTGCTTCAACGCGCCCCAGATGACGTTTTTCACGCCGTTTTGCCGTCTGGCGCAAGCGCTGGATCCCCTTCCCTGTTCTATAGTTAGAAAGCTTTTGAACACAAAAAAGCCGCCTTTCAGCAATGAAAACAGGAGAAGCGTTCAATGTCGCAAGAAGAGAAAAAACCACACCATCATGAATCGCCGGTGCATGATGCCGATGAGTCGCGTCCCGGCCTCGATTCCCTTGCTCCGGAAGATGGTTCGCACCGCCCCGACCCGGTTCCCACCCCGCCCGGAGAGCAACCCACCGCGCCCGGCAGTCTGAAAGCGCCGGACACCTCTAATGAAAAGCTTAAAGCGCTGGAAACCTTTCGCAAAGGAAGCGAAGACTTTCCGTTGACCACCAACCAGGGCGTGCGCATCGCCGACGATCAGAACTCCCTGCGCGCAGGCACACGCGGCCCTACGCTGCTGGAAGATTTTATCCTGCGGGAAAAAATCACCCACTTTGACCATGAGCGTATCCCGGAGCGTATCGTCCACGCCCGCGGCTCGGCGGCCCACGGTTATTTTCAGCCTTACAAGAGCCTGAGCCATATCACGAAAGCCGATTTCCTCTCCGACCCTGATAAAATCACCCCTGTCTTTGTACGATTTTCTACCGTTCAGGGCGGCGCAGGCTCGGCGGATACCGTGCGCGATATCCGCGGTTTCGCCACGAAGTTTTATACCCAGGAAGGCATTTTTGACCTGGTCGGCAACAATACGCCGGTGTTTTTCATTCAGGACGCCCATAAATTCCCCGATTTCGTTCACGCCGTGAAGCCGGAGCCGCACTGGGCTATTCCACAAGGCCAGAGCGCCCACGACACGTTCTGGGATTATGTCTCGCTGCAGCCTGAGACGCTGCATAACGTTATCTGGGCGATGTCCGATCGCGGCATTCCGCGCAGCTACCGCACCATGGAAGGTTTCGGCATTCACACTTTCCGCATGATCAATGCCGAAGGCAAAGCGACCTTTGTACGCTTCCACTGGAAGCCAGTGGCAGGGAAAGCGTCACTGCTGTGGGATGAATCGCAAAAGCTCACTGGCCGCGACCCCGATTTCCATCGTCGCGATCTGTGGGAAGCTATCGAAGCGGGCGACTTCCCGGAATATGAGCTCGGCCTGCAGCTTATCCCGGAAGAAGATGAGTTCAAGTTTGATTTCGACCTGCTGGATGCCACCAAACTGATTCCGGAAGAGCTGGTGCCGGTGCAACTGGTGGGCAAAATGGTGCTCAACCGCAACCCGGATAACTTCTTCGCCGAGAACGAACAGGCGGCATTCCATCCAGGCCATATCGTGCCGGGGCTGGATTTCACCAACGACCCGCTGTTGCAGGGCCGCCTCTTCTCCTACACCGATACACAAATCAGCCGTCTCGGCGGGCCGAACTTCCACGAAATTCCGATTAACCGCCCTACCTGCCCTTATCATAATTTCCAGCGGGACGGCATGCACCGCATGGATATCGACACGAATCCGGCGAACTACGAACCCAACTCAATCAATGACAACTGGCCGCGCGAAACGCCGCCGGGGCCGAAACGCGGCGGGTTCGAGAGCTATCAGGAGCGTATTGAAGGCTATAAAGTCCGCGAGCGCAGCCCGTCGTTTGGCGAATATTACGCGCATCCGCGCCTCTTCTGGCAAAGCCAGACGCCGGTTGAGCAGCGCCATATTATCGACGCTTTCAGCTTTGAGCTAAGTAAGGTCGTACGTCCCTATATTCGTGAGCGCGTGGTGGATCAGCTTTGTCGAATCGACATTTCGCTGGCCCAGCCTGTCGCTGAAAATCTGGGGATTGAGCTGACGGATGAGCAGATGCATATCGCTCCGCCGAAAGATGTCAACGGCCTGAAAAAAGATGCCTCGCTTAGCCTTTATGCGGTGCCGGGCGGCTCGGTAAAAGGCCGCGTGGTGGCGGTCCTGCTTAACGATAAAGTGAATGGCGCCGAGCTGCTCTCTGTACTGCAAAAGCTAAAAACGCATGGCGTGCATGCAAAGCTGCTCTACAAACGCATGGGTGAAGCGGTTGCGGATGATGGCTCAAGAATTCCGGTCGCGGGCACTTTCGCCGGCTCCCCGTCATTAACCGTGGATGCGGTGATTGTGCCAGGGGGCGATGTCGCTTCGATTCTTGATAACGCCGATGCCGCGTACTACCTGATGGAAGCCTACAAGCACCTCAAGGTTATCGCGCTGCTCGGGGAGGCCCGTCAGTTCAAACCGTTCATTAAGGTTCCGGATGCGGGCGAGGAAGGCGTGCTGGAGGCGGATGATGCGACAGGCAACTTTACCGACGATTTTGTGAAGCTGCTGGCGGGCCATCGCATCTGGTCGCGCACCACGAAAAGTCTGACCATACCGGCTTGATCGTTATTCTCCCCCTCCTTTACCGGAGGGGGCAGACAATAAAAAAACCGGCCGAAGCCGGTTTTTTTAACCCTGCGCGCTTACTTTTTCGGCGCCTGCGGGTCGGTGTCATATTCGGCGCAGGTCTGGTAGCCGGAGTTCAGCACGTGGCCGGTATCGTCGAGCGCGACGAAATAGGTTTCGGTTTTACCGTTACGTTGACCCAGGATATAGGTCTGGCAGGTACCACGAGCGTGGATCATGGTCACTTCAGAAGAAGGCTGACCGGCAATCTGGCGAACCTGCTCACGGCTCATGCCTTTTTTCACATCTTTCACAACCGGCTGCGTGAACTGATCGGTCGTCCGGTCATAAGCCGTACAGCCCGCAAGCATGGTCATAACCGCCGCTGCACTTAAAAATCCTGCAAAGTTCTTTTTCATTTTGTCGTCCTCTTTTCTCAGCGT
Source organism: Franconibacter sp. IITDAS19 (assembly GCF_023079515.1). Taxonomy (NCBI): domain Bacteria; kingdom Pseudomonadati; phylum Pseudomonadota; class Gammaproteobacteria; order Enterobacterales; family Enterobacteriaceae; genus Franconibacter; species Franconibacter sp. IITDAS19. The sequence goes on along the minus strand of NZ_JALJCP010000001.1, from coordinate 985,890 downwards.
GTGAAGTAAGCCTGGAATAGAAACGAACATTTATCAACTTGTTAGCGATAAGCGAAGCGAATTAGGATTATTCCCTTATCGACAGGAGGGAAAGAGAAAACGCCGCAATTAGCAGCGCTCGCGCTGTCTGTAGCGGTACGAAACTTGTCGTTTTGCCGTCAAAGGGTTAGCTTTAACAAATCCTGTTTTTTCGCCTGCGCGTTGCAGGTTAACCACAACCGGAGGGGTTAAATGTCTTTGCAGCAAGAGATTATTCAGGCGCTTGGCGCGAAACCGCAGATTGACGCCCGCGAAGAGATCCGCGCCAGCGTTGATTTCCTCAAAAGCTACCTCAAAACCTATCCGTTTCTGAAAACCCTGGTATTAGGCATCAGCGGCGGCCAGGACTCCACGCTCGCAGGCAAACTGAGCCAGACGGCTATCAGCGAACTGCGTGAAGAAACTGGCGACAGCAGCTATCAGTTCATCGCCGTACGCCTGCCCTTCGGCGTGCAGTTTGATGAAAAGGATTGCCAGGACGCGCTGAACTTTATCCAGCCGGATAAAGTACTGACGGTGAATATTAAGGAATCCGTGCTGGCGAGCGAGAAGGCGCTGCGCGACGCGGGCATTGAGCTCAGCGATTTTGTGCGCGGCAACGAAAAAGCGCGCGAGCGTATGAAAGCGCAGTACAGCATTGCGGGCATGACCAAAGGCGTGGTGGTGGGCACAGACCACGCGGCGGAAGCGATTACCGGCTTCTTCACCAAGTATGGCGATGGCGGCACCGACATCAACCCGCTGTTCCGTCTCAACAAGCGCCAGGGCAAACAACTGCTTAAAGAGCTGGGCTGCCCGGAACACCTCTACCTGAAAGTGCCGACCGCCGATCTCGAAGACGATCGCCCCTCGCTGCCGGATGAAGTGGCGCTGGGCGTGACTTACGAAAACATCGACGATTACCTCGAAGGCAAGCAGATCGACGAAAACCTCGCCAAAACCATTGAAGGCTGGTATCTCAAGACGGAGCATAAGCGCCGCCCGCCGATCACTATTTTTGACGATTTCTGGAAAAAATAATCACGCGAAGGTGGCTTCGGCCACCTTTTTTATGGAAAGCGTATGCCTGAGTCAGCCCCTTCTCTTACCGCCCATCCGGTTTCAGCACAGCGCGCCACTCTTGCAGGGCTGATAGCGATTCTCCTCTGGAGCGCTTCCGTCGGCCTGTTTCGCAGCATCGCCGAGCAGTTCGGTCCAACCGGCGGCGCCGCGCTTATTTACACGCTCAGCGCCATTTGCCTTTGTCTGGCGCTGGGGTTGCCGCGCCCGCGTCAGTTGCCGAAACGGTATTTGTTTATCGGCGGCGCGCTTTTTGTCGGCTATGAAATCAGTCTCGCTCTCGCGATTGGTCTTGCCCACACCCGAGCGCAGTCGCTGGAGCTTGGCATGATCAACTATCTGTGGCCGAGCCTTACCGTTCTGCTGGCGCTGTTTTTAAACGGCCAGCGCGCCTCGTGGCTCATCTGGCCCGGCTTAGCGCTGGCGGTGGCTGGCGTCGCGCAGGTGTTGAAAGGCGACGGCGACTGGTCGCTCGCCCTGCTGTGGGCCAATATGCAGGATAACCCCATCGCCTATGGTCTGGCCTTTGCCGCCGCGCTTATCTGGGCGCTTTACTGTAACCTTACGCGCCGCTGGAGCGAGGGCAGAAGCGGCGTGACGCTTTTCTTCTGCGCAACGGCCATCGTCTTATGGGTTATGTTTTTTATTACGCCGCAGCCCGCGCTGCACTTTTCGCTGCCCGCCTCGCTCCAGTTGCTGTTTATGGGGCTGTCGACCGCTATCGCTTACTCCGCATGGAATCGAGGCATAAGCCACGGCAATATGACCCTGCTCGCCACCGCCTCGTACTTCACGCCGGTGCTTTCCGCGCTGCTTGCCAGCCTCTGGCTCGGCCTGACGCCCGGCTTCGGCTTCTGGCAAGGCGTGGTAATGGTGGTGCTTGGATCGCTGGTCTGCTGGCTTGCCACGCGCAACCGCTGAACAACATGCCGCTTTTTCAACCAGACATTCCCTGATAGACTGGATAAGTAAACAGTATTCAGGAGAGTAATGAGTGGTAAGGCGTACTGGCGCGCCAAGGCTCGATTTTGAAGCCGCGGCGATTTATGAATACCCCGAGCATCTGCGTCCCTGGCTCGACGATCTGCCCAAACACCCCGGCGTGTATGTTTTCCATGGCGAAAGCGAAACCATGCCCCTTTATATCGGTAAAAGCGTGAATATTCGCAGCCGGGTGCTTTCTCACCTGCGCACCCCGGATGAAGCGGCGATGCTGCGCCAGTCCCGGCGAATCACATTTATCCGCACGGCTGGCGAGATAGGCGCGCTGTTGCTGGAAGCGCAGATGATCAAAGAGCAGCAGCCCTTGTTCAACAAACGCCTGCGCCGCAACCGTCAGCTCTGCTCGCTGCGCCTGAACGGCGCGAAGCCGGAAGTGGTTTATGCCCGCGAAGTCGATTTCTCCAGCGAGCCCGGGCTCTATGGTCTTTTTTCCAGCCGCCGCGCCGCGCTGCAAACGCTGCAGTCGCTGGCTGATGAGCATCAGCTCTGTTACGGCCTGCTGGGGCTTGAGGCGTTAAGCCGCGGCCGCGCCTGCTTTCGCTCGGCGCTTAAGCGCTGCGCGGGTGCCTGCTGCGGGCGCGAGAGCGAAGAGGCGCACAATGAGCGGCTGATGGCGGGCCTGGCGCGCATGCAGGTGATCTGCTGGCCGTGGCAGGGGCCGGTGGGGCTTAAAGAGAGCTTTGGCGAGATGACCCAGTACCATATCATCCATAACTGGTTCTGGCTCGGCTCGGTCAACACGCTGGATGAGGCGAAAACCATCAGCCGCGCGCCGCAGGGCTTCGACAACGACGGCTATAAAATACTCTGCAAGCCGCTCATCAGCGGCCAGCACGATATCGTCGAGCTGGCGCGCTAAGCGTCAGAGGTAGCTGATTTCGCTAAACAGCAGCTGGCCTTCCGATTTCAGCAGCCGCAGCGTATGCCTTCCCTCCTGCCACCAGGCCCCCTGATCGGCGGTGAGCAGCTTATCTTCAAGCTGCCACGCGCCGCTAATCACATACACGATTCCGGCGCGCGAGCTAAACGTGGTAAAGGTGCGGTCCGCCACCCGCACTTTGGCCTGACAGCGGTCGCGGCGGGTCATAACGTTGAAGTCCAGCGACATCCGCCCTTCCGATAACACCGCACGTACGGTCTGTTCTCCAGAAAAGGCGAATGGCTGATGGCGGCGTAAGATATGGCGAAACGCATTGCCGCCATCGAGCGTAACCTCCCCGCCCTCCAGCAGCGTAACAACCCGGTCAACCTGCGGAAACGGGGCAAACTCGCCATTGCTGGACAGGGAGGCAATACTGGCGCGCCAGTTGAAATCACGGGTAGCGGGCGGAAAACAGCAGATCTCGCGGGTTTCTCCCGCGCCGTTTCGCCATAAATTGACCGGCATTTTTTTAATATCAAAAAATTCCATTACCACTCCTGAAAAAACGCGTAATGCGCCAGGGCCCCGCGCAAAAAGGACGGAGCGAAAAACATTATGGGTATAAACAAAACCTGTTATCGGCAGCGCCTGGCCATTGCTGCAGGGCCGGAGATCGCCACACCGCTTATCTTTTTAACATTTTGATAACGATGAGGTTTTAATGGACGCTGGCCAATGAGAATAACGATCTGCCAGCCGCAGGCAAGAGGGAAACGCAAAAAGAAAACCGCCGGTCCTGTTCACAGCACTGGGGTGCGCTATGAACAAGACCGGCGGTCTTTAAGAGGTCGCTGTTGTTATTATTCAGCAGCTTCCGGCATTTTACCTTCCGGAGCCGGACGTTCTGTCAGACGCTTCTCAAAATTGGCATTAAATTGCTTTTTCTGCTCCGGCGTCAGGATGTTATAGATTTTATTCTGGGTTTCCAGATGGGCCATCATGCGCGCTTTGTTCTGCTCAGCCATTTTATCTACCTGCGCCTGCGCTTTCGCACGGTCGAAGCTATCGCTGGCAATCAGGTTGTGCATCTCGCGGCGTTCTTCCAGTGACGGACGCTTGAACTTCTCACGCTGCGCTTTATGGATATCGCGGATCTGCTGCTTTTGCGCGTCGGTCAGGTTCAGGCCTTTTAACATCATCTCATTGTGCGGACCGCGCGGGCCTTTATGATGCTGCATCGGCGTGCTGTCGGTGGTGGTTGCGGACGTGGCGGTATCCGCCGCATGTGCCAGATTAGCTGCGCCCAGAGCCAGAGTGGAAGCAACAAAAATCGCAGTTAATTTACGCATAATATTGTCCTTACTTTGTTTATTCGGCGACAGGGTTTGTCGCGTTGACGAGAATGAGTTTAGGGCTTATTACGTCAAGTAATCAGAGCCACAGTAAAACAATGAAAGGATAAAAAACAAGAAATAATCAATTATGAAGAAAATAAGGATAAAGCGTAGAGAAGCGCAAGAAAATATAACAACAGACTGATTAAGAAGGAAATTTGCAGAAAGTATAAAGATAAGGCGCTGCAAAAGAAAGCAATAAGCCAGGAATATTCCGCAAAAAATTTGATCCTGTTCTAAATATAAGCGGGCCCCTGAACGGAGCCCGGAATTATTTCATTTCGATGAGCATTAACCCCGCCCGCATACCGATAGCGACCGAGGGGTTGGGAAATAAAACATATTCGCAGTCATGCTTCACTTCATAACGCGTATCGCTATCTTCCGCCAGCAAAGTGCCGCGCGGAAAAGCGGTGAAGTTGAGCGTCTGGCCGGTCATGTGCAGCACGAAGCTGTCGCTATGCCGGGTGATTTGCTGTACCACTTTGTAGCGCAGCGGCGGGTCCTGCGCCGCCGGCGCTTCGCCGCCGCACAACAATGCCGCCAGCGCCGCTTCCGTGACCGCGAACTGTGACAGGTCGTTTTCACCGAACGGCTGCGCCTTACCCAGCTCCAGCGTACAGCTCAGCGTGCCGAAGTGTTCGCTGCTGAAATGGGTAAAGGTGCCGCCCGGCGCGCGATGGAACACCAGCGCCTGCAGCCCGGCGCAGCCCAGCCAGGCGAGATAAGCCTCGTCGTAGGGCAGCGGGCGCGCGGGCAACACGCCAAATCGCGGATGGTAAGAGCCGCGAATGGCGGTGTGCATGTCCAGATGCCAGCGCAGCTTCTCCTCGCCGCTTTCGAAAAATTTCTCCAGCGTATGTTCAAGCACATTGGCCCGCTGCGTCTCTACGCTCTCAGGGAACTGTTGCCAGCGGCCGCCGAACATCCGGTTCATATCGCTGTGCAGATAACGCTTGCCGCTGCGCAGCGCCGACGGGTTGCCAAGCACAACCAGCAACCGCCACTGTAGCGCCAGCTCGCCGTCAAAGAGCCGTTTCAAAAGCCTGTCGAGGATCTCCACCGGCGCGGTTTCATTGCCATGAACGCCTGCCGAGAGGATAAGCGCCTTTTCGACTGGTTGAAGGGGCATCATCAGCAGTATGCCCTCATCCCACCACTGCCAGCGAAAATGCGCCGTCTCGCCCTGTCTCTGCCCGGGCGCTTTGCCCTTGAGCGTCTGCGCCAGAAAGTCGCGCATCGTGCCTCCTTATTAACGCTGGAATGGATAAACTGATCCTAAGTGTAGCAAGCGGGTCAGTTCTTCCAGCGCCTCCCTGCCCTCGCGCAGCAGCTGCGGGTCGGCGAGATCCGCCTGCGTCAGCCGGTCGCGGTAGTGTTTTTCTACCCAGCGGGTAAGCGTTTCGAACAGCGCGTCGTTCATCATAACAGCAGGGTTAACCGCCTGGCGCTCCGCGTCGTTCAACACTACGCGCAGGCGCAGGCAGGCGGGACCGCCGCCGTTGGCCATGCTTTCACGCAGGTCAAATACCTTCAGCTCGTTTATCGGGTTGTCGCTGGCGACCAGCGCATTCAGATAGCGCCAGACGCCTTCATGCTGGCGCGACTCCTGCGGCAGCACCAGCACCATTGAGCCATCGTCGCGGCTCAGCAACTGGCTGTTGAAAAGGTAAGTTTCCACGGCGTCCTGCACCGAAACCTGGTTCGCCGGCACTTCGAGCGCCATAAAGCCCGGCACTTTTGCGCGCAGCTCGCCTAACACATCCTGCTGATGAAGAAACGCCTGCTCATGGCAGAAGAGCACCTGTTGATTGGACACGGCGATAACGTCGTTATGAAACACGCCCTGGTCGATGACCGCCGGGTTTTGCTGGGCGAAAATCAGCTGCTTCGGATTAACCTGGTTGACGCGAGCCACCGCCTGGCTTGCCTCCAGCGTCTGACGCGCCGGGTAGCGGGCCGGGATAAGCCCGCCGCTCTCTTCGCGGCCATAAACGAAAAGCTGAATGCCCGGCTCGCCGTAGTCGCCGCCGAGGCGGTTATGGTTAGCCGCCCCCTCGTCGCCGAACATCGCCACCTGCGGCAGCGCCGGATGAACGGAAAAATGCGCTTCATCGCGAAAAATAGCGCGCAGCAGCCGCTCGGTGGTGGGCGCTTCGCTGGCGCGGTGAAATTTATTGTTAAGATTGGCGACGGTGAGGTGCACTTTGCCATCCAGCGCATCGGCGGAAGGGCAAACCGTCGCGGCGTTCGCCACCCACATCGAAGAGGCCGAGCTTGCAGCGCTCAGCAAGTGCGGCGCCTGCCGCCAGGCCTTCTCCACGACCTGCTCATCTGTGCCGTTAAAGCCCAGCAGGCGCAGCGCCTCGATGCCGGGGCGCTCTTGCGGCGGGATCACCGCCTGGGCGAAGCCCGCATCGGCAAGGGCTTTCATCTTGCGCAACCCCTGAAGCGCGGCGAGCTTCGGGTTAGAAACCTGGTAGCGGTGCTTCGTAGAGGCTTCGTTGCCAAACGACAGCCCGGCGTAGTGGTGGGTTAAGCCCACCAGCCCGTCAAAGTTAACTTCGCGCGCTTTCATGCCTGCTCCTTAGTGAAATCCAGCCCCGGGCTTAAGGTTGCCGGCAGCGTAAAGCTCGGGCTTTCCAGCGAAGCCATCGGCCAGGCGCAATAATCCGCCGCGTACCACGCGCTGGCGCGGTGGTTGCCGGACGCACCCACGCCGCCAAAAGGCGCGGTGCTCGCCGCCCCGGTAAGCGGCTTGTTCCAGTTGACGATGCCCGCACGCGCTTCCAGCAGCAGCTGTTCAAACTGCTCGCGGTCGGGTGAAATCAGCCCGCTCGCCAGCCCGTAACGGGTATCATTGGCCATGCGAATGGCTTCATCGAAGCTGTCATAGCGATAAACGCAAAGCAGCGGGCCGAAAACCTCTTCATCCGGCACGTCGCGCGCTTCGCTCATGTCGATAATGCCAGGCGTGAGCAGCGAACTGCCCGCGCGCAGCAGCGTTGGCGTCAGCAGCGGTTTGCCGCCGCGCGCCAGATGCCCTTGCCAGGCCTCCAGCACGCGCTCCGCCGCCTGCACCGACACCAGCCCGCCGATAAACGGCTGCGGCTCGGCGTCCCAGCGGTCGGGCTGAATGCGGCGGCTGATTTCCACCAGGCGCGCAAGAAATGCGTCGCCCGCGTCTCCCCGCTTCACCAGCAAACGACGCGCGCAGGTGCAGCGCTGCCCGGCGGTAATAAAAGCGGACTGGATAGCCAGATGCACCGCGCCGTCGAGATCCGCGGGATCTTCCACAATCAGCGGATTGTTGCCGCCCATCTCCAGCGCCAGGATTTTCTCCGGCTGCCCGGCAAGCTGGCGGTGAAGCTGGTAGCCGGTATTCGCGCTGCCGGTAAAGAGCAGCCCGTCGATATCGTGTTGCGAGGAAAGCGCCTGCCCGGTTTCGCGCCCGCCCTGCACAAGGTTCAGCACGCCTGCCGGCAGCCCCGCCTGCTCCCAAAGTTTCATCACCGCTTCGCCGGTGTGCGGCGTCAGTTCGCTGGGTTTGAAAACCAGCGTATTGCCCGCAAGCAGCGCAGGAACGATATGCCCGTTCGGCAAGTGGCCCGGGAAATTATAGGGGCCGAACACCGCCAGCACGCCATGCGGGCGATGACGCAGCGAGGCGGCGCCGTCCGGCATCGGGCTGTGCTGCTCGCCGGTGCGGGTCTGGTAAGCTTTTACCGAAATGCCCACTTTATTGATCATCGCCGTCACTTCCGTCGCCGCTTCCCAGCGCGGTTTGCCGGTTTCCCGGGCGATGATTTCAGTGAGCTGCGCTTTGTTCTCATCCAACAAAGCCGCGAACTTTTCCGCTATAGCCTGACGCCCGGTAAAGGGGCGCTTCGCCCAGCCGGGAAAGGCTTCGCGCGCGCTTTTGCACGCCTGCGCCACCTGCTGCGCATCCGCCGCTTTACCCTGCCAGAGCGTTTCGCCGCTAACCGGGTTGGTTTTCTCAAACCCCTCGCCGTTGCCGTTCAGCCACTGGCCGTTAATCCACAAACTCATGCTTTTTTCTCCTCAGGGCAGAGACGAACCAGACGTACAGTGTCGCCGGGACGGCATTTCAGGGCGTCAAGGGTGGCGCCGTCCAGCACCAGCCGCTCGGTATGGGGATTCGCGCGCACCAGCATCACGCGGAACATGTCGTAATTTTCATTCGCCACCATGCAGGCGGGCAGATCCTCGCCCGCGGCGGGCTGGCCTTCCGCCACTTCCACCAGTCGGCTTTTACGGATAGCGCGTACCCGGTCGACATCGCACTCCAGCGTCGGGCCGCCGTCGAAGATATCGACATAGTTGCGATAGCGGAACCCTTCCGCTTCCAGCACCGCGCGGGCCGGGGCCGTTTGCGGGTGCACCTGGCCTATCACCGCCTGCGCCGCCTCGCTCAAAAAGTGAGTGTAGATCGGGTGTTTTGGCATCAGTTCAGCGATAAACGCTTTCTGCCCGGTGCCGCACAGGTAGTCGGCGCGGCTGAACTCCATGGAGAAGAAGCGTTGGCCGAGGCTGTCCCAGAAAGGAGAGTAGCCGTGCTCATCAATGACGCCGCGCATCTCCGCCACCACCTTTTCATTAAACCGTTCGCGAAAGGCGGCCATAAACATAAAGCGCGACTTCGACAGCAGATAGCCGTTGCCCTCTTTGCGCCACTGCGGGTCGAGAAACAGCGTGCAAAGTTCGCTGCTGCCGGTGTGATCGTTGCTTAAAAAGAGCGTCGGCAGCGCGTTATAGACATTTAGCTCTTTTGAGGCGTGCACCAGCGTGCCGACGCGGTAGTTATACCAGGGATCGTTCAGCCCCACCGCCACTTCAATCGCGCAGATGCCCGCCACCGCGCCGCTTTGCGTATCCTCCAGCACGAACACATAGCCCTGGTCAGCTTTCGGCAGCGTGCCGCGCCAGGTTTGCAGCGAGCGCTCAATGCGGGCGCTAAGGGTCGCTTCATCGACCGGGAGCGAGGTAAGCCCCCCGCCCGTTTTCCCGGCAAGCGCCAGCAGCGCGCCGAGGTCGTTATGCTCAATAGGGCGAATCACCATCATGATGAACCCTCCGCAAGAAAGCGGCTGCACGCGCGGGCAAAGCGTTCAAGCCCGGCGGCGATCTCCGCTTCGCTGATATTAAGCGCGGGCGCGAAGCGCACCACGTTGCCGCCGGCAATCAAGACCATGACGCCTTCCTGCGCGGCCAGCGTGGAGATGGCTTTCGCTTTACCGGCATACTCATCGTGAAGCACACACCCGAGCAGCAGCCCGAGACCGCGAATTTCTTTAAACAGCTTCAGACGGTCATTCAACGCAGTAAGCTGTTCAATAAAAGCGTGATGCCGCGCTTTCACGCCCTGCAGCGTTTCAGGGGTGTTAATAAGCTCCAGAACACGCCCCGCCACTGCGCCCGCCAGCGGGTTGCCGCCGTAGGTCGTGCCGTGGGTGCCAACGCCCATGACCTTTGAGAAACGCTCGGTGGTAAGAATGGCGCCAATCGGGAAACCACCGCCCAGCGCTTTGGCGGTGGAGAGCACATCCGGCGTTACCCCGTAGTGCATATAAGCGTAAAGCGAACCGGTGCGCCCTACGCCGGTCTGCACCTCGTCAAAAATCAGTACCGCGTTGTGCGCGTCGCACAGTTCGCGCAACCCTTGCAGAAAAGCGGGGTCGGCTGGCACTACGCCGCCCTCGCCCTGCATCGGTTCGACTATCACCACGCAGGTATCGTCATTGATAAGCGCGCGGGCGGAGGCGAGATCGTTATACACGGCGTGAGAAATCTGCGGTGGCAGCGGCGCGAAATCCTGAGAATAAGCCGGCTGGCCGCCCGCCGAGACGGTAAACAGGGTGCGACCATGAAACGCGTTTTTGAAAGCGACAATGCCGCTTTTCTGCGGACCGAAATTATCGTGGGCGTATTTGCGCGCCAGCTTCAGCGCCGCCTCGTTGGCCTCTGCCCCCGAGTTGCAGAAGAAAACGCGATCGGCGAACGTGGCGTCGATAAGCTGTTTAGCCAGCTTTAATACCGGCTCGTTGGTATAACCGTTACCGGTGTGCCACAGCTTCGCCGCTTGCGCCTCCAGCGCTTTGCGCAGCTCCGGGTTAGCGTGCCCCAGCGCATTAACGGCGATGCCGCCAGCGAAATCGATATACTCCTTGCCTTCCTGATCCCACAGCGTCGAACCTTCAGCCCGTACCGGAATAAACGGCGCCGGCGCGTAAACCGGGATCATCCATTCATCAAAGTTTTGACGGGTAATTGACTGCGACATAGCGACCTCTTCCGGTAAATTAATGGTTGTCGATTTGTTAATAAATATGATGTGTTTGCGCTCTTACAATAGATTGCAGGCTTCGTGCCAGCCAGCGGCAAAAATGCATAAGAGATGACAGCACAATTAAAATCAACAACTTACGAACCAGAATTATTCACTATTAGTGCATAAACAGTGCATACTAACGTGATGCGCTGCGGTTGCAGAAAAATAAATAAGCAATGTTATGCATAAACCGAATATCCTTCTGGATTTGTGATCGCAGGCAGGATTCAGAGGAAAAAAACGCCCTTTTTTAGGGCGCCATGCGCTGAAACAGGGCGCTGTGCGCCGAAACGGGGCGTAGCGGCGAAAGCGAGCCATTCATCCGCGCAAGTAAAAGGATGGCCTCAGGGGCAGCGATGCGGGGGCTTTTCTGATATTCTCTGGCGCCTGACTTTCCGCAATGTGGCAGCGACTATGAAATTTGTCTCTTTTAATATCAACGGCCTGCGCGCCCGCCCCCATCAGCTTGAAGCGCTGGTGGAGCAGCATCAGCCCGACGTCATCGGTCTTCAGGAAACAAAAGTGCATGACGATATGTTCCCGCTCGAAGAGGTAGCAAAACTCGGTTACAACGTTTTCTACCACGGCCAGAAAGGACATTACGGCGTGGCGCTGCTGACAAAAGAGACGCCGGTCGCCGTGCGTCGCGGCTTTCCGGGGGATGATGAAGAGGCGCAGCGCCGTCTGATTATGGCGGAGATCCCCTCTGAAATCGGCAACATTACGGTAATTAACGGTTATTTCCCTCAGGGCGAAAGCCGCGATCATCCGACAAAATTCCCGGCTAAAGCGGCGTTTTATCAAAACCTGCAGGATTATCTGGAAAGCGAGCTTAAGCGCGAGAACCCGGTGCTTATTATGGGTGATATGAATATTAGCCCAACGGATCTGGATATCGGCATCGGCGAAGAGAGCCGCAAACGCTGGCTGCGCACCGGCAAGTGCTCATTCCTGCCGGAAGAGCGCGAATGGATGGGCCGCCTGCTGAACTGGGGGCTGGTAGATACCTACCGCCATGCTCACCCGGAATCGACCGACCGCTTCTCCTGGTTCGACTACCGTTCGCGCGGCTTTGACGATAATCGCGGGCTGCGCATCGACCTGCTGCTGGCAAGCTCGCCGCTAATGGAGCGTCTGGTGGAAACCGGTATCGACTACGATATTCGCGCCATGGAAAAACCGTCCGACCATGCGCCGGTGTGGGCGAAATTTAAGCTTTAAGCATCGTTATATGCGTGCTCGCCTTTTTTCTTTTCAGGGCGAGCGCAAAGCGAAATCCGCAGACTACCCTGTCCGTCCCGCTCGCCGCTTCTCTCCCCTGAGGGGAGCGGTAAGGCGAGCACGGACGTCTCTTTTTTCATCTTGAGCTTATGAAAACGATTGATGTTGTCGCCGCCATTATCGAAAAGCAGGGCAAGATCCTGCTGGCGCAGCGGCCAGCCAGCGGCGACCAGCCGGGACGCTGGGAGTTTCCCGGCGGCAAAGTGGAAGCGGGAGAAAGCCAGCCGCAGGCGCTGGCGCGCGAGCTGGCGGAGGAATTAGGCATTCAGGCGCACGTTGGCCACTATGTCGCGAGCCACGAGCAGGAAGTCAGCGGCAGACGCATCCGTCTGCACGCCTGGCATGTGGCCGATTTCGCAGGCACGCTGACTGCTCACTGCCACAGCGCGCTGGTGTGGTGCTACCCCGCCGACGCGTCGCGTTATGATCTCGCTCCGGCGGATATCCCCCTGCTCGCCGCGTTTATGGCTGCACGCGACGCCAGACCAGAGGGTTCGTGCTAACCGTTTTTTCATCGCGCTGGCATTGCAGCATGACGCCCTGGGCATTGACGACCGCCCCTTCCGAATAGTTTTGATCCTGATAAATACAGCACTGGTTACAGGGCGGCGGGCGATGACCGCCGCTGCTGAACACTTCCGGCGGTACGGCAACGCCAATATCCGAGGAGTAGCGCTCTTCGGGATACCCGTCGGAACCCGAATGATAACGCTCTCCCGCTGCGCAAAAGCCCGACAGCAGCAGTAATCCTCCCGCCAGCACTACGTTTATCCTGAGCATGCATTTTCTCCTGATGGTTACGGTTACGCCGCGCCGTTAACCGCTACTGCGCCATATCTCACAAGCTTCGTCAATATATCGCTTTTTGTCATAAGTTTTCATGATGATAACGAAAAAAAGCCACCGGGCAGCTGACAAAATTTGCTTGCTTTATCGCCTTAACTGAATGGTATAGTCGCCGGGTTGGCGCATTTTTATTCATAAATTTCACAAATAAAATCATTTATCTATAAAAGGAGCTTATACCTTATGGGACAACATCTTACTCTGGAGCAGTTTCTTTCCTCTGCGCAGCAGCGCGACCCGCACCAGCCGGAATTCGCCCAGGCGGTGCGCGAAGTAATGACCACCCTGTGGCCCTTTCTGGATAACCACCCTCACTACCGCGACCACGCTTTACTGGCGCGCCTTGTCGAGCCGGAGCGGGTTATCCAGTTTCGCGTCGTATGGGTAAACGATCGTAATGAAGTGCAGGTCAACCGCGCCTGGCGCGTGCAGTTCAACTCCGCCATCGGCCCCTACAAAGGCGGCATGCGCTTTCATCCGTCCGTGAACTTATCGATTCTGAAATTTCTCGGCTTTGAACAAACGTTTAAAAATGCACTGACGACGCTGCCCATGGGCGGCGGCAAAGGCGGCAGCGATTTCGACCCCAAAGGCAAGAGCGAAGGCGAAATTATGCGTTTTTGCCAGGCGCTAATGACTGAACTGTGGCGCCACCTCGGCCCGGATACCGACGTTCCGGCGGGCGACATCGGCGTGGGCGGACGCGAGGTCGGCTATATGGCGGGCATGATGAAAAAGCTCGGCAACCATAACGCCTGCGTCTTTACCGGCAAAGGGCTCTCTTTCGGCGGCAGCCTGATTCGCCCGGAAGCGACCGGCTATGGACTGATTTACTTCACCGACGCCATGCTCAAGCAGCACGGCATGGCGCTTGAAGGGATGCGCGTGGCGGTCTCCGGCTCCGGCAACGTCGCGCAATACGCTATTGAAAAAGCGATGCTTTACGGCGCGCGCGTCATCACCGCCTCCGATTCCAACGGCACGGTGGTGGATGAAAGCGGCTTCACGACGGAAAAGCTGGCGCGACTGGCGCAGATTAAGGCAAGCCGCGACGGCCGCGTAGCCGATTACGCGCGCGAGTTTAAGCTGACGTATCTGGAAGGCAAACAGCCCTGGAGCGTGCCGGTGGATATCGCCCTGCCCTGCGCTACGCAAAATGAACTGGATCTCAAGGTGGCGTTAACGCTCATCGCCAATGGCGTAAAAGCCGTGGCGGAAGGCGCGAATATGCCCACCACGATTGAAGCTACCGACGCGTTTCTGGCAGCGGGCGTGCTCTTTGCCCCAGGAAAAGCGGCCAATGCGGGCGGCGTCGCCACTTCCGGGCTTGAGATGGCGCAAAACGCCGCGCGTATGGGGTGGAAAGCGGAGAAAGTGGACGCCCGCCTGCACCACATCATGCACGACATCCACCACGCCTGCGTGACCTATGGCGAAGGCGAGCGTCAGGTAAACTATGTGCGCGGCGCCAATATCGCGGGCTTTGTGAAAGTGGCGGACGCGATGCTGGCGCAGGGCGTTATCTGAACGGCGGAGAATAAAAAAGCCTGCGTCGGCGCGACGCAGGCTTATCAAGGTCAGTTAAGCGGGCTGCCATTTACAGCGAACCGGGGAGACAATGCGCCCCTGCGCTTTCAGGTTATTAAACGCCTTATCAATGGCTTTGCGATCGAGTTCGCAAACCTTTTCAATTTCACCCGCCGAAACCGGCTTGCCGGCCTCTTTCATCAGTTGCAGTACTTTCGTTTCATTGTCCATTGAAAACACCTGTCGCGTTATCCGTTACGCCGCACCTGCGGCGCCGACATGATAAAGCAAAACCACACCTAAACAAGGGGCTTACTCCATTGCGCCGCCCGACGCGGGCGCGCCGGTTTTTTTACTGCGTCCGCCGCCTTTTTTGCCGCCTTTGAATTTCCGCGGCCCTTTGGCCTGCGGCGCCGCGAGGCCGCGGAACTGGCGAACCGGCGCGCTGCGCGCCTGGTCTATCAGCGCGTAGAGGGTTTGCACCAGCGGCGCCATAAAGTCCTGATAACGGCACTGCTTCTCGCTGATTTGCGTCAGCGTCGATTCCCATTGCGCCGTCATATCCGGACGCGCCGCCAGCTCCGGCAGCGCATGGATAAGCGCCCGGCCCGGCTCGGTCGAGCGAATATAACGCCCCTGCTTCTCCAGAAAGCCGCGCTTAAACAACAGCTCGATAATCCCCGCGCGGGTGGCCTCTGTTCCCAGCCCGTCGGTGGCGCGCAGGATTTTTTTGAGATCTTTATCCTGCACAAAGCGGGCGATGCCGGTCATTGCGGAAAGCAAGGTGGCGTCGGTGAAATGGCGCGGCGGCTGCGTCTGCCGCTCCACCACTTCGCCATGCTCGCACAGCAGTTCATCGTCTTTGGCGACCACCGGCAAAGGCGAGCCATCGTTTTCTTCATCCCGTTCTTTCGCCCCAAGCAGCGTGCGCCAGCCCGCTTCCGCCAGAAAGCGGGCTTTGGCGATAAACTTGCCGCCTGCGATATCAAGGTCGATAACGCATTTGCGAAATACCGCGTCAGCGCAGAATTGCATCAGGTACTGGCGGGCGATAAGCCCGTACACTTTCGCCTCGCCGTCGTTAAGCGAAACGGAAGCGCTGCGGGCTGTCGGAATGATGGCGTGGTGCGCATCGACCTTTTTATCATCCCAGCAGCGGTTACGGCGCTCCGGGTCCACCGCCGGTTGCGGCAGCAGATCGCTTGCGTGAACGCCAATCGCCTTTATTACCGCGTGCCGTCCGGCAAAATGCTCTTCCGGCAGATAGCGGCAGTCGGAACGCGGGTAGGTAATCAGCTTGTGGGTTTCATAGAGCTTCTGGCAGATATCCAGCACGTTCTGCGCCGAAAAACCAAAGCGCTTCGCCGCTTCAATCTGTAATGCCGAAAGCGAAAACGGCAGCGGTGCGGCTTCCGATTCGCGTTTATCGCTGTAGGCCGTGACCCGCGCGGGCTGCCCGGCGATACGCTTGACGACATGCTCAGCAAGCGCCCGGTTAAGCAGCCTGCCCTCATCATCCTGGTGCGGCTCGCACGCCTCGCTGGGCTGCCAGGTGGCGACAAAGCGCTCATCCTTCGGCGTGACGATATGCGCTTTCACTTCGAAATAATCTTTGGGTATGAAGTTTTCTATCTCTTCATCGCGCCTGACCACCAGCCCCAGCACCGGCGTTTGCACGCGCCCGACCGACAATACCCCCTGATAGCCGGCATTTTGCCCAAGGAGGGTATACGCGCGGGTCATGTTGATGCCATACAGCCAGTCAGCGCGGGCGCGGGCCAGCGCAGAAGTGCTGAGCGGCACAAACTCCCGGTTTTCACGCAGGCGGGAGATGGCGCGCTCCACTGCCTGCGGGTTAAGGTCGTTTATCAGGCAACGTTGTACCTGCCTGCGTTTTTCCGCAGGGAGCTGCAGGTAGTCCAGCACTTCGTCTACCAGCAACTGTCCTTCGCGGTCCGGGTCGCCCGCATGCACCACTTCGCTCGCTTCGCGCAGCAGCTTTTTAATTACGTTGAGCTGTTTGGTCACTGAGGCGCGCGGCTGCAACTGCCATTTTTCCGGCACGATAGGCAGGTCCGCCAGGTTCCAGCGCCCATAGCGACTGTCATACGCATCGGGTTGCGCCTGCTCAAGCAGGTGGCCCACGCACCAGGTTACCACCTGACCGTTGCCACATTCGATGAAACCATCGCCTTTGCGGTGCGGCTTAGGCAGCACGTCGGCGATGGCGCGCCCGAGGCTGGGCTTTTCGGCGATGAACAACCGCATGGCGTTAGCGGATCTCAATCATCGGACGGCCTGCGCGGGCGTCTCTCAGTTCGCCGATGGCGCTCAGCGTAATGCCGTGCTCCGCCGCGATGGCAGCGACCTCCGCTTCGGCTTGCGGCGTGACGGCCAGCAGCAGGCCGCCGGAGGTTTGCGGGTCGCACAGCAGGTTGCGCCAGGCTTCCGGCATCTCGCCCATCAGGTGGCCGTAGCTGGCGAAGTTGCGCGCCGAGCCGCCCGGCACCGCGCCCTGGGCAATATAGTCTTCCACACCCGGCAGCTTCGGCACCTCCTGATACCAGATTTCCGCCTGTACGCCCGCCCCCTGGCATACTTCGCTCAGGTGGCCGAGCAGGCCGAAGCCAGTCACGTCGGTCATTGCCTTCACGCCTTCAACCCTGGCGAAATCCGCCCCCGCTTTGTTCATACGGCACATCACTTCAGCGGCCAGGCCTTTATGCTCATCGCGCAGCAGCGACTTTTTCTCGGCGGTGGTCAGCACGCCGATGCCGAGCGGCTTGGTGAGGAAGAGTTTGCAGCCCGCTTCAGCGGTGCTGTTTTTCTTCACCCGCTCGGTTGGCACGACGCCGGTCACCGCGAGGCCGAAAATAGGTTCAGGCGCGTCAATGGAGTGGCCGCCTGCGAGGCTGATGCCCGCCTGCTGGCAGGCGGCGCGGCCCCCTTCAATCACGTCGCGGGCAATTTCCGGCGCCAGCGTGTTCACGGGCCAGCCGAGAATGGCTATCGCCATGATCGGTTTGCCGCCCATGGCGTAGATATCGCTGATGGCATTGGTGGCGGCGATGCGGCCGAAGTCAAACGGATCGTCAACGATAGGCATGAAGAAATCGGTGGTGCTGATGATGCAGGTGCCGTTGCCCAGATCGTAGACCGCGGCGTCGTCGCGGGTTTCGTTGCCCACAAGCAGGTTCGGGTCGACAAACTTCGCCTGCTCGCTGTGCAGGATGGTCTCCAGCACTTTCGGGGAAATTTTGCAACCGCAACCGGCTCCGTGGCTGTATTGCGTCAAACGAATAGCTTGCTCACTCATGGACCTCTCCTGTTGATGAACGGTGTCGCACCCTGCGGGCGGGACGACGCGCGCCTATGGTAGCGCCAGAAAGAGAGGGTGATAAGTACGGCTGTCTGAATTGCGCCGCTTTTGCTCACAATCCAGACAGCCAGAGGCGTTTTTATTAAAAATGGCGAACAAAAGGCGCGGTATCGGGCACGCTGATGGTCGTGGAGGCTTTTAACTGCGGGGTGCCGAGATAGAGAAAACCGACAATCCGATCCTGCTCGCGGCATTCGAACGCTTCGCGAACCTGCGGGCTTTCCGTTAGCGCGCCGCTGCGCCAGATGCCGTTGAAGCCCTGGGCCAGCGCCGCCATCTGCATCGCCATGACCGCGCAACTCGCAGAAGCCACCTGCTCCCACTGCGGCACTTTCGGGTGCGCTTCGCAGTGCGCGACCACGGTGATAATCATCGGCGCGCGAAACGGCGCGTTGCGCGCTTTCTCGATAGCCTTTTCATCCTGCCCGGTTTCCCGTGCGGCTTTTTCCAGCAGTTGACTAAAGCGCTCACGCCCTTCGCCTTCGATAATAAAGAATCGCCAGGGTTGCAGGGTGCCGTGATCGGGGGCGCGCATCGCGGCGCGCAGGATATTTTCCAGCGCTTCGCCCGCTGGCGCAGGTTCGGCCAGCCGGGAGGCGCTACGGCGGTTAACGAGCAGTTCAAGTGCGTCCATCAGGTCTCTCCTGTCATGCATTTTGTTTACAAAATTAACACAGCGCCCTCTTTTGTTACAGCATCGCCCCTCTTTCCTGCTGACAAGCCGCCTGCCTCTATTTACACTTTGAGCGCCCCCGCGTTTGAGGCGGGCGGCTTACGGGATACCCCCGTTCACACGATTAGGGAGAGGACATGCGAACCCTGTGGCGAATTATTGCCGGCTTTTTTAAGTGGACATGGCGTCTGCTCAATTTTATCCGCGAACTGGTGATGAACCTGTTCTTTATTTTGCTCATCCTGGCAGGCGTCGGCATCTGGATGCAGCTTGGCGGCGGCGAGTCATCGCAGCCGGGTCGCGGCGCGCTGCTGCTGGATATTACCGGCGTGGTGGTGGACAAACCATCCGTCAACAACAAGCTTGGCGCGCTGGGCCGCCAGCTGTTCGGCGCCAACTCCGACAGGCTTCAGGAAAACTCGCTGTTTGATATCGTGGCCGCGATTCGCCAGGCGAAAAACGACCGCAATATCACCGGCATCGTGCTGGATCTGAAAGATTTCGCCGGGGCCGACCAACCCTCTATGCAGTATATCGGCAAGGCGCTGCGCGAGTTTCGAGACAGCGGCAAACCGGTGCTGGCGGTAGGCGACAGCTACACCCAAGGCCAGTATTACCTGGCGAGCTTCGCCAATAAGATCTGGCTGTCACCGCAGGGTGAAGTGGATCTGCACGGCTTCGCCACTAACGGGCTTTACTATAAGTCGTTGCTCGATAAGCTGAAGGTGAGCACCCACGTTTTCCGCGTCGGTACCTATAAATCCGCCGTGGAGCCGTTTATTCGTGACGATATGTCGCCGCAGGCGCGGGAAGCGGATAGCCGCTGGATTGGCGAACTCTGGCAAAATTATCTCAATACGCTGGCGGCCAACCGGCAAATTCCTGCCTCGCAAGTCTTCCCGGGCGCGCAGGGGCTGCTGGCCGGGCTGCAAAAAGCAGGCGGCGACACGGCGAAATATGCGCTCGACAATAAGCTTGTGGATGCGCTTGCCTCCAGCGCCGAGGTGGAAAAAGCGCTGGTTAAGCAATTTGGCTGGAGCAAAAAGGATAAAGACTTCAGCGCGGTAAGCCTTTACGACTACCCGGTGAATAAGCCGACGCAGCAGGGCGCGTCCGTCGCCGTGATTTTTGCTAACGGCGCGATTATGGACGGCGAAGAGACGCAAGGTAATGTCGGCGGCGATACCACCGCCTCGCAGATCCGCGACGCGCGCCTCGACCCGCAGGTAAAAGCGATTGTGCTACGCGTAAACAGCCCTGGCGGCAGCGTGACCGCGTCGGAAGTCATCCGCGCTGAACTGGCGGCCGCCAAAGCGGCGGGCAAACCGGTGGTGGTTTCAATGGGCGGCATGGCGGCTTCCGGCGGCTACTGGATTTCGACCCCTGCGAATTACATTGTGGCGAACCCCAGCACGCTGACGGGCTCTATCGGCATCTTCGGCGTGATCAACACCATGGAAAACAGCCTTGATGCTATTGGCGTACACACTGATGGCGTGGCGACGTCCCCGCTGGCGGACGTGTCCGTCACTAAGGCGCTGCCGCCAGAAGTGCAGCAAATGATGCAGCTCACCATCGAAAACGGCTATCAGCGCTTTATCAACCTGGTGGCGCAGTCACGCAGCAAAACGCCGCAGCAGATTGATGAAATTGCCCAGGGCCACGTCTGGACCGGTCAGGATGCGAAAAACAACGGTCTGGTGGACAGCCTTGGCGACTTCGATGACGCGGTGGCGAAGGCGGCGGAGCTTGCGAAACTGAAAAGCTGGCACGTCGACTATTACCAGGACGAGCCCACCTTTATGGATATGGTGCTCAGCGGCGTAAGCGGCTCGGTACAGGCGATGCTGCCGCAAGCGTTGCAGGCTTATCTGCCGGCGCCGCTCAGCGAGGCGGCCAAAACCGCGAAGGCGGAAAGCGATAAACTCGCCGCCTTTAACGACCCGCAAAACCGTTACGCCTTCTGCCTGACCTGCGGCAACGTGCGTTAACGCTATCCCGGCCCGGCTTTTGCCGGGCTGTTTTTTTCTCCCCGCGCCACTATACTGCGCCTGTTTATGCACAACCTAAGCGATACCATGCAAAAGAAATCGATTTACGTTGCCTACACCGGTGGCACCATCGGTATGCAACGCTCTGAACAGGGTTATATTCCGGTCTCCGGCCATCTGCAGCGCCAGCTCTCCCTGATGCCGGAGTTTCACCGCCCCGAAATGCCGGATTTCACCATTCATGAATACGCCCCGCTGATGGATTCCTCGGATATGACGCCGCAGGACTGGCAGCATATCGCCGATGACATTAAAGCCCACTACGATGATTACGACGGCTTTGTTATCCTTCACGGCACCGACACCATGGCCTTCACCGCCTCGGCCCTCTCCTTCATGCTGGAGAACCTCAGCAAACCGGTTATTGTCACCGGCTCGCAGATCCCCCTTGCGGAACTGCGCTCGGATGGGCAAATCAATCTGCTGAACTCGCTTTACGTCGCGGCGAACTATCCCATTAACGAAGTCACGCTCTTTTTCAACAATCGTCTCTATCGCGGCAACCGCACCACCAAGGCGCACGCGGATGGCTTTGACGCCTTCGCCTCCCCTAACCTGCCGCCGCTGTTAGAAGCAGGCATTCATATACGTCGCCTGAATACGCCGCCTGCGCCTCACGGACACGGTGAATTGCAGGTGCACCCGATTACGCCGCAGCCTATCGGCGTCGTCACCATCTATCCGGGCATTTCCGCGGATGTGGTGCGAAACTTCCTGCGTCAGCCGGTGCGCGCGCTTATCCTGCGATCGTATGGCGTGGGCAACGCGCCGCAGAACGGCGAATTCCTCAAAGAGCTGGGTGAAGCGTGCGCGCGCGGTATTGTGGTGGTCAACCTGACCCAATGCATGTCCGGTAAAGTCAACATGGGCGGTTACGCCACCGGCAACGCGCTGGCGCATGCGGGCGTTATCAGCGGCTTCGATATGACAGTGGAAGCGACGCTGACTAAACTCCATTACTTACTGAGCCAGGGGCTGGACGCTGGCGAAATTCGCGACGCGATGATGCGCAACCTGCGCGGTGAGCTGACCCCGGACGAATA
Organism: Franconibacter sp. IITDAS19; assembly: GCF_023079515.1. NCBI lineage: Bacteria > Pseudomonadati > Pseudomonadota > Gammaproteobacteria > Enterobacterales > Enterobacteriaceae > Franconibacter > Franconibacter sp. IITDAS19. The sequence continues at coordinate 964,385 of NZ_JALJCP010000001.1, read as the reverse complement.
AGGAGGCTTTCATGACTGCACGCGCCCTGCTGCTGGTGGACTTGCAAAATGACTTCTGCGCTGGCGGCGCGCTCTCCGTCCCGGAAGGCGACAGCACGGTGGACGTGGCGAACGCGCTGATTGAGTGGTGTCAGGCCCGTGACATCCGGATTGTGGCAAGCCAGGACTGGCATCCGGCGAACCATGGTAGCTTCGCCTCGGTGCAGGGAACCGAGCCCTTTACCCAGGGTACGCTTGACGGTCTGCCGCAAACCTGGTGGCCAGACCATTGCGTGCAACATACCGAAGGGGCGGAACTGCACCCGCTGTTAAATAAAAAAGCCATTGAAGCGGTGTTCTACAAAGGCGAGAACCCCACTATTGACAGCTACAGCGCTTTTTTCGATAACGGCCACCGCCAGAAAACGGCGCTGGACAGCTGGCTTCGCGAACGCGGCGTCAGCGAGCTGATAGTGATGGGGCTTGCAACGGACTATTGCGTGAAATTCACCACCCTGGATGCGCTGAAGCTTGGCTATGACGTAAACGTTATCACCGACGGTTGTCGCGGCGTTAACTTACAGCCGCAGGATAGCGCCCGCGCGTTTATGGAGATGGCGACGGAAGGCGCAACGCTCTACACGCTTGATGACTGGCGGGAAACGCAGGGTTAACGCCCCCCGCCGTCGCGCTTACTTTCAGGCCAGTAAAAAAGCCCTCCGTACGGAGGGCTTTTTCGTTCAGCAACGCGTTCAGCTTACTCGGGCTTCATCCTGGCAATAGCAGGCGGCACAATGCCGAACTCTTCTTTAAGCTGCTGTTTGCTCTTCATGACGATAGCGCCGTCCGTGCCGATGGTCATATGCTGCGGCGCCGTGTTATTGCGCATTTGCCACATCATCACCAGCTGCAAACTGTTCTCTTTTTGCTCCGGCGTCAGCGCCACGCCGTCAGGCCATTTTCCCAATTCCACCGCCGTGGCGAGGCGCTGATAAACTTCCGGCGTCATGCTGCTGATGAGGTCATCCAGGTTCATAAAAGCAAGTCTCCAGGAATAATTTGCTGAATCGATTCTTCAGCCTTTAATTTGCTCGCCGCCGTCGTCATCAGAGAAGCTCAGTGAGGCGGAGTTGACGCAATAACGTTCGCCTGTCGGCTGTGGGCCATCCGGGAAAACGTGACCTAAATGCGCGTCGCAGGTGCCGCAACGGATCTCAATACGCTGCATGCCGTGCGAGTAATCATTGAGATAGCGGATAGCATTTTCGCTTACCGGCTCATAAAAACTCGGCCAGCCGCAGCCAGAGTCATATTTGGATTGCGAGTTAAACAAAGGCGCATCGCACACCAGGCAGTGGTAGACGCCTTCCCGCTTGTTATGCAGCAGACGACCGGTGAACGGCGGCTCGGTGCCGTGGTTCTGGGTGACATAAAACTGCATTTCCGTCAGGGTTTTCTTCAGTTCATCCTGGGAGTTTTGATTGGCCATAATTCACATCTCGGGGCAGGGTTAAGCAGTCACATTATCTGGCAGATTCTAACAAAACATTAACAGTGAGGTGTCATCTTTTAGACTAAACTTAGCGCTGAAAGAAAGCCCAGGGGCTAAATGTGATGGCGTTCACGTTTTTGGCTTAATGGGCCTTTAAAATTCACCGCAACGTCCCAATGTGGTGCTGTAGCTCAAAAGGAAGAGTGAGCGAGTCAGTCGAGCAAAGGTTGTGCACAGGATTGATTTGTCGCAATGATTGACACGATTCCGCTTGACGCTGCGTAAGGTTTTTGTAATTTTACAGCCAACCTTTTATTCACTAACAAATAGCTGGTGGAATATATGACTATCAAAGTAGGTATCAACGGTTTTGGCCGTATCGGTCGCATTGTTTTCCGTGCTGCTCAGAAACGTTCTGACGTGGAAATCGTTGCAATCAACGATCTGTTAGACGCTGACTACATGGCTTACATGCTGAAGTATGACTCCACTCACGGCCGTTTCGACGGTACCGTTGAAGTGCAGGACGGCCACCTGATCGTTAACGGTAAAAAAATCCGCGTTACCGCTGAAAAAGACCCGGCTAACCTGAAATGGGATGAAGTGGGTGTTGACGTAGTCGCTGAAGCAACCGGTATCTTCCTGACCGACGAAACCGCTCGTAAGCATATCACCGCTGGCGCGAAAAAAGTGGTAATGACTGGCCCGTCCAAAGACAACACCCCGATGTTCGTACGTGGTGCTAACTTTGATAAATACGCAGGCCAGGACATCGTTTCCAACGCATCCTGCACCACCAACTGCCTGGCGCCGCTGGCTAAAGTTATCAACGACAACTTCGGCATCATCGAAGGTCTGATGACTACCGTTCACGCTACCACTGCTACGCAGAAAACCGTTGACGGCCCGTCTCACAAAGACTGGCGCGGCGGCCGTGGCGCGGCTCAGAACATCATCCCGTCCTCTACCGGCGCAGCTAAAGCGGTAGGTAAAGTGCTGCCGGAACTGAACGGCAAACTGACTGGTATGGCGTTCCGCGTTCCGACCCCGAACGTATCCGTTGTAGACCTGACCGTTCGTCTGGAAAAAGCAGCAACTTACGAGCAGATCAAAGACGCGATTAAGAAAGCGGCTGAAGGCGAAATGAAAGGCGTGCTGGGCTACACCGAAGATGACGTGGTTTCCACCGACTTCAACGGCGAAATCTGCACTTCTGTATTCGATGCCAAAGCAGGTATCGCGCTGAACGACAACTTCGTGAAACTGGTTTCCTGGTACGACAACGAAACCGGCTACTCCAACAAAGTTCTGGACCTGATCGCTCACATCTCCAAATAAGACGAGATGAGAATCTGATCCTAAGGGCGACTTCGGTCGCCCTTTTTTATGGCTTCGAGACAGAGGATTGCCCGAAATGATGAATAAGATTTTTGCGCTGCCGGTAGTTGAACAGATTACGCCTGTCCTTTCCCGCCGCCAGCATGATGAGCTGGAACTGATAGTGGTGGACCACCCTCAGGTTCGCGCCTCATTTGCGCTGCAGGGCGCGCATTTGCTCTCCTGGAAACCGGCCGGAGAAGAAGAAGTGCTGTGGCTGAGCAACATTACGCCATTCAAAACTGGCGTAGCGCTGCGCGGCGGCGTGCCCGTCTGCTGGCCGTGGTTTGGCCCGGCGGCGCAGAAAGAACTGCCTTCTCACGGCTTCGCCCGCAACCTGCCCTGGTCCTTAAGCGCTCATAATGAAGACGAAAACGGCGTCGTGCTGACGTTTGAACTGCACAGCAGCGACGCCAGCCGTCAGTACTGGCCGCACGATTTCACGCTCTACGCCCGTTTCAAAGTAGGAAAAACGTGTGAAATGGAACTGGAAGCGCACGGCGATTTTGAAACTACCTCTGCGCTGCACACCTACTTCAACGTAGGCGACATCAGCGCGGTTAAGGTCAGCGGCCTTGGCGACACCTATATTGATAAAGTGAACGGCGGGGAACAGGGCAAACTTAGCGATGGCGTCCAGACCTTCCCGGACCGCACCGACCGCGTTTATCTGAACGCCGAAGCGTGCAGCCTGATTCACGACGCTGCGCTCAAGCGCTGTATTGAAGTGGTGCATCACCACCACAGCAATGTGGTGGGCTGGAACCCGGGCCCGGCGCTCTCTGTCAGCATGGCGGACGTAGCGGATGAGGGCTATAAGAGCTTCGTTTGCGTGGAGACCGCCTGCGTGACGACGCCGCAGAAAACACGCGTTGAGAAACCTTCCCGCCTGGCGCAGACGCTGCGCGTAGTGAAAAAAGGGTAAGCCTCGCTCCCCTCGCCTCCCGGCGAGGGGAAAACGCGCTTACACCACATCCAGCCGCGTTTTTCCTTTTGGCGCCGGAAATGCGTTATCCAGCCGGGCCAGTTCGTCGCCGCTTAAGCTTATCTCCAGCGCGGCCGCGTTTTCTTTCACATGCGTTACGCTGCCCGCTTTGGGAATAGCCATTACCCCCTGATGGCTGATAACCCACGCCAGCAGCAGTTGCGCTACCGAAATGCCGCGCTCGCGGGCAATATCATTTACCACCGGGTCATGCATCAACCCTTCGCGCAGCCTGCCCGCCTGCGCCAGCGGACAGTAAGCCATGACCGGCACCTGATGCTGCTGGCACCAGGGCAGCAGGTCATGTTCTATACCGCGCGAGGCGAGATGGTACAGCACCTGATCGGTAACGCACTCGCTGCCACCGCCGATGCGCCAGAGCGCCTGCATATCGTCGTAATCCAGATTAGAGACGCCCCAGCGGCGGATTTTCCCCTGCTGCATCAGCGTCTGCATGACGTCGACCGTCTCTTCCAGCGGGATATCGCCACGCCAGTGCAGCAGGTAGAGATCGAGATAATCGGTGCCGAGTCGCTTCAGGCTCGCTTCGCAGGCGGCAATGGCTTTCGCTCCGCCCGCATTCCACGGATAGACTTTGGAAACCAGAAACACGTTGTCACGCAGTCCGCGTATCGCCTCGCCCACCACTTTTTCAGCGCCGCCTTCGGCATACATCTCAGCGGTATCGATAAGCGTTAAACCGAGGTCGACGCCCGCGCGCAGTGCATCCGCCTCGCTCTTGCGCTGGCTCGCCTTTTCCCCCATGTACCAGGTTCCCTGGCCAATAGCGGGCAGCGCCAGCGCTTCAGGAAAGATAACCTCTTTTTTCGCCATCACATCCTCCGTAACCGTTGCCTGTAAACATTGCACCATGGAAATGCAAACGGGGCGCGAACGCCCCGTTATTAAGCAATATATGCACTACACAGGATCAGAAGGTGTAAGTCACACCCGCTGATAACAGACCCGCCCAGGATTTATCCACCATCGGGCTGTCTTTGATCTCGTCGCTAAGACGGGTATAGCGCCCGGAGCCGTAAACTGTCCAGTTATCCGACATACGATAGCTGGCGGTCAGCTCAACATACGGGTTCCAGCCATCTTCTGGATCGTAATCGTCAAGGCCGCTGCGGCGAGACTCGTTGCGGCTCACACCGAAGTAGTACTCGTTCATGTTATCGCTGTTCCACTCCGCGCCGATGCCAGGCGTCAGCGTCAGGTTGCCGTTGGTATAGCGATAAAGCCAGGCGATATCCCAGAGGATGCCGTTGTTGTTATCCAGCGTGTCGCCTGCAAGAGAGGTGCGCAGGAAACCGTACTGCGTGAAGTGCGTGTAGGAAAGGCCCGCCATTAAGGTGGACTTGCGTTTATCCAGACGGCGAAGCTGTTCGTCATCGCTGTCCTTCGGCTTGAACTGGAACGGAAGATAATAGGCCATGATGGAGAGCTTATCCGTCTGGTCGTTCCAGACGTAATAGCCCGCGCCGAGGCCACGAACCCAGAAGTTATCCCCTTCGTAATTGATGACCGGAATAGGCACAACTTTCTGGTCATACTCTTTATAGGGGGTGTCCGCCCAGCCCGCCCCTACGCCAATTGACAGCGGGCCTTCAGCCAGCGCCGCAGCGCTCATTGACGCCATCGCGACGCCTAATGCCAGAAATTTGAATTTGCTCACAATCCATTACGTCCTTTCATCAAATAATCAGCGAAGTGAAGTGTAACCGCGCAACCCCCTCATCCCAAAATTTTTCATCACTCTTTACATCACGCTAAACCTGGCAGGTTTACAAAACATCGTGACAAACGACTTGCAGTTTTATGACTCGTTGATGAATCAGCGCTTTGCCGCTTAAGTTGATAATGAAATGCTAAGGATGAGTTATTGATATGTATTTGAAAATCGCGTAAAGCGCCAGGCAAGTTTTATAAATGCCATCTACGCTTTAACTTAAGAAGGTGCATTACCCTGACCGCAGTAGCACAGCGCAACGCGCAAAAACGCATCAGTTGGCATAAGGGTTGCTGTACTCAGAATACGTCTTCCGGGAGCCTCCACTATTCATATGAACGGCTCTTAAACCTGTGCTAAAACGAAAGGACGGCATGCCATGAATATATTCGATCATTATCGCCAGCGTTATGAGGCTGCCAAGGACGAAGAGTTCACACTGCAGGAGTTTCTTACCGTTTGCCGGCAAGATCGCAGTGCTTATGCCAACGCGGCAGAAAGGCTACTGATGGCCATAGGTGAGCCAGTGATGGTGGATACTGCCCAGGAACCACGGCTGTCCCGTCTCTTTTCGAACCGGGTGATTGCACGTTACCCGGCGTTTGAGGAGTTTTACGGCATGGAAGACGCCATTGAGCAGATTGTTTCATACCTGAAACATGCCGCTCAGGGGCTTGAAGAGAAGAAACAGATCCTTTATCTGCTCGGCCCGGTGGGCGGCGGTAAGTCGTCACTGGCGGAGCGTCTGAAAGCGCTGATGCAGCGCGTACCAATTTATGTGCTGAGCGCCAACGGCGAACGCAGCCCGGTCAACGATCATCCGCTGTGCCTGTTCAACCCGCAGGAAGATGCGCAGATCCTGGAAAAAGAGTATTCGATCCCGCGTCGTTACCTCGGCACTATCATGTCGCCCTGGGCGGCGAAACGGCTGCATGAGTTTGGCGGCGACATCACGAAATTCCGCGTGGTAAAAGTCTGGCCTTCCATCCTTGAGCAAATCGCGATTGCGAAAACTGAACCGGGCGATGAGAACAACCAGGATATCTCCGCGCTGGTGGGGAAAGTGGATATCCGTAAACTGGAAAACCACGCCCAGAACGATCCGGACGCCTACGGTTACTCCGGCGCGCTCTGCCGTGCCAACCAGGGCATCATGGAGTTCGTGGAGATGTTTAAAGCGCCTATCAAGGTGCTGCACCCTCTGCTGACCGCGACGCAGGAAGGCAACTACAACGGCACCGAAGGGATCTCCGCCCTGCCGTTTAACGGCATTATCCTGGCGCACTCCAACGAATCGGAATGGGTGCAGTTCCGTAACAACAAAAACAACGAGGCGTTCCTTGACCGGGTTTACATCGTTAAGGTGCCTTATTGCCTGCGCATCTCTGAAGAGATCAAAATTTACGAAAAGCTGCTTAACCACAGCGAGCTGACCCACGCGCCTTGCGCGCCGGGCACCCTGGAAACGCTGGCCCGCTTCTCGATTCTTTCGCGCCTGAAAGAGCCGGAAAACTCCAGCATCTATTCCAAAATGCGCGTCTATGACGGCGAGAGCCTGAAAGATACCGACCCGAAAGCGAAATCCTACCAGGAGTATCGCGACTATGCGGGTGTGGATGAAGGGATGAACGGCCTCTCGACCCGTTTCGCCTTTAAAATCCTCTCACGCGTCTTTAACTTCGACCATACCGAAGTGGCGGCCAACCCGGTCCACCTCTTCTATGTGCTGGAGCAGCAAATCGAGCGCGAGCAGTTCCCGCAGGAGCTGGCGGAACGTTACCTGGAATATTTAAAAGGCTATCTGATCCCGAAATATGCCGAGTTCATCGGCAAAGAGATCCAGACCGCCTATCTGGAATCCTATTCTGAATACGGGCAGAACATCTTCGATCGTTATGTCACTTATGCGGATTTCTGGATCCAGGATCAGGAGTATCGCGACCCGGATACCGGCCAGCTGTTCGACCGTGAATCCCTGAACGCGGAACTGGAAAAAATTGAGAAACCGGCGGGCATCAGCAACCCGAAAGATTTCCGCAACGAAATCGTTAACTTCGTGCTGCGCGCCCGGGCGAATAACAGCGGCCGCAATCCGAACTGGACCAGCTACGAGAAGCTGCGCACGGTTATTGAGAAGAAAATGTTCTCGAATACCGAGGAGCTGCTGCCGGTAATTTCATTTAACGCTAAGACCTCGACCGACGAGCAGAAAAAACATGACGATTTTGTCGATCGTATGATGGAGAAAGGCTATACGCGTAAGCAGGTTCGCCTGCTGTGCGAATGGTATCTGCGCGTACGTAAATCGTCATAACCACAGCGGTCCGACACAGGCCGCAGGCGTGACCTGCGGCTTTGCTGCGCTGGCATATATGCAGTCTGGGGGAGATATGGCCTATTTTATTGACCGGCGGCTTAACGGTAAAAACAAGAGCATGGTGAATCGCCAGCGCTTCTTGCGCCGTTATAAAGCGCAAATCAAGCAGTCGATTTCCGAGGCCATCAACAAGCGTTCGGTAACCGACGTGGAGAGCGGCGAGTCCGTCTCCATTCCTACGGAAGATATCAGCGAACCGATGTTCCATCAGGGGCGCGGCGGCCTGCGCCACCGCGTTCATCCCGGTAATGACCACTTTGTGCAGAATGACCGCGTGGAACGCCCGCAGGGCGGCGGCGGCGGTTCAGGCAGCGGCCAGGGCCAGGCGAGCCCCGATGGCGAAGGCCAGGATGAGTTTGTCTTTCAGATTTCGAAAGATGAATACCTCGATCTGCTGTTCGAAGACCTTGCCCTGCCTAACCTGAAGAAAAACCAACACCGACAGCTTAACGAGTACAAAACCCACCGCGCGGGGTATACCTCTAACGGCGTGCCGGCCAACATCAGCGTGGTCCGTTCGCTGCAAAACTCGCTGGCGCGCCGCACAGCGATGACCGCAGGCAAGCGCCGCGAACTGCGCGAGCTTGAAGAAAGTCTGGATGAAGTGGCGAAGAGCGAACCCGCGCAGCTGCTGGAAGAGGAGCGTCTGCGCAAAGAGATTGCCGAGCTACGGGCGAAAATCGAGCGGGTGCCGTTTATCGACACCTTCGATTTACGCTACAAAAACTATGAGAAACGACCGGAGCCTTCCAGCCAGGCGGTCATGTTCTGCCTGATGGACGTTTCCGGCTCGATGGACCAGGCCACCAAAGACATGGCCAAGCGCTTTTATATCCTGCTCTATCTCTTCCTGAGCCGGACCTATAAAAACGTCGAAGTGGTCTATATCCGTCATCATACCCAGGCGAAAGAGGTGGATGAGCATGAGTTCTTCTACTCGCAGGAGACGGGGGGCACCATCGTTTCCAGCGCCCTGAAGTTAATGGATGAGGTCGTTAAGGAGCGTTACGATCCGGCGCAGTGGAATATTTACGCCGCGCAAGCTTCGGATGGCGATAACTGGGCTGACGATTCGCCGCTGTGTCACGAAATTCTGGCGAAGAAAATCCTGCCGGTGGTGCGTTATTACAGCTACATAGAGATTACCCGCCGGGCGCATCAGACCCTGTGGCGCGAGTACGAACATTTGCAGGCGACGTTCGAGAATTTCGCTATGCAGCATATTCGCGACCAGGAAGATATTTACCCGGTATTCCGCGAACTGTTCCATAAACAATCGAGCGAAGCCTATAATTAGCATCCAAAGCCAGCGCCAACCCGCTGGCTTTTATTTATCAGCCATTTAAGCGTTGCTCTCTGGCTTATTTAAGCATCGCTAAATAAATGGCAATAATTGGCGTTAAGTTCACCCTGATAATTAATGTTAGTTCAATAACCTGCATAAATAATTGCACCGGTCATTTCATTCGTTATAGTGCTAATTTTTCAGGCTCCATCACGCTGCGCTTCAGGATGATATGCTTCATGCTTCGCCGGATTAATCTCACCTTCAGTCATATGCTGGTTACGCTTTTAGCCATTTTATCCAGTCTGGCGTTGATTCTGGTCGTCGCCCAGACGATCGCATGGCGCCTTAGCGAAGCGAAAGTGGAAGCGTTCAGCACGACCGTGCTTGAGCGTAGCGTTTACCTGTTGCGCCAGGCGCAGGGCATCGCGCAGCAGAACGCCCGCAACGACAATACGCCGCCGTGCAGCGAGGCCGATCTCAGTCGTCTGCGTTCTTTGCTGTGGAATTACCAGTTAATTAAAGATGTGGGACGGGTGAATCAGCAGGGCCTCATTTGTTCTGTTTTATGGGGACGGGTCTCTCCGCCGTTACCGCTTATGCAGAAAGGGGAACCGACAAAACAGCTTGCCGGCGCCACGTTTTTGCATTTGCCCGTGGCGAACGGCGTTGAAGCCACGGCGCTGCGCCGTCACGGGCTTATCGTTTTTCTCTCCCCCTTCGCTTTTTCGCGCTTTGAAAGCGACCCCGACACCGCGTTATTCAGCGCGCTGACCATGAATAAAACGGGCACTGAACGCTATTTTTCCGTCGGCAGGGGCGCAGATGAATTAAGCCAGGCGCTTAACGGGCAAAGCCGCTGGAATTACATCGTCAAAAAAAGCTGCAGCCCGCATTATGATCTCTGCGCCATCGCAGGCTCCCATGCCGCCGGTTTTTTTAACGAGTCGCCGATTATTATTGGCTTTATTCTGTTTATGTCGGTCTTTACCGGCACCCTTATTTCACTGTGCTGGCATTTCTGGCGCAGTAAGAAAACGTCACTCTCCGCGAGGTTACAGCGCGCGCTGGCGCAAGGTCGGCTAAGCCTGGTGTACCAGCCGGTTTTTGAAATACAAAGCGGCACGATGAGCGGCGTGGAAGCGCTGCTGCGCTGGGAAGATGACGATATGGGCGCGATATCGCCCGAGGTGTTTATCCCGCTGGCGGAAGAAACCGGGTTGATGCGCCAGATAACCGAGTACGTCACCGCCAGGGCATTCAGCGAGATGCGCGAGCTAATGCAGCGCCACCCTTTTACGTTAAGTATCAACATAAGCCTGATGGACCTGTTGGCCGATGACTATCTGCATTTTCTTAGCGAACAAGCCCGCCTGCAGGGCGTAACGCCTGGCCGGGTAATTCTGGAAATAACCGAACGCCAGGGCGGAGATCTGGAGAATATGTCCTGCGCTATCGCCCGCTTTAAACGCGCGGGTTTTCTTATCGCGCTGGATGACTTTGGCACAGGGTACTCGACTATTTCCTGGCTCTCACAACTGGACGTGGATGAGATAAAAATAGATAAAAGCCTTAGCGACTCTATTACCACCCACTCGCTGAATAAAACGTTGCTGGTTAATTTGATCTTGCTGCTTAAATCGATGCCGCAGAAAGTTGTCTTCGAGGGGCTCGAAGAAGCGGAACAGGTTAATTATTTACGTTCACATTTCCCTCAAAGCTACGGCCAGGGTTGGTGGTATTCCCGGCCGCTCGATAAAATCTCGCTGCAACAATTTCTTATATCTGATAAATAAAAACAGCAGCCTGAAAGGCTGCTGTTGTTTTCCCACGCTTGAGGATTTACTTACGGTCCTTATCGTGGCTATGCTGCCCCCCTTTTTTGCCCGCTTCGGAAGCGCGCTCAGGGTCGTTTTTAAAGTTGCCGCCGCTGCGCTGGCCGCCCTTGCGGCCCGCTTCAGAAGCTTTTTCGCGGTCTTCGGCAAAGTTGCCCGAACCGCCACGATGTTCTGCCATATCCTACCTCCGGAAACCCGATTTTGTTACCTGGACAGATGACGCATCGATGAAGTCAATAAAGCTTTATTAACCGTCAGGCTGAAGCGTGAAATAAAAGCGCTCGCCGCCGCTCCTTTTTATTGCCGTCCTGCGCCGCTTGCTATAAATAAGAGAGAAACCCTCCTGATTTATTCCGTTACCGTTTTGAATGGCATGCCCGGCCTGCAAAAATAATGTTTGCCCATAGCAAAAGCGTTATTTTCGCCAGCCATTCCACGATAATACAGTTCGCTCAGGTAAGCCAAACGTGTCAGGTCATTTTCTTACGCTCATTTCGCCATCTCTTTTATTTTGGAAGGTATTTTCTTTTGCCCGTTACGGGAATATTGCAAACCTCAGGCGCGCTGCGTATCGTAAACAGCACAATAATCAGTCAGCAACGGACGGAAAAATAATGACAGACAGAGGCGTGGCGGTGCATGAACAACTGGTGGAGTTGCTAAAAGATAACGAAGCGCGTTATCGGGTAATGGAACATGAGCCAATGGGCAAATGCGAAGCGGTTTCACTGCTTCGCGGCACCGCCCTGGGCCAGGGCGCTAAGGCGCTGGTATGCAAGATCAAGGGCAACGGCGTAAAGCAGCACGTGCTGGCGATTCTGGCAGCAGACCAGCAGGCGGACCTGACCTTATTGGCGCAACATGTCGGCGGGCTGAAAGCCTCCCTCGCAAGCCCGGCAGAGGTGGATGCGCTAACGGGCTGCGTCTTTGGCGCCATTCCACCCTTCAGCTTCCACCCGAACCTGAAGCTGGTCGCCGACCCGCTTATTTTCGAGCGGTTTGATGAAATCGCTTTTAACGCCGGTCTGCTGGAAAAATCCATTGTCATGGATACCGCCGACTACCTGCGTATCGCCCGCCCGGAGCTGGTGGCATTTCGCCGCAGCTAATCGCTTAACGCTGCAGCGCGAATCGATAAAAACCCCCGCTGCGGCTTTTCTGTGTTTCTCTTAAAAAGGCTCAGCAAGGAGCTGGTATGTTTGACAGCACGCTGCTGATTTTGCTGGCGCTGGCGGCGCTCGGCTTTATCAGCCATAACACCACGGTTGCGATTTCCGTTCTGGTGTTGATAGTCATCCGCATGACGCCGCTGCAGCAGGCGTTTCCGTGGATCGAAAAACAGGGGCTCACCCTGGGCATTATCATTCTTACCGTCGCCGTGCTGGCCCCCATCGCCAGCGGCACGTTACCCGCCTCCACGCTGTTTCACGCTTTCCTGAACTGGAAGTCGCTGGTGGCTATCGCGGTGGGGATTTTTGTCTCCTGGCTTGGCGGGCGCGGCATCACGCTGATGAGCGGCCAGCCCACCATTGTCGCGGGTCTGCTGGTGGGCACCGTATTAGGCGTGGCCCTGTTCCGGGGGGTGCCGGTCGGGCCACTGATCGCTGCGGGGTTAGTCTCTTTACTGATTGGTCGCCAGTGAACGGCGCGAAAAGCGTCGTGAAACCAGCAGGCCGAGCGCGCTGCACAGCAGGTAATAGACCACGCCGGTAAAGATAAACAGCGCCGCAGGGTAGACCTGCACGCGGTTATTAACCTGCCCGGCGACGGTGGTGAGCTCCGGCACGTTGACGATAAAGGCGAGCGACGTGTCTTTCAGCAGCGCGATAAGCAGCCCGATATACGACGGCAATACATTGCGCAGCCCCTGCGGCAGCAAAACAAACCGCAGCATCTGCCCGCTGCTGAACCCGCCCGCCAGCGCCGCTTCGCGCTGGCCTTTCGGCAAGGCTTCCAGCCCGGCGAGCGTGGTATGCATCACCGAAGCGGAAGTAAACCAGGCCAGCGCCAGCGTTACCGTCACCGCCCCCGGCATCTCTCCCCCCGTTAGTATCGGCAGCAGAAACCAGAGCCAGAAGATAACGAAGATGAGCGGAATGCCGCGGATTAACTCTGCCCACACGAACAAACCTCGCCGCACCGCGCCGCCGTAGCGCCAGGCCAGACAGGCAAGCGCGATGCCGCCGGGAAAGGCCAATAACGCCGCGCCGAGGGTCATCAGCAGCGTCAGCAGCACACCGCCCGGCTCCCCTTGCGCCATCCGGCCCCACAGCAGGTAGTCCAGGTTATCGGCGATTACCGTGATGTTTTCCATCATGCCGCCCTCCCTTGCTTACGTTCGCCGCCTGACGGGCCAAACCAGGCAAAAAGCCAGCCCATCGCCAGCCCGAGCAGCAGGTAGAGCGCCGTGCCGATGGCGAACGCCTCCAGCGCGTGGGCGTTGTAGCTTTCAATCTGCCGCACCTGGTAAGTGAGCTCGGCAAAGCCGATGCCGGTTGCCAGCGAAGAGAGCTTCATCAGGTTGAGGTATTGCCCCACCACCGGCTGCCAGGCGTTGCGCAGCCCCTGCGCCAGCAAAATCCAGCGAAAAATCGCCAGTTCGCTAAACCCCTGCGAGCGCGCCGCTTCAACCTGCCCTTTTGCGACAGCCTGAAGCCCCGCGCGGATCTCCTCTACCAGAAAAGCCGCGCTAAAGAGCCCCAGCGCCCATGCCGTGCAGAGAAACTCCGGCGTAAACCACCAGACATCGCCGGGCAAAATGCTCCACGCATGCTCATCGTTAACCACCCCGCGAAACGCCTGCGGAAGAAAATTCCAGGCGGCGAAATACCAGAACAGCAGTTGCACCAGCAGCGGCGTATTACGAAACAGCGAGACCCATGCCGCCACCAGCCCGCGTCCTGCCGCCCCGCCAGCCAGCCGCAGCGCCAGCAACAGCACGGTAAGCAGGGTGGCGAGCAGCATGCCCGCAAGCGTTACCCAGAGGGTGGTAAGAAAACCGGAAATAAGCCACTGCAACGGTTGCCCGCTCAGCACGCCATGCCAGTCAAGGTGCAGATTCATGCGAGGTCCTTACGCTCCAGGTGCAGCGGGTCGAGCACTTTTTGCAGGAAGCGCTGCGCGCGAGGATGCGCGGGAGCGGTGAAAAACTGCTGCGGCGGCGCCTGCTCCAGGATCTCCCCGCCATCGATAAACACCACCCGGTCGGCGATTTCCCGCGCAAACTGCATCTCGTGCGTTACCACAATCATGGTGATGCCGCTGTGGGCCAGCGTTTTCATCACAAAGAGCACCTCGCCTATCATCTCCGGGTCGAGCGCTGAGGTCGGCTCGTCGAAGAGAATAATTTGCGGCTCGCTGGCGAGCGCCCGCGCGATGGCCACACGCTGCTGCTGTCCGCCGGAGAGCTGTGCGGGCAACTCGCCGGCTTTATCCTGCAAGCCTACCTGCGCCAGCAGGCCAAGCGCTCTCGCTGTCGCTGCCTGCGGCTTCCAGCCATGGACATGGGTTAACGCCAGCGTGACGTTCTCCAGCGCCGTCAAATGCGCGTAAAGGTTGAACTGCTGAAAAACAAAGCCGACGCGGCTTCGCAGCGCGCGCAGCGCCCGTCCGCTCAGCCCGCGCGTGGGTTTGCCGTCGATATAAATCTCCCCTTCGCTTAGCGGCTCAAGCTGATTAATCAGCCGGATGAGGGTCGATTTACCGGAGCCGGAAGGGCCAAGTATCGCCACCACTTCGCCCGGGTTAACTCTGAGGTTGATGCCGTTCAGCACCCGGTTGTCGCCGTATCGTTTAGTCGCGTCGCGAAACTCAACGCTTGCCTGCTGCAAATGCGAAAAATCCGCGGCTCGGGCCGCGGACTGAGAAAAAAACGCCATATTACTTCGCTTCTATTTTGAAATTACGCGGTTGCGGCGTTTTGGTCGCAGGGCCGAACCAGGTATCGTAAATCTTCGCCGCTTCGCCGCTCTGTTCAAGCTTCACCAGCTCGTCATTCACCGCTTTCAGCAGCGCCGGCTCGCCTTTTTTCACCCCTACGCCGATATCCTCTTTGCTGAGCAAATCCGGCAGGATTTTAAACTGCGCCTTGTCCGGCGCTTGCGCCAGCAGCCCCGCCAGAATGGTGCTGTCCTGGGTGATGGCCTGCACATTGCCGTTGCGCAGCGCCGTCAGCGCCAGCGGGATGTCGTCATAAGAGAGGACGCGCGACTGCGGGAAGCGCTGATGCAGCGCCTGCTCGCCCGTGGTTCCCTTCACGGCGCCGATACGGGCTTTGCTGTAGGCATCAAGCTTATCGGGCGACCGCGCCGGCACCAGGAACTGCTGACCGGTCACAAAATAGGGCGTAGAGAAATCGACCACCTGCGCCCGTTCCGGCGTAATGGTGATATCCGCAACGATGAGATCCGCCTTGCCGGACTGCAGCAGCGGGATACGGTTCGCCGGGTTGGTTGCCACCAGCTCCAGCTTCACGCCGAGGCTTTTCGCCAGCGCGTTTGCGAAATCGACATCGTAACCAACAATGTTATGGGTTTTGGGGTCAATCGAGCCAAACGGCGGGTTGGCGTCAAAGGTCGCCACTTTTACCACGCCCGCTTTTTTAATTTCGGCGAGCTGGTCGGCCTGCGCTGCGCCGGTGAAGCCCGCCAGCGCCAGCAGGGCCAGCGCCACGATCTTTTTCTGTGTGTTAAGTACGGCTGCCATAGGTTTTCCTTGATATCCCTGTAGTTATTACGTCCTCTCTACGTTCCCACAGCGCGCGGTATCCTGGAAATTCCTTAATCGGCAATAGATATGCGCAAATGTTATTAAGCGCAACGGCTCAAAAGGAAACGCTTATGGCAGGGCGCAAAGCAGCATAACCCACTGCCAGACGGAGAAAACTTCCCCGGCTGGCAGTCGTTTTTTATGAAAAAGAGGACAGCGCCTGCGTGTCGCGCAGATAACGCCCCGGCGTCTGGCCCAGCGCTTTTTTAAACATAGTGATAAACGCAGTGGTGGAGTCATAGCCCAACGCCTGCGCCACCTGAGTGACCTGTTGACCATTAATCAGCAACCGCAGCGCGACGATGAGCTGTAGCTGCTGGCGCCAGCGGCGAAAGTTTAACCCGGTCTCTTTCACCACCAGACGGGCCAGATTACGCTCGCTCATGGCGAACTGCGCCGCCCATGCGGCAAGCGTACGCCGGTCGTCCGGCCGCGCCGCCAGCGCTTCGACCATGACGCGAATTTTAGGGTGTCGGGAAACCGGCAACTGGAGTTGCTCAACCGGCTGGCGGGGAAGCTCATCGAACAGCACCTGCACCAGCCGTGCGGTCTCCCCGGTATCGCTCTGTGTTTTACGACGCTCTGCAAGCGTCAGGATAAGCTCGCGCACCAGCGGGGAGACTTTCAGAGTGCAGCAGGTTTCAGGCAGCTTAACCGCGCCCGGTTCGATAAACAAAAAGCAGAGCCGGGCCTGCGCCGTAGCCCGGTTGCTGTGGGCAAGGCCGCCCGGCAGCCAGACCGCGTACTGCGGTGGCACCATCCAGACGCCCTGCTCCACTTCGCAGGCGATGCCGCCGTGCAGCGCCAGGATAAGCTGCCCTTTACGGTGCTGGTGAAAGGGGATCTCTTGCTCGCTTTCTCCTACGCGTATGCGAAACGCCACCGCCAGGTCGTGGTGAAGGTCCGGGTTGTACCCCTCAAGTTCTAATCCCTGTTCCATTGCGCTTGTCCGAATTTAGCGATTATCTGGCATTTTAGCTTGATTCCATTCAGGCGAAGAAGCGCTATGCTCTGCATCTCGTTTTTTTGCTGAGAAAGCCTGATGACTTCCACGACGCTTGCCCGTCCCCGCGCCCTGCTTTTACTGGCGGGCATTTTGACTCTCGCCACCACGCTTCGCGTGACGTTTACCGGCGCGGCGCCGCTGCTGGACGCCATTCGCGACACGTTTACGCTCTCTACCGCCAGCACGGGCGTGCTGACCACGCTGCCGCTGCTCGCCTTCGCCGTGGTTTCGCCGCTGGCGGCAGGCCTGGCGCGCCGCTTTGGCATGGAGCGCAGTTTATTTGGCGCGATGCTGCTGATTTGCGCCGGCATCGCGCTGCGCTCAACGGGCGGCGCGGCCGGGTTATTCCTTGGCACCGCCGTCATCGGCTGCGGCATTGCGATTGGCAACGTCCTGCTGCCGGGCATGATCAAGCGCGATTTTCCAGGCCAGGTGGCGCGGCTCACCGGCGCCTATTCCCTGACGATGGGCGCGGCGGCGGCGCTGGGTTCGGCGCTGGTGGTACCGGTGGCCGCGCTCGGTTTTGGCTGGCGCGGCGCGTTACTGGCGCTGATGGTCTTTCCGTTGCTGGCGATGCTGCTGTGGCTGCCGCAGCTGCGGCAAAAAAGCGCCTCGACGGTGCGCGGCCCGGCGCCGCGTGAACAGCGCGCGCTCTGGCGCTCGCCGCTCGCCTGGCAGGTAACGCTCTTTCTCGGCCTTAACTCGCTTATTTATTACGTGGTGATAGGGTGGCTGCCCAGCATGCTGATAAGCCAGGGCTACAGCGAGGCGCAGGCCGGTTCGCTGCACGGCGTGTTACAGCTGGCGACGGCGGCGCCCGGTATCGCGGTGCCGATTATCCTCTCGCGTTTGCGAGACCCGCGAGGCCTCGCCGTTGGCGTATCGCTGCTTTGCGCGGTAAGCGCGCTTGGGCTGTGGTTAATGCCGGGTCATGCCAGCCTGTGGGTTGTGCTGTTCGGGTTTGGCTCCGGCGCGACCATGATCCTGGGCCTGACATTCATCGGCCTGCGCGCCAGTTCAGCGCATCAGGCGGCGGCGCTTTCGGGTATGGCGCAATCGGTGGGCTATCTGCTGGCGGCGGGCGGCCCGCCAGTCATGGGGAAACTGCATGATTTACTGGCAAGCTGGAGCCTGCCGCTTATCCTCTGCGCGCTGCTGTCGATAATCATGGCGATCTTTGGCGCGTTAGCCGGACGCGACAGAGAGATTCACGTCGGCTAACCGGGCCAGGGGCGCGCCCCTGGCTTTACCATCTTAACGCTGGGCGGCGCGTAAAAAGGCCTGCACCAGCGGCGCGGGACGCCCGGCCAGCGCCGCGCGTTCGTGCTGAAACAGCGTGGCGACGAAGAACGGGTGCGTCACCAGTTCAACTGCGCGAATCTCCCCTTCGCTGTCCCAGCCGGTGACCTTCAGCGGCTGTTGTTCGAGCGCCCCGGCAAACAGCGGCGCAATGCCGTAGTTACAGTGGTAGCCCTCTTCAATTTCCAGTCTGCCGTAAGCTTTCGCGATGAGCGTATTGGGGCGAAGCTCAATGGCGTCGCTTTTTTCCACCAGCGCGCAGGTCAGCGGCGCGATCACCAGCCGCCCTTCGCTGTGCGTTTCCCCATGCGCGGCGTCGTCCCAGCCCATGACGTTACGAGCGTACTCGATAATGGCGTGCTGAAAACCGCCGCAGGTGCCAAGGAGCGGCACGCTGTTTTCGCGGGCGTAGCGGATAGCGTGAAAAGCCCCCTCTTCGTTCTTATAAGGGCTTGCTGGCACTACCCAGATGGCGTCATAGCCAACCAGGTCTTCCGTGCTTGCGACATCCGGCGTGGCGAGCCAGTCGTAGTCGGCGTTCACCTCCAGCACCGCGGCGGCGTCGTCTATCGCCAGCGGGATAGCCTGATGCGCCAGCACGTCGGGGTTATAGTCGCCAACCAGAGCGATACGCAGAGTGGATTTCAGGGGAGAGCTTTCCATGAGGAGTTCCTTATGCAGAGATCGGTGATGCACAACATAAGGAACCTCAGCATACAGATCTGCGCGCAAGCTAACAACACCAAAAAATAGCAGGCTTATCAGGCAGATTGCCGTTTGTGCCCTGACGATGGCGGGGAGTAACATGGCGTGATGAAAAGTCACATTCTGGTAAGCGCCTGCCTGATGGGGTTTTGTGTCCGCTATGACAGTCTCGATAAACCCGTTGTTCTCGACACGCTTTCGCGCAGGCAGGAGGCGAGCGGAGAAAAGGTAAATGATCGTAACAAAGCGAGTGTATGAAGCGCCGGACCCGCAGGACGGCTACCGCGTGCTGGTAGACCGGCTCTGGCCGCGTGGCGTAAAGAAAGCGGCGCTGAAGTGCGATGAATGGTGCAAAACGATCGCCCCTTCAGCCGAACTGCGCAAGGCGTTTCACGCCGAAGCCATTGATTTCGCCGCTTTCCGCGAAGCGTATCGCCGCGAACTTGAGGCTTCGCCAGAGGCGGCCCGGCGGCTTGCCGCCCTCGCCCGCAAGCAGAGGCTGACATTGCTTTATAGCGCGCGGGACGCAACGCAAAATCACGCCCAGGTGCTGGCAGATTTTTTACGCGAACTGGCTTAGTCGCTGCGACAAAAGAATTAGCCTCACGACGTGTTGGCGCTGCCATACTGAGAAAGGTTCGATGGAGGAGAAAGAGATGGCGGCGCGTTGGTGGCAAACCGGACTGGTGGTGCTGGGCGGACTTGTCTGCCTGAATTTATTGCAAAATGGCGTCTCAGCGGGGCTGTTTTTCCTGCTGGCGATGGGCTTGATTTTTCCGCTGGCGGTCTCGATACGCCTGCACCAGCTCACCGAATCGGGACTGGTGCTGATCCCGCTTGAATATCTGGGCAGCCAGAGCGCGCAGGACGGCTCCCGCCAGGCGCGGTTTCGCCGCAGCCTGACTAATCCCTGTTTTTTCAGCCCCGACCGTGCAAGGCAGTTTTTCGCCAGCGCGTTGAGCGTACGGCTCGCGCTTCAGGTGGGCCTTATGGCGATGTTGCTGGTGCAGTCGCGCATGCTGACGCCGTCGCTCGCGCTGCTGAGCGTAGGGCTGGGCGCCGGCTGGCTGCTGTATGGCATGATGCGCTCCTGCGTCAGTCTGCATGCGGTGCTGAACCGCAGCTGGAGCGTGGAGCAGCTGGTTTCCGACAGCCAGAGCGAATGGTATCGCGCCTACCTCTGGTGGCAGAACGCGCGAATGCCGGCGCTGGATACGCTGCTCGGCCTTAGCTGAGGGAAAGCGTCTCTTCTTTCGCCGGGGAAAAATCGCCCTCCAGCGGCATCAAATGTTCGGCGCGCACAAAGGCAAAGCCGTGCTGCCGGTCAAACGCCACCACGTCGCCGGTCACCAGCCACAGCGCCCGCCCGCCCTGTTGCGGCATCTGGGTTGTTACGCCGTTTACGGGATTGATAAAGCGCTCGCCAGGCTGGCACAGCGCAAAAAGCTCAACGGATTTACCGATATTCACCCGCCCGGCGGCGGTGCGCGCGCCAATAATCATGGCAAGCGAGCCCGGTTTTAACTGGAACATTGCTTCACTCACAAGAACAGAAAAAGAACGCGACGATCAGAACATTCCTAAAGGCTCTTGTAAATAATGCGTGCGCCGCAGGCCGCATTTTTTTCTCGCCCGGCGACAAAATTCACTATTTCTCCATTTTTGCAGAGGGTGGCTGTTTTACGCTCAACGGGTTCTGTCGTTGAACCACAGGACGCCATTCTCAAATTTACTGAGTTAACGTTGCCCCGCGCACCCTGCGGGGCATTTTTTTGGCACGCCGCGAAAAGCAACGTTGAGCTTTCAGGCTTTATCCCAGCCCAGCCGCTCACGGATGACGCGCCGGTATGGCGTTTCAAGCTGTGCCGGAACCTGCTCGACATAGGCGCGGGCGTGCTCCCGCACTTCGCCCTGCAGGCTATCAAGATACGCGACAGCCTGTTCCGCCGTCGGGATTTGCCCTTCGTTGTGCCCCACCCGCGGCGGCAGCGCCGTCCAGATAAGCGCATCGATATTGCGCTCGCGCGCCCAGCTGGCAAGCTCACCTGCGCCTTCGTGATGAATGAGCAGCAGACCGGTGCCATCTTTTCGCTCTGGCGGAATGGCCTCCCTTTCTCGCAGCGCGAGAATCGCCTCCTCCTGAGAATTCAACGCAAGCTGCGCCCAAAAAACCTGTACCCGCGGCGCATTCAGGCAGATAGCGGTAGCCAGTTCGCCGCCGTCGCTCATGCGCGAGAACTCCACCGGCAACAGCGGCCCGTCCTGCCGCCACGCTCCCGCCACCGGCAGCGGGCCCGGCTTCCAGATAAGCGATCCCCATCCCAGACAAGCAATATTCATCGGTACCGCTCCTTACGACAAGTCATTAGCGTTCTCTCTATTTATAGCCGCCAGGACGAAGCGCAGAGTAAGAAATGAAAAAACAGGCGACGGCGCGCGCTTTAAAAAAGAGGTTGCATTCCCATCTTTACCTTTGCGATGCGCGCGTTTATAGTGCATTCCCGCTGTATATAAACCCAGTACCAGAGGTTCCCTTAATGTTTGTTGAACTTGTCTATGACAAACGTAACGTTGCCGGTCTGCCCGGCGCCCAGGAGATTATCCTGAACGAGCTGACCCGCCGCGTTCACCGCATATTTCCTGACGCAGACGTGCGCGTAAAGCCGATGCAGACTAACGGCCTGAACTCCGACGCCAGCAAAAATGACCGCGAAAAGCTCAACCGCATGCTGGAAGAGATGTTCGAGGAAGCGGATATGTGGCTGGTGAGCGAGTAATCTGCGCGCTTCGGCTTCTCTTCGCTGATAATCCATGGCGGGCCTCGCTTTGCTCCCGCCTTTGCTGTTTGCCTCTGTTGATTCGCTTCCTGCAATTGCTGTTTCCCCTGCTGATTTGTTTCTCGCGCGGCGAAAAACGTGCGCGGCAAGGCTATTCCTGCCCTTACGGGTTGCAGGGGTTTGTTCTTTAATGGCATAAAAGCGCCTCCTTTGGGTAAACAGAACAAGGAAGCATAAGAATGAGAAAGACAACGCTGATTTTGATTGTGGTGGCGGCTATCGCCTGGGCGGGCGTAGGACTCGGCTGGTGGTAACGGCAGCCTGCCATTTATGGTGGGCAGACAATCCTCACCCGGGCGCTATACTCCAGAGACAAACAAAAAAGACCCCGTGTATTCTCCCGGCCTGGCCGGGTTTTTTTTCGCTGTTGTTGGCCAGGCGTTACGCCTTTTCAAGCGCCGCCTGAATGGCATCTGCAAGCGTCGCTATCTCTGTGGCGACCGACTGCAAATCATATTCGGTTCGCGCGCCGGAGATGCCGTTTCCCGCGCCCACCGAAGATTTAGCGATCTCCAGCGCCGCCGCGACAGCCAGCAGCCGTTTTCTTTGCTCATCAGTGGCTCGTTCGCCGTAATAGTTTTCCAGCATCGTTTTCTCCCGCAGTCTGAAAGCCCTGGGCGTTAACTTACAGCGTCTCGATAAGCGCAAACCTTTCAAAAACCAACTCCATGGCAGGCGCAAACGTCCCTTCACGCTCAAAGAACGCCCGGTGCGCATCCTGCCAGTAACGCAGGCTTAAATCGCCCTCGCCTTCCTGTTGCGCCAGCTCAGCCGTAACATCGCAAAAGCGGATAAGCTGCATAGCGACCGTACGAATTACGCATGCTGGCTGTCGCGCGCCATTGAGCACAATGTGATAGCTTCCCACCCACGGACGAAGTTGCTCCTGCTCAAAGGCAGCCAGTGAGCAGCAGGTCGCCTTTTTCTTACCGGAGATTACCAGTGCTGCCAGCTCATCGGCCATCGTGGCGGAGTCGCCAAACGACCACCAGAAAGCGTGAGGGTATTTCTGGCGCAGCGCGTCCTCTGTCATCTTATTTGTCATTCCCTTTGCCTGAACAAAACGTAAAACGCTCATTAAACCGCAGGCTGGTTGACTATTCACCTACGAAATATAAGGGCGTGAGCTATCGGATGCAGGCGCTCGCCGTCACTCGCGCGGCCGTGGGTTTTAACCGGGTCCTGTTAAGGCACAACACATTCAGGGGCATAAAAAGGTTTACAACGAAAATGAGAATGATTATATTTTGCGTATCGAGTAGTTGAGTGTTTCACTCAGGTATTCGATACGACATTGCTCACATTGCTTCCAGTATTTCTGGCCCGCCTCGTTATCTGTGCGGGCTTTTTTTTAATCTGCCGCCTGAAAGATTGCTCTAAAGCGTTACCGTTAAAAAGGAATGGGGCCGCGCTGGTTCTACCCTTATTAATAACAGGGACAAATAATCACCTGGAGTAATTTAAGGCACAACGGTAAATCGCACTTTCGTCTGAATAAAAGGTCTAATAAAACTCAATCCGCCTTAGCGCATAGCCGTAAAAAACACTGACTTTTCCTGACAAATTTATCCGAAACCGGTTGCAGAATATTTAAGGTGGGTAATTAAGAGATTACGCTCGCAAAATTGCATGTGCGACACGGCAAATAACAACCTAACGCAAATTAACCGGCTTTTTGCCTGTTAAATTGGTTCAAATTCAGCCAGACTAAGAGTTCTGGAATACTTCCTGTATTCCTCCTGACTAAGGTCTCTATGAAATATCTTAATACCGAAACGGTATGCGCCATGACAGGCGTATTGCCGACTACGCTTAAAAACTGGAAGCGTGCAGGTTTAATCACGCGCGCTGAAGATCTTAAGCGCGGATATAGCTGGAGCCAGTACATCAGAATTAACCATATCCTTGTCCTGACTTCTCGCGGCGATACCTTACGCGAAATTTATAATCTGATTTATGCCCCTCGCCGTTATCACCACAGCGGCTGGAGTTATCGGCAGGAAGAGTTGCTGATGCTGCTCAGCTTTGCTGATGATGTCGCGCTGGATAAATATTTACGGCGAATGATGCGTGATTACAGCAGCGAGGATTGCGTAAATTATTTGTTGAAACCACTCAACGTTCTGCTGCATGAAGAGCATTCTCCCGGCAGCGCGTTAAGAAAAGCCTTGTTTCATCGTGCTGTTATGCAGCAGGCGCTGCGCGACATACAGGCAATTGGCAGACAAAAAGCGGCCCCGCTTTTTCTGGAGGCCGTAAGCGTCAACGATGAAACCGAAATCTGGCTGGAAGCCATCCGACTGACGGGGCTCGGCTTCCGTGTCGAAATATCGCCTCAGCCGGCGGCCATGCCTGCTGTCGCGACCCGTCGCTATGAGCATCATTTTATGTGGTGCGGCGCCGGGATTAGCAAAACGATGAAGCGTTATTTTCAGCAACGCCTTGCAGAGGGCGAACCCATTATGCTTTGCGGCCCCGATAAATCCGAGCATGCGTAAAAAACGGGTTATTGCGATACATCGAATGAAAACCGCCTTTGGGCGGTTTCGTTTTTTGCAACCCGCCATTTCTTGTAATGCCCGCTTGCTGGACGTCCCTGCGCGAAAAGCGTAACGTCACATTTTTTAAGATGGCGAGCGAAAGATGATTTCTAAAGCAACGGCGGAGCATTATCACTGGGGAGAACAATGCGACGGCTGGCATCTGCTCAAACGATCGGATATGAGCATTATTCACGAGCGTATGCCGCCCGTGACAAAAGAGGTTCGTCATTATCATTGCCAGTCGCGGCAATTTTTTCTGGTGCTGAGCGGTGAGTTAACCATGGAGCTGGAGGGGGAACTTCATACCCTTAGCGCGCATCAGGGCATTGAAATTCCGCCGCAGGCAAAGCATCAGGCGCAAAATCTCAGCCAACATGCAGTGGAGTTTGTGGTTATTTCCCACCCGACGACGCGTGGCGATCGTATTGATATTGCATAACGG
This sequence comes from Franconibacter sp. IITDAS19, assembly GCF_023079515.1. NCBI lineage: Bacteria > Pseudomonadati > Pseudomonadota > Gammaproteobacteria > Enterobacterales > Enterobacteriaceae > Franconibacter > Franconibacter sp. IITDAS19. Next base: position 939,721 of record NZ_JALJCP010000001.1, on the reverse strand, counting down.
TGCCTGATGGCGCGTCGGCAAATTTTCCTCTCGCCCACGCGCCTGCAAAAAAATACCAACAGGTGGAAGAGAGACAAAGCGCATAGCCGAAAAATTCCACGCCTTCTTCCACCATATTTTTGACCAACCGGTCATACCCTTCCTGCATCAGCTGCTGCCAGAGAAAATGCATGCCGAAAAGACGGGAAAAAACCAGAATGCAGAGCAAGCCGGAAAACATCATGCCGTAGGCGGGATGGCGCATAAAGCGAGCCAGCTGGCGCACCGTATCAACAGGCTTCCTGGCGCAGTAACCGATGCTCAGAAGCGCGGTGAGAAGCGCGAACCAAACCCATGAGCCGTGCCGGATTTGGTCAAAGAGAAAATCCATTTCGCGAATCAGCATACAGCCAAAAAAACCGGCGATCAGCACGGCGCCTTGTCTGATTTCACCTGGGCGGGATCCATAACTGAGAAACAGCATCACCGTAGCCGCCAGCATGAGTTCCTGCACAATTTCAGTGGCGGACATTTCTTTAATCCCATCCTGTAACCAGGCGATATCGATATACAACGCGCTGAGGGTGATAACGACAAGAAAAGCAGAGGCGAAAAACGCGAGAATATTTTTTAAAACAAATGCCATAACTATTCGCAATTAAGTAAATGCTTAATTGTACTGATGTTGCTGCTCAGAGGTTCGCGATAAGTGCGTAATATAGAGCATAACTTTAATAAAATGCTGCTTAATGCCGCTTTTTGCCAAATAATATTATCGTATCGCGGCCATTTTTAGACTCAGCATTAAGCGGTAGCGACAATGCGGGAGCAACCGGCTGGCTTATCTGTCTGCTGGCGGCATCAGCGGGCCGCTCAACACGGTGGCTTCCTGACGGGTGGCAATAAAATCGGAAGCGCCCGTAAAATGCCAGACGCCCCTGATGCGCTCCCCGGTCAAATAATCCAGCGTTTCTTCATCAGCGTACCAGGCAATCAGCTTGGTCCCGGCGTAAAGCACCCAGTAAAATCCCTCTTCCATACTTACCTCCGTTAGCGCAGGTTCTTTTTATCGGCAGTATAGAACTGCGTACAAGCACCGGGACGTGAGCCGGATCGACTCCTGTTCCAGCCATCTAAAAAGGTTCATAAATCCTGGTTTCCCTGGCTGCGTCTGTCCCTCTGCTACACTTAAAACTTACCGAGTAACGTTTCAGGAGGGAAAGATGTTTGGTAAAGCCGACGATAAATTGAAAGAAGTTTCAGGTCTGGCCCAGGAAGCTTACGGGCGCGCAACCAACAGCCATCATGATGAAGCAAAAGGCGCCGCGCGCCGGTATGCAAACCAGGCAAGTTACGCCGTGCGCGATGCGGCTGACACCGTACGCGATCAGGTGACGTCTAACCCGTTAAGCGGCCTGGCCATTGCAGCCGCCGCAGGTGTCGTATTGGGTTACCTGTTGGCGCGTAAATAATTTCTCAGGGCCGCCATGCGGCCCTGCTTCTTTTCCCGTCCCGCTGTCTTCTCTTTTCTTTCTCCCCCGTCAATTCATAAGTTTTTGTTATCTGACGTCTTTCATGAACTCATGCCCTCTTACGTCGTTTTTAAGCGCGAAAAAGATATATTCTACAGCCTGTACCATCACGGTTATCTATTTGTATTTAAAAGAAAAACAAGATAATGGCCGATGCAGATTATTCTTACTTCCCTAAGCGCAATCAGCTTCTATATTTAATCGTGTAGCAACGATGCAGTAGCATTTAACGCTACTTTTACTTTCCTGGAAGAAAAGAAAATCTGGAGGTTTATATGGCCGAACATCGTGGTGGTTCTGGTAACTTCGCAGAAGATCGTCAGAAAGCTTCTGAAGCAGGTAAAAAAGGTGGTCAGCACAGCGGCGGTAACTTCGCTAATGACCGCGAAAAAGCCTCTGAAGCAGGTAAGAAAGGTGGACAGAATAGCCATGGCGGCGGACGTAAGTCTGACTAAGTGCGCTAAATAGCTACCTTTCAGGGAAAGAAAGTGTATAAAGCCTCTTCCTGGATAAAACCTCCAGGGAGAGGCTTTAACGTTATGGGCGCCTGCTTGTTCGATCCCCCTCTTCTCGCCGCCTCATCCATAACTTAATTTGATGCTCGCCATCGTACCGTACGCAAGCGCAGCTATTGTCGCCGCGCCGCGCCGGTCGCTATTGCCGATTATTCGTCCTCTGTACGCTGCGGCTTGCGGTGGTCGTCATGGCTTAGCGTGTCGTCTTCCTCATAAGCGTTGCCTCCCTTCGGCGCCGCCTCGGGCAAGCCTTTGCTCGCCTCGCCTTCCTCTTTACGATGCGTATTGGAATCTTTGTCGACCATATAAACCTCCTGGCATGTTGGAGAAATAAGTGTAGCTGAGAAGCTCGTTTTGCCCGCTAACGGGGCCTGGTAAAAAAGCCAGGCATCGCCTGGCTTGCGCAGTTATTCTGGCGCGTTGCCGCTGCCCTGCTGCGAAGGCCACTTCCAGCCGCGCACCTCCGGCAAGTCTTCGCCATATTCCCGAACATAACGATGGTGAGCGGCTATCTTTTCCTGCAACTCATCCAGGATCTCATCCGCCTGCCCCTGTAATTTGTCAACGCGCAGAATTGCTGCCTGGGCCAGATGGAAGCGGTCGAGCTCGTTCATCACGGTCATATCGAAAGGCGTGGTGGTCGTGCCTTCCTCCATAAAGCCGCGAACGTGGAAGTTGCGATGGTTATTGCGCAGGTAAGTCAGGCGGTGGATAAGGCTCGGGTAGCCGTGAAAAGCGAAAATAACCGGTTTATCTTTGGTAAAGATGGCATCAAACGCTTCCTGGCTCAGGCCGTGCGGATGCTGCTCCTGGGTCTGTAGCGCCATCAAATCCACCACGTTAACCACCCGTACGCTCAGGTCCGGCAGATAATGACGCAGCAAATCGACGGCGGCCAGCGTCTCCATGGTCGGCACATCACCTGCGCAGGCCATCACCACGTCCGGCTCTTTGCCTTGCTGCTCATTGCCCGCCCAGGGCCAGACGCCAAGCCCCACTTCACAGTGCTTCACCGCCTCTTCCATGGTCAGCCACTGCGGCTCAGGCTGCTTGCCGGCCACGATGACGTTAATGCGGTCCCAGGTTTTCAGGCAGTGGTCCGCCACCCACAGCAGCGTGTTAGCGTCGGGCGGCAGATAAATGCGCACAATATCCGCTTTCTTATTCGCGACATGATCCATAAAGCCCGGATCCTGATGGCTATAGCCGTTATGGTCCTGTCGCCAGACATGGGAGGAGAGCAGATAGTTAAGGGAAGAGACGGGCTCACGCCACGGCAGCTTGCGGGTCACCTTCAGCCATTTGGCGTGCTGGTTGAACATCGAATCGACAATATGGATAAAGGCTTCGTAGCAGTTAAACAGGCCGTGACGGCCCGTTAACAGATAGCCTTCGAGCCAGCCCTGACACTGGTGCTCGCTCAAAATTTCCATGACGCGGCCATCCGGCGCCAGCTGCTCGTCGTAAGGCTCAACCGGCTCCTGCCAGGTGCGGTTGGTCACTTCAAACACGTTGCTGAGGCGGTTGGAGGCAGTTTCATCCGGGCCGAAGAGGCGGAAGTTATCCTGGTTGCGCGTGAAGATATCGCGCAGGTAACTGCCCAGCACTTCGGTAGACTGCACCTGCGGCTCGCCCCGGGTCGTCACCTCCACGGCATAATCGCTGATAGCCGGGGTTTGCAGCTCGCGCCGCAGCCTGCCGCCATTGGCATAGGGCGTTGCGCCCATGCGTTTATCGCCCTCTGGCGCCAGCGCCCGCAGCTCAGGCTTAAGCCTACCCTGCTCGTCAAAAAGATCTTCGGGGTGATAGCTGCGCATCCACGTTTCCAGGATCTGGCGATGTTCGTCGTTCTCCCGGCAGGAGGCGACAGGCACCTGATGCGCGCGCCAGAAACCCTCCACTTTTTTGCCATCGACCGTTTGCGGTCCCGTCCAGCCTTTAGGGCTGCGCAGAATGATCATCGGCCAGCGCGGGATAGCCTGCGCCTCGCCGCCGCTGCGCGCCTGTTGCTGATAGCGGCGGATGTTGTCCAGCGCCTGGTCCAGCGTCTGCGCCATCTGCCGATGCATTTTTTCCGGCTCGTTGCCGCTGACGAAAAACGGCTCGTAGCCATAGCCGCTGAAGAGTTGTTGCAGGTCGTCGTCGCTGGCGCGTCCGAGCAGGGTGGGATTGGCTATTTTGTAACCATTAAGGTGCAAAATGGGCAGCACCGCGCCGTCGCGCGCGGCATTGAGGAACTTAATGCCATGCCAGCCTGAAGCCAGCGGCCCGGTCTCGGCTTCGCCGTCGCCGATAACACAGGCGGCAATCAGATCCGGATAGTCAAATACCGCGCCAAAGGCGTGCGAAAGCGAATAGCCTAATTCGCCGCCTTCATTAATGGAGCCCGGGGTTTCCGGCGCTGCGTGGCTTGGGATGCCGCCGGGAAAGGAGAACTGCTTAAAAAGCTTTTGCATGCCCGCGGCATCTTCGCTGATGTGCGGGTAGATCTCGCTATAACTGCCTTCAAGCCAGGTGTTCGCCACCATTCCCGGCCCACCGTGACCGGGTCCGCAGATGTAAATCATATCAAGAGAGCGGTGGCGAATGACCCGGTTGAGGTGCGCATAGATAAAGTTAAGCCCCGGCGTAGTGCCCCAGTGGCCGAGCAGGCGGGGCTTGATGTGCTCGGGACGCAGCGGCTCGCGCAGCAGGGGGTTATCCATCAGGTAGATTTGCCCAACGGACAGATAATTGGCGGCACGCCAGTAACGGTCGAGCAACTGCAGTTCTTCATTAGCGGCTGACGGTGAAGATGGTTGCGTCATGCTTTCCCTCCGGTAGTGGTTATGCAGACGAGGGGCGCTCGCCCCTGCGCATTTAAATACTGCTTTAACCCTACTAGAAGAATGGCGGACTGGCGAAAAAATGGCGGCGATTCAACGGAGCGGATAAAACGTTCTCTTTTGCACGCTGCTGCGCAAGGGCGTCTGCCTGCGTGGCGAAGCGTCGCTAAAGGGGTCCGCCGGCGAGGACTCGAACCTCGTACCCCCTGCTCAGTTGACAGTTACTCTTACCTGGTGAGCTACCGGCGGAATAAATTTACCATTTCGGAATTAAGCATCATTAATCGATTTAATCATCACGCAAATAATCCGCTAACCCACTGTCGTTATAACGTTAACAGGGGGCTGGTTAATGAACAGATTGACTTCATATCGATAAGCATGTCTTAAGAAACAGCAAAGCGCAAATAGCCGCACTACTTTTTATTTTACCCCCGCCTGAAACTGTACATGAAATTATAATGCGTACAGGATTGCGCTTATTTATTGGTCAACGGTAAAGAAAAGCAAAAAAAAACCCGCCTGAGCAGGCGGGCAATATCAGGAATAACTCTAAACAAGAGAGGAAAACCGACAAATTAAACATAGAGAGTTACGCCAGATATTCAATACTTAACTCAAATTAATGTGTCGAATATTAATTTAATTAACCATTTTTACATTTTATTGCTTTCTACTAATGCATTTCTACTCCTCAGGGAGTAGTTTTGCTGCTTCATGGCGTATCGCACCCGATCCTCTACAGCGCCAATCCCGCACCGTCATTTCTGGCTGGTTTGCCCGCAGGCGAAAACAGGCGGCGACCGGCAGATGGCGTAACGGGCAGGCAACGTCTGCTGTCAGGTGTATTTGCTGGTGGGCTACTCTTTTGTACCGCCTTTTATTTTTTTCTCTATTAATGCGCCGTTTAGGATATGTTGAAATAAATGCATGCTAAAAAGGGTATTATCGGCGCGGGGATTTCGACGAAAATAAAAACGCCATCGCGAATGTGTTATTTTCATGCACGCCTTCATGCAAAACCACACGTAAAACCCGCCACATTCACAATGAAACCTAAAATTTAGTAATCCATTGTTTTCGCTGAGTTAAAAAAAGAAAATGATTTAATCATCTTTGCCTGCCCGACCATTATAGCTATTTCTAAATAAACCCTAAACGGCCCCGCGGATTATTTACGGCTTCTGTTAAGCTATTAAATGGCTGTCCTTATAATCATCGCAAACCCAGAACGAGATGATTATTTTGACTGACAGCAACCTGCCTTTTGCCTGCGCGCCGCAGCCGGGCGAGCACCTCATTACCGCGCTCGTCACCGGGAAATGTATCCCCGGCCCTGTATGGAGCAAATGGGATTACCGACTAAAATTTTTGCTTCGCTCCCTGCTCTTCTACCCCTCTACGCGCCGGATGCTTTCCGGCCTCGCGCAGCGGGCCGATTTTGGGCAACTGCTCCAGTCGCAAATTACGCTGCCTGGCAAAACACACCGTCTTTATCTTGTTCGCGGTTTGTCGGCGGGCCAGCGGGCTGATGCTATTGTCAGCCATTACCAGTTTCTCAGCACATTGCCGGCGTCTCTCGCCAGCGCGTTTACGGCAATGTCAGAGACACCGCTGCTGCAATTCCCGGGCAAAGAAGAAACCGCCTTCACTCTTAGCGCCTCCTGCGCCAGAAAGGCGGAGCGCGAAGGCGAATGCACGCTCTGGCTACGCGATGCAAACCAGACCCTGCTTGCCAGCCTGACGTTCAGCGTCACGCGTCGGCAAAAGCAGTGGCAACTGGTTATCGGCGGCTTACAAGGGCCGCGCCGCAACGTTGCACATGAAATGATTAAACAAGCGACGCGCGCCTGCTATGGTTTGTTTCCTAAACGGCTGCTGCTGGAATTTCTCTGGCAACTGGCGGCGCTTACGGATATCCGCGCCATCTATGGCGTCAGCAACAACGGGCATGTGTTTCGCGCGCTGCGTTACCGGTTCAGCAAAGGCCGCCATTTCCATGCCAGCTACGACGAATTCTGGGAATCGGTGGAAAGCGTGCGTGAAGGCGCGTTTCGCTGGCGTCTGCCGCTGCAACTGGAGCGAAAAACGCTGGAGAGCATTCCCAGCAAAAAACGCGCGGAGTACCGTCGCCGCTTTCAGTTGCTGGATAGTATGAGCGCGCAGTTAAGCGCTCGGTTTGTTTCACGCGCCTGATAACGACAAGGCGTTCTCCAGCTTTGTCCTTCAAGCAAAGGGCCAGTTTCAACGGCCTGCTTCAGGCGGCGCGTCTTCCTGGGCGCTTTCATAAAGTAAATACTGACGTAACCATCTTCCCGCCACCCCGGGCGGCGTTCGCTTGTTCCATAACAGGTCAATGGATAACGCCCGCGGCCAGCCTGGCACCGGCAGCGTGACCAGGCTACCAGGCGCGGCGAATTCCGCCACCAGCGCGCAGGGCAAGGTGCACCAGCCAAAGCCTTGTACCGCCATGCTGAGCAGCATCAGATAGTTTGGCGCCGACCATACCGGCCCGCGGCAGAGGTTGTCAGGCCTTTCGAGATAGGTATTCAGCTGCAGTTCGCGCCAGGCATGAAGTTCATCAAAGGTAATTTGCCTGCGCTGCGCCAGCGGATGGCGCGCAGCGACATAGATAGCCATATGGGTCTGGCGCGGCAGGCGGCTAAAGCCGATGTCGACCGGATAACTCTCCCTTGCCTCAATTAAGCCTGTTTGCGCGCGCCCTTTCTGCAGCAGATCGATAACGTCCTCATCTTCCCCAATCAGACACTCGAATTCGGTATGGGGAAAGGCGCTGTCGAAACGGGCGAGTAAGTTTTCCAGTACTTTTGGATCGAGGGTGTCGGAAAGCACGAACGACAGGCGCGGTTCCGTCTCGCCGGCTAAGGAGATAGCCAGCTCGTCCAGCCTTTCGCTGGCGGCAAGAATCGCCTGAACGTAGCCAAATACCTGATGGCCTTGCTCGGTCAGCACCGGTTGCCTGGCAGAACGGTCAAACAGCGTCACGCCAAGGTCTGCCTCCAGATTGGCGATGGCTGTACTGATAGTGGACTGACTTTTACGCAGCCTTCGCGCCGCCGCAGAAAACGACCCGGCGGCAACCGTTTCTACAAAGGCGGTCAGAGCTTCAGGGGAGTAACGCATGAAGTATCGCTTTTATCGATGGATCCTATCTTTAAGTTATCATCATCATCGATAAAATCGGAACCCTTGTTGATTAATCCTACACGAAAAGGCGAACGAAAATGCAAACTTCCGAACCTGAAAAGCGCGCCCTTGCGGAGCGCGTATTCCATGCCGTCTGCTTTGAAGGCATCGCCACACTCATTCTTGCTCCCACCGCCGCCTGGCTGATGGGACGCAAGGTTATGGAAATGGGCGGGCTGACCGTTTTGCTGGCTACTGCCGCCATGATCTGGAACGTTATTTATAACGCGATATTCGACAGACTCTGGCCGGCGCACCGGGTCGCCCGCACGGCAAAAGTGCGCGCGCTGCATGCGGCAGGCTTTGAGTGCGGGTTTATCGTGATTGGCGTATCCATCGCCGCCGGTTTCCTGGGTATTTCCCTGACAGAAGCGTTCCTGCTGGAGATAGGTTTCATTCTCTTCTTCCTGCCCTACGCCATGCTTTATAACTGGGTATACGACATCCTGCGGGCGCGGCTGATGCAACGTCGCAGAAACAGAAGCCGCAAAGACGCGACCGCATGAACGAAAATGAAGCGCAGAAATGTCCTTTTTATTCACCGCAATCGTCCTTTGTAATCAGAACACAGCAGGTGAAAGGCAACGGGGTGAGCGATGTAAAGACAAGGATGTCAACCGGCGCCCAGGCTCCCCGCACAATCATTTCACTTATTTCACAGCCGGATTAATGAAAAGACTGCCGTTTCATTCAGGCGAAGGGTAAGTGCAGGATAAACAAGTACTGCGCAATGAGAGCGTTTCCTCTGCTTCATTTAAATGCAACGCGGATCCTGTTTAAGACTTACTGATATTGCCTCTGACATTGAAAGGGTTAGTATGTCTAAAAAACAGGAGGCAGTGATGAAAAATGTAATTATTAGTATGATTGCAAAGATCTCCAAAATGGATGCGGAAGCCAAATTACTCACAGCACAAGTTGAAGCTCAATCCCTGCTCCTCAGCGCCATGCTTTTAACGTTGGGAAAACAGGGCGGCACCGACGAGATGATTGAAAGCGTAAAAAAAGCAATTAACGCAGCCCTGGACTCCTCAGACAGCCCCCTTAAAACAGACGCAGAACTTCTGCTCACCCAGTTTAATGAATTGCTGTCCATAACCACGCTGCTGGATACAAAAGACCCCGAAATAAACCTTGAAGCGCTGCAAGAAATTCCTTCCTTACCGGGTGACAATAAAAGCTCTTAAATAACTCGCCATGCCTTTAAATTACCTCTGCTGATTTATGCCTGATGTTTTATCACTAAACACGCTTGCTTATACTTACGCTTACAGCTAACACTCATCTCAGGGGCGCTCATAATTATGCCTGAGGATGCATATTATCCTGCTGCCGTTAACGTTATGTCTGGAGGAACGGGATGCTGTGGCTCATCACTAAATATGCAATTACGGCAGGGCTTGTGGTTTTAATCTCTGAGGTTGCTAAACGCAGCGATCGCCTCGGCGGCCTCATCGCTGCGCTGCCGCTGGTCACGGTTCTGGTCCTTGTCTGGATGAAACTTGAAGGGCAAAGCCAGCTAAAAATTGCCAACCATGCCTGGTACACGTTCTGGTATGTGGTGCCAACCCTACCCATGTTTATTCTGTTTCCTTTTCTTTACCAGCGGCTTGGGTTTTGGCTTACCCTGGCGGCCAGTTGTGCGACGACCATGCTGGTATTTATCGGCTGGGCAGCCTTGCTGAAAAGGTTTGGCATACACTTGCTATAAGCGCTGAGTTTTTTTGCCTCTATTGATTGGAGACATACGAACTTATTTATCGTGACGGTCATAAAAAAACCGCCCGTAGGCGGTTGGTATCATTTTTTTTCCAGAGATTCTGCTATCCGTCGCAAGTACTCATTGTTTTTAAATGTCACCATGATGCACTCAAAAAAGATACGGGCGAAGACAGCCATAATCAGCAACATGATACCGGCGGCGTTAAATCCACGAGTAAAAAAGGTTAATACCGCTGCAATCACTAAGAATGCAAGCGTGATTATGTAAAGCGCACTGATAATTCTTGGGGTTATTAACTTATCAAAACTAAACATTCTGAAATCATCCTGATTTTAAAAAGAAAACATCGTATTGCTTCACGCCTGATCCTACAACCCTCAATTCCGGGGATTCACAAACGCGGAATAATATGTTTTGTCCGGTCTTATTATCCATGCGTGGAAAAAATATAAATGCGCACAACACGTTGATACAAAAGCATCCTAAAATAAATTTCCTGCGCTGAAGTAGCGTCTACGCCTGGCCGGAAACCCTTTTTTAATGACAAATAATGGCTCCAGGCCTGTTCTGGCGTTCCGCCAGTGGCCCAACAAAAGGGCTAATTTTCGATAATTAATGCACCGTATGATACCCGGCTTGCCGACGGCACTGACTCAGCCTTAGCGCGTGATGAGAGTGGCAGCAAGCAACACGGTCATAAAAAAAGCCAGCCCGTTGAGAGCTGGCGATTAACACACATGCAGCTTTATTCCGTGCCGGAAACCATTCGATAGACCACAGCTGGTTGTAGTGGTCCGCATGCAACAGGAGACAAACTCGTGCCGATGCGTTCTGATACACGGGTTTTACCAGATTGCAGAATTATTAGCCTGATTTGGCTAATGTCAATCCTCAGCAACGGCGAAAAAGCATCCTGGTGACGATTCGTTTATAAAGAATGCCCGCCTGCGGTCAACGATAAACGAAGGAGCAACGCTATCCCCGGGCCCTTTTTCGAATGCAAGTAAAAAACCACCTCCAGAGGAGGTGGCTTTAAAGTGAGCCCCCTGAAAGGGGGCCGCTGCTAACCGGTTGATTAGTTCTGTAGTAACTCCATCTGCATGTCGAGTTCCTGTTCCTTTTTGTCCTGATGCCTCACATATCGCCGGATAATCTCTTCGTTCACACCAACCGTATCCACAAAGTATCCTCGCGCCCAGAAATGATTGCCCCACAACTTCTTTCTTATGTGCGGGAACCTGTTATAGAGCCTTATTGCACTGCGCCCTTTCAGAACACCCATGAGCGTTGAAATAGAGAGTTTGGGCGGTACGATAACCACCAGATGAACATGGTCAGGCTGAATATTCAGTTCCAGCACTTCGCAGTCCTTGATGTTGCACAGAATATAGATTGTCCGGTACAACTCCTTACCAATCTTGTCCGTCAGGATCTTGAAACGATACTTGGGTGTCCAGACGATATGATATTTGCAGCGCCAGAATACATGTGATGAACTTCTGTAAAGGCCCATGTTGGTTTTTCCCTCTTACTTGTGGTGAGTAAGGAGAAATATTCCGGCATGGGCTTTCTTCAGGCTATAGCCTTACAGGGACAATCACCACCTCCTCAGGAGGTGGTTTAGGGCTGACAATAAAAAACGGGAGCGCAGTGGCTCCCGTTCTTCGTTAACCCGCCAGGCGGATTACATGTTCGCGATGATCGCGTCGCCAAACTCTGAGCATTTCAGCAGCTTAGCGCCTTCCATCAGGCGTTCGAAGTCATAGGTCACGGTCTTGTTGTTGATAGCGCCTTCCATACCTTTCACGATAAGGTCAGCCGCTTCGAACCATTCCATATGACGCAGCATCATTTCTGCGGAGAGAATGATGGAGCCCGGGTTCACTTTGTCCTGGCCTGCGTATTTCGGCGCGGTGCCATGGGTTGCTTCAAACAGCGCGCATTCGTCGCCAATGTTCGCGCCCGGCGCGATGCCGATGCCGCCAACCTGCGCCGCCAGGGCGTCGGAGATGTAGTCGCCGTTGAGGTTCATACAGGCGATAACGTCATACTCCGCCGGACGCAGCAGGATCTGCTGCAGGAAGGCGTCGGCGATAACGTCTTTCACCACAATCTCTTTGCCGGTGTTCGGGTTCTTGATTTTCACCCACGGGCCGCCGTCGATAAGCTCGCCGCCGAACTCTTCGCGAGCCAGCTGGTAGCCCCAGTCTTTGAAGGCGCCTTCGGTGAACTTCATGATGTTGCCTTTGTGCACCAGGGTAACGGAATCGCGATCGTTGGTGATAGCGTATTCAATCGCCGCGCGCACCAGGCGCTTGGTGCCTTCTTCGGAGCACGGCTTGATGCCGATGCCGCAATGTTCCGGGAAGCGAATTTTCTTCACGCCCATCTCATCACGCAGGAATTTGATAACTTTGTCCGCTTCAGCGCTGTCCGCTTTCCACTCGATGCCCGCGTAAATGTCTTCAGAGTTTTCACGGAAGATAACCATATCGGTCAGTTCCGGGTGTTTTACCGGGCTCGGGGTGCCCTGGTAGTAGCGCACCGGACGCAGGCAAACGTACAGATCCAGCTCCTGGCGCAGCGCCACGTTCAGAGAGCGGATGCCGCCACCGACCGGCGTGGTCAGCGGGCCTTTGATCGCTACGCGATATTCACGAATCAGATCGAGAGTTTCCTGCGGCAGCCAGACATCCTGGCCATAAACTTTGGTCGATTTCTCACCGGTGTAAATTTCCATCCAGGAAATTTTACGCTCGCCCTTGTAAGCCTTCTCAACCGCGGCGTCCACGACTTTCAGCATGGCCGGCGTCACGTCCACACCGATGCCATCCCCTTCGATAAAAGGAATAATCGGGTTATTGGGAACATTCAGCTTGCCGTTTTGCGCTGTGATCTTTTGACCTTCCGCCGGAACAACTACTTTGCTTTCCATTCACCTCTCCTTCGAGCGCTTCTGGTTGTGACTCATTTTGTTAATGATTTGTAATAGGCGTGTCAATACTAACTCAATGTCGTGCCCCATGCCACGCTATTGTGATTCAGCTATAATGCGGCAATCCATAACATCTGAAAATAGTATGCAAAAAACTTCTTCGAAAAATCACCAGCTTAAGCGTTTCAGCACACGTCAACGCGCTCGACAGCGCCCGTCTGAAGGGCCGAAGCGCCTGATTCTCTTTAACAAGCCCTACGATGTGCTGCCGCAGTTTACCGATGAGGCGGGCCGGCAAACGCTGAAAGATTTCATTCCCGTGCCAGGCGTATATGCCGCAGGCCGCCTCGATCGCGACAGCGAAGGGTTACTGGTGTTGACCAACGACGGTGCCCTGCAGGCAACGCTCACGCAGCCTGGCAAACGCACCGGCAAAATCTATTACGTGCAGGTGGAAGGCGAGCCGACCGATGAAGCGCTGAGCGCCCTCAGAAACGGCGTCACGCTCAACGATGGCCCTACCCTGCCCGCTGGCGTGGAGCTTGTCGACGCGCCACACTGGCTGTGGCCGCGCAACCCGCCGATACGCGAACGTAAGTCAATTCCCACATCGTGGCTTAAAATCACCCTTTACGAGGGGCGCAACCGGCAGGTCCGCCGGATGACCGCCCATGTCGGTTTTCCCACGCTGCGCCTGATCCGTTATGCGATGGGCGAATATACCCTGGATAACCTTGCCAACGGCGACTGGCGCGAAGTCGTGCTCTGAAAAATGGCGCTCTGAAAAAGGAAACGCGAATGTTTAAACCGCATGTTACGGTCGCCTGCATTGTGCACGCGAAGGGCAAATTTCTTGTTGTTGAGGAAACCATTAACGGCAAAGCGCTGTGGAACCAGCCGGCAGGCCATCTGGAAGCGGATGAAACGCTGCAGGAAGCGGCGCGCCGCGAGCTGTGGGAAGAGACGGGCATTACAGCCGAACCGCAGCATTTTTTACGTCTGCATCAGTGGCTCGCGCCGGATAATACGCCGTTCCTGCGTTTTCTCTTCAGCATTGAGCTTGAGGATTGCGTGCCGACACAGCCGCACGACAGCGATATTGACTGCTGCCGCTGGGTCAGCGCCGATGAGATCCTGAACGCGGATAATTTGCGCTCGCCGCTGGTGGCGGAAAGCATCCGCACCTGGCAGCGCGGCGAGCGTTATCCGCTGTCGCTGATTGGCGCCTTTAACTGGCCGTTTCACTGAGCGCACGTTATCTCGCCCCGCCCGGGGCGTTAAACACCGTTTCGTCCACTTTTTTATTTCTTTCGGAAATATTTAACGCCAGCTAAACGTGCTGCGTACCAGCGCTACAATCAGCACGTTCGTTCATCACGCGACCATCCCCTGTATTTGCCTGCTGCTTTGCCCGCTAAACGCCTCTTTATTACGCCACCCACCGCCGCTTTGCCGCTGCTAAAGGACAAAAAACAGCCGCCGATAGAACGGTAACAGGGAGGCGTTTATTGATAAGGAATGGCAATGACTTGATAAAGGTTTACCCTGAGGAGCCGTGATGGCCAGAGAATATGTTTTCAGGAAAATGAGTACCCGGGCGCAGATGTTGTTGACAGGCGCCTTAACCATCACGCTGGGCTTTGTGATGACTATCGGGGTACTGAGCTGGCAATCCAGTGCTGAGCAAAAATCGCTGGCGGAAAGTTATTTACAGCAGATAGCCCGCAGCGAAGCGCTTAAAATCCAGCAGGAGCTCAACTACGCCCGCGATGTGGCGCATAACCTCGGCCACAGCATCGCGGCGCTGCCCCGCGCCGGTATCACCGACCGCAACGTTGCCAACACACTGCTGGAATCCGCGCTGCGCGATAACCCTGACTACCTCTCCGTGTCAGTAATTTTTGAAGAAAACGCCTTTGACGGGCGCGATGCGGATTTCGCCGACAAGCCAGGTCAGGCGCCAAAAGGCCGCTACGCCTTCTTTGTGGATCACGACCAGGCGGGCCATTATCAATTTCATCCTCTGCTCTCCTACTCAACGCCTGGCCAGGGGGATTATTACCTGATCCCGCAAAAAACGCAGAAGGATACCCTGATTGAACCCTACAGCTACGCCTATAACGGCGTGCCAACGCTGCTCACGTCGGTCGCGGCGCCGATTATGGTCGAAGGTAAATTACAGGCGGTGGTGACGTCCGATATTTCGCTGGCCTCGTTACAGCAACGAGTGAATCAGATTAAGCCGTGGGAAGGCGGCGGCTACGCCGTGCTGCTCTCAACTGCCGGTAAGGTTATCTCCTATCCCGATAAAAAGCTCACCAGCAAACCGTTTCCCGGCGATACCGCAGGTTTTAGCGCGAAAGTCGCCGAGC
Organism: Franconibacter sp. IITDAS19; assembly: GCF_023079515.1. Classification (NCBI taxonomy): domain Bacteria; kingdom Pseudomonadati; phylum Pseudomonadota; class Gammaproteobacteria; order Enterobacterales; family Enterobacteriaceae; genus Franconibacter; species Franconibacter sp. IITDAS19. Next base: position 924,633 of record NZ_JALJCP010000001.1, on the reverse strand, counting down.
AGCGCGATCCTGTCCTTGGCGAAGATGCGTTAGTCACCTGGCAGCCGGTGAGCATCGGCAACAGCACCGATAACTGGTATCTGGGCGTCGTGGCGCCGGTAAGCCAGGTAATGGCCGCCGCCAACCAGCAGCTACGAAACGCCATTATCCTGATGGTGGTGAGCATTCTGCTGGTGAGCGCGCTGCTGGGGATAGTCTTCAGCCGTAAAGTGCTTAAACCGCTCGGCGGCGAACCACGGGAAGCGGCCACCATCGCCCTGGCGGTGGCGGAAGGCAAACTTGATAACGCTATCGAAGTAAAAGCTGGCGATAGCGGCAGCCTGTTCTTTGCGCTGCACACCATGCAGGCGCAGCTGCGCCAGATGGTCGGGCAAATCAAAGCGGCCAGCAATTCGGTGCGCGAAGGCGCGGGCGAGATTGTCAGCGGCAACATTAATCTCTCCTCCCGCACCGAGCAGCAGGCGTCGGCGCTGGAGCAGACCGCCGCCAGCATGGAGCAGATCAGCGCCACCGTGAAGCACAACGCCGATAACGCGCATCAGGCTACGGCGTTGACGGCTAACGCCACCCAAATAGCCAGCCGGGGCGAAGCGCTGGTAGGCCAGGTCGTGCAGACCATGGCGCAGATAGACGACAGCGCGAAGAAAATCGGCGATATCACCACCATGATCAACAGCATCGCGTTTCAGACCAATATCCTCGCGCTTAACGCGGCGGTGGAAGCGGCGCGCGCCGGCGAACAGGGCCGCGGCTTCGCCGTGGTGGCCTCGGAAGTGCGCAATCTCGCGCAGCGCAGCGCCAGCGCGGTGAAAGAGATAGCCGCACTTATTGAAGAGTCCAGCCAGCGTGTGGAAAACGGCGTTCAGCTGGTTAACGACGCGGGCAAAACTATGCAGGAGATGACGCAGGCGGTGCATTCGGTGCAGACCATTATTGGCGAAATCGTCAGCGCCTCGGATGAGCAGTCTAAAGGCATAAGCCAGGTGACCATCGCCGTCAATGAAATGGATGGCGTCACCCAGCAAAACGCCGCGCTGGTGCAACAGATGGCGGCAGCGGCCAGCTCGCTTGAAGAACAGGCTCAGCAACTCGCGCAAACCGTCGAACAGTTCACGCTCGACGAACGCTTCGCGTAATACGACGCGGGGCCTTTTTCAGGCCCCCGTCCCCTTCCCGTCTCTTCACGCCTCTGCCGCCGCGCTATTCGCAATTATTGCCGCTAAGGGCTTTAATTTGGCCTGCGCGGGCACGGCGGTGCGCGCAGGGGGTGTCTGCGCGGTCAGTGCGTGCTAGAATACGCCGCCTTTGTTTTAAGTCGTGAGTGGTGCAATGTCTGATAACAGCCAGAAAAAAGTGATCGTCGGAATGTCCGGCGGCGTTGATTCCTCCGTTTCCGCCTACCTGTTGCAACAACAGGGCTATAAGGTGGAAGGCCTGTTCATGAAGAACTGGGAAGAGGATGATGGCGAGGAGTATTGCACCGCCGCCGCCGACCTGGCCGATGCGCAGGCGGTGTGCGACAAGCTCGGTATTGAACTGCACACGGTGAACTTCGCCGCAGAATACTGGGATAACGTGTTCGAACATTTCCTCGCGGAATATAAAGCGGGACGCACGCCGAACCCGGATATCCTCTGCAACAAAGAGATCAAATTCAAAGCGTTTCTGGAATTCGCCGCCGAAGATTTAGGCGCGGATTATATCGCCACCGGCCACTATGTGCGCCGGGCGGATGTTGACGGCAAAAGCCGCCTGCTGCGCGGTCTCGACGGCAACAAAGACCAGAGCTATTTCCTCTATACGCTGGGGCATGAACAAATTGCCCAAAGCCTGTTCCCGGTGGGCGAACTGGAAAAACCCGAAGTGCGCCAGATTGCCGAAGAGCTGGGTCTTGTAACGGCGAAGAAGAAAGACTCTACCGGCATCTGCTTTATCGGCGAACGTAAATTCCGCGAGTTCCTGGGCCGCTATCTGCCAGCGCAGCCGGGTAAAATCGTCAGCGTCGACGGCGATGAAATCGGCGAACATCAGGGACTGATGTATCACACCCTGGGCCAGCGTAAAGGGCTTGGCATTGGCGGTCTGAAAGATGGCGGCGAAGAGCCGTGGTACGTTGTAGATAAAGACGTTGAAAACAATATCCTGATCGTTGCGCAAGGCCATGACCACCCGCGCCTGATGTCGGTCGGGCTCATCGCCCAGCAACTGCACTGGGTGGACCGCGAGCCGCTGACGGCTGAGCTGCGCTGCACCGTGAAAACGCGCTACCGCCAGACGGATATTCCCTGCACTATTCGCCCGCTTGACGATGAGCGAATCGAAGTGCGCTTTGACGAACCGGTCGCCGCCGTGACGCCAGGCCAGTCCGCCGTCTTCTACCTGGGCGAAGTCTGCCTCGGCGGCGGCATCATCGAGCAGCGCCTGCCGCTGCCTGTGTAACGGGTAAACAGCGCACGTAAAGGAGGAAGTGTGGCGAAGAATTATTATGATATTACGCTGGCGCTGGCTGGCATCTGTCAGTCCGCCCGTCTGGTGCAACAGCTGGCGCATCAGGGACACTGCGACAGCGAAGCGATGCGTGTTTCGCTTAGCAGCGTTATCGATCTCAACCCCGCCTCCACGCTCGGCGTTTTTGGCGGCAACGAAGCGAACCTGCGCACTGGCCTCGAAACCCTTATCGGCGTGCTCAACGCCAGCAGCCGCCAGGGGCTCAGCGCCGAACTGACGCGCTACACCCTAAGCCTGATGGTGCTGGAACGTAAGCTTGAAAGCAGCAAAGGGGCGATGGAGACCCTTGGCGAACGCATCGCTGGCCTGCAGCGCCAGCTTGAACACTTCGACCTTGAATCCGAGACCCTGCTAAGCGCCATGGCGGGGATTTATGTGGATGTCGTAAGCCCGCTGGGCCCGCGTATTCAGGTGATGGGGTCGCCCGCCGTGCTGCAAAGCCCGCAGGTGCAGGCCAAAGTGCGCGCCTGCCTGCTGGCGGGCATTCGCGCCGCCGTGCTGTGGCGTCAGACAGGCGGTGGCCGCCTGCAGTTAATGTTTTCCCGTAATCGTCTGGTGACCCAGGCGAAACAGATTCTTGCTCATTGTTAACCTCCCGGAGTTGTGAATTATGGAATTATCCTCACTGACCGCCGTTTCCCCCGTTGATGGACGCTATGGCGATAAAGTCAGCGCGCTGCGCGCTATTTTCAGCGAATTTGGTTTGCTGAAATTCCGCGTACAGGTTGAAGTCCGCTGGCTGCAAAAGCTGGCCGCGCACGCAGCGATCAAGGAAGTTCCTGCTTTTGCCAGAGAAGCAAACGATTACCTTGATAAAATCGTTGCTCAATTCAGTGAAGAAGACGCCGCGCGCATCAAAACCATTGAGCGCACCACTAACCATGACGTTAAAGCGGTGGAATATTTTCTTAAAGAGAAAGTCGCGCAGGTACAGGAACTGCATGCGGTGTCGGAGTTTATTCACTTCGCCTGCACCTCAGAAGACATCAACAACCTCTCCCATGCGCTGATGCTGAAAACCGCCCGCGAAGAGGTAGTGCTGCCTTACTGGCGCAAAATCATCGATGCGGTGAAAGACCTGGCGCACCAGTATCGCGATATCCCGCTGCTTTCTCGCACTCACGGCCAGCCCGCCACCCCGTCCACTATGGGTAAAGAGATGGCGAACGTCGCTTACCGCATGGAGCGCCAGTTCCGCCAGCTGGAACAGGTGGAGATCCTCGGTAAAATCAACGGCGCGGTAGGCAACTATAACGCCCATATCGCCGCTTACCCGGAAGTGGACTGGCATCAGTTCAGCGAAGAGTTTGTCACCTCGCTCGGCATTCAGTGGAACCCGTACACCACCCAGATTGAACCGCACGATTACATCGCCGAGCTGTTCGACTGCATCGCGCGCTTTAACACCATTCTTATCGATTTCGATCGCGACGTCTGGGGCTATATCGCGCTCAACCACTTTAAGCAGAAAACCATCGCGGGCGAGATAGGCTCTTCCACCATGCCGCACAAGGTTAACCCGATCGACTTCGAAAACTCCGAAGGCAACCTGGGGCTGGCCAACGCCGTGCTGCAACACCTGGCGAGCAAACTGCCGGTTTCCCGCTGGCAGCGCGACCTCACGGACTCCACGGTGCTGCGCAACCTCGGCGTCGGCGTGGGTTACGCGCTCATCGCCTACCAGGCGACGCTTAAAGGCGTAAGCAAACTGGAAGTGAACCGCGATCGCCTGCTGGCAGAGCTGGATAGCAACTGGGAAGTGCTGGCGGAGCCTGTTCAGACCGTTATGCGCCGTTACGGCATCGAGAAGCCGTACGAGAAGCTTAAAGAGCTGACCCGCGGCAAACGCGTGGATGCCGAAGGCATGAAGCAGTTTATCGACAGCCTTGAGCTGCCGGAGGAAGAAAAAACCCGCCTGAAGGCGATGACCCCGGCCAACTATCTCGGCCGCGCCATTCAGATGGTGGACGACCTCAAGTAAGCCAGCATGCGCCACCTTCGGGTGGCGTTTTTTTTGCCTGTCTGTCTAAAAGGAGAAGGATGATGAAACGCTATCTCGATCTCAGCGCCTCTGAACTGGCGAACATAGAAAAAGCAGAGCTGCTCTATGCTATTCGCGCCAGCGAGGGCCGCATTCTGGTCAGCGAGTGCATTGGGGCGACCCAGCCGCTGCTTAACACCATCACCAACGCCGAGCTGGCGGCGAGCCAGGGCGCCGATATTCTGCTGCTCAACCTTTTTGACGTACAGGCGCCGCATATCGCCGGGCTGCCGGAAGGCATCGCGCCGCAAGAGACGCTACGCGAGCTTAAGCGCCTGACCGGCCGGGTGATTGGCGTTAACCTGGAAGCGGTAGACCCGGCTTACGCCACGGAGCATAACGATTTTTGGCAAATGACCGCCGGGCGCGCCGCAACGGTGGAAAACGCGCAAAAGCTGTATGAGATGGGCGCGCGCATCGTGGTGCTTACCGGCAACCCTAACAACGGCGTCAGCAACCAGGCCATCGCCGATGCGCTGAAAGCGATTCGCGATGCGGTGGGCGACAAGCTGGTGCTGATTACCGGGAAAATGCACGGCGCGGGGATTGTGCGCGAAAGCGGCAGCGCGCTTATCAGCGAGCGGGATATCGCGCTGTTTGTTGAAAATGGCGCCGACGTGGTGCTGCTTCCGGCTCCCGGCACGATCCCCGGCATGTCGCAGGAGAAAGTGGCGAAGCTCATTGATTTCACCCACCAGCAGGGGGCGCTGGCGATGACCGCCATCGGCACCTCGCAGGAAGGGGGCGAACGCGAAACCATCCGCCAGATGGCGTTGATGAGCAAGATGGCAGGCGCGGATCTTCACCATATCGGCGATACCGGCTGGCTCGGACTCGCCCTGCCGGAAAACATTTTCACCTATAGCGTGGCAATACGCGGCGTACGCCACACTTACAGCCGTATCGCCCGCTCGGTGCTGCGCTAAGCCGCCCCGGCGGTTTAAAGAATGTTTATCACGCTGGCGGCATAATTAGCGTTACACTATTTATGCAATTGATATAAGAGGATTCACGATGCGCGTGCTGGTTGTGGAGGATAACGCCCTGCTGCGTCACCATCTTAAGGTGCAGCTGAGCGAACTGGGTCATCAGGTCGATGCCGCGGAAGACGCGAAAGAGGCGGATTATTTCCTCAACGAACACCTGCCCGATATCGCCATCGTGGATTTAGGGCTGCCTGACGAAGATGGCCTGAGCCTTATCAAACGCTGGCGCAACCACGATGTCACCCTGCCGGTGCTGGTGCTCACCGCCCGCGAAGGCTGGCAGGATAAAGTGGAGGTGCTGGGCGCCGGGGCGGATGATTACGTCACTAAACCGTTTCATATTGAAGAGGTGGTGGCGCGCATGCAAGCGCTGCTGCGCCGTAACAGCGGCCTTGCCTCGCAGATTATCTCCCTGCCGCCCTTTCAGCTCGATCTCTCCCGCCGTGAACTCGCCATCCATGATAACCCTGTCAAGCTCACTGCGTTTGAGTACACCATTATGGAAACGCTTATCCGCAACGTCGGCAAAGTGGTGAGCAAAGAGTCGCTGATGCTTCAGCTTTACCCGGACGCCGAGCTGCGTGAAAGCCATACTATCGACGTGCTGATGGGCCGCCTGCGTAAGAAGATTCAGGCAGAGCACGCCGGCGAGGTGATAACCACCGTACGCGGCCAGGGCTACCGCTTCGACCTGCGATAGATGAAAACGCTGCTGCGGCATATTCTGCCGCTCTCCTTGCGGGTCCGCTTTTTGCTGGCTACCGCCGCCGTGGTGCTGGTGCTCTCTCTTGCCTATGGCGCAGTAGCGCTGGTGGGCTACAGCGTGAGCTTCGACAAAACCACCTTTCGCCTGCTGCGCGGCGAAAGCAACCTGTTCTATACCCTCGCCAGCTGGCAAAACAACCGGCTTAGCGTTGAGATCCCGGAAAATCTGGATATCCAGAGCCCGACGATAGCGCTGATTTACGATGAGAGAGGCCATCTGCTCTGGGCGCAGCGCAACCTGCCCTGGCTTATCAAGAAAATTCGCCCCGACTGGCTTACCGCCAACGGCTTCCACGAGCTGGAGGCCAACTTTCGCGCCAGTAGCGACCTGCTCGGCGCCAACCACTCCCTGCAAAAACAGCTCAGCGATTTTCGCCGCGAAGAAGATGATAACGAGATGACCCACTCGGTGGCGGTTAACCAGTACCCCGCTACGGCCAGAATGCCCGCACTGACGGTGGTGGTGGTGGATACCATTCCGATGGAGCTCAAAGGCAGCTACACCGTCTGGAACTGGTTTATCTATGTGCTAATGGCCAACCTGCTGCTGGTGATTCCGCTGCTCTGGCTGGCGGCCTGGTGGAGCTTACGGCCTATCGAGGCGCTGGCGGGCGAGGTGCGCGAGCTGGAAGAGCATCACCGTGACCGGCTCAATCCTGAAACGACGCGTGAACTGACAAGCCTTGTCAGCAACCTCAACCGGCTGCTGAAAAGCGAGCGCGAACGCTACGACAAATACCGTCATACGCTGACTGACCTGACGCACAGCCTGAAAACGCCGCTGGCGGTGCTGCAAAGCACGCTGCGTTCGCTGCGCACCGGCAAGCTGGATGTGGAAAAAGCGGAGCCGGTGATGCTTGAACAGATAAGCCGTATTTCACAGCAAATCGGTTATTACCTGCACCGCGCCAGTATGCGCAGCGACAGTCTGCTGCTGAGCCGCGAGCTGCATTCCGTCGCGCCGCTGCTGGACAACCTCACCTCCGCACTGAACAAGGTTTACCAGCGCAAAGGGGTCACTATCACGCTTGATATCTCGCCGGAGATAACCTTTATCGGCGAGCAGAACGACTTTATGGAAGTGATGGGCAATCTGCTGGATAACGCCTGCAAATACTGCCTGGAGTTCGTTGAAGTGAGCGCCCGTCAGAGCGATGACCAGCTGCGCCTGATAGTAGAGGATGACGGGCCGGGCATTCCGCACAGCAAACGGGCGCTGGTCTTTGACCGGGGACAACGCGTTGATACGCTGCGCCCGGGCCAGGGCGTGGGGCTGTCGGTCGCCCGCGAAATCGTTGAGCAGTACGACGGGGAGATCCTGACCGGCGACAGCGAGCTTGGCGGCGCGCGCATGGAGGTGATTTTCGCCCGTCAGCAGCCGATAGCTGGCGAAGCTTCCGCCAGTTCGCGAAAAAACAACCTAAACAGCCACGCAGAGTGAGCAGCGTCCGTTATAATCCGACTCATATTCTGAGCCTGCGGAACACAATATGGACTATCACGTAGAAATAAACTGGCCCGACTTTATTGAACGCTACTGGCAAAAACGCCCGGTAGTGCTCAAGCGCGGCATTAAAAACTTCATCGACCCCATTTCCCCGGATGAGCTGGCGGGGCTGGCGATGGAAAACGAAGTGGACAGCCGCCTGGTGAGCCATCTTGATGGCAAATGGCAGGTGAGCCACGGGCCGTTTGAAAGCTACGATCACTTAGGCGAAAACGACTGGTCGCTGCTGGTGCAGGCGGTGGATCACTGGCATGAACCCACGGCCGCGCTGATGCGCCCTTTCCGCGCCCTGCCCGACTGGCGCATCGACGATCTGATGATCTCTTTCTCTGTGCCGGGCGGCGGCGTCGGTCCGCATCTCGATCAGTACGACGTGTTTATCATTCAGGGCGCCGGCCGCCGCCGCTGGCGCGTGGGTGAAAAGACGCCGATGAAGCAGCATTGCCCTCACCCGGACCTGCTGCAGGTGGATCCGTTTGATGCAATCATTGATGAAGAGATGGAGCCAGGCGACATCCTTTATATTCCGCCGGGCTTTCCGCATGAAGGCTATTCGCTGGAAAACTCCCTCAACTACTCTGTTGGCTTTCGCGCGCCGAGCGGCCGGGAGCTTATCAGCGGCTTTGCGGATTACGTACTGCAGCGTGAACTGGGCGGCCAGCGTTACAGCGACCCGGATGTGCCGCTGCGCGCGCAGCCAGCGGATATCGTGCCGGCGGAGCTGGATAAGCTGCGCGGCATGATGCTTGAGCTGATTGATCAGCCGGAGCATTTCAACGCCTGGTTTGGCGAGTTCATCACCCAGTCGCGTCACGAACTGGACGTTGCGCCGCCGGAACCGCCTTATCAGCCAGATGAGATTTACGATGCCCTGAAGCAGGGCGACAAGCTGGTGCGTCTGGGCGGCCTGCGCGTACTGCGCATCGGCGAAGAGGTGTTTGTTAACGGCGAGAAAATCGACAGCCCGCATCGCCCGGCGCTTAACGCGCTGGCAAACCATGTGGTGCTGAGCGACGCGCTGTTTGCCGACGCGCTGGAAGACCCATCCTTCCTCGCCACGCTGGCGGCGCTGGTTAACAGCGGCTACTGGTATTTCGAAGATTAAGCAGCTGGCTTTTGCCCCTTACCCTTTCCCGAAGATGTGAGGGGCACAGCCTTTACAGGGCGGTTAAGCAACGCGCCGCCCGTCGCGACTTCGGGAAACAGGTAAAGCTACGCGCGCTGCGCCGTTAACTCAACAATGCGCACGATAACCGCTACCGCTTTCTCCATGCCTTCCAGCGACGCGAATTCATGCTTGCCGTGATAGTTATACCCACCGGTGAAAATATTCGGGCAGGGTAAGCCCATAAAAGAAAGCTGCGCGCCGTCGGTGCCGCCGCGAATCGGCTTCATTATCGGTTCAATATCGCAATCGCGCATCGCCTGCTCGGCAATGCTGATAATGTGCGGGTGTTCTGCGACCTTCTCGCGCATATTGTAGTAGCTGTCTTCTATCGCCAGTTCGATATAGCAATCCGGGTGCAACCCTTTGCCGACTTTTTTGGCGATCTCCATCATCTTGCGCTTACGCGCCTCAAAACCGCCACGCTCAAAGTCGCGAATGATGTAGTGCATCTCCGCCCGGTCAACGGTGCCTTTGATACTCGTGAGATGATAAAAACCTTCATAGCCTTCAGTGCACTCAGGGCTTTCATCGGCAGGCACTTCGGCATGCAGGCGAGCGGCGAGCGACAACGCATTCACCATCACCCCTTTCGCGGTGCCGGGATGCACGTTGTTACCGACAATTTTGATGGTAACCGAGGCGGCGTTAAAGTTTTCAAACTCCAGCTCGCCTATGCCACCGCCATCCATGGTGTAAGCCCAGCGGGCGTCAAACGCCTCAACGTCAAAATGTTTCGCCCCTTTACCCACCTCTTCATCCGGGGTGAACGCCACGCGGATATCGCCATGCGGCACATTTTTTTGCTTGAGGGTCGCCAGCGCGGTCATTATCTCCGCCACGCCCGCTTTATCATCCGCGCCCAGCAGCGTTTTGCCGTCGGTGGTAATCAGCGTATGCCCCAGCAGTTGATGAAGCACCGGGAACATCACCGGCGAGAGAATCTCTTCGCCTGTCCCTAACGCAATATCACCGCCGCGGTAGTTTTCCACGATCTGCGGGTTAACGTTTTTGGCGGTGAAGTCAGGGGAGGTATCGACGTGGGAAATAAATCCAATCGGCGGCACCGGTTTCGCCACGTTGGAAGGCAGCGTTCCCATCACCGTGCCGTGCTCGCTGAGAGTGACGTTCACCAGTCCCAGCTCCTCAAGCTGGCTTTTCAGCAACCGCAGCAGCTTCCACTGCCCCTCTGTGCTCGGCACCTGACGCACGCCAGGCTTTGACTGGGTGTCCAGAGAGACATACTGCAGAAACCGCTCGAGTAATTTATCCATAGTGTCACCCTCTTGATTTTTGTGACCTCATTATCAATAACCCGCAACACAGAGTTATTGCGTCAGGTCACTTTTAGCAGGACGGCGGAGGAAATAATCCTCCGCTGAATCTGTTTCTCTTTAGCATCCAGAGCGGCGGCTACGCCACCTTTTTATTTCAGGCGGTTTCGCCTGCGGCTGCGCGCTCCTGCTCGCCAAAGCGCTGGCGCATCGCGGTTTCGATTTGCTCAAGGGATTTCCCGCGGGTCTCCGGCAGCGCCATGGCGACAAAAATCAGCGAGCCGATATTAATCAGCGCAAAGATAAAGAAAGTGGTATTGCCCGCCACCGCCAGCAGTGGAGGAAAGGCGAAGGCCACAATGGCGTTGCAGATCCACTGGAAAGAGACCGCCGTGCCGGTGAGCGCGCCGCGGACCTTCATCGGGAATAGCTCAGACATCAGCAGCCAGTAAACCGGTGAGATACACATTTGCATAAAGAACAGGAAGACCAGGATGCAGCCGAGCGCCAGCAGGCTCTGCGTCATATCCTGCGGCATAAATACCAGTACGCAACCTAGCGCTATCTGCGCGCAGATAACGATTGTCAGACCAGTCATCAGCATGGGACGTCGGCCAAAACGGCTGACGCCCTTAATGCCCGCAATCGCCGCCAGCACTGAAACGATGCCATTGCCAATCGTCGCCGCGATGGATGCGCTGGTGCCCATGCCGGTGGTTTTAAGAATGATCGGCGTGTAATACATAAAGGCGTTGACGCCGGTGAACTGTAAAACAAACCCCATACCGGCGCCGGTCAACACCAGACGAAGCACCCATTTTTGTTTCAGCAATTCCTTTGTTGAAGGCCCCTGTTGCGATTCGCGGGCCTGCTGCTTCATATCCGACATCTCTTTTTGCACTTCGCGCGGGTGTTCACGAAGGGTCTTCAATACGCGTAAGGCATCTTTGACCCGGCCTTCGGCAACCAGCCAGTGCGGCGAAGCAGGAACGAAAAAAGTGCCGATAAACAGCAACACGCCCGGCACCATCGCCAGCGCCAGCATATAGCGCCACAGATGCGGATCGTTTAAGAGATAGCTCATCAGCGCGCTAACGATATAGGCCACGAGCTGGCCTGAGACAATCATCAGCTCATTACGGCTGACCAGCGGCGCACGTTTGCGCGGCCCGGCTATCTCGGCGATAAAAACCGGTACGGTAGAGGAGCCGCCGCCTACCGCGACGCCAAGCAAAAAGCGCATCACGATCATGATATTGACCGTTGGCGCCAGCGCCGTGCCCAGCGCGCCTAACACAAAGAGCAGCGCAAGGCTGCGTAAGGTAATGCGTCTGCCGAAGCGGTCGGAGAGATAGCCGCTCAGAAACGCCCCCAGCGCGGCGCCGAAAATCAAAGAGGAGGTCACTAAACCTTCAGTAAACGGGTTCAGCCCCAGCCCGCCCTGCGCCGCCGGCAATGTCATAAACGGCAGCGCGCCGGAAATAATGCCCGTATCGTACCCGTATGCCAGCGAGCCCATTGTCGCCACCAGCACCACAAAAAAGAGGCGCTGGCGGACGCTGTCGCCTGAAGCCTGTTCAGGTGTTTCTTTGTCGTAATCGTTTGTTTCCATAGTATTCCTTCCCTGTTAAGGCTTTAGTCTGGCGAAACCCGAAGCGCAGGCGCCTGTATTATTTAACGTTCCTTATGAATTATAGGCAGCGCCTCGCTTTCAATAGATTTATGTGATGGATATCACTAAATCCCAGAATCCTCTTAGGTGCAGGACATACCAGACGAAAGCCGTGAAGCGTGCCAGGCTTTTAGCGAAAAGAAGAAGCGTAAGGGTGCTATCAGACGCTTTCTGGTTCTGTTTTTTGCGCCAGGCAAGCGTCGCGGAAAACGGAAAACGCCATTCTGTGCGGCGGCGCCCCGCTTTTGCGGCAGGTAACAGCCGCAAACCGTCACAACCATTGGCGATTTCAATAGTTTGCCGTAGAATGCCTGCCCTTAATTAAGTGCCAAACCCTAAGGTGGTTCATCACAAACCCCGCATCCGGTCAGCTTCCCGGTGCGTTCTTAACGGGACAGAGTTAAAAATTGAATACACAACCACGCGCGCTTTCCCCGCTGCTGCAACTGGCGGGCATTGAAAAAAGCTTTGATGGTAAGCACGTCATTTCTGATTTCTCCCTCACCATTAATCATGGCGAATTCCTGACACTCCTTGGGCCTTCCGGCTGCGGCAAAACCACCGTGTTACGGCTTATCGCCGGGCTGGAGAATGTCGACGCGGGCGAGATAACCCTCGAAGGCCAGTCCATTACTCAGGTGCCGGCGGAACACCGCCACGTCAATACCGTTTTCCAGAGCTACGCGCTCTTTCCGCATATGACGGTGTTTGAAAACGTCGCTTTCGGCCTGCGCATGCAGAAAACCCCGGCCAGCGAAATCGCCCCGCGCGTTACCGAAGCGCTGAAAATGGTGCAACTGGAAGCGTTCGCCGAACGTAAACCGCACCAGCTTTCCGGCGGCCAGCAGCAGCGCGTGGCGATTGCCCGCGCCGTGGTGAATAAACCTCGCCTGCTGCTGCTTGATGAATCGCTCTCCGCCCTCGACTATAAGCTGCGTAAACAGATGCAGAATGAGCTTAAGGCGCTGCAGCGTAAGCTCGGCATCACTTTTGTGTTCGTAACGCACGATCAGGAAGAGGCGCTGACCATGTCCGATCGCATCGTCGTGATGCGCGACGGGCGCATTGAGCAGGACGGCAGCCCGCGTGAAATTTACGAAGAGCCGAAGAACCTGTTCGTGGCGAGCTTTATCGGCGAGATTAATATCTTCGACGCCACCGTACTGGAGCCGCTCGCAGACTATCGCGTGCGGGCGGACGTGGAAGGGCGTGAATGTTTTATCACCGTGCCGTTCGCCGTCGAAAAAGGCCAGCGCCTGAAGGTGCTGCTGCGCCCGGAAGATTTGCGCGTTGAGGAGATTAACGGCGCCTGCGACGCGGAAGGGTTGATAGGTTACGTGCGCGAGCGCAACTACAAAGGCATGACGCTGGAATCCGTGCTGGAGCTGGAAAACGGCAAAATGGTGCAGGTGAGCGAATTCTTCAATGAAGACGACCCCGATGTTGACCATTCGCTAAACCAAAAAATGGCGGTCACCTGGGTCGAGAGCTGGGAGGTGGTGCTGGCCGATGAAGAGCTCGCGTAAATTCCAGAATGTGGTGATCGCCACGATCGTCGGCTGGCTGCTGCTGTTTGTTTTTCTGCCCAACCTGATGATTATCGCAACCAGTTTCCTGACCCGCGACGACGCGAATTTCGTCAAGCTGGTCTTTACGCTGGATAACTACGCGCGTCTGCTCGACCCGCTCTACTTCCAGGTGCTGCTGCACTCGCTGAATATGGCGCTGCTGGCAACGCTCGCCTGTCTGGCGCTCGGCTACCCCTTCGCCTGGTTTCTGGCGAAGCTGCCGGAAAAAGTGCGCCCGCTGCTGCTGTTTCTGCTGATTGTTCCTTTCTGGACGAACTCACTAATTCGCATTTACGGGCTGAAGATATTTCTTAGCACCAAAGGGTATCTCAACACCTTTCTGCTCTGGCTCGGCGTGATTGATGAGCCGATGCGCATTATGTATACCCCCTCCGCCGTCATTATCGGCCTGGTCTATATTCTGCTGCCATTTATGGTGATGCCGCTCTACTCCAGCATTGAAAAGCTGGATAAGCCGCTGCTGGAGGCCGCGAGAGACCTCGGCGCTGGCAAGCTGCAAACTTTTATTCGCATCATCATTCCGTTGACCATGCCGGGCATTGTGGCCGGCTGCTTGCTGGTAATGCTCCCGGCAATGGGACTGTTTTACGTTTCGGACCTGATGGGCGGTGCGAAAAACTTGCTTATCGGCAACGTGATTAAGAGCCAGTTCCTGAATATCCGCGACTGGCCTTTTGGCTCGGCCACCAGCATTACGCTGACCGCAGTCATGGGGCTGATGCTGCTCTTTTACTGGCGCGCCGCGCGCCTGCTTAATAAGAAGGTGGAACTGGAATGATTGGCCGACTGCTCAAGGGCGGTTTTATGGCCGCCATTTATGCTTACCTTTATATCCCGATCATTATTCTGATCGTGAACTCGTTCAACAGCTCGCGCTTCGGCATCAACTGGCAGGGGGTCACCACTCACTGGTACAGCCTGCTGATGAACAACGACAGCCTGCTGCAGGCGGCGCAACACTCACTCACCATGGCGGTGTTTTCGGCGACGTTCGCCACGCTTATCGGCTCGCTGACCGCTGTAGCGCTCTACCGCTACCGCTTTCGCGGCAAGCCGTTCGTCAGCGGCATGCTGTTTGTGGTGATGATGTCGCCGGATATCGTGATGGCAATTTCGCTGCTGGTGCTCTTTATGCTGCTGGGCGTTTCGCTGGGCTTCTGGTCCCTGCTCTTCTCGCACATCACCTTCTGTCTGCCTTTTGTGGTGGTGACGGTTTACTCGCGCCTGAAAGGGTTCGACGTGAAGATGCTGGAAGCGGCGAAAGATCTGGGCGCGAGCGAAGTGACTATTCTGCGCAAAATTATCCTGCCGCTGGCGATGCCCGCCGTGGCCGCAGGCTGGCTGCTGAGCTTTACCCTGTCGATGGACGACGTGGTGGTCTCCTCGTTCGTAACAGGTCCTGGCTATGAAATTTTACCGCTTAAGATCTATTCCATGGTGAAGGTTGGCGTGTCGCCGGAAGTCAACGCGCTCGCCACCATTTTGCTGGTACTCTCGCTGGCGCTTGTGCTTGCAAGCCAGCTCATCCTTCGTGATAAAACGAAAATTCAGGGGACGTTAAAATGATGAAATGGTCACGCCACCTGCTTGCGGCGGGCGCTCTGGCTCTCGGCATGAACGCCGCGCACGCTGATGACAGCAAAACGATTTATTTCTACAACTGGACCGAGTACGTGCCGCCGGGCCTGCTTGAACAGTTCACCAAAGAGACCGGCATTAAGGTTATCTATTCGACCTATGAATCGAATGAAACCATGTACGCCAAGCTGAAAACCTACAAAGAGGGTGCTTACGATCTGGTGGTGCCTTCCACCTATTTTGTCGACAAGATGCGCAAGGAAGGGATGATCCAGAAGATCGACAAAAGCAAACTCAGCAACTTCCATAACCTCGATCCGGCCATGCTGAACAAGCCGTTCGACCCGGCTAACGATTACTCCATCCCCTATATCTGGGGCGCGACGGCGATCGGCGTTAACAGCGACGCGGTCGATCCGAAAACCGTAACCAGCTGGGCGGATCTCTGGAAGCCGGAGTACAAAGGCAGCCTGCTTTTGACCGACGACGCCCGCGAAGTGTTCCAGATTGCGCTGCGCAAGCTGGGCCTTTCCGGCAACACGACCGACCCGAAAGAGATTGAAGCGGCTTACAAAGAGCTGCAAAAGCTGATGCCTAACGTGGCGGCGTTTAACTCCGATAACCCGGCCAACCCATACATGGAAGGCGAAGTCAACGTGGGGATGGTATGGAACGGCTCCGCCTTTGTGGCGCGCCAGGCCGGTACGCCGCTTGACGTTATCTGGCCGAAAGAAGGCGGCATCTTCTGGATGGACAGCCTCGCCATTCCCGCTAACGCGAAAAACGTCGACGGCGCGCTGAAGCTCATCAATTTCCTGCTGCGCCCGGACGTAGCGAAACAGGTAGCGGAAACCATCGGCTACCCGACGCCGAACCTGGAAGCGCGCAAGCTGCTGAATAAAGAGGTGGCGAACGATAAAACGCTCTATCCGGATGACGCGACTATCAAGAACGGCGAATGGCAGAATGACGTCGGCGACGCCAGCGCGATTTACGAATCGTATTACCAGAAGCTGAAGGCGGGTCGCTAAGCCTTAGCGGCGGCAACCGTGGCGGGTGGCGCGCTGCGCACCCGCCCTGCACTGCTGGCAACGCAGGATGTTTTGTCGGGTGGGCGCGCAGCGCCCCACCTTATTGCACGCCGCCGTTTAAAGCCCTTTTAGCAGCTTATCTACAAACTCCGGCACCACCTGGCTTGCCAGTCCGTAATGTTTCTCTTCAAACTCGCTGCCGACCTGGCTTGGCTCAAGGTTGAGTTCAACGGTATGCGCGCCCTGCAGCTTCGCTTCGTGAACAAAACCCGCCGCCGGGTAGACGTGGCCGGACGTGCCGATAGCGATAAAGACATCCGCCATCGCCAGCGCTTCATAAATGCGATCCATGCCGAGCGGCATTTCGCCAAACCAGACCACGTGCGGGCGCAGCGGCGAAGGAAACTGGCAGCAGTGACACTTATCCTGCGTCGTTACGTCGCCTGTCCACGCCAGCACCTGCCCGCTGCGCGCGCAGCGCACTTTCAGCAGCTCGCCGTGCATGTGCAGCACATTTTCGTTGCCCGCTCTTTCATGCAGGTTGTCGATATTCTGCGTTATCAGCAAAAAGCGGTCGCCCAGCGCTTGCTCAAGACGCGCCAGCGCCAGGTGCGCGGCGTTGGGCTGGATTTCCGCCTGCTGAAGCTGGCGGCGGCGCTCGTTGTAAAAGCGCTGAACCAGCGCCGGGTTACGGGCGAAACCTTCGGGCGTCGCCACATCCTCCACGTGATGCTCTTCCCACAGGCCATCCGCCGCACGGAAGGTTTTAATGCCCGATTCCGCTGAAATCCCCGCGCCTGTCAGCACCACCACTCTTGGTTTTTCCATCACTTCCGGCACCCCTGTGTCTCTGAAAAAAATACGCTGGCGCAACCGCTCGCGCAGCCGACGCTTATTCCTTCGAAACCGGCTGAGCCGGTGTTGACGACGCGATAGCATAACCACTCCGGAAGTTAATCGGTCAGATGCAGGAAAGCCGCACCGCGCATGCCGCCGGCATCGCCGTGCCGGGCAGCTTCAATGCGCGGCGCTTTCGCCACCGGCAATAAATGCGGCGCCAGCCGTTGCGGCAGTTGCTCCACAAGGTAAGTAAAGTTCGACAGGCCGCCGCCCAGCACCAGCAGATCCGGGTCAATGGCGGTCAGCAGGTTGCCCAGGCAGACCGCCAGCAGGTCCACAAATCGCTCTACATGTTCGCGCGCCTGCGCATCGTGCTGTTGCCAGCGGTGGATAATGTCGGGCGCGCTTAATGATTGATGGTAGAAGTGTTGATGCAGCCATGCAAAGCCGCCGCCGGAAAGCAGCGTCTCCATGCAGCCGGTTTTACCGCAGCCGCAGCGTATAAGCGGCGTATCGCGCCCGATGACATCCAGCGCATCAACAGGCAACCGCATATGGCCAAACTCGCCGGTAATAAAGCGGCGTCCGCTTACCGCTTTGCCGTGATAAACAATGCCGCCGCCCACGCCGGTGCCGAGAATAAGCCCCATCACCAGCGGGTAGCGGCGGAATTCGTCGTCCCAGGCTTCCGACAGCGCAAAGCAGTTGGCGTCGTTCTCCATGCGCACTTCGCGCCCTAACAGCGAAGATAAATCTGCCTTCAGCGGCCTGCCGCTGGCGGCGGGGAGATTGGCGGCGTAGAGGGTGCCGTCATCGGTTATCGGCATGCCGGGAATGCCGATGCCGACGCGCCCGACAACAGCAAAGCGGCTATCGGCCTCTTCCACCAGTTCGCGAAGAGCGGCGAGGAACTGCGCGTAGCCGCTATGCGGCGTGGCGACGCGCTTTTCCCACTGTAGCCGCCGGTTCTCGTCATAGACGCCAAGGGCTATTTTGCTGCCGCCTATATCGAAGCCGTAGTACATAGCCGCTCCTGAAAGTTATTGTCCGCTCAGCACGCGCGCCGGGTCGATGCGGCTTGCGCGCCGAGCCGGGTACCAGCTCGCCAGCAGGCTCAGCAAGAGCGCCGTCACCAGCACATAAACCACATCCAGCCAGTGCAGTTCCGACGGCAGGAAGTCGATAAAGTAAATATCGCCGGAGAGGAAATGATGGCCGAGCAACGTTTCAAGAAAACGAATAATGCCCGTGAGCTGCCAGGAGGCGAGCACGCCTACGACCACGCCGCTTACCGAGCCAAGCAGACCGGCCAGCAGTCCGTACCAGACGAAAATAGCGCGGATCAGGCCATCCTTTGCACCTAATGTACGCAGCACCGCAATATCGCTGCTCTTGTCTTTTACCGCCATCACCAGCGTAGAGACAATATTGAAGCAGGCGACGCCTATCACCAGCACCATCGCCAGATACATAATGGCGCGGATCATCTGGATGTCGCGGTACATATAGCCGTAGGTGCCAATCCAGCTTTTGATGTAAACGTAAGCGTTGGTCACTTCCCCTGCATCACGCACCAGCTTGTTAGCGTTAAACACATCGTTAACTTTAATGGCGATACCCGTGACACTGTCACCCATCTCCAGATACTGCTGCGCGTCCTGCATCGGGATCATGGCGAAGCTGTGATCAAGCTGGCCGCTCAGTTGCAGAATGCCGGCCACATGCAGGCGGACTCGCTTTGGCTGCAGAAGCTTATGCGCAGCGTCAGCGTTGGGAATCATGATGGAGATCCAGTCGCCCTGCTTCACCTTCAGCGCATCGGCGACGCCTTTGCCGAGGATTATCTGCTGCTCGCCCGCTTTAAAGCTCTGCCAGGCGTTGTTCTGCACGAAATTCGGCAGCGCGCTAAGGCGCTTCTCCTGCTGCGGATCCACCCCTTTCACCTGGATGGCGCGCAGATTCACCCCGCTTTCCACCAGCCCGGTAAAGTTGATATAGGGCGCGGCGGCAGCGACGCCTTTTACCTTCTCGACTCGTTGCAGCACGTCGCCCCAGCCGTTCCACGGCTGATTCACCGGCTCAATCTCGCCGTGCGGCACAACCGCCAGAATGCGGTTATTCAGCTCGCGCTCAAAGCCGTTCATAGCGCTCAGGCCGACTATCAGCACCGCCACGCCAAGCGCGATGCCGATAGTGGAGATAATGGAAATCAGCGACACCATGCCGCTACGACGGCGGCCGCGGCTAAAGCGCAGGCCGATTAACAGCGATAAGGGCGACATGCTTAATCCGCCCCCATCAGGGTCAGTTCTGTGTTCAGATGGCCGTCGCGCATCTCAAGACGGCGCGACATGCGTTTCGCCAGCTGAAGGTCATGGGTCACCACCAGAAAAGCGGTGCCCTGCGTTTTATTCAGCTCGCCGAGCAGGGCGAAAATGGCGTCCGCGTTGCGGGCGTCCAGGTTGCCCGTCGGCTCATCTGCCAGCACAAGGCGCGGGTTATTGACCAGCGCGCGCGCGATGGCCACACGCTGACGCTCGCCGCCGGAAAGTTCGGAAGGACGATGACCGGCGCGGTGGTCGAGGCCGACGGCTTTTAGCATCTCAAGCGCCCGCGATTCGGTCTCCGCGCCTTTCTTTTTACCGATAAGCAGCGGCATGGCTACATTTTCCAGGGCGGTGAAGTCCGGCAACAAATGGTGGAACTGGTAGATAAAGCCCAGCTCGCGATTGCGCAGTTCCGCTTTCGCCGCCGAAGAGAGCTTGCTCATCGACTGGCCGTTGAAAATCACATCGCCGGAGGTGGGCGTGTCGAGCCCGCCCAGCAGGTGCAACAGGGTGCTTTTGCCGGAGCCGGAGCTGCCGACAATCGCCATCGTCTCGCCCGCATTCATGCTGAAGCTGACATTGTGCAACACGTCCGTTTGCACTTTGCCTTCCTGGTAGCGTTTGCACAGATTGTCGCACTGTAACAGCACAGTCTTACTCATAACGTAAAGCCTCAGCGGGTTGGGTGGCGGCCGCGCGCCAGGAGGGGTAAAGCGTGGATAACAACGCAATCGCCATCGCCAGCAGAGCAATGCCAATTACCTGTAAAGGTTCGATAACGACAGGCAGCGCCGCGCCGTCAAGAAACGCGCCGATAATCGGCATTAAATTATTAAGCTGGCTGGCCAGTAGCGCGCCAAGCACGGCGCCGAGCAGCGCGCCGATAATCCCGGCGCTCGCGCCCTGCACCATAAACACCGCCATTATCTGGCGGCGCGTCAGCCCCTGGGTTTGCAGTATCGCGACTTCGCCCTGCTTTTCCATCACCATCAGGCCAAGCGACGTGATGATGTTAAACGCGGCGACGGCGACGATAAGACTCAGCAGCAGCCCCATCATGTTTTTCTCCATGCGTACCGCCTGGAAAAGCTCACCCTTACGTTCGCGCCAGTCTTTCCACTCCGTGCCCTGAGGCAGCGCCTGCTGGCTCAACTCGTCGACTTTCAGCGGTTCATCGAGCCACAAGCGCCAGCCGGTGATGTTGCCTGCCGGGTAGCGCATCAGTCTTGATGCGTCCTGAATGTTCGTCAGCATCTGGTAGCCGTCCACTTCACTGTTGGCGGCGAAGGTGCCGATAACGGTAAAGAGACGCTGGCTGGGCACGCGCCCCATCGGCGTAAACTGGCTGGCGGAAGGCACCATCACACGAATCTGATCGCCGCGGTTAACGCCAAGCTGCCCGGCCAGCTGTTCGCCCAGAATGACGTTATATTTGCCCGGCGCTAAGTCGCTTTGCTTAACGTTGACCAGCCAGGGCGTCAGCGGATCCTGCTGTTGCGGGTCGATGCCCAGCATGACACCCACCGACACGCTGCGGGCGCTTTGCAGCACCACGTCGCCGGTGGTTAACGGCGCAACGCGATTGACGCCCTGCAGCTTCAGACCGTTCGCCGGAAGCTCGTCAGGCTTGATGGAGCCTTTTTGAGAGGTGATAAGCGCCTGCGGCATCAGCCCCAGGATGTTGTTTTGCAGCTCGCGCTCAAAGCCGTTCATCACGGAAAGCACCGTGACCAGCGCCAGCACGCCAAGCGTAATGCCGATGGTGGACAGCCAGGAGACAAAACGACCGAAACGGTCCACTGCACGCCCGCGCATATACCGCAGGCCTATAAATAACGCGACAGGTTGATACATGAAATCCGTCTTGTACGGTTGCTAATGCAAAGTGATCAACGATAATAAAGCCCAGATCCGATTTATGGAACCACTAACCCACTCTGTCGCCGGGTTTTTATCCCGGCCTTACGGCACAACCGGAGCGCGTTTCGTCTTCTATGCCTGAACAATATCGTTATTCTCTGCCCGCCAAAGCGGGCGAACAGCGTCAACTGGGTGAGCTGACCGGGTCAGCCGCCGCCTGCGAAGTGGCGGAAATCGCCGAGCGTCATACCGGGCCGGTCGTGCTTGTGGCGCCGGATATGCAAAGCGCCCTGCGTCTGCACGATGAAATTCAGCAGTTTACCGACAGTCTGGTGATGAATCTCGCCGACTGGGAAACCCTGCCTTACGACAGCTTCTCGCCCCATCAGGACATCATCTCCTCCCGGCTCTCCACGCTCTATCAGCTTCCCGCCATGCAGCGCGGCGTGCTGATTATGCCGGTGAATACGCTAATGCAGCGGGTCTGCCCGCACAGTTTCCTGCACGGCCATGCGCTGGTGATGCGCA
Source organism: Franconibacter sp. IITDAS19 (assembly GCF_023079515.1). Classification (NCBI taxonomy): domain Bacteria; kingdom Pseudomonadati; phylum Pseudomonadota; class Gammaproteobacteria; order Enterobacterales; family Enterobacteriaceae; genus Franconibacter; species Franconibacter sp. IITDAS19. The sequence continues at coordinate 902,962 of NZ_JALJCP010000001.1, read as the reverse complement.
AAGGCCAGGCGCTTTCGCGCGATACGCTGCGCAGCCAGCTTGATCAGGCGGGCTACCGCAACGTTGACCAGGTGATGGAACATGGCGAATACGCCACCCGCGGCGCACTGCTTGATCTTTACCCAATGGGCAGCACTCAGCCTTACCGTATCGATTTTTTTGATGACGAAATCGACAGCCTGCGCCTGTTTGACGTCGATACCCAGCGCACGCTGGAAGAGGTGGAAGCGATTAATCTACTGCCCGCGCATGAATTCCCCACGGATAAAGCGGCCATTGAACTGTTCCGCAGCCAGTGGCGCGACCGCTTTGAGGTAAAACGCGACGCCGAGCATATCTATCAGCAGGTGAGCAAAGGCACCCTGCCGGCAGGGATTGAATACTGGCAACCGCTCTTTTTCAACGAGCCGCTGCCGCCGCTGTTTAGTTATTTCCCGAAAAATACGCTGGTGATTAACACCGGCGAGCTGGAAAGCAGCGCCGACCGCTTCTGGGCCGATACGGTTGCGCGTTTTGAGAACCGCGGCGTCGATCCGATGCGCCCGCTGCTGCCGCCGGAAACGCTATGGCTAAAAACTGACGAACTGTTTGGCGAGCTGAAACAGTGGCCGCGGGTGCAGTTGAAAAGCGATAAGCTCGCTGACAAAGCCGCGCATACGAATCTCGGCTATCAGGGGCTGCCGGATATCGCAGTCCAGGCGCAGCAGAAAGCGCCGCTCGATAGCCTTCGCCAGTTTCTGGAAAGTTTCGGCGGCCCGGTGGTGTTTTCGGTCGAGAGCGAAGGCCGCCGCGAGGCGCTGGGCGAACTGCTCGCCCGCATTAAAGTGGCGCCGAAGCGCATCTACCGGCTTGATGAAGCCGCGAATGCCGGACGTTATCTGATGATTGGCGCGGCGGAACGCGGTTTTATCGACACATTGCGTAACCGCGCGCTGATTTGCGAAGGCGACCTGCTGGGCGAGCGCGTTACCCGTCGGCGCCAGGATAACCGCCGCACCATCAACCCCGATACCCTTATCCGCAACCTGGCGGAGCTGCATCCGGGCCAGCCGGTGGTGCATTTCGAACATGGCGTTGGCCGCTATGCGGGCATGACCACCCTTGAAGCGGGCGGCATTAAGGGCGAATACCTGATGCTCACCTACGCTAACGACGCGAAGCTTTACGTGCCGGTTTCATCCCTGCACCTGATTAGCCGCTACGCTGGCGGCGCGGAAGAGAACGCGCCGCTGCATAAGCTTGGCGGCGACGCCTGGTCTAAAGCGCGGCAAAAAGCGGCGGAAAAAGTGCGCGACGTGGCGGCGGAGCTGCTCGATATTTACGCCCAGCGCGCGGCGAAGCAAGGTTTTGCGTTTAAACACGACCGCGAGCAGTATCAGCTTTTCTGCGAAGGCTTCCCGTTTGAAACTACCCCAGACCAGGCGCAGGCGATCAACGCCGTACTGAGCGACATGTGCCAGCCGCTGGCGATGGACCGTCTGGTGTGCGGCGACGTAGGCTTCGGCAAAACCGAAGTGGCGATGCGCGCAGCGTTTCTGGCGGTGGAAAACAACAAGCAGGTGGCAGTGCTGGTGCCCACTACCCTGCTTGCCCAGCAACATTATGATAATTTCCGCGACCGCTTCGCCAACTGGCCGGTGCGCATTGAAATGCTTTCTCGCTTTCGCAGCGCCAAAGAGCAAGCGCAGGTGCTGGAACAGGCCGCCGAAGGCAAAGTTGATATCCTCATCGGCACTCATAAACTGCTACAAAGCGATGTGAAGATGAAGGATCTCGGCCTGCTGATTGTCGATGAAGAGCACCGCTTCGGCGTTCGTCACAAAGAGCGCATTAAAGCGATGCGTGCGGATGTCGATATCCTGACGCTCACCGCCACGCCGATTCCGCGAACGCTAAATATGGCGATGAGCGGCATGCGCGATCTCTCAATCATCGCCACCCCCCCTGCCCGGCGCCTGGCGGTGAAAACGTTCGTTCGTGAGTACGACAACCTGGTGGTGCGCGAAGCCATCCTGCGTGAAATCCTGCGCGGCGGCCAGGTTTACTATCTCTACAACGATGTGGAAAACATCCAGAAGGCGGCGGAGCGGCTGGCGAACCTGGTGCCGGAAGCGCGCATTGCGGTAGGTCACGGCCAGATGCGCGAGCGCGAGCTTGAGCGGGTGATGAATGATTTCCATCATCAGCGCTTTAACGTGCTGGTCTGCACCACCATTATCGAAACCGGCATCGATATTCCAACGGCGAACACCATTATTATTGAGCGCGCCGACCATTTCGGCCTGGCGCAGCTGCATCAGCTTCGCGGCCGCGTTGGTCGTTCTCATCATCAGGCTTACGCCTGGCTGCTGACGCCGCATCCGAAAGCGATGACCACCGACGCGCAGAAGCGTCTGGAAGCTATCGCTTCGCTGGAAGATCTCGGCGCCGGTTTCGCACTCGCTACCCATGACCTTGAAATTCGCGGCGCGGGCGAACTGCTTGGCGAAGATCAGAGCGGACAGATGGAAAGCATTGGCTTCTCGCTTTATATGGAACTGCTGGAAAATGCCGTGGATGCGCTCAAGGCGGGCCGCGAGCCTTCGCTTGAGGATTTAACCAGCCAGCAGACGGAAGTGGAGCTTCGCATGCCATCGCTGTTGCCGGAGGACTTCATTCCGGATGTGAACACTCGCCTTTCGTTCTATAAGCGCATCGCCAGCGCGAAGAAAGAGAGAGAGCTGGAAGAGCTGAAGGTTGAATTGATAGACCGCTTCGGCCTGCTGCCGGACCCGGCGCGCAATTTGCTGGATATCGCAAGGCTGCGCCAGCAGGCGCAGAAGCTCGGCATCCGTAAGATTGAAGCCAACGACAAAGGCGGCATGCTGGAATTTGCCGAGAAAAACCATGTCGATCCGGGCTGGCTGATAGGTCTGCTGCAAAAGGAACCACAGCACTACCGGCTTGATGGTCCGACCCGGCTGAAATTCACCCGCGAGCTGGCGGAGCGCAAGATTCGCCTGGAATGGGTACAGAAGTTTATGCAGCAGCTGGCGGAAAACGCCCTCGTCTGATCGCCAAACCTTACGCGGCGCGTTTTCTCCTGACGCGCCGCGTAACTTTACACTCTTTTGCACTCGCCAGGATTTCCTACGCGCTATACCCGCCATACTTCCGGTTAACAACTTAATAATGCTGGATTTAACGCACAGGATAGCTGCGATGACACACTTTACCGCCTCGCTTTACCGCTGGATAACGCTTATACCCTTTGCTGCACTCGCGCTTTATGCAAGCGAAGCCAGCGCCAATACCTACCCTTTACCTGCGCCGGGCAGCCGCCTGGTGGGGGAGACGCTTTATCATACCGTTGCCGATGACGGCGGCTCGCTGGAGGCTATCGCCAAACGCTATAACGTCGGTTTCCTGGCGCTGTTGCAGGCGAACCCGGGCGTCGACCCTTACGTGCCGCGCGCAGGCAGCGTGCTGACCATCCCGCGGCAAATGCTGCTGCCGGATGCGCCGCGTGAAGGCATCATTATCAATCTTGCCGAGCTGCGGCTTTATTATTACGCGCCCGGGGAAAACAGCGTCACCGTTTATCCGGTAGGAATAGGCCAACTGGGCGGCGATACGCTGACGCCTACCATGGTGACGCGCATCTCTCAAAAACGTGAAAATCCGACATGGACTCCGACTGCGGCTATTCGCGCCCGTTATCTCGCTCAGGGCGTTGAACTGCCGCCTGTCGTCCCTGCCGGGCCGGAAAACCCGATGGGGCATCATGCCATTCGCCTCGCAGCGTATGGCGGGGTATACCTGCTGCATGGCACAAACGCGGATTTCGGCATCGGCATGCGCGTAAGCTCCGGCTGTATCCGCCTGCGGGATGACGACATCAAACACCTCTTCAGCACCGTGCCGGTGGGGACAAAAGTCACCATTATTAACGAACCGGTGAAAGCCTCGATAGAGCCGGATGGCCGTCGCTGGATTGAGGTGCATCAGCCGCTTTCTAAGCGCATTGATGACGATCCGAAAACGCAGCCTATTGTGCTGAATGACAAGCTCAAGGCTTTCGAAGCGGCGGCGCAAACGCACAACGAATTCGTCAATAAGGCGCTTACACTGCGCGCGGGCGTCCCTGTCGAGGTGAGCTCGCCGCCAGAAAATGGTGCTATCGACAAGACATAAAAAAAGGCCCTGCCAGAAAGCAGGGCCTTTTTCATTAGAGGGTACAGATTATTTATAAATTACTGCGGTGCCGTGCAGCGTGTTATCACCGGTTACAGAAGTAATGCGCCAGGATTTTGCGCCCATGGCTTCTGCTTTTTGCGATAACGCCTGTTCAACCGAGCCCAGGTTGCTGCCGCCCATGGCGGAGATTGAACCCGCTTTATGCTGATCGGCCGGGGCAGACTGCACCTGAACCGCAGCGACGCTTGCGAAAGAAAGTGAACTCAGTACGGCGATAGCGAGCAGGTTTTTCATATTTTTCATGGTTGTTGTCCTGAAATAGAGGAATAAGAGGTCGTTAAACTGATTAAGTTAACGATCGATAGGTAAATGTTAGGCGTGATCCTCATCACAGTCAACAAGATTTTATAATGATCATTAATTAATAATTAAACGCTATTATTTTCATATAGATAGATAAATAAAATTTAATCCCAACCTCTTATGGCACCTGAGAAGTTTTATTTTTATAATGGGTATTCAGAAAACAGACAGAGGTAAACGGCACCATGACAACTGATGCATCGGGTTGCGCAAAAAAAAGCCGTGGCCGACCAAAAGTGTTCGACAGGGAAGCGGCGCTGGATAAGGCCATGGCGCTGTTCTGGCAGCATGGTTATGAAGCGACCTCCCTCGCCCACCTCGTGGAAGCGACCGGAGCGAAAGCACCTACGCTGTATGCAGAATTTACAAATAAAGAGGGGCTATTTAGGGCGGTGCTGGACCGTTACATCTCGCGTTTTGCGGAAAAACAGGAAGCCCTCCTTTTTGACGACAGTAAGCGCGTTGAAGAGGCGTTAGAATCTTATTGCGCGGAAGTCGCCGCCTGTTTTACCAGCGCAGACACGCCAGCGGGCTGCTTTATCGTTACCACCTCCGCCGCACTAGCCGCCTCTTCGGAAGAGATTGCCAGCGCTATCAAAGCCCGGCACGCGCAACGTGAAGAAACGCTTTTGCGCTTTTTTGAGCAACGGCAGGCTCGGGGCGAAATCCCTGCGTCGTGTAATATTTCCATGCTGGTGCGTTTTGTTTCCTGCATGCTACATGGAATGTCCGTAAGCGCGCGCGAAGGCGCTAAGTGCAATGAACTGAAAGAGATTATTCAGACGCTAATGCGGCTATGGCCGCACCTGGTCAAAGCCTGAACGGAGCGGCGTCAGCGCCGCTCTTTGTCCCTTCCCGCATCATCTCCTCTCATACGATAGGCTTAGCCTATCTCAACAATCGGCCGCACTTATCAGCCAAAAGTGTGAGATTGACTAAAATTTTAAGCACACGAATGATTGTTCGTACGCTAATGATTAGCACCATTCAGACTTTGTTCTGGGCGGTATTACACATCGTCATCAAGACGAGGTCAGGGATGGAAATTAAGTTTTTGCGAGAGTTCCTACAAGGATAACAAGAGACGCAATTTGGCTATGCACATTCAGAAGGAAAATGAACATGATTTTGCTATTACCATTACTTAAGGTGTTAATAGTAATCACAGTGTTATTTAGCCTTTGGTTGTTGTGTGGTGGCTCTATTCTCTTTGCTTTTGTTTCGATATTGATCACAGGTTTTATGGTGATCAAGGAACATAACACCATTTAACGCCAAGGATTGCTCGCTTACTCGTTACGGGTAAGCGAGCAATATCGCTGCTTTCATGCTTTCCTGCTGCAAAAAAAGAACCCCTCTGCCTGAGTACAAGAGGGGTTAAACGCAGAGATCTGCTTCTTACGCTTTATTGTTCAGTACCAGTTGCCCGTTACTGTCGAGCGGGATACGCGTTCCCGGGTCGTTATCCATACGGACTTTGCCTTGCTGGTCGCCTATCTTGTAGGTCACATCGTAGCCGAGCATTTTTTCTGATTTTTCATAAACCGTTTTGCAACGTTGCTGCGTAGTGGTGTAGGTGTCTCGCTCCTGCATGGCGCCCTGCACCTGATTGCCAGCATAACCACCGCCCAGCGCACCGACTACCGTGGCGACATCTTTACCGCGCCCGCCGCCAAACTGATGGCCGATGACGCCGCCTGCTACCGCGCCCAATACTGAACCGGCTATACGGTTCTCATCCTGCACGGGACGACGATGGGTGACGGTGACATTGCGGCATTCCTGGCGCGGCGTTTTAACGGTTTCTTTAATAGGCGTGGCGGAGACCACCTGCGCGTATTCCGGCCCGCGATTAAAGACATTCATACTGGCAACCGCCGCGACGCCCAGTGCTGCGGCCATGCCAATCCCTATACCCGCTAACATTGATTTATTCACAGGAATATCCTCCCGGCTTTGTTACTGCTATCTATTTTGCAACCGGATGTGACGAAAGCCACCAGGAAAAAGGCTAAAAACCGCCAGTTTATTGGGTACTTTCAAGGGATTGAGAGAAGTCTGAAGGGAAAATTGTGATTAAGGTAAAATTTTTGACACGTCCCCCTTCACCTGAGCGAAGGGGGAGCTTTCGGTTATTAATGCAGCTTGAGGCGAGGTCGAATCACGCGGTTAATACTGCCTACCAGCATCATGAGCCCTGTTCTAAAGTAGCCGTGCAGCGCTATCTGATGCATACGATAAAGCGAAATATAAACAAAGCGCGCAATACGTCCTTCCACCATCATTGAACCGCGCATCAGGTTGCCCATCAGGCTGCCTACGGTCGAGTAGTTGGAAAGCGAAACCAGCGAGCCGTGATCTTTATAAACGTAGGCCTTGAGCGGTTTGCCTTTGATCTGCGCCAGAATGTTATCCAGCGCGCAGTCAGCCATCTGGTGGGCAGCCTGAGCGCGCGGCGGTACAAACCCGCCTTCCGGACGCGGGCAAGAAGCGCAGTCGCCAATAGCGAAAATATCCGCATCGCGCGTAGTCTGCAGGGTAGGCTCCACCACCAGCTGATTGATACGGTTTGTTTCCAGGCCGCCAATCTCTTTCATGAAGTCAGGGGCTTTAATACCTGCCGCCCAGACCATCAGATCCGCCTCAATGAACTCGCCGCTTTTGGTATGAAGACCATTCGCTTGCGCGCTGGTCACCATGGTATTGGTCAGCACGCGTACGCCCATTTTCGTCAGTTCGTTATGCGCCGCACCAGAAATACGCGGCGGCAGCGCAGGCAGGATGCGTTCGCCCGCTTCCACCAGCGTCACGTTCAGTGCTTCGTTGGTCAGACCCTTATAGCCGTAGCTGTGCAGCTGTTTTACTGCATTATGCAGTTCTGCGGAAAGTTCTACGCCCGTCGCGCCGCCGCCCACGATAGCGATGTTAACTTTGCCGCTGACGCCCAGATTGGCAGAGTGCTTCAGGAACAGGTTGAGCATTTCCTGATGGAAACGGCGCGCCTGATGCGGATTATCAAGGAATATGCAGTTCTCTTTTACGCCCGGCGTGTTGAAGTCGTTTGAAGTACTGCCCAGCGCCATCACCAGCGTGTCATAAGCCAGCTTGCGCTCTGGTACCAGAAGTTCGCCCTTCTCATCGCGAACTTCAGCAAGCGTAATGGTTTTCTGCTCGCGGTTGATATCCATAACCGAGCCCAGCTGGAACTGGAAATGGTGATTGCGCGCGTGCGCCAGATAGCTCAACGCATCGACGCCTTCATCCAGTGAACCGGTAGCCACTTCGTGCAGCAGCGGTTTCCACAGGTGGCTGTGGTTGCGATCGACCAGGGTGATTTTGGCTTTTTTACTGCGGCCCAGTTTGTGACCGAGCTGCGTCGCCAGCTCAAGCCCACCAGCACCCCCGCCTACAATCACAATCTTTCTTAATGGCGTAGTCAACATGACCCCCTTAAAACATTAACCAATTGTTAAGTTAAAGTTATGAAAATAACTTTTAATTAACAACAGGTTAGCCGACTGAAACGTTACAACACGTCTGAGAATATCATGAACGGTGCATTGGTCATACCAAAATTGATATGCATCAATTTTTTCTGCCGAAATGATAAACAAAAGGGTCAGCCGAAGCTGACCCTTTCAGTATGGGATGATAATGACGCCTTAGCCTAAGGTTTTAAACGCCTTGATGCGCTGTAAGTGCGGAGAAATGTTTTTAAACTTGTGGGTTTGCTCTTCGTCCCAGACGATTTCGTAATAGTGGTGCAGCAAATCCGCCGAGCGCTGACTGTCCAGCGCCTCATCCTGACGTGAGAGGATAACCAGGCAGCGGTCGCGGTTTTTCTCCCGGAAGTTCTCTACGCATTTGGTGGCGATATCCACATACTCTTCCGGACGATCTATCTTGCCTTCCATATTTTCATAAGGAAACAGGTTCGGGTTGAAAATAACCTGCCGCATGTCGCACAGAAAACCAATCCGCTCGGCCCAGTAGCCACCAAGCCCTACGCCACAAATGAGCGGGCGGTCGTCGACGTTCAGCTGCAGCATTTTATCGACTTCTTTGAGTAGATGCTGCATATCGTGTTTCGGATGACGCGTGCTGTAGCTAATCAAGCGTACGTCCGAATCGATAAACTGCAGTTGCAGCACTTTTTCATGATTGCCCGGGCTATTCGAATCAAAACCGTGTAAGTAGATAATCATCGCATCCTCACCACAGTAAGCGTAAGCGGCCAGCGGCGCGTTATTGCCCCGCTTTATGCGCCTGCCAGCGTGCGTTCAGCGCTTCAAGCTGATTGTGTACCGTTTTCCAGCGCGTTGACGACGTCAATTCCTGACGCGTAAATGAACCTTTATGATACAAATTCGTAACACGCTCTGCTTTGATCGGCGACAGGTTCTCCAGCACGCTCACTGCGCCTTTACGATTATTACAGACGAGGATCATATCGCAACCCGCATCCAGCGAGGCTTGCCCACGTTCGGCATAGCTGCCCATAATCGCTGCGCCTTCCATTGACAAATCGTCAGAGAAAATCACGCCGTCAAAGCCCAGTTCCTGCCGCAAAATCTTTTTCAGCCAGTAAGGCGAACCGCTGGCAGGCCTTGGGTCGATTTCGCTGTAGATAACGTGAGCCGGCATAATTGCGTCAAGCATGTTGTAACTAATTAGTTCACGGAAGATAGTCATGTCATGCTGGCGGATGACTTCCGCCGGACGCGTGTCGCGCGGCGTCTCTTTGTGTGAATCCGCCGTCACCGCGCCATGCCCCGGGAAATGCTTGCCTGTGCTCTTCATTCCCGCTTCCCGCATCCCTTCAATAAAGCGGGCGGCAAGCGCACGCGCTTTTTGCGGCTCGGCATGAAACGAGCGCTCGCCGATAGCCGCGCTGATATGGCCGATATCCAGCACCGGAGCGAAGCTGATATCAATATCCATTGCTATCATTTCGCACGCCATCAGCCATCCAGCCTCACGCGCCAGAGCGCCGCCCTCTTCCTGCCCAAGCAGCGCGCCGTAAGCTTGCGCAGCAGGAAGCGCGGTAAACCCTTCGCGAAAACGCTGCACGCGGCCGCCTTCCTGATCGACCGCCACAACCAGATGATTGCGCGAAGCGGCGCGAATTTGCCTGACCAGCTCGCGCAATTGCTCCGGATCGTGGTAGTTGCGCGTAAAGAGAATGAGCCCTCCTACCAGCGGATGCTGAAGAATCTCACGCTCCTCGCCATCCAGCTCAAAACCTGCCACATCCAACATTACCGGACCCACATTAACCTCTCTTTCTTCCTGATACACCGCACTGACGCCATGTGTCGTCCGCCAGTGCGATAAATTGTCGATTGTTCGTTTCCCGCCAGCGCCGTTCATACCAACCCGCCATCAGCAGAGAGACCCAGGGCCGCCAGCGCTTTACCTGACGTTGCAGGGCTGTCACGCTGAGGGCAGCCAGTTGTGCATAGCTGGCAACCAGCGCCTCTCGTTCTCGCACCTCAAGCCAGACCGAAGCCAGCTCAAGGGCAATATCGCCGTCGCCTGCATATTCCCAGTCGATCAGTTTTATTCCCCCGGCCTGATGCACCAGGTTGCCCGGGTGAACATCCATATGCAACGGCGCAAGCCGCAGCGGCCGTGGCTCCCCCTGGCGACGCAACCTTTTTAGCAAGCGCAGCCAGCCTGCGGTTCTCCTCGCGGGATCGCACGCCTGCCAGTCATGTTCCAGCAAGGGAAGGAGTTGGACGCGCCAGCCGAAACGAGGCTGTTGATGCAAATGATACAGCAGAGAAGCCAGTTGTGGGACTGGCGGCATAACAGGGTTTATCGCGCCAGGCAGATAATCGGCGACCAGCCATCCTTCGGCTAAAAAATGGGGTTGCGGCGCAAGGCTTGCCGGCATCTGGCGCAGCACTCTGTACAGGCGGGAAAACGTTACGCCGTTTTGCTGAGCGTCGGGTCGCGCACGCGCAATGAACTCGCGTTCGCCAAGCGTAACGCGCCAGGCGCCGCCGCTCAGTCCGTCAAGCTCAGATAAAACACCGGCGGCCGAAGCCGCCGGGAAATGTCGGGAAAGAAGCGACTGCAGCGTCGCTTTACTGGGTTTGCTGTACCGCACCTTTGCCTGACCAGATAATTTCGCCGGTTTGCACCAGCATCAACTGCATTTGCAATGTCGGCGCGCCGACGCTGCCGCTGGCATTGCTGTAAAGCACATACTGTGCGCCGACGTTACGGGCGATGCCAATCGCTTTGCTGCGCGAGCCAAGGCTGTCCTGCGGGGAAAGCCCCAGTTGCTGCTTCGCCATCGCCAGTTGTTGGGCGGAAACGAGAGTAAATTTATTGTTGTTGGCCAGCGCCCCGCGCAGCGCTTCGGTTGCCGCTGAAGTCTGCAGCGAACCGTTGGTGCGGTTGTTAACGCTGTCCACCAGCAGCACGCTACCGGCATTCACGCCCTGGGCCTGCAGCATTTTGCCGACCATCGGCTGCATCGCACCGCTCCAGTCGTAAGTGCGCACTTTCGGCTCTGCCGGTGCAGTTTCCGCCGGATGTTCAATCGGGCCCGGCTGCGTGGGAACGCTCGGGACGGAAGGCACCGTCGGTACCGGCTGCGTTGGCGGCAGCGGTTGAGTCGGCTGCTGGGGCGTCGGCTGAGCCTCTTCCACCGGCGCGGGCTGCTGCTCGCCGCGCATAATACATCCAGAAAGCAGCATGGCTATGATGCCAGGCAGCACATAGCGATAAAATCTGATCAAGGTTCACCCCTTACAAATAAAGATACAGACGCACCTTACGCGCGCCGTAGAACGACGAAATGGCAGTGACGGTCACTTGCCCTTTCGCAGGCACAATAATGGTTTTAGGTACTTCCAGCGGCTGCACTTCCAGCCCCTTTTCGTCATACCAGTAATAACGATAATGAACGGCGACAGCGCTGTCTCTTTCATTGTAAATCGTTGACGAAGCCGTGGGCCGCCCTTCTGGCAAAGAAAAGTCTGGTTTTTCGGCGGTTATACCGGCAGCCAACATGCTGGATTCCATTACCAGCGCCTGTTTTTCATTGACCGGAATGGCAGGACGCGAGTTGCACCCCGTCACCACTAAGGTTGCTGCAAGCATCCAGGCAAGGCGAGAAAACCGCATTTTATGCATCCCGGCGCGTAAGCATCGGCCCCAGCGGACGGCCCCCGAGCAGGTGCATATGAATGTGGTATACCTCTTGCCCGCCATGACGATTACAATTCATGATCAGGCGATAGCCATCCTCGGCAATGCCTTCCTGACGGGCGATTTTCGCCGCTACGGTTACCATGCGTCCGAGCGCCTGCTCGTGCGCTTCCGTTACATCATTTACAGTAGGAATCAGGATATTAGGGATAATAAGAATGTGGGTAGGAGCTTGCGGTGAAATATCCCTGAAAGCGGTAACCAGCTCATCCTGCCAGACGATATCGGAGGGAATTTCCCGGCGAATAATTTTGCTGAAAATGGTTTCTTCGGCCATGACACTATCCTTCTACATTAACCTGTGAAGGGAGTATGAGCGAGATATTCCTTATCTTTCAACCTCAACGGACGTTTTCTTTTTTAACTGCTGCCCTTTAAAACAAAAAAGGAGGCTTTCGCCTCCTTTTGTCTCCCCGGATTTTGTTAGCTGTTGCGGATGTAATCATCCATTTCGGTTTTCAGGTTATCGGACTTGGTGCCGAAAATAGCCTGAACGCCGGAACCTGCAACAACTACGCCTGCCGCGCCCAATTTCTTCAGGCCAGCCTGGTCGACTTTCGCTACGTCGGCCACGCTAACACGCAGACGGGTAATACAAGCGTCCAGGTTAGTGATGTTCTCTTTACCACCGAAAGCCGCCACCAGCGCTGGCGCCATTTCGCTGGATGCGCCAGCTTTAGTTTCTTCAGTTGCGTCTTCACGACCCGGGGTTTTCAGGTCAAGTGCTTTGATCAACACGCGGAACACGGTGTAGTAAACCGCGGCATAACACAGGCCAACAATCGGGAACAGCCACAGCTTACTACCGTTGCCGCTCAGTACGATAAAGTCGATCAGACCGTGCGAGAAGCTGGTGCCGTCACGCATACCCAGAAGGATACAGATCGGGAATGCCAGACCCGCCAGCACCGCGTGAATAGCGTACAGAATCGGCGCAACGAACATGAAGGAGAACTCGATCGGCTCGGTAATGCCCGTCAGGAACGAGGTCAGCGCAGCGGAGATCATGATGCCGCCCACTTTCGCGCGGTTTTCCGGCTTAGCGGAATGCCAGATAGCGATAGCAGCAGCCGGCAGACCATACATCTTGAACAGGAAGCCACCGGAGAGTTTGCCCGCCGTCGGGTCGCCCGCCATATAACGCGGAATATCGCCGTGGAATACCTGACCAGCAGCGTTGGTGAATTCGCCAATCTGCATCTGGAAAGGAACGTTCCAGATGTGATGCAGACCAAACGGCACCAGGCAGCGTTCAACGAAACCGTAGATGCCGAATGCGACAACCGGGTTCTGGTAAGCAGCCCATTGAGAGAAGGTCTGAATAGCAGAGCCAATCGGCGGCCAAATAAAGGAAAGGATCACGCCGAAGATAATCGCGGTCAGACCGGAGATAATCGGAACAAAACGCTTGCCGGCGAAGAAGCCCAGATACTCAGGAAGCTTGATACGATAGAAGCGGTTGAACATATAAGCTGCAATCGCACCTGCGATGATACCGCCAAGAACGCCGGTATCCGCGAGGTGTTGCGCCGCAATTTGTTCAGCAGGCAAGTGCAGCACCAGCGGCGCGACCACAGCCATGGTTTTAACCATGATGCCATACGCGACCACCGCAGCCAGACCCGATACGCCATCATTATTAGTGAAGCCCAGCGCCACACCGATAGCAAAAATAAGCGGCATGTTAGCGAAAACGGAACCGCCCGCTTCAGCCATCACATGAGAAACCACTGCCGGCAGCCAGCTGAAGTTTGCGGAACCGACGCCCAGCAGGATACCTGCGATAGGCAGTACGGATACCGGCAGCATCAGCGATTTACCTACCTTTTGCAGGTTAGCAAATGCATTCTTAAACATAATTGAGAGTGCTCCTGAGTATTTGTGCTTTTATACGCGATTCACGCATCAGCCTGTGGGGAGAAACAGGCCATAAACAGGGCATCTGAGTGCCCTTTTATTTATTACACAGAGTAAAATAAATCCCTCTGTGGTTGTTTGACGGTTATCACGTTTCAGAAAATGACGAAGCGAAAACTTGCATATCTTTACAATAAGGGTATCTGAATGTTTCCAGACGAGCGCTCACCGCCTTTTTCGAGGCGGTGAACTTTACTCGTTTTGCTTATTAATTACGAGCTTTAAAATAACTGCTAATTTTCAGGCAGATTGCAGGCGGGCAGCGTCGATATGGAACAGTTGAGAAAAATTCTGCGTGGTGGCTTTCGCCAACTCATCGACGGAAACGCCTTTCAAAACAGCCATATATTCAGCGACGTCCCTGACGAGTGCGGGTTGATTCTCCTTACCACGATGCGGTACAGGCGCAAGATAAGGCGAATCCGTTTCAATCAATAAGCGATCCAACGGTACGTAACGTGCGGCTTCGCGCAACTGCTCCGCATTACGGAAAGTCACAATGCCGGAAAACGAAATATAGAAGCCAAGATCGAGTAGCTTACCCGCCGTTTCACGATCCTCTGTAAAACAGTGTAGTACGCCTGCGCAGTCCATCGCTGTTTCTTCACGCAAGATAGCTAATGTATCTTCGCGCGCATCGCGAGTGTGCACGATGACCGGCTTGTTGAGCTCGCGACCAATGCGGATATGGTTGCGAAATGATTCCTGCTGGCGTGCTTTAGTTTCCGGGGTGTAGTAGTAATCGAGACCAGTTTCCCCCATCGCCACGACACCCGGCTCAGCGGCCAGCGTCCGCAGCGTTTCTACATCGTACTCTTCATCCTGATTTAAAGGGTGAACGCCGCAGGAGAACACGACGTTGTCACGCTCTCCCACTAATTCCCGCATTGACTGGTAGCCCGGCAGCGTAGTGGCGACCGCAAGGAAAAACTTTACGTCCCGCGCTGCGGCTTTCGCCAGAACATCATCAACGTCTTTATGCAGGCTTTCATAATTCAGGCCATCAAGATGGCAATGGGAGTCGACTAAAAACATAACGTCTCTCAGATAGCAGATGAAGGGAGAAGCGCGCCGGGGCGCAAGTACCGCTCCCAGGTTAATAACATTTCACTCAGCACCAGTTCGCGGTTAAGCCCCGCTACGGTTGTCAGTTGCTCCCGACAGTGGAATATATCGCTCAGCATCGCCTGTAGCACGGCGGCAGAAAGTTGGCTGGAAAGTTGGGAAATGAGCGGCTGACAGTCGGTATTCGTTAACCATTGACCTGCTCCCTGCTGAATTTTGCGCGCATCCAACAGGAGCGCCGCCAGCCAGAACAAACGCTGGTTTGCTTGCTCATGGTTCAGCACCGTCAGCAAGGCGAGCCAGTCGCGACTGTTCAGCGTCTGAGCCAGTTTCTCAATCAACGCATGGCGCTGTTGCCACTGTTCAGGCTGTAACAATGCCAGCGCGGCGGCGGGCGCGCCGCTGCTTAAGCGCAGCGCGGCATTTTGCTCTTCAACCGCGGCCGGAATTTCACGCGCAAGCCAGGCAAGGGCATAACGCGTTTCAGGCGGTGCGAGATAATAGTAGAAGCAGCGGCTTCGCAGCGTGGCGAGAAGCCGTTCAGGCTCACGGCAACCGAGAAAGAACCAGGTATTTTCTGGCGGCTCTTCCAGCGTCTTGAGCAGCGCGTTAGCCGCCGCCTCGGTAAGTTGCGCCGCGTCTTTCAGCCAGACCACTTTTGCCCCGCCCTGCCGCGCCCGCTCATAAAGCTTTTCGGTGATGGCGCGCACGGCGTCAATACCGAGCGTGGTTTTGCCCTTTTCCGGCTCAGCCACGTAATAATCGGGATGGGTACCCGCCTGCATCAGTTGGCAACCGCGGCAGTGTCCGCAGCTTTTTTGTCCCTGCGGTTGCTGGCACAGCAGCCAGCGGTTAAGCGCATAGATCAGCGCATCTTCGCCCATACCGGGAAGCGCATGAATCAGCAGCGCATGGTGTCCCCGTCCGGCCTGATAAGCGGAAATTAATTGCTCAAAAGAGGGACGTAACCAGGGATACCATTTCATTACGCCTGCCCCTTCACCCACCGGGTTACGGTTTCACGTACGGCGGCCGTCACCTGTTCCAGCGGCTGGCTGGCGTTGATGGTTTTAATACGGCTGTCCGCCGCCGCCAGTTCAAGATAACGGGCGCGCGTGCGGTTAAAGAAATCGACAGATTCCTGTTCGATGCGATCCAGTTCGCCACGCGCTCTGGCTCGCTCAAGCCCGATTCGCGGATCAACATCCAGATAAAGCGTTAAATCGGGGGCAAAATCACCCAAAACCGCATCACGCAAGGTTGTCAGCAGGTGGCGATCGATGCCGCGCCCGCCTCCCTGGTAGGCCTGGGTGGAGAGATCGTGGCGGTCGCCAATCACCCATGCGCCACGAGCAAGCGCGGGTTTGATAACCGTCTCCACCAGCTGTACGCGCGCGGCATAAAACATCAGCAGTTCTGCTTTATCTGTAATCACTTCATCGCCGACCGATTTAATATCCAGAATCAGGCTGCGCAGTTTTTCAGCAAGCAGGGTGCCGCCGGGCTCGCGTGTAAAGACAATATCTGTTACGCCTGATTCGCCAAGGGCCTCCACAACGGTATTGCGGGCCGTGGTTTTGCCGGCCCCTTCCAGCCCTTCGATGACGATATATTTACTGCGCATTTTTATCCTTAAGTACTTTCAGGTAATCCTGCACGGCCTTGTTGTGGCTCGCGAGATTAGTCGTGAAGGTGTGGCCGCCTTTCCCGTCAGCGACAAAGTAAAGGTAAGGCGTTTTAGCTGGATGAGCCGCCGCTTTCAGGGAAGCCTCGCCAGGAATAGCGATAGGCCCTGGCGGTAATCCACTGATGACATACGTGTTATAGGGCGTCGGGGTTTCCAGGTCGTTACGCGTCAGTTTGCCGTTATAGCTCGCGCCCATACCGTAAATAACCGTTGGGTCGGTTTGCAAACGCATGCCAACGCGCAGGCGGTTGATGAAAACCGAGGCCACCTGGTCGCGTTCGCTGGCGACCGCCGTCTCTTTTTCAATAATAGAAGCCATCGTAACGAGCTGATTAGGGTCTTTATAAGGCAAGTTCTCTACCCTGCCCTGCCAAATGGCGTCTACCGCTTTGACCATTTTCTGATGGGCGCGTTTTAATATCGCCACGTCAGAGGTATTAGCCGTATAAAGCCAGGTATCAGGCCAGAACCACCCCTCCACCCACTGTGGATTTTCAAGCGCGACAGCCTTAGCAACCGTAGCGTAGTCATCATCTTTCAGCGTGTGTTTAACGTAAGGCGCGTCGCGCAGCTGTTTGAGCCAGTCGCTTAAACGCATGCCCTCGACAAACCGCAGCGGAAACTGCGCCTCTTTGCCGCTTGCCAGTAAGGCCAGCATCTCCCGCACGGTCATGCCCGGCGTAAAGCGGTACGTTCCTGCTTTAAAATGGGAAAGCTCGGGCTCTACGCGCAGAAGCCACTGAAAGACACGTGGACGATTGATAATGCGCTCATTATAAAGCTGCTGCCCCAGCGCCAGCCTGCCGGTGCCGGCTTTAAGCGTGAAAATTTTTTCTTCTTTGAGAGTAAGCGGGCTTCGCGCCAGCTGGCGCACTTTCCAGTACCCTACGCCAGCGGCTATCCCCAGAATAACCAGTAGCAGGATCACTAAGCGCAACAATTTTTTCATTGGATCAAATTACTCACAGTGGGGAGCCAAAAATTCATATAACTCGCGTGAAGCATATTCAACGCCCTCTGCTCGACGCACGGGCGCAACAGGCAACAACGCGTTGCAGATAAGAAGCTCATCGGCCTCTTTCAGCGCTTCGGGTGTTTCGCGCGCTTCCTTTACCTCCCAGCGGGAAGCATGCAACAGCGTCAGGATATGCTGGCGCATAATGCCATTAACGCCAGCCTGATCGACATAAGGCGTAAATACCCAATTTCCTTTACGCCAGAATAAATTAGCCGCACAGCATTCCGTAAGCCACCCTTCGCTGTCAAGCACCAGCGCCTCATGGGCAGGCGTCTGTTCAAGATGCGCGCGGATAAGTACCTGCTCCAGACGATTTAAGTGTTTAATGCCAGCGAGAGCAGGGTTTCGCCCAAGCCTGACGGGGCTAAGCGTAAGGTCGACTCCTTCCTCTCGCCACTGCGAATAAAAACCGGGAAAAGCGGAAAGGGAAAGTATGCGAGCAGGTTGCTGACAACCGGCCGCGCTATAGCCGCGCCCGCCAGCGCCACGGGTAAGGATAACCTTCAGCACGCCCAGCGGACTCGTCTGAGCCAGCCTCTTCATTTCCCCGGCGAGACAAGACCAGTCGGGCTGAGTGAGCACCAGCCTTTCACAGCCCTGACGCAATCGTTGCAGGTGCGCGTCGAGCATCTGAACCTGGCCATTAACAACGCGAGCGGTAGTGAAACAACCGTCACCAAATTGAATAGCACGATCGTTTGCAGGCAATGAATCCTGCCAGGTTCCGTTAATTAAGAACATATCGGCTCCTTTATCGGGTCGCCGGGTAGTGTGGCAGGATGACCAGGGCGGGGCAAGCGGAGAACTCTCAGGAAAAAGGCCCGGATAACCGGGCCTTAAAAGCGGGATTAAATCTTTTTGAAGATCAAAGAACCGTTAGTACCGCCGAAGCCGAAGGAGTTACACAACGTGTATTCCATGCCGGAAACCTGACGCGCTTCATGAGGAACGAAGTCAAGGTCGCAACCCTCGTCAGGATTGTCCAGGTTGATGGTCGGCGGAATAGCCTGGTCGCGCAGTGCAAGGATGGAGTAGATGGATTCTACCGCCCCTGCCGCACCTAACAGGTGGCCCGTCATCGATTTCGTGGAGCTAACCATAACGCTTTTCGCCGCATCGCCGAAGACCGATTTCACCGCCTGCGCTTCCGCTACGTCGCCTGCCGGAGTGGAGGTGCCGTGAGCATTCACGTAGCCAATCTGGCCTGGTTCGATGGCCGCGTCGCGCAGTGCGTTGGTCATCGCCAGCGCCGCCCCTGCGCCATTTTCTGGCGGTGAGGTCATATGGTAAGCATCGCTGCTCATACCAAAGCCGACGATTTCGCAGTAAATTTTCGCGCCGCGTTTTTTCGCGTGTTCGTACTCTTCGAGCACGATAATGCCAGCGCCGTCGCCCAGCACAAAACCGTCGCGGTCTTTATCCCATGGACGACTTGCAGCCTGCGGATTGTCGTTGCGCGTAGACAGCGCGCGCGCCGCGCCAAAACCACCCACGCCAAGCGGAGTGCTGGCTTTTTCCGCGCCACCTGCCAGCATCACGTCCGCATCGCCATAAGCGATGATACGCGCCGCGTGACCGATGTTGTGCACGCCAGAAGTACAGGCCGTGGCGATAGAGATGCTCGGGCCGCGCAGGCCATACATGATGGTCAAATGTCCGGCCACCATGTTAACAATGGTTGACGGTACAAAGAACGGACTGATTTTGCGCGGACCGCCTTGCACCATCGAGCTGTGGTTCTCTTCGATAAGGCCAAGGCCACCGATACCGGAACCAATCGCTGCACCCATACGGGTAGCATTTTCTTCCGTCACCACCAGACCAGAATCCTGCATGGCCTGTACGCCGGCAACAATTCCATATTGAATGAAGGCATCCATCTTGCGCTGTTCTTTGCGCGAGATAATGTCTTCGCAGTTAAAATCCTTTACTAAGCCAGCAAATTTCGTTGCATAGGCGCTAGTATCGAAATGGTCGATCAGGCTGATGCCACTCTGACCGGCAAGGAGAGCTTTCCAGGTAGACTCTACGGTATTGCCGACAGGAGACAACATGCCCAGTCCGGTCACAACTACACGACGCTTAGACACGTTTGTCCTCCAGGGAGGGAAAAAATAAGATACTTGTGGGACAAATAGATAAAACTCAGGCGGTCGAGTGACCGCCTGGAGATGTTCACTTACGCCTGGTGACCGTTGATGTAATCAATGGCAGCCTGAACGGTGGTGATTTTCTCAGCTTCTTCGTCCGGAATCTCAGTATCAAACTCTTCTTCCAGAGCCATTACCAGCTCAACGGTGTCAAGAGAATCAGCGCCCAGGTCTTCAACGAAGGAAGCATTGTTGGTAACTTCTTCCTGCTTAACGCCCAGCTGTTCGCCGATAATTTTCTTAACGCGTTCTTCGATAGTGCTCATACTCTTAAATTTCCTATCAAAACTCGCTTTCGCGATGGTTTTCGTAGTGTATAAAATGTTGAAAAAGATGCAACTAAATCCCGGCAGGTCTTACCACGATTTTACGCTATTTTGAGGGTTTTTGCCCTGATAACGCAAATAATTTTAATCGTGGTTAAACCATGTACATTCCGCCGTTGACGTGCAGGGTCTCACCAGTGATGTAACCTGCTTCGTCAGAGGCTAAAAATGCAACCGCGCTGGCGATTTCTTTTGCGTCGCCTAAACGACCCGCAGGAACCTGCGCCAGAATACCCGCACGCTGATCGTCAGACAGCGCACGCGTCATGTCCGTTTCAATAAAGCCCGGAGCAACAACGTTTACAGTAATACCGCGGGACGCGACTTCGCGCGCCAGCGATTTACTGAAACCGATAAGACCCGCTTTCGCCGCAGCGTAGTTGGCCTGACCGGCATTTCCCATGGTACCGACCACAGAACCGATAGTGATAATGCGACCGTGACGCTTCTTCATCATAGCTCGCATTACCGCTTTTGACAGACGGAAAACCGATGACAAGTTAGTTTCCAGAATATCGTTCCACTCGTCATCTTTCATGCGCATCAGCAGGTTATCGCGAGTGATCCCGGCATTATTAACCAGGATGTCCACTTCGCCAAATTCTGCGCGAATATTTTCCAGAACGGATTCAATAGATGCCGGATCGGTCACATTCAACATCAGACCTTTACCCTGTGCGCCCAGATATTCGCTAATGGCTTTGGCTCCGCTCTCGCTGGTTGCGGTGCCGATAACTTTCGCGCCGCGAGCGACGAGTGTTTCAGCAATAGCGCGGCCGATACCGCGGCTTGCACCAGTGACCAGCGCGACTTTTCCTTCAAAACTCATGGTTTTCCTCGTTTTATTGCGCAAGTGCCGCTGACAGGCTTGCAGGCTCGTTAATCGCCGCCGCCGTCAGGGTGTCAACAATACGTTTCGTCAGACCGGTTAATACTTTACCCGGACCAACTTCATAAAGCTGCGTTACGCCCTGAGACGCCATAAATTCAACGCTCTTTGTCCACTGGACAGGGCTGTAAAGCTGGCGAATCAGCGCATCGCGAATCGCTTCCGGCGCCGTTTCACATTTCACGTCCACATTATTCACAACCGGAATCTGCGGCGCGTTAAACGTCATTTTTTCTAGTTCAGCGGCAAGTTTCTCAGCCGCAGGCTTCATCAGCGCGCAGTGGGAAGGCACGCTTACCGGCAACGGCAGCGCGCGCTTGGCGCCTGCGGCTTTGCAGGCGGCGCCTGCACGTTCAACCGCCTCTTTTTGACCAGCGATAACCACCTGGCCTGGCGAGTTGAAGTTAACCGGAGAAACTACCTGCCCTTGCGCCGCTTCTTCGCACGCTTTAGCGATGGATTCGTCATCCAGACCGATAATCGCAGACATGGCGCCGGTGCCTTCCGGCACCGCTTCCTGCATGAATTTACCGCGCAGCTCTACCAGGCGAACCGCATCGGCAAAACCCAGCACGCCAGCGCATACCAGGGCTGAATATTCGCCAAGGCTGTGTCCCGCCATCATGGCTGGCGTTTTACCGCCCTGCTGCTGCCATACGCGCCAGAGCGCTACGGATGCAGTAAGCAACGCCGGCTGGGTCTGCCAGGTTTTGTTCAACTCTTCAGCCGGACCGTTTTGGGTCAACGCCCATAAATCGTATCCCAGCGCGGCAGAGGCTTCACGAAAAGTCTCTTCTATGACCGGAAACTCAGCCGCCAGTTCAGAGAGCATGCCAACGGCCTGCGACCCCTGGCCTGGAAACACAAATGCAAATTGCGTCATGTTTTTAATCCTTATTAATCAAAAACGAACCAGCGCGGAACCCCACGTAAAGCCGCCGCCGAAGGCCTCAAGCAGCACCAGGTGGCCTGGTTTGATGCGCCCGTCGCGGACCGCTTCGTCCAGCGCGCTTGGCACAGAGGCGGCAGAAGTGTTGCCGTGTCTGTCGAGCGTAACCACAACGTTATCCATCGACATGCCAAGTTTTCTGGCGGTAGCGCTGATAATGCGCAGGTTCGCCTGGTGCGGCACCAGCCAGTCCAGCGCAGCGCGGTCGAGTTGGTTGGCTTCGAGCGTCTCATCCACAATGTGGGCAAGCTCAGTCACCGCAACTTTAAACACCTCGTTGCCCGCCATTGTCAGATAGGTAGCGCTGTCCGGGTTCAGACGATCCTGGTTTGGCAGCGTAAGCAGCTCACCGTAGCTGCCATCTGCATGAAGATGCGTGGACAGAATGCCCGGCTCTTCGGAGGCGCCGAGAACCACCGCGCCCGCGCCGTCGCCAAAAAGAATAATCGTACCGCGATCGTTAGGATCGAGCGTACGCGCCAGCACGTCAGAACCAATCACCAGCGCGTTTTTCGCAGCGCCTGATTTCACGTACTGATCGGCAATACTTAAGCCGTAAGTAAAACCTGCACAGGCCGCAGCGACGTCAAACGCCGGGCAGCCTTTAATGCCGAGCAGCGCCTGGACCTGACAGGCCGCGCTTGGAAAAGCGTGAGTCGCGGAAGTGGTGGCGACAATAATCAGATCGATCTGATCTTTATCGATTTCCGCCATTTCCAGCGCTTTCAGTGCCGCCTGGGCACCCATGGTAGCAACCGTTTCGCCTGGCGCCGCAATGCGACGTTCACGGATACCCGTACGTGTGACGATCCATTCGTCAGAGGTATCCACCATTTTTTCCAGATCGGCGTTAGTCCGCACTTGTTGGGGCAGATAGCTGCCTGTACCAATAATCTTTGTATACATGTACGCTCAGTCACTCTTGGGTAATATACCCGCCTTGTTAAGGCCGTTTACAAAAAGCGGCGCCTGCCGGTATAGATAATTATTTCTTTTCCGGCGTAATTTCAGGCTTCTCGGCTTCCCGCAGCGCAAAACCGGCAGGGTATAAAGATTCCAGGCGAGCGGCAATCCGCTGAGGGACTTGTCGCTGCACCGCCTGCACTGCCTGTTCAATAGCGACAGCAAACGCTCGCTGATTGGCGGCTCCGTGGCTCTTAATTACGGTGCCGCGCAATCCTAACAGACAGGCGCCATTATACTGGTCGGGGTTGAGGTGACTGAATCGCCTGGAAAGGCTTTTTTGTAACCAATGCTTTAATAAAAGCCACCACCACGACCGTTTTTTCCCTTCGCCCTGCGATTTCAGCAGCGAAAGGAACATTCTTACCACCCCTTCCATCGTTTTAAGGGTGACGTTGCCGACAAAACCGTCGCACACCAGCACATCGGTTTTGCCGGTCAGTAATTCATTGGCCTCAAGATAGCCTATGTAATTAATTTCCGGCACTGATTTCAGCAACGTTGCCGCATCACGGATGCTGTCGAGCCCTTTGCTCTCTTCTTCGCCGATATTAAGCAGCGCGACGCGGGGCCGTTTAATGTCGAGCACTTCTTCCGCCATTACCGACCCCATGATAGCGAATTGCGCCAGCATCGTACTGTCACAATCCACATTGGCGCCCAGATCCAGCACCACCGTTTTACCTTGCTGCTGATGCGGCAGAACGGTCATGAGCGCGGGCCGCTCAATACCTTCAAGCGGTTTGAGCAACAGTTTTGCAAGCCCCATCAACGCGCCAGTATTCCCTGCGCTTATACAGGCCTGGGCGCGGCCCTCTTTAACCAGTTCCAGCGCAACGCGCATGGAAGTGCCGCGACTATTGCGCACGGCTTGCGAAGGACGGACATCACTGGCAATAACCGATTCCGCAGGGATAATCTGCAACCTTGAACGCTGCTCGAAATCAGCTTTGGCGAGTAATGGCGTGATGGCGTCGGGATGACCGACAAGAAGGAGGTGCAATTGCGAATTCGCGTCCAGTGCCTGCAATGCTGCAGGCACTGTCACGGAGGGACCGAAGTCCCCACCCATGGCATCTAACGCAAGGGTTAGACGTGTCAAGGTATCGCCTGGTGACGTTAATCCCCCGTTTGCACGGGGAACTGACACTAAGCAGAATCACGCTTGCGCGTGATTACTTAGCGATAACCTTGCGGCCGCGGTAGTAACCATCGGCGGTGACGTGGTGACGCAGATGGGTTTCACCAGAAGTCTTATCTACAGACAGGCTGGTAACAGCGGTCAGCGCGTCATGGGAACGACGCATGCCACGTTTGGAACGGGTTGGTTTATTCTGTTGTACGGCCATGGACCTTACTCCTCAATTACTTACGCTTTAAACTGGCTAATACGGCAAATGGATTTGGTTTTTGTGCCTCTTCAGGCAGTTCGCCAAAGACCATGTCCGCCTCGGACACTTCACAGTGTTCAGAATCATGCACCGGAACTACCGGCAGGGCGAGGATGATTTCATCTTCCACCATTGCCAGCAGGTCGATTTCACCGAATTCGTTAACCTCAATCGGCTCATACGCTTCCGGGAGTGCTTCAGCCTGTTCGTTTGTAGCGACCGGGCTGAAACAATACGTTGTATGGACATCGTGGCTAAACGGTTTACCGCAACGCTGACATTCGAGCGTTACCGTCACCTTCGCATCGCCTTTTAAAACAGCGAGACGTTGGTTATCGATAGCAAACGACATGACGCATTCCACATCGCTGTCCACACTGACCACAGATTCGGCGACACGCTCAACCTGTTCAGGAGTATAGATACCCTGGTAATCAAGGCGTTTTTGAGCCGTACGAACCGGATCAAGAGTCAGGGGTAATTTTACCTTTTGCATAGGGCGCGCATATTAACTTTGTAACGTCATAGAGTCAAAGAAAAAGGCAGCTTTCACTATCCTTTTGCCATTTATTCGCACACAGGGCGGTCCTCAGTTTAAAATAGCGAATCACGAACCGCTATTTTGGCCGTAAAACTATGCTCCCTGTCGTACTTGCATCCACCTCCCCTTTTCGCCGCCAGTTGCTCGAAAAGTTGGGCCTGCCGTTTGTCACCGCCGCCCCTGAAGTGGATGAAACACCATTGCCGGGAGAAAATGCCCGTCAATTAGTATTAAGACTTGCCAGCGCAAAAGCGCAAGCTTTGGCGAAACAATTTCCTGCACATTTGATTATCGGCTCCGATCAAGTTTGCGTGCTGGACGGGCAGATAACGGGTAAACCGCACAATGAAGACAACGCGATTGCCCAGCTTCGCAAAGCGCGCGGCAATATCATTTCTTTCTATACAGGGCTTGCCTTATACAACTCTGCTAACGGCCATCTGCAGCGCGAGTGCGAACCATTCGATGTGCATTTTCGCCATCTCAGCGATGCGGAGATTGCCGGTTATGTTCGCATTGAGCGCCCTTTCCAGTGCGCCGGAAGTTTTAAAAGCGAGGGGCTGGGCATTGCGCTGTTCGACCGGCTTGAAGGGCGCGATCCTAATACGCTGGTAGGGCTGCCGCTTATTGCGCTCTGCGCTATGCTGCGTCACGAAGGTTGCAACCCTTTGCTGTAAACAACTCCGCCGTTGCCCAGTTGGATTACATGGCTTCGCGTAACACCTTCAGGCAGTGGCGCAGTTGAGCATCCAGCGGCGCCTCGACCCGCATCGTTTCGCCGGTATGCGGATGTTCAAAGCGCAGCGCCGCCGCATGAAGGAACAGGCGGTTCAGTCCGGTGCCCGCCAGTTGACGGTCAAATTCGCGATCGCCATACCGATCGTCGAAAGCGATAGGATGCCCGGCATGCTGTGTGTGCACGCGAATTTGATGCGTGCGCCCTGTCACCGGACTGCAGCGCACAAGCGTAGCATTGGCGTAGCGTTCTTCAACTTTAAAGCGCGTTTCGGAGGGCTTACCCTCCTGACTGACGCGCACGATACGTTCGCCGCTCTGCAAAATATTTTTCAGCAATGGCGCTTGCACCACTTTGACATGAGACTGCCATTGCCCACGCACCAGCGCGAGATAATCTTTCTGCATCCCTTTTTCACGCAGTTGCTCATGCAATGAGCGCAGCGCAGAACGTTTTTTGGCTACCAGCAACACGCCGGAAGTATCACGATCGAGGCGATGCACCAGTTCAAGAAAACGGGCTTCCGGGCGCAACGCGCGCAGCCCTTCGATAACGCCGAAGCTCAACCCGCTGCCGCCATGCACGGCCGTGCCGGAAGGCTTATTCAGCACCAGAATATAATCATCTTCATAAATAATGACGTCGCTTAACGCCGCCACTTTTTGCAAATGCGGCGACACCGCTTCTTCTTCGCGCTCGGCCACGCGCACAGGCGGAATACGCACCTCGTCGCCCGCTTCCAGCTTATATTCCGGCTTAATGCGCTTTTTATTCACACGCACTTCGCCTTTTCGCAAAATGCGATAAATCATGCTTTTTGGCACGCCTTTCAGCTGAGTGCGCAAAAAGTTATCGATACGTTGCCCGGCTTCGTCAGCCGAAACCGCAACAATTTTTACGGATGGAGTCTCTGTTTTCATGGGTGGCGATTCTAAATAGAGCACGCTGATAGCGCCACACATTTTTATGTGCTTATACTTACTGGCAAACCGATTCTCACAGCTTATGTTTTCCGCACTGGCGGTTAAAACGTCAGCAGGAAATCAGAAAGTTAAAAAACTGTGAGTAACCCGGTGATAAATGGCAAAAGTCAGCTTGCTATAACAAGCCTGCCAATGGAATAATGTTGCCGTTTTCCGTGTTGAGACTTGTTAAGACAAGGAATTTTGCGGAATTACCAGTTTTGCCTGAATGTCCATCCACGCAGCAATGGCGTAAGACGTATTGAACTTTCAGGCAGTTAGCGGGCTGCGGGTTGCAGCCTGGCCGGTAAATGGAAGCTTCTCTGGAGAGTTACTCCCAGGCTGTTCCTTTTTGATAATTGCGCTGTATTTCCAGTTGAAATACAGGCTACCGACACTCTGCGCCTCCTAAGCGTACGACAGCCGTGAGGTTGACGGCGTGAACAGTCACGAGGCCATCGGTTCACTCCCGGTCAACGTCACCATGCCCGCAGCTTTATCGTCAATGTAAGAATAACGAGTAAGTTACGATGAAAAGAATGCTAATTAACGCAACTCAGCAGGAAGAGTTGCGTGTCGCCCTTGTTGATGGGCAACGCCTGTACGACCTGGATATCGAAAGCCCAGGACACGAACAGAAAAAAGCGAACATCTACAAAGGCAAAATCACCCGCATTGAACCCAGTCTGGAAGCCGCATTTGTTGATTACGGCGCTGAAAGACACGGTTTCCTCCCGTTAAAAGAAATCGCCCGCGAATATTTCCCCGCCAACTACTCCGCCCATGGCCGCCCTAACATCAAAGATGTACTGCGTGAAGGTCAGGAAGTTATTGTTCAGATCGATAAAGAAGAGCGCGGCAACAAAGGCGCGGCGCTGACCACCTTTATCAGCCTGGCGGGAAGTTATCTGGTGCTGATGCCGAACAACCCGCGCGCGGGCGGTATTTCACGCCGGATTGAAGGCGACGATCGCACCGAGCTGAAAGAAGCGCTCTCAAGCCTTGAACTGCCTGACGGCATGGGTCTTATCGTGCGCACCGCAGGCGTCGGTAAATCCGCCGAAGCGCTGCAGTGGGATTTAAGCTTCCGCCTGAAGCACTGGGAAGCGATTCAGAAAGCCGCAGAGAGCCGCCCGGCGCCTTTCCTTATCCATCAGGAAAGCAATGTTATCGTTCGCGCTTTCCGCGACTACCTGCGCCAGGACATCGGCGAAATCCTTATCGACAACCCGAAAGTGCTTGAGCTTGCGCGCCAGCATATCGCCGCGCTGGGTCGTCCGGATTTCAGTAGCAAAATTAAGCTCTACACCGGTGAAATTCCGCTGTTCAGCCATTACCAGATTGAGTCGCAGATTGAGTCCGCCTTCCAGCGCGAAGTGCGTCTGCCTTCCGGCGGTTCGATCGTTATCGACACCACCGAAGCGCTGACCGCCATCGATATCAACTCCGCCCGCGCCACCCGCGGCGGCGATATCGAAGAGACCGCGTTTAACACCAACCTTGAAGCGGCAGATGAGATTGCGCGCCAGCTGCGCCTGCGCGACCTCGGCGGCCTTATCGTTATCGACTTTATCGATATGACCCCGGTGCGCCATCAGCGCGCGGTGGAAAATCGCCTGCGTGAAGCGGTGCGCCAGGACCGTGCGCGCATCCAGATTAGCCACATCTCGCGCTTCGGCCTGCTGGAGATGTCCCGTCAGCGCCTGAGCCCGTCGCTTGGCGAATCCAGCCATCACGTTTGCCCGCGCTGTAGCGGCACCGGCACCATTCGCGACAATGAATCACTCTCGCTCTCCATTCTGCGCCTGATTGAAGAAGAAGCGCTGAAAGAGAACACCAAAGAGGTGCATGCCATTGTGCCTGTGCCTATCGCCTCTTACCTGCTGAACGAAAAACGCGAAGCGGTAAACGCGATTGAAAAACGCCAGGGCGGCGTACGCTGCGTGATTGTGCCTAACGATCAGATGGAAACTCCGCACTACTCTGTTTTGCGCGTACGTAAAGGCGAAGAGACGCCCACCCTGAGCTATCTGCTGCCGAAGCTGCATGAAGAAGCCATGGCGTTGCCTTCTGATGAAGAGTACGCCGAGCGTAAACGTCCTGAACAGCCAGCGCTTGCTACCTTTGTGATGCCGGATGTGCCGCCGATGCCACAGGAAAGCGCCGCTGCCGAGAAACCTGTCGCGCCGGGCGTCGCCGTAGCCCAGCCGCCGGCGCAACCCGCGCAGCCTGGTTTTATGAGCCGTCTGATTGGCGCGTTTAAAAATCTGTTCGCCGGTGAGACCGCCAGCGAAACGCCTGTTCAGCCGCAAGAGCAGAAAGCGCCTGCGCAGGAGAAACCGCAGGAGCGTCGCAACAACCGCCGTCAGGGACCGCGTCGCGATCGCAACGAGCGCCCCAACCGTGAAACCCGCGCTGAAAATGGCGAAGTGCGTGAAGCGGCTCGCGAAGAGAACCGCCGCAACCGCCGTCAGGCTCAGCAACAGAATGCCGAAGCGCGTGAAGCCCGGCAGCCGGTTGTGGAAGAGACGGAGAAAGCCAAACCGCGTGAGGAGCAGCAGCCGCGTCGCGAACGTAACCGTCGCCGTGCGGAAGAGAAACGTCAGGCGCAGCAGGAAGTGAAAGCGCTGACCCGCGAAGAAGCGCCGGAGCAGGAAGCCGCCGAGCAGGAAGAGCGCGTACAGGTGATGCCGCGTCGTAAACCGCGCCAGCTTACGCAGAAGATCCGCATTGAGTCCGCCGAATCCGCAACGGTTGTTGAAGAAGAAGCGGTTGAAGCGGCACCGTCCGCCAGCACCGAAGTCGCCACCATTCCTCTGCCAGCGGTCGTTGAAAACGCAGCCGAGCAGGAAGAAGCGGGCGAAGGCCGTGCAGATAACGCCGGTATGCCGCGTCGCTCCCGTCGTTCTCCGCGCCATCTGCGCGTGAGCGGCCAGCGCCGTCGCCGTTATCGTGACGAGCGTTACCCGACGCAGTCACCAATGCCGCTGACCGTCGCCTGCGCCTCGCCAGAAATGGCCTCCGGCAAAGTCTGGATCCGCTATCCAGTCGCTCGTCCGCAGGATGAAGTGATGGAGGAGCAGTTCGAACAGGCTGCGCCGGACGTTGTTGAGACCCCGGCTGACGTCGCTGCCCCTGCCGCCGCCGCACAGCCAGCGCCGACGAGCGAGCCGGTGGTGGTTGAACCGGTTGCCGACGCGCAAGCCGAGGCGCCGCAGGAACCTGCAATTGAAACGTCTCACCCGGAAGTTATCGAAAGCCCGGTTGATGCTCAACCGCAGCTTATCGAGCCGCGGGAAGAAGCCGTTGCAGAGCGCGTGATTGAAGAAGCGCAGCCGGCAAGCGAAGCAGAACACGTTCGCGAAGCCCAGGCGGCGGAAATGGCGGAAACCGCGCCAGTCGCCGAGCCGCAGGCGGAGCCGCAAGCAGAGGTGCAGCCGCGCGAAGCGAAGCCGCAAGAGCAGGCGAAGCCGGTTGAAGCAGCGCCTGTCGCGGCGAAACCGAGCGTAGCGGTTGAACGCAACCACGCCGCTGCGCCGATGACTCGCGCTCCGGCGCCGGAATACATCCCGGAGCCGCCGCGTCATAGCGACTGGGTTCGCCCGGCCTTCGACTTCAGCGGCAAAGGCGCTGCGGGCGGCCATAGCGCCACCCATCACGCCTCTGCGCCAGCGGGTCGTCCGCAGGCAGCGGAATAAGCCGTAAACCTGAAAAAGCCGGTCACTGACCGGCTTTTTTATTGCCTTCAATCCGCCGCATGCCTGCCAGTTCCGGCATCGCTTCGCGCATCAGCGACAGAAACTTTCGCAGCCTCGCCGGGTAATAGCGGGCGTAGGGATAAACCAGATACATCGGCAGCGGCGAAACCTGCCATTCAGGCAGTAAATGCACCAGCCGGCCCTGCGCCAGATCCTCCAGTACAACCCAGGCCGACACAATCCCCGCGCCAATCCCGTTCAGCACCGTCCGGCGTACCGCATAAAGGCTGTCCGAACTCAAGCGCGGACTGATAGTAAAGGAGACGGGCTCACGGGTTTGTCCATGGGTCAGCGTCACTTCCCGCCGATAAAAAGTGCTTAGCGCAACCCACGGCAGCGAAGCAAGCTGGCTCGGGTGCGTCATGTCCGGATGGTGGTTCAGCAATTCCGGCGTGGCCACGACAATGCGCGGCACCTCAGCAAGCGGCACGGCGATGCAGGTCGGATCGATGTCTGGCCCCACATGAATGGCGCAGTCAATATTTTCACCAATAAAGTCGGGCGATTTATCATTGAGCGTCCACTCTATCGCCAGCTTCGGGTGATGGTTAAGAAAAGTAGTCAACGGCGCGATAAGCTGATCCTGGCCGAAGGCATGAGGCGCTCGCACGCGTAAAATGCCGACAGGATCGTCCTCCGCATTTTTCAGCTCATCCTCCAGCGCCGCCCAGTTGCCGATAATGCCCCTCGCATGCTGATAGCAGCGCTCGCCGTCGTCGGTCAGCTTCATAGCGTGGGTGGTACGCAGCAGCAGCCTGGCCCCCAGCAGATCCTCCAGCGTTTTCAGCCTGCGGCTCACGGTCGCCTGTGTTGTGCCAAGCTGCAAAGCCGCAGCGGAAAGCGATCCGCTCTCAATAATACGCACAAAAGTATGCATCAATTCCAGCCGATCTATACGTTCTGAAGGCACATTTTCTCTCCTGGTCATACGGCTGACGTATAACTGTTTTATCATGCCCTGCTCTACCACGCTACCCGATACGGGCCGACAATAAGCATACATACCCCATGTTAAGGAACTCATTGTGAAACCTGCACACACCGCGCCGCAAACGGCCGCCGCTTCTCTGCCCGCCGGGCTTATCCTGGTGCTGGCGTTCGCCACAGGGTTAAGCGTGGCCTCTATTTATTACGCTCAGCCGATTCTGCCGCTGATGGGCGCCGCGCTTAAGCTTGACGTTAACGGGATGGGGCTTATCCCAACGCTTACGCAACTGGGTTACGCGCTGGGCATTTTCTTCTTGCTGCCGCTTGGCGACCGCTACGACCGCCGCCATCTTATTTTGCTGAAATGCGCCTTGCTTGCCGTGTTGCTGGCGCTCTATAGCTTTTCAGCAAGCCTTACAGGGCTGCTCGGCTTAAGCTTGCTGGTCGGTATGGCCGCCACGGTGGCGCAGGATATTGTCCCCGCCGCCGCTATCCTCGCTCCTGCCGGCAAACAGGGCAAAATGGTCGGCACGGTCATGACCGGCTTGCTGCTTGGCATTCTGCTCTCCCGCTCGGTCAGCGGTCTGGTGGGCGCGGCGTTTGGCTGGCGTGTCATGTATCAGCTGGCGGCCGTTAGCATCGCCTTCATCGGCCTGCTGCTCTGGCGCGTACTGCCGCGCTTCGCCGCGCATTCTGAACTTGGCTATCCGGCACTGATGAAATCGCTGGTAACACTGTGGCGCCGCTACCCGGCGCTGCGTCAGGCGGCGTTTGCCCAGGGCTTTCTGTCGATTGGTTTTAGCGCGTTCTGGTCAATGCTGGCGGTCATGCTGCATAACAGTTACCACGTCGGCAGCGCCGCTGCGGGCGCCTTTGGTCTGGCGGGCGCGGCGGGCGCGCTGGCGGCTCCGCTCTCCGGCACGCTTTCAGACCGCTTCGGTCCGCAAAGAGTCACGCAGCTTGGCGCCGCGCTGGTAAGCCTCTCTTTCGCCCTGATGTTTACACTGCCGTTCTTTGGCCCTGGCATGCAGCTCGCCATTATTGCGATTGCCGCCATCGGTTTTGATTTAGGATTGCAGTCAACGCTGGTCGCGCACCAGACGCTGGTTTATAGCCTGGAGCCCGCCGCACGCGGTCGCCTTAACGCCCTGCTCTTTACGGTGGTGTTTATCGGTATGGCGCTGGGTTCAATACTTGGCAGTAAAGCCTATACGCTTGCAGGCTGGCCTGCGGTGGTCGCGCTCGCCACGGTGGTAAGCCTGATAAGCCTTGCGATTCGCCTTGCGGGAAAACGCACGCCGCTTAGCGCTGCGGCCACGCGCTGAAGATAAAAAAAGGCCCGCTCCGGGGTGCGGAAGCGGGCATATAAAGCATGCCCAGTTTCATGACATGCTCCAAACTTTTATTTTTATTTATTCAACTGGAACAGCGACATGCCCTGCATGTCGCTGAACGTTTTATAGGAAGCCTGAAGCGCCGCCTGCTGCATGGTGTACGAAGAGATAACCGCGTTATAGTCAACGTTTACCAGATCGCTCATTTGTTGAGTCAGCGTCAGTGTTCGGTCATCGCCTGAAGCATCAAGCGCCGTCAGTTCAGTAAGTTGCGTTCCCAGTTCAGCGCGCACAGTCAACACATTATTGTAGGAATTTCGCATTCCGCGGTTAGCGCTATCAATTGCCGCTGTGAAGGCTTCACGCGCCGTATCGTCACCATCTTCAATAGGTGTTTTGAGCGCAGCAATTGCTTTATCAAGCGTTGCAAACATATCGCTCTGTACAGAACCATCTGGCTCTTTTACTGCGTTGCTGGTCACGGTTTGAAATACTTGCTTCCCGGTATGGCCGATGATCATGCTCCGCGCTGTATCGACAGTTTGCGTGATTGCCTCTTCCCCACCAGCATAAGTCACACCGCTTGCACCCTCGACAAAAGGCGCTGATTCGGTTTTATAGCCTGCAAAAATATAGCGACCATTGCCATCCGTACTGTTTGCCAGATTTAGCAGTTGATCCCGCAACCCTTGCAGGTCAGTCGCCAGTGAAGCGCGGTCGTCATTGCTTAGCGTACCGTTACCTGCATTAACCAGCTTTTCCTGTACGCCCTGAACTGCTGTAGTTACCTGCCCCAGAATATTCTCTTCTAACGAGACTTTCTGTGTAGCGAAAGTACGCGAAAGCTCATACTGACTGTTTTGCGCCTGCGCCTGTGAGACAACTACCGCCTGAGATGCGGCGATAGGATCGTCGGAAGGCCTGTTCACACGCTTGCCTGTGGACATCTGCTCGCCATAGCCAAGCCATGCGCTTTGGCTATCGGTAATGCCGCGCATGTTTTGCTGATACATCATCTGGGTGCTGATACGCATCGCGTTATACTCCGTTAGCGAATCGACAGCAGAGCGTCGAACAGGGTGGAAGCGGTTTGTAACACTTGCGCATTAGCCAGGTAGTATTGCTGGAAACGCTGCAGGTTACCGTATTCTTCATCGAGGTTAACCCCCGAAATAGATTGCTGCTGGTTGCTAAGCTGCGTGACGACATTGCTTTGCGTTGTGCTGGTGATTTTCAGTGTGTTGGTCTTGTTTCCCACGTCACTGACCAGTGCGGCATAGGCGTCGTTAAACGTTTTATTGCCACCCACCGCTTTGCTGCTTTGCAGATTGAGTAATGCCTGGCCGTTACGATTATCGCTTTCGCCCGTGCCCGCCTCGCCTGCAAGAGCAATTTTTGACTCATCTTTAATAGCGACGCTCATATTCACAATGGCGTTAACAACCGGTTTCACCGTAAAGGTATCATTCGTCGCCGCGCTGCCGCTGATATCAACCTTCAGGCCATCAAACTCAAGGCCCGTAAAAGGACCGCCAGCCGGCGTCTGGGTTGCGGTTACGGTGGTATTGTCGGACAGACGCGTTACCTGCCAGTCGTTACCATCAAATACAACCTTGTAGTCGGTCGCCTGAACCTGGGAGCCGTCAGTGATGGAAGCCGTCAGCGTAGCGCCTGGCGTCTTGCTGTTTTTACTGTTGCTCAGTACCGCAGGGCTACCAATTTCAAAGAAATCACCGCCATCTGCACCGCTGGGATCAACACCTTTCTTATGCTGATTGTTAAACGCATCAGCAAAAGAGAGCGCCAGTTGGTTGAGAGAGTTACGCGTCTGATCGAGATCCTGAGAACGGAATGTCAGCATGCCGCCCAGCGTACCTGTGGTAAGTAATTTCTCTGGAATCTCAATGTTGCCTGCGGTTTTGTCGACATAAGCAACCGTAACGCGAGACGGATCGTTGCTGGAAGAGACGGCGGCAAGTTGATTCGCAGTGCTGCCCTGCACCAGTGAGTAGCCGTTACCGATAGAAATGTTATAAGTGCCGCTATCCTGCACGCTAACTTCTACGCCCACGACTTTATTGAGTTCGCTAACCAGTTGATCGCGCTGGTCAAGTAAAGCATTTGGCGAAGCGCCTGCTCCCGCTGCGGTCAGCTTAGAAATCTGATCGTTCAGATTCGCTATCTGTTTAGCGTAGCTATTCACCTGACTTACACTTGAGGAAACGGCTGTATTAACCTGGCTATTCTGATCGCGCAGATATTGATCTGCCACTTTAAACTGGTTAACGAGGCCTTCCGCTTTACCCAGCAAAGTTTGACGTGCAGCCGGGTCCTCAGCGTTGCTTACCAGCGTTTGTAAGCTGGTGAAAAAGCCCTGCAAAGAGGTTGAAACCGTATTGGTGCTGCCAGAGAACATATTGTCAATTTTTGACATCTGCTCATAACGTGACGTTAATCCGCTTCCCTGGTTTTCAGCACTGCGCAACTGATTAGTAATAAACGCATCGTACTCACGCTGAACACCGGAGACATAAACGCCATTGCCAGTATATCCCCCTGCACCCAGCGTACTGTTGGCCGACGCTAAAATGGTGTTCTGACGGGTGTATCCCGCCACGTTATAGCTGGAAATGTTGTTGCTGACAGTATTCAGCGCAGCCTGGGCTGCGCCAAGGCCACTCATGGCGCTATTAATTAAGCTACTGGACATGGGGGTTCCTTATGAACATTCTGACTCAGGGTCCTGTCGAGAAGTATCGGCAGCCTGCGACATAACTTGAGCGTTTTCAGAAAAGCGTCGACAAATCGTTGTTGTAAGCTTTGCTCACTTTCTCGGACATCGATTTAAGCTGCTGAATCATCGACGTCAGCTTGCGCGCGTAGTTCGGATCGGTCGCGTAGCCGGCGTTCTGCAACGCCTGCGCGCCCTGCTCCGCCGTCGCGGCATTGGTCACCGCTTCGTAGCGCGGGTTGCGGGTCAGCAGCCCGACATAATCGGAAAGCGCTTCGAGATAAGAGCTGTAAACGCGAAACTTCGCTTTGACCTTTTTCGCTTCGCCGTTTTCATACTCGGTGGTTGTAATTTCCGTCACCGGCCCTTTCCAGCTCGACGTGGCTTTCACGCCAAAAAGGTTAAAGCTTGGCTCGCCGCTTTCGGTGCGAATTTGACGCTGGCCCCAGCCCGACTCCAGCGCCGCCTGGGCGAGGATAAGGTGATGGGGAATGCCGCTTTTCTCGGCGGCGAGACGCGCAGGCAGCGCGAGCTGGGCGAGGAAGTCTTTGCTGTCGCCGGAGAGCGGCTCGTCATTAGATGGCGCTTTCGGCACGGCGCTGCGCACGATTTGCGTCAGCGTCTGGTTGCGGTACGTATTTACGGTGTCGATATCAAACTTCATCGGCGCCGTCTGCACAGAGGCCTCGTCCGGCGCGCTTGCCTGCTGCTCGCCGCCCATCTGTTTCACCATCATGTCCGCAAGCCCAAGTCCTTTGCCTGACGTCATCTGTTGAGCAATCTGTTGGTCATACAGGCTGGTATAAAGCCGCGTCTGGTCGCTGCTGAACAACCCATCTTTCGGCAGTGCTTCACGCATGCTTTTTAGCATCATCTGCACGAACATCCCTTCCATCTGGCGGGCCACATCTTTGATATTGGCTTTTGGATCCTGGCCCGCTTTGGCTTTTAGTTCGTT
The DNA here is from genome assembly GCF_023079515.1 of Franconibacter sp. IITDAS19. Lineage (NCBI taxonomy): Bacteria > Pseudomonadati > Pseudomonadota > Gammaproteobacteria > Enterobacterales > Enterobacteriaceae > Franconibacter > Franconibacter sp. IITDAS19. Next base: position 866,900 of record NZ_JALJCP010000001.1, on the reverse strand, counting down.
TAATGACTGCGCGTCCCAGGCCGCGCTGGTCATCAGTCGGGTGTCGTTCAGCATGAGACTGTCCTTTAAAAGTTAACCCGCTCTCGCGCTTTTACTGCCGCTCAGGCGGGAAGAACATAAAACTGCGGCCTTCACCCCAGAGGCGAAGGCCGTTATATCGCTTAGATGATTTCCAGTTTGGCGCGCAGACAGCCAGCGCTTTGCATCGACTGGAGAATCGACATCAGGTCGATAGGCGTCGCGCCCAGCGCATTAAGCGCCCGTACAACATTGTTGAGGCTCGCGCTCTCGCGCACCGTCTGCAGCGACCCGCCGCTCTGGCGCATATCGATTTGCGTCTGCGGCGTCACGACGGTCTGCCCGCCGCCAAACGGCGTATCCGGCTGGCTGACGTTCGCCTGACGGTTAACCGTGACGGAAAGATTGCCCTGCGCTACGGCGCAGGAATCGAGCATCACTTCGCGATTCATCACCACCGAGCCGGTGCGGGAGTTGATAATGACTTTCGCATCCTGCACCGCCACGTTCACTTCCAGGTTCTGGATATCCGCCAGCATGCGGACCTGCGAGCTGCCGCCCGTCGGCACGCGAACCTGCACGGTACGGGCATCCAGCGCAGTGGCGCTGCCGTAGCCGCGGGCGCGGTTGATGGTGTCGGAGATCTGCTGCGCCAGGGTGAAGTCTTCATTATTAAGCTGCAGGTTAATGGTGTTGCCATTACCGAACTGACTTGGCAGCTCGCGCTCAATGATAGCGCCGTTGGTGATGCGCCCGCCGTTGACCTGGTTGACCTGCACGCTGCTGCCGCCTGCGGAGGCGCTCGCGCCGCCGATCAGAATGTTGCCCTGCGCCAGCGCATAAACCTGGTTATCAACCCCTTTTAACGGGGTCATCAGCAGCGTACCGCCGCGCAGGCTTTTGGCGTTGCCCATCGAGGAAACCACCACATCGATGGTCTGCCCCTGGCGCGCAAAAGCCGGGAAGCTTGCGGTGACCATTACCGCCGCCACGTTTTTCAACTGCATGTTGGTGCCCGCCGGCACGGTGATGCCGAGCTGGGAGAGCATGTTGTTTAAGCTCTGGGTGGTGAACGGCGTCTGGGTCGTCTGGTCGCCCGTCCCGTCAAGGCCGACTACAAGGCCGTAGCCAATCAGGGAGTTTTCACGCACGCCCTGCACGCTTGTCAGGTCACGAATGCGGTCTGCCTGCGCAAGCGTCGCGACCAGCAGAAGCATGACCCCGAATAGGGATTTAACCATGTGTCACCTCGTTACATCGGCGATAAGTTGAGGAAGAAGCGCTGCAGCCAGCCCATATTCTGCGCTTCGTTGATATAGCCGTTGCCGACATATTCGATTCTTGCGTCCGCCACCTGCGTGGACGGTACGGTGTTGTTGCCGCTAATGGTGCGGGGGTTGACCACACCGGAGAAGCGGATAAATTCTGTGCCCTGGTTGATGGCTATCTGTTTCTCGCCCACCACGTGCAGGTTGCCGTTGGCCAGCACCTGATCGACCGTGACCGTCAGCGTGCCGCTGAAGGTGTTGCTGGCGTTGGCGCCGCCTTTGCCGTTAAAAGCGTTAGAGCCTGAGGAGTCGACGTCGGCGCGCGCATTGCCGAACAGGCCTTGCAGGTAGCGCGGAACGGTATCTAAACCAAAGCTGGTTTTGCCGTCGCGGCTGGCATTCGCCGACGAGCTTTTGCTGGCGCTGACGTTTTCCTGCAACTGGATAGTCAGCGTGTCGCCGATATTGCGCGGACGACGGTCTTCAAACAGCGGCTGGTAGCCGTAGTTAATCGGCTGAACGGACTGGAAAATCGACCCGTTAACCACCGGCGCGGGCGCGGGCGCGGGCTGCGCGGTGGTAGCCCCCTGAACCAACGGGGTGGAAGGCACCCAGGCGCAGCCTGAAAGGGTCAGCGCGAGCGCAATCGCGTAAGGATAAAGTGGCGCACCGGTTTTTTGCATGGCATTCATCTTGAGTTCGGGTATCCGGCGCGGCTTACGCCGCGCCGAAGGGACCTTAGAGTTGCGTCAGTTTTTGCAGCATCTGGTCGGTCGTGGAGACCGCTTTACTGTTGATCTCGTAAGCGCGCTGCACCTGGATCATGTTTACCAGCTCTTCCGCCACGTTCACGTTAGAGGTTTCAACATAACCCTGATACAGCAGACCGGCGCCGTTAAGGCCCGGGGTGCTCTCGTTCGGCGCGCCGGAAGCCTGAGTTTCGGTATAAAGGTTTTCACCGATACTCTCGAGACCGCTGTCGTTCATAAAAGTGGTCAGGTTGAGCTGGCCTACCTGCACCGGGTTGGCCTGGCCCTGCTGAGTGGCGCTCACCACGCCATCACGACCAATGGTAATGCTCAGCGTATTCGCCGGAATGGTAATGGCAGGCTGAACCTGGAACCCCCCCGCCGTCACCAGCTGGCCGTTCTGGTCAACCTGGAAAGAACCATCGCGGGTGTAAGCCGACGTTCCGTCCGGTAACAGCACCTGGAAAAAGCCCTGGCCTTTAATTGCAACATCTTTGCTGTTGTTAGTCTGGGAAAGGTTGCCCTGGCTGTGCAGACGCTCGGTAGCCACCGGGCGTACGCCGGTGCCTATCTGCAGGCCGGAAGGCAGCGTAGTCTGCTCGGAAGACTGCGCGCCGGGCTGGCGAATCGTCTGGTAGAGCAAATCTTCAAAAACCGCGCGCTGGCGCTTAAAACCATTGGTGCTGACGTTCGCCAGGTTGTTGGCGATAACGTCCATATTGGTTTGCTGGGCGTCCAGACCGGTTTTGGCGATCCATAATGAACTGATCATAGTGGCGTCCTGTTTCTTAACTGTTTGACAGCAGCTGGTTAGCGCGCTGTTCGTTATCATTGACGCTGGAGATGACTTTCATCTGCATCTCGAAGCGGCGGGCGTTGGCTATCATGTCGGTCATCGCTTCAACCGGCTTGACGTTGCTGCCTTCCAGCACGCCTGGCATCACGCGTACCGTAGCGTCGGCCTGCAGCGCCGCGCCGCGCTGGGCCTGCGCCTGCGGGCTGACGCGAAACAGGCCGTCATCGCCGCGCACCACGTCACGCGCTTCGGCTTTCACCAGCTTCAGGCGGCCGACGGGCGCCACGGTATTCGCCGGATCGCCGGGGTTAAGCGCGGAAATCGTGCCGTCCGCCGCGATAGTGATTTGCGAGCCTTCCGGCACGGCAATCGGACCGCCCTCGCCCATGACCGGGTTGCCCTGAATGGTCAACTGCCCCGTCGGCCCAACCTGGATGTTGCCATTGCGGGTATAGGCTTCGCTGCCGTCAGCGGCCTGCACGGCAAGCCAGCCATCCTGCTGCACCGCCACGTCCAGCGGACGCGAGGTATAGTTGAATTCGCCCTGGCTCATATTCGCGCCGGGCGTCGAGGCCGTCACAAGCGTTCGGGTATTGAGCGAAAGCCCTTCCACCGGCACGGCGCGCAGCGCGTTAAGCTGAGCGCGAAAGCCTGGCGTAGAGGCGTTGGCGAGGTTGCTCGCCGTTACCGCCTGTTGGTTCAGCGTCTGGCTTGCCGCGCCCATCGCGGTATAGATTGCGTGATCCATTAAGCCCTTCCTTCACTCACTTAGCGCAGGTTAACCAGCGTGTTGAGGATCTGATCCTGCGTTTTGATTGTCTGCGCGTTGGACTGGTAGTTACGCTGCGCAACGATCATATTGACCAGTTCTTTACTCAGATCGACGTTGGAAGCTTCCAGCGCGCCGTTGGTCAGAGAGCCGAAGTTGCCGGTGCCCGCCGTGCCGAGCAGCGCCACGCCAGAGGCGTTGGAAGAAGCCCAGACGTTATCGCCCTGCGAGGACAGCCCTTCCGGGTTCGCGAAGTTCGCCAGCACGATCTGACCCAGCAGCTGCTGCTGTTCGTTAGAGTAAGTGCCGACGAGGGTGCCGTCGTCGTTAATCTGGTAGCTCACCAGGTCGCCCGGCTTATAGCCGTTCTGGGTGGTGGAAACGATGCTGCTGGTGCCGGTGTTCTGCTGCATGGAACCAAAGAAGTTCAGCGCGAAAGTCGCAGGCGTCGCACCGTTGATGGGGCCAGTGGTGACGTTGAAAGACGGCGGATTGGTGACGGTGCCTGCGGCGGCGTCAGCGGCAGTCGCGGCAAGACCGGTCAGGGTGCCGTTCTCATCAAACTTCATGTAGGTGTTTGCCGGCGTGTTGGCAACCCACGGGGTGTTAACGCTGGAGTCCTGCGTGTAAACGGCCCAGGTGTTGGCGTCAGTTTTCACGTAGAAGACGTTCATGTCATGCGCGTTACCCTGGCTGTCGAATACGGTAACGGAACCTTTTTTGTTATAGGTATCCGAATCAGTCGGATCGAACGGGGTTTTGGTCGGCAGTTTGTCGGTGGAGTTCAGGTTAACGACCATTTCCGCCGTGGTGGTGGTTTTCGCCGCCATCAGGGTGTTCGGAACGGTCAGTCCTACCGGGTTTGCGCCCTGCTGAATGGTCGGCGGCGTGCCGGTTGCCGGGTAGCCGGTTAACTGCAGGCCCTGCATGTTCACCAGGTTACGGTTTTCGTCCATCTTGAACTGGCCGTTACGGCTGTAATAGACCGAACCGTTGCTGTCTACCAGACGGAAGAAGCCGTTCTGGCTGATAGCCACGTCCAGGGCGCGACCGGTATTGGTGGTCGTACCGTCGCTGAAATCCTGGGTAATGCCCGCCACTTTCACGCCGAGACCCGCTTTTGAGCCTGCGAACATGTCGGCGAAGGAGACAGAACCCGATTTAAAACCGTAGGTCGCGGAGTTGGCAATGTTGTTGCCAATTACGTCCAGGTTGGTGGCCGCGGCATTCAGGCCGCTGACCGCTTGAGAAAACGCCATGTCTTACTCCTGATAATGGTTGAATCAGATGATTTGTCTGACTTCGTCGAGGGTGGTGGTGCCGTAAGTACCTAAATCCAGCAGGCTGCCGTTGGCGCTCTTCGTTACGCCGTTGACCAGCGCAAAGTTGAGCGGCTGGGCGACCAGCTGCGTGCCGTTGCTGCTGGCGGAAATGGAGACGTTATAAGCGTTATCCGGCGCGGTAGTGCCGTCGTTTAGCTTGCCGTCCCAGCTAAAGGTATGGACGCCCGCGCTCAGCCCGCCGAGTTCAATCGTGCGTACGACTACGCCGCTCTTATCCGTAATGGTGGCGGTCACTTTATCGGCAGCCTGCGCCAGCTCTACGCCAAACGGCGTAGTGGTTTGGTTACCGGCAAGAATGGTAGTGCCCGGAACCATGACGCCATGGCCGATAAGGGTGCTCGCCTGCAGCGACTGGTTGTTGTTAAGCTGACCGGAAACGGCGCCGAGCGTGGTGTTGAGTTTTTCAATACCGCTCACGGTGCTGATTTGCGCAAGCTGAGTGGTCAGCTCGTTGTTCTGCAGCGGGTTGGTCGGGTCCTGGTTTTTCAACTGGGCGACCAGCAGCGTCAGGAAGCTGCTCTGCAGGTCCGAGGCGCTGCTGCCGGAGAGACCGTTGGCGCTGCTGGTGCTGGTGCCGGTCGCGCTGCTGACGCCGCTGTTAGTCGGGTCGTTAACGTTTACGGAAATCGACATGCCCTTCTCCTTTATTGACCGAGGGTGAGCGTTTTGAGCATCAGGGATTTCGTGGCGTTAAGCACTTCCACGTTAGCCTGATAGCTGCGGGAGGCGGACATGGTGTTCACCATCTCGCCAACCACATCCACATTGGGCATGCGCACGTAACCCTTGGCGTCCGCCAGCGGATTGCCTGGCTCATAGACCAGTTTGTCCGGCGCCTGGCTTTCCAGGACATTAGTCACCTTCACGCCGCCTGTCGGCGAGCCTGGCTGGGCATCAACCTGAAACACGACCTGTTTCGCGCGATACGGTTGACCATCCGGTCCGGTAACGCTGTCGGCGTTTGCCAGGTTACTGGCCGCCACGTTCAGACGCTTGGACTGCGCGGTCATCGCAGAGCCGGCGATATCAAAAATATTCAGCAAAGCCATCCGTTATCCTCCCGATTGCAGCACTGACATCATGCTTTTGATTTGACCGCCCAGCACCTGCAGGTCGGACTGGTATTTCAGGCTGTTGTCCGCAAACTGCGTGCGCTCGCGGTCCATATCCACGGTGTTGCCGTCCATTGCGGGCTGATCGGGGATACGGTAGAGCAAATCAACATTCGGCGCGGTATTCGTCTGGGCAGGGATATGACGGGCGGAGGTCATCGACAGTGCAATGGAACTTCCTTCCGTGCGGCCCCGCTCCATCACTTTTTTGAGTTCACTGGCGAAATCAATATCCCGCGCCTGATAACCTGGGGTGTCGGCGTTGGCGATATTGGAGGCCAGAATCTCCTGACGCTGGGCGCGCAAATTAAGCGCTTCTTGCTGAAAGCGCAGCGCGGCGTCGAGTTTGTCGAGCATGATTCCTCCGCATAGCATGGTGATGATGCACAGCTTACTGGGTGAGCGCCCTCCCTTATCGTTGGAATAAGCGCAAAATGCGTCGCTATTTGTTGCCTTGAAGGAAAACGAGTGCGGGTAAAATCATCGCCATTCCGCTAACGGAGACGCGCCATGAAACGCCTGAAACTCTGCTGCGCAGCGCTAATGTTGCTAAGCTCGCCCCTGTTCGCCGGGACGCTTGAAGCCCAGCTGATTCCCTTTTTCGCCGCAAGGCTTGCCGGGATAAGCGATGACGTCAGCGTAACGGTTAAAACCCCGGCCAATTTATGGCCTGCCTGCGAGCAGCCGCAGTTCAGCCTGCCGGGCAACGCGCGGCTGTGGGGAAACCTGAGCGTGCAGGCGCGCTGCGGCGGCGATAAACGGTATTTGCAGGTGTTGGTTCAGGCGACAGGCGAGTATGTAGTGGCGGCGCAGCCGGTGGCGCGCGGCAGTCGGCTCGACAGCACGTCAGTGCGTTTAATGCGCGGTCGCCTTGATCAACTCCCTCCCCGGGCGATGCTGGAGTTGAATCAGGCGCAGGATGCGGTTACGCTTCGCGACCTCGCGCCAGGACAACCGGTATTGCTTTCCATGGTGCGCCAGGCATGGCGAATCAAAGCGGGCCAGCGTGTGCAGGTTATCGCGCAAGGCGAAGGCTTTAGCATTAACAGTGAAGGTCAGGCGTTAAACAATGCGGCGGTTGCCCAGAATGCCCGGGTGCGTATGGCTTCGGGCCAGGTGGTGAGCGGTACGGTCGGCTCTGATGGGAATATTCTGATTAGTCTATAATCTTCATAAAGATTCGCTGTCCACTGCCGATAAATAAGCAACACCTAAATGACAGGCTCTGCGCCGCGAGCCACCTCAATGAGGACTTAACAATGAGCAGCATTGAACGCACTTCGCCTTCTAAACCGATCAGCGCCGTACAGGCACGTGAAACCAACGAGGCCGCGCCACAGAAAACCCGTACCGAAAAAGCGACTGCCGCTAACAGCGCCAGCGTAACCTTAAGCGATGCGCAGGCGGCGCTGACGCAGCCTGGCGCAAGCGACATCAACGTAGAGCGCGTGGAAGCGCTGAAAACCGCTATCCGTAACGGCGAGCTGAAAATGGACACCGGCAAAATCGCTGACGCGCTGATTCAGGAAGCGCGGAGTTACCTGCAGAGTAAGTAACGATATGAGTCGTCTGTCAGAAGTGTTAGACCAAATGACCGTTGTCCTGACCAGCCTTAAAGAGGTCATGGACGCGGAACAGCAGCAATTGTCAGCGGGCTATGTGAATGGCAGCGCGCTGCAGCGTATTACAGAAGAAAAAAGCTCCCTGCTCGCCACGCTCGACTATCTTGAGCAGCAGCGGCGCTTGCAGCAGGCTTCCGCCAATGACGCTGACGCTGACGCTCAACGCTGGCAGACGATTACGCAGAAAACGCGTCACCTGCGCGACCTTAATCAGCACAACGGCTGGTTGCTTGAAGGGCAACTGGCGCGCAATAGCCAGGCGCTGGCAATCCTGAAGCCACATCAGGAACCGGGCCTGTACGGCGCCAACGGCCAGACCGCCAGCGCCCAGCGCAGCGGCAAAAAGATTTCGATTTAACGTTGCTTATCAATACGAAAGGCGCCTGAAAGGCGCCTTTTTTATTGGGCGAAACTGTGGGGTGACGAAAAAAAACCGCGACGCTTACCCGCGCTGCGCAGCGCGGGTAAGAAAGCGTCATTCGCTGTCGGCGCGCCTTACGCCGTGCGCCGTGCGAAATCCCTCACCCGGAAGCCCAGCAGCCCCAGCGTGATGAAGTAGGCCGCCACCCCGGCTACCACCACTGCCATCAACCGCAGCAGGCGCCAGGGCATCGAGCCCAGCGCCCAGTCCGGCATGAACTGCATCATGCCGAGCAGCGCCGCGGACATGACGAGCACGGCAATCACCAGCCGCGTCAAAAATGCGCCCCAGCCAGGCAGCGGCGTGAAAATGCTGCGCTTGCGCAGCTGCCAGTAAAGCAGCGACGCGTTCAGACAGGCCGCAAGGCCTATCGAGAGTGAAAGCCCGGCGTGCTTCAGCGGGCCGATAAACGCCAGGTTCATCAACTGCGTCATAATCAGCGTCACGATGGCGATTTTCACCGGCGTCTTAATGTCCTGACGCGAATAGAAGCCTGGCGCCAGCACTTTCACCACAATCAACCCAATCAGCCCTACAGAGTAGGCGATCAGCGCCCGCTGGGTCATGGCGGCGTCAAAAGCGGTGAATTTGCCGTACTGAAACAGCGAAACGGTGAGCGGTTTGGCAAGGATGCCCAGCGCCACGGCGCTTGGCAGCGCCAGCAGAAAGCAAAGCCGCAGGCCCCAGTCCATCAGGCGGTTATATTCGTCATGGTTGCCGCTGGCGAAGCTTTTCGACAGCGAAGGCAACAGGATAGTGCCGAGCGCCACGCCGAGCACGCCCGACGGAAACTCCATCAGACGGTCGGCGTAATACATCCAGGAGACGGAGCCGGAAACCAGAAACGAAGCGAAAATCGTATTGATAATAAGCGAGATCTGGCTGACGGAGACGCCGAGGATGGCTGGCCCCATCTGGCGCAGCACGCGGCGCGCGCCCGCGTCGCGCAGGTTAATGCGCGGCAGCACCAGCATGCCGATTTTCTTCAGATGCGGCAGCTGATAGACCAGTTGCAACACGCCGCCGACGGTGACCGCCCAGGCCAGCGCCAGCACCGGCGGGTGAAAATACGGCGCGGCGAAAAGCGCAAAGCCTATCATGCTGACGTTCAGGAAGGTCGGCGCAAAGGCGGGTACCGAGAAGCGGTTCCAGGTGTTAAGGATGGCGCCGGCAAGCGAGGCCAGCGAAATCAGCAAAATATAGGGAAACGTAATGCGCAGCAGCTGCGAAGTCAGCGCGAATTTATCCGCCGTATCAGCAAAACCTGGCGCAGTGACCAGAATGACCCACGGGGCGGCCAGCATTCCTGCGACGGTCACGATGGCCAGCGCCAGCGTCAGCAACCCGCTGACGTAAGCGACAAACACCCGCGTGGCGTCTTCGCCCTGCTTGCTTTTGTACTCGGCGAGAATAGGCACAAAGGCCTGTGAAAACGCCCCTTCGGCAAAAATACGGCGCAACAGGTTAGGCAGCTTGAACGCCACAAAAAAGGCGTCGGTGGCCATACCGGCGCCAAACACCCTCGCCACAATGGCGTCGCGCGCAAAGCCAAGCACGCGGGAAAACATGGTCATTGAGCTGACGGCGGCCAGCGATTTTAATAAATTCATCGGGTTGGTGGTCCACAAACACTAACGCCTGCAAAGCAGGCGTCGGGGCGTTGAGCGAAGCGCTTAGTCTACTCAACTGCCGGGGAAATACTACCGGCAGTTGTTACGAGGGATTATTCGCTTATCGCCTCCCGCCAGAGTTTCTCGACGATCCGCTGGGCAAGCAGCGCCTGGTCGCCTGCCGTTTCCGGAACAGTCTGATTCGTCACGCAGTCGATGAAGTGACGCGCGCAGCCGGCAAACCCGCGCTGCTCCAGGGTGCTCTGCCAGCCCGGCACCGGGCTTGTCACGACGCCTGCGCCGCGCTCTTCGCGCCATTCACGCATATCGGTGACTTCATAAAGGCCGCCGTCGGTCACCGCCTGCACCCATTCGCGCTGGCTTCCGGCCCGCCGGTGCATGCTGGTGGTGATTTGCAGACGATCCCGGGCGAAGTGATGTTCAGCATACAGCATTTCGCCCTGCTCATTGGCCATCAGCGCGCCGCTCTGAAGCGTCCCCTCGCCGCCTGCCAGCCACAGCGCGGTATCCACCACATGCAGATAGTCATCAAGCAAGGTAAAGCGCAAATCATGCGGGCCGACGCTGTCGGCGCGGTGTTTATCCATACGCAGCGAGGCGGCGTCTGTGAGGCGCGCTTTCAGCGCCTGATAGCGTGGGGCGAAGCGTCGGTTGAAGCCCACCATCAGCGTCAGCTTCTTACGGGCGGCCAGCGCCACCAGCCGTTCGGCGTCCGCCAGATTTTCCGCGAGCGGCTTATCCACGCAGACATGCACGCCCGCATTCAACAATTCGCTCACTACCTGATAGTGGCTGCTGGTGGCGCTGTGCACGAACACGGCGTCGCACTGCGCGGCGAGCGCCTGCAGCGAGTCGACATAAGGCAGGCGATACGCCTCGCAAACGGGCAGCGCTTTCGCTTTATTCGGCGAAAAAGCGCCGGTTAACCGCCACTCTGTGGCGTGAGAAAGCACCGGCAGCCACGCTTTTTGCGCAATGCCGCCAAGCCCTACCACGCCGATGCGAAGTTTGCTCATATCAGTCTCCCAGGTGGCCCAGCAGCGCTTCGAGGCGGGATTTCAACTCCGCCACTTCCGCTTCCAGCGCCTCGACGCGCTGCGTCAGATCGTCCGCAGGCGCGCTGACCGCCTCTACAGCCGCGGCCAGCGTTTCCGTTTCGCCGCTAAAAAGGTGCATATAGCGGCTTTCACGCTTGCCCGGCTCGCGCGGCAGACGCGCGACAAAGGGACCGTCTTCGCGGTTCGCCAGCCCGTCCAGCGCACTTTCCACTTCAGCCATGTCGGCGAACTCATACATGCGCCCTACCCGGCTGCGCAGTTCGCCCGGCGTTTGTGGTCCGCGCAGCATCAGCGTGGCGACCAGCGCCACCTCCGGCGGCGAAAGCTTCAGCGCGCCGAATTCAGAATTACAGAAGCGCTGCTCATATTTGGTGACGCGGTTGCCAAAACCGCTGACAGTGCGCAGATAATGACGCTTGACCAGCTCATCCAGCGCGTCCTGCACCTCGCGCTCTGAAAGGTTCATTACCGGCTCGCGGTTGGTTTTTTGGTTGCAGGCGGTGACCACGCCGTTAACCGAAAGCGGATACTGCTCGGGCGTGGTGACCTGCTTTTCCAGCAGGCTGCCGATGACGCGAGCTTCCACCGCGCTTAACTGATGTTTCATCTTTGCTCCTTAACGACCCGGGGTCCATTCTCTGGCGGTAAGCGCGGTTAACACATGGTCGCGCCACACGCCGTCAATCAGCAGATAATCTTTGGCGTAGCCCTCTTTTTCAAAGCCGAGGCGGGCGAGCAGATCGCCGCTGCGCTTATTGTGCGGCATGTAATTAGCCATAATGCGGTGCATATGCTGGGTGCGCTGCATGTAACGAATGGCGGAAGTGAGCGCTTCAAACATCAGCCCCTGGCCCTGCCACTTTTCCCCCAGCGAATACCCGAGATAGCAGGCGTGAAACGAGCCGCGTACCACATTGGAAAAATTGGCCACGCCGCGGATCGCTTTTTCATCCGGATCGAGCAGCGCGAAATAAAAAGCGCTGCCTTGCTTGTGCAGTTCGTTGATCATGCCAAGGCGGGCCTGCCAGCCGGAGGGGTAGCAGTGGCTGTCGTCACGCACCGGCTCCCAGGGTTTTAAAAACTGGCGGTTTTCAGCGTAATAATCCGCGAGCCGCCAGGCGTCACGGTCATGCACCAGCCGCACCACCAGGCGATCGGTCGTTAATCGTACTTTCGGCACGTTACTGCGGTAGCCAAACATTTATCACCCACTCCTTCGTCCACAATAAGCCACACGGCGCGAGCGGCGATACGCCGCTGTCTCATGCGCGGTAAGTTAACTATACCTGTGCGAGACAAAACAGGGAAAACAACAACATACCATTTTCCGCACCCCGCGGCGCTATTTCGATTAACGTCATCAATTAAACATCTGGATCGATAAAAAAATATTGTTGTTTTGAATATAGGAAAGTCTGAGACGCGCCCGCAAAATAGAAGTTTATCTTTGCGTTTTCCCAGGAGGGGAAATGGCCAGCGTGTCGCAGGCAAGGAGCCTGGGTAAATATTTCCTGCTGATTGACAACATGCTCGTGGTGCTGGGCTTTTTTGTCGTCTTTCCCCTGATTTCTATTCGCTTTGTCGATCAACTGGGCTGGGCCGCGCTGATGGTCGGTATCGCCCTCGGCCTGCGTCAGTTTATTCAGCAGGGGCTTGGGATCTTCGGCGGCGCGATAGCCGACCGTCTTGGCGCCCGGCCGATGATCGTCACCGGCATGCTGATGCGTGCGGCGGGTTTTGCGACGATGGCGGTCGCTCAGGAGCCCTGGATGCTCTGGCTCTCCTGTATTCTCTCCGGCCTTGGCGGCACCCTGTTTGACCCGCCGCGCTCGGCGCTGGTGGTAAAACTGGTGCGTCCGCACCAGCGCGGGCGCTTTTTTTCTCTGCTGATGATGCAGGACAGCGCAGGCGCGGTGATTGGCGCACTGCTCGGCAGCTGGCTGCTGCAGTATGATTTTCGCCTCGTCTGCGGCGCAGGCGCGCTGCTGTTTGTGATTTGCGCCGGTTTCAACGCCTGGCTGTTGCCGGACTGGAAGCTTTCGACCATTCGCACCCCTATGCGCGAAGGGATGAGCCGCGTGCTGCGCGACAAGCGGTTTGTCACTTACGTGCTGACGCTTACCGGCTACTACATGCTGGCGGTGCAGGTCATGCTTATGTTGCCGATTATGGTCAATGACATCGCCGGCACGCCCGCCGCCGTGAAATGGATGTACGCCATCGAAGCGACGCTGTCGCTCACCCTGCTCTACCCTGTCGCTCGCTGGAGCGAAAAGCGCTTTCGCCTGGAGCACCGCCTGATGGCGGGCCTGCTGCTGATGACACTGAGCCTGCTGCCGATAGGCCTGGTGGGCACGTTGCAGCAGCTATTTACCCTGATTTGTCTGTTTTACATCGGCTCGATTATCGCGGAGCCGGCACGGGAGACGCTCAGCGCTTCGCTCGCCGATTCCCGCGCCCGCGGCAGCTATATGGGCTTCAGCCGCCTTGGCCTCGCCTTTGGCGGCGCGCTCGGCTATGCGGGCGGCGGCTGGCTGTTTGACGCCGGCAAAACGTTTCAGCAGCCAGAGCTGCCCTGGGTGATGCTTGGCGTTATCGGCGTGGCGACATGCTTCGCTCTGTGGTGGCAGTTCAGCCAGAAGCGCCTCGAGCCGAGCATGCTTGAACCGGGCAGCTAATTTGCCCCGCCCTGGCTTCTCTTCCATACTGAAGGCACGGACGCCATAACAGGAGGAGAAACGTGAAGCTATATATTTACGATCACTGCCCGTTTTGCGTGAAAGCGCGCATGATATTTGGGCTGAAAAATATCCCGGTTGAGCTGAACGTGCTGCTCAACGATGATGAAGAAACGCCCACCCGGATGATTGGTCAGAAGATGGCCCCGATTCTGCAAAAAGATGACAGCCGCTATCTGCCGGAAAGCCTCGATATTGTCTACTACGTCGATAAGCTCGACGGCAAACCGCTGCTCACCGGGAAGCGTAATCCGGCCATTGAAACCTGGCTTCGCAAAGTAAACGGCTACGTCAACCGCCTGCTGCTGCCGCGCATCGCCAAAGCGCCTTTTGATGAATTCGCCACCCCGCAGGCGCGGGCTTACTTTGTGAAAAAGAAAGAGGCGGCGATTGGCGCTTTCGACGAGCATCTTGCCCACTCGGCAGGGCTTATCAAGAACATCAACGATGATTTGCGCGATCTCGATAAGCTGATTAAGCAGCCTAACGCCGTCAATGGCGAGCTCTCAGAGGATGATATTCATCTCTTCCCGCTCCTGCGTAACCTGACGCTGGTGGCAGGCGTAGAGTACCCGACCCGCGTGGCGGATTACCGGGACAATATGGCCAAACAAACCCAGGTCAACCTTCTCTCCTCAATCTCTATTTAATCCTTATGCCGGTGGCCGCCACCGGCTTTTTCAGCCTTTTCCGCTGGCGACACTTACTCTGGCGCGACATGCTGCTTTGTGTCAGGATCCCCTGACACGGACTTTGTGCACATGTCGAGGAATGAGATGAAGAGCTTTATTGTCGCCGCCGCGCTGGTTGTCAGCGGTCTGCTGGCAGGGTGTAACCAGCTAACCCAGTACACGGTTACCGAGCAGGAAATTAACCAGGCGCTGCAAAAACGGAATAATTTCTCGCGTGATATCGGCGTGCCGGGCGTGGCGGATGCCCACATCGTGCTGAGCAACCTGGCAAGCCAGATTGGGCGTGAAGAGCCAAACAAAGTCACCCTGACCGGCGATGCCAGTCTGGATATGACCTCCCTCTTCGGCAATCAAAAAGCGAACATGAAGCTGACGCTGAAAGCGCTGCCGGTTTTTAACAAAGAGAAGGGGGCGATTTATCTCCAGGAAATGGAGGTGGTTAACGCGACGGTGCAACCACAAAAAATGCAGGCGTTGCTGGAAACCCTGACTCCTTACCTTAATCAGTCGCTGCGCAGCTATTTCAATCAGCACCCCGCTTATGTGCTGAGCGAAGATGGCAGCGAAGGCGAAAAGCTGGCCAAACGCTATGCCAAAGGGCTGGAAGTGAAGCCGGGTGAAATCGTGATCCCCTTTATAGACTGAGTTTCCGCGCCGGGGTGATGGCCCCGGCGTGAAGCATGAAAAGGGTGCAAACGAAAACGTTTCCGCTTATCCTTAGTGCCCGGCGCAAATCCAGCCATTTTTGTCCTTCTAGCCGGAGCATTTCATGACTGAACAACCCCAGGTGTTAACCATCCGCCGTCCTGACGACTGGCATCTCCATCTGCGCGATGGCGAGATGTTGCAAACCGTTCTGCCTTATACCAGCGAGACCTATGCGCGCGCCATCGTCATGCCGAACCTGGCTCCTCCGGTAACTACCGTGTCGGCGGCTGTCGCTTATCGCCAGCGTATTCTGGATGCCGTCCCCGCAGGCCATACGTTTGAACCGCTGATGACCTGCTACCTGACCGACACGCTGGATGCCGACGAGCTGGCGCGCGGCTTCGAGGAAGGGGTATTTACGGCCGCCAAGCTCTATCCGGCGAACGCCACCACGAATTCAAGCCACGGCGTCACCAGCATTGACGCGATTATGCCCGTACTGGAGCGTATGGAGCGTCTGGGCATGCCGCTGCTGGTGCATGGCGAAGTCACTCACGCAGATATCGATATTTTCGATCGCGAAGCGCGTTTTATCGAAACGGTAATGGAACCGCTGCGCCGCCGCCTGCCAGGGCTGAAAGTGGTGTTTGAGCATATCACGACCAAAGACGCCGCCCAGTATGTGCGTGAAGGCAATGAGCTTCTTGCCGCCACCATTACGCCGCAGCATTTGATGTTCAACCGCAACCATATGCTGGTTGGCGGCGTGCGCCCTCACCTCTATTGCCTGCCCATCCTTAAACGCAGCGTTCACCAGCAGGCGCTGCGCGAACTGGTGGCGAGCGGCTTTGAGCGCGCTTTCTTGGGTACCGACTCTGCACCGCACGCTCGCCATCGCAAAGAAGCCAGCTGCGGCTGCGCCGGCTGTTTTAACGCCCCTTCCGCCCTGGGCGCTTACGCCACGGTGTTTGAAGAGATGAATGCGCTGGCGCATTTTGAAGCGTTCTGTTCGCTCAACGGCCCGCGCTTCTACGGCCTGCCGGTAAACGAAGAGGTTATTGAGCTGGTGCGTGAAGAGGTAGAGATGCCGCAAAGCATCAGCCTTAGCGACGATAGCATCGTGCCGTTCCTGGCCGGTGAAAAAGTGCGCTGGTCCGTAAAACGCCAGGCATAAGCTGCAGCATTTACATTGCCCCCTGTTGCAAGCCACCGCAATTATCTGTATAAATATACAGTATCGTTAACAGGGGGTGTTTATGCGTGTAGAAGTGACTATCGCCAGAACCACAACGCTGCCGCCTGGCGCTATCGACGCCCTGGCCTGCGAGCTTAGCCGCCGAATTGAACAACAGTTCCCCGACTTTCCTAACCGCGTCCAGGTGCGCTATGCCGCCACCAATAATCTTTCGGTACTGGGCGCAGGCAAAGAAGCGAAAGATCGCGTCAGCGAAATTCTTCAGGAAACCTGGGAAAGCGCTGAGGATTGGTTTAGCGAACCCTGACTTAACCTAAATTTCTCTTATGGTGTCGTTTCCGGGCTTCGCCGCCCGGCTTTTTTTATTTCTGCTATTATTAATAAAATGCTTTTCAGCATATCCTTATTGATCCTTCTTTTTCGCGTCTGCTATTGAATAATTTGCCGTTTTATTGTTCAAATAAATCAATTATTTCAAAAAATGTGTTGCAGGGTATTTATTTTTGCCTCTTTTTAGCATATTGATTGATATACTTAGACAGCTTCAATAAAACACGCATTGAAACCTCATGAGCCGTTGTCTTTAAACACGTATTAAGGGGGTTATGATGGAAAAAATTAATGAAGTTATTCAGACACATCCCCTTGTTGGATGGGATATCAGCACCGTAGACAGCTACGATGCCATGATGCTAAGGCTGCATTACTTGACATCCAATCCGTCTGACCATGAAGAGACGGAAATAGGCCAGACCTTGTGGCTAACTACCGATGTAGCCAGACAATTTATTTCCATTTTAGAAGCTGGCATTGCAAAAATTGAATCCAGCGAATACCAGGAAAATGATTATCGCAAGCATTAGTCTGATGCTTCCCTTATAACCATCGGGCGCTCTTCGGAGCGCCATTATTATTTTTAGTCTTGTGCAACTTTCCCGCCTTAATTACTCTGCTAAGTAACAACCTATGCGGAGCACCTCCATGCAATACGACTTGATTATCATTGGCAGCGGTTCGGTTGGCGCAGCGGCAGGGTATTACGCCACCCGGGCAGGGCTGAATGTCCTGATGACGGACAGTGGTCATCCGCCGCACCAGCAAGGCAGCCATCATGGCGAAACACGGCTTATCCGCCACGCTTATGGCGAAGGTGAAATCTATGTCCCGCTGGTACTGCGCGCCCAGGCGTTATGGGATGAGCTTCAGTCCCTTACCGAAGCGCGTATTTTTCAGCGCAGCGGCGTCATTAACCTGGGCCCCGCCCATTCTGAATTTTTGCGCAACGTAGCGCAAAGCGCTCAGCGCTGGCAGTTACCGCTTGAGACCTTCAATGCCGACCAACTCATGGCGCGCTGGCCGGAATTTCGCGTGCCGGATGATTATATCGGCTTGTTCGAACCCAATTCCGGCGTGCTCTACAGCGAAGCCGCTATCGCTAACTATATTCGCCTCGCTGAAGAAGCGGGCTGCGCCCAGCTCTTTAACTGCGCGGTCACCGCAATAGAGCCTCAGGCGCAGGGAGTGCGTGTGGTTACCGAGGATGGCGAATATGAAGGGCGCAAGGTGCTGATTAGCGCTGGTACGTGGGTTAAGCGTCTGGTGCCACACCTGCCGATTACGCCGGTGCGCAAGGTGTTCGCCTGGTATCAGGCTGACGGGCGCTACAGCGTGAATAATCGCTTTCCCGCCTTTACTGGCGAGACGGCGAATGGCGACCAGTATTACGGCTTCCCGGCGGAAGATAACGCGCTGAAAATCGGCAAGCACAACGGCGGTCAGCCGATCAATTCCGCGCAAGAGCGCAAACCTTTCGGCGCAGTGGCGACCGACGGCGCCGAGGCGTTTCCTTTCCTGCGCCAGCATCTGCCTGGCATCGGCGGCTGTCTGCATGGCGCGTCCTGCACCTACGATAATTCCCCGGATGAAGATTTTATCGTCGATACTCTGCCTGATTTGCCGCAGGCGATGATAGTGACCGGCCTCAGCGGTCACGGCTTTAAATTCGCGTCGGTGTTGGGCGAGATAGCGAGCCAGTTTGCCGCTGATAAACCTGTTGAGTTTGATCTCGCCCCTTTTAGTCTGTCGCGCTTCAAATAAACGCAGCGGCCTGCGGGCCGCTTTTTGTTACGCTGAAATAAGGTGCTACTGGTTAAAAGGACAGGTATGCAGCGGCTGATTCGTTTTCTGGTAAACAATGTTCGGGAACATCTGCTGGTTTATCTGGCGCTTTCTGCTCTGTTGGCGCTGCTGGATCTGTTCTGGATTTACGCCAGTTAGCGCCATTAACTATTCAAAATAACTGACACATGGCTTACAAAAACTGACAACACACATGATTATTCTGACGCTATTTTCTTTTTATTATATCTAAATAACCGTATTTTACTGTTATCAAACTCAATTCCAGACCTTTTTTACCGTTATTCCGTCTTTCAATAGCCCAAACTTATCAATCAAATTTACTGAATAAGATTGTTGATTTTTTTGGTTTGCTTTTGGAACCTTCAACGGTCACTGTGGCTGCATCTTATTTATTAACGGATGCGTAACAATGCAGTGGCGTAACACACCGTCGCAATATGGACATTTCTCAGTACTGCTTCACTGGCTAATGGCGCTTGCCGTTTATGGCATGTTTGCGCTTGGGCTGTGGATGGTGACGCTTGGCTATTATGATGTCTGGTATCACCGGGCCCCGGAACTGCACAAAAGTATCGGCATCGTTATTTTTCTCTTTTTACTGATGCGGGTTATCTGGCGCTTTGTTTCGCCGCCGCCTCCCCCGCTCGCCTCTTATTCCCGCCTGACGCGTGTGAGCGCCGTCGCCGTTCATGTACTGCTCTATCTGTTGCTGTTCGCGATTTTGCTGAGCGGTTATCTGATTTCGACCGCCGAAGGCAAACCCATCAGCGTGTTTGGGCTTGTTGAAATCCCGGCTATCTTCAGCGGCGCGGGCGAACAAGCCGATACGGCAGGCGATATTCATCTCTGGCTCGCCTGGAGCGTAGTGCTGCTCTCGGTGCTCCACGCTTTCGCCGCGCTGAAGCACCATTTCATCGATAAAGACGTTACCCTCAAGCGTATGCTCGGGAAATCGTCGCATTAACCAAGGAGTGATAAATGAAAAAAAGCCTGATGGGGTTAACGCTCGCCGCCCTGTTCTTTACTACCGGCTCCGCTGTCGCGGCCGATTATAAGATTGATAAAGAGGGCCAGCACGCCTTCGTTAACTTCCGGATTAAACACCTTGGCTACAGCTGGCTCTACGGCACCTTCCGCGATTTCGACGGCACCTTTACTTTTGATGAGAAAAACCCGTCAGCGGATAAAGTCAACGTCACTATCAACACGACCAGCATCGATACCAACCACGCCGAGCGTGATAAACATCTGCGCAGCGCGGAATTCCTGAACGTAGCCAAATTCCCGCAGGCGACCTTCACCTCCACATCCGTGAAGCAGGATGGCGATGAGCTGGACATCACCGGTAACTTTACGCTTAACGGCGTGACCAAACCGCTGACGCTTGAAGCCAAACTGATTGGCCAGGGCGACGATCCGTGGGGCGGCGTTCGCGCAGGCTTTGAAGCGGAAGGGAAAATTAAACTCAAAGATTACAACATTACTACCGATCTCGGCCCCGCTTCTCAGGAAGTTGACCTGATTATTTCGGTCGAAGGCGTGCGCCAGAAGTAATCCCGTCTGGATTGCGCTAAAAAAAAGCCTCCCTGCGGAGGCTTTTTTTATTGTGGATCGGGAATGCCGAGCACGGTATTCAAGCGGCCACGGGATTTGTTAAAGATTTTATTGCCGTTTTCGCGACCGGCGCGGCGACGGCGCTGCTCTTCTTCCGGCAACGCGCTCTCGTCGCGGCAAAGCTCACTGCAGCAGCCCTGAAACTTCTCTGCGCAGGTCGGACACTGGATAAACAGCAGATGGCAGCCGTCATTCTTGCAATTGGTGTGGCTGTCGCAAGGCGCGCCGCACTGATGGCAATGCGCAATTACATCATCAGAGATGCGCTCGCCCATACGCTCGTCAAAAACAAAGTTTTTCCCAACGAAACGCACCGGCAGCCCCTGCTCGCGGGCTTTGCGGGCGTACTCAATGATGCCGCCTTCGATGTGCCAGACTTTATTAAAACCGTTGTGACGCATCCACGCGCTCGCTTTTTCGCAGCGAATACCGCCGGTGCAGTACATAACAATCTTCTTGTCTTTATGCTCCTGCATCATCTCCACCGCTTTCGGCAGCTGCTCGCGGAACGTGTCCGCCGGGATTTCCAGCGCGTTTTCGAAATGCCCCACTTCATATTCATAGTGGTTGCGCATATCGATAAACACCGCGTCCGGGTCATCCAGCATGGCGTTCACTTCCGCCGCCTTCAGGTACTCGCCAACGTCGCTGGCGTTGAAGGTTGGGTCATCGATGCCGTCCGCCACAATGCGGTCGCGCACTTTCATGCGCAGCACCCAGAACGATTTACCGTCATCGTCCAGCGCAATGTTCAATCGCAGGCCGTCCAGCGCCGGGTCAAAGCCGTACAGCAGCGTGCGAAACGCTTCTACCTTGCTTTGCGGCACGCTGATTTGGGCGTTGATCCCTTCATGGGCAAGATAGACGCGACCGAAAACGTTAAGTTCGGTAAACGCTTTATAGAGGTTATCGCGAGTCGCTTTCGGGTCGGCGATGGTGAAATATTTATAGAATGAGATAGTGGTGCGCGGCTCGGTTTCCGCCAGCATGCGCGCCCTCAGCTCCTCATTCGAAATGCGGTTGTGTAACACTGGCATGGTGTACGTATCCTGCAATCGTTAGGGGAATGAAAATCGGCGGGCATGATATAGCAATTACCGCTAATTTACATCCATGAATTTTGCGCTACATTTCCATCACTTTGTTTCTGCAGATTTCTCTAAACTGGCGTGAAAACCACCGCCTGTCGTCCATGAATTTTGGCAGGACGGAAAATAATGTCACAATGTCTGCGACAAGTGGACTTGCCTGCAACCTAATGGAATTTTCATGACGACCCATTTACCCCAATTCAACCGCGCTCTGCTGCATCCTCGCTACTGGCTGACATGGCTTGGCATTGGACTGCTTTATCTCGTCGTGCTGCTGCCTTATCCGGTGATTTATCGCCTTGGCTGCGGCATGGGCCGTCTGGCGATGCGAGTAATGAAGCGCCGCGCCCGTATCGCCCACCGCAACCTTGAGCTTTGCTTTCCCGAAATGAGCGAAGCGGAACGCCAGAAGCTGGTGGAGAAGAATTTTGAATCCGTCGGCATGGGCCTGATGGAAACCGGCATGGCCTGGTTCTGGCCGAACTGGCGCGTGGAACGCTGGTTTGATGTCTCCGGCGTGGAGCCAGTGAAAGCGCTTCTGGCGCAGAAACAGGGGATTTTGCTCATCGGCGTGCACTTTCTGACGCTTGAGCTCGGCGCGCGCATCTTTGGCATGCATACGCCAGGCATCGGCGTTTATCGTCCCAATGACAATCCGCTGCTTGACTGGCTGCAAACCTGGGGACGCCTGCGCTCCAATAAAACCATGCTCGATCGTAAAGATCTCAAAGGCATGATCAAGGCGCTGAAAAGCGGCGAAATTATCTGGTATGCGCCGGACCACGACTACGGCCCGCGCAACAGCGTTTTCGTTCCCCTTTTCGCTGTCGAACAAGCCGCCACGACGTCGGGCACCTGGATGCTGGCAAAGATGTCCAAAGCCTGCATTGTGCCTTTTGTACCGCGCCGCAAGCCTGGCGGTAAAGGTTACGAGCTGATAGCTCTTGAACCGGAGTGCCAGCCGCCGCTGGGCGATGCTGAAGAAACGGCAGCCTGGATGAACAAAGTGGTGGAGAAATGTATTCTCATGGCGCCGGATCAGTACATGTGGCTGCATCGCCGTTTCAAAACCCGCCCGCAAGGGGTGCCTTCCCGCTATTAATTCCGCTGCCCCGGCCAAATCCAGGCCGGGGCAGCGTTTCCCCGCTCACGCGCAGCGTTTCTCTCTAAGACGCTGATGTTGCGCATGATATTTCCCCCCTTTTTTTCGCTTTCTTATTTGCAATTATGGATCTTCGTCTATCCTTTCCTGAAACAACCATGTCTGTTCAGGGAGAAAATTATGTCCATGTTTGCAACGCTTGAAGAAGCCATCGACGCTGCACGCGAAGAGTTCCTCGCCGACAATCCGGGGATGGACGAAGAAGATGCGGTTGTCCAGCAACTCAATATCCAGAAATATGTTCTGCAGGACGGCGAGATAATGTGGCAGGTCGAGTTCTTCGCCACCGATGAAGAGCAAGGCGAGTGCCTGCCGGTACTGAGCGGGGAAGCGGCGCAGAGCGTCTTTGACGGCGACTACGACGAGATTGAGCTTCGTCAGGAGTGGCTGGAAGAGAACACGTTGCATGAATGGGATGAAGGGGAATTTCAGCTTGAACCGCCGCTGGATACGGAAGAAGGTCGCACCGCGGCGGATGAATGGGATGAACGCTAAGCGTTATTCATACGGGCCGTGATGCATGTCTATCGGCAGCAATAGCGTGTCGAAGACCAGCGAGAAAGGCAGATCCAGTACCGTGACATAACGCCACGCGGAATCTCTTACGTCCCACTGCACGCCGGGGTAATACTGGTTGCCATGTCCCTGCCCCGGCACCGCGCGGCTGATTATGCTGCCGCATCCGCTCAGCAGACAGGCCGCCAGAACAAGCGCCACTGCTTTCAAACCACACCTCATCATTCTTCGTTTCCGCTAAGTATACGTCGTAACCCGTCAGGTGAAAAAAATGCCGGCCACTGAGGCCGGCATTTTCACACGAGGTTTTGCTTATCCGCGCGACTTCAGCGCATGCGGGTTAAGCTGTAACGCTTTGTAATGGCTCACCCAGGAGGAATAGCGTTCCGGCGCCGACCAGACGCGATAGTGCAGCCGCGCCATAGTCACCGGGTCGCTCAGCAGCACCAGGCGACGGTCACGGTTGAGTTTATCCGGCGTTTCATTCAGCGCCTGCTCAACGTGACGGTCACGGGCAATTTCCAGCACATGGCTTGCACGGTGACGCGCGGTGGCCATCGCTGTCGCCAGCGCGTTGAAGGAAGGATGGAATACGGCGTGCATAAAGCCATCTTCCAGCGAACGACCGCGGTTCTGCTCCAGATACTTATCGGTATCCACCAGCACCTGCGGCGGCGAATACTCTTCCGGGATCAGGAACAGTTTCCAGCGTTTAGTACGCAGTCCCACCGTTGAACGGCTTGAAATAACCGACACAAACGGCGACAGGATCAGCGAGAAAACGATAGGCGCCAGCCAGAAGAGGAAGCGCAGATCGAGCCACGCCATCCCCACCGCCCAGACCAGGCCCAGCAGCAGTTGAGAACCATGTCGCATGAAGGCTTCGCCCCACGGAGTGGAGTCATCATCACGCTGCGGCGAGTTCCATACCACTTCCCAGCCAAGGAACGCGCTGACCACGAAGACAGTGTGGAACAGCATGCGAACCGGCGCCAGCAGTACCGAGAAAAGCACTTCCAGCAGCAGCGAAAGCGTTACGCGCAAGAAGCCGCCATACTCTTTCGAGCCTTTGCACCAGATAAGCACCACGCTCAACAGCTTCGGCAGGAACAGCAGCACCATGGTCGAGGCAAACAGCGCAATCGCCAGTTCAGGACGCCATTGCGGCCAGACCGGAAAGAGCTGACGCGGCTGGAGGAAGTACTGCGGCTCAGTGAGCGCATGCACCACCTGAAGCGCCGTGGAAAGCGCCAGGAACAAGAACCAGAGCGGCGCCGAGAGATAAGACATGACGCCGGTCAGGAACACCGCACGGTGAACCGGGTGCATCCCTTTCACCAAAAAGAGGCGAAAGTTCATCAGGTTGCCATGGCACCAGCGGCGGTCGCGTTTGAGCTCGTCGAGCAGGTTCGGCGGCAGCTCTTCATAGGAGCCTGGCAGGTCATAGGCAATCCAGACGCCCCAGCCTGCGCGGCGCATCAGCGCGGCTTCCACGAAGTCGTGCGACAGAATGGAACCGGCAAAGGAGCCCTCGCCCGGCAGTGGCGCCAGCGCGCAGTGCTCGATAAACGGCTTCACGCGGATAATGGCGTTGTGACCCCAGTAGTGCGATTCGCCAAGCTGCCAGAAATGAAGACCGGCGGTAAAGAGCGGGCCGTAAACGCGGGTCGCGAACTGCTGGCAGCGCGCATAAAGCGTGTCCATACCGGAAGCTTTCGGCGAAGACTGGATGATCCCGGCGTTCGGGTTCGCTTCCATCAGGCGCACAAGGCCGGTCAGACAGTCGCCGGTCATCACCGAGTCCGCATCCAGCACGACCATGTAGCTGTACTGGCTGCCCCAGCGGCGGCAGAAGTCATCAATGTTGCCGCTTTTACGCTTCACACGACGACGACGGCGGCGATAGAAGATTTGCCCTTCGCCTTGCACTTCGGCAATCAACTCCATCCAGGCTTTTTGCTCAGCCACGCAAATATCGGGGTTGTAGCTGTCGCTCAGAATGTAAACGTCGAAGTGCTGCTGTTGACCTGTCGCTTTTACCGACTCCCACGTCGCGCGCAGCCCCGCGAAAACGCGATCCACGTCTTCGTTGCAGATAGGCATAATCAGCGCGGTGCGGTGCGCCGGGTTGATTGGCTCATCGCCCACCGTTGAGGCGGAGATACTGTATTTATCGCGCCCAATCAGCAGTTGCAAAAAGCCCATCAGCGCGGTCCAGAAACCGGCGGAGACCCAGCAGAAAAGTATAGCGAAGAGGATAAGGATGCCGCTTTGCAGCACATAAGGCAGCAGCTGCATAAAAGAGACCCAGATATCCTGGCCAATCATATCCGCCGGATTGATGAGCGCCCAGCCCTGGTATGGAAGGATAGTCTTCATATACCAGGTGGCGACCACGGTCTGGGAGAGCGTCAGCAGCAGCAGGATGTAACGGCGGATGGTGCCGACGGTACGCCATTTCTGCTCAGCGACTTGCTCCTCTTTTGAGAGGCGCGACATGTAGCGCGGCAGCACTTCGCGTCCGCGCAGACGATCCCAGAAGCGTCCAATTGGGTTGGTGCGCCACGGATCGGGGAACATAGAAGAGCGTTTTGCTTTCGGCATCGCCTCCAGTTGAGTACGCCCCTCGTCATCCTTAATAAGCTGCCCTTGCGCCAGCGACTCGGGCCAGCTGTGCTCAAGGCGTGCCTTTACCGAACCCAGCGGCGTATCATCGTCCCGTTCGTAAACGCGGCCTTCGCCGCCAAGCGCCTCGTGGACGCCGCGAAGGCTGGCGTCCGGCAGCGCCGCTTTCTCAGCGGCGGAAAGCGGCAGCAGGTTAATATACTCAGTCAACTTATTCATTGGCAGGTAGCTGATAGCTCCAGGTTTCACTCAGCGTCTGGTCGCCGTTCATCAGCGCAGCACGCATATCAGTGGTTTTCTTCGCGTCTTTGATCTTCACGCGCAGCGTCATGCGCCAGCCCTGAGTGACCGGGTTATAACGCACGTTGCTGTCAACGATCTCGCCGTTATCGCCAATGCTGGTCTGCGCGGCGACAGGGGTTTCCGGCGGCAGCGCTTTCATATCTGCACCTGCGAAATCCACAATAAACGCGATAGTGCCGTCCGGCTGGCGGATAAGGTTGGACTGCTTCACATCGCCCGTGGAGCGACGCGTCTGCAGAACATAAGCATTATCGGCGGCATGGAGTTTATCTTCATCGCGGCTGAAGGTGATGGTGTACTTAAAGTTCATCTCCTTGCCCGGTTCCGGCAGTTGATCCGGCGTCCAGTACGTCACGATGTTGTCGTTGGTTTCGTCGTTAGTGGGAATTTCCACCAGCTCGACTTTACCCTTGCCCCACTGCCCCTGCGGCGTGACCCAGGCGCTCGGGCGCTGATCGTAACGATCGTCCAGATCCTCAAAGCGGTTAAACTCACGGCCGCGCTGCAGCAAACCGAAGCCCTGCGGGTTTTCGGTGCTGTAGCTGCTCACCGCCAGGTGACGCGGGTTGTTCAACGGACGCCAGATCCACTCATTATTGCCAGCATGAATGGAAAGACCGTTGGAATCATGCAGTTCCGGACGGAAATTGGTATTCGGCGACGGTTGGTTCGGCCCAAACAGGAACATGCTGGTCAGCGGCGCGACCCCAAGCTTGCCGACTTTGTCGCGCAGGTAGACTTTCGACTGCACGTCCACCACCGTATCGCGGCCAGGCTGAATAACAAAACGGTAGGCGCCGGTCGCGCGCGGAGAGTCCAGCAGCGCATAAATGGTCAGGCGCTTGTCGTTGGGTTTCGGACGCTCAATCCAGTACTCGCGAAAGCGCGGAAACTCTTCGCCAGAAGGCAAGGCGGTGTCGATAGCCAGACCGCGTGCGGAGAGGCCATAAACCTGGCCCTGCCCTATCACGCGGAAGTAGCTTGCGCCAAGCATGCTGACAATCTCGTCGTTCTTATCTTTGCTGTTGATGGGATAAAGCACTTTAAAGCCCGCAAAGCCTAAATCTTTTACGGTCTCTTTATCATGCTGCACATTGCCGAAATTAAAATAATCCGGGCTGTACTTGATTTTGTGCACCGCGTTGGCGGTCACTTCGTTCAGAGTGACAGGCACGTCGAAGTACATACCCTGATGGTAGAATTCGAGTTTGAACGGAGTCTTTACCTTGCTCCAGTAGGCTTTGTCGTGATTGAACTGGATCTGTTGATAGTCCGCATACTTCATATCGCGGAAGACGGAGGGCAGGTTGCTTTTAGGTGCTTCGTAGCTTTTACCCGCTAATGATTTCGCTTGTTTTGCGACATCATCGATAGTGAAGGCCCAAACCGAAGTGGTATAAAGAGACAACATCACTGCCGCACCCAACCAGCGCATTTTCATCATTTGTGGTTTATGTTTCATATTAACCAGCACATCCCCCTTTGTGTGCTTCAATCAATCCGATCCATTTTAATGGAAACTTCAGCTTTCCGACAACACAATCACCGCTTTGTTCAGCCGCTGGCTCAGGTATTAAGCAAATGAAAGCGCGTGACTTTCGCTTTTGGATTTTGTCCTGGAGACAGGTTGTCGTCGTTGGTGTAGGGTTGCCGCCGAATCTAAACATAAACCGTCCCTGGGATAAGACGAATAGTCCGAGAATTACCGGAGTTATATGACTAACACATCCGCACAGCGCGAGTTTTTCCTCGATTCCATCCGCGCATGGTTAATGCTATTGGGGATCCCGTTTCATATCTCGCTTATCTATTCGAGTCACCAGTGGCACGTTAACAGCGTCGCGCCATCCGCCTGGCTGACGCTGTTTAATGATTTTATTCACGCCTTCCGCATGCAGGTTTTCTTTGTTATCTCAGGTTATTTTTCTTACATGCTGTTTTTACGCTATCCGCTTAAGCGCTGGTGGAAAGTCCGCGTAGAACGCGTTGGCATCCCGATGCTGACCGCCATCCCGCTTCTTACTCTTCCGCAGTTTCTTATGCTGCAGCATGTGAAGGGAACGGCGGGAAACTGGCATTCGCTGTCGTGGTATGAAAAATACAACACGCTGGTCTGGGATCTTATTTCCCACCTCTGGTTTTTACTGGTCTTGATAATATTGACCACGCTGGGGCTGGTGCTTTTTAAGACATTCAACAAACAGAAGGAAAAGCCACAGAGCGATTTCTTTGCGCGGTTAACGTTAGGCAAGCTGTCGTTTATTTTTCTGCTGCTGGGCGTGCTCTACGCCGCGCTGCGCCGCACTATCTTTATGATTTATCCGCCGCTGCTGAGCGACGGGCTGTTTAATTTCGCGTTTATGCAAACCGTTTTTTACCTGCCTTTTTTCCTGCTTGGCGCGCTGGCGTTTAAGCATGAAAAAATCAAAGCGATGTTTACTACCCCTTCGCTGGGGTGCGCCATCGCGGCGGCCATCGCTTTCGGCGCTTATCTGCTGAATCAGCGCTTTGGCAACGGCGACGCCTGGCTGTATGAAACGGAAAGCGTAATTACAATGCTGATGGGTTTGTGGATGGTGAACGTCGTGTTCGCGCTGGGGCATCGGTTATTGAACTTTAAGTCCTCCCGCGTCACCTATTTCGTTAACGCTTCACTGTTTATTTATCTGGTGCATCATCCGCTGACGCTCTTTTTCGGCGCGTATATCACGCCGCATATCGCCTCAAACACGCTGGGCTTTATTACTGGCCTTATCTTCGTGATAGGCATTGCGCTCATCTTGTATGAACTGCATCTGCGGGTAACGCTGCTGCGTTTCCTCTTCTCCGGCAAACCGCAAAACAAAGCGGTGAGCCTTACCTCTGCCGCAAATGATTGATGTTCTGGCGGGCCTGTTAACGTTGCAGGCCCGCTTAAAGTAACCACTCCACCGGCAGCCAGGAGGCCAGGCGCACCAGCAGACGCTGGCTGAAGCGGGTTTTTGGCTCCTTTTTCAGCACTTTTTCCTCTCCATCCTGTTGCTCAATCCAGTTAATGCGCCCCCAGCGGTCAAGGCGCAGCTGCCAGGCCGCCTCCCGCTGGTTGCGGATAAAACGCTGGTGAAACAGCTTCGCCAGCGGCTCGCTCTGGATGACAAAACCCATCTCGGTATTGAGCATGGCCGACCGGGGGTCGAAGTTAAAAGAGCCGATAAAAACGTGGTTATCGTCCACGCTGAAGGTTTTTGCATGCAGACTGGCGCCAGAATTCCCGGTCAGCCCGCGGTCGCGCTGCACCGGTCCGGTTTCACGCGTAGGTTTAAGCTCATAAAGCTCAACGCCGTGGCGTAATAATTTTTTGCGCCAGCGGGCATAGCCGGCATGCACCACCGCCACGTCATTGGCGGCCAGCGAGTTGGTTAATACAGCGACTTTCACCCCCTTGCGCCGCAGCGTCAGCAGCAACGCCACGCCCGAACGGGTCGGGACAAAATAGGAGGAGATGATGTCGATCGATTTTTCCGGCTGGCCGATAAGATTCATCATGCGCTGCGGCAGCAACGTGTGTTCTCGGGCTTTGCCCTGCCCTTTGCGCGGATCGTCGCTGACCAGACGGGTTTTCGCCCAGATAAGCGGCAGCGTGCGCGATTCAAGATGCGTTGCGAAACGGGTGCTGGAGAGCCGGTCCAGGTAGCGTTTGGCAATGGGATCGGTTTTCCAGTCTTCCGGCAACTGAACCCGGGCGTCCAGCTGCTCGTCATTCACATCCAGCACTTTCTGCAACGTGGAGACGGAACCGCTGCGCCAGTAGCGCTCGAAATCCTTTTCCACATCGGCCACCACTGGCCCGATGGCCAGCACGTCGAGGTCGGAGAAAAGCGGCTGCTCCCCGGCGCCAAAATAGGCGTCCCCCACGTTGCGCCCGCCGATAATGGTCACTTCGCCATCCACCGTAAAGCTTTTGTTATGCATACGGCGATTAAGCCGCGCGAAGTCGGTGATATAACCTAACGCGCGAAGTGTGCGGAATGAAAACGGGTTAAAGAGGCGCACTTCAATAAGCGGGTGCGCATCCAGCATGCGCAGCGTGCTGTCGAGGCCCAGCGTATTGTTATCATCCAGCAGGATGCGAACCTTTACGCCGCGCCGGGCGGCGGCAAGCAGCGCGCTGAAGAGCAGCCGTCCGGACATATCATCTTCCCAGATGTAGTACTGGACATTAATTGTCTGCTCCGCCATGCCCGCGAGCAGATAACGGGCGGCGAAAGCATCCAGGCTGTCATCTAGCGGATGCAAGCCGCTGTTATGGGGATGCTGCGCCGTCGCAGGCGCAATCGCACGCCCAAGGCGTGTGCCATGCGGCTCAGACCGGGAAGCGTTGGGTAAGTAACCTTTGGTAAAGTCGGGCGTTTTCTTCGTCATAGCAGACAAAGTATACCTGCTCCGGTAACGGGTGCCTGGTGAGATAATCCGAAACGGTGTCCATGGCGATTTGTGCAGCCGCCGCTTTCGGATAACCATAAATGCCTGTACTGATAGCCGGGAACGCCACGCTGCGATATCCATTTGCGCTTACCAGTTGCAAACTGTTTCGATAAGCATCGCCGAGCAGCTGCGCCTCGTTGTCGCTTCCGCCCCGCCATATTGGCCCGACGGTATGTATCACGGCTTTTGCGCGAAGCTGCCCCGCTTCGGTAATCACCGCGTGACCAGGCGCGCACTCGCCCTGCTGCTGGCGAACCACTTTACAGGCAGCGAGCAGCGCCGGCCCCGCTGCGCGGTGAATGGCGCCATCGACGCCGCCACCGCCCAGTAATGAAGGATTAGCGGCGTTGACAATGACGTCCACTTCCATTGCCGTAATGTCGCCTTCCTGTATATGTATGCGGTTTTGCATAGTGACCTCCTCACTTGAAGTGATGATGTTAGTGTAGATCACCCATTGGGCCTGCCGAAGTCGATAAGCGAAACCGTAAATTGTTACTGGTAGGTTATTTGCAACACGCCCAGACGGCGTGAAGCATCCAGCCATTTCATCCGCACAGAGGCATTAGCCTGTTTGAGGCTTGCCTCGGTCAACTGATGAAGCGCCAGCGTTTGCCGCTGCATTTTTCCATCCTTAAAGCAGCTAAATATCGCCTTCTGCGCCTGGTTTTCCACCTGACACCCCGCCTCGACGATGGCCCCTCTAAAATGAATAGTCCCATCATTTGCCGCAGCCGCAGTGACAACAGAAGAGAGGATAAGCAGCGCGCCAGAGGTATTTTTAACGAGAGATAACGTTTTCATTTGCAGGGCTCCACGTCGGTTTTGCCGTTTGGCTGTTTTACTTAACCGTAGACGTAAACTGGCTTTAACGCGTTGAGCTGATTTTTCATTTTCTGGCGCTGCGCGCATTTTCTGTTGATGAATTTAGCAAGGGCGACAGGCTTTTCGTCGTGATAAAGGTGTTCAGACTCTGCCTGGCGGCGACCACTGGCGAGAAAGGTGCAGCGCTTGCCCATCGGTGATTGTCACTGTCACCACGACCTCATCGCCCTGCCCGGCGGTAAAGCTAATCTGTGAAAGCGCGTAAGGTTCTCCGGCTCTGATATTCACCCAACTGTTTTGTCGAGTGGTGCTATTGCCTGCCGCACCGTGGCGGGATGTCTCCATCTGTACGCGGCACTGGCAATCCTGCGTGAGCGTAACCTGAGGTATGACAGTCCATGTGTCGCCCTGTTGATGGGCATCAAAGCCAATCTGGCTGGTAAGCGCAGCCAGGAGTATCAGCGTATGCATTTTCTTCCCCCGAAAAAAAACAGGGCGCAGGCCCTGTTTTTTTACATGTGTTTCTACAGGTACGATTAGTACTGCGAAGCGCTAGCCGAGTTGAAAGCGCCCACCTGAGTCACGTAAACCTGAGAAGAAGAAGCAGTCTGGTTGACGGTCGCGTTGTTGAAGTGGCCATCCTGGTTAACGGTGGTGGCAGAGTTACGGCTGCTCCACTGGTCAACCGTCGCGTTGTTGTGGAAACCATTCTGGGTGACGGTTACGCCGGAGTCAGAGCCGCCCCACTGGTCGATAGAGGCGTTCTGAGCATAGCCATTCTGGGTCAGCTTGATATAGCTGTTGTCAGAACCCTGACCGGTTTCAGCGTTGTGGTTACCGCCGCGCTGTTTGATTTCAGTAGTTGAGTGATACGCGTCAGACTGCAGCGCATTAGCATGGTTGCTGGTGCCGTACTGATAAATTTTCAGGCTTGAATCTTCACCATACTGATGAAAAGGCACTGCCAGTGCGCTACCAGAAACTACCATTGCTGCCAGTGCTGCGACTTTGAAAAATTTCATGGTTTCTTCCCCATAGGATTGACGTTAAATAAGCCTAAAACGACATTCAGCGCTGAATTACGCGAACTGCCATTTGCGACTGCTTTTGCACTACAACTGCGGATTTTTGCGTACCTGACTGGATAATATCCGCACGGTTAGCCGTGCCTTTTTGAATAACCAACGCGGAATTATCGTAACCCTCTTGTTTAAGGTTCACTTCATTGCCGTAGCCCTGTTGTGAAACGTAAGCAAGATTGTAATACCCTGATTGATCAACCTTTGCGCGGTTGGCGACGCCGGTCTGGCTAATCACCGCCTGCAATTTATTGCCGTCCTGGCGAACCCAGGCGTCATTATTTCTGCCTGTCTGACCAATTATCGCGGCCTGATTTAACGAGCCTTTGCTTATTTCATTCACGGCAAAGTTATATTCCGAAGCTGCAAGATCAAAATGACTTGCATGAGCCAAACCAGGCACACCCAGTATTGTTAACATCGTAAACAGCAATTTGTTTTTCATGTCTCCACCCTGGACCTGGTTGTTTATTTCGCGAAATAAACAACATGCCAACGACTAATAAGTAATCACAACAATTCATTTGATATTGCTGCGCTACGGAAATGAGTATGTCCGCCGACGCGTTTTTTATATCTCACCTGCGAGTGGTATTTTTATCGCAGCCGTCATACCAAAGCATGAGGTTGTTTTTTAAGCGGTTTCTTTCAGGCACATCCATATAGAGCCAAACGCTGTTCTTGTTTTGTCACTTTGTCTTCATAAAGATGACAACTCCGTGGTGTTAGCAAACATCAGCAAAAATTAAAACAATTTTGGACAGTCACGTGACACACATCCTTTTTTTCTTAAGGTAAACTTCTCATAAAGCCATCATCAGAAAGAGGGGTATATTCTCTGAGGATTACCACTTAATACCAATTTAAAAAACCATTAAAAATCAACATATTATGTTTTATTTCCGCTTAATCAAAACGATGCAACTGGTTAAAAATGTACAACTTTCCCATCAAAAACTAATATCCAGAAACTAGCATTATTAACATTTTAATATGTTGAGTTACATTTGCTTACATCTTTAACACTTGCTTTAAGATTGGCAATGACTAGATTGAACTCATCAGAACTTTCTTGGTTTTAAAATTTATCACGCCCTCCCAGGGCCTGACGTTTTGTTATTAACACACGCAGCAGTGCATTTTTCCAGTAACCTCTGGCGGATTGCTTTTATTTGCAATCTATTGCCGGGAACCAAATATAAAGCGCGGAGTTTTCATCATGTTTAATGAAGTCCATAGTTTACCTGTTCAGACTTTAATGCTGATCACTAAACCATCGTTACAGGCGACAGCCTTATTACAGCACCTTAAGACTTCTTTAATGCTTAATGGCAAGTTACATAATATTCAGCGTTCACTGGATGAAATACCAGTAAATAGTCTCATTCTGCTGGATATGATGGAAGCAGATAAGAAGTTGATTAACTACTGGCAGGAAAATCTGGGTCGCCGGAACAACGTTAAAGTGTTGCTGCTCAACACGCCGGAAGAATACCCCTTCCGCGATATTGAAAACTGGCCGCACATCAACGGGGTTTTCTACTCAAACGAAGATCAGACGCGCGTAATCGAAGGGATGCAGGGCGTGATGCGCGGCGAATGCTACTTTAGCCAGAAGCTGGCGAGCTATCTTATCACCCGCTCCGGCCATTATCGCTTTAATAGCGCGGAGTCGGCGCTGTTGACGCACCGTGAAAAAGAGATCCTCAATAAATTGCGTGTCGGCGCCTCGAATAATGAGATAGCCCAGTCGCTGTTTATTAGCGAAAACACGGTCAAAACCCACCTCTACAATCTTTTCAAAAAGATTTCGGTGAAAAACCGCACCCAGGCCGTCTCCTGGGCCAATGACAATCTCAGACGCTAACATCATGAACAAGTTAACTGGCTGGTTATTGGCCGCAGGGATCCTGTGCGCCACCGGCGGCGCGCGGGCGCTTGAAGTGGAAGTGCCCGGTCTGTTAACCGATCACACCGTTTCGTCTGTCGGCCACGATTTTTATCGCGCTTTCAGCGATAAATGGGAAAGCAGTTACAGCGGGAACTTAACGATTAATGAGCGACCCAGCGCCCGGTGGGGCAGCTGGATCACTATTACCGTTGAGCAGGATGTAATTTACCAGGTTTTCTTATTCCCGACGAAGCGTGACTTTGACAAGAACGTTGACTTCGCACTGGACCAGACTCATGAAGCGTTGCAGCGTCGACAAATTGATAAAGCATTATTAAGCACCGGCGATTTAACAAAAGATGAATTCTAACGTTTCTTTCACTTCAGGAGGCTGTCATGCGGGTCGCATACGCGGTTATTACCTTGCTGTTAGTATCACCGCTGTCGTGGGGCGGGAATATGGTTTTTCAGTTTCGCAACCCTAATTTCGGTGGTAACCCCAATAACGGCGCTTTTCTTCTTAATGAAGCTCAGGCGCAAAACTCTTATAAAGATCCCAGCTATGACGATTATGCAATCGAAACGCCGTCAGCGCTGGACAACTTTACCTCAGCAATTCAGTCGCAGGTGTTGGGCGGCCTGTTAACCAATATTAATACCGGGCAGCCGGGAAGAATGGTGACTAACGATTACATCGTCGATATTGCTAACAGAGACGGACAGCTGCAGCTCAATGTCACCGATCGTAAAACAGGTAAAACCTCCACCATTCAAGTTTCGGGCCTGCAAACGGGAACCACTGATTTTTAGGCCCTGTTAATTTTTAAAGGATGACTATCATGCAGCGCTTATTATTACTTCTTGCCGTCATGTTGTTAAGTGGATGCCTAACCGCTCCGCCAAAAGAAGCGGCAAAGCCCACCTTAATGCCCCGGGCGCAAAGCTACCGTGACTTAACGAACTTACCCGACCCCAAAGGTAAGCTTTTTGTCTCGGTTTATAATATTCAGGACGAAACTGGCCAGTTTAAGCCTTATCCAGCCAGTAACTTTTCAACCGCCGTACCGCAAAGCGCCACATCTATGCTGGTCACGGCGTTGAAAGATTCCCGCTGGTTTATTCCGCTGGAGCGTCAGGGGTTACAAAACCTGCTTAACGAACGCAAAATTATCCGTGCAGCCCAGGAGAACGGCACCGTTGCGGAAAACAACCGCATGCCGCTGCAATCGCTGGTGGCCGCCAACGTCATGATCGAAGGCTCGATTATCGGTTATGAAAGCAATGTGAAATCGGGCGGCGTCGGCGCGCGTTATTTCGGCATTGGCGGCGACACGCAATATCAGCTTGATCAAATTGCCGTTAATCTGCGTGTGGTTAATGTCAGCACAGGCGAAGTGCTTTCGTCGGTGAATACCAGTAAAACCATTCTCTCTTATGAAGTGCAGGCGGGCGTATTCCGCTTCATCGATTACCAGCGGTTGCTGGAAGGAGAAATTGGTTATACCGCGAATGAACCCGTCATGCTCTGCCTGATGTCAGCGATTGAAACCGGGGTAATCCATTTGATAAACGACGGTATTAACCGCGGCCTGTGGGAGCTGAAAAATAAGGGCGATGCGAAAAACACCATTCTTGCGAAATACCGCAGCATGGCGGTGCCGCCAGAGTCCTGAAAACGTCCTGACAAAATTAAAAACCAGCGCAAGCTGGTTTTTTTATGCCTTATATGGCTTGCGTGCTTTTAGCGGCAAGCCGCGCCGCCAGCCAGTTACCGCTGCTTTTCATTGCAAACCCAAACAGCAAACCCAGCAGTAAAGCGGGCGCCACGCTCTTCCATTCCCCCTGCGCGGCAAACGTGGCGCAGGCACCAATGAAGGTTCCCGGCACAAAAGAGAGAAGCATGTGTCTTGCTTGCATGCACATTAAAAAAGCGACGATGCCCGTCATGGCGTAGCCGAACAGCTCCGCATGCGGCACCAGTGCGCCACCCTGAATAATGACCTGCGCCCAGGCAACACCGCTCAGTAAGGTGCAAAGCGTAGTGAAAAAGCCCGGGAGGCCGGGTTTCGGACAGGCAAACCATGCGGTGCAGCCAAGGAAGCCTGCCCAACCGGGCAGACCAAAACTCACCGCCGCCCAGCCCCAGAGGGCGGAAAGCAGGCCGGTCGTCAATGCGAGAGGGAAGAGTCTGTTCATGGCGGCGTATACTAGCAGAAGGCCGCCGCACCAATGCGAAGCAACGCACAAAAATTGTAAATCGAAATTGTTAATTACATTTTATTTGTGACTTTAATCACAAAAAACCGGGCATCCGCCCGGCTCTCTTATTCTTCTTCTTCCTGCAACTCTTCCCACATCGCCTGAATAGCATCGCGGGTTAACTGCGCGAAAGTTCGCCAGAACGCGCTGGCCGCATGCGCTTCCACCTTGCCCAGGAAAGCGCCGCACCAGGGCAGCAGATAGTTATCGAATAAGGTTTCCAGCGCCTCGCTTTCATCATCCTGCGCCTGATCTTCAAGCCAGGAAGTCGCCAGCAGCAGCATGCCAAAGTGGTCTGCCGGCGCGTCGGAAAGCGGCATGCCACGCTCGCGCAGAAACGCCCTCACCTCTTCTTCCTTCGCCCCCTCTTGCCATGCGGAACGCAGCGGCGATACGCGGCGATCATCACCGGTAAAGAGCGTACGGTAATCCGCCGCCACCTCTTGCGCGTTATAGCTTTTTTGTAGACGCGCCAGCAGCTCATCCTGCTCAAGCGGCCAGCTCTGGGCGAGCTTGCCTTCGGCAATCAGTGACCAGACCGGGGCAAGCACCGCGTCCTGCGGTTCACGGTACCAGAGGGAGCCAAGCAGGCGGCAGATAATTGAAAATTCATTCATGAAACAGATCCATTGGGTTTATTAAAAGGCGGCAAATTCGGCGATGGGCGCCATACCGCGGGATTCAAGAAAATTAAGCAAACGGCGCGGCGTGACGTTAAGAATGCGATCTTCGGGGAACGCCACCTCGTCGAGGATTTTGCGGCACTCATGAAAATCGCCCAGCGTAAAGGCGGTATGAGAATCAGAACCCAGCGCCAGCCAGCCGCCTGCGTCGCGCACCGCTTCGGCAATGGCGCGGCAATTCGGTCCGCTACCCTTGCGCGAATGCGTAAAGGAGGAGTTATTCAGCTCCAGCGCCACCTGATATTTCGCGGCGGCGGCAGCTATCGCCGGAATATCGACCGGGAACTTCGGGTTGCCCGGGTGGCTGATGATATGCACATTGCCGCTCGCCATAGCGGCGATCATCGCCTCGGTGTGAGCGGCTTTATCCTGCGGTGGAAACACCGGCTCGTGGAAGCCCGCCACGATCAGGTCAAGCGCATCCAGCATCGGGCCGGTGCAGTCTATCTCGCCTGCGGTATTTTTTATATTGGCTTCGATGCCGCGCAGAATGCCAACGCCATCCACCACGCGCGGCCAGATGCGCATGTTGATAAAGTGCCAGTAGTGCGGCGCGTCGGCCATATCAGGGCCGTGATCGGTAATAGCGAACAGCTGAATGTTTTTTTGCTTTGCCGCAGCGATATAGTCGTGAAGGTTACTGTAAGCGTGGGTACTGGCGACGGTATGCATGTGCAGGTCAACGGGATACATGGCGCTCTCCTTTCGGTTTTGCGCAAGGATAGCAGGTATCGGCGTTGAGGTTTAGCCTGAAAGCCCGGCAGGAAGGCCGGGCACGGGTTCAGTAGCCGCGTTGGAGGTCGACCTGGCCTGTGGGATGCTGGCCTTTATCAAGCTGAATAATCGTTGACGAAATAAACTCCACCGCCTGCGCCGGGCGGGTTACCGCCGCAACGTGCGGCGTGATCGCCACGCGCGGGTGACGCCACAGCGGGCTTTCGGCCGGCAGCGGTTCGCGGGAGAAAACATCCAGCATTGCGCCCTTAAGCTTGCCGCTATCCAGCGCCGTCAGCAGATCGTCTTCTACCAGATGCACGCCGCGGGCAAGGTTAAGCACGTAAGCGTTATCCGCCAGCTGGTTTACTAATTCGCTGTTGATAATGCCCACCGTTTCCGGCGTATTGGGCAGCAGGTTGATTAACACGCGCGTATTATTCGCAAACGCGCTCAGCTCTTCCCTTCCGGCAAAGCTTTTTACACCAGAATAATTTTTATGGCTGCGGCTCCAGCAGCGAACCGGGAACCCCCAACCGACCAGGCTTTCCGCAACCTTCCCTCCCAGCACGCCGGCGCCCAGAATGCCGATAGTGAAATCTTCACGTTCATAGTCAGCCAGCGGTTCCCATTTCGCCTGCAGCTTCAACGCCTGGTAATCATCAAAGCGGCGGAACCAGTGCAGCACCTGGCTTACTGCATATTCCTGCATTTGCTCCGCCATGCCGGTATCTTCGAGCCGGAACAGCGGCACGCCTGCGGGCAACAAGTCCGGATCCTTTTTTAATTTGCTGAGGATGGAGTCTACCCCGGCGCCCAGCGCAAAAACCGCTTTCAACCCGGTGCGCCCGCGTAACATTTCGACCGGCGGATGCCAGACCAGCGCGTAATCTGCCGGGCCGTTATCGCCGGAGCGCCATTCACGTATCCGGGCCTGAGGAAGCTGTCGTTGCAGCAGAGATATCCAGTGGTTAGCGTCAAAAGTGGGATGGTAAAAAATGATGTCCATGGCTTCTCCTTTTTCTCCAGGATTACGCGAAAGCGTTGTAGTTGCAAGACTATTGCCATAAAAACAGGCAATTTGTCTTTTTAAGAAGCATGTTGCTGGAAGTTTGAGTAAACGCGCCGGAAATTCCGAAAAGTGTATTGACTGGCGTTAGCCTTTTCCCTACATTAGCGCCCGTCCCGAGCACATCGGGAAGACAATATGGTGAGGTGTCCGAGTGGCTGAAGGAGCACGCCTGGAAAGTGTGTATACGGCAACGTATCGGGGGTTCGAATCCCCCCCTCACCGCCATATTTAAAGAAGAAGCCTGGGTTAACGCTCAGGCTTCTTTGCTTTTATATCGCGCCGAGCCGGGGGGATGAGAAGCCCCGACCGGGGGTCGACAGGCGGTTTACCGCCTGGACGGCAGGACCGCTTGCGGGCATGCCGCCTGCACAAAAACGCCGGGAGCGTTTTTGAACAATGCGAAGCGTTGGCCCCGAAGGGGCGAGGCCCATGGATGGGCCGAGTAACGGCGAGCGCCAGCGAGTCAATCCCCCCCTCACCGCCATATTTAAAGAGAGAGCCTGTACGAAAGTACGGGCTTTTTCGTTTTTATATCCCGCCGAGCCGGGGGGATGAGAAAGGTTCACGGCCCGCCCCTAAATCTGTAGGCGATATGAAACGGTGTGAATCGTTCCGTTCGCTTATGCCCGGGCTTTTTATGGCACGCTTTCTCACGCGAACGTGCAAAGGGGGCTCGCCGCCGCCCCCTTTGCAATCCCGGCTCCCGGCGGAAAATCGCCCCTACGGGGAAACCTCATCTTTTCCCCGCAGGCTTCGGGTCGGGCATGACAGTGCGTCCCTGCACTGACATGCCCTTGCACCGGGTCCACCGGTGCAACCCGGCCTGCGTGAAAAAGCTGAGGCGATTTTGAGCCGGACCCAACCCCTCGCTGTCAGGTTTTTTGGATAATGATATACATTGGCTCTATCGGACGAGGCCCATGGACAGGCCGAGTAACGGCGAGCGCCAGCGAGTCAATCCCCCCTCACCGCCATATTTAAAGAAGAAGCCTGGGTTAACGCCCAGGCTTCTTTGCTTTTATATCGACTTCAGGTTTATGGCAGTCGATGCTGCGCTTACCCACCTTACCCCTTCTCTCAACGTTGAAGCGAAGGGGGTTTCTCCGGCTTAAAAAAAATCGCCTCAGCTTTTTCTCGTAGGCCAGGGCACGCCCGAGGGACCGGGCGTAAGGGCACGTCGATACAAGGATGTATCGTCGTGCCCGACCTGAAGCCGGAGAGGAAAAGCGGAGGTCTCCCCGTAGGGGCGATTTTCCGCCGGGAGCCGGGATTGTTAAGGGGGCGGCGGCGAGCCCCCTTAACACGTTCGCAGGATAGAAGCTGACATATGAGCGCAGCGCGCTGGCGAACGGAACATACCGCGGTGCCCACATATGCCCCTCACCCCAACCCTCTCCCCGACGGAAGCACCCCGGCGAACGGAACATACCACCGTGTCCACATCTGCCCCTCACCCCGCAGAAAGGGTAAAAACACCTGCGCAACGGAAGAGACTACGCTTAGCGCCGCGCGCCTGAGGTTTCCACAGGCACGGCGGCTTTCTCCATCGCAATCGGAATGCTTTTATAAGCCGGAATACCGCTCCGGGTATCGTGGCTGTCCAGCGGCACCAGCACGTTCGCTTCCGGGTAGTAAGCGCCAACAGAGCCGGGAGCCATATCAATGACCACAATGGTAAGGTTCTGCATCCGGCGCGACGTAGGGTTGCCTTCAGGATCGAGAGCGACGATATTGACCTGATCGCCAACGCGTAGCTGCCGTTTCTCGGCTTCATCCGGGTTAATAAACAACACGTCCCGCCGCCCTGTCACACCGCGGTAGCGATCGTTGAGACCGTAAAGCGTTGTGTTGTATTGATCGTGACTACGAAGCGTCGTGAGCACCAGGTCATGGCACTTCAGCGAGCGCGGATCTTCATTAATCCCCTGCATCACTTTGAACTGCGCTTTCCCGGTTGGCGTATTCCAGACACGCTCCGAAGCGGCATTGCGCAGCCGGAAACCGCCTGGCTTTTTCACGCGTTCGTTATAGTTAGCGAACGCCGGGAACACCGCCTCTATCTTTTCGCGAATAAAGCTGTAATCCCCCACCAACCTGTCCCAGTTGACCACGCTGTCAGGCAGCGTCGCTTTCGCAATACCCGCCACCAGCGCGGGTTCAGATTTCAGGTGCGGCGAAGCGGGCTTCAGCGAACCGCGCGACGCGTGCACCATCGACATGGAATCTTCTACCGTAATGCTCTGCGCGCCGGAGGCCTGCTCGTCAATCTCGGTGCGGCCAAGCACGGGCAGCAGATAGTTATGCTTACCGAGCAGCAAATGCGACCGATTAAGCTTAGTCGCCATATGTACGACCAGGTCAAGGTTGCGCATGGCGGGAAAGGTAACCTGCGGGTCAGAGATGGCTTCGGCAAGGTTGCCTCCCAGGCACAGTAACGCTTTGGCTTTGCCATCGCGCATCGCCTGGATAGCCGCTACCGCGCCGTGTCCATGTTTTTGCGGCGGCTTAAAGCCAAAGACGCGCTCAATGCTGTCGAGCAACTCTTGTGACGGAATTTCAGTGATCCCTACCGTGCGATCGCCCTGCACATTAGAGTGACCGCGCAGCGGACAAATGCCGGCGCCTTTTTTACCGATATTGCCGCGCAGCAGCAGTAAGTTAGCGATTTGCTGAACATTCTGGGTGCCATACTGATGCTGCGTTATCCCCATCCCGTAACAGACGATGGTGCGCTGGGCATTGGCATACAGGCGAGCGACATGCTGGATCTCTTTACGCTCCATGCCGGAGACCTTCAGAATATGATCCCACTCGGTCGCATCGAGATCCGCCTTCAACGCCTCGAACCCCTCGGTGTGCTCGCGGATAAAGGTTTCATCCAGCACCCCCGGCTGGCCTTTTGCCAGGCGTTCTTCATGCATCGACAGCAAAATTTTCATTACGCCTTTCAGCATGGCTGCATCGCCGCCGACGCGGACTTTGTAATAAGTCGAGGCGAGTTCCGTGGAGCTTAGCGACAGCATTTCGATAGGGCTTTGCGGCGAGGTAAAGCGCTCAAGGCCGCGTTCGCGAAGCGGGTTGATGGCGACGATAGTCGCGCCGCGTTTTGACACTTCACGCAGGGTGCCAAGCATGCGCGGATGATTGGTGCCCGGATTATGTCCGATGCAAAGCACTAAATCGCAGTGATTGAAATCTTCCAGCTCCACCGTGCCTTTACCCACGCCGATGGATTCCGGCAAACCGACGCTGGTCGGCTCGTGGCACATGTTCGAGCAGTCCGGGAAGTTATTAGTGCCGTACTCTCGGGCGAAGAGCTGCCAGAGAAAAGCCGCTTCGTTCGATGCGCGCCCGGATGTGTAAAACTCCACGCTGTCTGGATCGTCATAGCGTCGTAGATGTTCGCCAATCTCTGTGAAGGCGGTTTCCCACTCGATGGGCTGGTAGGTGTCGCTTGCCGGATCATATTTCATCGGGTGCGTCAGGCGTCCCTCGCCTTCCAGTTCAAAGGCGTTACGCTCCCACAGTTCGCTTACGGTGTGCGCGGCGAAAAATTCCGGGGTGGT
Organism: Franconibacter sp. IITDAS19; assembly: GCF_023079515.1. Taxonomy (NCBI): domain Bacteria; kingdom Pseudomonadati; phylum Pseudomonadota; class Gammaproteobacteria; order Enterobacterales; family Enterobacteriaceae; genus Franconibacter; species Franconibacter sp. IITDAS19. Next base: position 824,834 of record NZ_JALJCP010000001.1, on the reverse strand, counting down.
GCGTTTACTGGTCGCTTCCCAGGTAACCGCCTTGGCGCCGTTTTCACAAAACTCAAATGAGGAGCCGTGTTGCGGGTCCGGCCAGGCGCAGCCAGGGCAGTCAAACCCCTGCGGCTGGTTAACCTTGAATAAGGCAATGACGTCTTGCTTTACCGACATCTGACCGCGTATGGCGTCAGCGACCGCCTTCAATGCTCCCCAACCGCCTGCTGAGCCGCCATAAGGCGCAATACCGATAGTGCGATTTTGCTCTTTCATAATGCTCCACATCGTCCGTCTAATAGTTTGGTCTTAAGCCTGGTACAGAAAACACGATAAGCGAAGCACAGGCTTGCTTATCCGCCGCTGATTTACGCAGGCTGACGTGAACAGGCGCGCTGCGCTTACTTGCTCTACGAGGATGTTTGCGAATGTTTCTGTCCGGCGCGCTCACGGGCATTGCTGGCAAAGGGCCATTTCGTTTAACCCTTAACCGAACGATTAGGAAAGAAAAAATTCTGCTTGACCGATTTTATGCTCCCCCCTATAGTAGCGCCCCGTTGCCCCCGACGAGTGGGCAGCAGACAATATGGTGAGGTGTCCGAGTGGCTGAAGGAGCACGCCTGGAAAGTGTGTATACGGCAACGTATCGGGGGTTCGAATCCCCCCCTCACCGCCATATTTAAAGAGAGAGCCTGTACGAAAGTACGGGCTTTTTCGTTTTTATATCGCGCCAACCCGGGGGGATGAGAAGCCCCGACCGGGGGTCGACAGGCGGTTTACCGACTGGACGGCAGGACCGCTTGCGGGCATGCCGCCCGTAGGGCGAGCGCCAGCGAGTCAATCCCCCCCTCACCGCCATATTTAAAGAAGAAGCCTGGGTTAACGCCCAGGCTTCTTTGCTTTTATATCGCGCCGAGCCGGGGGGATGAGAAGCCCCGACCGGGGGTCGACAGGCGGTTTACCGCCTGGACGGCAGGACCGCTTGCGGGCATGCCGCCCATAGGGCGAGCGCCAGCGAGTCAATCCCCCCCTCACCGCCATATTTAAAGAGAGAGCCTGTACGAAAGTACGGGCTTTTTCGTTTTTATATCCCGCCGAGCCGGGGGGGATGAGAAAGGTTCACGGCCTGCCCTTAAATCTGTATGCGATATGAAACGGTGTGAATCGTTCCGTTCGCTTATGCCCGGGCTTTTTATGGCACGCTTTCTCACGCGAACGTGCAAAGGGGGCTCGCCGCCGCCCCCTTTGCAATCCCGGCTCCCGGCGGAAAATCGCCCCTACGGGGAAACCTCATCTTTTCCCCGCAGGCTTCGGGTCGGGCATGACAGTGCGTCCCTGCACTGACATGCCCTTGCACCGCTTACTCGGCCCATCCATGGGCCTCGCCCCTTCGGGGCCAATGCTTCGCATTGTTCAAAAATGCTCCGGGCATTTTTGTCCACCGGTGCAACCCGGCCTCCGTGAAAAAGCTGAGGCGATTTTTAGCCGGGCCCAAACCCTCGCTGTCAGGCTTTTTGAACAACGATATGCGTTGGCACCGTCGGGCGAGGCCCATGGACGGGCCGGGTAACGGCGAGCGCCAGCGAGTCAATCCCCTCACCGGCCGCTGAAACGAAAAAGGCCCAACAGCGTTGGGCCTTTATTTTCATTTTTTCACCAGCAATGTTAATCGTAGGCGTTGAGCGTACGCTGGCAGAGTGCGGAGCGGACACAATCGTCTTTGGTGAAGCGCACCACGCCGATCATGTCATCCTCTTTGAAACGCGCCAGCGCATCGCTCAGGCCGGACTGCACGCCGGCGGGCAAATCGCACTGGGTAATATCGCCATTGACGATAACGGTCACGTTCTCCCCGAGGCGGGTCAAAAACATTTTCATCTGCGCAGCGGTAACGTTCTGAGCCTCGTCCAGAATCACTACCGCATTTTCAAATGTACGTCCGCGCATATAGGCGAACGGCGCAATCTCTACTTTGCCAATTTCCGGTCGCAGGCAGTACTGCATGAACGAGGCGCCAAGGCGGCGCACCAGAACATCGTAGACCGGACGGAAATAAGGCGCGAACTTCTCAGAAATATCGCCGGGCAGGAAGCCGAGGTCTTCATCGGCCTGCAGTACCGGGCGAGTAACAATGATCCTGTCGACATCCTTGTGAATCAGGGCCTCAGCCGCCTTCGCCGCGCTGATAAACGTTTTGCCGCATCCGGCTTCGCCGGTGGCGAATATCAGCTGTTTACTCTCAATAGCTTCGAGATACTGCGCCTGAGCTTCACTGCGCGCCGCTATTGGTGATGTATCGCGACTGTCCCTTGCCATGCCAATAGCTTCAACGCCGCTCATCTGCACAAGCGAAGTGACCGACTCCTCTTCACGCTGCTTGTGGCTGCGTGAATCCCGTCTTAACACCCGTTTTGCTTCACGACGAGCTTTGATCACTGCTTTCTGTCTTCCCATGGATGGCACCTTGTTAAGTAGGTTTACATTGCCCGCGTCGTCACTGCCGACGCGATTATGCGCACGAACAACGTAGGTTTGGCTTCCTTGTAAGCCATGATTGCCGGAAAAAGACGCAGTAGTACGGCTACGCGCACCGCTTACTACGTCGGTTGAATGTGAGGAGGAAGTGGAATGTCTGGATGAAGAAGTGAAGACGATTTTGCCGGAGGTAGTATCTCCGCGCCGGGCTTTGCGGGGGGTTTTATGTTTTAGTCCATCACGGGACACTACCATTCGCGATCTCCATAGTGAAAAATCTGTTCACAACCGGGAACTACCGCATCTGCTCTAAGTACATCAAATTTTTTCATAAACGCAACATAGATTTTACTTATTTTTAACTTTTTAAGGCTTTTCTGACGATGCATTTTTTATGACACAGAAATATTACAGAAAAGTATCAATACTATAGTCATAGTAAAATTCTTATCCCGGCTGCGCCAGTAAAGTGTTAACAAATGAAACAGAAGATGTAAGAAGGTGTCCCCGCCTGACACGGCGGGGAGAAAGGTCAGGCCTGCAGCAGCCCTTCGGCAAGATAATGCGCGTTATCGCTCACGCCCGGAAGGGCAAAGAAATAACCGCCGCCGATGGGTTTCACATACTCTTCCAGCGCTTCGCCGTTCAGCCGTTTCTGGACGCTTAAAAAGCCTTTTTCCAGGTCATGCTGATAGCAGACAAACAGCAGCCCCATATCAAGCTGACCGGAATTGGTGACGCCGAGCGAGTAGCTGTAGCCCCGGCGCAGCATCAGGCTGGACTGGGTTTCCGGCGTACGCGGGTTAGCCAGCCTGATATGGCTATCCAGCGCGATAACCTCGCCGTCCGGGTCGCTCGCGTAGTCCGGCACGTCGTGCTCATGCTGCATGCCAAGCGGCGCGCCGCTGTGCTTTTCGCGCCCAAAGATGGTTTGCTGCTCCTTAAGCGGCGTGCGGTCCCAGAACTCGACATGAAACTGAATGATGCGCACCGCCTGATAGCTGCCGCCTGTCGCCCAGGCGGGTTCGCCCTGTTCCGGCGTCACCCATAGGATGCTCTCTATCAGTCTGGCATTCTGCGTATCCGGATTGGCCGTGCCATCCTTGAAGCCGAGCAGATTAATTGGCGTTTCTTTACCCCGGCTGCGCGCCGCGTGATCGGAGATAAACCCTTCCCGCTTCCAGCGCACGCTCAGGAGATCCGGCGTGTGCTTGATAATATCGCGCAGCGCGTGAATAACCGTATCCTGCGTGTTGGCGCAAATTTGCAGCAGCAGATCGCCGTGGCACAGCGCCGCGTCCAGCGAATCGTTCGGAAAACGCGTCATCTTTTGCAGCTTTTTCGGCATCTGCGCCGCCAGCCCGAAGCGTTCGTCAAACAGAGAGTGACCGACTGAAACGGTAATCGTCAGGTTATCCGGCGCGATAACATCACCAAGAATACCGGAATCCATGGGCGGCATACGCGGGTTGGGCGTTTGCGGCGCCGGACCGCCTTCGGTTAAGAAAGCGATACGCTTCGTCAGCAGACGAAACAGGCGCTCCAGATCGGCCTTATCCGCGGCCAGCACATCGAAAGCCACCAGCATCATGGCGGCTTGCTGCGGCGTGACGATGCCCGCCTGATGCGGGCCGTAAAAAGGCTGCTTTTCCTGACGGCCATCCGGCGAGAGCGTGCCCGGCGGCGCTGAAGGCTTAGCGCCGTGTGCCACCGGGCAGCCGCCCGTAACGGCCAGCGCCCCGCCAAGCAGTCCGAGCCCTTTCAACAGTCGACGACGCGCCGGCTCTGGCGCGTTCGGGTGTTTTGTCGCTTCGTTCATGCTTTAGTCCAGACCGAGCACGCCACGCAGCAGAGAGAGGTCTTCAGCCAGCGCCGTCACCGGCCCTTTCAGCGCGTTACGATCGGCGTCGGTCAGCTTGTCGTAAGTTTCAAACCCTTCTTTGGTGCGGTACTTCGTAAGGATGGTATTGACCTTTTTAAAGTTGGCGTCCACTTTCGCCAGCAGTTCCGCGTTGTCTTTTTGCAACTGCGGACGCAGCAGCTCGACAATTTTCTGCGAACCTTCCACATTCGCCTGGAAGTCCCACAGATCGGTGTGGCTGTAACGATCTTCTTCGCCGCTGATTTTGCTCGCCGCCACTTCTTCAATCAGCCCGGCCGCGCCGCCTACGACTTTACCCGGTGGGAAAGCGAGCTCGCTGATGCGTTTTTGCAGATCCTGAACGTCGCGGTAAAGCTGGTCGGCGTAGGTATCCATTCCCTTCACGCTGTTATCGCCAAACAACGCTTTCTCCAGACGGTGGAAACCGGTGAATTTCGGGTCTGCCGCTTTCTGCTCATAATCGTCCTCACGGGCGTCGATGCTGCCGTCAAGGTCAGAGAAAAGCTCGGCGATGGGCTCAATGCGCTCGTAATGCTGGCGCGTCGGGGCGTAAAGCGATTTCGCCTTTTCGATGTCGCCCGCTTTCACCGCGTCGGTAAAAGCTTTGGTGCCTTCCACCAGCGCGGCGGTTTCGGCGGTCACATACGCTTTATACTGGGTGATGGCGCCTTCAAGCGACATCAAATCGCTTTTCGCCGCCGGCTGCGCCCCGCCCGCCGCTTTCACGATGAGCTTGCCTTTGGGGTTGCTCAGCAGGCCGCAGGTCATGTCGTATTCGCCTGGCTCCAGGTTCGCCGTCATTTTCTGGCTGAAGCCTGGCGCAATGTTCTCGCGCTCTTCCACGACCATCACCCCTTTGAGGATCTCCCACTCCAGCGCTTTCTGGCTGTGGTTGAGGATCAGGAACTGGGTTTTGCCCGCGTTGACGGTAAGCGTCATCGGCTCGCACTGCTTGTCGTTTACCGTAACCTTAACCTGTGGAACATCAGCCGCGTTGGCGGCAAAGGCGGAAGATAAGAGCGCAAGCGTTGTTAACTGCAGCGCACTGCGGCGAAAGTGTCTCGTCATGACCATTCCCTATAAAAGTATGTTGTAACTAAAAAGGCGCGGCGCGCCTGTTATAATCAGTTTGCGCTGCCGGAAGGCTGCGCCACCACGCGGGTCGGCATAAAGAAAATAGCCAGTGCGGGCAGCAGGTAAATCAGCCAGACCGCCACTTCGCTCACCGTTGGCGCTTCCTGGTAGCCGAATACCGACTCCAGCAGCGTGCCGAAGAGCGAATGGGTGCTCAGCACCTGGCTTAAGTCGAAAGCCACCTCCTGAAAGCGGTTCCACAGCCCCGCCTCGTGAAACGCGCGAATGGCGCCCGCCGCCAGACCCGCCGCCACCAGCAGAATGAAGAGACTCGTCCATCTGAAAAAGGCGCCAAGATTGAGCCGGATGCCGCCCCAGTAAAGCAGAAAACCCAGCACCACTGCCGTTGCCAGCCCCAACATGGCGCCAAGCGGCGGCCAGACGCCGAGATCCTGGCCAAAGGCCGCCAGCAGAAAAAAGACCGACTCCAGCCCTTCGCGCGCGACGGCGAAAAAGACCATCAGGATCAGCGCCCAGCTTTGGTTGCCGCCGCGCTTGAGCGCCTTGTCTACCGCCTGCTCCAGCTCCCCTTTTACGTTGCGCGCCACTTTGCGCATCCAGAAAACCATATACGTGAGGATCAGTACCGCAATCACCGCCACGATGCCTTCAAACAGCTCCTGCTCTTTTTGCGGGAACTCGCCAGTGGTTTCGTTGATGAAAATACCCAGCCCAAGGCAGAGCGCGGCGGCAAGAAACACGCCTGTCCACATAACGCCAAGCCATTGCCCGCGCTGCGTGCGCTTCAGGTAACTGGCGATGAGGCTGACAATGAGCGCAGCTTCCAGCCCTTCGCGCAGCATAATTAGAAATGGAACAAACATCCCGGCACCCTTAAGTGTGAAATCAGGTCAACTGTTGCAAAGAAAGGTAAATGTGAGTGAAAGTGATTATCATTAGCAAAAGAAGAAATACAAGAAAAATGTGCCGGGAATTATGACGAAGTGTAAAAGTTGCGAAGTTGAGTAATCACTCTGCTTAACCATACGGCTGTCAGAAGGGTTTAACCCGGTACAAACCCTGTGCCGCCAGCGCGAATTTACCCTCCTGAATATGGCTCTATCTTTCGCCCCCTCTTATTCCGTTTGCCAGATAACGATGCGGGAAATTATGCTTAGCGCGCTGTTTACCGGCCGTTTTATCTGTGGCTAACTATTTTTCTTTCAATCACCTGCGTAATCATGACAACTCTACTGCACTTTATTTTCGCCGCGGCGGCTATCCTGGCGCTTGCCTGGCTTACAAGCTTTGACCGTAAAAACATCCGCGTTCGTTATATTCTTCAGCTTATGCTTATCGAAGCGGCATTCGCCTGGTTCTTTTTGCATGCACAAGCGGGGCTATGGCTTATCCAAAGCGTCGCGGGCGGCTTCTCTTCCCTGCTGCATTTTGCAGCTGAAGGCACCGATTTCGTCTTTGGCGGCATGAGCCAGAAAGGCCTCGCCTTTGTGTTTCTTGGCGTGCTCTGCCCTATCGTCTTTATCTCGGCGCTGATTGGCATTTTGCAACACTGGCGCATCCTGCCGGTGTTCATTCGCGTTATCGGCACCTTGCTTTCAAAAATCAACGGCATGGGCAAGCTGGAATCGTTCAATGCGGTGAGTTCGCTGGTGCTCGGCCAGTCGGAAAACTTTATCGCTTATAAAGGCGTACTGGCGGATCTCTCTTCACGCCGTCTGTTTACGATGGCGGCGACAGCCATGTCGACCGTTTCGCTCTCTATCGTTGGCGCCTACATGACGATGATCGAGGCGAAATATGTGGTCGCGGCATTGGTGCTTAACCTCTTTAGCACGTTTATTATTCTTTCCGTCATCAATCCGGCGCGCCCGCACGATGAACCGGAAGTGAGACTTGAGAAGCTGCATGAATCCCAGAGCTTTTTTGAAATGCTCGGCGAGTACATTCTGGCGGGCTTTAAGGTGGCGATGATTATTCTGGCGATGCTGATTGGTTTTATCGCCATTATCAGCGCCGTGAACGCGCTGTTCCTGGCGCTGTTCGGCCAGAGCTTCCAGCAACTGCTTGGCTATGTGTTCTACCCGTTAGCCTGGCTCGTTGGCATTCCGGCGGCAGACGCCCTGAAGGCGGGCGGCATTATGGCCACCAAGCTTGTGGCGAATGAGTTTGTCGCCATGATTGAACTGCAAAAAATCGCCGCCACCCTGTCGGCGCGCGGTCTTGGCATTCTCTCGGTGTTTCTGGTGTCGTTTGCCAATTTTGCCTCTATCGGCATCGTCGCTGGCGCCATAAAAGGGCTAAACGAGCCGCAGGGCAACGTGGTTTCGCGCTTTGGCTTGCGCCTGGTGTATGGCGCAACGCTGGTCAGCCTGCTTTCCGCCGCGTTCGCAGGTCTGGTGCTATAAGCAAAAAGGCGGGCTCTCCCCGCCTTTATCTCAAAACTGAACGCAGACGTTCTGATCCACCCGCATAACGGACTCCTGCGCAAAACGGGTTTTATATATCGCGCGCAGGGCTTCTATCTCCCGCTCGCTTGTGTCGTTGCGGTCATGAATGAGCACCAGCGCCTTGCTCGGCTCGCGCGCCACGTTGCCATCGCTGCCCAGCCACTGGCCGCGCGCGTCAAACACCGTCAGGCCATCGCGAAAGCGCGGAGTGACGTCGGTATCGACAAAACCCTGCCACTCCTTGCTGGTGATAGCCGGGCCAGCGGGCCGGCTGAGGCCAAAATAGAGCGTGGTCTGTATCATGCGATTTTGCGCCGCGCACGCCTGCTCCGGCTCCGCTACGCCTGAATGCGCCGTGCAGCCTGTCAGCAACGCCGCAAGCGTAAGGCCCAACAACGCTTTGCCAGTCATCTTTTTCCCTGCCTTTTAGTGATGGGTGGAAAACGGGATGAAATAACACTTTGCCGCGCCAGGCAAGGGATGCCTTAGACTATTTTTTTGATTACAAAGAAAAAACCCGCCTTTCGGCGGGTTTGCATGCGAAGGCTTAATCAGCCTGCAGTTTAGAAGGCGGCGCGGTGTGGTACTCCGCGTCCGCTTTTTCAAAGCGGGACTGCATTGTGGCGGACGGCGCTTTGTCCAGCAGACTAAAGACCACGATGCCAAGGCTTGCGAAAACAAAGCCCGGAATGATTTCATACAGGTTCAGCCAGGCGAACTGCTTCCAGACGATAACGGTCACCGCGCCGATAATCATGCCGGCCAGCGCGCCGTTGCGGGTCATGCGCGACCACATGACCGAGAACAGCACTACCGGACCGAATGCGGCGCCGAAGCCCGCCCAGGCGTAGCTCACCAGCCCAAGCACGCGGTTTTCCGGGTTCGCCGCCAGCGCAATGGCGACCAGCGCCACCACCAGCACCATCAGGCGCCCCACCCATACCAGCTCTTTTTGCGTCGCGTTTTTACGCAGGAAGGCTTTGTAGAGATCTTCGGTAATCGCGCTTGAGCAGACCAGCAGCTGGCAGCTCAGAGTGGACATCACCGCCGCGAGGATAGCGGAGAGCAGAATACCGGCGATCCATGGGTTAAAGAGAATTTGCGCCAGCTCGATAAAGACGCGCTCGCCGTTCTGGTTCACCGCCGCCGCCTGCTCCGGGTGGTTGTTAAAGTAGGCGATGCCGAAGAAGCCCACCGCTACGGCGCCTGCAAGGCAGAGGATCATCCAGGTCATGGAGATGCGACGCGCGTTAACAATGGTGTGATGAGAGTCCGCCGCCATAAAGCGCGCCAGAATGTGCGGCTGGCCGAAGTAGCCAAGCCCCCAGCCCATCAGCGAGATAATCGCCACCAGGTTTAAGCCCTTAAGCATATCGACGTTTTCGATGCTCTTCTGCTTGATAACCATCAGCGAGTCGTCCAGGCCGCCGACGGCGAGGATAACAAACACCGGAGTCAGGATCAGAGCGAAAATCATCAGGCTCGCCTGCACCGTGTCGGTCCAGCTTACCGCGAGGAAGCCGCCGATAAAGGTATAGAGAATGGTCGCCGCAGCGCCTGCCCACAGCGCGGTTTCATAGCTCATGCCGAAGGTGCTTTCAAACAGGCGCGCACCTGCCACGATGCCGGAGGCGCAGTAGATGGTGAAGAACAGCAGGATAACCAGCGCGGAGATGATGCGCAGCACGCGGCTTTTATCTTCGAAACGGCCAGTGAAATAATCCGGTAACGTTAGCGCGTTATTGTTCGCCTCGGTGTGCACGCGCAACCGCCCCGCCACCAGCTTCCAGTTGATCCAGGCGCCCAGCGTCAGGCCGATGGCAATCCAGCTTTCTGAAATCCCGGAGAGGAAAATGGCGCCAGGCAGGCCCATCAACAGCCAGCCGGACATATCAGACGCCCCTGCCGACAGCGCCGTCACCACGCTGCCAAGGCTGCGCCCGCCAAGGATGTAATCGTCAAAGTTTTTGGTCGAACGCCACGCAATAAACCCTATTAATATCATCCCAAAGATATAAACAAGGAAAGTCACCAGCATAGGTGTACTCGCTGTCATCTCACTTCTCCGTCTAATCTGGCCAGTTTCGGCTTGTCACCGCCGGAACGCAGCGGTGCTGTTATCGTCGTTTTCGTTTCGCGGCAGTATCCTGCCGGAAGCGGTTTTCATTCACAATCGATTTAACACACCATTTACAACAATTACATCTCTGCTAAAAATGCCATTTTGCAGGAGGTTGCACTCGCTCACGCTTTTATCGGTTGCACCACGAAAAAATGTTAACCAGGCCCGGAATATCAGCTTATAGCGGGGTGACGTCTGAGCGGTCATAGCAATTTCATATTTAACATTTCATTCATTTTTGAGCTTGCTGGCGAAGTCACATTTAACATGGTTGCACAAAGTTGCAACATGATGGATAGTGCCGGATAACGTTAACCGCAGAGAAAAACGCGAAGAAAACAGGAGCTAAAGGCATGGGCACCACTACCATGGGGGTCAAGCTGGATGATGCCACCCGTGAGCGCATCAAAGCCGCCGCAACCAAAATAGACCGCACGCCGCACTGGCTGATTAAGCAGGCTATTTTCAATTATCTTGAACGACTCGAAAGCGACGATACGCTGCCGGAGCTGCCTGCCCTGCTGGCGGGGGCGGCCAATGAGAGCGAAGAAAACATCGTCCAACCGGAAGAGACGCATCAGCCCTTCCTGGAATTCGCCGAGCAGATCCTGCCGCAGTCGGTCAACCGCGCCGCCATCACCAGCGCTTACCGCCGTGCGGAAACGGACGCCGTGCCAATGCTGCTTGAACAAGCGCGCCTGCCTGCGCCGGTGGCGGAGCAGACGCATCAACTCGCTTATAAGCTTGCAGAGAAGCTGCGCAACCAGAAGACCGCTTCCGGGCGTGCGGGCATGGTGCAGAGCCTGTTGCAGGAGTTCTCGCTCTCTTCTCAGGAAGGGGTGGCGCTGATGTGCCTTGCCGAGGCGCTGCTGCGTATTCCTGATAAAGCGACCCGCGACGCGCTGATCCGCGACAAAATCAGCAACGGCAACTGGCAGTCTCACATTGGCCGCAGCCCTTCGCTGTTTGTTAACGCCGCCACCTGGGGGCTGCTCTTTACGGGTCGTCTGGTCTCCACCCATAACGAAGCCAGCCTGTCGCGCTCACTCAACCGCATCATCGGCAAGAGCGGCGAGCCGCTTATCCGCAAAGGCGTGGACATGGCGATGCGCCTGATGGGCGAGCAGTTCGTGACCGGCGAAACCATCGCCGAGGCGCTGGCCAACGCCCGCAAGCTCGAAGAAAAAGGGTTCCGCTACTCTTACGATATGCTCGGCGAAGCGGCGCTGACCGCCGCCGATGCGCAGGCTTACATGGTCTCTTACCAGCAGGCGATCCACGCCATCGGTAAAGCCTCTAACGGCCGCGGCATTTATGAAGGCCCAGGCATCTCCATTAAGCTTTCGGCGCTGCACCCGCGCTACAGCCGCGCGCAGTATGACCGCGTCATGGAAGAACTTTACCCGCGCCTGAAGTCGCTCACCCTGCTGGCGCGCCAGTATGACATCGGCATTAACATCGACGCCGAAGAGGCGGACCGCCTGGAGATCTCCCTCGACCTGCTGGAAAAACTCTGCTTCGAGCCGGAGCTGGCGGGCTGGAACGGCATCGGGTTCGTTATTCAGGCGTACCAGAAGCGCTGCCCGTTTGTAATTGATTACTTAATCGATCTCGCTACCCGCAGCCGCCGTCGCCTGATGATCCGTCTGGTGAAAGGCGCTTACTGGGACAGCGAAATCAAACGCGCCCAGATGGAAGGCCTTGAAGGCTACCCGGTTTACACCCGCAAGGTTTACACCGATATCTCCTACCTCGCCTGCGCGAAAAAGCTGCTGGCGGTGCCGAACCTTATTTATCCGCAGTTCGCGACCCATAATGCCCATACGCTGGCGGCGATTTATAACCTGGCGGGCCAGAACTACTACCCCGGCCAGTATGAATTCCAGTGCCTGCACGGCATGGGCGAGCCGCTCTACGAGCAGGTGGTGGGGAAAGTGGCGGACGGCAAGCTGAACCGGCCGTGCCGTATTTATGCTCCGGTAGGCACGCATGAAACCCTGCTCGCCTATCTGGTGCGTCGTCTGCTGGAAAACGGCGCCAACACTTCGTTCGTCAACCGCATCGCCGATACCACGCTGCCGCTGGATGAGCTGGTGGCGGACCCGGTCGCCGCGGTGGAAAAACTGGCGGCGCAGGAAGGGAAAGCGGGCCTGCCGCACCCGAAAATCCCGCTGCCGCACAATCTCTATGGCGAAGGCCGCATTAACTCGACGGGGCTTGATCTCTCAAACGAACACCGTCTGGCTTCGCTCTCCTCCGCGCTGCTTAACAGCGCCGCGCACAAATGGCAGGCGCTGCCGGTACTGGAAACCGCGGTGGAAGCAGGCGAGCTGACGCCGGTAATTAACCCGGCGGAGCCGAAAGATATCGTCGGCTACGTGCGTGAAGCCACCGACGCGGAAGTCTCGCAGGCGCTGGACAACGCCGTGAACAGCGCGCCAATCTGGTTCGCCACCCCGCCGCAGGAGCGCGCCGCCATTCTTGAGCGCGCCGCCGTGCTGATGGAAGACCAGATGCAGACGCTTATCGGCATCCTGGTGCGCGAAGCGGGCAAAACCTTCAGCAACGCCATCGCGGAAGTGCGCGAGGCGGTGGATTTCCTCTATTACTACGCAGGCCAGGTGCGCGACGATTTCGATAACGAAACCCATCGCCCGCTCGGCCCGGTGGTCTGCATCAGCCCATGGAACTTCCCGCTCGCTATCTTTACCGGCCAGATTGCCGCCGCCCTCGCCGCTGGCAACAGCGTGCTGGCGAAACCGGCGGAGCAAACGCCGCTGATTGCCGCTCAGGGCGTGAATATCTTGCTGGAAGCGGGCGTACCGGCGGGCGTGCTGCAACTGCTGCCTGGGCGCGGCGAAACGGTCGGTGCGAAGCTGACTGGCGATGAGCGCGTACGCGCCGTGATGTTTACCGGCTCAACGGAAGTGGCAACCCTTCTGCAACGCAACATCGCCACCCGCCTTGACCCGCAGGGCCGTCCGACGCCGCTGATTGCGGAAACCGGCGGGCTGAACGCGATGATTGTCGACTCCTCCGCCCTGACCGAACAGGTGGTGGTGGATGTGGTCGCTTCCGCGTTCGACAGCGCTGGCCAGCGCTGCTCCGCCCTGCGCGTGCTCTGTCTGCAGGAAGATATTGCCGATCACACGCTGACGATGCTCAAAGGCGCCATGGCGGAGTGCCGCATGGGCAACCCAGGCCGCCTCTCCACCGACGTCGGCCCGGTTATCGACGCTGAAGCGAAAGCCAATATCGACCGCCATATTCAGGCGATGCGCGCCAAAGGCCGCAACGTCTTCCAGGCGGTGCGTGAAAACAGCGTTGATGCGCGCGAATGGCAGGCCGGCACGTTTGTTATGCCGACGCTTATCGAACTGGAAAGCTTTGACGAGCTGCAAAAAGAGATTTTCGGCCCGGTGCTGCACGTGGTGCGCTACAGCCGCAACAATCTCGACGGGCTGATTGAGCAGATCAACCGCGCAGGTTACGGCCTGACGCTCGGCGTGCATACCCGCATTGATGAAACTATCGCCCAGGTAACGGGCGCGGCGAAAGTCGGCAACCTCTACGTTAACCGCAATATGGTTGGCGCGGTGGTGGGCGTGCAGCCGTTTGGCGGCGAGGGGCTTTCCGGCACCGGCCCGAAAGCGGGCGGTCCGCTTTACCTCTACCGCCTGCTGGCGAACCGTCCGCCGCACGCGGCGCTGACCACCTTCAACCGTCAGGATGCGGTATATCCGGTAGACACGCAGCTTAAAAACGCGCTGACGCAGCCGCATCAGGCGCTCACCCAGTGGGCGGCGGGACGCCCGGACTTTAAAGCGCTGTGCGAGAAATACGCCGAGCTTTCGCAGACCGGCGCGCAGCGCGTACTGCCGGGGCCGACAGGCGAGCGCAACACCTGGACGCTGCTGCCGCGCGAGCGCGTGCTGTGCGTGGCGGATAACGAGCAGGACGCGCTTGTCCAGCTGGCAGCGGCGACCAGCGCAGGCAGCCGCGCGCTGTGGCCGGACGACAAGCTGCATCGCGAACTCGCGAAACAGCTGCCCGGCGCGGTGCAGCAGGTTATCGACTTTGCGAAGCCGGACCAGCTGATGGGCCAGCGTTTCGACGCGGTTATCTACCATGGCGATTCCGACCAGCTGCGTACGCTGTGCGAACAGGTAGCGGGCCGCGAGGGGGCGATTGTGTCGGTGCAGGGCTTCGAGCGCGGGGAAACTAACCTGCTGCTGGAGCGGCTGTGGGTGGAACGCTCGCTTAGCGTCAACACCGCGGCGGCGGGCGGCAACGCCAGCCTGATGACAATCGGCTAAGAACTGGCTACGCTAGCAAGGCTCCTGTTTCAGGAGCCTTTTTTTATGGAGAGACCCCATGAAACGACTCCCGCTCTACCTGCTTGCCTTGCTGAGCGCCCCAGCGCTTGCCGACAATTGCGAAAAGGCGACCACCCAGACGGATCTCAACGTTTGCGCCGCCGCGGACTACCAGCAAGCGGATACCGCCATGAACGCCAGCTATAAGAAAGTGATGGACCGCGCAAGCGTTGCGCAGCGCGACTTGCTGAAAAAAGCGCAGAGCGCCTGGCTTAACGTGCGCGACGCCGACTGCGCCTTTGTCAGCTCGGGCGCCAACGGCGGCAACGTGCAGCCGATGATAGAGAGCCAGTGCCTGGCGGATAAAACCCGCGAGCGCGCCGCGTTTCTCGAGTCGTTAACCCAGTGCGAAGAAGGCGACGTGAGTTGCCCGCTGCCGCCAGCCCCTTAACGCGGACGGATGCCTTCTATCACCATTCGCTGTACGTTTTCCACGGTCTGGCGAAAGAAGGCCTCATCCTGCAACGTCTTTCCCGTCACCGCTTCCACCTGGGTGGCGAAATCGGCGTAGTGCTGCGTGCTGGCCCAGATCATAAAGATCAGATGATGCGGGTCCACCGGGCCGATTTTGCCGCTCGCCACCCAGCCTGCGATAATCGCCGATTTCTCATCCACCAGGCTTTTCAGGTCGCCGGAAAGCTCCGCCATTAAAAGCGGCGCGCCCTGCAGCATTTCCAGGCAAAAGAGCTTCGAGGCCTGCGGGTGATCGCGGGAGACTTCAAGCTTAAGGCGAATGTACTCGCCTATCGCCGCCAGCGGTTGCAGGTCGGCGCGAAACGCCTTCAGCGGCGCCAGCCAGATATCCAGGATCTGTTTAAGCACCGCGACGTAGAGCGCCTCTTTCGACGGGTAGTAATAGAGAAGATTGGTTTTAGAAACGTCCGCTTTTTCAGCCACCTGCTCAAGGCTGGTGCCATGAATGCCGAACCGTGAGAAATAGTCGAGCCCTGCGGCCAGAATCGCCTGCTTTTTCGCCGCTACCGCTTTTGAGCGCCTGCCCACCTCTTTAACCGCGCCTTGCGCCATGCGCTCTCTCCTTTGCGTTTTGCCTCAAGCATAGCAAAAGCCCCCCGCCGCCTGCACCCTCATCGCGCAGCGCTGCCTGTTTTCTGTGCAGCCTTTTTGACCGTTTAGTCCACTTTTTTACGGTTAAATTTTCAACAAATGAGCAACGTATTGATAACAATGAAGCTTTTAAAGCTGGCATACCCCTTGCACTACCTCTTTCGAGCGAGGCTTAACGGAAAATGCAGGACGCAGCGCCGCGCGAGATCCCTTTCCGACTTTGATGAGGTTCGCGATGAAAATTGGTGTGTTTGTTCCTATCGGCAACAACGGCTGGCTGATTTCCACCCACGCTCCCCAGTACATGCCGACGTTTGAGTTAAACAAGGCGATTGTGCAAAAAGCGGAGCAGTACCATTTCGATTTCGCCTTGTCGATGATTAAGCTGCGCGGCTTTGGCGGCAAAACCGAGTTCTGGGATCATAACCTGGAGTCCTTCACCCTGATGGCCGGGCTTGCGGCGGTCACCTCGCGCATTGAGATTTACGCCACCGCCGCCACCCTTACCCTGCCGCCCGCCATCGTGGCCCGCATGGCCTCGACTATCGACTCTATCTCCGGCGGGCGCTTCGGCGTGAACCTCGTCACCGGCTGGCAAAAACCAGAGTATGAGCAAATGGGCCTCTGGCCGGGGGATGACTACTTCTCCCGCCGCTACGACTACCTCACCGAATATGTGCAGGTGCTTCGCGACCTGTGGGGCACGGGCAAAAGCGATTTCAAAGGCGATTTTTTCACCATGAACGACTGCCGCGTCAGCCCGCAGCCGCAAAAACCGATGAAGGTGATTTGCGCCGGTCAGAGCGATGCGGGCATGGCGTTTTCCGCTGCGCACGCCGATTACAACTTTTGCTTCGGCAAAGGGGTTAACACCCCCACCGCGTTCGCGCCAACGGCGGCGCGTATGAAAGCGGCGGCGGAAAAAGCCGGGCGCGAGGTCGGCTCTTACGTGCTGTTTATGGTGATAGCCGACGAAACCGACGACGCGGCGCGCGCCAAATGGGAGCATTACAAAGCGGGCGCGGATGAAGAGGCGCTGGCGTGGCTTACCGAGCAGAGCCAGAAAGATACCCGCTCCGGCGCCGATACCAACGTGCGCCAGATGGCGGACCCGACGTCGGCCGTCAATATCAACATGGGCACGCTGGTGGGCTCTTACGCAACCGTAGCGCGGCTGCTGGATGAAGTGGCGACGGTGCCGGGCGCGCAAGGCGTGCTGCTGACGTTTGATGATTTCCTGACCGGCGTGGAGACCTTCGGCGAACGCATCCAGCCGCTGATGCAATGCCGCGCCCATATTCCGCAAATCACCAGGGAGGTGGCGTAATGAAAAGCCTGACGCTGAAAGCTCGCCCGGAAGCTATCGAATTCACGCCGGAACAGAGCGCGCTGATTGTGGTGGATATGCAAAACGCCTACGCAAGCCAGGGCGGTTATCTGGATCTCGCCGGGTTTGACGTTTCCGCCACGCAACCGGTTATCGAAAAAATCAATGTCGCAGTGGCCGCTGCGCGCAAGGCGGGCATGACCATCATCTGGTTCCAGAACGGCTGGGACAGCGACTATGTAGAAGCAGGCGGCCCCGGCTCGCCCAACTGGCACAAGTCTAACGCGCTGAAAACGATGCGCAGCCGCCCGGAACTGCAGGGCAAGCTGCTCGCAAAAGGCGGCTGGGATTATGAACTCGTGGACGAGCTGAAGCCGCAGCCGGGCGACATCGTGCTGCCGAAACCGCGCTACAGCGGCTTTTTCAACACACCGCTCGACAGCATCCTGCGCAGCCGGGGGATCCGCCACCTGGTGTTTACCGGCATCGCCACCAACGTGTGCGTTGAATCGACGCTGCGCGACGGCTTTTTCCTGGAGTACTTCGGCGTGGTGCTGAGCGACGCCACCCACCAGGCGGGCCCGGCGTTCGCCCAGCAGGCGGCGCTGTTCAACATTGAAACGTTTTTTGGCTGGGTCAGCGACGTCGCTACCTTCTGCGACGCGCTCGTCCCCGCTGCCCTCGCCCGTATCGCATAAGGAGCCATCATGCCAAAACAGGTCATTATTCCGCCGGGCACGACAACGCCCATTGCCCCTTTTGTGCCAGGCACGCTGGCTGACGGCGTGGTTTATGTCTCCGGCACGCTGCCGTTCGACAAGCTCAATAACGTGGTTTATCCCGGCGACCCAAAGGCGCAAACCCGTCACGTGCTGGAGACGATACGGAGCGTTATCGAAACCGCGGGCGGGACGATGGAGGACGTGACATTCAACTCGATCTTTATTACCGACTGGAAAAACTACGCCGCGATTAACGAGGTTTACGCCGAGTTTTTCCCGGGCGATAAGCCTGCGCGCTTCTGCATTCAGTGCGGGCTGGTGAAACCCGACGCGCTGGTGGAGATAGCGACGGTAGCGCACATCGGTAAGCAGGGGTAAGCCATGAACCTGACCCTTACCCCGGCGCCTTACCCCGGCGCGCCGGTGCTGGTTCTGATAGCGGGGCTGGGCGGCGCGGGCGGCTACTGGCTGCCCCAGCGCGCCGCGCTTGAGCCGCACTATCAGCTGGTGCTGTACGATCAGCGCGGCACCGGCAATAACCCGGCAACACTGCCGGAAGGCTACAGCATGGCGGATATGGCGCGCGAGCTGCATGACGCGCTGCTCGCCCATGGCATTACCCGCTTTGGGGTCATGGGCCATGCGCTTGGCGGGCATATTGGCATGCAGCTCGCCCTGGATTATCCGCAGGCCGTCGCGACGCTTGTCATCATCAACGGCTGGCTGCGTCTTAATCCGCATACCCGCCGCTGTTTTGCGGTGCGTGAACGGCTTTTACGGGAGTGCGGCGCGGCGGCGTACCTTGAGGCGCAGCCGCTGTTTCTCTACCCGGCTGACTGGATGGCGGCCAACCAGCCGCGCCTGGAAGCGGAAGAAGCGCTGCATAACGCCCATTTTCAGGGCGCGGAAAACCTGCAACGCAGGCTGGCGGCGCTGAAAGCCGCCGACTTCAGCCAGACGGCGCAGGCGATTGCCCAGCCCGTGCTGCTTATCTGCGCCCGCGATGACCTGCTGGTGCCCTGGAACTGCTCGGCGGCGCTCCATGACGCACTGCCCGACAGCCGCCTGGAGGTGCTGCCCTGGGGAGCACACGCCTGCAACGTCACCGCCAGCGGCGCGTTTAACGAGCTGGTAAAAACCTTTCTGGCGGCGACCCTGACGATGCCGCCTGTCGCTAAGGAAACTGTATGAGTGAAGCCGTAAACCTGAGCGCGCTGGATACCCTGTTTACCCAGGCGCGTACCCATAACGCCTGGCTGGAGAGGCGGGTCAGCGACGAACAATTGCAGGAGATTTATGCGCTGGCGCGGATGGCGCCCACCTCCGCGAACTGCTCGCCGGGGCGGTTTCTGTTTATCCGCACCCCGGAAGGCAAGGCCCGGCTTAAGCCCGCGCTCTCTTCCGGCAACCTTGAGAAAACGCTGTCTGCTCCGGTCACCGTTGTGGTTGCCTGGGATACGCAGTTTTACGACAAACTGCCTGAGCTTTTCCCCCATGGCGACGCCCGCTCGTGGTTTACCTCAAGCACGGCGCTTGCCGAAGAGACGGCATTTCGCAACAGCTCGCTGCAGGCGGCTTATCTGATAATGGCCTGCCGGGCGCTGGGGCTGGACTGCGGGCCAATGTCCGGCTTTGATCGCGATAAGGTAGACGCGGAGTTTTTCGCAGGCATGACCTGGAAAAGCAATCTGCTGATCAATATTGGCTACGGCGATGCCAGCCGGGTTTACCCGCGCCTGCCGCGCCTCGCTTTCAACGATGCCTGCGCGCTTTTATAGGAGAACGTCATGTCGGTGCCAAGCCAACAACAGTTTCGCGATGCCATGGCGCGCCTCGGCGCCGCCGTCAACATCATTACTACCGATGGTCCGGCGGGCATGGCGGGCTTTACCGCCTCCGCCGTTTGCAGCGTAACGGACAGCCCTCCAACGCTGCTGGTCTGCCTGAACCGCGCCGCCTCGGTATGGCCTGTCTTTAGCGAAAACCGCCAGCTTTGCGTTAATACCCTCGCCGCCGGACACGAGTCGCTCTCCAACCTTTTCGGCGGCAAAACGCCGATGGCGGAGCGCTTTACCGCCGCCGAGTGGCGCTATGGCGTCACCGGCTGCCCGCGGCTTGAAGGCGCCGTGGTCTCCTTTGACTGCCGGATAAGCCAGACCGTCAGCGTCGGCACACACGACATTCTGTTTTGCGAAGTGATGGAAATAGCACGTAACGACGACACCCACGGCCTGGTGTGGTTTGACCGGGGTTACCACCAACTGATGCGGCCCGCCTGTTAGCCGCCCTCTTCTGCGCAGGAGTTTCACATGTCACACACCTGGTTTCCTCAATGGCGTAAACATACAGCGGGTGAAGTGGTGGCCCCGGACGAAACGCTCCCACTCGGTCAGACGGTGGTCATGGGCGTTCAGCATGCGGTGGCGATGTTCGGCGCCACGGTGCTGATGCCGCTGCTGATGGGGCTTGACCCGAACCTCGCCATCCTGCTTTCCGGCATCGGCACGCTGCTTTTCTTTCTGGTGACCGGCGGTCGCGTGCCAAGCTACCTTGGTTCGAGCGCTGCGTTTGTCGGCGTGGTGATCGCCGTGACCGGCTTTAGCGGCCAGGGGCTGAACCCCAACCTCAGCGTGGCGCTGGGCGGGGTTATCGCCTGCGGCCTGCTTTATACGCTGATTGGTTTTGTGGTGATGAAATCGGGCACCCGCTGGATTGAACGGCTGATGCCGCCGGTGGTGACCGGCGCCGTGGTGATGGCGATTGGCTTAAATCTCGCCCCCATCGCGGTGAAAAGCGTCTCCGCCAGCAGTTTCGATAGCTGGATGGCGGTGATGACCGTGCTCTGTATTGGTCTGGTGGCGGTTTTTACCCGGGGCATGGTGCAACGTCTGCTGATTTTAATCGGCCTGATTCTGGCCTGGGCCCTTTACGCCGTGCTGACCAACGGTCTCGGACTCGGTAAACCGGTGGATTTTTCACCGGTCGCGCAGGCCGCGTGGTTTGGCCTTCCGCACTTTACCGCCCCCACGTTTAGCGGCCAGGCGGTAATGCTTATCGCGCCCGTTGCCGTGATCCTGGTGGCGGAAAACCTCGGCCACCTGAAAGCGGTAGCGGGAATGACCGGGCGGAATATGGACCCGTACATTGGACGGGCGTTTGTCGGCGACGGGCTGGCGACAATGCTTTCCGGCGCAGTGGGCGGCAGCGGCGTGACCACCTATGCGGAAAATATCGGCGTGATGGCGGTGACAAAAGTTTACTCGACGCTGGTGTTTGTCGCCGCTTCCGTCATCGCCATGCTGCTGGGCTTTTCGCCTAAATTCGGCGCGCTGATTCATACCATTCCCGGTCCGGTGATTGGCGGCGCGTCGATAGTGGTGTTTGGGTTGATTGCCGTCGCGGGCGCGCGCATCTGGGTGCAGCATCGCGTGGATTTAAGCCAGAACGGCAATTTGATTATGGTGGCGGTCACGCTGGTGCTGGGCGCCGGGGATTTTGCGCTGAAGGTAGGCGACTTTACGCTTGGCGGCATTGGAACGGCGACGTTCGGGGCGATTTTACTTAACGCGATTTTAAGCCGGCGCCCGCCGACTGTCCTCGCAGCGGATATCACGCCGCAGGAACCCACCGTGAGCCAGACATTCCCGAAATAAACGATGAATAAAAAAACAGCCGCCGGGCGAACCCGGCGGCGTTGGGGCAGCTATCAACCATTAATCGTCAGATATCGCGGCTAATTGCTTGAATAGTCATTAGCTGTTGCTGCTGCGGCCACCGCCATGACTATTTTTGCCCCCTTTTTTCCCAGCTTCAGATGCGCGCTGCGGGTCATTTTTGAAGTTCCCGCCGCTGTGCTGGCCACCTTTACGACCTGCTTCTGATGCTCTTTCACGATCTTCTGCGAAATTACCTGAACCACCACGATGGTTTGCCATTTCTGACCTCCAGATATGTGAAATCATTAGACATCATACTGCATTCAGTAAAAGAGGATCCTTTCACCTGGCGGCAACAGGTCGAAACCTTTTATCATTGCCGCGTGATCTGAAGCTTAGTGCAGCAGTCGCGTTTGGTCGGGAAACGGTAATATTCTGCAACATCAAATTGACCAAACGGCGGAATTTTTGCCGCTTCCATCTATAAGCCATTCTTATGATTAACAAAACGTAATTATTTTGACATGTTTCTAAATATAACAAAGCAAACAAACGTTATATTTTCTTAAAAATCAATTAATTGGTTTGCTACCTTGGCACTCCGCTCATCAGCGCTTATCTTTACTAGAGCGCAGCGATAACGCTGCTGACGGTTCCCCGTAAAAAAAGCCTTAAAACTTAAGGAGTCAGGTCAATGGTTAAAGTACTGGTGCTTTATTACTCAATGTACGGACACATTGAGACCATGGCGCATGCGGTAGCGGAAGGCGCAGAAAAAGTGGAAGGCGTGGAAGTGACCATCAAGCGCGTGCCGGAGACCATGCCGCCAGACCTGTTCGCGAAAGCGGGTGGGAAAGCGCAGAACGCACCGGTAGCCACGCCGCAGGAGCTGGCGGATTACGACGCCATTATCATCGGCACGCCTACCCGTTTCGGCAATATGTCCGGCCAGATGCGCACCTTCTTTGACCAGACCGGCGGACTTTGGGCTTCTGGCGCGCTCTACGGGAAGGTAGCCAGCGTGTTTAGCTCCACCGGCACCGGCGGCGGCCAGGAACAGACGATTACCTCCACATGGACTACGCTTGCACATCATGGGATGGTAATTGTGCCCATCGGTTACGGGGCCCAGGAACTGTTTGATATTTCCGCGGTGCGCGGCGGCACGCCTTATGGCGCCACGACTATCGCAGGCGGCGACGGTTCGCGTCAGCCAAGCCCGGAAGAGCTGGCCATCGCCCGCTACCAGGGCGAATATGTGGCCGGCGTTACCGTAAAACTGAAAAGCTGATTCAGCACAGGAGGAAACTATGCCAACACAAGAGTCGAAAGCTCACCACGTAGGAGAATGGGCCAGCCTGCGTAATACCTCCCCGGAAATCGCCGAGGCGATCTTTGAGGTAGCGGATTACGATGAAAAAATGGCCGAGAAAATCTGGGAAGAAGGCAGCGATGAAGTGCTGATTCGGGCTTTCAAAAAAACCGACGCCGACGCGCTCTTCTGGGGCGAACAGACTATCGAGCGTAAAAACGTGTAATGCGCCCTTTTGCTGGTATGGCAAAAGGTTAAGCCACACTATGCGCCGGATGCGACACGGCTGGCGCAGAGAAAAACGGGGCCCGACGGCCCCGTTTTCTGTTTTATAAACGCATTCCTTTCTTATTTTTAGCCAAACAGCGGCAATTTATAGGCGCGGAAACAGGTAATGTTGTAACGGTACATTGAGGGATCGTCCTCTCTGCGTCTGGCAAGGCCCGAGCCGATGGTTATCTCAAGTAAAACCTCGCCCTGCGCGGTAAGCTCGCGTAAAGGCAGCTTGCCTTCCGCGCTTCCATCCCAGCTCTGGTAATCGACATCGCTATAGCCCGGATCGCAGGTTAAGGTCAAACCGGTGGCGTCGAACGTCGCCCCGCCGTAACAAACGACCAGGTTGCCATTAGGCATCAGCTGTTTCGCGCCGCATAAGCTGCTGTAGCCTTCCGGACCGGAAAAATATTCGTTGAGCTTCTGAACCGTCATCTTTATTAAATCGATACGGTAATGCCCTACCCGGCTTTGGTTATTCCATGGCGCAATGCTCTGTGCATCATCTCTTGAGAGATAGTTGCCATTATTAAAAATGGAGATATCGATAATGCCAGGCGTGTCGTTAGGGATCTCCAGCACGTTGTGCTGTCCCCAGTTCCAGAATTCCAGATTCGCTTTTTTGATCTCTTCCGGCTGGCTGAAATCGTAAAGCGGCGCCCCTGATGCATCGACGGGCGTCAGCAAGTAAGGCTGATAATCCGCAGACCAGGCCTCATGGGTGGACATAATAAAACGCAGTTGGCCGGTTTCCACTTCGAGGCCAAAGATGGCGCTTTGATTACGTCCTGAGGTGACCAGAATATTGTTGGTCTCATTGATATAGCACTGATTCACATGCAGCCAGTCTACGCTTCCGTCCGCTGAAGGCGGGTTAGAAGGACGGCATGGACGGGTGCGATCGAGGACTTTCGTCATGTCGTAATAGTGTGTTTCAAGACCGGTGCGCAGATCGATTATCGACACGCCATCTTCAATAGTGGTATCGCCATCCGGCCGCGTGCCCGGGGCATATTCAGACGCGCCCACCAGCGAACCGTCAGACCGTTGCCATAATGAATGATGCAGCGCATTATCAAGCACATACATGGTATGCACGCGGCCCATCATATCGAACTCATACATTTGCAAATAGTTATCCTGCGCGATAGCGGAAGATAAAAAATTACCGTTAGCGATGCGCAGCAAATTATTTGACGGCATATCCTTGGTCGTAAACCAGCGAACATTCGCCTGGTGATCGAGTGCGATATTATTACGATCAAAACACGAAATAAAATACAGCCCCTGCGCAAGCGTGGCGGGATCGCTCGCCGGGACTTTCAGCGTAACCTGAGGAAAGAGGTTATGCCCGGCGGGATCCTGCGCATCTGTCGGCGGCAACGGTTCGGTAAGCACTCGCCATGTGGTGGGGCCAGCCGAAGAAACCAGCGTGATGAGATTAACGTTATCCGCCAGCAGACCGGCGACAGGAATGAGGTTCGCTCCCACCGCCACCTGCTGCGTAAAAGTCAGCACGGGCGCGCGCTCGTTTTGGTCAGTCACGGAAATATATAGCGTTTCTGCCTTTTCTGACCATAAGCCAATATAAAGGCTTAATGGCGCGGTGCCGTAGGGGTTCAGGGTGAGGATGGCATTACTCTGAGTATGGGTCGCGTTAATGTCAGTGAATAGCGAAGAATAAATTTCGTTATGCTTCATCACAATACTGTTAGTGGTATCAATGCCCTGATTAATGGGCGGGCGAGGAAGCGGCAAAGCGGTGCTGTGTAGCGTCATAATACGATCCTTAATAAAGAATATATACGGCATAGTTGTCTTTTCATAGAAACCAGACCAGCTGGCCCCGGTGTTAGCTTTTTATTTTCAACATGAGTGAATCAATATTTTTCCCTCTCCTCTCAACGCTTATTAAAAATTGCTTTTAAAAGCACCTGCAAAAATATTACGTCACCCAATAAGTCAAACTGTTAATCCCCCCGCAAAATGCACCGTCGAAGATGGCAAAATAAACGTCATTCGCGGCTATAAAATGCCCGCACGGTGAAAATTTAACGCTGATTTATATTTACTGTTCTTAATAACTCAATGAGATAGAAGTGGAATATCCACACTTTTTGTCACTCTGTCGCTTATACGTCGGCGCCCCTTTTAGCGTGTGATTATTATCACAAACGGAGCCAGAACCGCTCTATATTATCAACGCGGCCAGAACCACTATAATAAGGAAATTATCTATGAGTTTGACAAACGCGCAGTACAAGCGCGCCGGCGTTCTTTCGCTTATTACCTCTGCAGTGACTTTACTGTTCAGCGCGCAAACGCAGGCGCTGGATCTGGAGCTTAAAAATGCTTATGGCTCGGCGAATGCGGGATATGCGAACTGGAACAGCGGCTTTGAAAATACACACCGGGGCGAAGTCTGGAAATTAACCGCCGATTTCGGCGCTATCTTTAATAAAGGCGAATTTTATTCCTTTTACGAAAATAACGTCCTTAATCATAATATCGCCGGACAGAACTATGTTTTATCGGCGCAAACGCATATTCGTCTGTTCAATTCTGACTATAGCCTGATGGGGAAAGTTTACGGCCAGTTTGATAATACCTGGGGAGACGATCTCGACATGATGTACGGGCTGGGTTATCTGGGCTGGAGCGGCAAATGGGGGTTCTTTAAACCTTATATCGCTTTCCATAACCAGTCTTCAGATTATAAATCACAGCGGCTCGGCGGCCGCAGCGCCAGCGGCCGCAATGGCTACGTGGCAGGCTGGACCACCGCTTATTTTTTCAAACTCTGGGATCAATCTTTTGTTTTGTCTGACTGGCATGAATTTGAGTTCGATCGCAATGACGCCTATGCCGAACAGCAGCACGGCGCGAACGGCATTAACGGCGGCCTGACTCTGGCCTGGAAATTTTATCCGCACCTTAAGGCCAGCGTGACCTGGCGCTATTTCAAAAACAAATTGGGCTACGACGGTTTTGGCGATCAGATGATCTACATGCTGGGTTACGAGTTTTGATTTTTCCACAATAAGGACATCAACATGCAAAAGCGAATGCTGGCAAGCCTGGTCAGCCTGTTACTGGCGAGCAGCGCGATGGCGCAAACCTCTCCGGCCACGTTATCTGACAAACCGGCTAAACAACCTAACGTTATTATCATCATGGCGGACGACCTCGGTTATGGCGACCTGGGCGCTTATGGTCACCCCATCGTGAAAACGCCTAATATTGACAGGCTGGCGCAGGAAGGGATGCGCTTTACGGAATATTATGCTCCGGCGCCGCTCTGCTCCCCCTCGCGCGCGGGCTTATTAACAGGACGCACGCCGTTTCGTACCGGCATACGCTCCTGGATCCCCTCGGGCGGTAAAAACGTGGCGCTGGGCCGTAATGAAAAAACCATCGCCAGTTATTTAAAAGAGCAGGGTTACGACACGGCGATGATGGGCAAGCTCCATCTCAATGCGGGCGCCAACCGCACCGATCAGCCGCAGGCCAAAGATATGGGCTTTGATTATTCGCTGGTGAACGCCGCCGGTTTCGTCACAAGCGATCTGGATAAAGTAAAAGAGCGTCCGCGTTATGGCGTGGTTTATCCCAACGGTTTTTACCGTAATGGCAAACCCATCGGCACGGTAAACCAGATTAGCGGCGAGCTGGTCAGCAGCGAGGCCATCCACTGGCTCGACAGCCGCAAAGAGAAGAAACCGTTTTTCTTATACGTCGCTTTTACCGAGGTGCATACCCCCCTCGCCTCGCCGCAAAAGTACCTTGATATGTATAAAGACTACATGTCGGATTATGAACGGCAGCATCAGGATCTGTTCTATGCCGACTGGGCGGATAAACCCTGGCGCGGCGCAGGCGAATATTACGCCAATATCAGTTACCTCGACGAACAGGTCGGCAAAGTGCTGGATAAAGTGAAAGCCATGGGCGAAGAGGACAACACCATTATTCTCTTTACCAGTGACAATGGCCCGGTCACCCGCGAAGCGCGTAAGTGGTATGAGCTGAATATGGCGGGCGAAACTAACGGACTGCGCGGTCGGAAAGATAATCTCTGGGAAGGCGGCATCCGGGTTCCGGCCATTATCAAATATGGCACTCATATCAAAGCGGGTGCGGTCTCCGATACGCCGGTAACCGGGCTGGATATTCTGCCGACGCTTGCGGATATGCTGCACTTCTCGCTGCCCACCGATCGCGCTATCGACGGGGAGTCCATCAAGCCGGTGCTGGAGGAGAAGCCGCTCACCCGTCACAAGCCGCTTATCTGGACCATCGACATGCCCTATCAGGATGACCCGACCGATATGTGGGCGATACGTGAAGGCGACTGGAAGATGATCTTCGACCGTAACGCTAAGCCCAAATATCTTTATAACCTGAAAGCCGATGCCGGTGAGGTAAACAACCAGCTTGGCAAACAGCCGGCGCTTGAGAAACAGCTGGTGGCTGACTTCACGCGCTATAAAAATGACATCGATAACGATTCGTTAATGCGCGCCCGTGGCGAAAAACCGGAACCCGTAGACTGGAACTGATACCCCATCTGTTCACGTAGCGCCTGCTCTGCGGCTTTATGGCTGTGGAAAAGGCGCTGATTATTTCTTGCGATGGATGAATATCGTGATAAAGAAAAGCTGTCATGTTATGGCCAAACCGACGGGCGCGGCCTGTAATCTTGGATGCGACTACTGCTTTTATCTGGAAAAGGCGCAGCTTTACCCTGGCCGTCAACAAAAGCGGATGGACGACGCTACGCTTGAAATATTTATCGAACAGCATATTAAAGCGCAGCAGACGGAAGAAGTCGTCTTTGCCTGGCAAGGCGGCGAACCGACGCTTGCCGGCATCGACTTCTATCAACGCGCCGTGGCCTTACAGGAAAAATACGCCTGCGGAAAGCGAATCATTAATACCCTGCAGACTAACGGCATGTTGATAAATGAAGCGTGGTGCCGTTTTTTACAAAAACATCAATTTCTTATCGGTATTTCAATTGATGGCGATGCTGAACTGCACGACGCCTGGCGAAAAACCCGCGCAGGAAAACCGACGCATGAGCAGGTGGAAAACGCTATTCGCCTGCTGGCGAAACATGACATCGAATTTAATACTTTGACTGTCGTAAACAATATCAATGTGCATCATCCGCTGCGCGTTTATGACTACCTCAAACAGGTAGGCAGCCGCGATATGCAATTCATCCCCTTACTGGAGCGTCACTACCCCGCCGGGGAAGATAAGGGTCTGGTTCCGCCCGATTACCAGGGCGAAGCGGTTATCGCGCCCTGGTCGGTTCCCGGCGCTGAATTCGGCGTTTTTTTAAAAACGATCTTTTACAGCTGGATCCGTCGGGATATCGGCGAGATAAGCATTCAGCTTTTTGATCAGGCCTTCGCCGCCTGGTGCGGTCTGCCTGCGCAGATTTGCGTCTTTGCCGAGCGTTGCGGCAGCGCGCTGGCGATGGAAATGAACGGCGACGTTTATCAATGCGACCATTATGTCTGGCCGCGCTACAAGCTTGGCAATATCCACACCGCTTCCATAGCGGAAATGCGCGACAGTAGCGCGAATCAGGACTTTGCCCGCGCGAAAAGCCTGACTATGGCCAGCGGCTGCCGTGATTGCCCTTTCACGTTTGCCTGCTATGGCGGTTGCCCGAAACATCGCATCCTGCGCTCTGCTGCGGGCGAACAGAATATCAACTATTTCTGCGCCGGTTATAAAGCCTTTTTCCACTACATCACGCCCTATATGCTGATGCTGAAATCCCTGTGGGAAAACGGACGCTCGCCGGCTGAATTGAAAACGCTGATTACCTGAGTGAGTAAACGATGACCGCCGCCGCCGATATCTTTCGCTATACCGACGTTAACTCCTGCAAAACTTTTGGCTGTCGGAATTTTGGCGTACTGAACAGCCCCTCTTATGCGCAGCGCGGAGAGAATATTCTTTGTCAGGCCTGCGGATTTCATTTTCCTGTTATCAGCGCAGCGGCTTTTAATGCTTTTAAAGCCCAGACTAACCGGGGCTATCACGGCGTGGTATGGGCTTGTCCATACTGCGGTAAACGCGACGGATTAGCCCGCAACGGCTATGCGGGAAACGGTCAACAGCGCGTGCGCTGCGCAGGCTGCCGCAAAACCTTTGTCTTTTATGAACGCCTTCGCGTTGCGCCTCACCTTTCGCAACTCGCCGATATGATTCGCGCCGGTCAGCCGCTGCATGAACGCCCCGGGTTTAGCCCTAAAGCCACAGGACGGGATTTACAGCAGCTGGCTTTTACTGCCCGGGTCAGCCCCTTCCTGGCGCGCCCTTTTACGCTGGAGGCGACGTTTGCCACCGCGACCTTCAGCATTAATTTTAACGGCTCGCCAAATCGTCTTTACGTCATCGTGACCGTGGAGAAAAAAAGCGACAGAGTGATAGCCCTCACGACCAATTATGCGTTGCGCTCCGCCCCCATCCCTTTCGAGTACCGCTACAGCGCCAATGAGGAAGAGTTGCTGGTTTCGCAAGAGCCGGTTGCGAGGATCTTCGCAAAAGATCGTCTAATGGGCCGGCGCGCCCTTTTTTTCGATGCCCGCTATGGCGCTGCGCGGTTAAAAAGTAACGATGCGGGGGCTATCGTAAAACCCGTGCTGGCCGCTTATCGCCACTTTGAAATAGTAAAATCGTTAACGCAAAACGCCGTTTTGTATGTTCAGCATTATATAGAGCATGAGTGTTTTCTTTATGGCGGCTGCCTGATGGCGAACCGGGATGACGTCACCAGCGGACATTGCCACATCGCTTTCGTGCATGAAAAGGGAACAAGAGCGCCGCAACGGCCTTTTCGCTCCGACATCGTCACCTCCAGCATTATCTGGAACGATGTCTGGCGCTGCTTTTCCCAGCCCGATTATCAAATGGCGGTGTGTAGCCTGACAGGGCCGCAACGCATTAGCGAATTACGCGAAGCCACGCTGCAACCCGCGCATCGCTTTATCGATTTTATTCACCGCCACCCCTTTTATCCGCAGCTGCTTCGCCTGTCGCCAGCGAACGTCGGCGCGGTACTGGAGTTTCTGGCGACGGATTACAACTGCGGCGTGGTAAAGCCTGAGGTGCGGCGCTGAGACAATTCTTAAAGATGATTTGCGCACTAAGGGAAAAACTACACTTCTTACGTGTACTTACTACTCCCGGTACGCATGACATAAGTGGATTCCCTGATAATGTTAACCTGCCTGCGGGCAGGTTTTTTTTCGCCCAGGGTTCTATAAGCCCTTTCCCGGTTTTATAATAAAACCATCATTTTTCCCCAGGGTCTGTTTATGAAACGTAAAAGCTTAGAGGACAGCCGGTGTCCGGTAGCGCGTTCGCTTGACATCATTGGCGACTGGTGGTCGCTGTTAATTGTTCGCGACGCCCTGCGCGGCCTGACCCGCTTTGGCGAATTTCAGAAAAGCCTCGGTATCGCGAAAAATATGCTGACGGTGCGCCTGCGCCAGCTTGTCGAGGAAGGCATACTTGAGATGCGCCCCGCTTCAGACGGCTCCGCCTGGCAAGAGTATGTGCTTACCGAAAGAGGCCGGGCGCTGCAAACCGTGCTGGTGGCGCTTTCGCAATGGGGCAATGAGTTTCTGTTTGAGGGGTGCGAAAAAGGCAGCGTACTGGTAGACAGCACTCACCAGCGCCCGCTGCGCCCCCTGCAACTGCTGGCCGAAGATGGCCGGGAGCTTACCCCCGACGAGGTGCAGCCGCTGCTTCCTGACGCCACGACCATCGCCTGAATTTTCAGGCGATACCTTTCCCCTGTCTCTCTTCAGGCAAAACACAAAAATATCGCCCAATTTGGTTGCATTATTAAACCTCTTAAGCCAGGATGCATTTAGTTTTATAATGAAACCTATTTCAGGAGAGTATCATGACAGCATCCCGTTCCACCGCACTGATTACCGGCGCCTCTTCGGGCATTGGCGCCGTTTATGCCGACCGCCTTGCCGCCCGGGGTTATGATTTACTGCTGGTCGCACGTCGGGAAGAACGCCTGCACGAGCTGGCCGCGCGGCTACAGCAAACTTATGGCGTAGAGGTTAAAACGCTTCGCGCAGACCTGACGCAGGAAAGCGATATTCAAACGGTGGAAGCGACGCTGCGCGACACCCCGGCGATTTCTTTGCTGGTGAACAACGCCGGAACCGCGCAGATGGGCTCTTTTCTCGCCAGCAGCGCGCAGACGCACCAGGACATTATTACGCTGAATATTACTGCTCTGACCCGGCTGACGCTGGCGGCGCTGACGCGCTTTAACGCGCAGGATCGCGGCGCCATTATTAATATCGCCTCGGTGCTGGCGCTCCATGCTCGCGACACCAGCGCGCTTTACAGCGGCACCAAAGGTTATGTGCTTAATTTCACCCGTGGCTTGCAGGCTGAATTTGCAGGTACCGGCGTGCGCCTGCAGGCGGTGTTGCCTGCGGCTACGGCCACGGAAATCTGGGAGGTTTCCGGCGTTTCGGTAGACCACCTGCCCGCGGGTTCGGTGATGAAAACAGAAGATCTGGTGGATGCGGCGCTGGCGGGGTTCGACGCTGGCGAAGCGATTACCATTCCGCCGCTGCATGACGAAGCGTTGTGGCAGCGTTACGAAGAAGCGCGCCTGGCGGTTTTTTCCGCCGTTGGTACCAGCATACCCGCGCCACGCTATGTACGTTAATCAGGATCGCCACCGGGATCACCGGTGGCGTAATTTTGGCGGTTAATCTTCTGCGGCGTGAACTGGCGTTTCCAGCTCATTCACCCAGATAACCAGCAAACGCCATGAAACCGCCAGCACCGCCGGGCCAATAAACAGACCAACGATGCCGAAAGTGAGCAACCCGCCAATAACGCCGCCGAGAATCAGCATCATCCGCACATCGGCGCCGCGACGAATCAACAGTGGACGCAAGATATTATCCATACTGCCTACCGCAAGGCTCCAGACCAGCAGTAGCGTCGCCCAGCCTGCTTCACCCTGCCAGTAGAGCCAGGCTGTTGCCGGCAGCATGATTATTATCGGGCCTAACTGCGCAAGGCAAAGAATAAAAATCACGACGGTGAATAGCAGCGCGCCAGGAATGCCGCACAGCGCCAGCCCGACGCCGCCAAGCACTGACTGGCAAACCGCCGTTACGACAATGCCGGAAGCCACCGCCCGAATGGTCTGCCCAGCCAGCGTCACCGCGATATCGCCGCGCTGGCCTGCGAGGCGGCGGGCAAAACGGCTCATCGCCCCCGCCGCCTTCTCTCCATTCATATAAAGCAAGGCGCTGAGCGCCAGCATGATAATGCCGTTAATAATAAGTTGCCCGAGATGGCCCAGTTGCGTAAGCAATACAAGCGCCGCATGGCGCAGCCATGGCTGGAGCTGGGTAATAAGCGTATGTCCGCGATCGGCCACCACCGCCTGCCAGCGCGAGTAAAGCCTCGCGCCGATAAACGGCACGCTGTGCAGAAAATCGCCGCTTATTAACAAGGGAAGCTTATCTGAGTCGAGCCACTGACTGAGCCGGGCGCTGATGTCCATCAGGCGCTCGCCATAAACAGCAGCGGTATAACAAACAGCGCAACCAGCAGTAGCGACATCACCAGCACGGCAAGCGAACGACGCCGCCCGAGCCATGCCTGAATGCGAAGCATCACAGGCCAGGTAGCGATAACCACCAGCCCCGCCCAGACCAGACTGATTAAAAAAGGGTGCAGCAGCCAGAGGCTGGCCGCCAGCATGCAAAGCACCGCAAGGCAGCCGAAAATAATGCGTGGGAGGTCGTACTTAGGTAATACCAGCGACATGTTAGTTCAATCCTTAATAAAAACGCGGCGCTGTAGGCCGTGAATTACCCTGCCAGACTGACAAGATTTAATAGCAGCGGATTAAATCACTTTACTAATGGCAGAGGCTAAACATAACGGGCGAACCTGCCCTCAGCGAAGGGATTTATCGGAATAGGTTAATTATTTATTCGCTACACTTATGTTTATTTATTATTTATATAAATAATAAATCGTTCTCTTTTTTTATTACAAAAACAGAGTTTGTACACAGAGAAATAAGCGCTAGTATTCGCAGCGCCTGAAGGCGATGAAGAGCGCTTAAGGTAAACCCACTGGCAAAATAGATATTTTCAGGGACGTCCATGAGTAATTTTATTCTATTCCCACAAATTCACGCCGCGCTGGAATGGCTTAAAGGCCACAGCAATGTACTTTTCCAGTTTGGCTGGAACATTATCGCTGCTTTTATTTTACTTTTTATCGGGAAAATGCTTTCCCGATTACTGGCCAGCGGGCTGGAAAAGCTATTAGTCCGCCGCCGGGTTGATATTACCGTCGTCCATTTTTTTACTGCGCTGGTTCGCTACATTACCCTCGCATTCGCGGTGGTGGCAGCGCTGGGCCGCCTGGGCATTGAAACCTCATCGATTATCGCCGTGATTGGCGCAGCCGGCCTGGCGGTGGGGCTGGCGCTTCAGGGGTCGCTTTCCAACTTTGCCGCCGGAGTGCTGCTGGTTTCGCTACGTCCCTTCCGCGCCGGCGAACATGTGCAGATTGGATCGGTAGCAGGAGCGGTTGAAAAAGTGCATATTTTCTCCACCACGTTGCTGACTGCCGACAGTAAAGAAGTGGTCATCCCCAACGGCAAGATCATCGCTGACAGCATTGTTAACTATTCCCGGCATCCCTTCCGTCGTATCGATTTAGTCATTGGCGTGGGCTATCAGAATCGTATCGCCGATGTGAAGTCCGTTATTACGGCAGTGATTAAAGCCGATACGCGCGTGGATAAAAACCGGGATATCACTGTGCGACTGGGTGAATTAGGCGCCTCCTCGCTAAACTTTTTTGTCCGCGTCTGGGTGCGGAACGGCGATTACTGGAGCACCTATTACGATTTGCTGGAAAACATTAAAGAAGCGCTGGACGAAAATAATATTGATATTCCGTACCCGCAGATGGATATCCGTATGGTTAACAGCGTGACAGAATCACAAACGTTAAGTGTGGTGAAACAGCAGGCCAGCTTATAAATCAAAATGATTTTCTGTTATGAATGCCGGTAACGCTCTCGCATAAGCTTACCGGCATTTTTACAGAGAGCTAAAAACATCGGGCTTTTGTTTATAAGGCCCGTTTTTAAGACGGCCGATTTGTCGCGCGCAGCGCCAGCGCCACGGGAAACGACAGTACAGCGGGGAGGCAATGGATACAGAGTCTCCATAACGAGAAAGGGGATGCCTTTCGGCATCCCCTTAAATTTGATGGCGGAAGCGCAGAGATTCGAACTCTGGAACCCTTTCGGGTCGCCGGTTTTCAAGACCGGTGCCTTCAACCGCTCGGCCACACTTCCGCAATGACGCGAACTATAAACATCCCCATGCGGCCTGTAAAGCCCGAATGCGTTCGTTTGCCGCAAAAACAGACAAAAAAACCTTATTCGCCTGAAATAACAACAAAGTGAACAACTTTACAGCAAAAAAATCAGGCCCCGTGACGAGGCCTGCAGCCTTAATGCTTCAGGATGTACATGTCTTTGGTATAGAAATACCCAAGGTTGTTCGAGTAAAACCCACCGACCCAGGGTTTGACCAGATGCGTGCGCACATAGTGGTAGAGCGGAATGGCGGGCGCTTCCTCAGCCAGAATGGTTTCCGCCTGCTGATAGTATTTGCCGCGCTCTGCCGCATCGGCCGCTTTCGCCGCATTCGCCAGCGCGTTGTCATAATCCGCGTTGCTAAAGCGGGAGGTATTCTGACTATCGCCGGTGCGGAAGTTATTCAGAAAGGTGGAGGCATCATCGTAATCCGCGTTCCAGGAGTAGCGCACCACCTCAAAATTACCGGTGTGCTTGGTATCGAGCATGGTTTTCCACTCCTGGTTTTGCAGCTTCACCTTCACGCCCAGGTTTTTCTGCCACATAGAGCTTGCGGCGATGGCGATGCGCTGGTGCGATTCCATCGTGTTATAGAGCAGGTTGAACTGTAACGGGTGCTGAGCGTTGAAGCCCGCCGCCTCCAGCAGCTTTTTCGCCTCGGCAATGCGTTTCTCTCGCGGCCAACTGGCGTAGTCCGGCGGTGCGATTTTGGCGCCGCCGATCTCCGGCTGGCTCAGCACCCAGGCGGGACGCTGTCCCTGGGCCAGCACCTTATCGGCGATAATGTCTTTATCCAGTGCCATATTGAGCGCGCGGCGTACGCGGGCGTCGTTAAACGGCGGGCGCGAAGTGTTGAATTCGTAATAGTAGGTAGCGAGCAGCGGCGAGACGTGCACCTCTTCCGGCAGCGTTTTCTTTAGCTGGGCGAACTGGTTAATGGGAATGGTGTTGGTGATATCAATTTCACCCGCTTTATAGCGGTTAACGTCGGCGGTTTCCGAAGAGATGGGCAACCAGGTGACTTTATTGATGACGGTGTGGGCATCATCCCAATAGCGCTTGTTACGCTCCCCTACCACTTTTTCATTGACGACCCAGTCAACCACTTTATAAGCGCCGCTGCCGACAAAATGCTCCGGCCGCGCCCATTTATCGCCGAAGCGCTGTACCGCAGTTTTATCAATCGGCACCAGCGAGGGGTGAGCAAGCATGGAAAGAAACGCCGCGGTGGGCTGGGTCAGCGTCACCTGTACGGTGTTATCATCCAGCGCCTTTACGCCAAGCGACGACGGAGGCTTTTTGCCATTAGCGATATCCGCCGCGTTTTCAATATTCATGTTCGCCGGATAGCTGGCATAAGGAGAGACCGTTTTCGGGTCGACGAGT
Organism: Franconibacter sp. IITDAS19; assembly: GCF_023079515.1. Taxonomy (NCBI): domain Bacteria; kingdom Pseudomonadati; phylum Pseudomonadota; class Gammaproteobacteria; order Enterobacterales; family Enterobacteriaceae; genus Franconibacter; species Franconibacter sp. IITDAS19. Next base: position 789,295 of record NZ_JALJCP010000001.1, on the reverse strand, counting down.
CGTTGCCAGCTCCAGACGATATCCTCCGCCGTCATCGGCTCACCGTCAGACCAGGTAATGCCTTTTCGCAGATGGAACGTCCAGACGGTGTTGTTCTGGTTGTCCCACTTTTCCGCTAGCCGCGGTTCTATAGAACCGTCGCGCTTTACCGCCACCAGCCCTTCAAATACATCGCTGATGATATTGAACTCCACATCGCTTTCCACTTTATGCGGATCCAGCGAGGCGGGTTCACTGCCATTATTACGCACCAGCTCCTGCTTTTGCGCCAGCGCAGCGCCCTGCGGCACGGTGGCGGCATAAGCGCCGGAACAGGCAGCGGCGATCCCCGCCGCAAGTAAAGCCATCAATCGTGAGTGTTGATTCATTATGTTTTACGCACCTTTTGTTTGAATAAGGGGTTGTTAACACTCTTAGTTGCGCATAGCAGCGAAAGCAATAATTTTCAGTCACCTATAAGAGGGAGATCTGATTATTTATTGGTAGTTGACTTCCGTCAGGCGTAAGCGTTTTTGCGGCTGTAAAACGCTTGTTTTTATTCGGATAAAACTGAGTAAAGATGGGTAAAACCGCTTTTGCCGCCGGGCCTTCTGGCTCTATGCTCAACCACTGATTCCCTGCAATGTGAGAATGACTCATGGATCGCATAATTACCTCTGCTCGCGACAGACAGTCGCTGCTCAGTACTCATAAAGTGCTGCGCAATACTTATTTCCTTTTAAGCCTGACGCTGGCGTTCTCCGCCATTACCGCCACCGCCAGTACGGTGCTGATGCTGCCCTCGCCAGGGCTTATCCTGACGCTGGTCGGGATGTATGGTTTGATGTTCCTGACTTACCGCCTGGCGAATAAACCCACCGGCATTCTGGCCGCGTTCGCCTTCACCGGCTTCCTCGGTTATATCCTCGGTCCTGTGCTGAATACCTATCTTTCAGCAGGTATGGGGGATGTGATTGCCCTGGCGCTGGGCGGCACCGCGCTGGTGTTCTTCGCCTGCTCGGCTTACGTATTGACCACGCGCAAGGATATGTCCTTCCTCGGCGGCATGCTGATGGCGGGCGTGGTGGTGGTGCTTATCGGCATGCTGGCGAATATTTTCCTGCAGCTGCCGGCGCTGCATCTGGCTATCAGCGCGGTGTTTATTCTGATCTCATCTGGCGCCATCTTGTTTGAGACCAGCAATATCATTCATGGCGGCGAAACCAACTATATCCGCGCAACGGTCAGCCTGTACGTTTCGCTGTATAACATTTTCGTCAGCCTGCTCAGCATTCTGGGCTTCGCCAGCCGCGATTAAGCGTCACTGACTCTCTAACCTGGCCCCGCACTTCGCGGGGCTTTGTTTTTGGCGGGCGGAAAATTTGCTACACTGCACGCCGTTTGACGAACGGGTCCGGAATGTATGTTGACGTTTGAAGGCAAAGAAATAGAGACCGATAGCGAAGGCTATCTGAAAGAGACCACTCACTGGAGCGAAGGGCTGGCGGAAGTCATCGCCGAAAAAGAGGGCATCGCCCTGTCGCCAGAGCACTGGGAAGTGGTGCGCTTCGTGCGCGAATTTTATCTGGAGTTTAATACTTCACCAGCTATCCGCATGCTGGTAAAGGCGATGGCCAATAAGTTTGGCGAAGAGAAAGGCAACAGCCGCTACCTTTACCGTCTGTTCCCGAAAGGCCCGGCTAAGCAGGCGACCAAAATCGCCGGCCTGCCTAAACCCGTGAAGTGTATTTAATAGCGAATGCCGAAGTTGGTCCATTCGCGGCCGGGCTGATGCGGCTCGGTCAACACTTTTTCCACCCGGGCGCTGCGCGGCCCGCCCGCCTTCAGCCAGGCGATGAGTTGTTCCACTTTTTCCGCTTCGCCGCAGGCGACCACCTCAACGGTGCCGTCGTCCAGATTACGGGCATAACCGGTCAACCCCAGCCGCTGCGCCTCATGCTGCGTGCTGTAGCGAAAGCCAACGCCCTGAACGAGGCCGTGAACCCAGGCAATAGTGCATACTGTCGACATATCCTCTCTCCTTAAACTGGCGGGCTTAATTGCATTTCCCGGCCAGAGTCAGGAGAATGTCGCCCATTTTCTTTACAGAGCAGCATAGCAAATTATGAGTGTACGTTTAGTGTTAGCCAAAGGGCGCGAGAAATCTCTGCTGCGCCGCCACCCCTGGGTCTTTTCCGGCGCCGTCGCGCGTCTTGAAGGCAAAGCCTCTGCCGGTGAAACGGTCGATATCGTCGACCATCAGGGTAAATGGCTGGCGCGCGGCGCCTTGTCCCCGGCTTCGCAGATCCGCGCCCGAGTCTGGACGTTCGATCGCGACGAAACTATCGATATCGCCTTCTTTACCCGTCGCCTTCAGCAGGCGCAGCAGTGGCGCGACTGGCTGGCGGAGCGCGATGGTCTCGACAGCTATCGCCTGATTGCCGGCGAATCGGACGGCATGCCAGGCGTCACTATTGACCGTTTTGGCAACTTCCTGGTGCTGCAGTTGCTTTCCGCCGGCGCCGAATATCAACGCCCGGCGCTGGTTTCCGCGCTGCAGGCGCTCTATCCTCAGTGTTCAATTTACGATCGCTCCGATGTGGCGGTACGTAAAAAAGAGGGGCTGGAATTAGCGCAAGGCCCGGTCAGCGGCGACCTGCCGCCCGCGCTGTTGCCGATTGAGGAGCATGGCATGAAGTTGCTGGTGGACATCCAGCGCGGACACAAGACGGGGTATTATCTTGACCAGCGCGACAGCCGCTTTGCGACCCGCCGCTACGTGGCCGATAAGCGCGTGCTGAACTGTTTCTCTTATACCGGCGGCTTTGCGGTGTCCGCGCTAATGGGCGGCTGCAGCCAGGTAATAAGCGTAGATACTTCGCAAGAGGCGCTGGATGTCGCCCGGCAAAACGTTGAACTGAATGGCCTTGACCTCGGCAAAGCGGAGTTCCAGCGTGACGATGTTTTCAAACTGCTGCGCAAATATCGCGACCAGGGCGAGAAATTCGACGTTATTGTTATGGACCCGCCTAAGTTTGTGGAAAACAAGAGCCAGCTGATGGGCGCCTGCCGCGGCTATAAAGATATTAATATGCTGGCTATTCAACTGCTTAACCCGGGTGGCGTGCTGCTGACTTTCTCTTGCTCAGGCCTGATGACCACCGATTTATTTCAGAAAATCATCGCCGATGCCGCAACAGATGCTGGTCGTGATGTACAATTTATAGAGCAGTTCCGTCAGGCCGCTGACCATCCCGTGTTGGCGAGCTACCCGGAAGGGCTTTATCTGAAAGGGTTTGCCTGTCGCGTCATGTAACTTGAAAGAGAAAAAGTTGCCCGCATATCTGTGCGGAGTAACGTTTTCCGGGAGGGGACTATGATAGCCAGCAAATTCGGTATCGGTCAGCAGGTCCGTCATTCTCTGCTGGGTTATCTCGGGGTAGTGGTGGATATTGATCCTGAATACTCTCTTGATGAACCCACAGCGGATGAACTGGCCGTTAACGCCGACCTTCGCGCCGCCCCCTGGTACCATGTGGTAATGGAAGATGATGACGGCCAGCCCGTTCATACTTATCTTGCCGAAGCCCAGTTAAGCAGCGAAACTCAGGCTGAACATCCCGAGCAGCCTTCGCTGGATGAACTGGCGCGAACCATACGCCAGCAGCTTCAGGCGCCGCGATTGCGCAACTAAGTAAAAACCCGGCAAAGCCGGGTTTTTTGTTATTTCGCCAGCCCCAGACGGGGAATTTCAATCGCCGGGCAGCGGTCCATCACGACATTAAGCCCGGCGTCGCGCGCCAGCACCGCCGCCTGTTCGTTAATCACGCCAAGCTGGAGCCAGAGGGTTTTCGCCCCTATCGCTATCGCCTCTTGCGCAACCCCCCATGCTGCTTCCGAATTACGGAATACGTCCACCATATCGACCTTTTCCGGGATCTCCGCCAGCGTGCCGTAGCCTTGCTGGCCCAGCAGCGTTTTGCCCGCCACTTTCGGCGAAACCGGGATGACGTGATAACCCTGGTCAAGCAGGTAGGCCATGACGCGATAGCTTGGACGGTCGGGTTTGTCGCTCGCCCCCACCAGCGCGATGGTCTGGGTGTTTTTCAAAATACCTGCAATATCAGCCTCTTTCATATTCCCCTCCCCCTCGGATAATAGAGCAAGTGTATGCCAAAGACGCCCTTCTCTCCATCATTCCCATACGGATGCATGAGGGCTTTTTCTCTTCAGGCTGTATAGGTTATGAAGCGTTATTTCTGTAAAAATTTGACACATCTTAAGGCAACAAAGGCACGGGTATGAACAGGAGTTAACCATGAGATTTGGCCTGATCGCGGCATTCCTTTTTACGGTGTGGATACCGGCTTCAGGCTATGCCACCACGCTTCACCTTTCAGGCGATGTGGATCTGCTGGTACTGGACGGCAAGAAAGTCTCAGGCTCGCTTTTGCGAGGCGCCGACAGCCTTGAACTGGATAACGGGCCGCACCAGCTGGTGTTTCGCCTGGAAAAAACGGTGCATACCTCTTCTCATGAACAGCGGCTGTGGATTTCTCCCGCTCTGATTGTCAGTTTCGATACGCGCGACGTAAGCCAGGTTAACTTTAGCCTGCCGCGAATTGAAACCGAACGGGAGAGCCAGCGTTTTGATACCGCGCCGCAGCTGCAACTTCTGGACGGCTCGGCTAATGATATTCCCATTAAGCTTGATGTGCTGCCGGTTACCGATTCCGCTAACGGGCTCAATTATGAACGCGATGTCCGCCGTTATAACCGTTCCGGTAAAGCCGCCGCCATGCCGCGCTTCGTCAGTATGGTTGCGGACGACAGTACGCTGCTTTCAGGCATCTCTGAGCTTGACGCGCCGGTTTCGCATTCGCAAACGCTGACCGAGCAGCGCCTGAAATACTGGTATCAGCAGGCGGATGCGACCACCCGCTCCCGCTTTATGGAGTGGGCGAAACAGCAACCCTCCTCCTGATTTCCGTCACATAGCGGCGGCTTTTTGCTGCGCTTCGCTTGCAGCCCTGGCCACTTTCAGTAAGCTGTAGCCATTCTTACTTTCTGGAAACTGCTATGGAATTAACCACACGCACTATTGCCGCCGAGAAGCACATCGCGCTGGTGGCGCACGATCACTGCAAATCGACGCTGATGAAGTGGGTTGAGCAACACAAAGCGATCCTCGAACATCACACGCTCTATGCGACAGGCACTACCGGCAACCTTATCCAGCGCGCTACCGGGCTTAATGTGAACGCCATGTTGAGCGGCCCGATGGGCGGCGACCAGCAGGTCGGGGCCATGATTTCCGAAGGGAAAATCGACGTACTGATTTTCTTCTGGGACCCGCTTAACGCCGTACCGCACGACCCGGACGTCAAAGCGCTGCTGCGGCTGGCCACCGTCTGGAATATCCCGGTCGCCACTAACGTCTCTACGGCCGATTTTATTATTCAGTCGCCCGACTTTCGCAATAGCGTGGCGATCCAGATTCCGGATTACGCGCGCTACCTCGCCGAGCGCCTGAAATAAATTACGGTTTTCGCGCCATCGGTACGCCGAGCTGATGCAATTCGTCGACGAAACAAGATGGCGCCTCTTTATCATAAAGCAGCCAGACGCGATGACGCGCCCGGGTTAACGCAACATAAAGCAGGCGCCGCTCCTCGGCATCAGGGAAATCTTCCGGCTGCGGCAACAACGCCTGTTCCATGACTGATTCGCGCGCAGGCGCCGGGAACCCCTCTCGCCCTTCCTGCAAACCAACGATAATCACGTAATCCGCCTGTTGGCCTTTGCTGGCGTGAATCGTCATAAACTCAAGCGGCAGCTTAGGCCAGCGCGTCGCCGCTTTATCCAGTTCCGCCGGGCGCAGATGGTGATAGCGCGCCAGCACCAGCACCCGCTCGTGCGGTTTCACAAAACCGCTCAGCTTATCCAGCAGCGCTTCGAGCATATTTTGCGCCAGCAGCGTTACCGCTTTTTTATCTCCCGGGGTCAAACTGTTCAGCGGTTTCGCCAGTTGATGTGGGTTTTGCTGCACAAAACGATTGGCGATTTCGCCAATACGCTGGTTGAAGCGATAGGTGGTGTCGAGAGCGCAATTGTCCCCTTCGCCAAAATGATGAGCGAAAGATGTCGTCAGCAGCAACTCCGCTCCGCTGAAGCGGTAAATAGCCTGCCAGTCATCGCCTACGGCGAAAAGCGAGGTGCCGGAATTTTGACGACGCAACGCCGCCAGCAGCGCCGCGCGCTGGGGAGAGATATCCTGAAACTCATCCACCAGGATGTGCTTCCATGGACTAATAAAGCGGCCTTTCTCCAGCACGTTGATAGCCTGATGAATCAGCCCTGAGAAGTCGACTGCGCCCTCGGCTTTCAGCGCGGCTTTCCACGCCTTTAGCAGTGGCGCCATCAGTTTTACGCGCTTCTGAAAGCCATCGCGCACCGCTTCGTCGGCATCTGCGATCATTTCCGCCTGCGAGCCGCCATGCATACGCATTAACCCCAGCCAACGGTCAAGCCTGCCCGCGAGCCGCCTTGCGAGACGATCGTCCTGCCAGAAATCGCCCTCCGGCAGTTCCCACTCCAGCTCCTCTTCAAGCCATAGCCGCCAGCCTTTCGCCTGCGCTTTTTTCTGCTGGCACTGCTCACGCCAGGCGTCAATCAACAGCGCATGACGCGCTTCAGCGTCATTCTCAAGCTCGCTGACCTTTGGCGCTTTTTTACTCCCCTGCTGAATAATGTGCAGCGCCAGCGCGTGGAAGGTACGGGCGCTAATCTCTTCGGTATGCAACCGCTCCCGGATGCGCTCATCCATCTCCTGCGCCGCTTTACGCCCGAACGCCAGCAGCAAAATCTGCTCAGGCAGCGCTTCGCCGCGCGCTATCAGCCAGCCTGCCCGGGCCACCAGCACCGAAGTTTTACCGCTGCCAGCGCCTGCCAGCACAAGCAGCGACGTTTCGCCATTCACTACCGCGCGCGCCTGTGAAGGGTTAAGCGGCGCGCTTTCGACGCTTGCGAAGAAATCAGCGTATTTTTCAAGCATCTTTTCCGTATAAGACTGGTTATGCGCCAGCCGCGCGGCGTCTATATTTGTTAACCAGGCCTGGCACTGACGCCAGAGATCGCGGCAGTTATCGAACTCTTCCAGACGCGACAGCGGCAATGGCAAAGCGCTAAAAGCGTCGCGAATGCGTTGTTGCACGCCTTCCAGTTCCTTGCGCCGCAGCCATTTTTCTTCACCCGTCTGCGCCGCGATGCGCGTAAGCTCTGCCTGAAGCACGCCCGCCGCCACTTCGCTCATCTCGTCGCTCCACTGTTGCCAGAGCGCTTGTAAATGATGATAAAAGCGCTGCGTATCGCTCCACTCGGTGCCATGCAATCGCACCACTTTATTGTCCGGCAATACGAACTCCAGCTCGCCCCATACCAGACCGCGCTTGCAGTTAATGGCTAATAGCTGGTTAAAAGGCAGCAAGTATTCATGCCGATCGCCGGAAACTTTGACCCCTGCGGAGAGAATTTCCACCCGATCGTAAGGGTGCTGAGCGAGACGTTTTCCCAGAGAAGTTGCTTTCAGTTCCATGAGGCTGCCAGAGAGACTTTTAGAGTGCATGCAGTTTACCCTCCGCGGATATGACGCTCCAGACCCAAAACGCGTTACAATTGCTGTGGTTATTGATTTTCTTTCGGCACGCACACAGAGGTCCTATGCGTACTGTTCTTAATATTCTTAATTTTGTATTGGGTGGTTTTCTCACAACGCTCTCCTGGCTGCTGGCGACGGTGGTAAGCATGGTGCTGGTTATTACGCTGCCGCTTACTCGCTCCTGTTGGGAAATAACCAAGCTGTCGCTGGTGCCTTACGGTAATGAAGCGATTCATGTGGATGAACTGCGTCCGGAAGGTAAAAGCGCTGTGCTGAATGCAGGTGGTACGCTGCTGAACGTTGTCTGGCTGGTGCTGTTTGGCTGGTGGCTCTGCCTGCTGCATATCACAACCGGCATCGCCCAGTGCCTTACGGTGATTGGCATTCCGGTGGGCATTGCGAATTTCAAAATTGCCGCTATTGCGCTCTGGCCGGTCGGGCGTCGCGTGGTTTCCGTAGAAACGGCTCAGGCGGCCCGTGAAACTAACGCTTATCGCCATTTTCAGTCGAAGTAAGGATCGGTTGCCATTATGTTGAGCCCCCTGCTTCGCCGCTATACCTGGAATAGCGTCTGGCTTTATAACATGCGCATCTTTATTGCGCTTAGCGGTACGGCGGCCCTGCCGTGGTGGCTGGGCGAGGTTAAGCTGACGATTCCGCTAACGCTTGGCGTGGTGGCCGCTGCGCTCACCGATCTCGACGATCGGCTGACCGGTCGCTTGCGCAATTTGATTATTACGCTGATTAGCTTTTTTATCGCCTCCGCTTCAGTGGAACTGCTTTTTCCCTGGCCATGGCTGTTCGCGTTGGGGCTAACGCTCTCGACCAGTGGTTTTATTTTGCTGGGGGGCCTTGGACAACGCTACGCCACTATCGCTTTTGGGGCACTGCTTACCGCCGTTTATACCATGCTCGGCGTTTCGCTTTATGAGCACTGGTACCAACAGCCGCTGCTGCTGTTGGCCGGAGCAGTCTGGTATAACCTGTTAACGCTGGCAGGCCATCTGATTTTCCCTATCCGTCCCCTGCAGGATAACCTTGCGCGTTGCTATGAACAGCTGGCGCACTATCTGGATATCAAATCCCGCTTCTTTGATCCGGATATTGAAAATGAAAGCCAGGTGCCGATGCTTGACCTCGCCATGGCGAATAGCCAGCTTGTGGGTACGCTGAACCAGACCAAAGCCTCGCTGCTTACCCGCCTGCGAGGCGATCGCGGACAACGTGGAACGCGCCGCACGCTTCATTACTATTTTGCGGCGCAGGATATCCACGAACGGGCCAGCTCATCTCATATTCAGTATCAGGCGCTGCGTGATAAGTTTCGTTACAGCGATATCATGTTTCGCTTCCAGCGTTTGCTTTCAATGCAGTCCCGCGCCTGCCAGCAACTGGCGCAATCCATTCTGTTGCGTACCCATTATCAGCACGACGTTCGCTTTGAGCGGGCTTTTACTCATCTGGAGGCAGCGCTTGACCGCGTCCAGGCGTCCGGAACTTCTGCCGCTGAAATGAAGGCGCTGGGTTTTCTTCTCACTAACCTCAGGGCTATCGATGCACAACTTGCCTCTATTGAATCGGAGCAGTGGCTGGAAACACCTGGTAGCGAGAATGAAAACCGTCTGGCAGATGACAGTCTGCACGGGTTCAGCGATATTCGCGAACGCCTGAGCCGCAACCTTACGCCGGAATCGGCGCTGTTTCGACACGCAGTGCGTATGTCTGTTGTGCTCTGCGTGGGTTACGCCTTTATTCAACTGACCGGTCTGCACCATGGCTACTGGATCCTCCTAACCAGTCTGTTTGTTTGCCAGCCCAACTACAACGCCACCCGGCACCGTCTGGCATTACGCGTCATCGGTACGTTGATTGGCGTCGCCCTGGGCCTGCCCATCCTCTATTTTGTGCCTTCGCTTGAAGGACAATTAGTGCTGATTGTGGTAACAGGGGTGCTGTTTTTTGTTTTCCGCACCGTGCAATACGCTCATGCCACCATGTTTATTACGCTGCTGGTGCTGCTCTGTTTTAACCTGCTCGGTGAGGGATTCGAGGTCGCGCTTCCGCGTATTGTAGATACATTGATCGGCTGCGCTATCGCCTGGGCGGCAGTGACGTTTATTTGGCCTGACTGGCGCTTCCGCCGTCTCCCGCTGGTGCTGGAGCGCGCCCTGAATGCTAACTGCCGTTACCTGGACGCCATTCTTGAACAATATCACCAGGGGCGTGACAACCGCCTGGAATACCGTATCGCACGCCGTGATGCGCACAACCGCGATGCTGAACTGGCTTCGGTGGTATCAAACATGTCGAGCGAACCGAAAGCGACTCCTGAACTCCGGGATGCCGCGTTTCGTTTACTCTGTCTGAACCATACCTTTACCAGTTATATTTCAGCCCTCGGGGCGCATCGTGAGAAGCTTGAACGGACGGAAGTCCTGACCCTGATTGATGATGCCGTTTGCTATGTGGATGATGCGCTGCACCATCAGCCTGCCGATGAAGTAAAAGTCCAGCACGCGCTTAATGACCTGGCGCAGCGCATCAATCAGATTGAACCCCGTCCAGACAGCAAAGAACCGCTGGTATTGCAGCAAATAGGTCTGCTTATTTCCCTGCTGCCGGAAATAAGCCGACTTCAGCAGCAGATACCTCAGGAGTGAAGCGGTTTCGAGTAACGTTGAAACCACTCGTTAAGTTCCCGGCGAATATCCGCCGGGAGCGCCGCTTCATGCGTTTCGGATAGGGCACCTTCAAGCGCATACAGTATTTTCAGTCCCAGGTTCTTATTAATTTTCCGTAGCCTTAACCAGCTCTCTTTAGCTCCGCAGGCGCGCAGCATTTCAACGTTTTTGATGCCAGCCTCCCACAGCAGCGTTTCCATTTGCAGCGTGAGATTAGGTAAATCCTTCAATCGCCTCTCTGTCTCTCGCTGCGCCCGTTCATGCTGTGCTCCTACAAGAGAAATCCAGGCTTGTTCTCGCAGTTGGATGGGGTTATTCCATAACGTGTCCCCGACAAGATAATAATTTAATGCTATTGAACGGCCGCGACGCGTGAATGTCAGCTGTTCAGCATTGCGCATCCAGCTTTGTTCTGCGCAAAGGACACTCATTCTTAGGTAAAAGCCCCCATCGGCTACCATGCCAAACATGGTGTTTTCGATCGATAAGCCATAGCCGCCAAACAAGGCACGGCTGCGGATCTGGCCCAGAGATGAAAGCGCACGCTGTACGTTACAGATAGTATCTTTAGAAATTTTATTCATGATTATCCCTTTCATATCAAACACTAATGAAAAAATTCCCTCTTAGTTCTTCCGCTAACTGGAACATATGCAACTTATCTCTCTTCGGCAATCCTAAAGTCACCATTGCATTCGATTGCAAATCAAAATTGCGAGGCGCTTTCAGAAATTTAGGTTGATCTTTGTCCCTTCCGGCAGTACTGTATATGCATACAGTAACCTGCGGAGCTGGATCTCTTATGTACTTTTCTCAACATCAACATCGCGCAGTAAATGGTCGCCAGATGGCTGCTAACACGGCAAACACAACGGCAGACGTAGAAATGAAAGGGTTGATAAGTGAAGTGATGTATCGAGAAGACCAGCCGTGGATGACACAACTGGTTTTATTGCCGCTGCTTCAGCAGTTAGGCCAGCAGTCTCGCTGGCAGTTGTGGCTGACGCCGCAACAGCGCCTGAGCCGTCAGTGGGTTCAGGCATCGGGTTTGCCTTTAACAAAAGTAATGCAGGTCAGCCAGATGGATCCCCATTTGACGATTAGTTCGATGATTCGCGCGCTCGAAACGGGAAACTATAGCGTGGTGATAGGCTGGCTATCACGCGATCTTAGCGATGATGAATATCGCCGCCTGACAGAAGCGGCGGAAAAGGGAAACGCAATGGGCTTTCTGATGCGCCCTACCCTGGCTACTCACGAGGGTCATCGACCTCGCTCAGGGTTAAAAATTCACTCAAGTTTGTATCATTAAGTTAATTTAAGACTAATCTTAGCATCATTTTTTACCCCTTACAGAGGCCTTGCCAGGTCATTAGCATGAAGCGCAATTAGCGGGCTGGACGGGTTTTAGCCGTGTTTTCAACGGCTAAATAAGTTCCTAAAATGTTAAAAAATGTGTTCGCAAGCGCTTTTTTTCATGTGTCTGACGGAGTTCACACTTGTAAGTTTTCAACTACGTTGTAGACTTTACCTCGCCAGGGTTGCTCTCATAAACCGAAAATATCGGTAGAGTTACATATTGAGCAATAACCCCGGTGAAGGATTTAACCGTGAACTTTTCGATCTGTTCATGGCCTTTTTGGATGATAACGAGGCGCAAAAAATGAAAAAGACAGCTATCGCGATTGCAGTGGCACTGGCTGGCTTCGCTACCGTAGCGCAGGCCGCACCGAAAGATAACACCTGGTATGCGGGTGGTAAGCTGGGTTGGTCCCAGTTCCACGATACCGGTTGGTATAACAGCTCCCTGAACAACGACGGCCCGACTCATGAGAGCCAGCTCGGTGCAGGTGCGTTCGGTGGTTACCAGGTTAACCCGTACGTTGGTTTCGAAATGGGTTACGACTGGCTGGGCCGTATGCCGTACAAAGGCGACACCATCAACGGCGCATTCAAAGCTCAGGGCGTACAGCTGACCGCGAAACTGGGTTACCCGGTAGCTGATAACCTGGACGTATACACTCGTCTGGGCGGCATGGTATGGCGCGCTGACTCCAGCAACAGCATTGCTGGCGACGACCACGACACCGGCGTTTCTCCGGTCTTCGCTGGCGGCGTAGAATGGGCGATGACCCGCGATATCGCTACCCGTCTGGAATACCAGTGGGTTAACAACATCGGCGACGGCAACACCGTTGGCGTTCGTCCGGACAACGGCATGCTGAGCGTAGGTGTTTCCTACCGTTTCGGCCAGCAGGAAGAAGCTGCTCCGGTAGTTGCTCCGGCTCCGGCTCCGGCTCCGGAAGTACAGACCAAACACTTTACCCTGAAGTCTGACGTTCTGTTCAACTTCAACAAATCTACTCTGAAACCGGAAGGTCAGCAGGCGCTGGATCAGCTGTACAGCCAGCTGAGCAACCTGGATCCGAAAGACGGTTCTGTAGTGGTTCTGGGCTTCACCGACCGTATCGGTTCTGACGCTTACAACCAGGGTCTGTCCGAGAAACGTGCTCAGTCTGTTGTTGACTACCTGATCTCTAAAGGTATCCCGTCCAACAAGATCTCCGCACGTGGTATGGGCGAATCCAACCCGGTTACCGGCAACACCTGTGACAACGTGAAAGCGCGTGCAGCTCTGATCGACTGCCTGGCGCCAGATCGTCGCGTTGAAATCGAAGTTAAAGGTATCAAAGACGTTGTAACTCAGCCGCAGGCTTAAGTTATACGTTAAAAAAACCCCGCTCCGGCGGGGTTTTTTATTATCAGCACTCGGCTTTTTTTAATCTTCCGATTTCTTACCTAACAACGCCTGTAAGTCTTGCTTCAGATTCGACATCTGACTTTCATATTTTTCTTTGCGTTCTGCATCTTCAATTAGCTGTACGATGGTTTCAGAAAGCGTAATGCCGCGACGCTGCGCAAGGCCTGCCAGACGTTGCCAGACCATAAACTCCAGATCGATTGATTTCTTACGGGTGTGCTGATGTTCGGCATTAAAATGACGCTTACGGCGTGCGCGTATAGTCTGCTTCATTCGGTTAAGCAGCGCCGGATTAATATGTTCATCTATCCAGCCAAGGACGCGCACAGGGTCGTTTTCCATCGCCAGTAAAAGGTTTACCGCTTCTTGAGCCGCGCTGGCTTCCTGGTAACGAGTGATAAGTTCCCCTTCCCGGTGTTTCTTTACCAGGTATTTCCACTTCCAGCCGCTTTCAAGATTTTCCAGTTGTTGATATTTCATTGCGATCTCAGGGTGACCGTGTAACTTGTTTCAGGATAACAGTTTTTCTTCGTTTCGCTGAAATGAATTGAACTACCGTGAACCTGTCACCGTTTATGGTGAGGCAGTGGGGGATTAACCGTGTGCAGGCGGAGCCATTGCGGTATAATCGCGCTTTTGACCATCAACCCAAAAAAGTAAACTTTGACCATAAATCGACTTTCATGGCGTGCGCTGGTTCCTGATACTGAACAATATCAGACACTATTTGCACAGCCCTTATCCGACACGGAAAATACACTGGAATTCGACACCCTACAGTCTCGTCTCTGTTATGGCCTGTCGCAACTCTGTCATCCTCGTTCTGCTTCTTCTTTTATGCTGGTTAAAGCGCCGGAAGAGCATGATTACCTTAAAATTATCGCCGCTGCGGCACGTAGTCAGTTTACCTTGCCGGAACAGCACTTTGGCGGTCATTATCAGATTGAAAGCAATAAGATTGCCTTTCTGCCAGCCAATAACCAGACAGGTGACTTTTGTACCACCGGCGAAGTGATAACTGCCGATTGGGTCGAAACCGAACAGCTGTTTGGTTGCGTCCGCCTGTTTAATGGCGAGATTACGCTGGAACCGGGGCTTGTCCATAAGGCGAACGGCGGCATTCTGGTTATTTCGCTTAAGACTCTGCTGTTACAGCCCCTTCTCTGGCTTCGTCTTAAGCAGATAGTCACCCACTCGCGCTTTGACTGGCTCTCGCCGGATGAGACTCGCCCGTTGCCTGTTTCAGTGCCTTCGCTGCCGCTGCAGTTAAAAGTCATTCTGGTAGGCGAGCGTGACTCCCTTGCTGATTTTCAGGAGATGGAGCCCGAACTCGCCTCTCTGGCCGTTTATAGCGAGTTCGAAGAGAACCTGCAACTTGCTGATGAAGAGTGCATGGCGAACTGGTGTCAATGGGTGCGCAGCGTAGCGCACGACGCCTCTCTTCCTTCGCCAGCGCCTGATGCCTGGGAAGCGCTTATCCGTGAAGCGGTTCGCTATACAGGCGATCAGGAGACGTTGCCGCTCTGTCCTCTATGGCTTACCCGTCAATTGAAAGAAGTTGCGCCCTATTGCGAAGGCGACCAATTCTCCGGTGATGAGATGGTGCAAATGCTTGAGCAACGCGCCTGGCGTGAAGGCTTCCTGCCGGAGCGTATGCAGGATGAGCTCCTGCTTGAGCAAATTCTGGTTGAAACGGAAGGTGAGCGGGTTGGTCAGATTAACGCGCTCTCGGTCATTGAGTTTCCGGGCCATCCTCGCGCTTTTGGTGAACCTTCGCGTATTAGCTGCGTGGTGCATATTGGCGACGGGGAATTTATTGATGTGGAGCGCAAGGCGGAGCTTGGCGGCAATATCCACGCCAAGGGCATGATGATCATGCAGGCGTTTTTAATGGCGGAGCTGCAGCTTGAACAGCAAATGCCCTTCTCCGCCTCTTTGACCTTCGAACAGTCCTACAATGAAGTAGATGGCGACAGTGCCTCTATGGCTGAACTCTGTGCGCTGATAAGCGCGCTGGCGGACGTGCCGTTACATCAGCATATCGCGATTACCGGCTCGGTAGATCAGTTTGGTCGCGCGCAGCCTGTTGGCGGGTTAAATGAAAAGATTGAAGGTTTCTTTAATCTGTGCCAGCAGCGTGGGCTTACCGGCAAGCAGGGCGCTATTATTCCGCTTGCCAACGTACGTCACCTTTGCCTCAACAGTGAAGTGCTGGAAGCGGTCAAGAACGAGCAATTTTCGCTATGGGCTATTGATGATGTTACCGATGCGCTGCCGCTGCTTACCACCCTGCCGTGGGACGGTGAAGGTAAGACGACATTAATACAGACGATTCAGGAGCGGATTGCTCAGGCTACACAAATGGAAGCACGCCACCGTTTTCCGTGGCCGCTGCGCTGGTTAGGCTGGTTCAGCCGTAACTGATCGGACTTGTTCAGCGTACACATGTTAGCTAACCTGCGTCCCTCACTAAAATAAGGCTGATTTAAGACATGGTAGACAAACGCGATTCCTATACGAAAGAAGATCTTCTTGCCTCTGGTCGCGGTGAACTGTTTGGCGCAAAAGGCCCGCAGTTGCCGGCTCCGAATATGCTGATGATGGACCGCGTGGTCAAAATGACCGAAACCGGTGGCAACTATGATAAAGGATATGTTGAAGCCGAACTCGATATCAATCCGGATATGTGGTTCTTCGGTTGCCATTTCATCGGCGATCCGGTGATGCCAGGCTGCCTCGGTCTCGACGCGATGTGGCAGTTAGTCGGTTTCTATCTGGGCTGGCTCGGCGGCGAAGGTAAAGGTCGCGCGCTGGGCGTGGGTGAAGTGAAATTTACCGGTCAGGTACTGCCTAGTGCGAAAAAAGTTACCTACCGCATCCACTTCAAACGCGTTGTAAACCGCCGTCTGGTAATGGGTATTGCTGATGGCGAAGTGCTGGTTGATGGTCATCTGATCTACAACGCAACCGATCTGAAAGTCGGTCTGTTCCAGGATACTTCTTCGTTCTGATAATCCCCCAGAACAGCGAAACCTCCGCAATGCGGAGGTTTCTTCCTTCTAAAGAGACAGGATCAGGCAATTACGGCCCTGTCCTCCATGGCTTCTCGCCAGCCTCCCAGCCAATGAGACTTTTGATTCAAAGCCTGATAAGGACACATTTCTTTTGATCGTCCGGTCATACCGGCTTGATAACCGCGTTGATGAGCCCGTTCCAGGCGATCTCGTTTTTGTCTCTTCATGCCTCGTTTCCCTCATTTTCAGTCTGGTGGAAAGAAAACAGTGATTACAAAATGTGCAACCACCCCTTACCAATACCTGCAAAAGCATGAGTCGTCAACGCGCAAAATTCACGCCAATGTCATATTTGTGAGCTATCAGAAAAATGCTTTGTACAAAGCGCGACGGGATGTTCAGGTATCCTGTTAAGGGCAAAAGAAAAGCCGCTGCCAGATAAGTCGTTCCCGCAGCGGCTTGAGGCCAGATTAAATATTCTTATGGCAGGCGGGATACTTCGCTGGCAATACTTTGTGCTGCCTGTTGCCAGCCGACCCCCAATGCTTTAACCATAGCGTCATACCCGTCCTGTTGCTGCTTGAGCTCAATATGGAAAGGCCGCTTAAGCAGTTGCCCCTGATGGTTGAGCAACCATTCGCCGCTAACGATAACGCGTCCGTCGTAACGTCCATGGAAGCCCGTTACATTGACGTTAAGCGTATCCTGTTCGCTGCCGAGCGGTTGAGCGGAGACTATCCAGCCAGGCAGTTGCCCGGTCAGGTTAGTCACCAGCGTGTTGCGCAGTTGCTGGTCGAGCGGGCTGGCCCAAAGGTTGCTGTTGGCAATATTATATTGAACCTCGGTCGTCTGGTACGCTACGCCGTTGCCAGCCAGGTAATCTGGAACGGCGACCTGTTCTACCCACAGCAGACGATTACTGTCGGTTGCGGCGCGCTGCGTGACCGTCTGCGAGGCGGCAGGCAGTTGATACCAGATAGTTTCATCCGTGCTGCTGCACGCACTCAGCGCAACAGCCATGATGACCGGGAGCCACTTTTTCATTCTTTTGCCCTCTTCGGCTGCGGATCTTTTTTATTCTTCGCTTCAAATACCAGCGCGTTGCTCTTCTCATTAAGGGTTCGCAGAACCGGCTGCAGCTCGCGCAATACCTGATCGAGGCGCTGCATATCGGCCACCATCTTGTTATAGGCGGCAGAACCCGGCTGGAAGCCCTGCATGCTGCGGTTAAGCTCGCGCAGAGTACGTTGCATATCCGCAGGCAGATTCTGCGTCGATTCGCTGGCGGTCAGCTTGTTGAGGTTATCAAGCGTAGTCTGGAGGCGACGCATGGTACGCTGGCTTTCACTTAGCGTATTGGTAGCCTGTTGGATCATTGGATTGAGCGGCAGATTGTTAATCTTGTCCAGCGTATCCATCAGGCGCTGCTGGATTTGCGCCAGCCCACCGCTGACGGTTGGAATAACCAGATAATTGTTAAACGACGGCATCTGGGTTACTGGCGGCGCTTTCGGATAGAAATCCAGATCGATATAAAGCTGTCCCGTTACGAGGTTGCCGGTTTTCAGCGAGGCGCGCAGACCGTTTTTAACCACGTCCGGCAGATGCTTGCCAATTTCTGGATCTTCACCAAATTGATTAGCCAGCCGCTCCGGCTCAATGCGGATTAAGACAGGAATACGATAATCTTTCCTGACAGCTTGTTTCATACCGGGAACAAAGTAGGGCACCTGGGCGACCGTCCCCAGACGAATGCCGCGGAACTCGACCGGCGCCCCGGCCTGCAGACCACGTATGCTGTCGTCAAAGAACAACAGGTAGTCGATATGATCGGTATAGAGCGACTCCTGGATGCTTCGCTGATCGTCGAATAATTTGAACTCTGACTTCTCAGCCACCACCTGACCAGGCTCCCATCCCTCCGGCACGTCGAAGCTGACGCCACCGCCAAAGAGTGTTGTCAGGGAACCCATCTCAACACGCATACCTGAAGCGCTGAGATCAACCGCAATGCCGCTGTCTTTCCAGAAGCGCACGTTGCTGGTCACCAGCCGATCGTTTGGCGCATTGATGAACAACTGATAGCTAATGCTGCGCTTTTGCGGATCAAAGGTGCTGGTTTCTACTGAACCTACACGATAACCGCGGAACAGCACCGGGTCCCCGGGCGTTAATTGTCCCGCTTTGTTGCTGTCGAGAATGACACGGATCCCTTTTGCATCTGGCGGCGCCAACGGCGGCGAGTCCAGCAGCTGATAATTATCCGGCTGCGCGCCCTTAGTGCCAGGCTGCAGTTCGATATAGGCGCCTGAAAGCAGCGTCCCAAGCCCACTGATGCCCTCACGGCCTACTTGCGGTTTTACTACCCAAAAGACAGAGTCTTTATGCAGCAGCTTTTCCATATCAGGGTTGAGGCGCGCTTTGATTTCCACATGGTGAAGGTCATCGGTCAGCACGGCGCTTTCCACTATCCCAACATCCACGCTGCGGCTCTTAATCGCCGTTTTTCCGCCTTCGATCCCTTCCGCGTTGGTGGTAATAAGTGTGACTTCCGGCCCCTGATGGCTGTAGTGATAGAACAGAATCCAGGCGCCAATCAACGCCGTTACGATGGGGAATATCCAGACCGGCGACCAGTTTTTCACCTTCTGCACTTTGGCTTCCCCGCTAGTTTTTTCCATGTTCCGAAGACTCCTCATGGTTTACATCTGGTTCGCGATCCCAGGACAAACGCGGATCGAAGGTCATGGCGGCAAACATCGTGATGATAACCACCATAGCGAACAACACTGCGCCCCAGGCAGGATAGATATTCATTAGCGCACCCATGCGCACCAGCGCAGAAAGCACGGCGATAACAAACACGTCTATCATTGACCAGCGACCAACGAATTCGACAATTTCATAAATCAAATGCATTCTCTCGCTATCGCGCCGCTTGCCGTGCCCTTTGGCATCCCAGCATAGCCAGGCGATGGCGATCATCTTTAAAGTAGGCACCATGATGCTGGCGATGAAAATCACCAGCGCGACGGGATAAGAACCATCGCTCCAGAGCAATATTACCCCGGCCATAATGGTGGATGGCATTTCATCGCCCAGCAGGCTGGTTATCATAATCGGCAGGATATTGGCAGGCAGATAGAGCAAAATGGCGGTGATAAGCAGCGCCATTGTCCATTGCAGACTGTTTTTACGACGCACATAGCCTACCGTATGGCAACGCGGGCAGCGCTTTTGCTCAGCAGGCAGAATGGCGGTACAGCAAGGGCAAGAGCGCAGCCCCTGACGAATACCGGGCACGCCAGTCTGAAACGCGCGTTCAATACGCGGCGCCGGCGCGATGTCGTCCCACAGCCATCGCCGGTCAACGCACTGAAAAGCGCGTAATTGCAGCAGGCAAAAGAAGCACCAGGCAGGGAAACTTGTGCCGACACCGATATCGCCATAAGCCATGAGTTTAACGAAACTCACCAGCACGCCTGCCAGAAAAATTTCCGCCATGCCCCAGCTTTTTAAGTCGAATAAGACTCGCGCCATGCCGCGCTTCAGCGCGGCAGGAAGCGGCACCCGGTTCACCAGCAGCAGAACAGCTATCAGGCAAAATGTCGGCACGCATTGCACAAACACCAGAAAAAACGTGCCGAGGCTTGCGTAATCTTCAGAGAACATGACGCCGGGGATTTCCAGCAAGTCCACTTCACTGGTCACCCCCGCCACTTTCATATTAACGAACGGAAAAAGGTTGGAGAGCAGCAGCATAAAGAGCGCGACCAACGCATAGGCTGAAGGGCGCTGGCGCGGCTCATCCCATTGCGTGGTGAGCGTTGTGCCGCAGCGCGGACACGCCGCCTTGCGTCCATTCTCCAGCGTCGGTATCTTCACCAGAAGATCGCACTGTGGGCAGAGTATATGCGCTGAAGCGTGATGGTGCTCATGCATGCCGGGGCTTCCTTATTTACTCACCGTTTTTCAGAGACTCCAGGTATTCCCAGCGTTCAAACGCTTCCTCGAGCGCTTTTTCCGCCGCCGCCAGCTCCTCCAGCACGCGCTGCGTGACATCGTGCGGCTGATTAAAGAACGCCGCGTCGCTTACCTGCGCCTGCAGAGCTTCCATCTCCGCCTCCAGCTTTTCCAGCCGCTCAGGCAATTGTTCCAGTTCACGCTGCAAGTTATAGCTTAGTTTGTTAGCGGCGCGTTTGACAGTTTCCGGCTTTGCGGCGGGCGCTGGCGTTGTTTTTTTCTGCGTCGGCTCACGCAGTGCAGCGCTTGCGGCCTGCTGACCACGCGCATCATGATAGCCGCCGACATACTGGCCGATGCGGCCTTCCCCCTCGAAAATCCAGCATTCAGTCACCGTATTGTCGACAAACTGGCGGTCATGGCTAACCAGCAGCACGGTGCCCTGATAACTGTCGATGAGCTCTTCAAGCAGCTCCAGCGTTTCCACGTCGAGATCGTTGGTGGGTTCGTCGAGGATGAGCAGGTTGCTGGGCTTGAGGAACAGGCGCGCCAGCAGCAGGCGGTTACGCTCGCCGCCAGAGAGCGCCCGGACCGGCGTCATGGCGCGTTTCGGGTGGAACAGAAAGTCCTGCAGGTAGCCCAGTACATGACGCGGCTTGCCGTTGACCATGACTTCCTGTTTGCCTTCAGCCAGGTTGTCCATCACGGTTCTTTCCGGGTCCAGCTCTGCGCGATGCTGGTCGAAATAGGCAACTTCAAGTTTGGTGCCCACGTGCACGCGGCCGCTGTCCGCGTTAAGCTGGCCGAGCATCAGCTTAAGCAGCGTGGTTTTGCCGCAGCCGTTAGGGCCAATCAGCGCGATTTTGTCGCTGCGCTGCACCTGGGCGCTGAAATCTTTCACCAGCACCCGGTCGGCCAGGCGGTAGCTGACCTCTTCCAGTTCGAAAACAATTTTGCCTGAACGGGTCGCCTCTTCCACCTGCATCTTCGCGCTGCCCATCACGTCACGGCGTTCGCTGCGTTCACGGCGCATCGCTTTTAGCGCACGGACGCGCCCTTCGTTACGGGTGCGGCGAGCTTTAATGCCCTGGCGGATCCACACCTCTTCCTGTGCCAGCTTGCGATCGAATTCTGCGTTTTGCAGCTCTTCCACCCGCAGCGCTTCTTCTTTAGCGAGCAGATATTTATCGTAATCGCCAGGATAAGAGACCAGCTTGCCGCGATCCAGGTCAACGATGCGCGTCGCCATGTTGCGAATAAAGGAGCGGTCGTGAGAGATGAAAACAATGCTGCCGGAGAAGGTTTTCAGGAATCCCTCCAGCCAGTCGATAGTTTCAATATCCAGATGGTTAGTCGGTTCGTCGAGCAGCAGCACGCGCGGCCCGCTGACCAGCGCGCGACCAAGCGCGGCTTTGCGCAGCCAGCCGCCGGAAAGCGAGGCGAGCGGCGCATCGGCGTCCAGACCAAGCTGCGCCAGCACTTCGGTGATGCGGCTGTCTAGCTGCCACAGGCCGTGATGATCGAGCATTTCCTGCACCTGCGCCAGTTCAGCCAGGTTTTTCTCGCTTGGATCGCTCATCACTTTATGGGAGAGCTCGTGGTAGCGCTTGAGGTATTCCGCCTGCGCTTCCACCCCTTCGGCAACAAAGTCGTATACGCTGCCGACGACATCGCGCGGAGGATCTTGTTGCAGACGAGCCACAATCAGATCCTGTTCGTAGATAATTCGGCCATCGTCCAGCGGCACTTCACGGTTCAAAATTTTCATCAGGGTCGATTTGCCGGCCCCGTTGCGCCCGACCAGACAGACACGTTCATTTTCCTCGATATGCAGTTCAGCGTTATCGAGAAGCGGCGCATCGCTGAAGGAGAGCCAGGCGCCATGCATACTGATTAAAGACATACTTCGTTATTCCTTACCGGCGTGGGTGACCAGCCAGCAATTGTGAATGTGACGGTTACGGGCAAAATCCTGCGACTGGGTTTTCTGCGTAATTTCCTGCGCCTGAAGTCCCAGCGCCGCTATACCCTCGTGGTCCATGCGAAAGCCGCGCTTGTTGTTGGAGAACATAATGGTGCCGCCTTTTCTTAACATCCGCTTGAGATCCTTCATCAGTTGCAGATGGTCGCGCTGCACGTCAAATGCCTCATCCATACGTTTTGAGTTAGAAAACGTCGGCGGGTCGATAAAAATCAGATCGAACTGTTCATTCGCTTCGCGCAGCCAGCTCAGGCAATCTGCCTGAATAAGCCGGTGAGCCCGCCCGCTTAACCCATTAAGGCGCAAGTTTCGCTCTGCCCACTCCAGATAAGTGCGCGACATATCGACTGTAGTCGTAGACCGGGCGCCGCCCAGGCCCGCATGAACGCTGGCGCTGCCGGTATAAGAAAAAAGATTCAGGAAATCTTTGCCTTTACTCATCTCACCCAGCATACGACGGGCAATGCGATGGTCGAGAAACAGGCCCGTATCGAGATAATCCGTCAGGTTTACCCACAGGCGCGCGTTATATTCCCGCACCTCCATAAATTCGCCCTTCTCCGCCATCTTCTGATACTGGTTCTTGCCTTTCTGACGCTCGCGGGTTTTCAGCACCAGTTTATTCGGCGCCAGGCCCAGCACGGAAATTGTCGCGGCGATCACGTCGAACAGGCGCTGGCGCGCTTTCGCCGGGTCGATGGTCTTTGGCGGCGCATACTCCTGAATCACCACCCAGTCGGCATAGCGGTCTACCGCCACGTTGTAGTCCGGCAGGTCGGCATCATAAATGCGATAGCACTCGATTCCCTCCTGCTTTGCCCATTTATCCAGCTTTTTAAGATTTTTGCGTAGGCGATTGGCATAATCCTCGGCCAGTTGCGCAGGCTCCGCGCCTGCCGCCGTTTCCGCCAGCTGATAGTTTTTCTGTACGCAGTCGAGCGGGCCGTTTTTCGCTTTAAACTGGCGGTCGGCGCGCAGTTGCAGGCAACTTAATAACTCCGGCGAGGCGCTGAAGAGGGAAAGCTTCCAGCCGCCGAACTGGCTTTTCATGGTTCGGCCAAGCAGGCTGTGCAGTGCGATCAGCGCGGGTTCGCTTTCCAGGCGTTCGCCGTAAGGCGGGTTGCTGATAACGGCGCCGTGCGGCCCCTCCGGCTGCGGGTTTTTCAACTGCGCGACATCCTGCACGGAGAAAGCAATAAGATCCGCAAGACCGGCGCGACGGGCGTTAGTGCGGGCGCGCTCAATGACGCGCGGGTCGTTATCCGATCCATAAAAGCGCGACGCGTATTCGCTAAGCCCGCGGCGGGCGCGGACTTGCGCTTCGGTTTTTACCGCTTTCCACGTGTTTTCGTCGTGCTGCGACCAGCCGGTAAAGCCCCAGCGGGTGCGATGCAGGCCCGGCGCGCGATCGGTGGCGATCATGGCCGCCTCAATCAGCAACGTGCCGGAACCGCACATTGGGTCCAGCAGCGGCGTGCCCGGCTGCCAGCCGGAACGCATGACGATGGCCGCCGCCAGGTTTTCTTTAATCGGCGCCTGGCCTGTGCGATCGCGGTAGCCGCGCTGATGCAGCCCTTCGCCGCTAAGGTCGATGGCGATGCTGGCGGTTTCTTTATTCAACCAGACGTTGATGCGCAGGTCCGGCGCTTCGCGATCGACCGTCGGGCGCGGCAGATTTTTACGGGTAAAGGCATCGACGATGGCGTCTTTTACCTTCATCGCCCCGTACTGGCTGTTGCGGATGGTGTCATTCAGACCGCTGAAGTGAACGGCGAAGGTAGCATCCGGCGCCAGAAGCGAGGTCCAGTCGATAGCCTGAACGCCGAGATAAAGGTCCAGGTCGCTGTAAACTTTGCATTCGCCGAGCGGCAGCAAAATACGTGAAGCGAGACGGCTCCACATCAGGCTCTGGTAAAGCAGCGTAGTGTCGCCTTCGAAATGCACGCCACCCTGAACCACCTGACAACGCTCGGCGCCGAGGCTCTCCAGTTCAGTTTTTAACAGCTCTTCCAGACCACGCGCCGTACTGGCAAACAAAGAATTCATATCGTCACTTCGGTAAAAAGAAAATTGTTGCGCATTATAGCTAATCCACCACGCATGTCATAAAGTTGCCCTTTTATTTGTTCAGGCATGGAGGGCGTAATGATCGCACTGTCACGGCTTTATATTCACCCGGTAAAATCGATGCGCGGTATTCAGCTGTCGCACGCGCTGGCGGATGTCAGCGGCCTCGCTTTCGACCGCATTTTTATGGTGACCGAGACGGATGGCACCTTTATTACCGCACGCCAGCATCCGCAAATGGTATTGTTCACGCCCGCCATGCTGCATGACGGCCTCTACCTCGCCGCGCCGGACGGCAGTTCCGCGACGATTCGCTTTGCCGACTTTGCGCCTGAACCATCGCCTACCGAAGTGTGGGGCAACCACTTCACTGCGCTGATCGCGCCTGCTGCCATTAATCGCTGGCTGAGCGGATTTTTCGGGCGTGACGTGCAGCTGCGCTGGGTCGGCCCGGCGCTTACCCGTCGGGTGAAGCGTCACCAGGAAGTGCCGCTCTCCTTCGCCGACGGTTACCCCTATCTGCTCACCAACGAAGCTTCGCTGCGCGACCTGCAAAACCGCTGTAAGGCAAGCGTCGCCATGAACCAGTTTCGCCCAAACCTGGTGGTCAGCGGTGCCAGCGCCTGGGAAGAAGATAGCTGGAAAGTCGTGCGCATCGGCGAGGTAGTCTTTGATGTCGCCAAGCCCTGCAGCCGCTGCATTTTTACGACCGTCAGCCCTGAAAAAGGACGTAAACATCCCGCTGGCGAACCGCTGGCGACGCTGCAAACTTTCCGTACCGCCCAGGATAATGGCGATGTCGATTTTGGCCAAAACCTGATTGCCCGCAACAGCGGCATCGTGCGCGTAGGCGATGAAGTAGAAATCCTTGAGCGCAAACCGGCAAAAGGGTATGGCGCCGGTGAAGTGGCGGAAAGCATCGCGACGCAAAGCGTACCCGAAGGCGTGGTAGAGATTGAATGGCAGGGACAAACCTTTCGCGGCAATAACCAGCAGATACTGCTGGAACAGCTGGAGCAGCAGGGCATCCGCGTCCCCTACTCCTGTCGGGCGGGCATTTGCGGCAGTTGCCGCATTACGCTTGTCGAAGGTGAAGTGCAGCCGCTTAAGCAGAACGCCGTTCGCGACGACGGCACCATTTTATGCTGTAGCTGCGTGCCGCGGGGCCCGGTAAAGCTTGCGGGTTAAACGGCTTGATCGAGGCTGAGGCTTTCCGGCGCCGCCTGAAGCTTCAGCCTGTCGTTCATGATTTTGATCGCATCGCCAAGCTGCATAGCGCGCCCGGCAAGATTCAGCGCAGGCTGTGCCAGCAGGCAAAGCGTCGCGTTCTCGCCCGGCTCCACCACCAGCAGGTTTACCGGCTCTGAGGTATCGCTCAGCCAGACACAAGCGGCGTCGCCACAGCGCGGCGTATCGCTATCGCCATGAGAAATAAAGTGCCAGCTTTTCGGCATTTGCGGCTTAAGAAAGCGGATAGCGACCAGCGCGTTCAGCACCAGCTCCGCACGCTGCTCGGCGCTAAGCAGCAGGTCGCGGCATTTTTCTTCAAAGGAGAAATAGAGGGCGGCGTCATCAACGCAAAAGCCAGCGGGTGAAAAGGCATCCGGCGTGAGCATTTTACGAGCGAAGCGTGAGCGAAAGATCATACCATTGGCCAGATCGAGCATCATCCGATCGTGCTCTTCATCAAAATACCAACGCCAGTTATCGTCCGGCTTAATCCGCATAATTTGCCCCCAACCGCTTAAATGCCAACGAATATCTCTCTTTTTGCCGCTGCGTTTATTCTCTGAAAAAACAAAATAGTACAAAAGTATAAATAAGCAACATCTGGCGGACTATAAAACAACCAGGGCTGAAAATAAAGCCCTGGTCGGTCTGAAAAAGGGATGTTCAGAGGTGGGTGACAATCTCTTTAATCAGCGGCGGGCCTTTAAAAATAAAACCGGAATAAATTTGCACAAGCGTAGCGCCTGCGGCCATTTTCTCGCGTGCGGCAACAACCGAATCAATCCCGCCGACGCCGATAATCGGCAGCGCGCCTTTTAATTCCAGACTCAGGCGACGAATAATTTCCGTACTTTTTAACTGCAGCGGACGACCGCTCAACCCGCCGGTTTCATCACAATGTTTCATTCCCTGAACGAGGCTTCGGTCGAGCGTCGTATTTGTGGCAATAACCCCATCGATATTATGGCGAACCAGACTATCAGCCACCTGAATTAATTCTTCTTCGGTCAAATCCGGGGCAATTTTCACCGCCAGCGGCACATATTTATGATGACGGTTTTGCAGGTCGCGCTGCTTTTCTTTAATCGCCGAGAGTAAATCATCCAGCGCTTCGCCATATTGCAGCGTGCGTAACCCGGGCGTATTAGGTGAAGAGATATTGATCGCGATATAACCGGCATAGGGATAAACTTTCTCCATGCAAATCAGGTAGTCATCTTTGCCCTGCTCAACCGGCGTATCTTTATTCTTGCCGATATTAATCCCCAGCACGCCGTCGAAATGCGCCTTTTTGACATTCTCGACCAGATTATCCACGCCGAGATTATTAAAACCCATGCGGTTAATCAGCCCTTCCGCTTCCACCAGACGGAAGATACGCGGCTTGTCGTTGCCCGGCTGCGGGCGCGGCGTGACGGTGCCAATTTCGATGGAACCAAACCCCATCGCGCCGAATGCATCAATGCACTCGCCATTTTTATCAAGCCCGGCGGCAAGACCCAGCGGATTTTTAAACGTTAATCCCATGCAGGTAACCGGCTTTGCTGGCACAGACTGATGCACCAGCTTTTCCAGCGGCGTACCCGTTACGCGACGTAACTGTTGAAAGGTAAATTCATGAGCGCGCTCGGGGTCGAGCTGAAAAAGGGCTTTTCGAACGAAGGGGTAGTACATGAACTCTCCTGGATTCCCGGTGTGCAAACCGGGGCGCTATTATCCGCGATCGCTTTTATAAAGTGAATTGACCTGCGGCAAAAAAGCGCCCCGCCAGGCAAACGTTTTCCTTTTTTCGGCTGCTTTATGCGTTTTTTGGCATAGCGTCGCTGGAAATTTTAGTTAGTGACGCCTGCGGCTTCTGACACTATCTCATCAATTGTTATCAATGTTACCCAAAAGCAAACAATTGGTTATAAGGAGCCGTTATGCGAGTCATTACTCTGGCCGGAAGCCCACGCTTCCCCTCTCGCTCCAGCGCTTTACTGGAGTATGCCCGGGATAAGCTGAACACATCGGGCGTGGAAGTGTGCCACTGGCATCTGCAAAACTTCGCTCCGGAGGATTTGCTCTACGCTCGCTTCGACAGCCCTGCGCTGCGCACGTTGATTGAACAGCTGGAAGGCGCAGATGGGTTGATCATCGCCACACCCGTCTATAAAGCCTCTTTCTCCGGCGCATTGAAAACGTTGCTGGATCTGCTGCCCGAACGGGCGCTGGAGAAAAAGGTGGTATTGCCGCTCGCCACCGGCGGCACCGTCGCTCATCTGCTCGCGGTGGACTATGCGTTAAAGCCTGTTTTGAGCGCGTTAAAAGCGCAGGAGATCCTGCATGGCGTGTTCGCCGACGACAGTCAGATAAAGGATTACCAGCATAAGCCCGCTTTTTCGCCCAACCTGCACCAGCGTCTGGATGCCGCGCTGGAAACGTTCTGGCAAGCGCTGCACCGCCGCGAAGTCAACGTTGCTTTCCCTTTTGCTGAACAAGGAGCGATTCATGCTTAATTTTCTTCGCCGCGCGCCGCTGCTGACGCTGGTTGGGCTGCTGGCGCTGCCTTTAATGCTTAACGCCGCTGAAACGGCGCCGCAGGCGCTGAGGATTGGTTATCAGAAAGGCTCGGTCAGCATGGTGCTGGCGAAAAGCCACCAGTTTTTAGAAACGCGCCATCCACATACCCGAATCAGTTGGGTCGAATTCCCGGCCGGGCCGCAGCTGCTTGAAGCGCTGAACGTCGGCAGCATCGATTTAGGCAGCACGGGGGATATTCCGCCTATCTTTGCCCAGGCGGCGGGTGCAGATCTGGTCTACATCGGTTCCGAACCGCCGAAACCGAAAGCCGAGGTGATCCTGGTGCCGGAAAACAGCCCGTTGAAAAGCGTGGCGGATCTGAAAGGCCATAAGGTGGCGTTTCAGAAAGGCTCCAGCTCACACAATCTGCTATTGAGGGCGCTGCAAAAAGCGGGACTCTCATTTAACGATATCCAGCCAGCCTTCCTTACTCCTGCCGATGCCCGCGCCGCTTTTCAGCAGGGCAACGTAGACGCCTGGGCTATCTGGGACCCGTACTATTCCGCCGCGCTGCTGCAGGGCGGCGTGCGCGTGCTGACTGATGGCAGCGACCTGAATCTGACCGGTTCGTTTTACCTCGCTGCTCGCCCGTATGCTGAGAAAAACGGCGCTTTCCTGCAAAGCGTATTGCAAACCTTCAGCGAGGCGGACGCGCTGACGCGCAGCCAGCGCGATGAAAGCGTAAAGCTGCTGGCGCAAAGCATGGGGCTGCCGGAGCCGGTTATCGCCAGTTATCTTGATCATCGCCCGCCTACGGCCATTACGCCGGTAAATGAAGAGACTGCCGTGCGTCAGCAACACACCGCCGACCTGTTTTATGACAACCACCTGGTGCCAAAAAAAGTGGATATCCGCACCCGCATCTGGCAACCCGCAGAGACGAAAGGAGCTAAATCATGAGTCTGAACCTGTTCTGGTTTCTACCCACCCATGGCGACGGTCACTACCTCGGCAGCGATGAAGGCGCGCGCCCGGTGGACTACGGCTACCTGCAACAAATAGCGCAGGCGGCGGACCGACTGGGCTTTACCGGCGTGCTGATCCCGACTGGCCGCTCCTGCGAGGATGCGTGGCTGGTGGCGGCATCGATGATCCCGGTGACTCAGCGGCTGAAGTTTCTGGTGGCGCTGCGCCCAGGCGTGATATCACCGACAGTCGCAGCGCGTCAGGCGGCCACGCTCGACCGGCTTTCCAACGGACGAGCGCTCTTTAACCTGGTGACAGGCAGCGACCCGCAGGAGCTCGCCGCCGATGGCGTCTTCCTCGATCATACTGCGCGCTATGAAGCGTCGGCCGAGTTTACTCGCGTCTGGCGCAGGCTGCTGGAGGGGGAAACGGTGGATTATGAAGGCAAGCATATTCGCGTACGCGGCGCAAAGCTGCTTTTCCCGCCCGTCCAGCAGCCGCGACCGCCGCTCTACTTCGGTGGCTCGTCCGACGTGGCGCAGGACCTGGCCGCTGAACAGGTCGACCTCTATTTGACCTGGGGCGAGCCGCCGGAGCAGGTAAAAGAGAAAATCGCGCAGGTGCGCGCTAAGGCGGCGTTGCACGGGCGCAGCGTGCGTTTTGGCATTCGTTTACACGTGATTGTGCGTGAAACTAACGAAGAGGCCTGGCGGGCGGCCGATCGGCTGATTGAAAAAGTGGATGACGAAACCATCAGCAAGGCGCAGGCGGCGTTAGCCCGCACTGATTCCGTCGGCCAGCACCGTATGGCGGCGCTGCACAACGGCAAACGCGACAACCTTGAAATCAGCCCTAACCTCTGGGCGGGCGTCGGGCTGGTGCGCGGCGGCGCAGGCACGGCGCTGGTGGGCGACGGCCCCACGGTGGCGGCGCGCATCAATGAGTATGCCGCGCTGGGTATCGACAGCTTTATTCTTTCCGGTTATCCGCATCTGGAAGAGGCTTACCGCGTGGGCGAACTGCTCTTCCCGCATCTGAATATCGCTATCCCGCAAGTGCCGCAGCCGCAGAGGTTGCAGCAACAAGGCGAAGCCGTTGCCAACGAATTTCTGCCGCGACGGGTAGCGCAAAGCTAAGGAGGACGGCATGACGACGACTTCACGCAGGTGGCTCTACCGGGCCACGCCCTGGCTGCTGCCGGTGGGCATCATTGTTATCTGGCAATTCGCTTCGCAAACGGGCTGGCTCTCCACACGCATTTTACCCTCCCCGGAAGGGGTGGTGGAGGCGTTCTGGAACCTGTCGGCGAGCGGCGAGCTCTGGCATCACCTCGCCATTAGCGCCTGGCGGGCGCTGATTGGTTTCTCGATTGGCGGCGCGATCGGCCTGATGCTCGGTCTTATCAGCGGCCTTTCACGCTGGGGAGAACGACTGCTTGATACCTCCATCCAGATGCTACGCAACGTGCCGCATCTGGCGCTTATCCCGCTGGTTATCCTCTGGTTCGGCATTGATGAGAGCGCCAAAATTTTCCTGGTGGCGCTCGGAACGCTTTTTCCGATTTATATCAATACCTGGCACGGGATCCGTAACATCGACCAGGGGTTGCTGGAAATGGCCCGCAGCTATGGTCTTTCGGGCTTCAGCCTGTTTGCGCAGGTGATCCTGCCGGGCGCCCTTCCCTCCATTATGGTCGGCGTACGCTTCGCGCTGGGGTTGATGTGGCTGACGCTTATCGTGGCGGAAACCATTTCGGCGAATGCCGGCATCGGCTATCTGGCGATGAATGCGCGCGAATTTCTGCAAACCGACGTGGTGGTAGTCGCCATCGTTCTTTACGCCCTGCTCGGCAAGCTAGCCGACGTAAGCGCCCAGCAGCTTGAGCGCCTCTGGCTGCGCTGGCATCCGGCCTACAGGCAACAGGAGAAAACCGCATGAATACGGCAAGGCTGAATCAGGGTACGCCGCTGCTGCTGGATGGCGTAACCAAACGCTACGGCGACAAAACTATTCTTGATGGACTGAACCTGCATATTCCCGCCGGGCAATTTGTGGCGGTGGTCGGGCGCAGCGGCGGCGGGAAGAGCACGCTGCTGCGCCTGCTCGCAGGGCTTGAAGAGCCGGACGGCGGCGTTTTGCGGGCAGGCAATGCGTTGCTCAGCGAAGCGCAGGAGGAGACGCGCCTGATGTTCCAGGATGCGCGCCTGCTGCCCTGGAAAAAGGTAATTGATAACGTTGGGCTGGGGCTAAAGGGCGACTGGCGGCCCAGGGCGCGTGAGGCGCTGGCGGCCGTCGGGCTTGAAAGCCGCGCCAGTGAATGGCCGGCTGCGCTCTCAGGCGGACAAAAACAGCGCGTGGCGCTTGCCCGGGCGTTGATTCATCGCCCTGGCCTTCTGTTGCTGGATGAACCCCTTGGCGCGCTTGATGCGCTTACCCGACTCGAAATGCAGGCGCTCATTACCGAACTCTGGCAGCAGCATGGTTTCACCGTTCTGCTGGTAACGCATGATGTGAGTGAAGCGGTGGCGATGGCGGACCGGGTGCTGCTGATTGAAGACGGGAAAATTGGTCTCGATCTCCCGGTCGAACTCGCGCGTCCCCGGCGCACCGGCTCGCCGCGGCTGGCGGAGCTGGAAGCAGAGGTGCTGGAGCGGGTAATGCGCAAAAGCGAACAGAAATTTGTGGCGCGGCGCGTCAGCCACGGGTAAGAAAAGCCCTGCGATATGCAGGGCTTTTTGTATTACGCCAGCGCCTTACTGATTTTCTCGTAGAGATCGCCAGAAAGGTTCGGCAACGCCCTGAGCGTTTCCAGTGCGGCGCGCATCAGCGCCTGACGGTTGGCATCATAGCGCTTCAGGCGGATAAGCGGCTCTATCAGGCGGGAGGC
Source organism: Franconibacter sp. IITDAS19 (assembly GCF_023079515.1). NCBI lineage: Bacteria > Pseudomonadati > Pseudomonadota > Gammaproteobacteria > Enterobacterales > Enterobacteriaceae > Franconibacter > Franconibacter sp. IITDAS19. The sequence continues at coordinate 757,607 of NZ_JALJCP010000001.1, read as the reverse complement.
CACTTGCGGGTTGCGGCTGTTGAGCTCGGTGAGCATCTCCACCATAAACTGATAGCCGCTGCCGTCCTCGGCATGGAACGCCGCCGGGTTGCTGCCTGCGAATGCGCCAATCAGCGAGCGCACGCGGTTCGGGTTGCCGAGGCTGAACGAACGGTGATTGAGCAACTCGCGCACTTTTTGCAGTGCATTTTGCGCCGGGCTGGTCGCCTGCAGGATGAACCATTTATCCATCACCAGGCCATCCTGATGCCATTTCTCGTCGTACTCCGCCAGCAGCGTGTCACGGCAAGGCAACTGCGCCCCGACCGCAGCGGCCAGCGCGGCCAGCGCATCGGTCATATTGTCGGCGGAGTGATACTGCTGGCTGACCAGCTTGTCAGCCAGCTGGACATCGCCAAACGCCAGATAGTGCAGGCAGATGTTACGCAGCGCGCGCTTGCCGATGTCAGCATGATCGACGCGGTAGCCTTCAAGCTTCGTGGCGTTGTACACCGCAAGGAATTCATCCGCCAGTTCGGTCGCCAGCGTGCGGGTCAGCGCCTGATGCACCGCCGCGATAGCCAGCGGGTCGATAGTCTGGAACAGCTCGGCCATCTCATTTTGCGACGGCAGCGTGAGGATTTCCGCCGCCAGCGCCGGGTCGATGGTGTCATCCAGCAAAATAGCGCGGAAAGCGTCCGCCACATGCAACGGCAGCGAAAGCGGCTGCTGTTGCTGGAAGCGAGCCACGTTCAGCTTGATATATGTCGCAAGCAGGCTTTGCGCCGCATCCCAGCGGGAGAAATCGTTACGCGCGTGGCGCATCAGGAACGTGAGCTGCTGATCGCTCCACTTATATTCAAGCTTCACGGGCGCGGAGAATTCGCGCAGCAGCGAAGGCACGGGCTGGCACGGCACATTGTCAAAGACAAAAGTCTGCTCCGCCTGGGTCAGGTTCAGCACGTTCGATACCGGGTGGCCTTCACGCTGCAGAGCGATAACCTTGCCTTCGTGATCGTAGAGTTCGATGTCGAACGGGATATGCAGCGGCAGTTTCTCCTGCTGATCCGGCGTCGGCGGCGTGTGTTGCGTCAGCTTCAGGGTATATTGCTCGGCTTGCGGATCGTAATCGTCCTGCGCCGTGACAACCGGCGTGCCGGACTGGCTGTACCAGCGGCGGAAGTGTGAAAGGTCAACATTTGACGCGTCCTCCATCGCCTGCACAAAATCGTCGCAGGTGGCGGCGCTGCCGTCATGGCGCTCAAAATAGAGCTGCATCCCTCTCTGGAAATTCTCTTCGCCGAGCAGGGTATGCATCATGCGAATCACTTCCGACCCTTTTTCATAAACAGTCAGGGTGTAGAAGTTGTTCATTTCGATGACCATATCCGGGCGGATCGGGTGCGCCATCGGGCTTGCGTCTTCAGCAAATTGTAAACCGCGCATGGTGCGCACGTTGCTGATGCGGTTAACGGCGCGGGAGCCGAGATCCGAACTGAACTCCTGGTCGCGGAAAACCGTCAGCCCCTCTTTCAGGCTGAGCTGGAACCAGTCGCGGCAGGTGACGCGGTTGCCGGTCCAGTTGTGGAAATATTCGTGGCCGATTACGCGCTCAATGTTCAGGTAATCTTTATCGGTTGCCGTTTCGGCGCGAGCCAGCACGAATTTGGAGTTAAAGACGTTAAGGCCTTTGTTCTCCATCGCGCCCATATTAAAGAAGTCCACCGCGACTATCATATAAATGTCGAGATCGTACTCCAGGCCAAAGCGCTGCTCGTCCCACTTCATGGAGTTTTTCAGCGAGGTCATCGCCCAGCTGGCGCGATCGAGATTGCCGCGATCGACGAAGAGCTCCAGCGCGACTTCCCGACCGGAACGGGTGGTAAAGGTGTCGCGCAGCACGTCGAAATCTCCCGCTACCAGCGCAAACAAATAGCACGGTTTAGGGAACGGGTCCTGCCACTGCGTCCAGTGACGACCGCCTTCCAGCTCGCCCTGGCCTACACGGTTGCCGTTGGAAAGCAGGAAGGGGTATTTGGTTTTATCGGCGATGATTTTCGTTGTGAAACGGGCCAGCACGTCCGGGCGGTCCAGGTACCAGGTAATATGACGAAAGCCTTCCGCTTCGCACTGTGTGCAGAGCGCTTCGCCCGACTGATAAAGCCCTTCCAGCGCGGTATTGGTCGCCGGACTGATGGTATTGACGATTTTAAGGGTGAAGCGCTCCGGCAGATTCTCAAGGACTAACGCGCCCTCTTCCAGTCGATAATCCTGCCAGGGAGCATCATTAATATGTAAAGAAACCAGGGTAAGGTCTTCGCCGTCGAGACGCAGCGGCGCCGCGTCGGCGGCGTTACGGCTAATCTGGCTTACCGCAGTGACCACGGTTTGGGCGGCATCCAGTTCAAAGGTCAAGTCAATATCGCTGATGAAATAGTCCGGCGCACGGTAGTCGTGGCGGTATTTGGCTTGTGGCTGTTGAGTCATATAAAACCTTATGCATGGTCCGTATGGTTACGCCTCAGTCTATTCCTGTTGCGATAATGTTGCCACGCAGAATCTTTATCTTTTCCGTGCACTCATGCAGCTTTGCTACATTTAGATAACATAGGCACAAAATGCCCTCGACCTGCGACAGGGGTTGTGTTGTGATCCTGCTTCAATAAACCGATAATCAGGGTATACTCCTGCGTCTTTATCTGCTTAGCCCTTGATGGAAACGCTCCTGTGAGAGGATGCCATTTCGCACCATGACACAATTCGCTTCCCCCATACTGCAAACGCTGCTGGACACCGATGCCTATAAACTGCATATGCAGCAGGCGGTTTTCCACCACTATTATGATGTGCATGTCGCAGCGGAATTTCGCTGTCGTGGTGACGACCTGCTGGGCATTTATGCTGAGGCTATTCGCGAACAGGTGAACGCTATGCAGCATCTCGCGCTTAGCGAAGAGGAGTTCCAGTGGCTCTCCGGCCTGCCTTTCTTTAAAGCTGACTACCTCGCGTGGCTTAAAACATTCCGCTTTGACCCTTCGCAGGTCGATATCAGCAACGACAACGGTAAGCTGAATATCCGCTTAAGCGGGCCATGGCGTGAAGTCATTCTGTGGGAAGTGCCGCTGCTGGCGGTTATCAGCGAACTGGTGCACCGCTTCCGCTCTCCTGAAGCGAACGTTCAACTGGCGCTTGCGCACCTTGAAAGCAAACTCGCTGATTTTCGTACTCTAACCGCAGACCTCGACCTCAGCGCATTCCGTCTGATGGACTTCGGCACCCGTCGCCGCTTCTCCCGCGACGTTCAGCAGGCCATTGTCGAACGTTTGCAGCAGGAACCCTGGTTTATCGGCACCAGCAACTACGATCTCGCCCGCCGTCTTTCGCTCACGCCAATGGGCACCCAGGCGCACGAATGGTTCCAGGCGCACCAGCAGATTAGCCCGGTTCTCGCGAACAGCCAGATTGCGGCGCTGCGGGCATGGCTTGATGAGTATCCGAACCAGCTTGGCATCGCGCTGACGGACTGCATTACTATGGATGCATTCCTGCGCGATTTCGGTCCTGATTTCGCTACCCGTTATCAGGGCTTGCGTCATGACTCGGGAGACCCGGTGCAATGGGGCGAAAAGGCTATCGCGCACTACGAGCGCCTTGGTATCGACCCGCTCAGCAAAACGCTGGTGTTCTCCGATAACCTCGATTTGCCGAAAGCGCTCTTGCTCTATCGCCACTTCGCTTCACGCGTTCAGCTCGGTTTTGGCATCGGCACCCGGCTGACCTGCGATATTCCCGGCGTTAAACCGCTCAACATCGTGATTAAGCTTGTGGAATGCAACGGCAAACCGGTGGCGAAGCTCTCCGACAGTCCTGGCAAAACCATCTGCCACGATAAAGCGTTTGTACGCGCGTTGCGCAAGGCTTTCGACCTGCCGCAGGTGAAAATCGCCAGCTAACCCCTTCCGGGAGCGGCTTCGCTCCCGAATCCCCCCCTCTCCTTTCCGATTTCTTTGTTTCACGCCGCGAATTCTGCTTGTCTGATGGCGCGCGCCAGGTAACATAGATAACCCCCCTCGTTGGGGCTAAAGGATTTTATGTTTGACCATTAACCAGAGAGAAAATTATGAGCGTTGTGCCTGTAGCCGACGTACTCCAGGGCCGCGTAGCCGTTGACCAAGAAGTCACCGTGCGCGGGTGGGTGCGTACCCGTAGAGATTCAAAAGCTGGCCTCTCCTTCCTCGCCGTCTATGACGGTTCCTGCTTTGATCCCGTACAGGCTGTCATTAATCATTCTCTGCCCAATTACAATGATGAAGTGCTGCGCCTGACCACCGGCTGCTCCGTGATTGTGACCGGCGTGGTGGTGGAATCTCCAGGCCAGGGCCAGAGCTTTGAGCTGCAGGCGACGCGCGTTGAAGTCACCGGCTGGGTCGATGACCCGGATACCTATCCGATGGCGGCAAAACGCCACAGCATCGAATATCTGCGTGAAGTGGCGCATCTGCGCCCGCGCACCAATATGATTGGCGCGGTTGCCCGCGTGCGTCACACGCTGGCGCAGGCGCTGCACCGTTTCTTCCACGAGCAGGGTTTCTTCTGGGTTTCAACGCCGCTGATTACCGCCTCCGATACAGAAGGCGCCGGTGAGATGTTCCGCGTTTCAACGCTGGATCTGGAGAACCTGCCGCGTACTGGCGAAGGCAAAGTCGATTTCGATAAAGATTTCTTCGGTAAAGAAGCGTTCCTCACCGTTTCCGGCCAGCTCAATGGCGAAACTTACGCCTGCGCGCTGTCCAAAATCTATACCTTCGGGCCGACTTTCCGTGCGGAAAACTCGAACACCAGCCGTCACCTTGCGGAGTTCTGGATGCTGGAGCCGGAAGTGGCGTTTGCCGATCTGAACGATGTGGCAAGCCTCGCCGAAGCGATGCTGAAGTATGTGTTCAAAGCTGTGCTGGACGAGCGCATGGACGACATGAAATTCTTCGCCGAGCGCGTGGATAAAGATGCCGTTGAACGCCTGCAGCGCTTCATTTCCGCCGATTTCGCCCAGGTAGATTACACCGACGCGGTGGCCATTCTTGAGAAATGCGGCGAGAAGTTCGAAAACCCGGTTTACTGGGGCGTGGATCTGGCTTCCGAGCATGAACGTTATCTGGCCGAGAAACACTTCAAAGCGCCAGTGGTAGTGAAAAACTACCCGAAAGATATTAAGGCTTTCTACATGCGGCTTAATGAAGATGGCAAAACCGTGGCGGCGATGGACGTGCTTGCGCCAGGCATCGGTGAAATCATCGGCGGCTCCCAGCGTGAAGAGCGTCTGGATGTGCTCGACGCCCGCATGGAAGAGATGGGCCTTAATAAAGAAGATTACTGGTGGTATCGCGATCTGCGCCGTTACGGCACCGTACCCCACTCCGGTTTCGGCCTTGGCTTTGAGCGCTTAATCGCTTACGTCACCGGCGTACAGAACGTGCGTGACGTTATCCCCTTCCCGCGCACCCCGCGTAACGCTAACTTCTGATTTTTTCTAAGGGCCAGCTCGCTGGCCCTTTTCATTCCTGCATCCACTCGCTTCACACAGAAATACTTTTCAACACAATTAAATCCACACAGATGTTGCGACTTTAAAAAACCGCACGCTATAGCATATTTGCTCATCTTTTACACAGCCATCCAGCCATCTAAAGACCGGAGATAAGAAAAGGTGAGATGAGTATCATTCTTGCATAAGCAAAGGCTTTTGCTTTATTAACTATAAGCAATTCATATATATAGATAATGAATGCGCAAAAACCATTCACCTAAAGAATGAAATTTGAGGTGGTTCACAAAGTTCCCAAAAATACATAAATTCTTACACAATATTTCTTTTTGTTACTGATTTTAGATATTTGTAGCACTTTCAGGCTAGCGAAACGTGAATATGAATGGAAAGATGCCTTCAGACACAGAAAGACACCAAACTCTCATCAATAGTTCCGTACAGAATTATTGACGGCAGTGGCAGGTGTTCATAAAACCAATGAGGGTAATAAATAATGATGAAGCGCAATATTCTGGCAGTGGTAATCCCTGCCCTGCTGGTAGCCGGTGCAGCTAACGCTGCAGAAATCTACAACAAAAATGGCAACAAACTGGATCTGTACGGCAAAGTAAACGCTGAACACGATTTCGTTACTTCTGGCGACAATACCAATAACGCTGACGCCACCTATGCCCAGTTGGGTTTTAAAGGCGAAACTCAGATTAACGATCAGCTGACCGGTTTCGGCCAGTGGGAATACCGTACCTATGCCAGCGCTGCAGAAGCTGAGCAGGGTCAGAATAACGCTAACCGTACTCGTCTGGCCTTTGCTGGTCTGAAAATTGCGGATGCAGGTTCCATCGATTACGGCCGTAACTACGGCATCGTTTACGATGTAGAATCCTATACTGATATGGCGCCGACCTGGTCTGGCGAAACCTGGGGCGGCGGTTACGTTGATAACTTCATGACCAGTCGTTCTACTGGCCTGCTGACCTACCGCAACAGCAACTTCTTCGGTCTGGTTGACGGCCTGTCCTTCGGCGTACAGTACCAGGGCAAAAACGAGCGCTCCGATCTGCGTCGCGCCAACGGTGACGGCGTTGGTTACTCTCTGGGCTACGACTTCGGCGAAGGCTTCAGCGTAATCGGTGCTTACAGCAAATCTAACCGTACCATTGATCAGAAAGGTGATGGCAAAGGCGACAACGCTGAATCCTGGGCAGTTGGTACTAAATACGACGCTAACAACCTGTACCTGGCGGCTGTATACGCTGAAACGCGTAACATGAGCATCCTGTCTGACAGCAGCGATACCATTTACGATGTAGCGAACAAAACTCAGAACTTCGAAGTTATGGCACAGTATCAGTTTGACTTCGGTCTGCGTCCGTCTCTGTCCTATGTTCAGTCTAAAGGCAAAGACCTGACTGGCGTTGCTGGCGGCGATGCTGACCTGGCTAAATACGTAGAAGTGGGTGCGACTTACTACTTCAACAAAAACTTCAACGTTTCTGCTGACTACCGTATCAACCTGCTTGATGAAGATGAGGCTGCTCGCACCGGCGGCGGCTGGGTTGGTTCTGACGACCAACTGGGCCTGGCAGCAGTTTACCAGTTCTAATCAGCACAACCTTGTTGTCTGAGAGTGAAAAAACAGGGCTTCGGCCCTGTTTTTTTATGGGCGAAAGCAAAAACGTTTATCTTTTGCGATCCCGCTAACTTTTCAGGGCAAACGGTTGGCATTTTGTAAATCTCCCGTTAACCTGATAGCGAATTTCCCTTCTGACATCACAATGGAATCCGTCATGTTTGAGAATATTACCGCCGCCCCTGCCGACCCTATTCTGGGCCTGGCCGACCTGTTTCGTGCCGACGATCGTCCCAGCAAAATCAACTTAGGGATCGGCGTTTATAAAGATGAAACCGGCAAGACGCCGGTGCTGACCAGCGTTAAGAAAGCAGAGCAGTATCTGCTGGAAAACGAAACCACGAAAAACTATCTCGGCATCGACGGTATTCCTGAATTCGGCCGCTGCACCCAGGAGTTGCTGTTCGGCAAAGGCAGCGCCATTATCAATGATAAACGCGCTCGTACGGCGCAAACGCCAGGCGGCACCGGCGCGCTTCGCGTAGCAGCGGATTTTCTTGCTAAAAACACCAGCGTAAAACGCGTATGGGTAAGCAACCCGAGCTGGCCGAACCATAAAGGCGTATTTAATTCCGCCGGCCTGGAAGTGCGTGAATACGCTTACTACGATGCGCAGAACCACGCGCTGGACTTCGAAGGGCTGATCAACAGCCTGCAGGAAGCACAGGCGGGCGATGTTGTGCTGTTCCACGGCTGCTGTCATAACCCGACAGGTATCGACCCGACGCTGGATCAGTGGGAACAGCTGGCGAAGCTTTCTGTTGAGAAAGGCTGGCTGCCGCTGTTCGACTTCGCTTATCAGGGCTTTGCCCGCGGTCTGGAAGAAGATGCGGAAGGCCTGCGCGCGTTTGCAGCGCTGCACAAAGAACTTATCGTGGCGAGCTCCTTCTCGAAAAACTTTGGCCTGTACAACGAGCGCGTAGGCGCCTGCACGCTGGTTACGGCAGATGCGGAAACCGCCGACCGCGCATTCAGCCAGATGAAATCTTGTATTCGCGCTAACTATTCCAACCCGCCAGCACACGGCGCGGCGGTAGTCGCAACTATCCTCAGCAACGACGCGCTGCGCGCTATCTGGGAGCAGGAACTGACCGACATGCGTCAGCGCATTCACCGTATGCGTCAGCTGTTCGTTAACACGCTGGCCGAGAAAGGCGCCGACCGCGATTTCAGCTTCATCACCAAACAGAACGGCATGTTCTCGTTCAGCGGCCTGACCAAAGAGCAGGTGCTGCGTCTGCGCGAAGAGTTTGGCGTTTACGCTGTGGCGTCGGGTCGTGTAAACGTAGCAGGGATGACGCCGGATAACATGGCGCCGCTATGCGAAGCGATTGTCGCTGTGCTGTAAGAGAGCACGCATAAAAAAGGCCGCATTACGCGGCCTTTTTTGTATTACCAGACGGGCTGTTCATCCTGCAAAAACGGATTGTGCAGACGCTCGTAGCCGAGTGTGGACACTGGGCCATGTCCGGGAATAAAGGTGACATCATCGCCCAGCGGCAACAGTTTACGCTTGATAGCGTCAATCAACTGACCGTGGTCGCCGCGCGGAAAATCGCTGCGGCCTACTCCGCCTTTGAAAATCACATCACCGGAAACCAGCAGACGCGATTTCTCGTCGAAAAAGACAATATGGCCAGGCGTGTGGCCCGGGCAATGCAGCACCTGTAACGTGATGTTGCCAACATTAACCGTATCCTTTTCGCTAAGCCAGCGGTCCGGCGTCAACGGCTGGCACTCATCCAGACCGAACATGCGGCTTTGCTGCGGCAAGCCTTGCAGCCAGAACTCATCTTCTTTTTCCGGGCCGATAATCGGTACGCCGTAATGCGAAGCGAGCTCCGCCGCCGCGCCGACATGGTCGAGATGGCCGTGAGTTAACAGGATTTGCTTGACGGTGACGTTACAGGAAGCCACCTCCACCTTAATGCGCGCCGCGTCGCCGCCTGGGTCTACCAGCGCCGCCTCGCCTGTTTCCTCACACCAGATTAACGAGCAGTTCTGCGCGAACGCCGTTACCGGAATAATATGATGGTTCATACCGCTCCTTTACCCGGCTCGCGCCGGAACCGTTTTATTTACCAGTGCCTTACCGGCCCGGTATCAATATGCACAAAGTTACTGCTGGGGTAATATCCTACACCACCTGAGCGCAGAGATAACGCGGCTTTGCGAATATTGCTGAGCGAAATGCCTTCAATATGGAAGTCCATCGCCTGGCCTTTCGTGTGGTAACTGTTTTTTGCCACACCGCGGCTGTGGGCGCGCAATTCATTGTTGGTATCACGTGAGCGATAACCGGAAATTAGCTGTACCGGTCGACGAGTGCCAAGCAATCCCTGCAGGCGATAAAGCTGGTCAAACAGAGCGGGGTCAATGGCTTTTACTTTATTCGCGCGGAAATCACGGAAGAAATGATTAAGCTTTGCTAATTCATCCTGAATATAGCCCCGGCCATCGAAAAACTCGGCCTTGATCGACTCCCCGGTGTGGAGATTATTCAGCGTTAAAATACGCGGACGTGGCGTCGAGAGGGTTGCAAAAGCGGGCGTCGGCAGGATAGCGGCCGCGCCCAGCGCAGCGCCACCTAACGCCAGCAATTTGCGGCGATTAGCGTCAATATTATCCATGATAAAGGTCTACAAGTCTGGGTGATCGTTTAATGCACTTCTGGCGCAAGAGAGCGCACCATAACTGTCGTAGAAGAACTCGTCAAGACAGGCGAAACCCAGTAAAAACGGGCCTTGCAGCGATGCAGGCCCGTTTTTTTCTCGTTATTCTGACGCTTAACTTTTTGACGTCGCTGAAGTTAGCGGATCAATTTTTCAGCTTTTGACAAGATTTGTGCGCCCGATCGCGCGGTCTGATCATAATTGTAAATATCTGTACGATACTGGGTACGGCCATCTTCACCAACAAAGGCGGTCAGATAATAGAGGTTGACCGGGATAGATTGCCGGATATTGACGTAGCGCGTATTGCCCTCCTTCAGCGCCGTGGAAATCCGCGTGTCGTTCCAGCCCGCATCCTGCAAGAGCATGTTAGCTAACTCAGATGCCTTATTAACGCGCACGCAGCCGGAGCTCAGCGCCCGCACATCCTTCTGGAAGAGATTATGGTTCGGCGTATCGTGCAGGTAAATCGCATCGGAACTGGGCATATTGAACTTATAGCGCCCCAGCGAGTTGTGATCGCCCGGCGCCTGCTGGAAGCGGAAAGGCAGGTTGCCCGGCGTAATGGTGCCCCAGTCGACCATATAGGGGTCTATCACCTCAGCATTACTGCTCCAGCCTCGCAGCACCGTGTAATTATGACGCGCCAGATAGCCCGGGTCATTCCACACCTTCGGCAGGATATCCTTGCGGGCAAGCGTTGGCGGCACGTTCCATGGCGGGTTGACCACCACGTTGTTAAGCGCGCTGCTCATTAATGGCGTTTTCCGGTCCGGCCTGCCGACGATCACTTTTGAAGCCAGCACCTCAGTGCCGTTCTGGTAATAAACCAGCGAGAATTCTGGAATATTGACCATGATGCCGGTGTTGAGTTTGCCAGGCAGCAAACGCAGGCGTTGGATGTTAAGCGCCAGCAACCCGGCGCGCTGCGCGGGGCTGACGTTGAGCCAGTCGCGGGTAGACTGACCAATCACGCCGTCAGCGCCCAGTCCCTGCCACTTCTGGAACCGTTTTACCGCCGCCACAAGTTCACTATCGTAAATGCCGCGGGTTTGCGCCGCTTTCGACTTCGCACCGCGCGGCGTTTCGCTAACGGCGGAAGGGCTAACTACCGCGTTATCGGCGCTGGCGTCCCCTGGCAGCACGATTTCCGGCCCGCCATCAAGCATGCCGTTACGCTGGAGAATTTCACGCAGCGCGCCGATATCATTGCTCCACTGGCCCGGGCTTAGTTTAGCTTTGCTTACCAGTTGCGGCCATGGGCGGTTGTCCGCTACCAGACGCAGCAGGGATTCATGCATAGCGGCATATTGCGGATGCTGCGGAGCAAGCGAGGCGACAAAAGCTTGCAACGAGCCATTATCCAGCGCCGTTTGCCACTGGTTAATAACGGAAAGCGGCGGCGTTTCCGCCTTATAAGGTTTGCTGCTGTACAGCCAGCGGTTACCCTGGGTAGGAATGCCTGCGACGAACTGTAAATACCCCATCATGGCGTCTGACAGCACAATATCGCGCGCCATACCCGTGACGGAGGGATCGGTAAGTTGCTCAATCCAGGCAGTGAATTGCGGCTGGAATCCCGCGATGGCCACTTCCGCCAGCTGTTGCTGAAAAGCCTGTACCGCATCGCGATTTTCCCACATGGGTTTCATTTCACGCGCGGCATAGAGCGCGGAGAGCGCGTTCAAATAAACCGGCTTATACCCCGCCGGCAATTGCGATTCGATTTGTGAACGGCTTTGCGCAGCGGACATGCCCTCATTGAGAGGTTGAATGCCAGCCATCATTGCCGTTGAGGCAGCCTGGGCGAGCGGTTGCGCAAGCGCTGTCGGCTGTACGCCCGTGGTCGCCGTACTGTCACTCGGCACGACTTCAGGCTCGTCGGCCTGAACACTAAACAGCGGAGCGAAACCGAGGGCCACGCACAAGCTAAGCGTCGACCATCGTAACCGTTGCATATTGTTAAGCACCATCCCTTGCCCCCTGTTTAATCACATCATTGGGTTTGCGAGCCAGCCCGCAAACTTATTTTCAGTATATAAAGAGAAAAAACCATTTGCCTGACCAAATGTAAAGATAATTAAAGATTTTACGCTACAAAAAAAGCGGGCCGTAGCCCGCTTTTCCGATTATGACTTATCAGGAAACATCGGCTGTTCCAGCCAGCGCTTCGCCAGGTTCGTTTTGCTGTAAGGCAAAACCACGCAGACCCACCACATGAACATGTTCGTGATTCTGGAACACTTTACGCACCAGTTTATAGGTGGTCCCTTTTTCCGGGCTGATGTTCTCTGGCGCCGCGATAATAAGCTGCATTTCCAGACGCTCGCACAGTTCAAACAGCGTGGCGATAGAACGGGCATCGAGACGCGCCGCTTCATCCAGGAAAAGCAACCGGCAAGGCGAGATATCTTTGCCGCGCAGGCGGCGCGCTTCATCTTCCCAGCTCTGCACCACCATCACCAGAATCGACATACCGGTACCGATAGCCTCGCCGGTGGAAAGCGCCCCGCTCTCCGCACGCAGCCAACCGTCGGAACCACGGTTAACTTCGACTTCCATCTCAAGATAGTTACGGTAATCGAGCAGTTCCTCGCCGATGGTTTGCGCCGTGCGCTGCCCCATATCGATTTGCGGATTCAGGCGTTGATAAAGCTTCGCCAGCGCTTCGGAGAAGGTCAGGCGGCTGCTGTTGAACAGGTCCTGATGCTGCTCGTGCTGCTCGGAAAGCACATCCAGCAGCGTAGCATGCGTCTCACGCACGTTCACGTTCAGCCTTACGCTGTTTACCTGTCCGAAGGAGACGCTCTGCAGCCCCTGGTTCAGCATGCGGATACGGTTCTGTTCACGCTGAATGGTTTTACGAATAATGTTCGCCGCGCTGCGGGAGCTGATCGCCAGTTTCTGCTCGCGCGAAGTCAGCTCTTCGGTCAGGCGGCTCAGCTCAATCTCCATCTGTTCGATAGCTTCCACCGGGTCGTCGGTGCGAATAATATCCTGGCGGATACGCTCGCGCAGATGCTGGTAAACGGCCACGAAGAACTGGATTTTACGCTCCGGACGTTTCGGGTCTTCGGACATGCGCAACACGTCGCGCAAATGCTCGTTATCCGCCACCGCCAGACGCAGCGCGCCAAGCGCTTTATCCGACATGGAACGCAGCTCATCGCCGGAAAGATAAGCCAGCTCCCGGCGATGCAGACGGCGTTCAACGCCGTTATCTTTCACCAGACGCATCACTGCGCACCAGCCCGCTTTAGCGCTTACCACCTGTTCGCGCATTTCAAGGTAGTCGCGCTCCAGACGTTTGAGTTTGCGGGTCAGGTTATCCATTTCCGCTTCACATAGCGTCAGCTGTTTTTCCAGCTGATTGCGGCGCGAACGGTTATTGCTGAGCTGCATATGCAGTTCGTCGCGACGCAGGCGCGCTCGCTCTTCCGCGCCGGGATCGGCGCGTACGCCGATATCCTGCAGCTCTTTGTGCAAGTCGCCCAGCAGCTCTTTTTTGGTGTCGAAGGAGCTTTTGAGCGATGCCAATACCTGATGATACTGGCTGAGCTGGGCGGCGTGGGTACGCAGCGCGTCGCGCGCACGGGCGCGCTCCGCCTCCGCCTGTTCCAGCCGCTGGCGCAGCTTCTCGTTAAGATCGCTGTTGCCGCTTAGCATCTCCGCCGAATCGCTGTAGCTGAAATGCGCGCGTCGCTGCACCACTTCGCTCAGGGCAAACGCCTGCTGGCGGGCGTCACGCTGCACCTGGCGCGCGTATTCATAATCCTCTTTAAGCTGTTCAAACTGCTCCGGGTCGCTTTGCAGCACGGAAAGCAGCGGCTCAAGCTTCGCCAGCTGATTGCCATGCTGCTGAATAAAGCGGGCCGCTTCCTGCGCTTCGTCCAGACGCTCATGAATTTCGTCCACGCGGTCCGCCAGCGTCTCGTCGCCCAGCAGGTTCAGACGCGGCAGCAGGCGGTTAAGCTGGGCCACGCCCTCTTTCGCTTGCTCGAACTGCGCGCGCTGTTGCTGATTGTCATTTTCATGCTGGCTGATGGCGCGTTCGATTTCATTACGTCGCGTGTTAAGCGCGCGGACTTCCGCTTCCGGGTCCGCCTCGAAGGCGACCGCCAGATGCTGCCCGACAAAGCGGCTGAAGGCCTGATGCAGGCGCTGGGTTTTCTGCACGTCAAAAGAGAGCGTGGCGTAGCGTTCGGCCAGCGACTCGCGTTCGGCATGCAGGCTTTCAATACGGCTCTCACGCGCGGCGCGGCCAAAGAGCGGCAGCTGCGGGAAACGAGAGTAACGCCACTGGCGATCCGCCACTTTCACGACGACGGCTTTTTCCAGCTCTTCAACGCTGAATACGCTATCGTCAAAAGACTGCGGATCCCCTTCGATCAGGTAGAGATCTTCCGGGCAGTCCGCCAGTCCGTCGAGCTGCTCTCGCACCAGAGAAAGGTCCGGCACCACGATAGCGTGGCGTGAAGGACCATAGAGCGCAGAGAAGTACGGCGCATCATCGAGCGACACATCGTCATAAATTTCTGAAAGCAGCACGCCGCCGAAGCGTTCCGCCAGCGTATTCAGACGCGCGTCATCGGCGCCGCCGGGCTGGCTCAGGCGTTCAATTTCCTCATCGACCGCACGCTTGCGGGCGCCGACTTCATCACGCTCAACGATGGCTTCACGCTCACGCTCCAGCAGTTGCTGAAGATATTCGGTGACCTGCTGGCCCGATTCGAAAATTTCGCCGCTCTGCTCGCTAATCTGATTAAGGCTGTTTTGCGCCGCCAGCCAGACTGGCGCGCGGCTGTTCAGGCTCTTGATGCGCGCCTGCAGTTGCTCCAGCTCCTGACGCAACGTCAAACGCTGTTCACTGGCCTGCGAAACGCTGTCTGACAGCGCGGCGATCTGCGCTTCCAGCTCCTGATGCAGCGCTTCAAGCTCGTCCGACTCATAATGTCTGCCCTGACGCTTGCAAAACTCCGCCAGCAAACGCTCAGCCTCCTGCTGTTCGCGCAGGCGCTGTTCCAGTTCCGAAAGGCGCATGCGCAGCGGCTGCACCTGTTCGGTAAGGTGGCGCTGCTGGCTGGCGTCGCGCAGCAGCTCGCGGGCCACGCTCCAGGCATCGGCGCGGCTGACCGGCCCGTTAATAGCCGTCACCAGCTGATACGCCTGCTCAAACTGGTTATGCGCCGCCTGCACGACGCTCATTTTCTGCTCAAGCGTCAGCAGTTTTTCCGTTGCCTCCTGCTCTTTCGCCTGGAAAGTCTCCAGCCATTCGGCGGCGCTGTCGGCATTAAGGTCAGGCAGATGGCACAGTTCGCGCGCGCGGTTAAGCGCCGTCAGCGCCTGTTGATACTGTATAGCGCGAGTCTGCTGAACATCGAGCGCCTGCTGATAGTCGGCAAGCTGGCTCTTGAGTTCATCCACCTCAAGCTCGGCGGCTTCGGCGCGGGCTTCGTTCTCTTCCTGCTGCTCGGCGGCTTCCGCCACCACTTCGTTCTGCTCTTCCAGACGCATCTGCAGTTCGTCGAGATCCGCTTCGTAACGCTCGATTTTCTCCTGCTGGCGCAGCGCGGTCTGCACCAGATTCAGATGGTCGCTCGCCGCCTGGTAATCGGTCTCAAGGTCCCCTTCCGCACCGGCGTGTTCCGCCAGCTCGCGCGCCATATCGACATGCTTATACTGCTCGGCCACCAGTTGCTTACGACTGGTGAAAAGTTCGCGGCGGTACTCAATCGCCTTGTCGAGATGAATGCGGCGCTCGTTGGCGTGACGCATATAGTCCGCCGCCACGTAGTTGGTGGCTTCAGAAATCAGGTGCTTGAAGAGGTCGCGGTCAGACTGGGTGACGCGAATGGCTTCCAGCGTCAGGCGGTTCTCACGCAGCGCCGCCTCCATATCCTGGAAGGCTTTACGCACGCCGCTGTTTTCCGGCAGCAGGTAGTCGCGCAGCGAGCGGGTAATGGCGCTGGAGATGCCGCCATAGAGCGAGGCTTCAATCAGGCGGTAATATTTGCTGCGGTCTGAAGCAGAACGCAGGCGACGCGCCACGATGCCTAAGTCGAACATCAAAGAGTGATAATCGGTAATGGAGTTGAACTGCTTAAACTGCACTCCCTCCATCGCGTCGATTTTCTCTTTCAGCTCGTTTAGCGAGAGCACGCGCGCCTGACGTTCATTCAGCGTTTCGGTCAGCAACTGCGTCGGCAGCAGGCTGCTCGGCAATCCCTGAATAGCAAACGGTTTAATATCCACTTTCCGGTCGCGCCCGGCCACCTGTTGCAGGCGAACGCCCACCAGCACGCGCTGGTGACGCGAATTGATAACGTCCAGCACCGAATAGCAGACGCCCGCTTTAAGCTTGCCGTGCAGGCCCTTATCACGAGAGCCGGATGTCGCGCCCGCTTCGGTGGTATTACGGAAGTGAAGCAGCGTCAGGTCCGGGATCAGCGCGGTGACAAATGCCGCCATCGTGGTGGATTTCCCTGCGCCGTTGCCGCCAGAAAGCGTGGTCACCAGTTCATCGAGATCAAACGTACGGGCGAAAAAGCCGTTCCAGTTGATAAGCGTCAGTGAGCGAAATTTACCGCGTTCAATCATTCTCTTCCTCTCCGCGTTCCGTCTGGTTGTCGTCATTCTCGTCGTTGAGTTGCAGACTGCTCTCGACCGGCATCGCTTCGCCGTCGCGGATCATGCGCAGCTGCGCTTCACGCGGATCGTCGCCGCTGCGCACATCGGCGCCAAAGCGGAAGACCGATTCGGTAATGCGGAATTTACTGCTGTCGTGGCCCATAAACCAGACCATCCCCAGACGGCGCAAGCGGTTGAGCGAAGAGCGAACCTTTTCCTGCAGCTTCTGCCTGTCGAGATCGGAGCCGGTAGAGCGGTTATTTACTAACTTCAGCAGCTTACTTTCATCCGCCAGCGCCAGCAGCTCGTCATAGAGCTCCTGCTGGGTGAAGATGCCTTCGTTGGCGAGGCGCTCCGGGCTCAGATAGAGGTAGCAAAGAATTTTGCCGACCATCATGTCGAGTTCGGAAAGCACCGAACGGGGAATCAGTGTCGTGGAGCGAGGGCGCAAATAGAAAAAACCTTCCGGCGCGCGCACCAGCTCTACATTGTAGCGGCCATAAAACTCTTCCAGCTCGTGCTGGAAGTCCATCAAGAAAGCGTGATTATCCAGCTCTTCCAGGCCAACGTGACGCCCGGCGCGAAGCTGGCTGTCGAGCGCCGGAAACAGCGGGTTCGCCAGCGCCTGCGCCAGCTTAACCGGCATCACTTGTTCAATATTTGTCAATGACATGCGCCTGTACCTTGGCTCCGTAATCATTAATGAGCTGCCATTTCGCCGGCAGCCCGGTAAAGTCAGCTTCCGCCACCCCAAGCCGCACGGCCTGGTCGACGACGATACGCGCCACATCAAAATGGCGCGCGCGTGGGAATTGCGCCAGATAGTCGCGCATCACTACGCCGAGATCCAGCGGTTGCTGTCTGGATTTAAAGACCTCAAGCTGCGCTTCTATCATCGCCGCCAGCTGTTCGCGGATCTCGTTAAACTCTTCAAACTCCAGATCCGGCGGCAACTCGCCGGTGACTTCGTCATCGCGCAGCGCCATCTCTTCATCGCGCATATCAAGCAGACGCTCGGCGTTGGCGTGGGTCAGCGCCCACGGCGCGTCGAAATAGCTCTGCACCGACTGACGCAAACGCTGGGCGAAGACGCGGTTTTTGTCCATATCGATGGCGGTGCGGATAAACTTATGCACGTGGCGGTCATAGCCAATCCAGAGGTCGATGGCCTGCTGACCCCAGCTAATAATGCGGTCGAGTTTGCTTTGCAGATCGAAAACCAGCCGGTCGATAAAATGCAAATCGTCGCGGCCTAATGTCGCTTCCTGAATCATCAGCAGGTTAGCCTGCAGCTTATCGCCAGCCGCTTCCAGCGTATCCTGCAGTTCACGCAAGGTGCCGGAGGTTTCGGACAGCAGCAGTTCACAGCTGGAGATAGCCGCGCGCCAGTCTTTATTAAGCAACTGCGCGATATCGTCTTTCACCAGCTGTTGCTGCTCATCCATGATGCGCTGGGTTAAATCGATGCTGTCGAAAATTTCCGCGACGGAATATTTGAGCGGCGCATAAACGTTGCGATGCCAGTGAAACTCATCGCCGTTTTCCTGCGCGGCATCCGCGGCGCGTTTCAGCTCGCCGGCTACAATGGAAAGCTGCATGGAAAGACGCAGCGTGGAAAACTCGCGCTGGCGGATGTAGTAGTCGGTAATACCGATACCGAGCGGCGTCAGTCGGTAAATCGCGTTTCCTTCCGCCTGTTCGCTGGTGAAACGGTTGAGCAAGCGCTGGCGCACCATATCGTTGATGGCGTTGTTCGCGCGCTGGGCCACCGTTTCCGTGGTCTGTTCAAACGCGTCGCTGACGTGACGAAACGCGTCCACCAGCTCCCCTTCGCTCATTTCGCCATCCAGACGTTCGCCGTTAAGCGTGGCCACCGCCAGCAGAAAAGCCAGTCGGTCAACCGGAAGCTGGATGGAAAAATCATTTTTCCTGGCCCAGGCAACCAGTTCGGGGACTGTCTGGGAAAAAGTACTCATAGTTTATCCTTGGATCTCCGGCTTAAACGCAGTGACGTGGATATAGCGGCCCAGGCTAACCCAGGGCTCCTGTCGGCAGTAACGCGTTTCAAGCTCAAGCAGCGTGTCGTACTCGTCGCGCTGCTGATGTTTTTCACGCAGGTAGTCATGGAAAACCCGTACGCCGGTTTTGCCGGTAATCTGCCAGCCAATCTCTTCAAGCCAGCGATAGACCTGCTGCGGCTCACGCGGATAATCCGGTGAAAGGGAGCGTTTTTTCTTTTTGGGCATCCCTTGTTGCACATAGGCGAAATTGCCCGCCACCATGTTATGCATCAGCAAGCCATGCGCGTTATAGAACATCAAAGAGAGCGCGCCGCCGGGGGCGAGACAATGCCACAGGCGCTCCAGCGCCACTTTCGGCTCCGCCACCCATTCGAGCACAGCGTGAAACAATATCAGATCAGCCGGGCATTCTAAATGTTCAGCCACATCCTGAGCGGCGCATTGTACAAAATGCATGTTCTCGCTCACACCTTGCTGCTGCGCATGCAGGCGCGCGCGGGCAAGCATTTCAGCGGAGAGATCGCAAAGCACAACCTGGTGGCCCCGCGCCGCCACGCGGCAGGCAGTCTGCCCTTCTCCGCCGCCGGCATCAAGGACGCGCAGCGGGCGTTGCGGCAGGCGGTCAAACAGCGCGTCAAGATCCTGCCAGAGGATTGCCTGGCGCAGTTGCCCTTTTGTTGTACCGTATATGTTGCGCGAAAATTTTTCGGCAATGTCATCAAAATTGCGATCCCGCATAGGTACAACTCCACCCAAAAAAGGTTTTCGACAAAGGCGCTATTTTGTCATAGCCGTGAGGAGAATGAACCCATTCGGTGTAAGATCGCGGGCGTTTGCCTGCCGTATGGTTAAAAAAGGAACCGCACCCATGCTGTTTATGCTGAAAAAATATCTTGGCGGCCTGATGCTGCCCCTTCCCTTCTTATTGCTGGTCATGGCGCTGGCGTTAGCGCTGTTGTGGTGGAGCCGCTGGCAGAGAACCGCTAAGGGTTTGCTGACCGTAAGCTGGCTTGCGCTGTTTCTGCTTAGCCTGCAACCGGTCGCGGACGGCCTGCTTAAGCCGATTGAAAGCGCCTACCCTACCTGGCGTGGCGAAGAAAAAGTGGATTATGTGGTCGTACTGGGCGGCGGTTATACCTGGAACCCGCAGTGGGCGCCCAGCTCAAACCTGATTAATAACAGCCTGCCGCGCGTAACCGAAGGGGTGCGGCTGTGGCATGCCAACCCTGGCGCGAAGCTTGTGTTTACCGGCGCGCCGGCGGTGACTAACCCGGTCAGCACTGCCGAAGCAGGCGCTCGCGTTGCCGAAAGCCTCGGTGTTCCCCGCAGCGATATCATTACGCTTGATACGCCAAGGGATACGGAAGATGAAGCGGCCGCCGTGGCGAAAGCTATCGGCCAGCAGCCTTTCTTGCTGGTGACCTCCGCCTCGCATCTGCCGCGAGCGATGCGCTTTTTCCAGCACCAGGGGCTGAAGCCGATCCCCGCGCCAGCAAACCAGATGGCGGTGGAATCGCCGCTCAATCCCTGGGAGAAGGCGCTTCCCTCGCCGCTATGGCTGATGCATAGCGACCGGGTAGGTTACGAGACGCTTGGCAGGATCTGGCAATGGCTTAAAGGGGCGTCAGGCGACCCAGGGGAGCAGTGATTTCGAGGCGGTATCGAAGGCGGCGCGGTTCATGCGGCCCGTTTGCAGCAGCTGCGCCACTTCGTCCCACAGCACATAAAGCCAGCGCCGCCAGAGAAAAGATTCCGCCACCGGCGCCCGTTGCAGATAATGCCAGAAAAGACTTTCCGCCAGCGGCGTATCGAACAGGCGAAATAACTCATATTCGCGCGGCGCCCACAAGACAACGCCCGGGCTGACCATCGCCAGCAGTTGATCGCTTCTCGCATCTTTGAGCATGCTGCGCAGGCTGAAATGACCATGTATTAGCACGCAGTTATCGCTAAAACCGGCGAACATCTCGTCCAGACATTCGCGGGTGCGAAAAAGCATACGGCGATCCTGCATCGTCAGTCCCGTGTTTTTATATTGATTCAGGGTGCTCCAGAGCACTTCGACGCGCTGACGATACCATGAAGGCCAGATGTTCTCCTGCGTGCTGTCGACGTTGCCCACGCAGCCGTGGCTGTCGACCCGGTGCCAGGCAAGCAGCGCCTCGACAATCTGATCTTTGAGTTGCTCCCAGCGTTCCGGCGTGCGCGAAGGCGCTTCTACCGGCACGCCGCGCAGCCTTTCCATTAGCAGCACATCCGGCCCGGGGTGTTCTTCATGCGTCATGACGCCATAAACTACCGGCATGCGCACCGTGCCGGAGCGCGCCAGCATAGAGATTTTCCAGGCCAGTTGCCTTGCAAGCCCGGGCGTAGTGAAGCTTCTTGCCAACAGCGGCATTGGATGGCCGTGACTGTCATACAGCGACCAGAGCGCCGTATCCGGTTTCTCGGTTATGCACTCCAGGCGGCTTAGCTTCTCGCCCAGCAGATGGCTCAGTTCCGCGCGCAGTTGCTCCATTTTCCGTTACCCTTATAAAGACTGGTACTTTTTATAATGGGCGTCCTTTAGGCGGATGTCATCTGATGAGATCAAGAACCTGGCAGATTAGCGCTTAAACGATACAGCGGCAGGTGGCCAGTGAGCTTATTGATCTTCTTTTTGGGGCCAAGCAAGCCCACCGCCGCAAGGTCAATGGATTCGCTCCGCGCCTGGGCAATTCGCTCGCCATACTCTTCGTATGTTTTGCAAGACTGCGCTAACGTGCTGAAAGGCATAACCAGAATATCGGGGTCAGCTAAGGCGCGGGAAAGCGTAGTGGTGAGCGGCTCCTCCTGCGTCAGCAAAATGGGCAATGGGGCATAAATCACGCCCGGATAAACCACGCCATCTTTGCTCTGCATTTCCGGCCCGACAAGATTTTCCACCCGTCTGCCAAGGCTCACGCCTATAACGCTTGCCGCATTGATAGCAAGTCCAGGGCTTAACGTTTTTTCTACGATGATGGCGCATTTGTGCAGGCTTGCATCGAATTTCATTTCGTTATCCTTAAGGTCGTTTTATCGCGTTCAGTAAAGAGACAGTGTGCCGCAGAAAGATGGGTAAAACTGACCTTAAATTGTTATCTTTTGCTTTATTTAGGTAAAAACATCCCGCAAAAGCCGATAAAGAGAAATATATGTCCGAACCCGATTTAACGCCGACTGACATCGCGCTGCTGACGCTACTACAAAAAGACGCCCGTATGACCAACCAGACGCTGGCCGAGGCGGTAAATCTTTCCGCTTCGCCTTGCTGGCGTAAGGTACGCAAGCTTGAAGAAGAGAAAGTGATTCAGGGTTATCACGCCGCGCTGGACAGACGCAAAATCGGCCTTGGGGTAATGGTCTTTGTTCGCGTCAGCATCGACAGCCACAGCGAAGCGCAGGCACGCAAATTCGAACAGGAGGTTCTGGAGCTGGAAAATGTGGTGGCCTGTTACAGCATCGGCGGCGACGCCGATTTTCTGCTGCAGGTGGTAGCGCAAAACCTGGACGCCTATTCCGATTTCGCCATGTCGGTGCTGCGCCGTCTGCCGGGTATTAAAGCGATGCAAAGCATGTTCGTATTAAAAGAGATTAAGCCTTTTACAACGTTGCCGGTCGCCTCGCCCCGACGATAAAAAACCGGCCCTGTGGCCGGTTTATTTATCGCATCTCTTTACGAACGCGTTCGAGGTCTTCTGGTGTATCGACGCCCGTGCCCGGCACTTCCTGCGCGACGTCCACATGAATTTTTTCGCCGTACCAGAGCACGCGCAGTTGCTCAAGCATCTCAATGCGCTCAAGCTGGCTTGGCTGCCAGGTAACATAGCGGCGAATGAACCCGGCGCGGTAACCATAGATACCAATGTGGCGCAGCAGCGTATCGCCAATACTCTCCCGCGATTGCGCGAAGCGGTCGCGATCCCAGGGAATAGTGGCGCGTGAGAAGTAGAGCGCATAGCCTTCAGCATCGCGCACAACTTTCACCGCGTTCGGGTTGAATGCTTCTTCTGCGGAGTCGATGGGAACGGCAAGCGTCGCCATGCCGGCCGCGCTTTTGGTCAGGTTATCAGCCAACTGGCGGATAATAGCTGGCGGAATCGCCGGCTCGTCGCCTTGTACGTTAACAATGACGGTATCATCCGCAAAGCCGCATTTCTCCACCACTTCAGCCAGCCGTTCGGTGCCAGACTGGTGATCGACGCGCGTCATGCACACCTCGCCGCCAGCGGCTTGCACTGCGCGAGCCACCTCTTCATGATCGGTGGCCACGATAATGCGTTCAGCGCCAGATTCGCGAGCGCGTTCCAGCACATGCACAATCATCGGCTTGCCGTTAATATCCACCAGCGGCTTGCCCGGCAAACGCGTGGAGGCGTAGCGGGCAGGTATGATAACGACGAAACTCATGGGTTTGTCTCTTCAGCAGTCAGCGAGCGGGCTTCATTTTCCAGCAAAACAGGAATGCCGTCGCGCAGCGGAAAAGCCAGGCTGTCCACTTTACAGATGAGCTCCTGTTTTTCCTGATTAAAATAGAGTTTGCCGTTACAAACCGGGCAAGCGATGATTTCCAGTAAACGATGATCCATAGTTCCTCCTGATAACGCGGAATATTAATGCCCAGAGGATATCACAAGCGTTTTATCCGCCGCGTCAATTTCCCATTCCTTATTCCAGCGTGACGCCAGCGCCGCAGGCAGCGAACCGCAGATAACCTGCTTCGCCCCCTGCCAGCGGGCAAAATCGCCGATCGCATTTTCTAACCCAGCCAGTAGCCCGGCTGAAAGTTTAACGCCCTCTTCCAGATAAAGGCTAATGACCTCGAGCTGCTGTCGCTGGCGATGCATTTTGGCATCCATTCGCCCTACCAGCGCTCCCTGATGCAGCAACGGCAGGACAAAATAGCCATACTGGCGTTTCTCCGCCGGGATATAACACTCCAGGCGGTAAGAGAAATCAAAAAACTGCTCGGCGCGTTTGCGGTCCCAGACGACTGGATCAAAAGGGGACAACACCGCGCTGTGCGTAGCGTTGAGTTTATTCTCCTGCGCCTGCGGCAATAGCGGCATGAGCGACTGATGCAGCCACATTGCGCCAAGCCGCTCGACTTCTACCTCAACAATGCGCCCTTCCCGCTGCCACGCTTGCAGAAGCGGTCGGATATTAACGTTGCGCAGGCGATAATAGTCCGCTAACCAGTCGGCGCGAAAAATACCGAGGCTACGGGCGCTGTTTTCCAACATTTTTACCTCGGCCTGCGCTTGTTCAATCAGATGCAGCGCATCATCCCAGTGCGGCAGGACCCGGGAAGTCAGATCGTAAACCCGCTGAAAGTTGCGCCGCTCCACGACCATGACTTTACCGGCAGTGAATAAGCCTTCCAGATGTTTTTTATGGGGTTTCCAGGCCCACCAACCGCTTGCGCCTTTGCGCGGATGCTCAAAATCCGCTGAGCGAACGGGACCGTTCTGCTCGATATGTTCCATCAACTGCGCAATCTCCTGCGCATGCGCCTCCATCCATTCCGGACGATATTTCCAGCCCATCTTTTCCGGGTTCAGCATGCGGTGACGCACCAGCGCAAAATCGCTGCGCGGCAAGAAGCAGGCTTCATGCGCCCAGTACTCCATCAGTTCACCGCGCGCCAGCGCCTCGTCAAGCCACACATTCGGGAAGCTGCCAAGGCGACTGAAAAGCACCAGATAAGGACTGCGCGCGACGATATTAATCGTGTCTATTTGCAACAGCGACATGCGGGAAACGGTGGCGAGAATGTCATCAGGCCGGGCGCGACGACGGGGCTTTTTTAATAGCCCTTGCGCTGCCAGGTGTAGATGCCGCGCCGCGCGCAGCGAAAGATTTATTCGGGTCATAGCATCGGCTTCCTGTCAGAAAAGGTGCGAAGCCGATATTCAGGCTAGCGCACCAGAGAGAGCAGAGAATCCACGAGTTTATCAGCCTGCGGACGGGCGAGCGCGGCGTCAACCGGTAAATACCACCAGTCTGGATGCGCGAACGCACGGCACTTTACCGCATCTTTTTCCGTCATCACCAGCGTCTGCCCTTCGTTAATAAACGAAGCGACCTGCGCTTCGTTCAGTGCCTGATGATCGGCAAGGCTGATGGTTTTTACGGGTTGCACGCCCGCCTGCTCAAGCGTTGCGAAAAAACGCGGCGGATGACCGATACCCGCCATCGCAACGACTTGCGGCAGACTATCGACAGAACGCTTTTCACCCGTCAGCAGATTAATGGCAAGGCCTGGCTTAAGCGTCATCGCAATTTCGCTTTGATGCGCCTCACCGCCATTTGTAATAACCGCATCCACGCTGCGAAGCCTTCCTGCTCGCTCGCGCATCGGGCCTGCCGGCAACCACCAGCCATTGCCAAAGCGACGCACGCCATCAATTACGACAATCTCTTTGTCGCGGGCTAAAGCGTAGTGCTGGAGCCCATCATCCGTAATAATGAGTTGCAGCGGATGCTCGGCCAGGAGCGCTTTTACTGCATCGGCCCGTACCGGAGAAACTGCGACAGGCGCCCCCGTGCGCTGAAAGATAAGCACCGGTTCGTCGCCCGCTTCGGCGGTAGAGGTATGCGTGGTTAACAGCAGGGGATACTGTGCGGCTTTACCGCCATAGCCGCGCGACACCACGCCAACGCGCACGCCGCGCTGCTGTAACTGTTCCACCAGCCAGACGACGACCGGGGTTTTGCCATTGCCGCCCGCTGTCAGATTCCCCACTACCACTACCGGTACCGGCGCACGCCAGACGGTGCGTAGACCCAGCCGGTAACTTAACCGGATGAGGCCGCTCACCAGGCCATAGAGCAAGGAGAGCGGCAATAACAGCAGCCAGAGCGGCGACTGACCGGACCAGATACGTTCAATCATTCGCCGAACTGCATTTTGTGAAGTTGAGCGTAAACGCCGCCGTGAGACAGCAACGCCGCATGGTTGCCGCGTTCAACAATACGTCCATCTTCCACCACCACAATTTCATCAGCTTGTTCAATGGTAGAGAGGCGGTGCGCGATAACCAGCGAAGTACGGTTCTTTTGCAGTTCATCCAGCGCCGCCTGGATGGCGCGCTCAGACTCAGTATCCAGCGCGGAAGTCGCCTCATCCAGGATAAGGATTGGGCTATCGCGCAAAAGCGCCCGGGCAATCGCGATACGCTGGCGCTGCCCGCCAGACAGCAGTACGCCATTCTCACCGATAATTGTATCCAGGCCATTATCCATCTTATTGATGAAATCCATCGCATAGGCCATACGCGCTGCTTTTTCGATATCTTCACGGCTATACGCTTCCGTACGGGCGTAAGCGATATTATTTGCAATGGTATCGTTGAACAGATGCACGTTTTGCGAGACCAGCGCCACCTGATTACGTAATGAGGAGAGCGTATATTCACGCAGGTCATGCCCGTCCATCAGTATTTCGCCGTCATCAATATCGTAAAAACGGGTGATGAGACTGGCAATGGTGGATTTGCCAGAGCCGGAACGGCCAACGAGCGCCACGGTTTTCCCCGCCGGGATAGTCAGGTTGATATCGCGAAGCGCGGGGGTATCACGTCCAGGATAAGTGAAAGTGACATGGCGAAACTCCAGATCGCCTTTTGCACGCTCAATGACGCGCGTACCTTCATCTTTTTCTTGCTCGCTATCCAGAATGGCAAACAGCGTCTGGCAGGCAGCCATGCCGCGCTGGAACTGCGCGTTAACGTTCGTTAGCGATTTCAGCGGACGCATGAGCGCGATCATGGATGAGAAGACAACGGTGATGGTCCCTGCGGTCAACGTCTCCATCACGCTCGGGAAACTGGCGGCGTAAAGCACAAAGGCTAGCGCCAGCGAAGCGATAAGCTGGATCAGGGGGTCGGAAATGGAAGAGGCGGAAACCATTTTCATCCCCTGCAGGCGCATTTTGTTGCTGACTTTAGCGAAACGGTCGGCCTCTACCTCCTGACCGCCAAAAATCAGCACCTCTTTATGCCCTTTCAGCATCTGTTCAGCGCTGGTGGTGACTTGTCCCATCGTGTTTTGCATGTTTTTACTGATGCTGCGAAAACGCTTTGAAACAACGCGAATAGCAAAAGAAACGATAGGCGCCAGCACAATAAGGATGAGAGAAAGCTGCCAGCTGTAATAAAACATCATGATAAACAGGCCGATAATCGATGCGCCTTCACGCACAACGGTAATCAGCGCGCTGGATGACGAAGAGGCAACCTGTTCGGAATCGTAAGTAATGCGGGAGAGAAGCGTACCGGTAGACTGTTTATCGAAGAAAGCGACAGGCATACCCATCATGTGATTGAACAGGCGGCGGCGCATGGTCATTACCACTTTTCCCGACACCCATGAAATGCAATAGCTTGAAATATAACTGGTTATACCCCTCAGGAGCATTAATCCTATCACAACCAGCGGCATCCATAGCAGCACAGAGCGGTCTGTTTTGCCAAAACCTTCATCCAGCAACGGCTTGAGAAGCGACAGCATATAAGTATCGCTGGCGGCGTTGAGGATCAACGCCACCGCCGCCACTATCAACCCCGCTTTAAAAGGCGCGATAATGGGCCAGAGACGGCGGAAGGTCTGCCACGTGGAAAGATCTTTATCGTTATGCATTCATAAAACCAGCATTTGTTGAAATAGCCGCATATTCTACCTGTTATCCGCAGGTGCGCCAAACCACTGATGATACCAGCGGGGCAAAATTTGCTCACGTAACCCTTTTATTTGCCAGCCTTCTGGTGAAAAAATCACCGTTATCTGGCCCGATTGCGCCGTATCGTGCCATCGGTAGCCATGCCGGGCATAACGACGGGTTACTTTCACTGACGGCAGACGCCAGGCGTTATAACGTGATACAGAGGCCAGCGCCGCTTTCCCGTCAACCATAGACAACAGCGTGTCGCTGGAAGAGGTCCTGCTGCCGTGATGAGGCACTACCAACACTTCCGAACGCAGCGCCTGACGGTAGTTTTTTAGCATAGCCAACTCCGCCGGAGCTTCGATGTCTCCTGTCAGCAATACGCTGTTGCGCCCGTCGTCTATCTTCACGACACAAGAGCCGTTATTACCCGCCTGAACAGCCCCAGCCTGTGGCCAGTGCGCCGTAAAATGCAATCCTTCCCAGCGCCACGTTTCGCCGCGCCAGCAGGGCTGATGGCGGGCCCAACCCAGCGCGCTGCGAACCATGAGCTTAGGCCAGACGCGTAATACGCTTTCCAGCCCGCCGCGGTGATCAAGGTGTTCATGACTAAGAATAACGCCGTCGGGTTGGAGATTATGCCAGCGCAGCCAGGGAATGATGATCTGCTGGCCGCTGTCCCCGCCTGGCCAGCCGTTTCCCGTGTCATAGAGCATTGCTCTACCGTTGCGCTCAATGACAACTGCCAGGCCATGGCCTACGTCAAGCATGTGCAACGACCAGTCCGGCTTTTTTTGCACGCACCAGAGCGGCGCTGCGAGTAGAGCGATCGCGGCGACAGCGAGCAGCGGCGAGAAAAAATGAAAGCGCAAGCGCCAGAGTACAATGCAAAGCCAGGGCGTCAACGCCAGCCAACGGTAGCGCTCATCCACATCAAGCCATCCTTCGGGCAGCCAGCGCAAAAAGTTGAACAGTGCTTGTAATAGCGTATCGGTAAGCCGCCATATCCCCTGCTCAGCCCATTGCCAGCTGGTAAGATTTATCGCCATTCCCGTCAGGATAAGCGGTACGGCGATAAAGGTAATAACAGGGACAGCGACCAGGTTTGCAGCCAGCGACGTCAGGCTGATACCGTGAAAAAGTACAAGCTGAATGGGCATTAGCAGTAACGTAATGCCCCCTTGTAAATGCGCCAGTTCCAGCAGGAAACGCAACCAGGATCTGATTGGTTTTCGCGTGAAAGGCATCCACTGATACCAAAAGATAAGCGCAGCGACCGCAAAAGCCGATAACCACAGGCTTTCTGAAAGTATGGCGGTTGGTTCAATAAATAAAATGCCCGCCACACAACATAACCAAACTTGCCATGCGTTCCAGTTACGGCCGCTGAGGCGCAGCAGGCTCCAGATGAAAATGGCGACCAGCGTCCGTACGGCTGGTGGATTACTGCCTGCCAGCCATGTATAAACCGAAGCGCTGACCAGCAGCATGAGTAGCGGAAACCGATAGCCTATCCGATGCGCCGGCAAAAAAAGTTGCAGCAAACGCGCCAGTAACCAACCGAGCGACCCGGCAAGACCGATATGCAACCCCGATATCGCCATCAAATGTGCGGTTCCGGTATTACGCAGCAGTATTTTAACTTCCGGGCCGAGCGTGAGGCGCTCGCCAAACCCCAGCGCGAGGATAACGTCCCGCCATACATACGAAGTAAGCGAAGCGCTTACGGAAGCGATATATCTCGCTCGTAAGCTACAGTCCCCACTGATAATTTGCGCATCAATGATGCGGCCAGTAAGTGGTAAACGTTGCGCCAGCGCGTAGCGTTGATTATCAAAGCCGCCTTCGTTTAACTGACCGTGCACCGGGCGCAACCGCAACGTCATCCGCATCCGCTGCCCGGCGCAGGCTTGTTCAGGCAGATAACTTCCGCGCAGCATTACGCCTACAGATGGAAAAATCCATCGGTTATTCAGTTTGTTAATAGCTACCTGATGCTCTGTTGCGCCATCGGTACGGATAACAACAGCCTCTACACGCTGGTTGCCAGCCAAAAGCGAACTGAAAGGCCAGACGAGTTCTCTGGCAGACAGAACCGCCCAACAGAAAAACAGCGTGATAAAGGCGGTGAATTTCATTCTGCCGGGCAACCAGCGACAGCCGATGCATGCCAGTAACGCCCCGGTAATAGCTATCCCTTCGGCAGGTAGCGCAGGAAGAAACAGTAACGGTAGCGTTCCAAGTATCACGCACACGCACAGTGCAGGAAGAGCAATCATGACGACCTCCTTATCTGCAGGCAGTCTGATTGAGTGGTGAGAAAATGTCAGCGAGCAAAAAGCAAGTCTGCGTGATATCGCGAGAGGTTATGGCGCTGTTGCAATGGTTGCGTTAAAAGCTGCGGCTTCGCTCCTGTATAAGCGCAGCGCAAAAAAAATCGGCACCCTGAGGTGCCGATTCTTATTGTTTAAGCCTTAGGCTTAACCATAAATATTGGCGCGGTCACGCAACTCTTTGCCTGGTTTAAAGTGCGGAACGTATTTACCTTCCAGTTCCACTTTATCGCCAGTTTTTGGGTTACGCCCGGTGCGAGGAGCGCGATAGTGTAAGGAGAAGCTGCCGAAACCCCGGATTTCAATACGCTCGCCCTGTGCGAGAGTAGAGGCCATATGTTCCAGCATCTCTTTTACTGCATCTTCCACCGCTTTCGCCGGGATATGGGAGTGCTGGCTTGCAAGTCTTTCTATGAGTTCTGACTTGGTCATGTTTCCTCCGGTTTTCTTCCATTACGGAAAATTATTACAGCTATCATCGAACAAGGGCGGCCGAAGCCGCCCTGATTTAGCGCCCGGACGATTACTCGCCTTTAGCTGCTTTGAACGCTTCAGCCATAGCGTTGGAGAAGTTGCCGTCTTCCTGCTTGTTAACAGAAGCGATTGCATCTTTCTCTTCAGCTTCGTCTTTCGCACGAACAGACAGGCTTACTACGCGGTTCTTACGGTCAACGCCAGTGAATTTAGCTTCCACTTCGTCGCCTACGTTCAGAACCAGAGTAGCGTCTTCTACGCGATCGCGGGAAGCTTCAGAAGCGCGCAGGTAACCTTCAACGCCGTCTGCTAATTCAACTGTAGCACCTTTCGCGTCAACTGCCGTTACTTTACCAGTAACGATAGCGCCTTTCTTGTTCAGCGCAACGTAGTTGTTGAACGGATCTTCAGCGAGCTGTTTAACGCCCAGGGAGATACGCTCACGCTCTGCGTCAACCTGCAGAACAACGGCTGCGATTTCGTCGCCTTTTTTGTATTCACGAACTGCTTCTTCGCCTGCAACGTTCCAGGAGATGTCAGACAGGTGAACCAGGCCGTCGATACCGCCGTCCAGGCCGATGAAGATACCGAAGTCAGTGATAGACTTGATTTTACCTTCAACGCGGTCGCCTTTGTTGTGGGTCTCAGCAAACTGCTGCCACGGGTTAGCTTTGCACTGCTTCAGGCCCAGGGAGATACGACGACGTTCTTCGTCGATATCCAGAACCATAACTTCCACTACATCGCCCACGTTAACAACTTTGGACGGATGGATGTTTTTGTTGGTCCAGTCCATTTCGGAAACGTGTACCAGGCCTTCAACGCCTTCTTCGATCTCAACGAAGCAGCCGTAGTCGGTCAGGTTGGTCACGCGGCCAGTCAGC
This sequence comes from Franconibacter sp. IITDAS19, assembly GCF_023079515.1. Taxonomy (NCBI): domain Bacteria; kingdom Pseudomonadati; phylum Pseudomonadota; class Gammaproteobacteria; order Enterobacterales; family Enterobacteriaceae; genus Franconibacter; species Franconibacter sp. IITDAS19. The sequence continues at coordinate 726,756 of NZ_JALJCP010000001.1, read as the reverse complement.
TTGGTGCCTTCCGGGTAACGCTTAGCGATAGCAACCCACGGATCTTCGCCCAGCTGCTTCAGACCCAGGGAAACACGGGTACGCTCGCGGTCGAACTTCAGCACTTTAACAGTGATTTCGTCGCCCACGTTGACGATTTCGCTCGGATGCTTAACGCGTTTCCAGGCCATATCAGTGATGTGCAGCAGGCCGTCAACGCCGCCCAGATCAACGAATGCACCGTAGTCAGTGAGGTTCTTAACGATACCTTTAACTTCCATGCCTTCCTGCAGGTTTTCCAGCAGCTGATCGCGCTCTGCGCTGTTTTCAGATTCGATAACGGCACGACGGGAAACCACAACGTTGTTGCGCTTCTGGTCCAGCTTGATAACTTTGAACTCAAGCTCTTTGCCTTCGAGGTGCAGGGTGTCACGAACCGGACGCACGTCTACCAGGGAACCCGGCAGGAACGCACGAATACCGTTCAGCTCAACAGTGAAGCCGCCCTTGACTTTGCCATTGATAACACCAGTAACGGTTGCAGCTTCTTCGTAAGCTTTTTCCAGCATCAGCCATGCTTCGTGACGTTTTGCTTTTTCACGAGACAGCAGGGTTTCGCCGAAACCGTCTTCTACTGCATCCAGAGCAACGTCAACTTCGTCACCAACCTGGATTTCAATTTCGCCCTGAGCGTTTTTGAACTGCTCTGCCGGAATGGCGGACTCAGATTTCAGACCAGCGTCAACCAGTACTACATCTTTGTCGATAGCAACAACAACGCCGCGAACGATAGAACCCGGGCGGGTTTCGATTTCTTTCAGGGATTCTTCAAAAAGTTGAGCAAAAGATTCAGTCATGTTTAATCTTCAGAGTTTAAATTAACGTCCACCTGGCTTCATGCTGGATGGGGTTGTTTCACATACCCGCTGTCAGTCCATTGCAACGGGGGTACTGCAAATTCTGTCGCTTTACTTCGCGAGCGCCAGCTTTTCGCGGGCGTAATCAAGCGCCTTTTCAATGACTTGCTCAATGCTCAGGCGGGTAGAATCCAGCACTAACGCATCTTCAGCAGGCACCAACGGCGCCACCGGCCGGTTACGATCGCGTTCATCGCGCTCTTTTATCTCGGCCAAAAGGCGTTCAAAGTTAACACTAAACCCCTTTTCCTGCAACTGCAGCATACGGCGGTGCGCGCGCTCTTCCGAAGAGGCGTCGAGGAAAATTTTTACTGGCGCATCAGGGAATACCACCGTTCCCATGTCGCGTCCGTCGGCGATAAGGCCAGGGTTTTCACGAAAAGCGCGCTGGCGCCGCAACAGCGCTTCGCGTACGCGTGGGAAAGCGGCGACTTGCGAAGCGGCGTTCGCCACTTCCTGAGTGCGAATTTCGCCACTAACGTCTTCTCCCTCGAGGATAACTTCCAGCTCGCCGTCTTGCGCGATAAAACGCACATCCAGATGGGCAGCCAGCGGAACCAGAGCCTCTTCGGAAGTAACGTCGACATGATGGTGCAATGCCGCCAGCGCCAGAACGCGATAAATCGCGCCTGAATCCAGCAGATGCCACTGCAAGGCTTCAGCCATAGCTTTACACAGCGTGCCCTTACCAGCGCCACTTGGGCCATCAATGGTGATTACCGGGGCGGATGCCGTCATCTTTTTCTCCTTCAATAAATGGCAGGCCTGCAACGTGAACGGCGCGCATTATACGCCGCTGCGCAACAGACTGTTATCTTTGCGACAAAATATCGTCGTTAGTGAGGCTGAGTGTAGAAGAATTGGACAATGGCGATGTAAGGATATGTTATGAAAAAACCGCATCGCAGGATGCGGTTTTTATACTGTTAGCCTGTTCAGGCTGGCGTGCTGATGCGAGCAAGCTGATCGAAATAATCGGGGAACGTTTTCGCCGTGCATTTCGGATCGAGAATAGTCACAGGCGTGTCTGAGAGCGCCACCAGCGAAAAACACATCGCCATACGATGATCGTTATAAGTGCCGATTTCTGCAGCCTGAAGCGTTGCCGGCGGAGTGACGCTGATGTAATCATGCCCCTCCTCCACCACTGCGCCCACTTTACGCAACTCAGTCGCCATGGCCGCCAGGCGGTCCGTCTCTTTGACGCGCCAGTTATAAATGTTGCGCAGCGTTGTGGTGCCTTTAGCGAACAGCGCGGCCGTGGCAATGGTCATCGCCGCATCCGGAATGTGGTTCATATCCATATCGATAGCATTCAGTTCGCCGCGGCTGCAGGCGATGTAATCGTCGCCCCAGGTAATTTTAGCGCCCATCTTTTCCAGCACGTCGGCAAAACGAATATCACCCTGCACGCTGTTGCGCCCAATGCCGGTCACCTTCACCGTGCCGCCTTTAATCGCCGCTGCCGCAAGGAAATAAGAAGCCGAAGACGCATCGCCCTCTACCAGATAATCGCCCGGCGACTGATAGTGCTGGCTGCCGCGCACAACAAATCGCTGATAGCCCTGGTTTTCAACCTCGACGCCGAAAGTTTTCATCAGGTGCAGCGTAATGTCGATGTAAGGTTTCGAAACCAGATCGCCTTTAATAGTGATAGTGGTGTCATTCGTCGCCAGCGGAGCCGTCATTAAAAGCGCAGTCAGGAACTGGCTGGAAACAGAGCCGTCCACCTCCACCTGCCCGCCATCGAATCCGCCGCGCAGTCGCAGCGGAGGATAATTTTCTTGCTCCAGATACTCAATTTGCGCGCCGCCCTGACGCAGCGCGTCAACTAAATGGCCAATCGGACGCTCTTTCATGCGAGGCTCGCCAGTCAACACGACGTTATTGGCGCCAAGGCAAAGCGCAGCGGCAAGAGGACGCATGGCGGTCCCGGCGTTCCCAAGAAACAGCTCAAGCTCCCCTTCAGCCTTCAGTACGCCGCCCTGCCCCGTCACTTCACAGCGAGTACGATCCTCAGAGAGGGTATAAGCCACACCCAGCGCGTTGAGCGCATTGAGCATATGACGGACGTCATCGCTGTCCAGCAGGTTGGTTAACACTGTAGTGCCCTGCGCCAGCGCCGCCAGCAGCAAAGCGCGGTTAGAGACGCTCTTCGAGCCGGGAAGATTGATAGCGCCATCCACCAGCGCGATGGGTTGTAAGGTCAGGGATTCCTGCATGCGTTGCAAACTCTCACTAAAATCAGAATAAAAACCCCGCGGTTAGCCGCGGGGAAGAAGTAAAAGGCAAGGATTAACCGTGACGGCGTTCGAAATCAACCATGAAATCCGTCAGAGCCTGAACGCCTGCCAGCGGCATGGCGTTATAGATAGAGGCGCGCATCCCCCCCACCACGCGATGACCTTTAAGCGCGTGCAGACCGGCTGCGAAAGACTCTTCGAGGAAGACTTTATCCAGCGCACTGTCGGCAAGCTGGAACGGCACGTTCATGCGAGAGCGGTTTGCAGGCGACACATCGTTGCGATAGAAATCGCTCTTATCAATCACGCCATAGAGCAGATCTGCTTTCTGCTGATTAATCTGGTCGATAGCCGCTACGCCGCCTTGGTTCTTCAGCCATTTAAATACCAGGCCCGCCAGATACCAGGCGAAAGTCGGCGGCGTATTGAACATGGAGTCGTTGTCGTTCAGCACGGTGTAATCAAGGATTGACGGGCAGGCATTATGCGCTTTACCCAGCAAGTCCTCACGCACCACCACCAGCGTAAGGCCCGCCGGGCCAATATTTTTCTGCGCGCCCGCGTAAATAACGCCATAACGGCTGACATCCAGCGGACGAGAAAGGATAGTAGAGGAGAAATCCGCCGCCACGATCGCATCGCCAAAATCGGGCGTTTCTTCAATGGCGATGCCGTCAATGGTTTCGTTCGGACAGTAATGCAGGTAGGCCGCATTGTCAGAAAGCTGCCATTCACGCATCGGCTTAATAGCGCGCAAACCGTCAACGGTGACTTTGGCGTCAATCACGTTCGGCGTGCAATATTTTTTCGCTTCTTTGACCGCGCTCGCCGCCCAGTAACCGCCGTCAACGTAATCCGCCGAGGTTTTGTCGCCAAGCAAGTTTAACGGCACGCCGGCAAACTGACCGCGACCGCCGCCATGGCAGAATAAAACTTTATAGTTAGAGGGAATTTGCAGCAGATCGCGAAAATCTTGCTCCGCCTCTTCCGCCACTCCGATAAACTCTTTACCACGGTGGCTGATTTCCATCACCGACGTACCTAAACCCTGCCAGTCGACCAGCTCCTGTTGAGCCTGTTTAAGCACTTCAGCCGGTAACATTGCCGGACCAGAACTAAAATTGTAGACCTGACTCATTTTCCCTCACCACATATAAAGCAATACGTTTTTCCTGTGGATATCGGTTTTATCATTCAGGCGCTGGCGCTGCAATGGGTAATCCTGGGCGGTCGATGAATGTGCGCTAAATCACACAACAGATTCCTCCGGCGCAGTGAAGGATAACGGATAAATCCGCTGTCAGGTCACGCGTGTAGCGGTGCTCGCTTTAACCCACGCGTGATGTTTACAACGCGGGCAAGGCTTGCGGTCACCAGCACTGAATTCCATGACCTCACTGCAATTCATGCAGGCGTAATAGCCCGCCTCCGGGATAACGACAAACCGCTCGCGACAATAACTCGGAAGAATAGAGAGTCCAGGGCGCACCTCTTCATCGGGGTAGAAATAAACGCTTATCTGGCCGTTGGTTTCAAGAATAGCGAGCCGGACCTGACCTAAATGTTCAACGCCCCGCAGGCGCAACTCCATAAAAAACTCAAATTCCGTCATGTTTTCATGTTTGAGCTTTTCCCAGGCCAGCTCCCCCTCTTCGATGATGTTGCGCGGTTTTCCCTCAAGCAAATCTTCCATTTTTTCGCTGTGCGCCATCAGCCACATCGCCAGGCGATAAAGCAGGGCCAACGTGACGAAGACCACAAAAACCGGCACCATCGGCACATCATCATAAAACGCCACGTCGCCTGCCGCCGAGCCAAGCGTCAGGATGATTAACACTTCGAACAGCGACATCTGGCGCACGCCGCGCCGTCCGGTAAGCTTGAGAAAGATAAAAACCAATATAAAGGTATAGAGGCTGCGCAGCGCTACCTCGCCTAAAAATTCCAGCGGGGCTTTGTCCAGCGCCATTCGATGCAAGTCAAAAGCTTTCATATTTTATTGCCATAACAGTAAGTTACTTTAACCAAGCATAGCGCGAAGATTTATTTTTGCCTGCCTGCGGCCTGCGATAGCGCAAGTAAGGTAAAACCCGTATCATTGCGCGCTTTGCGTACGATAAAAGTGGATCCCATGACTCAAACCTTCATTCCCGGCAAAGACGCCGCTCTGGAAGACTCCATCGCTCGCTTCCAGCAAAAACTCACCGATCTCGGTTTTAATATCGAAGAAGCTTCGTGGCTCAATCCGGTGCCGAACGTCTGGTCTGTGCATATTCGCGATAAAGATTGCGCGCTGTGCTTCACCAACGGTAAAGGTGCGACAAAAAAAGCGGCGCTCGCTTCCGCGCTTGGCGAGTACTTCGAACGTCTCTCCACTAACTACTTTTTTGCGGACTTTTGGCTGGGCGACACTATCGCCAACGGCCCGTTCGTGCATTACCCGAACGAAAAATGGTTCGCCATTCCGCAGGACGACAGTCTGCCAGATGGAATACTGGACGCGCGCCTGCGTGATTTTTACGATCCGGAGAACGAACTGACCGCCAGCATGTTGGTGGATTTGCAGTCGGGTAATGAAGAGCGCGGGATTTGCGCCCTGCCTTTTACGCGCCAGTCCGATGAAGAGACCGTCTATATTCCGATGAATATCGTGGGCAATCTTTATGTGTCTAACGGTATGTCGGCAGGCAACACGCGTAACGAAGCGCGCGTACAGGGACTTTCAGAAGTCTTCGAACGCCATATCAAAAACCGCATTATCGCCGAGAGCATCAGCCTGCCGGAAATTCCTGCCGAGGTGCTGGCGCGCTATCCGGGCGTGGTTGCAGCGATAGAAAAATTAGAAGCTGAAGGCTTCCCGATTTTCGCCTACGACGGCTCGCTGGGCGGCCAGTATCCGGTTATCTGCGTCGTGCTGTTTAACCCGGCTAACGGTACTTGTTTCGCCTCTTTCGGCGCGCATCCTGATTTCGGCGTGGCGCTTGAGCGTACCGTAACCGAGCTGCTGCAAGGCCGCAGCCTCAAGGATCTGGATGTCTTTACACCGCCGACATTTGATGATGAAGAAGTCGCTGAACACGCTAACCTCGAGACGCACTTCATCGACTCCAGCGGCCTGATTTCCTGGGATATGTTCAAGCAGGATGCCGATTATCCGTTCGTTGACTGGAGCTTCGCCGGCACCACCGAAGAAGAATTCGCCACCCTGATGGCCATTTTCCAGGCGGAAGACAAAGAAGTTTATATTGCCGATTACGAGCACCTTGACGTTTACGCTTGTCGTATCCTCGTACCGGGCATGTCTGACATCTACCCTGCGGAAGATTTGCTGCTCGCTAATAACAGCATGGGCGCTCACTTGCGCGAAACATTGCTCGCCCTGCCAGGCAGCGAGTGGGATAAAGAAGACTATCTGAACCTGATTGCGCAGCTTGATGAAGAAGGCCATGACGATTTTACTCGCGTGCGTGAGCTGCTGGGCCTGGCGACCGGCAAAGACAACGGGTGGTACACGTTGCGTATCGGGGAACTGAAAGCGATGCTGGCGCTGGCGGGCGGCGATATGGATCAGGCGCTGATCTGGACTGAGTGGACTATGGAGTTCAACGCCTCTGTCTTTACCGCCGAGCGCGCTAACTACTATCGTTGCCTGCAAACTCTGTTGCTGTTGACGCAGGAAGAAGAGCGTGAGCCGCTTCAGTATCTGCATGCCTTTGAACGTATGTACGGTAAAGAGGCTGTCGAAGCGGCCAGCGCGGCGATAAGCGGCGAAGCGCCTTTTTATGGCCTGCAGCCTGTTGACGCCGATTTGCAGGCTTTCCCTGCGCATCAGGCGCTGCTCGCCGCTTATGAAAAATTACAGCGCGCTAAAGCCTCTTACTGGAACGTTAATTGATATAACGCATATCTATAATGCTTTCATAAGCGTATGTTTAATTAATAAGACGGGGCAATTTTATTGCCCCGTTTTTTATTCTTATTGAAATTAATTCCAATGTAATTGTTAAGTTAAATTAAGGTAAAAAATTAATTTAACTCAAGTGCTCCTTGTTACCTTTTTTCGTCAATACTACATATTGATTAACGATTCCAAAGGAGGCTGCAGTATATAATTCAACACTTATAATAATTTTTAAAATATATTTTTATCAGGATAATCAATTAGTTAAGCTGAAAATAGCCTATTCCCATGCTGTTTTCAGGCCTATAAACCTGGCGAGTTATGATCCACATCAAATTTTACTCTATAATGCTTTGTTAGTATCTCCTCGCCGACTGAATAAAGAGAGAGTTAGTGTGAAAGCTGACAACCCTTTTGATCTATTACTTCCAGCTGCGATGGCGAAAGTTGCCGAGGAGGCTGGTGTCTATAAAGCAACGAAACATCCGCTGAAAACCTTTTATCTGGCGATAACGGCAGGTGTCTTCATCTCTATCGCTTTTGTTTTCTATATCACCGCTACGACAGGCGCCGCCACGATGCCCTTTGGCATGGCGAAACTTATCGGCGGCATTTGTTTCTCACTTGGCTTAATTCTTTGTGTTATTTGCGGCGCCGATCTCTTTACCTCGACCGTTTTAATCGTGGTAGCGAAAGCCAGCGGCCGCATTACCTGGGGTCAACTGGCGCGCAACTGGTTAAACGTCTATATCGGCAACCTGATCGGAGCGCTTCTCTTTGTTCTTCTTATGTGGCTGTCGGGCGAATACATGACCGCTAACGGCGCGTGGGGACTTAATGTCCTGCAGACGGCAGACCACAAATTGCATCACACTTTTATTGAGGCTGTGAGCCTCGGTATCCTGGCGAACCTGATGGTCTGCCTGGCGGTCTGGATGAGCTATTCCGGTCGCAGCCTCGTGGATAAAGCTTTCATTATGATTTTGCCGGTTGCCATGTTTGTTGCCAGCGGCTTCGAACACAGTATCGCGAATATGTTTATGATCCCGATGGGCATCATTATTCGTGATTTCGCCAGCCCGGAATTCTGGACCGCCGTCGGTTCGTCTCCGGACCAATTTTCTCATCTGACTATTGTAAATTTCATCGTTGATAACCTGATTCCGGTGACAATCGGTAATATTATCGGTGGTGGTTTATTAGTCGGATTGACGTACTGGGTCATTTATCTGCGTGGCGACGACCATCATTAATAGTCATTCCAGGCAGTAAATAAAAAATCCACTTAAGAAGGTAGGTGTAACATGTCCGAGCTTAATGAAAAGTTAGCCACAGCCTGGGAAGGTTTTGCTAAAGGCGACTGGCAGAATGAAGTTAACGTACGTGACTTCATCCAGAAAAACTACACTCCGTACGAGGGTGATGAATCCTTCCTGGCAGGTGCAACTGATGCAACTACCAAGCTGTGGGACAGCGTAATGGAAGGCGTCAAACTGGAAAACCGCACTCACGCGCCAGTTGACTTCGATACCTCTGTCGCCTCCACCATCACTTCTCATGACGCGGGCTATATCAACAAAGCCCTCGAGAAAATTGTCGGTTTGCAGACCGAAGCGCCGCTTAAACGCGCCATCATTCCGTTCGGCGGTATCAAAATGGTGGAAGGTTCCTGCAAAGCGTACAACCGCGAGCTGGATCCGGCACTGAAGAAAATTTTCACCGAATACCGTAAAACCCATAACCAGGGCGTATTCGACGTTTACACACCGGATATCCTGCGCTGCCGTAAATCTGGCGTGCTGACCGGTCTGCCGGATGCTTATGGCCGCGGCCGCATCATTGGCGACTACCGTCGCGTCGCGCTGTACGGTATCGACTACCTGATGAAAGACAAATTCGCACAATTTGCTTCTCTGCAGCAGGATCTGGAAAACGGTGTAAACCTTGAAGCCACCATTCGTCTGCGTGAAGAAATTGCTGAACAGCATCGCGCTCTGGGCCAGATCAAAGAGATGGCGGCGAAATATGGTTGCGATATCTCCGGTCCGGCAACTAACGCGCAAGAAGCAGTACAGTGGACTTACTTCGGCTATCTGGCGGCGGTAAAATCTCAGAACGGTGCGGCAATGTCCTTTGGTCGTGTCTCCACCTTCCTGGACGTTTACATTGAGCGCGACCTGAAAGCAGGCAAAATCACCGAGCAAGACGCTCAGGAAATGATTGACCACCTGGTCATGAAACTGCGTATGGTTCGCTTCCTGCGTACTCCGGAATATGACGAGCTGTTCTCAGGCGACCCGATCTGGGCTACGGAATCTATCGGCGGTATGGGCGTTGATGGCCGTACTCTGGTAACAAAAAACAGCTTCCGCTTCCTGAACACCCTTTACACCATGGGGCCGTCTCCGGAACCGAACATCACTATCCTGTGGTCTGAAAAACTGCCGCTGAATTTCAAAAAATTCGCTGCGAAAGTCTCCATCGACACCTCTTCTCTGCAGTATGAGAACGATGATCTGATGCGTCCGGACTTCAACAACGATGACTACGCTATCGCTTGCTGCGTAAGCCCGATGGTGGTTGGTAAGCAAATGCAGTTCTTCGGCGCGCGTGCAAACCTCGCTAAAACCATGCTCTATGCAATTAACGGCGGCGTGGATGAAAAACTGAAAATGCAGGTTGGCCCGAAATCAGAACCGATCAAAGGCGATGTACTGAACTTCGACGAAGTGATGGAGCGTATGGATCACTTCATGGACTGGCTGGCTAAACAGTACGTTACTGCGCTGAACATCATTCACTACATGCATGATAAGTACAGCTACGAAGCATCGCTGATGGCTCTGCATGACCGTGATGTTATCCGCACCATGGCTTGTGGCATCGCAGGTCTGTCGGTTGCGGCTGACTCCCTGTCCGCTATCAAATATGCGAAAGTGAAACCGGTTCGCGACGCCGATGGCCTGGCTGTGGACTTTGAGATCGAAGGCGAATACCCGCAGTTCGGTAACAACGACGCTCGCGTGGATGACCTGGCGGTTGACCTGGTAGAACGTTTCATGAAGAAAATTCAGAAACTTAATACTTACCGCAACGCTATCCCGACTCAGTCTGTTCTGACCATCACCTCTAACGTGGTATATGGTAAGAAAACCGGTAACACCCCAGATGGCCGCCGCGCCGGGGCGCCGTTCGGACCGGGTGCGAACCCGATGCACGGCCGTGACCAGAAGGGTGCTGTCGCCTCTCTGACGTCCGTTGCTAAACTGCCGTTCGCTTACGCGAAAGATGGTATTTCTTACACCTTCTCAATCGTGCCGAATGCGCTGGGTAAAGATGATGAAGTGCGTAAGACTAACCTGGCGGGCCTGATGGATGGTTACTTCCACCACGAGTCCTCTATCGAAGGTGGTCAGCACCTCAACGTTAACGTTATGAACCGCGATATGCTGCTGGATGCGATGGAGCACCCGGAAAAATATCCGCAGCTCACTATCCGCGTATCCGGTTATGCTGTGCGCTTTAACTCTCTGACTAAAGAGCAGCAGCAGGACGTTATTACCCGTACTTTCACTCAGACTATGTAATTTAAGGTTTGACTGAAAAAGCGTACAATGAAGGCTCCACCTTTGTGGGGCCTTTCTTATACCTCCCCCGCTCCCTGCGAGCCGTTTTTGCAGATCGCTATTCTATAATTTAGTTATCTGGCAAAAGAGACTCGACGCGGCAACGAGACCGCGATCACAAGGCCCGTAATCGGGGCCAGAACTGGAGAAACACCGCAATGTCAGTAAATGGTCGCATTCACTCCTTTGAATCCTGTGGCACCGTCGACGGCCCGGGCATCCGCTTTATTACCTTCTTTCAGGGCTGTCTGATGCGTTGCCTTTACTGTCACAACCGGGATACCTGGGACACCCATGGTGGTAAAGAAGTGACAGTTGAAGAACTGATGAAAGAGGTTGTGACTTATCGTCATTTTATGAACGCATCTGGCGGCGGCGTTACTGCATCCGGCGGTGAAGCGATTTTACAGGCGGAGTTTGTACGCGACTGGTTCCGTGCCTGCAAGCAGGAAGGCATTCATACTTGCCTTGATACTAACGGGTTTGTTCGTCGTTACGATCCGGTAATAGACGAGCTGCTTGAAGTTACCGATCTGGTGATGCTCGATCTCAAACAAATGAACGATGAGATCCACCAGAACCTCGTAGGCGTTTCCAATCACCGTACCCTGGAATTTGCCCGCTATATTGCCAACAAAGGGATTAAAACCTGGATTCGCTACGTCGTGGTGCCGGGCTGGTCAGATGATGATGATTCAGCGCATCGCCTTGGCGAGTTTACCCGTGATATGGGCAATATTGAAAAAATCGAGCTATTGCCCTATCACGAATTAGGTAAACACAAGTGGGTCGCTATGGGGGAAGAATACAAGCTGGATGGCGTTAAGCCGCCCAAAAAAGAGACCATGGAGCGTGTCAAAGGCATCCTTGAGCAGTACGGTCATAAGGTCATGTACTAAGCTTGTTAACAGTAAAACGCCCGCGATTGCGGGCGTTTTTGTTATCAGGCATGCGCCACCGGCGTCGGATGTTCGCCCGCTTTGCGCAGGAGCATCATCAAATAGATGAACGACACGCTGGCAATCATCACAAACAGCAGACTGTCAGAGTAGCTCTGCATCAGCGAGGCCGTTAGCGTCGGCCCCAGCAAGCTACCGATGGTATAACTCAGCAACAGCGCCTGGTTCATAGCCACCAGCTGATGCGGCGCCACTTTTTCACAAGCCCAGGCCATTGCAACCGGGTAAAGCGTAAAACCGGCGGCGCCAAGCACAAACAGGGTCGGCCCCATGGCGGCATTGCTCAGCATTGCCATGCAGCCCATGATGACCACAAACACTTGTACGCGCAGAACCAGCAGACGGCCAAAACGGTCCGCCAGCTTACCTATCGGCCATTGACCAACAATGCCGGCGCAGACCATTACCGCCATCCAGAAACCGATACCGGAATCGCTTACGCCTTGATGGTTAAGGTAGAGAGGCATCAGGCCATAGAGCGAACCCAGCACAATTCCGGAAATAATACAGCCATTAACGCCCAGACGCGCATGACGCAGGCGCAGCATAGGCCAGACATGGGTCGTTTCCTGCTGCTCGCCATGGTGATTTACGATGCGGGTAAAGATAAGCGGCAGAATACCCGTAATAACTATTCCGGTAACCCATGGCAGCACATTCATCAGCTCAGTTGAAACCTTGCTGACCAATAACTGTCCAGCAACAGTGCCGACGTAATAAACCATCATATACGCGGCGAGCAGTCGCCCCCGGTTGCGCGACGTTCCGCTGCACATCAGCGCGCTTTCCACCACGACCCAAATCATGGCGCATCCTACCCCGGCGATGAAGCGCCAGGCGAACCAGCTCCAGAAACCCACCATTAATCCAAGACCAGCACACCCGGCAGCAAAAATAATCGAGGCGATATAGTAGCTGCGGTTAAAACCCAGCTTTTTAATCAGCGCGCCCGTAATCAGCGTGCCGAGTAAATTGCCGGTGAAATAAGAGGAGCTGACCATACCCACCTGCCAGGTAGGCAGATTTTCATGGGCGAGCCAAAGCGGCACCAGCGTATTTAAAACCGCTATCGCCAGGGTCAACAAAAGCAGGCCACAGAGCAGAAGCAGCACTGGCCGGGTATAGATAGACATTGGAGCTAAACCGTGAGGATTAAAGAAAATTCGTGCGCATCATGCCACTGGCGCAACTAAAGTCAATGTGCCGCTGCGCCCCATTAACACGATTTGTTTACTAACGATGAAGAGTATTGATTCTGCGCCGGGCTTTAGCGAAGCACTGACTATTTAACTCGTTGTTATAGAAATCTTTATCAGAAAAGAACAGTGAAAAATCAGAAGAAAAAATTCATCGAACGCAGCGCTGTTTTTCACAAGCAAAAATCATAAAAAAAGCGCCCGCAGGCGCTTTTTATTAACCGGTAAAATTAACCGATAAATTCGAGACCCTTCATATACGGACGCAGCACTTCCGGGATTTCGATGCGGCCATCCGCCTGCTGGTAATTTTCCAGCAGCGCAACCAGCGTACGGCCTACCGCCAGGCCAGAGCCGTTAAGGGTATGCACCAGACGTGTTTTCTTGTCAGACTTGCTGCGACAGCGCGCCTGCATACGACGAGCCTGGAAATCCCAGACGTTGGAGCAAGAAGAAATTTCACGGTAGGTGTTCTGCGCCGGCACCCAGACTTCGAGGTCATAGGTTTTGCAGGCGCCAAAACCCATATCGCCCGTACAGAGCAGCACCTTACGGTACGGCAGGCCAAGCAGTTGCAACACCTTTTCCGCATGCCCGGTCATCTCTTCCAGCGCGTCCATGGAATCTTCCGGACGAACAATCTGCACCATTTCGACTTTATCGAACTGATGCATGCGAATAAGGCCTCGGGTATCACGACCATAAGAGCCCGCTTCTGAGCGGAAGCACGGCGTGTGCGCGGTCATTTTTACAGGCAGCGACTCTTCTTCCAGGATCTCATCGCGCACCAGATTAGTCAGCGGCACTTCCGCAGTCGGGATCAACGCATAATTGCTGCTGTCGGCCTCTTCTTCCAGCGGACGAGTATGGAAGAGATCGCCCGCAAATTTCGGCAGTTGCCCCGTACCATATAGCGTGTCGTGGTTAACCAGATAAGGTACGTAGTTTTCGCTGTAACCATGCTGTTCGGTGTGCAGATCCAGCATGAATTGCGCCAGCGCGCGGTGAAGACGCGCAATCTGCCCTTTCATCACCACAAAACGGGAGCCTGTCAGCTTAACCGCGCTGGCGAAGTCCAGCCCGCCGTGCATTTCGCCCAGCGTAACGTGATCGCGTACGTCGAAATCGAACTCGCGAGGCGTGCCCCAGCGGCTGACTTCTACGTTGTCGTTTTCATCTTTGCCAACCGGCACGCTATCGTCCGGCAAGTTCGGGATAGTCAGCGCGATGTCGCGGATTTCCGCCTGCAGCGCGTCAAGCTCGGTTTTGGCTGTATCCAGCTCTTCGCCCAGCTTGTTGACTTCAAGACGCAATGGCTCAATATCTTCTCCGCGCGCTTTCGCCTGGCCGATGGATTTCGATCGCGAGTTACGCTCAGCCTGCAGGTTTTCAGTTGTAACCTGTAAAACCTTACGACGCTCTTCAAGAGCGCGCAGCTTATCTACGTCCAGCTTAAAGCCCCGGCGTGCCAGTTTTTCAGCGACTGCGTCTGGCTCGGTACGCAGCAGATTGGGATCGAGCATGCTTATCCTGTGCTTATCGAATTGAAATGGAAGGCGACCGCAGCCTGCGGACGCGAAAAAATACAGAGATAACCTTACCGCAACGCCCGCGCTAGCGGTAGCGTTTTGTGGGGCTTTTCTGATCCTGTTCAGCAAGCCAGGCGAGCTTTTCGCCAATCTTGCCCTCAAGGCCTCTGTTTGTCGGGTGATAATAGCGAGTTTGTGCCATTTCGCTTGGGAAATACTCTTCACCAGCGGCATAAGCGTTGGGTTCGTCATGGGCGTAACGGTATTCCTGCCCATATCCCATCTCTTTCATCAATTTGGTAGGCGCATTGCGTAAATGCACAGGCACATCGTAATCGGGGCGCTCGCGGGCATCGCGTAACGCCGCCTTAAAGGCGGTATAGACGGCATTACTCTTCGGCGCGCAGGCGAGATAAACAATCGCCTGCGCGATTGCACGCTCCCCTTCCGCAGGGCCAACGCGAGTAAAACAATCCCAGGCGGAAATCGCCACCTGCATGGCGCGCGGGTCGGCATTGCCGACATCTTCCGACGCGATAGCCAGACAGCGGCGCGCCACATAAAGCGGATCGCCGCCTGCGCTAATTATTCTTGCGTACCAGTAAAGCGCGGCATCAGGGGCGGAGCCGCGCACCGACTTGTGCAGGGCTGAAATCAGATCGTAAAAGCGATCGCCTTTATTATCAAAGCGCGCGCTGCGTTCGCCAGCGATTTCAGTCAATAGCTCAGGCTTCAGCACACGCTTGCCCGCATCGTCCGCTTCCGCCATGTCAGCCATCATTTCCAGCGTATTAAGGGCGCGTCGGGCGTCGCCGTTAACCAGTTCGGCTATTGCCCGGCGGGTCTCTTCAGGCAGAACGATATCTTGCCCGCCATAACCGCGATGGCTATCGTTCATGGCCTGCTCGAGCACCTGCTCGATATCGTCAGCTGTCAGCGATTTCAGCAAATAGACACGGGCCCGGGAGAGCAGCGCCGAGTTAAGCTCAAACGAAGGGTTTTCTGTGGTAGCGCCAATAAACGTAATGGTGCCGTCTTCAATATGCGGCAGAAAAGCATCCTGCTGACTTTTATTAAAGCGATGGACCTCATCCACAAACAGAATTGTACGCCGACCCGCGTTACGGTTCTGACGCGCGCGCTCAATAGCTTCGCGGATCTCTTTTACCCCGGAAGTGACTGCAGAGATGCGCTCCACATCCGCATTAGCATAGCGGGCGATCACTTCCGCAAGCGTTGTTTTGCCGGTGCCTGGCGGCCCCCAAAGTATCATGGAATGCAGGTGCCCGGCCTCGATAGCTCTGGGCAACGGTTTGCCCGCCGCCAGCAAATGCTGCTGACCGATATATTGCGCTAAGTTTTCTGGCCGCATGCGAGCGGCCAGAGGCTGAAAAGCGTTATCGGAAAAATCGAGCGACAGATTGCTCACCCGCACCTCTGTTTACTTACGCTGATCGTCGACGGTTACGCCCTGCGGCGGCGTGAAAGTAAACTTACTCATTTCCACCGCGCCGTTCTGCTGAGTTTTCAGCTGATAACTGCTGCGCTGGTCATCCTGTTCGACCGCGCTGAATTGATGGATGGTGCCATCACGCCCAACATTGATGGTGAATTGCTTCAGATTGCCGCTGGCATTCTTTGGCGTGAGCACAAAGTCATCACCGTTCTGTTTAATATTATACTGCTGCCAGTCGGCGGTCTGGTTACGGGCAATCAACATAAACGGCGTATTGCTGGTTGCGTCCTTAAGCCAGGTCGCGCTGGCCTGCTCTACAAACGGATTATAGAACCAAAGCGTTTTTCCGTCTGAAACCAGCACGCTTTCGTCGGGCTGGGTCATATGCCAGTTAAACAAATTAGGACGTTTTACCCATAAATCGCCCTGGCCTTCCTGTACTGCCGCGCCGCTGCCGTCGGTCACTTTCTGAGTGAAGGTGGCGTGGAAGCTGCTCACCTTATCGAGGCGGGATTTCAAATCGCTGGCGGCATCCGCCCAGACGCTACTTACGGTAAAGGCAGAAAGTAAAGCACAGGTAATAGCGATTTTTTTCATTGTTATTCCTCAGATTCACGAGTTCCCGATACGGGAAAACTTTCTGTCGGTAACTGTAGCCAGATAAGCGCGACGGCCGACAGAAGAAAATGCTGATTTTTTGCTTGCTTACCTAACTTTGCAAAAAACCTTATCAAGAGTTAAACAGGAAGCGCCTCGCATTGGTAAAGGATGACGAGGCGCACCGGCGTTATTCAAAAGGTGGAGGCGCAAGCACTTCACGGTTGCCATTATGGCCCTGTTCGCTGACGATGCCCTGCATTTCCATCTGCTCAATAATCCTCGCCGCACGGTTGTAACCGATACGGAATTGACGCTGAACGCCGGAGATGGAGGCCTTGCGTTTTTCCACCACAAAGGCGACAGCCTGGTCGAACAGCGGGTCGAGTTCTTCGCCGCCATCAAAACCGCCGCCACCGCCTTCGCTGTCGCCGTCGGAGGTAATGCCTTCGACATACTGTGGACGACCGCGCGCCTTCCAGTCCTGTACGACTGCGTGAACTTCCTGGTCTCGTACAAATGCGCCATGCACACGTACCGGGATAGAAGAGTTCGGGCCGGAATAAAGCATGTCGCCCATGCCAAGCAGCGATTCTGCACCGCCCTGATCGAGAATAGTACGTGAGTCAATTTTGCTGGATACGGTAAAGGCGATACGCGTCGGAATGTTAGCCTTGATAAGGCCGGTAATCACATCCACAGAAGGACGCTGGGTCGCCAGCACCAGGTGGATCCCCGCCGCACGCGCTTTCTGCGCGAGACGTGCGATCAGCTCTTCCACTTTCTTGCCGACCGTCATCATCAGATCGGCGAACTCATCCACCATCACCACGATATAAGGCAGTTTTTCGAGTACCGGATGCGTGGCGTCCATACTGTCGCCCGGCTTCCAGTAAGGATCCGGGATTGGACGGCCCATGCGTTCGGCTTCCATGATCTTCTCGTTGTAACCGGCAAGGTTACGCACGCCAAGTGCCGACATCAGCTTGTAGCGGCGTTCCATCTCATTAACGCTCCAGCGCAGAGCATTGGCGGCGTCTTTCATGTCGGTGACTACTTCCGTCAGAAGGTGCGGAATACCTTCATAAACGGAAAGCTCCAGCATCTTCGGATCGATCATGATAAAGCGCACCTCTTCCGGGGTCGCTTTATAGAGCATGCTGAGGATCATGGCGTTAACACCGACCGATTTACCTGAGCCGGTGGTGCCCGCCACCAGCAGGTGTGGCATTTTCGCCAGGTCAGCCACGACTGGCTCGCCCGCAATATCTTTACCCAGTACAACCGAGAGCGGTGAAGGGTTATCGCGGAACTTATCGCAATCCAGGACTTCACGCAGATAAACCGTCTGGCGTTTTTTGTTAGGTAACTCAAGCCCGACATACGGTTTGCCGGGAATGACCTCGACTACACGGACAGCAACCGTCGAGAGGGAACGAGCCAAATCGCGCGAAAGGTTAGAAATACGAGCGGCTTTAACGCCTGGCGCCAGATTCAACTCAAAGCGCGTGATAACCGGGCCTGGCGAGTAGTTCACCACGTCGGCTTTAATACGGAAATCCGCCAGACGCGCTTCCACTAAACGTGCCATCTGTTCCAGCGCGAACGTATCCACAGGCTCCACCTCAGCAGGCGGAGAGGAGAGCAGATCCAGCGAAGGAAGCGGGGTGGTAGGTTTATGCGTTGGTCGCGCTTCGCCGTTACGCATCAGCAACGGATGGATAAGCCCGCCGGATGAGGAAGGCGCAGACTGTTGCGAATGAGATACCGGCTGCTGCGGCTGAGCCTGGTAAGCAGGCTGCTGAATCGGCTGCGGCTGAGCCTGGTAAGCAGGCTGCTGAACCGGCTGCGGCTGAGCCTGATAAGCAGGCTGCTGAACCGGCTGCGGCTGAGTCTGGTAAGCAGGCTGCTGAACCGGCTGCTGCGGCTGAGCCTGATAAGCAGGCTGTTGTACCGGCTGTGATGGGTTTTGCTGAACAGGCGGTGCAGGCGGTTCAACAAAACCCGGCGTAAATAAGGGTTCGCTCGGGCCATCGTCTACCAGTGCTTTCGTCGGTGAGAAATCAAAATCATCCAACGAAAAAGACGCTGCGCCCGGCGGCTGCTGCGCAGCATAACGTTGCTGCTGCGATGAGGCGAACTGGCGCGCCAGCTCCGCCTGTTCAGCAGCATCGTCATCATCCTGCATCTGCTCAGCAGCAAAAGTCTCACCGTAACGCTGCTCTTGAGAAGAAGCGAACTGGCGCGCCAGTTCATCCTGCTGCAGCGCTTCCGCTTCTTCATCAGTCATGTGCGCCTGTTCGGTCTGACGTCGCTCAGCTTCACGCGCCTGCTCTTCCGCCATGCGCTGTGAAGGCAGCTTAATGCCATAAGAAGCAAGCTCGCGGCGAGTAGGAACGCGTACGCGATTCGGGCGAGGCAACTGCGGGCCAATGCCCTCTTTTACTTGTGGGCGAGGCGCATCGCTGGCGATGCTAAAGAGAGGCGCGGCGGCCGTAGCAACGGCTGCAGCTTTCGCCACTTCTTTTACAACCGGTGCGGCAGAGGAAACAGGCAAATCGATCGATTGGGCCTCATCCATACCGAATGGCACGGACGAAGAAACGGACGGCGCAGTAAAAGCAGGTTTGGCGGCAGGCGCTGGCGCGGCTTCCGGCTGAACCGGATCCGGCACAGGCTGATACCAGGCTGCCAGTTGCTCACGCTCGCGAGCGCGTTGCGCTTCTACCTCTTCAAAATGGTAGAGCGGCGGCCGGACAGGTTTGGTTTCCTGCGGCTCGGCGACAGGCTCGTGTACTGGCGCAACAGGTTCTTCCCAGGCGTGGTGAACCGGCTCCTGCGCAGGTGCTTCCCAGGCATGTTGACTCACCTGAGCGTGAACAGGCTCATCCCAGGAGTGAGAAGAAGGCGCCGATTCAGGTTGTGCAGGCGCGACAGACGGCTGCCACTGTTGCGTGGAAGCGTAATCCTGCACTGGTTCGTTCCAGGGCTGATGCTGCGGCGGCGTTTGCGGCTGCATGGCGCCCGGCTGGGTGAGATAGTTTTCCGGCGCGGGCGCGATAACCGGCTCCGGCCCCTGTACCGTCGGCGCATGCTGCCACGCCACAGGAGATGCCTCCATAGTGCTTTGCGGCGCAGCGGTAGCAACAGGCGCAGCGGGCGTTACCGCCTCTTCGGGCGCGGCCCAGGCCTGCGCAGCGGTAGTTGCAGCCGCGGCGGCGGCGACAGGCTCGGTTACCGGGTAGCCATTAAGCAGCGGATCGCTTTCATCGACATAATCCTGCGTCACGCGATGACCGGAAAAGAGCACGTCGTCCGGATCGGCGGCAACGCCGCGCGCGCTATAATGCACTTCGTCTTCATCATCCATGCGTTTGCCGGAAAAAAGCGCCGCATCGGTTTTACGCCCGACAGGGTTGGCGAATTTCTCAGCGAGGCGTTGACGACGGGCTAATGCGCCACGAAGAATACGGGCGCGGCGGGATTCGCCTTTCGCTTTAACAGGCGCACGCTCGTCCTCTTCATCATGCTCTTCGTCTTCATCTTCGTATTCGTAATCATCATCCTGCCAGGTGTCATCGCGACGGGTACGGTTACTGGCAAAAGTCAGTACGCTTAACACGACGCTGCCGATTTTTTCCGCGATGCTAACCCACGACCAGCCGGTAAACAGCGTCAGACCTGCGCCCCAGACGCATAAAAGCGCGATAGTGCCGCCGCTGCTGTTAAGCAGCGGCATCATGGCGGTGCTGAGGAGACTGCCGATTACGCCGCCAGAAGCGAAATACCAGATATCGTCGACGTTAATCGCCGCCAGGCCGCAGGAGGTGAGGATAAGCGCAATCACGCCGATTAAACGCAGCGAAACGGCGAAATAGTCAATGTAATCATCATTGCTGCGATGACGCCAGGCGAACCAGCAGCCGCCGACGATAATCACCGGGATGGTGTATGCCATTACGCCAAAGACGAAAAACAGCGTATCGGCAAGCCAGGCCCCAGGCGCGCCGCCCAGATTATGGATGGGTTCATGCCAGGCGGTTTGCGACCAGCTTGGGTCGGAAGGATTGAAGCTCAGGAGCGCGGCCATCAGCCAGACGGCAAACAGCACAACGAGAATTAGCATCGCCTCGAGCAAACGGCGACCGCTGCTTAACTTTGTCAGTGTGACTTCTTTGTCTTCGGTGTATTCCTGGCTCAAGAAAGGCTCTCCAGGTCCTTATTACTAAAACGGACAACAGTGCCGGGTTACCCCGACACTGTCGCTGTATGGATTAACAGGAGTGTACTCAAACTGCGCCCGGTTTGCACCACTTGCGCATTAACGAGTCTTGATAACCAGACGATTGCTCTGTTTAACCTCTTCCATTACTACGTATGTGCGCGTGTCGTTCACGCCAGGCAGACGCAGCAAGGTTTCACCGAGTAATTTACGGTACGCGGACATATCCGGCACACGCGTTTTCAACAGGTAGTCGAAATCGCCAGATACCAGATGACACTCCTGAATTTCTTCAAGTTTTTGCACTGCGGCGTTAAATTGCTCAAACACATCCGGCGCGCCGCGATTCAGAGTAATCTCAACAAAAACCAGCAGTGATGCATCCAGATAATGCGGGTTCAACAGCGCCGTGTAGCCCTGAATAAAACCCTGTCTTTCCAGACGACGAACGCGCTCAAGGCACGGCGTCGGTGAAAGTCCCACTCTTTTTGAAAGCTCGACGTTAGAAATACGCCCATCCTTTTGCAGCTCATTAAGAATGTTACGATCGATACGGTCGAGATCTTTGCCAGGGCGCTTCTTGCTATCTACCATTATTATTGTCTCTCTGTATTCCTTCCCTACACCTGCCACTACCCTGTTCACTTCACTGTTCAGGGTCTAATGTAAGAAGACCGTTGCCCACAGGCAGCCGCTGACATCACGCATGGCGTCTGTCCACACCATGCGTAGATTTCAATGACCCGGATAAATTGCACGCCTCTCGATGCGCTAATGCGCTTAAACCAGAGCAAATGCTATTTTCTTCCTCGAATGTTTTCGCAAAAGCGCAGGGGATTGTCAAAGCAAAACATCTTTTTTTAGTAGAACGTGCCAGATACTGATAACGACCAGCGATTATTCCTCATTTTATCACCTGATAGCGTGGCGATTATTAGAAGTAAATTTAATAATCAAAACGGGTGATATTTACGCATTCATCGGTCCGTTCTATTACACATATCGTTAACAAAATTGTTGCGCCCTTTTTTTACCCCGCCAAATTCCCTACAATCCAGCCCATTGTCTGCCAACAACAATGAGGATCTCATGGGCACGGCTAAACACAGTAAGCTGCTTATTCTTGGCTCTGGCCCCGCGGGTTATACCGCTGCGGTCTATGCTGCGCGCGCCAACCTGAACCCGGTTCTGATTACCGGTATGGAAAAAGGCGGCCAGCTCACTACTACCACAGAAGTGGAAAACTGGCCGGGCGACCCGCACGATCTCACCGGGCCGTTGCTGATGGAGCGTATGCATGAGCATGCGGCAAAGTTCGAGACGGAAATTCTCTTCGACCATATCAATAAAGTGGATCTGCAAAACCGTCCGTTCCGCCTGACGGGCGACAGCGGCGAATACACCTGCGACGCGCTGATTATTGCCACTGGCGCCTCGGCCCGCTATCTGGGTCTGCCTTCAGAAGAAGCATTCAAAGGCCGCGGCGTTTCCGCCTGCGCTACCTGTGACGGCTTCTTCTACCGCAACCAGAAAGTCGCGGTTATCGGCGGCGGCAACACAGCAGTGGAAGAAGCGCTTTACCTGGCGAATATTGCTTCCGAGGTGCATCTGATCCACCGCCGCGACACCTTCCGCGCGGAAAAAATCCTTATCAAGCGTCTGATGGATAAAGTGGAAAGCGGCAACATCGTGCTGCACACCAACCGTACGCTTGAGGAAGTAACCGGCGATCAGATGGGCGTGAGCGGTCTGCGCATTCGCGATACCCAAAATACCGATACCGTCGAGTCGCTGGAAGTGGCGGGCCTTTTTGTGGCTATCGGCCATAGCCCGAACACCGCTATCTTTGAAGGCCAACTGGAACTGGAAAACGGCTATATCAAAGTGCAGTCCGGTATTCATGGCAATGCGACTCAGACCAGCGTGCCTGGCGTTTTCGCGGCAGGCGACGTGATGGATCATATCTATCGTCAGGCGATTACCTCCGCCGGCACAGGCTGTATGGCCGCGCTGGATGCAGAACGCTATCTTGACGGCCTGGCCGAAAACAACAGCTAATTCTGCGTGTTGAACAAGGCGACTAATCAGTCGCCTTTCTTTTGCCCCCGTTGTAACATTGCGTGCACCTCCGCCGCCCGGCGGACTTAATGGACTTTCACCTGCTTATTGCACGCCATGAATAAAACCCGTCAACAAGAACTGACACGCTGGTTAAAACAGCAAAGTGTGATTTCCCGCCGCTGGCTTAATCTGTCTCGCCTGACAGGCGTTATTAGCGGCGTGCTGATTGTCGCTCAAGCCTGGCTGCTTGCTTATCTGCTCAACAGCATGATCATGCAGGCCATCCCACGTGAGGCGCTGCTATTGCCATTTGCGCTGCTGGTTATCGTTTTTATTCTGCGCGCCTGGGTAGTCTGGGTGCGAGAGAAAATCGGCTTTCGCGCGGGTCAGCACATTCGCGCGCATATCCGACGCCTTGTGCTGGACCGTCTGCAGCAGGCGGGACCTGCCTGGATTCAGGGGAAACCCGCAGGCAGTTGGGCCACGCTTATCCTTGAACAAGTAGAGGATATGCATGACTTTTATGCGCGCTATTTGCCGCAAATGGCGCTGGCGGCCAGCGTACCGTTGTTGATTGTGCTGGCGATTTTTCCGTCTAACTGGGCGGCGGCGTTAATTCTGCTTGCCACCGCGCCGCTTATTCCGCTCTTTATGGCGATGGTGGGAATGGGCGCGGCGGACGCCAACCGTCGTAATTTTCAGGCGCTGGCCCGTCTTAGCGGCAACTTCCTGGACCGGCTTCGGGGTATGGAAACGCTGCGCCTTTTCAACCGGGGGGCGGCGGAAACCGAGCAAATCCGTCGCGCTTCTCAGGACTTTCGTCAGCGGACAATGGAAGTGTTGCGTCTCGCCTTTCTTTCATCCGGCGTACTGGAATTTTTTACCTCGCTTTCTATCGCGCTGGTCGCGGTTTACTTTGGTTTCTCTTATCTCGGCGAGCTGAATTTCGGCCACTATGGCGCAGGCGTTACGCTGGCCTCCGGCTTTCTGGCTTTGATTTTAGCGCCGGAGTTTTTCCAGCCGTTACGCGATCTTGGCACGTTTTACCACGCCAAAGCCCAGGCCACAGGCGCGGCCGACAGCCTGAAGACGTTTCTGGACACGCCTCTACAGCATCCGGAACGCGGTACGGTTGAGTTGCCTGCCACAGGCGCCGTCGCGCTTGAGGCAAAAAACGTCATGATTTTGTCAGCGGAAGGGAAGCGTCTGGCAGGTCCGCTGACTTTTTCTTTGTCTGCGGGGCAGCGAGCCGTCCTGGTAGGCCAGAGCGGCGCGGGAAAAAGTTCGTTGCTCAATCTGCTGTCCGGTTTTTTGCCTTATGAAGGTTCTGTTCTCGTTAACGGCACGGAACTGCGCGAACTGACGCCTGAAAGCTGGCGTCGCCAGCTGAGCTGGGTGGGCCAGAACCCGCAATTGCCCGCCGCCACGATCAGGGAAAACGTGCTGCTCTCTAATCCGCAGGCCAGCAATGCCGCGCTGGATGCGGCGCTGGAAAAAGCCTGGGTGAAAGAATTCCTGCCGCTGCTGCCTGAAGGAGTGGATACGCCGCTCGGCGATCAGGCCTCGCGTCTCTCGGTAGGTCAGGCGCAGCGGGTTGCCGTTGCGCGCGCCCTGCTCTCGCCCTGCGGCCTGCTGCTGCTTGACGAGCCGGCCGCAAGTCTGGATGCCCATAGCGAGCGGCGTGTACTGCAGGCGCTGGACGCCGCATCAACGCAACAAACCACGCTCATGGTAACGCATCAGCTTGATTACCTCACGGCCTGGGACACCATCTGGGTAATGCGCGACGGCCAGATTATCGAGCAAGGCGATTTTGCAACGCTTGCCGCGGCGCAGGGTCCTTTCGCCGCGCTGCTGGCTCATCGTCAGGAGGAGATTTAAATGCGCGCTTTGTTACCGTACCTTGCGCTCTATAAACGCCATAAATGGCTGCTGATGCTGGGCATTATATTGGCTATCGTCACGCTGCTGGCGAGTATTGGTTTGCTGACGCTCTCCGGCTGGTTTCTTTCCGCCTCAGCGGTGGCCGGCGTGGCGGGCGTATACAGCTTCAACTATATGTTGCCTGCCGCAGGTGTGCGCGGCGCCGCGATAATCCGTACCGCCGGCCGCTACTTCGAGCGGCTGGTAAGCCACGATGCCACCTTCCGTGTGCTGGAACATTTGCGAGTATTTACTTTCAGCAAGCTGCTGCCCCTTTCCCCCGCCGGGCTGGCGCGCTTTCGTCAGGGCGAATTGCTGAACCGGCTGGTGGCGGACGTCGATACGCTCGATCATCTCTACTTGCGGGTTATCTCGCCCTTAGTGGGCGCCATGGTGGTAACGGGGGTAGTCACGCTGGGTTTGAGCCTGCTGGATACCACTCTCGCGCTGACGCTGGGCGGCATTATGCTGGCTACGCTGCTGCTCTTGCCTCCCCTTTTCTATCGCGCGGGTAAACCGACAGGCGAAGCGCTGACCCATTACCGCGCCAGCTATCGCCAGATGCTTACCGCCTGGCTCCAGGGCCAGGCGGAGTTAACTATTTTCGGCGCCAGCAACCGCTATCGTGATGAGATGGAACATAACGAACTTGTCTGGCATGAGGCGCAACGTCGCCAGGCGGGCCTGACGGCGTTATCTCAAGCAGTGATGCTGCTTATCAGCGGCGTAGCGGTCGTGCTGATGCTCTGGATGGCTGCAGGCGGCGTAGGGGGTAACGATTCGCCAGGCGCCCTGATCGCCCTTTTTGTTTTCTGCGCGCTGGCGGCATTCGAAGCCCTTGCGCCCGTTACCGGCGCTTTCCAGCATTTAGGCCAGGTTATCGCCTCAGCGCGACGCGTTACGCAGGTGATTGAGCAGAAGCCGGATGTTATTTTTCCAGACGGCGCTCAGTCTGTTCCTGAGCAGGTAGCGCTGACGCTGGATGGCGTCTCTTTCAGCTACCCAAACCAAACGCAGCCTGCGCTTCGCGGCGTTACGCTCGATATTGAAGCGGGCGAACATCTCGCCCTGCTGGGCCGTACAGGCTGTGGAAAGTCAACGTTGCTGCAACTGCTCACCCGCGCATGGGATGTCTCGTCCGGGGCCATTAAGCTTAATGGCGAGCGGATTGAAACGCTCAGCGAAGCCACCCTTCGCGCCGCCATCAGCGTAGTGCCGCAACGCGTCCATCTCTTCAGCGCAACGCTTCGCGAAAACTTGCTGCTCGCCTCACCCGCTGCGAGCGACGAAGCGCTGCGCGCCGTACTTAAACGGGTAGGTCTGGAAAAGCTGCTGGAAGGGAACGGTTTAAATGCCTGGCTTGGCGAGGGCGGCCGCCAGCTTTCCGGCGGCGAGCTGCGCCGTCTGGCTATTGCGCGCGCGCTATTGCATGATGCGCCTCTGCTGTTGCTGGATGAGCCGACTGAAGGTCTGGATGCCGAAACGGAAAGCCAGATCCTTGATTTGCTTGCTGACGTATTAAAAGCAAAAACCGTGCTGATGGTGACGCATCGTTTGCGAGGTTTAGCTCGTTTTAACCGAATAATTGTGATGGACAACGGTGAAATTATTGAGCAAGGTAATCACGCTGAATTAATGGCGTCAAAGGGGCGTTATTACCAGTTTCGCCAACGCCTGTAGACTATGATTGAACGATTACTTGCCGCGTAGTATGGAGACACGAAGTCATGCGTCTGGTGCAGCTTTCTCGTCATTCTATCGCCTTCCCTTCGCCTGAAGGCGCGCTGCGCGAGCCCAACGGGCTGCTGGCGCTGGGCGGCGATTTAAGTCCGGCGCGTCTGCTTATGGCCTACCAGCACGGCATCTTTCCCTGGTTTTCGCCGGGCGATCCTATTCTCTGGTGGTCGCCCGACCCGAGAGCGGTGCTTTTCCCTGACCGGTTCCACTTAAGCCGAAGCATGAGGCGTTTTCACCGTCAGTCCCCTTACCGCGTAACGCTGAATTATGCGTTTGAGCGGGTGATTGAGGGCTGTGCGGAAGATCGCAGCGACGGCACCTGGATTACCCCGGAAGTGGTTATCGCCTGGCAAAGGCTACATGAACTGGGGCATGCGCACTCTATTGAGGTCTGGCAGGGAAACGAACTGGTGGGCGGTATGTATGGCGTCGCTCAGGGCGCGCTGTTTTGCGGCGAATCGATGTTCAGCCGTCGGGAAAACGGTTCTAAAACGGCGTTGCTGGTCTTTTGCGAGTACTTTATGCAACAAGGCGGCCAGCTTATTGATTGTCAGGTGCTTAACGCTCACACCGCCTCGCTTGGCGCGACGGAGATTTCCCGGCGCAGTTACCTGAACTGGCTTGATGAATTGCGTTTGCAGTCCTTGCCAGGCGCATGCTGGGTGCCTAAAACCCTCTTTACCGGCATGCGCTGAAGGCTAAGCAATGTTTTCGGCACATTTTTTGTCAGGGTGTTATACTACAGCACGCAGAATTAATCAGCGCATTTTCCCTCCGCCGCTTGGGACTGGCAGGCATCAGGTAACGCCCTCACCGTTTATCTCATCGCTCCCGTTTATGCCAGCGCCGTCCGTGCGAGGGAGCTTCGCGCAACGCATACAGAATTAACCTTGCGGTGAATTTGCCCGCAAAATCTTTACTTAACAGGTGAACTTCGGCATTATCTTGCCGGTTCAAAACTACGGTAGTGATACCCCAGAGGATTAGATGGCCAAAGAAGACAATATTGAAATGCAGGGTACCGTTCTGGAAACGTTACCGAACACCATGTTCCGCGTTGAGCTGGAAAACGGTCATGTGGTAACGGCCCATATCTCCGGTAAAATGCGCAAAAACTACATCCGCATTCTGACGGGCGACAAAGTGACTGTTGAACTGACCCCGTACGACCTGAGCAAAGGCCGCATTGTCTTCCGTAGTCGCTAAGCATTTCCGCGCGCCGCTGCGGCGGTGACGCCAGAAAACAAAAAGGCCGGGATAATCCCGGCCTTTTTTATCAGCTTGCGCTATCAGTGCGCCGTTTCCGGCTTGTGTTTCTGCGCGCCATGGAAATTGTAGGTTAACTGGTCTTTCTCTTTATCCAGCGCCACAATCACCTGGCCGCCATCCACCAGCGTACCGAACAACAACTCGTTCGCCAGCGGCTTCTTCAGGTTGTCCTGGATGACGCGAGACATTGGGCGCGCGCCCATCGCACGGTCATAGCCTTTATCCGCCAGCCAGTCGCGCGCTTCCTGACTCACCTCAAGCGACACGCCTTTCTGGTCCAGCTGCGCCTGGAGTTCGACAATAAATTTGTCGACCACCTGATGAATCACCTCGGTTGAGAGATGGTTGAACCAGATGATGTTGTCCAGACGGTTGCGGAACTCCGGCGTAAACACTTTCTTGATCTCTTCCATCGCATCGGTGCTGTTATCCTGATGGATAAGACCAATCGATTTACGCTCGGTTTCACGCACGCCGGCGTTAGTTGTCATCACCAGAATAACGTTGCGGAAGTCCGCTTTGCGGCCGTTATTGTCGGTCAGCGTGCCATTGTCCATGACCTGCAGCAGCAGGTTAAAGACATCCGGGTGCGCTTTTTCAATCTCATCAAGCAGCAGTACCGCGTGCGGATGTTTGATTACCGCATCGGTCAATAGCCCACCCTGATCAAAACCAACGTAACCCGGAGGCGCGCCGATCAGACGGCTCACCGTATGACGCTCCATATACTCGGACATATCAAAGCGCAGCAGTTCAATGCCCAGGGCTTTTGAAAGCTGCACCGTCACCTCGGTTTTCCCAACCCCGGTCGGACCGGCGAAGAGGAATGAACCAACGGGTTTACGATCGTGTCCCAGCCCTGCGCGGCTCATCTTAATGGCTTCGGTTAACGCCTCGATGGCTTTATCCTGACCAAACACCAGCATTTTCAGGCGATCGCCCAGGCTCTTGAGCGTATCGCGGTCGCTTGCCGAAACGCTTTTTTCAGGGATTCGGGCAATACGTGCGACGACTGATTCGATGTCCGCCACGTTGATGGTTTTCTTACGTTTGCTGACTGGCATCAGACGCGCGCGCGCGCCCGCTTCATCAATAACGTCAATCGCCTTGTCAGGCAGATGGCGATCGTTGATGTATTTCACCGCCAGCTCCACCGCTGCACGTACCGCTTTAGCGGTGTAACGTACGTCATGGTGCGCTTCATACTTCGGCTTCAGGCCATTAATTATCTGTACCGTTTCATCCACGCTTGGTTCAGTAATGTCAATTTTCTGGAAGCGACGCGCCAGGGCGCGGTCTTTTTCGAAAATGTTGCTGAACTCCTGATAGGTAGTGGAACCCATCACGCGAATTTTACCGCTTGAGAGCAACGGCTTAATCAGGTTGGCGGCATCCACTTGCCCGCCGGACGCGGCGCCCGCGCCGATGATGGTGTGGATCTCGTCAATAAACAGAATGCTGTTGCTATCCTGTTCCAGCTGTTTAAGCAGCGCCTTAAAGCGTTTTTCAAAATCGCCGCGATATTTCGTTCCCGCCAGCAGCGAGCCGATATCCAGCGCGTAGATGGTGCAATCAGCCATCACTTCCGGCACGTCGCCTTGTACGATGCGCCAGGCAAGCCCTTCAGCAATAGCGGTTTTGCCTACGCCCGACTCGCCCACAAGCAGCGGGTTATTTTTACGGCGACGGCAGAGCACCTGAATGGTCCGCTCCAGCTCTTTATCACGCCCAATCAGCGGGTCAATGCCGCCGACGCGAGCAAGCTGGTTAAGATTGGTGGTGAAGTTTTCCATACGCTCCTCCCCGCCTGCTTGCTCTTCGCTAACTGGATTAGTGTGATCGGACGACGGGTTAGGTTCGTCCTTACGGGTGCCGTGGGAGATAAAATTCACCACGTCCAGCCGGCTCACTTCGTGCTTACGCAACAGGTAAGCCGCCTGGGACTCCTGCTCGCTGAAAATCGCCACTAAGACGTTTGCTCCCGTCACTTCGCTGCGACCGGAAGACTGGACATGGAACACCGCGCGCTGCAGCACGCGCTGGAAGCTAAGCGTCGGTTGCGTATCGCGCTCTTCTTCACTGACGGGCAGTACGGGTGTGGTTTGTTCGATGAAGGCCTCAAGTTCCTGACGAAGCGCCACCAGATCCACCGAGCACGCTTCCAGCGCCTCGCGAGCCGATGGGTTACTGAGCAAAGCCAGTAACAGATGCTCGACGGTCATAAACTCATGTCGGTGCTCGCGCGCTCTGGCGAAAGCCATATTTAAACTGAGTTCCAGTTCTTGGTTGAGCATAGGCACCCCCCTCAATTGTCTGCCTTATTCAGGCTTTTTCCAGCGTACACAACAACGGATGCTCGTTTTCCCTCGCGTATTCGTTCACCATGGCCACTTTCGTCTCCGCGACCTCTGCGGTGAAAACGCCGCAGATGGCTTTTCCCTGATAGTGAACTGTCAGCATCAGTTGCGTTGCACGTTCTACATCATAAGAAAAGAACTTTTGTAGCACGTCAATAACAAATTCCATCGGCGTGTAATCATCGTTCATTAATATAACTTTATACATAGATGGCGGTTTTAGCGCTTCGCGCAATTCATCTTCCGCCAACTGGTCAAAATCTAACCAACCCTTCGCTTTACCCATTGCCAGTCGTCATGATGTGGTTAACGGTTTTGCCAGGCATCGCCTGACGGTTCTGGTTGAGTGAATACGCACCCTGAATCTACCTTAGCAGCCCGATAACAATCCCCTATCACTGCCATTCGCGAGCTCTGTCACATTAACGAAAATAGCGTTAACTGCTTCAAATTTTTGATTCATTTTTGCCCGACTCACCCCTGTGTACGCTTGACGCAAAGCTTGATTTATCTAAATTGTACAAGCGTGAGTTGGCGAGGTTTTGAACAGCCCGCCCTTACCCACCGGTTCATTCCATCTTACTCAATAAGACTTATGAAGGATGTCGAAGCATGGAGACGGGTACTGTTAAATGGTTCAATAACGCCAAAGGCTTTGGTTTCATCTGTCCTGAAGGCGGCGGCGAAGATATCTTCGCGCACTACTCCACCATTCAAATGGATGGTTACAGAACGCTAAAAGCCGGACAAACGGTCAGGTTTGATGTACATCAGGGCCCCAAAGGCAACCATGCCAGTGTCATCGTGCCCTACGAAGCAGAATCGGTTGCGTAACTCTTCTGTTTCATTGTGTACATCCCGCACTTAAAATGCCAGTCCAGATGACTGGCATTTTTCTTCACTCACGCGCCAGCGCGTCGACAGGGTTAAGCCGGGCGGCGTTGCGCGCCGGCAGCCAACCGAATATCACGCCTGTCGCCGTAGAGCAAAGAAACGCAGTCGCCAGCGCCAACGGCGAAAAACCGATTTCCCAACCTGGCAGGAAGATCTGAAGCAGGAAGGCTATCAGCAGCGAGAGCGTAATGCCGAGCGCGCCGCCAACGAGGCAGACCAGCACCGCTTCTATCAAGAATTGCTGCAATACATCGCCCGCTCTGGCGCCTACCGCCATACGAATACCGATTTCCCGCGTACGCTCGGTCACTGATACCAGCATGATATTCATCACCCCAATACCGCCTACCAGCAAAGAGATGACCGCCACCAGAGTCAGGAAGAGCTGAAGAGTACGTGTGGTCTTTTCCGCCGTTTTCAACAGGCCATCCATATTCATAATGAAAAAATCTTTCTTGCCGTGGCGCAACGTTAACAAGCGGGTTAATTGCTGCTCCGCTTGCGCGCTGTCATAACCTTCATTGACGCGCACCGTAATGGAGTTAAGCCACGATTGCCCCATCATCCGCCCGGCCATGGTGTCATAAGGCAGCCAGGCGCGCAGGATTTTGCTGCTGCCGAACATCGATTGCTTCTCTTCGGCGACGCCAATGACCGTCGCAGGCATATTGCCGACCAGGACGATTTCTCCTGTCACGCTCGCTTTATTGGGGAACAGCTGGCGGCGGGCGTTCTGGTCCAGCACCACGACCTGGGCGCGCCCTTTTAATTGTTCCTCATTAAAGGTATTGCCTTCACTGAAGGTCATTCCATAGACGTTGAAATACTGCCCGCTCACGCCGTTGGCGCTGGCGGCCACATCCACATTGCCATAGCGCAGACGCACGTTTTGCGAAAGCGCAGGCGTCGCGGAGCGCACCCAGGGCTGCTTCGCTATGGCCGTCAAATCGTCATATTTCAGCGCCTGCTGATACTGCGGATCGTCGTCGCCAAAATCTTTTCCAGGGTAGATATCAATCGTGTTCGTTCCTATCGAACGGATATCCTGCAGCACCAGCTGTTTCGCCGCATCGCCCACCACCACAATGGAAACCACCGAAGCGATGCCGATGATAATGCCGAGCATGGTAAGCAGCGTGCGCATCTTATTAGCCGCCATCGCAAGCCAGGCCATGGTCAGGGCCTCGCGAAAGCTGCTGACAAACTGCTGCCATGCGCCGGATGACCGCGACGCTTCATTCAGCGCCTTCGCTCGCGCCTCAGGCTTGCGAGGCGAAGGATTACTGATAATCTCCCCGTCGCGAATTTCAATGACGCGTTCCGCCTGCGCCGCCACGGTCGGATCGTGGGTAACGATAATCACCGTATGACCGCGATCGCGCAGTTGCTTGAGCGTTGCCATCACCTCTTCGCCGGAGTGGCTGTCGAGCGCGCCAGTGGGTTCATCCGCCAGAATAACCTGACCGCCGTTCATCAGCGCGCGGGCGATACTGACGCGCTGCTGCTGACCGCCGGAAAGCTGCGAAGGCTGATAGTCGACGCGCTCAGCCAGCCCCAGCCGGGCAAGCAGTTCGCGAGCGCGCTGCTGACGCAGCTTACGACCAAGCCCGGCGTAAATGGCGGGCACCTCTACGTTTTGCGTCGCCGTCAGATGCGAAAGCAAATGGTAGCGTTGAAAGATAAAACCAAAGTGCTCGCGCCGCAGCCGCGCCAGTTCATCGCTGCTTAACGTCGAGACATCAACGCCTGCAACCCGGTAGCTGCCGCTGGTCGGGTTATCAAGGCAGCCGAGAATATTCATTAGTGTCGACTTGCCAGAGCCGGAAGCGCCGACAATCGCCACCATCTCGCCGGCTTCAATGGAAAGCGAGATCCCCTTTAGCACTTCGACCTGTTCTTCCCCGGAGGGATAGCTGCGGCGGATCGCTTTTAGCTCAAGCAACGCGCTCATGGCGCGCTCCCTTCGGCGGCGCGTCCGATAACAACCTCATCGCCCTCCTCAAGCCCCTTCACCACTTCGACCTGCGTATCGTTGCGCGCGCCGAGGGTGACTTCACGCTCGCGGGTTTCGCCGTTACGCAACAGCGTCACTTTATAGCGGTTATCGCCCACCGGGTCGCCCAGCGCGGCCAGCGGAATGGTCAGAACATTTTTCACGCCGCTCAGTTGAATATGCACCTGCGCGGTCATCTCCAGGCGCAGCACGCCCTGCGGGTTCGGCACTTCAAAGCGAGCGTAATAGAAAATAGCGTCGTTAATTTTCTCCGGGGTCGGCAGAATGTCTTTCAGCGTACCCTCATATCGCGTCAGCGGGTCGCCCAGTACCGTAAACCAGGCTTTCTGACCGGGTTTGAGATGAATAACATCCGCTTCTGAAACCTGCGCCTTGACCAACATGGTGCTGAGATCGGCAAGAGTGAGAATATTCGGCGCCTGTTGCGCCGCGATGACAGTTTGTCCCTGCAGGGTGGTTATCTGCGTCACTTCGCCCGTGATGGGAGCCGTAATGCGGGTATAGTCGAGATTGGTTTTCGCGGTATCCAGCGAGGCCTGGTTACGCTTAATCTGCGCATCGATAGTGCCGACCTGCGCCTCTTTTACCGCCAGCTCGGTTGCCGCAGTATCTAAATCCTGGCGTGAAATCGCCTGTGTCTGCGCCAGTTGGCGCTGGCGGGCGAGCGTGACTTCAGCAAGCTTCAGCTCCGCCGCCGCCTGGCGACGCTGCGCGCGCAGCTCCATCAGCGTGGCTTCCACCTCTTTGATCTGGTTTTCCGCCTGCTCAGGATCGATAACGCCCAGCAGCTGATCTTTCTTTACTTTATCGCCAATGCTGACCGACAGCGTTTTTAGCTGCCCGCTGACCTGCGCGCCCACATCCACTTTTCGCAGAGCGTCGAGCTTACCGGTGGCGAGCACGCTTTGCGCCAGGTCGCCTTTGCGCACAATCATGGTCTGGTACTGCGGCAGCGGCGCATTAAGCGCTCGCCAGAGCCAGATGCCTGCAATCAGCACCGCCAGCGCCAGCAACAGATAGCGTTTTTTAATTTTTCCCTTAATTTTCATAATGGTCCTGATTATCTGAACGGGCTATCTCACTTTGCCGCTTAATTTTAAACAGAATCTCAACGAAACCCTACCTGCTTAATCAGGTCGCTGGCGCATTGACATTACGTTGAAGGAGGGGGCGGTGAAATAAGGGCTATGTCACTCAGGGGCCTTTATTATGTCCACTCTCGCTGAATTTACCGCACAAGCCCGGCCGCGCAGCGCCTGGCAACTTTTCCTGCAGCTTGCTCGCGGCCGCTGGGCGCCAGGCCGCGCCTGGGAAAACCCGCATTATCGCCGGAAGTTTACGGCACGTTCGCTTGCTACGCCATTTCGAACCTGGCAACTGCTGAACAGGCTGGCGCGCCAGCCGATGCTCGAAACGCTGCTATGCGCGCAGCCGGGGTTGCCCTGCCGCCTGCACCGGCCATATATAACGCCCGCGTTTTCCCGCCGCGCCGCGTTGCAGGCGATTACCTTCCATTATGAAACCATTGCCACGCTGCTAACGCCTGCCTGCTTCGCGGCGTACCTCTCGCGCTCAGGCGCCTTGCTGGCAACCCTGACCGCTAAGAATGAGGCGCGTTACCGCATTCACCTGAGCGCAGTCGCGGATCTTGATAAAGAAGGTGAAGCCACACTGCTGTTTCGTGATGAGCAAGGCGTGACGCTTGCTGAACTCACCTTCACCCTTTGCTCGCTGAACAATAAAACCACGCTGTTTATCGGCGGATTGCAGGGCGCTAAAGCCTGGGTAGAGCACGACGCTATCCAGCAGGCGACCAAGGCCTGTCATGGACTCTTTCCTAAACGTCTGCTGCTGGAGAGCGTTTGTCAGCTGGCGCAAAAATGGCATGTTGAGCAAATACTCGCGGTAGGCAACAGCACGCATATTTACCGCAGCTGGCGCTATGAGAAAAAGAAAAAAGAGAAGCTGCACGCCGATTACGACAGCTTCTGGCTTTCACTGGGCGCGCAGCAAGAGAGCGGAGGCTTTTTTAAACTGCGCGGCCAGATCCCTCGCAAACCCATGGAAGAGATAGCGAGTAAGAAACGCGCCGAGTATCGCCGCCGCTATGAGCTGCTCGACAGCCTGGAAATGCAGCTCCAGGCTTAATCCGCCCGGCCGCGGGCCAGCCAGATGACGCGCGAGAACATCTTGCGCAGCAAGGGCGGAATGGCTTCCACCCCGCGTTTTCCCGCCTCCATCGCGACCTCTATCGCCAGATCGGGCTTAGAGGCGCGATGGATGGCTTTCACAATTACCCGCCGGGGTTTGATGTGGATATTTTCGGGTATTTGCGCGATGCGGTGATAAACATCGGCAAACCCTTCGCGGTACATGAAATGTTCCATATCCAGCGCAGGCAATGCGGTTAAATGTTCCCGCTCCTCAGCGGCATCGTTATTCACTAAGCTTCGGACCGTGGCGGCGTATTTCTTACCCGCTTCGTCGCCATCCACCAGCACGTGCCATTCAATGCCCATGCGCCTTGCGAATTTGACCAGCGGTTTTAAGCCCGACTGCGCGAATTCAATCACTTTTATCCCTTCGGCATCGAAATGGTGACCACACTGGCGCGCCAGTTCGTTCATCACCCAGACTTCCGTTTCCCCTTCCACCAGTAGCCAACAGCGGGCGAACAGCGAGGAGGGCCGATTGAAACGAATATGAAACGCGATGCGGCGGCTATCTTCCGCATTCATACCAGACGGCCCTAACCGCCAGGCGACAACCTTACCGCCGTCGCGCACCAGACGGCAAACTTGCTCGACAGGAGTAAGCGAAAGCAGTTCACCGGAATTAGTCGTGGTCACCTTCTGCAGCGGCAGCAAATTCAGCAAATTCCAGGCGACGGAGAGCATAATCGGGTGCAGCCGCGTCTCGGGGTCTTCCACCAGCAGCAGCGGGCGGGCGTCACGGTCGAGCGCCGCGCTGCCCTTGGCCTGCAACAGCGTTGAAAACAGCCCGAGCAGGATGATTCTGTAAGAGCGCGTCCCGGGACGGTCAATCATGCGGTTGATAAGATCCAGATAACGCCAGCTGCGCTGTTCATCATGAGAACGGCGGCGCATCAGCCGCTGACGCGCCTGCACGCTGCTCTGCTCGGAAAAATAGTGCTCCAACAGTTGCACCATAGCCGAAAGTCCCTGCCGCAGTTGCGAATCGGTCAGGTTTTGCGGATGGGCGACAAGCTCCCGGGCCATAAAATCAAGCTGCCTTGCGGTGGCTTCCACTTCAGGCTGCGAAGGGATGCCATTGTCATGAATACGGCGCATAAAGCGGGCGTCGCGCAGCCGCAGCACTGGGTTTAACAGCGTCAGCCGATGCGCCAGCTCATCAATATTCTCAAGCCCCAGCTCCTGTCCCTGCTCATTCAGGAAACTGCGCAGCGTAATGACGGAGCCTTCTTCGGTAAGCCCGCCTTCCAGGCGGTAGAAAATACGCTGATAACCGTCGTCGCTTTTCACCCAGACGGCATTCAGCGGCCTGTAGCGTCGCCCCTGGTAATGCCCTGGCGCGCTTTCGCGGAAGGTCAGGATAATATGCAGATGGCGTTCGCGTCCGTTGATGTCGCCGGGCGGAAACCAGAAGTCATGGCGGGTAAAAGAATAAAGAGAGGGTTCGGGCGAGAGAATAAGGGTCAATGCGTCAAGCAGGCTCGATTTCCCCCAGGCATTTTCACCGATCAGCACATTATTGTGTTCAAGCATCAATGAAAGCCGGTTAATACCACGAAAACCGACGATTTCTACCCGCTCAAGAAACATAGCCCCTCCAGGTTCTTTTTTCTTCCGTCACGCTACCGGCAGTATAGCGGCTATCCCGAGGGCGAACACACCGGCGGTTTCCACGCTTGCGAAACGCACCGCAAAAAAAGAATTCTAATGAAAAATCGTGTAGCGAGAACCAGCAATGTTTTCCGACTTTAAAATTAAATAATGGTGATATTTACACAGACCCGGCTTTAAATTAAGCAAAGTAAATAATGTCTTTTTCTTAAAGTAATTTATTAAAAAAAGCGCATCTGGTTTCTCGTGATAAATATTTCTAGAATGACGCGCTTTTTAAAGTCCTGCTCGCACGAACAGGAATCTTTTCGCCATATATAAAGTTAGCTATCCATTTACATAGAGGGAATTATGCATAAAAAATTAGCGGCCGAATTTTTCGGTACCTTCTGGCTGGTCTTTGGGGGTTGCGGCAGCGCGGTGCTGGCGGCAGGCTTCCCTGAACTGGGAATTGGTTTCGTCGGCGTCTCGCTGGCGTTCGGTTTAACCGTTCTTACTATGGCTTATGCCGTGGGCCATATTTCCGGCGGTCATTTTAACCCGGCCGTTACGCTGGGCCTGTGGGCTGGCGGACGTTTTCCCGCAAAAGATATCGTAAGTTATATCGTGGCGCAGGTTATCGGCGGTATCGTCGCCGCGGCGGCGCTTTATGCTATCGCCAGCGGCAATATGGGATTTGATGCGGCGGCCAGCGGCTTCGCCTCTAACGGGTACGGCGAACATTCGCCGGACGGCTATTCCCTGCTCTCCGCCGCATTAATCGAAATTATCCTCACCTGCTTCTTCCTGTTAATTATTCACGGCGCAACGGATAAAAACGCCGCGGCGGGTTTTGCCCCCATCGCGATTGGCCTGGCGCTGACATTAATTCATCTCATCAGCATTCCGGTGACCAATACTTCCGTGAACCCGGCTCGCAGCACCGCTGTGGCGATTTTCCAGGGCGACTGGGCATTGCAGCAGCTTTGGTTATTCTGGTTGATGCCGATTATCGGCGGCGTACTTGGCGGTTTTATCTATCGCACGCTGCTGGAAAAACGCAGTTAATCTTTTTAGGCCTGAAAGCCTTCGGGCCTGTTACGTTTTTTTCCTGCTACCTCTTTGGCGGTAGCCTTCTACCGCCAAAATTGCGCTAAATCAATCTCCCTGCAAGTTGCCTCAGAAAGCGCTTTTCTCCCTGTTACGACACGCCTAACCTTAAACATGCATATTAAATATAACTTTAAGGTGTGAACCATGTTTTGCGTGCAATGTGAACAAACCATACGTACTCCGGCAGGCAACGGCTGCGCTTATGCGCAGGGCGTCTGTGGGAAAACCGCCCAGACTTCCGACTTACAGGATCTGCTTATCGCCGCCCTGCAGGGGCTGTCGGCGTGGGCGGTAAAAGCGCGGGAGCTTGGCCTCATCGATCATCACGTGGACAGCTTCGCGCCGCGTGCTTTCTTCTCTACCCTGACCAACGTTAACTTCGATTCGCCGCGTATCGTCGGCTATGCCCGCGAAGCGATCGCCCTGCGCGAAGCGCTGAAACAACAGTGTCTGGAACTGGACGCCAGCGCCCGGGTGGCGAACCCGATGGCGGAAGTCCAGCTTATCAGCGACGATCTGGGCGAGCTTCAGCGCCAGGCGGCAGCGTTCGCGCCAAACATCGATAAAGCGGTCATTGGCGAAAACATTCTCGGCCTGCGCCTGCTCTGCCTGTACGGTCTGAAAGGCGCGGCGGCCTATATGGAACACGCGCATGTGCTCGGCCAGTACGACAACGACATCTACGGCCAGTACCACAAAATCATGGCGTGGCTTGGCACCTGGCCTGCGGAGATGAACGCGCTGCTGGAATGCGCGATGGAAATCGGCCAGATGAACTTCAAGGTGATGAGCATCCTGGACGCGGGCGAAACCGGCAAATATGGTCACCCGACCCCGACGCAGGTGAACGTGAAAGCGGTCGCGGGCAAATGTATTCTGATCTCCGGGCACGATCTGAAAGATCTTTATAATCTGCTGGAGCAGACCGAAGGCACCGGCGTTAATGTTTACACGCACGGCGAAATGCTGCCTGCGCATGGCTATCCGGAACTGCGCAAGTTTAAGCACCTGGTCGGCAACTACGGCAGCGGCTGGCAGAACCAGCAGGTAGAATTCGCCCGCTTCCCGGGCCCGATTGTGATGACTTCCAACTGCATTATCGACCCGACCGTCGGCAGCTACGATGATCGTATCTGGACCCGCAGCATCGTCGGCTGGCCGGGCGTGAGCCATTTAGAAGGCGACAACTTCGCGCCGGTGATTGCCCAGGCGCAGCAGATGGCGGGCTTCCCGTATTCTGAGATTGAACACCTGATTACCGTTGGTTTTGGCCGTCAGACGCTGCTCGGCGCCGCCGACACGCTGATTGACCTGGTAAGTCGTGAAAAGCTGCGCCACATCTTCCTCGTTGGCGGCTGCGACGGCGCGCGCGGCGAGCGCAGCTACTTTACCGATTTCGCCGCCAGCGTGCCGCAGGATTGCCTTATCCTGACGCTTGCCTGCGGTAAGTACCGCTTTAACAAGCTCGATTTCGGCGATATTGAAGGGCTGCCGCGTCTGGTGGACGCAGGCCAGTGTAACGATGCTTATTCAGCCATTATTCTCGCCGTGACGCTTGCGGAAAAACTGGGCTGCGGCGTGAACGACCTGCCGCTTTCGCTGGTGCTCTCCTGGTTTGAACAAAAGGCCATCGTTATTCTGCTGACGCTGCTGTCGCTTGGCGTAACGAATATCGTCACCGGACCTACCGCGCCAGGCTTCCTGACGCCGGACCTGCTGGCGGTGCTGAATGAGAAATTTGGCCTGCGCTCGGTCACGACCGTAGAGCAGGATATGCGCGAGCTGCTGGGCGCGTAAGGAGAAAACACGATGACGATGCCGACTCCTCAATGCCCCTGGCGCATGCAGGTGCACCATATTCGCCAGGAGACGCCCGACGTCTGGACGCTGTCGCTGCTGTGCCACGATTTTTACCCTTACCAGGCCGGTCAGTATGCGCTGGTGAGCATTCGCAACCGTGCGGACGTGCTGCGCGCTTATACGATATCGTCCACGCCTGGGGTAAGCCCGTTTATTACGCTGACGGTGCGCCGCATTCATGAAGGCGAAGGCTCCAACTGGCTGACGCGGGAAGTGAAGCGCGGCGATTACCTGTGGCTTTCTGACGCGCAGGGGGAGTTTATCTGCGCCGATAAAGCGACCGAGTGTTTTCTGCTGCTGGCGGGCGGCTGCGGCGTAACGCCGATTATGTCGATGCGCCGCTGGCTGGCGAAATATCGTCCGCAAGCTGACGTCCGGGTGATTTACAACGTGCGTACGCCGCAGGATGTGATTTTCGCTGAAGAATGGCGGGATTACCCGGTCACGCTGATTGCGGAAAGCGCAGGCGTGCCCGGTTTTACCGAAGGACGGCTGACCCGCGAAATACTGCAGCAGGTGCCGGATCTTGCTGCCCGTACGGTGATGACCTGCGGCCCGGCGCCCTATATGGCGTTCATCGAGCAGGAAGTGAAAGCGCTCGGCGTCACGCGCTTTTATAAAGAGAAGTTCTTTACGCCGGTTGCCGAGGCCGCCACCAGCGGGCTTAAGTTCACGACAATTACGCCTGCCCGCGAGTTTTACGGCCCGGTCGGCACGACGCTGCTTGAAGCGATGGAAAGCAATAAGGTGCCGGTGAATGCCGCCTGCCGCGCCGGCGTTTGCGGCTGCTGCAAAACCCGGGTGCTTTCCGGCGAGTACAGCGTGACGAGCACGATGACGCTGACCGAGGCGGAAATGGCTGAAGGGTATGTGCTGGCCTGCTCCTGCCACCCTGAGAGCGATCTGGTGCTGGCCTGAGGTTTAGCGCTTATGGCGAGTGGCGCTCGGCCTCCGCAACGATGAGAAAATAAAGGCTCCTTACGGAGCCTTTTCGTTACCGCCAGCCAGAATTCCCCGCCAGCGAATACCGCCCTGCCCCCAGGCAGGCCACCGCCAGCGCGCCGATAAAGAAATAGACAATGTTCTCTATCGCCCAGGCGCCGGTTTTATCCAGCATCCAGGTTTTATCAAACCCCACCAGCAGCCAGGCGACAATCATGGTGAACGCCACCAGCAACGCTGCCGGGCGGGTCAGAATTCCCAGCACAATCAGCAGCGGGGCCGCCACCTCGCCTGCCAGCGTGCCATAAGCGATAAATTCCGGCAGCCCGTGCGCCGCCAGCAAACTCTGTATGCCGTCTACTCCGTCAAACAACTTATGCAGCCCGTGAAACAACATTAACCCGCCTACCGCCAGGCGCAGCAGCAGTTTTCCGGCATCGTTCTTATCCAGGGCCCGGTTAAAGGCCGTGAGTGCTGAAGTCATGTTTCCCCCTGATTTCATTCATCATTATTTTATTAACCGCTACGGTTAAACCTTACCGAAATTAAGGCTTTTCATCCGGGGTTGCCAGCGAAATGAACTAAGCTTTCAGGCGGTATCACATTCACTTCAGGGAGTAACGATGAAACAGACAGTGGCTGCATACATTGCAAAAACGCTTGAACAGGCAGGTGTAAAACGCATCTGGGGGGTGACCGGCGACTCGCTGAACGGCTTAAGCGACAGCCTTAACCGCATGAAAACTATCGAATGGATGTCTACACGCCATGAAGAGGTGGCGGCTTTCGCCGCTGGCGCCGAAGCGCAGTTGACGGGCGAGCTGGCGGTTTGCGCTGGCTCCTGCGGCCCTGGCAACCTGCATTTAATCAACGGCCTGTTCGACTGCCAGCGCAACCATGTGCCGGTGCTGGCTATCGCCGCCCATATTCCTTCCAGCGAAATCGGCAGCGGCTATTTCCAGGAGACGCACCCGCAGGAGCTATTCCGTGAATGCAGCCATTACTGTGAACTGGTGAGCACGCCGGAACAGATCCCCCAGGTGCTCGCTATCGCCATGCGCAAAGCGATTATCAACCGGGGCGTGTCCGTTGTGGTATTACCCGGGGATATCGCGCTGCGCCCCGCGCCGGAAGGCGCGAGCACCCACTGGTACAGCGCGCCGCAGCCGGTTATCACGCCGCAAGAGGCTGAACTTAAGAAGCTCGCGCAGCTGCTGCGCTATTCCAGCAATATCGCGCTGATGTGCGGCAGCGGCTGCGCTGGCGCCCATGAAGAGTTGGTGCAGTTCGCCGCAACGCTCAAAGCGCCCATTGTGCACGCCCTGCGCGGTAAAGAGCATGTCGAGTATGACAACCCTTACGATGTCGGCATGACCGGGCTTATCGGCTTCTCATCCGGCTTTCACACCATGATGAACGCCGACACGCTGGTGCTGCTCGGCACGCAGTTCCCCTATCGCGCCTTCTACCCCACGGATGCGAAAATCATCCAGATAGACATCAACCCCGGCAGCATCGGCGCCCACAGTAAGGTGGACATGGCGCTGGTGGGGGATGTGAAAGCCACGCTGCAGGCGCTGCTGCCGTTGCTTGAAGAGAAAACCGATCGCAGTTTTCTCGACAAAGCGCTGGAGGATTACCGCAAGGCGCGTGAAGGGCTTGACGATCTGGCGAAGCCGGGCGACAAAGCGATTCATCCGCAATATCTGGCGCAGCAGATAAGCCATTACGCGGCGGACGACGCCATTTTTACCTGCGATGTCGGCACGCCCACCGTCTGGGCCGCACGCTACCTGAAAATGAACGGCAAACGCCGCCTGCTCGGCTCGTTTAACCACGGCTCCATGGCCAACGCCATGCCGCAGTCTATCGGCGCCCAGGCCGCCGCGCCGGGCCGCCAGGTGGTCGCCATGTGCGGCGACGGCGGCTTCAGCATGCTGATGGGCGATTTTCTCACCCTTGCGCAGCTCAATCTGCCGGTGAAGATCGTAGTCTTTAATAACAGCGTGCTCGGCTTTGTCGCGATGGAGATGAAGGCGGGCGGCTACCTGACGGACGGCACCGAACTGCACAGCACCCACTTTGCGCGCATCGCCGAGGCATGCGGCATAACAGGCATTCGCGTAGAGAAAGCGGCGGAAGTGGACGAAGCCTTGCAGCGCGCTTTTTCCATCGACGGCCCCGTTCTGGTCGATGTGGTGGTCGCGAAAGAGGAGCTGGCGATGCCGCCGCAGATCAAACTGGAGCAGGCCAAAGGCTTCAGCCTTTATATGCTGCGCGCCATTATTAACGGTCGCGGCGACGAAGTTATCGAACTGGCGAAAACCAACTGGTTCCGGTAAAAAAGAGGCATCTCCCTTCCCTGAAAAAGGAAATGCCGTGATTGATTTACGCAGCGATACCGTCACCCGCCCGGGCCGCGCCATGCTGGAGCGCATGCTGGCCGCCCCGGTCGGGGACGACGTTTATGGCGACGATCCTACCGTTAATGAACTTCAGAATTATGCCGCACGCTTAAGCGGAAAAGAGGCGGCGCTGTTTCTGCCTACTGGCACCCAGGCCAATCTGGTGGCGTTGCTGAGCCACTGCGAGCGCGGCGAAGAGTATATCGTCGGCCAGCTTGCCCATAATTACCTGTATGAAGCCGGCGGCGCGGCGGTGCTCGGCAGCATCCAGCCGCAGCCTATTGAGGCCGATCCGGACGGCACGCTGCCGCTTGATAAAGTGGCGATGAAAATCAAGCCGGACGATATTCACTTCGCCCGCACGAGGCTTTTAAGCCTTGAAAATACTCACAACGGCAAAGTGCTGCCGCGCGACTACCTGCAGAAGGCATGGGAATTTACCCGCGAGCGCAACCTGGCGCTGCACGTCGATGGCGCGCGTATTTTCAACGCGGTGGTGGATTATGGCTGCACGCTGGAAGAAGTGACCCGCTACTGCGACACTTTTACTATCTGTTTGTCAAAAGGGCTCGGCGCGCCGGTGGGCTCGCTATTGCTCGGCAACCGCGACTACATCAAGCGCGCGACCCGCTGGCGCAAAATGACCGGCGGCGGCATGCGCCAGGCGGGCATTCTGGCGGCGGCAGGCCTCTATGCGCTGGAGCATAACGTGACGCGCCTGAAAGAAGACCATGACAACGCCGCCTGGCTTGCCGGCGCGCTGCGCGAAGCGGGCGCCGATGTCCGTCGTCAGGATACGAACATGCTTTTCGTGCGCGTCCCGCAGGAGCGCGTGGCGGAGCTGGGCGAGTATATGAAGGCGCATGATGTGCTTATCAGCGCGGCGCCCGTCACCCGCCTCGTAACCCATCTGGACGTTAACCGGGACCAGCTCGGCGAAGTGGTCCGCCTCTGGCAGGCTTTTTTCAGCCGCTAAGGAAACGCTATGCACGAGCCGCAGCCTGTGCTGGTGCTGGGCGCCAGCGGCTATGTCGGCCAGCACCTCACCCGTCGTCTGAGCGCGGCGGGTTATCCG
The DNA here is from genome assembly GCF_023079515.1 of Franconibacter sp. IITDAS19. NCBI lineage: Bacteria > Pseudomonadati > Pseudomonadota > Gammaproteobacteria > Enterobacterales > Enterobacteriaceae > Franconibacter > Franconibacter sp. IITDAS19. Next base: position 682,678 of record NZ_JALJCP010000001.1, on the reverse strand, counting down.
GTGCGCGCTGCGGCCCGGCATATCGAACCGCTGGAGAGACTCGCTCTCCCGGGCGTTGTCTGCCACACGCTGGATCTACAATGGCCGGAAGGGCTCCCCGCCCTGCTCGCTGGCGTAGATACCCTCTATTACCTGGTGCACAGCATGGGCGAAGGCGAGGCGTTTATCGCCCATGAACGCCAGGCGGCGCTCAACGTGCGCGACGCGCTACGCGAAACGCCGGTGCGCCAGATAATCTACCTCAGCTCGCTGCAAACGCCGCCGGGCGAAACGCCCTCCGATCACCTGCGCGCCCGTCAGATGACGGCGGATATTCTGCGCGACGCGGGCGTCCCGGTGACAGAACTGCGCGCCGGAATTATCGTCGGCGCCGGTTCAGCCGCTTTTGAAGTGATGCGCGATATGGTGCACAACCTGCCGGTATTAACGCCGCCGCGCTGGGTGCGTTCACGCACCACGCCGATTGCGCTGGAGAATTTGCTCCATTACCTGCTTGAACTATTACATCGTCCCGCCGCCGTCCATCGGGTTTTCGAAGCCGCCGGGCCGGAGGTACTGAGTTATCAGCAACAGTTTGAACGCTTTATGGCGATAAGCGGACAGCGCCGCCCGCTTATTCCTTTGCCGCTGCCGACAAGCTGGATCTCCGTCTGGTTTTTGAACGCTATCACGTCCGTACCGCCCTACATCGCCCGGGCGCTAATCCAGGGGTTAAAGCATGACCTGCTGGCGGATGATCGGGCGCTGCGTGAGCTCATCCCCCAGCGGTTGATAAGCTTTGACGAGGCCGTGCGCGCCACGCTCGAAAAAGAGACGCAGTTGGCTAATCGGGACGACTGGGGCGACGATCCGCTGGCTTGCGCCCGCTGGCGCGCTGACTACGGTTATTATCCAAAACAGGCGGGTCATACGGTGCATACCCGCGCAAGCCTCGGCGCGTTATGGGACGTGGTTAACCGCATCGGCGGGCGGGAGGGTTATTTCTTTGCTAATGTTCTCTGGCGAATCCGGGGCGCGCTTGACCTGCTTGCGGGCCACCGGCTTCCTCGCGGCCGCCCTGCTCGCCCTTATCTGCAAACCGGCGACGCCGTGGACAGCTGGCGCGTGCTGGTGGCCGAGCCGCAGGCCCAGCTGACGCTGCTTTTTGGGATGAAAGCGCCAGGGCTGGGGCGGCTGGTTTTTACGCTGCGTGATAAGGGAAGCTACCGCACGCTCGACGTACGCGCCTGGTGGCATCCACACGGCATGGCCGGGCTGCTTTACTGGCTGGCGATGTTTCCGGCGCACCTGTTTATCTTTCGCGGTATGGCGCAGCAGATTGCGCGGAGAGCGGAACGAATAACTTCTGAAACATAGGCCTGCACGTGGATTCTTACGCTTATCCCATTGCATAGCGGCGGATTTAACGGAAGAATGCGCGGCACAATCTTTTCTGCACAGTGAGTCGACATGAAGGTACTGGTCACGGGCGCCACCAGCGGTTTAGGCCGAAACGCGGTCGAGTTTTTACGTCGTAAAGGCCTTACCGTTCGGGCTACCGGCAACAACGAAGCGATGGGCAAGCTGCTGACCAAAATGGGCGCGGAGTTTGTCCATGCTGACCTGACGGATCTGGTCTCTTCGCAGGCCAAAGTGATGCTGGCCGATATCGACACGCTGTGGCACTGTTCCAGCTTTACCGCGCCCTGGGGCACCCAGGAGGTTTTCGATCTCGCGAATGTGCGCGCCACCCGCCGTCTGGGCGAGTGGGCGGTCGCCTGGGGCGTGCGCAACTTTGTGCATCTTTCTTCTCCGGCGCTCTATTTTGACTATCACCACCACCTGGACATTCAGGAAGATTTTCGTCCGGCGCGCTATGCCAACGAGTTCGCTCGCAGCAAGGCGGCAAGCGAGGAGGTGGTTCAACTGCTGGCGCAGGCCAACCCGCAAACGCGCTTCACCATTTTGCGTCCGCAAAGCCTGTTCGGACCGCACGATACTGTTTTCTTTCCCCGTCTGGTGCAGATGATGCGCCATTATGGCAGCGTACTGCTGCCGCGCGGCGGCGAAGCGCTGGTGGACATGACCTACTATGAAAACGCGGTCCATGCGATGTGGCTCGCCAGCAGCAGCGAATGCGATACGCTCGCCTCCGGCCGGGCCTATAACATCGCCAACGGCGAACCACGCCCGCTGCGGGTTATCGTACAAAAGCTTATCGACGCGCTGGGGATAAGCTGCCGCATTCGCTCAGTGCCCTACCCGATGCTCGATTTGGTTGCGCGAAGCCTGGAGCGCATGGGCAACAAAGCGGCCAAAGAGCCGGTGCTGACCCACTACGGCGTATCGAAGCTGAATTTTGACTTTACGCTGGATATCCGCCGCGCCGAAACGGAGCTTGGCTATCAGCCGGTGGTGTCGCTGGATGAAGGGATTGAACGCACCGCCTTCTGGCTGCGGGATCACGGGAAGCTGCACCGGGGATAAGCAATACAGCGCAGCGCCAGGCGGGTGCTGCGCTTACCCACCCGACAAAATACAAAGCTTATTTCTGTCTTTGCCGCACCATCACCCTAACTTTCTTATTCAACCAGTCAGCAATGTTGTTCATCCGGCCTCTAAATCGCCTCCGCTTTTTCAGGATGGCCAGCACGCACCGGGTGTTCAAAAATGCCGGGCGCCATTAACCGTAAAGGGGCGAGGCCCATGGATAGGCCGGTTAAGCGGCATGAACCGAGCTGGTTAAGGGGGCGGCGGGCCCCCTTAACACCTTTGCGTGAAGAAAGCGGACATAAGTAACCCCGTACTCTGGTGTACATAACCCTTCCCCTCACCCGAATATCTGCCGCTAACAGGTAAGGCGGATAAGCGCAGCGGCGAACGTCGCCTTCAAGAACGCTCACCCCTGCCCATATTTTTCCAGCAGCGCCTGCGCTATCGCTTCGGTTTCGGCATCCGCCAGGCCATCGTACCGCGCCGGGCGAAAATGCATCTGGAACGCGGTAATCACCCGCTTGCGCTGCGCGTCGGTCAGCTCCGGCTTCACCTCGTAGCCATAGCGGTCGAGCAGCGTCAGCAGTTCGGCTTCGTCCACCGGCTCATAAGGCGCGCGGCCCGCCAGGTAAAAAGCGACGCGGTCTGAATTCGGCCATGCGCCGATGCCCTGAGCGGCGAGCTGGCGCCAGGGGAAAAGCGGGCCCGGGTCGTCTTTACGCTGCGGCGCGACATCAGAGTGCGCCACCACGTTGGCGGGGTTAATCTGGTAGCGCTGGATAATATCGCGGGCGAGTTTCGCCAGCACCGCTATCTGCGGCGCGCTGAAAGGAGCGAAGTGCTTCTGCCCCGCCACGTTCCGCCAGCCGCGGTTTTCAAGCTCGATGCCGACAGAGGTATCGTTAATCCGCGTCGCCCCTCGCCAGTAGCTAATGCCCGCATGCCAGGCGAGATCCCGCTCCGGCACCAGTTGCCAGATAACCGGCTTACCGCCTTTTTCCGGTGGAATGGCGGGAATAAGGTAATGCGAGCTTACGTTGCGGTCGGTAAGCGTGGCGAGCGAGCTGTCGAAATCATCCGCCGTATAGTGAATAACCAGCACTTTTACGCGCGGATACGCCGCCTGCGCCTGCCGCCGGACATCTACTTGATAATCGCCACGATCGAGTATTCCCTTTTCGCCCGCACACCCTGCGAGCAGCGCCGCCACAATAAGCGGCCAACAAAAACGCTTCATCGACGGGTTTTCACCGCCGTGCCGGTGACGCTCACCATCAGCATGCTGCTCTCTTTGCCCACGGTTTCGTAGTCGATATCAATACCGACCACTGCGTCTGCGCCAAGGGCCGCCGCCTGCTCGCCCAGTTCGCGAAAGGCGATTTCCCGCGCCTTGCGCAGCTCTTTTTCATAGGCGCCGGAGCGGCCGCCGACGATATCGCGAATGCCGGCGAAAAAGTCGCGAAAGATGTTGGCGCCGAGGATCGCCTCCCCGGTGACCACGCCGCAATACTCAACGATGACCTGTCCTTCAAGCGTAGGGGTGGTGGAAAATTGCATGGGTTTCTCCTTTTGGCTATCAATGCGTTAGCAGACAATACCAGACGCAAACTGGCGACGATACGCTATGCTAAAAATGTCCTGTGACAAGAAACGTAGTCCTGCTTACGAGAATAAGGAAATGAAAATGCGCCATTCCGCTCTGTTTTTAGCGCTGCCTTGCGCTCTGATGCTCAGCGCCTGCACCACTCCCGTCACTCCGGCGTTCAAGGATATTGGCTCGCGCAGCGGACCCTGTGTGGAAGGCGGCCCTGACGCCGTCGCGCAGCAATTTTACGACTATCGCATCGCGCATCGCAGCCAGGGGTTAAACGATCTTAGCGCCCTGCGCCCTTACTTAAGCGATTCGCTTTATGAACAGTTGCAAAGCGCAAGCCGTGAGAACCAACCGCAAAATGCTTTCCTGCGCAGCGACCCTTTCACCAGCCGCACCGACGCCGCGCAAACCGCGAAGGTCGACAGCGCTTCCCGCATCCCGAATACCGATGCGCGCAATATTCCGCTGCGCGTGGTTTTCAACCAGGGGAGCCAGCAATGGCGGGATGAAGTGCTGATGATCCGCGAAGGCCAGTGCTGGGCGGTAGATGATGTTCGCTACCTGGGCGGCGCCGTGCATGCCCCTTCCGGCACGCTGCGCCAGTCGCTGGAGCATCGTTAAACGGCCTGCGGGAGGCGGACAGAGGTTCAAGTAAATAGTCTGGCTTAGCGCCGTTACGCCGACATTTATCCTTGCCTGCTACCCGCCCCGCTATTTTGTGCTAATTTTAAAGCGGTTATCTGGATGATTTTAAGTTTTAACGCACAAATATTGCATAACTATTCTGCTGGCGATACTATTCGCGGTCTCAATTGCTATTCAACTGCTACGCATGAGTATTCAACTAAACGGCATTAATTGTTATTACGGCGCTCATCAGGCGCTGTTTGATATCACCCTCGATTGTCCACAGGGCGAAACGCTGGTGCTGCTTGGTCCAAGCGGCGCGGGCAAAAGCTCGCTGCTGCGCGTACTCAACCTGCTTGAGATGCCGCGTTCCGGCCAACTCAGCATTGCGGGCAACCGGTTCGACTTCTCAAAAGCGCCTGGCGATAAAGCGATTCGCGAGCTGCGCCAGAATGTGGGCATGGTTTTCCAGCAATATAACCTCTGGCCACATCTCACCGTGTTGCAGAACCTCATCGAAGCGCCCTGCCGCGTATTGGGCTTAAGCAAAGACGAGGCGCGCAAGCGTGCCGACAAGCTGCTTGAGCGGTTGCGCCTGACGCCATACGTTGATCGCTATCCTCTGCACCTCTCCGGCGGTCAGCAGCAACGCGTGGCCATTGCCCGCGCGCTGATGATGGAGCCGCAGGTTTTACTGTTTGACGAACCTACCGCGGCGCTGGACCCGGAGATCACCGCGCAAATCGTCAGTATTATTCGCGAGCTGTCGCAAACCGGCATTACTCAGGTGATTGTGACGCACGAAGTGGAAGTGGCGCGCAAAACCGCCAGCCGCGTGGTCTATATGGAAAATGGCCATATCATTGAACAGGGGGATGCGAGTTGCTTCACCCACCCGCAGACCGATGCGTTTAAACATTACTTATCTCACTGATGCAGATCGGGAAAATGACAATGAAAAAAGTATTACTTGCCGCGCTGCTTGCCAGCGTCAGCCTTTCCGCCACCGCAGCACAGACCATTCGTTTCGCGACCGAAGCTTCCTATCCTCCGTTTGAGTCGATGGACGCCAGCAATAAAATCGTCGGTTTCGACGTGGATCTGGCGAACGCGCTCTGCAAAGAGATTGACGCCACCTGCACTTTCACCAACCAGGCATTCGACAGCCTGATCCCAAGCCTGAAGTTTAAACGCTTCGACGCGGTGATGGCGGGGATGGATATTACGCCGGAGCGCCAGAAGCAGGTGCTGTTCACCACCCCGTATTATGACAACTCTGCGCTGTTCATCGGTCAGCAGGGTAAATTTACCAGCCTCGAACAGCTGAAAGGCAAGCGCGTGGGCGTGCAGAACGGCACGACTCACCAGAAATACATCAACGACAAACACCCGGAAATTACTACCGTGCCGTATGACAGCTACCAGAACGCGAAGCTGGATTTGCAAAACGGTCGTATCGACGCGGTGTTTGGCGACACGGCCGTCGTTACCGAATGGCTGAAAGCGAACCCGAAACTGGCCGCCGTGGGCGACAAAGTGACGGATAAAGCTTATTTCGGCACCGGTCTTGGCATCGCGGTTCGTCAGGGCAACACCGACCTGCAGCAGAAATTCAATACTGCGCTGGAAAAGGTGAAGAAAGACGGCACCTACGACGCCATCTACAAAAAATGGTTCCAGAAGTAATCGCCTGAATGAACGATATGTTTCCTTTAGCAAGCGCCGCCGGGATGACCGTCGGCCTTGCCGTTTGCGCGCTTATCATCGGCCTCGTGCTGGCGATGATTTTCGCCGTCTGGGAGTCGGCGAAATGGCGGCCCGTGGCGTGGATAGCCACCGCGCTGGTGACTATTTTGCGCGGCCTGCCGGAAATTCTGGTGGTGCTGTTTATCTATTTCGGCTCCTCCCAACTGCTGCTCCTGCTCTCCGATGGTTTCAACATTAACCTCGGATTTGCGCAAATTCCGGTGCAGATGCAGATTGAGAATTTCGACGTCAGCCCGTTCCTGTGCGGCGTTATCGCCCTCTCCCTGCTCTATTCGGCTTATGCTTCGCAGACCCTGCGCGGCGCGCTTAAAGCGGTGCCGGTCGGCCAGTGGGAATCGGGGCAGGCGCTGGGATTGTCCAAAACCGCGATTTTCTTTCGCCTGGTGATGCCACAGATGTGGCGCCACGCGCTGCCTGGCCTCGGCAACCAGTGGCTGGTGCTGCTGAAAGATACCGCACTGGTGTCGCTGATTAGCGTTAACGACCTGATGCTGCAAACCAAAAGCATCGCCACCCGCACCCAGGAGCCTTTTACCTGGTACATTATCGCGGCGGCGATTTACCTGGTTATCACGCTTATCAGCCAGTATGTGCTCAACCATATCGATCGTCGCGCTACGCGTTTTGAACGGAGACCAGGCTAATGCTGGATTATTTACCTGAGCTCCTTAAAGGGCTGCATACCAGCCTGACGCTGACCGCGGCCTCTATTGTCGTCGCGCTGCTGCTTTCGCTTATCTTCACCATCATCCTGACGTTGAAAACGCCGGTACTGGTGTGGATTGTGCGCGGCTACATTACGCTCTTTACCGGCACGCCGCTGCTGGTGCAGATCTTCCTGATTTACTACGGACCGGGGCAATTTCCTTCATTGCAGAATTACCCGGCGCTGTGGCATTTGCTCTCCGAACCCTGGCTGTGCGCGCTGATTGCGCTTTCGCTCAACTCGGCGGCCTATACCACGCAGCTGTTTTACGGAGCGATCCGCGCCATTCCCGAAGGCCAGTGGCAATCCTGCGGGGCGCTGGGCATGAGCAAGAAAGACACGCTCGCTATTTTGCTGCCCTATGCGTTCAAACGCGCGCTCTCGTCTTATTCCAACGAAGTGGTGCTGGTGTTTAAGAGCACCTCGCTCGCTTACACCATCACGTTGATGGAAGTGATGGGCCACGGGCAACTGCTGTACGGACGCACCTACGACGTGATGGTATTCGGCGCGGCGGGTGTTATCTACCTCATCGTCAACGGCCTGCTGACGCTGCTGATGCGCCTGGTTGAACGCCGCGCGCTGGCGTTTGAGCGCCGCAGTTAACCCCCTTCCAGGAGAAGGGGCGCTGCGCCGTTGGTTGCCCAGTGTTCTTGCCTGACGTTCTGGCGGGTAGCGATTCGCTTACCCGCCCCACTCAAAGCACGTTTCTCTGCAGACCCGCCTTACCGAAGCCCCAGCCCTCCCCCCGTCCGGGAAGAGGTTTACATGCAAATAATTATACATTTTTATTGCATATAAATTCATTAAATGGCATGGTGTTTTCACGCCGGGCAAACGGTGAAATAAAACAAGATTGACAGACGGGAGCTTCACGATGAAAAAACTCATTCTGGCCGCCATACTCGCTGGCGCCGCTTTCCACGCCGCTGCGGCAGAAAAAATCAGCTTCGGTTCTTCCGCGACATATCCTCCTTTTGAGTCGCTGGATGCGAACAACCAGATTGTCGGATTTGATATCGATCTGGCGAAAGCATTATGCAAACAAATGCAGGCAGAATGCACTTTTACCAACCACGCTTTCGACAGCCTGATCCCGTCGCTGAAATTTAAAAAATATGACGCTGTGATTTCGGGTATGGATATCACGCCGGAGCGCCAGAAGCAGGTCGCGTTTACCGCCCCTTATTACGCTAACTCCGCCGTGGTTATCGCCAAAAAAGGCGCCTATAAGTCTTTTGCCGACCTGAAAGGCAAACGCATTGGCATGGAAAACGGCACCACGCACCAGAAATACCTGCAGGATAAGCACCCGGAAGTGAAAACCGTGGCGTATGACAGCTACCAGAATGCGATTATCGACCTGAAAAACGGTCGTCTGGACGGGGTGTTTGGCGATACCGCTGTGGTAAACGAATGGCTGAAGAGCAACCCGCAGCTCGGCACCGCGACCGAGAAAGTGACCGACCCGCAATATTTCGGCACCGGCCTTGGCATTGCAGTACGCCCGGATAACGTGGCGCTGCTGAAGAAACTGAACGACGCGCTGGCCGCCATTAAAGCGGACGGCACGTATCAGAAAATCAGCGACCAGTGGTTCCCGCAGTAACAATAACCACGCATGGTAAGGCCCGCGCTACGCGGGCCTTTATTTTTCCTGCAGAAATAACATCAGCGCTTGCGCCAACGCTTCGGGGGCTTCCTCCGCCATATGGTGCCCGCTCGGGATAGCCCCGCCCCGCACGTTGTCAGCCCAGTTTCGCCAGATAGCCAGCACATCGCCATAGAGATCGACCAGATCGTCTTTTTCCGACCACAGGCAGAGCGTCGGACAGCGGATTTTACGCCCCGCTGCGCGGTCCGCCGCTTCATGCTCGCGGTCAACCGTTAAACCGGCGCGGTAATCCTCAAGCATGCCGTGCACCGTTGCCGGGTCATGAATGGCGCGGTGAAAATCGGCGTACTCGTCGTCATTCATTTGCGCTGTCCGCCCGCCGTACCAGGCGTCCGGGTCGGCCAGAATCGCCCGCTCCGGTTTCTCCTTTTGCGCGAAGAAAAACCAGTGATACCACTGTCGGGCGAACTTTTCGTTGCAGCGCTCCAGCGCCTCCAGAATCGGCACGCTGTCCAGCACCGCAAGGCGCGTGATGAGGTGGGGGAAATCGAGCGCCGCGCGGTAAGCGGTGTAGCTGCCCCGGTCATGGCCGACAATGGCGAAACGCGGGAAGCCCAGCGCTTGCATCAGTTCAACGCAGTCCTGCGCTTTCGCTCGTTTCGCGGAACCGGCGTGATCGGGCGTATCAACAGGCACAGAAGACTGCCCGAAGCCGCGCAGATCGGGGCAAACAACAGTGAACTGCTTCGCCAGCAGCGGTGCCACCTTCGACCAGGTCATATGGGTGCGCGGATGCCCGTGCAGCAGCAATACCGGCGGGCCGTTGCCGCCGTAGCGTACGTTCAGCGTGGCGTGGGTAACCGTGATTTTGTCATGAGTGAAGTCGTTAAACATCGCGTCTCTCTGCCAGGTTGACCTGCAGAGAGTATAGGCCGCAACGGCAACCAGCGACGGCTGAGACTTATTGTCGCACCAGCAGCGTTAACACTTCGTAATGCGCGGTATGCGGAAACATATCGAACAACTGCACGCGCAGGATGCGATAGCCTGTAAGCAGGCTGATATCTTTCGCCATCGTCTGCGCGTTACAGCTCGAGTACAGAATAAACGGCGGCGCCATGCGGCTTAAGTAGTCGCAAAGTTCCTGGCCGATACCGCGCCGCGGCGGGTTCACCACCACCAGATCGGGAACGCTGCCCTGCTCTGTCGCAAACCGGGTGGAATCCAGCGCCTGGAAGCGCACATCCTTCAGCCCGAGCATATCGGCGGAGCGTGTGGCGCAGGCGATAGCCTCAGGGGCTATCTCAATCCCCGTAAGCGTCATCGCGGGCGTCGCGCAGTGCAGGCCAAAACCGCCCACGCCGCAAAAGAGATCCCACATATGCCGTACCGGCAACGCCCGCACCCAGTCGCGGGCGGTAGCATAGAGCTTACCGGCGACGTCCGGGTTGGTCTGGAAAAAGCTCTGCGGGCGGATCCAGAGCGGCACGCCATTGAAGTTTTCCGCCAGCGCCTGCTGCTCCGTCAGCCAAATCTCTTTCTCCCCTTCCATTATCGCCATATGCACCGGCTGAATATTCACGGAGATAACCTTAAGCTGCGGCAGTTGCGCCTGTAGCCAGGGCAGCGCGGCGCGCAGTTGCTCAAGCCGGACTTCCGAACGCAGCACAAAGCGCAGCATCATGCCGCCGTCCAGCGTGCTTTGCGTGAGCAGCAGATACTTTAATTCGCCACGTTTACGCGCCACGTTATAAGGAGTTAACCCGGCGCGGGCGATAAAGGGCTTCAGCACGGCGAAAACGGCATAAAACGACGCGGGATAAAGCGCACAAGAGGTAAGATCCTCCGGCGTGCCGTCGCGGTGCAGCATGCCGAGCAGCGGTTTTTCCACGCTGCCGCTCACCACCATTTTGGCTTTATTGCGAAACGCCTCTTGCGGCCCGCTGACCGGCTCTGCCCATTCGCCCACGTGATGCTCCGCCAGCAGCTGGCGTAAATCATTCATTTTGGCGGTAAGCTGAGTCGCCATCGGCTGTTCAATCCAGGCGCAGGATCGGCAGCGCCCGGCATCAAAGAGTGCGCAGTGCATAGCAAAAAACCTTAAGGAAAACGCGGACCGGCGATTCTATCACGCCTGGCGAATTACTGTAGCTGGAAAAATCGTCGGCTGGGAGAGGGAACAAAGAGCAGAAAGAGCACCAGCAGGTCCGGCAATTTTTGCATCACCAGGGAGCGGAAAATTTCCCGTTTCGACTCGCCGGCGATGCTGAAAAGCTCCGGATAGCCCCAGCCCAGAGAGGCAGCCCAGAGATAGCTGACGGCGACAATCTGGGTTAACAAATAAACCCAGCGTCCCCAACTTCGTCCTTTGAGAATGACGAACGCGCAGCGGAATTCCACGCAGAGCATCAGCAGACTGCCAAGGAAAATCAGGGTCAGGCTCCAGGTCTGCACGCTGCGGTGGATAAAATCCATCGTGCCGCGCAGGCCGAGCAGGTTAAAAAGCAAAAGGAGATCGACACACCGGGTGGTGATAATCGCTATTGCCGCCACCTGCACCAGCGTCGGGGCGTTCATTCTGGCATGTGAATTTCGCGGTTTGCTGAAAATGTCCAAATCTCGCCTTCCCTGTGATACAGCGCCGCGGCTCGCGCGGCGCTGAAGGCACATGATTGCAGATTTTAGGTCGCTCAGCTATGCCTTGCACGCTGGATATCGCGCAGTCGCTGCTTTTCTGCCCGGGCCATAAAGAACCAGGCGATAAGTCCGATTATTCCGACCACGCCGAGGATAATCGACGCCAGGGCGTTGATCTCCGGATTCACCCCCATGCGGACGCTGGAGAAAACCAGCATCGGCAGCGTGGTGGCGCCGGGGCCGGAGACAAAGCTTGCGATAACCAGATCGTCCAGCGAAAGCGTAAAGGCCAGCAGCCAGCCGGAAACAATCGCCGGCATGATCATCGGCAGCGTGATGACGAAAAAAACCTTCAGCGGCGTAGCGCCAAGATCCATCGCCGCTTCCTCAATGGAACGATCCAGTTCGCGCAGGCGGGAGCTAATCACCACCGAAACATAGGCGGTACAGAACGTGACATGCGCCAGCCAGATGGTGAGCATGCCGCGATCCGAAGGCCAGCCGATGGCGTGGCCCATCGCCACAAACAGCAGCAGCAGCGACAGACCGGTAATGACATCGGGCATCACCAGCGGCGCCGTCAGCATAAAAGCGAAACCGTTTGAGCCGCGAAAGCGGCCAAACCGCACCATCACCACCGCCGCGATAGTCCCCAGCACCACCGCCATCGTCGCTGCGCAGGCGGCGATGGTCAGGCTCAGCGTCACGGCGCTTATCATCGCCGAGTCCTGGAACAGCTCGCTGTACCAGCGCGTCGACCACCCCGCCCAGACCGTGACCAGCTTCGAGCTGTTAAAGGAGTAAACCACCAGCATCAGCATCGGCGCATACAGGAATGTAAAGCCGATGATAAGGATCAGGATGCGCCAGGGAGAACGCACAACAGGCAGATTATTCATGCGTGGTCCCCCATGGTTTTGTTCTGATACTTATGGAACCACATGATAGGCACGATCAGCACCACCAGCATGGTGATCGCTACCGCTGACGCCACCGGCCAGTCGCGGTTATTAAAGAACTCCTGCCAGAGGACCCGGCCAATCATAATGCTGTCCGGACCGCCCAGCAGTTCCGGGATAACAAATTCGCCTACCGCCGGAATAAACACCAGCATAGAGCCGGCGATAATCCCGCCTTTGGTCAGCGGCACAATCACGCTGAAGAATGTTTTCAGCGGACGGGCGCCGAGATCCAGCGAAGCTTCCACCAGCGAGTAGTCGATACGCGTCAGCGCGGTATAAATCGGCAGCACCATAAACGGCAGATAGGCGTAAACGATGCCGATATAAACCGCCAGGTTGGTGTGCAGGATGGTTAACGGCTGATCGATAACGCCGAGCCACAGCAGCACGTTATTCAGAATGCCGTTCTCTTTGAGAATGCCCATCCAGGCGTAGACGCGAATAAGAAACGACGTCCACGACGGCAGGATAACCAGCAGCAGCAGGATGTTGCGCGTGGAAGGCTTGCTGTGGGCCACGGCCCAGGCGAGCGGATAGCCGAGCAGCAAACAGCAAATTGTCGAAACCGCCGCCACCTGCAGCGACTGCAGGTACGCCTCATAATAAAGCGGATCGTCCGTTAACTGCAGGAAGTTGGCGAAGTTGAGCAGAATCGAAGCCTGCCCCTCTTCCCAACTCACCAGATCCGTATAGGGCGGAATAGCACGCGCCATCTCCGCCAGGCTGATTTTAAATACAATCAGAAACGGCAGCAGAAAGAGCAAAATTAACCACAGGTAAGGCAGCGCGATAACCAGCTTACGGCCATGGGCCATCTGCAGGCGAGCGAGCCAGAGCTTAGCGCCGCCGGGCTTCACGTCGGCGACAGGTTCGCCGTGGCGTTCAAACGTACTACTCATTTCGCCTCCTTAAACCGTCAGAACCACGCAGCTGTCCGCATCCCAGCAGAGGCGAACTTCATCGCCCCAGGTCGGCGCGCCTTTGCGATAGCGGTGATCGTTCTGAAGCTGGGCGCTAATCATCTGCCCGCTTTTGAGCCGTACATGATAAATAGAGAGGTCGCCGAGGTAGGCGATGTGCACTACTTCGCCCACCGCAAAGTTGTAGCCATCCGCAGGCGGTTCGTCGCAGAGCATCACTTTTTCCGGACGCAGCGCGACATAAACCGGCACGCCGTCCACGACCGACGCGTCCGGGTCCACTTTCAGCGGATGAAGCAGGCCGGGCGAATCGATCACCAGACCATCTTCCTGGCGCGCTTTCAGCAGCCCCTCGAAGACGTTGACCGAGCCGATAAATTCCGCGCTGTAGCGGGTGGTGGGATGTTCATAGATCTCTTCCGGCTCGCCGATTTGCACAAACTTGCCGCGGTTCATGATGGCGATGCGGCCCGCCATGGTCATCGCCTCTTCCTGATCGTGGGTCACCATTACGCAGGTCACGCCCACGCGCTCGAGAATATCCACTACTTCGAGCTGCATGCGGTCGCGCAGCTTCTTATCCAGCGCGCCCATAGGTTCATCAAGCAGCAGCAGTTTCGGGCGTTTCGCCAGGCTGCGGGCGAGCGCCACGCGCTGGCGCTGGCCGCCAGAGAGCTGGTGCGGCTTGCGTTTGGCGAACTCCTGCATATGCACGAGACTTAACATCTCCTGCACGCGGCTGGCGATTTCCGCTTTCGGCAGTTTGTCCTGCTTAAGGCCGAAGGCGATGTTTTGCTCCACGGTCATATGCGGGAAGAGCGCGTAGGACTGGAACATCATGTTAATGGGCCGCTGATAGGGCGGCACATGGGAGAGGTCGACGCCATCCAGCATGATCTGCCCGGTGGTCGGTTGCTCAAAACCCGCCAGCATGCGCAGCAGCGTGGATTTGCCGCAGCCGGAGGCGCCAAGCAGAGCGAAAATTTCGCCTTTATAAATGGTGAGGCTGACATCGTCTACGGCGTGCTGGCCGTCGAAGGATTTGGTCAGGTTGCGGATTTCCAGCAGCGGGGTAAGCGCCTTGCGGGTTTTCGCCTGGGGGCGAGGGGTAGCATCAGTCACGATTTGCTCTCCGGCAAAACAATAAAACGGTGCGGGCAATGCCGCACAAACGTCTGGACAGAGGCTTGCGACCTCTGTCCAGAAGGGGCGTTAACGCCCGGAGCGGTACCGTTACGCAAAAGCTGGTTTATTTATTTACCACTTTTCACTTTAGTCCACGCGCGGGTTCTTACGCGATCAATCTTCGGCTCCTGCACCTTAAGTGTGAAGAGCTTGGCAAATACATCGGCAGGCGGGTAGATGCCCGGGTTGTCGCGCACCTCTTTGCTCACAAGCGGCGTGGCGGCCTTGTTGCCGCTGGCGTAATAAACGTGGTCGCTGATGTGAGCCATTACATCCGGGCGCATCAGGTAGTTGAGGAACTGATAGGCTTCATCGGTGTTTTTGGCGTCTTTCGGCATGGCGAAAACGTCAAAGAAGGCGAGCGCCCCCTCTTTCGGGATGGTGTAGGAGATATTCACGCCATTCTTCGCTTCTTTGGCGCGGTTAGCCGCTTGCCATACGTCCCCTGCCCAGCCGATAGCGACGCAAATGTCGCCATTCGCCAGATCGTTAATGTATTGAGAGGAATGGAAGTAGCGAATGTTCGGGCGCAGCTTCAGCAGCAGATCGGTAGCAGGACCGGTATAGTCATCCGCTTTGGTGCTGTTCGGGTCTTTGCCCAGGTAGTTCAGCACGGTGGCGAAAATTTCTTCCGGGGCATCCAGGAAAGAGACGCCGCAGCTTTTCAGCTTAGCGAGATTTTCCGGCTTCAGCACCAGATCCCAGCTGTTCAACGGCACGTCGGCGCCAAGCGCCGCTTTGACTTTATCGACGTTATAACCAATGCCGGTGGTCGCCCAGAGGTAAGGCATGGCGTATTTGTTATCCGGGTCGTGTTTCGCGACCAGCTTGAGAATCTCCGGATCGAGATTTTTCCAGTTCGGCAGCTTGCTCTTATCGAGCGGCTGGAAGACGCCTGCCGTAAGCTGGCGCTCCAGGAAGCTTGCGGAAGGGACGACGAGGTCAAAGCCGGTGCTGCCCGCCATCAGTTTTCCTTCAAGCACCTCGTTGGAATCGAACACGTCGTAAACCACTTTAATACCGGTCTCTTTGGTGAAGTTTTCGACCGTATCCGGTGCAATATAATCAGACCAGTTATATACATGCAGCGTCTTTTGTTCGGCCGCCATGGCGGTGGCGGAACATGCCATCAGCACACCGGCAACCACACCCGACAACCATTTTTTACCTTGGGTGGACATATCTGTTTCCTTCTGAATAAAGGGTAAAAGCCCGTTGAGCGAGCTAAATTTACGCATTTAGACATATGCAAAAATCATGCATATCTGTTCACCTGCACAGAAAAAGGACCGGAGGACCTTCGGCAGACGTTGCACGCTTTTCAAGCCAGCGCAAGGATAACTGTAGCCCGGTCCCGAGGCTATAGCCCGGTATAAAAAACGCCTTTTATCAATTTTTTAGGCTGAATCGCTCTATGTGATAAGCCAAACTGGCGGTTGAAGCGGTGAAAAATGCTTTAAGAAGAGGCTGAGGACAGAATAAAAAGTCAAATTTAGCAGCCGCCCTGGTGGCGACTGCGCTAATAAGAGGCGGGATCAGTGAAGAAAATGGTTATTCACTACGCGGTCGCTTTTTTCCTCTTCTTCCGGTGTGTAAAGCAACTGCTGCGCGCGGGCTTCCAGAATCACCATGGAGATCTGCTGTTCGCTCTGGCGGAAGAAAGCGGCGAACTGCTCTTCGCTGACGCCCACCTGGGCATGCAACGCCTGGCAGACGACGAGTTTGGGCAGGTTATCATCCTGAATATCGAGAAACGCTTTTAGCGTCAGCGAACCGGCGTTAATGGCGGAGAGATCCGCAGCCACCGCCAGCAGCGCCGAAGGCTTGACTTCCGCCATGGCGGAAAAGAGCACCACGTTATCGAGCAGATCGATCTTCGCGTCGAAAACACCGTCGAAATCCTGCATGTGAGGAAGGTGCAGCGCCTGACAGGTATCGCACTCGAAGAAGCTCACGCCGAGACGATCGAGCCAGCGGCGCAGGGTGTCCAGAGTCGGGACGACGAGTGAATGCATAAAACCGGATACCTCTTTCAGTAACGATAAAATCAAAAGAGGATAGCTTACGCAAATTCCTCCTTCCATACCATGATTAGCCGCTTATCCGCCCATTTTCAGGCAAAAGTCGGAATTCGCATGCCGCTCTACCCACTCAATCATCCTGGATGCGACATCAATGCCGGTGGTGTTTTCAATGCCCTCGAGCCCCGGCGAGGCGTTGACCTCCATCACCAGCGGCCCGCGCTCGGCGCGAAGAATATCGACGCCCGCCACATCCAGCCCCAGCGTGCGCGCCGCCCGCAGGGCGATTTCACGCTCTTCAGGCGAGATATCGGCAATGCGCGCCACCCCGCCGCGGTGCAGGTTGGAGCGAAAATCGCCCTCTTTCGCCTGCCGCTCAATGGCCGCTACCACGCTGTCGCCCACCACCAGACAGCGTATATCCCGCCCTTTCGCTTCCTTTATATATTCCTGCACCAGAATATGGGCGTTCAGCCCGCGGAAGGCGTCAATCACACTTTCCGCCGCCTGGCGCGTTTCCGCCAGCACCACGCCGATGCCCTGTGTGCCTTCCACCAGCTTGACCACCAGCGGCGCGCCGCCCACCATGTCTATCAGGTCGCTGGTGTCATCCGGCGAATGCGCAATGCCGGTCAAAGGCAGGTCGATGCCCTGACGCGCCAGCAGTTGCAATGAGCGCAGCTTATCGCGCGCGCGAGTGATAGCCACCGATTCGTTCAGCGGGTAGCTGCCGAGCATTTCAAACTGGCGAAGCACGGCGGTGCCGTAGAAGGTGATGGCGGAACCGATGCGGGGAATGACTGCATCATAATGGGGCAACTGGCGCCCTTTGTAGTGCATGGCCGAGGCCGCCGGGTTAATAGTCATATAGCATGACAGCGGGTCGAGGATCTCAACCTGATGGCCGCGGCGCATGGCCGCTTCACGCAGGCGTTTACACGAATAGAGCGTACCATCCCGGGACAAAATGGCGATTTTCACCCTGCACCTCTCTGAACAAACGTAAATGCCCGCGTATCATACACCCCCCGCGTTTCGCAACGAAGGGGGAGGCGTCAAAAGGGTTAACGTGTTGCCCAGCCCTGCTTATGCAGGTAATCGAGAATAAAAGGACGGCTCTCTTTGATAATGGTGCGACGAATATGATCGCTCCAGGTATCGCGACGGGTATTGCTGCCGCGGCTAAGGTAGTAGTGCGCCAGTTCCTCGTCATAGCGGGCAAGCGTCGCCTCGTCTACCGGCTGATAGTGGTTTTCATGCACCACCAGCGAGGCGGGCAGACGCGGCTTCACCTGCGGGTCATCCGTCGGCCAGCCGAGGCACAGGCCGAACAGCGGCAGCACATGCTTTGGCAGCTTAAGCAGCTCGGTTACCGCCTCGATGCTGTTGCGAATGCCGCCGATATAAACGCCGCCTAACCCTAAAGACTCGGCCGCCGTCAGGGCGTTTTGTCCCATCATCGCGGTATCCACCACGCCCAGCAGCAGCTGTTCGGCAAGCCCGAGCTGCGCGTCCGGGCAAATTTGCAGATGGCGATTGAAGTCAGCGCAAAAGACCCAGAACTCCGCCGCCTGAGCCACATGCTGCTGGCCGCCGGTCAGCGTCACCAGCTTTTCACGCAGCGCCGTATCGGTAACGCGAATAATTGAGCTGCACTGCAGGAAGCTCGAGCTTGATGCAGCCTGGGCGCTGGCGATAATCGCTTCACGCTGGGCTTCGGTGATCGGTTCGTCGGTGTAGTGGCGAATGGAACGGTGGGCGCGTAAAAGATCAATGGTCGGCGTCATCGCGTTTTTCCTTATCCTGGTGAGCGGAAGGACCGGAGCCCGCGTTCATCAGCCGCGGCGCCAGCTGGCGCGCCAGCGCAATCATCAGCGCCACTGCCGCAGGCAATATCAAAGCCACGCCCGCGAAAAGCATTCCCACTCTCGCTGCACCGCCGTTAAACGGCGCGGGCAGCGTCACGTACTGGTTAAATGAGAGTAAAGCCAGCAGCAGCAGCGCCATCCCCACCGCTTCCAGCAGCAGCAAGGATTTGGGAATGACAGGTGAACGCATGGGGAACTCCGGTCGTCAAAGCTCGAAAGTATAACCTGATATTCTGCCGTTGCTTTTAGCCTGAAGAAGCGTTATCAGCGCGTTTCGTAAAGCGCTGCGATAAAAAACCGGCTTCAGAGCCGGTTTTTCGCCGCATCGTAATGCTTAATCAGCGTCAGTAATAAGAGATAGCACAACGCGCCCAGCGTGCACCAGAAGACCGCGCCGAAGGTCCACGCCAGTTCCTGCCAGAACGAGCGTTCGCTTTCGCGCCACATCAAAAACAGCAAAAGACAGAGCGGCGAAGCGAGGATGGCGCCGAGCATCGGTTTCACAACCCGGGCGTTGCGGCAAAACACGCTCGCCACGATGCCTGGCAAAATAAAGAAAAGCATGCCCAAATCCATTCTTCCCTCTATAGGGGAACCACGGGTTAAAAGCCATTTATGGAAAATGAACACCACAATAAACAGGACGAAACAACAAATGGTCCCCGCCCAGCTTTGTCTTCGCATCAACAGATATCCCCTTGATAATGCCTGTATCGGATTTACTGAAAGCCGCCTTTCAGGGCGCCCAGTCTGATAAAGCGTGGTAGCTATCCTTGCCAAAAAAACGTACTCTATAAGTACACTATTCTTACTAGCCGTTGATCTTCATTGCGATTAAACTAGCCGCTGCGTAATGTTCCGCAGGTGATTTCAGGGCATGTGAAAATAAGAAAAAACCCTGTCGTTATTGGTGGAAACCTTAGCGCAAAACCCCACCCCTTTCAACAACTTACTAGTAAACAAGAAGTTATCCTCAGTGAATATAAACGTCGCAGATTTGTTAAATGGGAATTACATCCTGTTATTATTTGTGGTGCTCACACTCGGCTTGTGCCTTGGGAAAATACGCCTTGGCTCGGTGCAACTGGGTAATTCCATTGGCGTTTTAGTGGTCTCTTTATTATTAGGCCAACAGCACTTCGCGATTAACACAAACGCGCTTAATCTCGGCTTTATGCTGTTTATTTTTTGCGTAGGGGTTGAAGCCGGACCCAACTTTTTTTCCATTTTTTTTCGCGACGGTAAGAATTATCTGATGCTGGCGCTGGTCATGGTCGGCAGCGCCCTGCTGATTGCGCTGGGCCTTGGCAAACTTTTTGGCTGGGATATCGGCCTGACCGCCGGGATGCTGGCGGGTTCAATGACCTCAACGCCAGTGCTGGTAGGCGCGGGCGATACGCTAAGGCATTCGGGCATGAGCAACGACCAGCTGGCGGCGGCGCTCGATCACTTAAGCCTCGGCTACGCCCTGACCTATCTTATCGGTCTGGTCAGCCTGATTTTCGGCGCGCGCTATATGCCGAAGCTTCAGCATCAGGATTTACAGACCAGCGCCCAGCAGATAGCGCGCGAGCGCGGGCTGGATACCGACGCTAACCGCAAGGTTTACCTGCCCGTCATTCGCGCCTACCGCGTCGGGCCGGAGCTTGTCGCCTGGGCGGACGGCAAAAACCTGCGCGAACTCGGCATTTATCGCCAGACCGGCTGTTACATCGAACGCATCCGCCGCAACGGCATTCTGGCGAACCCGGATGGCGACGCGGTGCTGCAGATGGGCGATGAAATAGCGCTGGTGGGTTACCCGGATGCGCACGCCCGCCTTGACCCAAGCTTTCGCAACGGCAAAGAGGTGTTCGATCGCGATCTGCTCGACATGCGCATCGTCACCGAAGAGATTGTGGTGAAAAACCACAACGTCGTCGGCCGCCGTCTGGGGCAGATTAAGCTTACCGATCACGGCTGCTTCTTAAACCGCGTGATCCGCAGCCAGATAGAGATGCCTATCGACGACAACATCGTACTGAACAAAGGCGACGTGTTGCAGGTGAGCGGCGACGCGCGACGGGTAAAAACCATCGCCGACCGCATCGGCTTTATCTCCATTCACAGCCAGGTGACCGACCTGCTGGCTTTCTGCGCCTTCTTTATTGTCGGCCTGATGATAGGAATGATCACTTTCCAGTTCAGCTCGTTCAGCTTTGGCATCGGCAACGCCGCCGGCCTGCTGTTTGCCGGCATCATGCTCGGCTTTCTGCGCGCCAACCATCCAACCTTCGGTTATATCCCGCAGGGCGCGCTGGTGATGGTGAAGGAGTTCGGCCTGATGGTCTTTATGGCGGGCGTGGGCTTAAGCGCGGGCAGCGGAATCGGCCGCGGGCTTGGCGATGTGGGCGGACAGATGCTGGTGGCGGGCCTGCTGGTGAGCCTGCTGCCGGTGGCTATCTGCTTCCTGTTTGGCGCTTACGTGCTGCGCATGAACCGCGCGCTGCTGTTTGGCGCGATGATGGGCGCGCGCACCTGCGCGCCGGCGATGGAAATCATTAGCGACACTGCACGCAGCAATATTCCGGCGCTCGGTTATGCCGGCACCTATGCCATAGCCAACGTGCTGCTGACGCTTGCGGGGACGTTGATTGTGATAATCTGGCCGGGTCTTGGCCTCTGAGAAAGAAAAATAAGAAAATTTTTATGAACGGCAGAACTTTTCGCTTTAGCGTCAGTCTCAATTAGTGCCACTGCTTTTCTTTGATGTCCCCATATTGTGGAGCCCATCAACCCCGCCATCTTGGTTCAAGGTTGATGGGTTTTTTCTTGCCTGAACTCCCCAAAAACGCAGCACAGCCAGCCTTGATAACGTTCTGGGCTTACCCTTTAACTTTGTCTACAGCCCAGGCGATAAGATACGCCAGTACAAAAAAACCGATAAATCCGGTGAGCTTCCCTCCCCACCCCTCCAGCACAAAAAGGCTGGTAAACGCGGCAACGGAGCAGATGCCGGTTGATAACGCTTCAACCAGGTTAGCTGACGCGATGCCAATGCGTTTAAGCAGCTTAGCGAGCGAGGAGTCGGCAGAGTTCATTTTGCGCATTATCATTTACCCACATGTTCCTGCAGCGCTTCGCTATCAAAGTAAACCTGACCGAATGCTTTCGCTACGTCGGAAAGATATTGCACAGTTTCGCTGATTTATTGTTACCGCATTGAATAATAACGGCTGTTTTATTTTTTAGCTCTTGCTAAACCGCTTATGCATGATAAAAAATCCAGACAGCGGGAGCCGGTGAACAAAGCGAAATCAGGGGCAAAGGATGAGTTCAATTACAGAAATGATTAATACGGAATTTTCTAACGCCCCTGTGGCGACGTTTATCGCCCTGCTCACTTTTGTCGGCGCAGCATTTAAGCTCATCATCAAAATAAAAAATACGCTCTTAAAAACCGAAGAAGAAAATACCCGAACATTAACGCTTGCCGGAATCCCTCCCTTTTGGTTGCGCTTTTTCCTTATTTCTCTTTCCACCAGGAAAACGCCTGAAGTTAAAAAACTCGACAAAGCAATGGGTTACATTGCATTTTCGCTCTTCCTCGGATCGTTTTTATTTACCGGCCCTATTCTTGTTCGCACGGTTAAAACGCCAGAAAACCACACATTGCTAATCTGGAAAGCCACCGGAGAACTTTTTTATATCTCTGACGCCAAAGCGCAGGAATCCACGCTTTTCTCACCCCCTGCATGGCAGATTAAAAAATCGGATTGCCCGGCGAGCGATGCCCCCGCGTTAAGCCAACACGCCTCGCCGTCGCCGGAGGTCGCAAAGGGGATTTGCGACCTGTTTATAACGCAGGAAGGCCGGGAGTATTTAACCCGCTCGATAAAAACGTATCCGAAGGGCAAACGGTTTGTTTATGTCATGCTGCCTTTCACTGAGCTTGTATTATTATGGATGGCAGCAGGCTGCGCGTTGCACCTTTATTACAGTGCAAAACTAAGAAAATATATTTTAGACGAACAGGAAAAAGCGTTGAGCTATGTAAGGTAAGCGCCGGCCTCCTTTTTCAGAGAAGCGCTTGCTCCGTTATCTTTCCCCTACTGATATAAAAACAGCCTATTCCACCCGGGCGAGCCTTAACACCATCTCCCGAATCTCCGCCTCGCTCAGCGGTTTTCTGTCGACCACATAATGCAGTGTCATTCCCTCGATGAACGCGTCCAGCGCACGCGCGGTAATGGGGTCGAACCAGACTTCGAGGATCTGCTGGCTGCGCTGCATCCACGCCTGCATGATGGCCTTTAGCGCCGGGCGGCGGTTGGCATAGGCGTAAAGCTGGTACATCAGCTCCATATTTTCCGGCGTGGTGATTTGCGCGCCGCAAATCACCTGCGTCAACGCCTCGCACGCTTCCTGCGGGCTGGCGGCCTTCGCCAGGTAAGCCTGGTAGGTTTGCGACATGTCGCGGGCGAAGCCGCTCAGCGCTTCTTCCAGCAGGGCGTCGATACCGGTGAAGTAGTAGGTCATTGAGCCGAGCGGCACTTCCGCCCGCTGGGCGATTTTGCGATGCGTAACGCCGCTGATGCCATATTCCGCAATGGCTTCAAGCGTGGCGCGTAAAATGCGCTCGCGGCGCGGCGGTTCCCCAATGGCGGATAAATTCATCACTTTCACTCGCTAAGTCGTCATGTACAAATGTACACTTCGTTGCTACTGTTGTCTTACCTTTTCTGTCGTCAGGGATGCTTATGTCGCCACTCTCAACTCGCCAGGCACTGCGTCGCCGCACCTGGGCGCTGTTTATCTTCTTCTTTCTGCCTGGTCTTATCATGGCGTCATGGGCCACGCGTACTCCCGCCATCCGCGATGTGCTGGCCGTTTCCACAGCGGAGATGGGCGTGGTGCTGTTTGGCCTCTCCGTGGGCTCCATGAGCGGCATTCTCTGCTCGGCCTGGCTGGTAAAGCGGTTTGGCACGCGTAAGGTCATTCGCACCGCCATGCTGATGGGGGTGGCCGGCATTATTATCATGAGCAGCGCGCTCTGGTTCGGCGTCGCGCTGCTCTTCTCCTTAGGGCTGGCGGTGCTCGGCGGGGGACTGGGCTCGGCAGAGGTGGCGCTGAACGTCGAAGGGGCGATTGTTGAGCGCGAGCTGGGTAAAACCGTGCTGCCGATGATGCATGGCTTTTTCAGCCTCGGTACGCTGGTGGGCGCAGGCATTGGCATGACGCTGACGGCGTTAAATTTTCGCGCCGACTTCCATATTCTGCTGGCGGGGCTTGTCACCATCGTGCCGGTTTTCATGGCGCTGCGCGCCATTCCTGAAGGGGTCGGCAAAGAGAGCGCCGAAGAGAAAAAACAAAACGCGATTAATCGCCGCCCCTTTTATAAAGACATCCAACTGCTGCTGATTGGCGTGGTGGTGCTGGCGATGGCGTTTGCTGAAGGGTCGGCCAATGACTGGCTGCCGCTATTGATGGTGGACGGCCACGGCTTTAGCCCCACTTCCGGCTCGCTTATCTACGCAGGCTTTACGCTTGGCATGACGCTGGGCCGCTTTTTCGGCGGCTGGTTTATCGACCGCTACAGCCGGGTGGCGGTGGTTCGCGCCAGCGCCCTGATGGGCGGGCTTGGCATTGCGCTGATTATTTTTGTCGACAGCGCCTGGGTTGCGGGCGCATCGGTGATCTTGTGGGGGCTTGGCGCCTCGCTCGGCTTCCCGCTGACCATTTCGGCGGCAAGCGACACCGGTCCGGATGCGCCAACGCGCGTAAGCGTGGTTGCCACCACCGGCTATATCGCTTTCCTGGTGGGGCCACCGCTGCTCGGCTTCCTCGGCGAACACTATGGCCTGCGCAGCGCGATGCTGGTGGTGCTGAGCCTGATTGCCATCGCCTTCCTGGTTTCCCGGGCGGTGGCGAAACCCGAGCGCGCCGAATGGCAGGAAGAGGAAAACGCCGCGTGCCGCTAGCGGCAGCGCTATCCTTTCAGCAGCGCCAGAATGGTTTCTGGCGCTTGCCTGGCCTGCGCCATCAGCGCGCTGCCCGCCTGTTGCAGGATTTGCGCCCGGGTCATGTTGCTCATCTCCTGGGCGTAATCCGCATCTTCAATGCGGCTGCGCGCCGCTTCGGTCGCCACCTTCCCTTCCAGCACCGTGCTCTTCGCGCTGGCAAAGGCATTAGTAAGGCTGCCGTAAGTGCCCCGGTAGCCGTTTACCTTCTCCAGCGCCGCGTCGAGTTTGCCCATCGCCTGGCTGGCGTTTTGCTGATTATCAAACCTCAGGTCGCTGATGCCGAGCGTGACAGTATCAGAAGGTGTGCCGGGAATAGTCTTGGTTTCAAGCGGTTGACCAAAATCGGCGCTGACCACAATTTGCGTCTCGCTGCTGGTGGGTCTGCTGTCCGGCGCCTGCGTAGGTGTCGGAAGTTGGCTCCATGTCATGCTGCCAGTAAAAGAACCGGTGCCCACCACCATCACAATCAGGTCTTCGGTCACGCTATCAATAGCGATTCGCTCTTTGTAATGACCCGGCGAGACGGTGCCATTGTTAGGCCAGCCGGTCGCTGGGGTTTCATACCGGTCTCCGTCGCCGCTGTAAGTAATATTCATCCCGTTCAGCGATGCGGTCACGCTGCCGTTAAGGTTATAAACCGCGCCGCCCTGGGTCAGGTGCGCATCGCTGTAAATCGCGCCGGCAGTAAAGCCGTTCTCTTCGGTAATGATTTTCATACTGGCATCGGCGGAATTATTTACGCCATTGCTTCGCCAGGTAAAATCGCGAGTGGCGCCATTCCCATTAATGGGCGTGCCTATCAAATGGCTACCATCACGGCTAAAAAGCTGCAAATCGTCATCCATCCAGCCGGAATCGATTTCGAGCACGATATCTTTCGCCCCGGCGGGGATATAAGCGAAAGGCACACGTCCCGAAGTAAAAACATAGCCTTGTCCTGCTACAGGCAGGCGTTGGTTAACAGTCGGAACTTCACCCAACTGTACCGGTGGCGGCGCTGGATGGCTTGCCGCCGCCAGCGGATATTTACCGAACACCGTCGTACCGTAAGCAATTTGGTCGATGGTTTCGCTTATCTTCTGAAATTCATTCTGAATACTGGCGCTGTCTTGCGGCGAGAGCGTGCCGTTTGCCGCCTGCACCGCCAGCGTTCTGGCGCGGATGAGCAAATTATTAATCTCATCCAGTCCGCCCTCCGCCGTTTGCATCAGGCTAACACCCTCGTCGATATTGCGCGCCACTGCGCCGCTGGCGTTAATATTGGCGCTCATGCGGTTAGCGATAGCGAGACCTGCGGCGTCATCCCTGGCGCTATTAATGCGCATACCGGAAGCGAGCCGGGTGATAGCCTCACTCAGCGCCGACTCGCTGCTGCGCTGTTGTGTCGCCGTAAAAGGGGACATCAGGGAATAAAGGGTCGTCATGCTCTTTTAGAAAACACACTATAGTTGCCGTCATGGCTACTATCGGCCCGCCAGGGGCGACGCTTTAACGAAAAATTTGCATTAAGTGAAAACTTGTTAGTTAACCAGCGCTTATGAAATAGCGATCCGAAGGACAGGGAAGCCTGCCCAATCCGCCAAACCGTTAAGGAGTCTTTATGGGTGTAAAAATGATCGCCGTCGACATGGATGGCACCTTTCTCAGCGACGCCAAAACCTATCACCGCGAGCGCTTTCTTGCGCAATACGCCCGCATGAAGGAACAGGGGATCCGCTTTGTCGTCGCGAGCGGCAACCAGTATTACCAGCTCGCGTCGTTTTTCCCGGAGATAGCCGAAGAGATTGCTTTTGTAGCGGAAAACGGCGCCTGGGTGGTGTGCGAAGGCGAAGATCTGTTTAACGGCAAGCTCACCAAAGGGCAGTATGACCAGGTTATCGACCATCTGCTGACGCTGCCGAAGGTAGAAACTATCGCCTGCGGCAAGCGCAGCGGCTATACCCTAAAACATTATGACGACGCGTTTAAGCGCATGGCCGCCACCTATTATCACCGGCTGGAATTCGTCGACAGTTTTTATGGTCTGGACGACACCTTCTTTAAGTTCGCGCTTAACCTGCCGGATGACGATTTATTAAAAACCATGGACGCGCTGACGGTAGCGTTTGAAGGCATCGTAACGCCGGTTTCCAGCGGTCACGGCTCTATCGACCTGATTATCCCCGGCCTGCATAAAGCCAACGGCCTGCAAATGCTGCAAAAACGCTGGGGAATAAAAGACAGCGACGTGGTTGCTTTTGGCGACGGCGGCAATGATATCGAGATGCTGCGCCACGCGGGTTTTGGCTTCGCCATGGAAAACGCGCCGGAGAAAATCAAAGCGATAGCGCCCTACCGCGCGCCACATAATAACGAACAGGGCGTGCTGGAAATTATCGACAAGGTGCTGAATAACGAAGCGCCTTTCCAGTAAAGCAAAGGCCCTCGCTGGAGGGCCTTTTTTATGGCGATTTATTGCGGCTGGAGCGAATTCCCGACCGTTTTGTCCTTCAGGAAAATGACCATCATCCCCAGCCACAGCAGGCCATTCAGCAGATTGAAAAGGCTGAACAGGCCATTGCCGCCCGCCAGATAGGCATGCTTGCTGACCTCGATGCCGACGGTGAAAATCAGCATCTGCAACATGCCCATCGCCGCGGAAACCGTGCCCTTACTGATGTCGCTGGCAAAAAGCGTCAGGCGCACCAGGCCTGCGTTGGCGAGGCCGATGCCGAAGGCGTAAACGCTAAGTCCCGCCGTCATCCACAGATAAGCGTGGGAGGAGAGCAGGGTCGCCAGCGCTGCTATCACCAGACCAAGAGTGATGGGCCAGCCGCCAAGAATAATCAGCGAACGCACGGTGCGTCGTGAAGTGAGTTTCGCCAGCACCAGATTGCCTGCGATCAGCGCGCCGAAAATCGGCACCTGCAACAGGCCGTATTCATAGCTGCTGAGCTGCTCGCCGCTGATGATGATAACCGGCGACTGGGCAATCCACGCCAGCAGCGGCAGGCTCACAAAGCCTGTCGCCAGCGCGCCCGCCACAAAGCGGGCGTTTTTCATCACGGCTTTATAATCTCGCCCGAGCTCCTTGAGCGAGAGCTTTTCGCCAAGGCGGGTGGCGGTTTCCGGCATAGCGCGCCACAGGCCGTAATAGGCGATGGCGGCAAGCACTGCGAAAAGCACGAACATCATCTCCCACGGCGCCATGTGCACCCAGGCGGCGCCCACCAGTGGGCCGAGCAGCGGGGCTATCAGCGCCACGTTCGCCATCAGCGCGGTGATTTTGATGCACACCGCCTCTTCAAACGACTCCTGAATCGCGGCGTAGCCGACCGCGCCGATAAAGCAGAGGCTGATGCCCTGTAAAAAGCGCAGCGCGGTGAACTGCTCAATATTTTGCGCAAGCAGCGTGGCAAGACAGGTCACGATAAACCAGACCACGCCGGTGAGCATCACCGGGCGGCGGCCGATGCGGTCCGACAGCGGCCCCAGCAGCCATTGTAAGAACATCCCGCCCGCCAGATAGGCGGTCATGGATGTCGGCACCCACTCCATGCCAGCCTGGTATTGCTCCACCACGGCGAGCATACCCGGCTGGATCATGTCGTTGCCGATATACGTTGAAAATTCATACAACACCAGGCACAGCGGGAACAGCAGCGCCTGACGTCCAAGGCGCTTTTTCGTCATCGTTTTACTTTGCATTAGCGATCCATCCAGAGAAATCGCGCTGAGTGTAATGAAACGACCGCAGCAGTCATAGTGAATTGTGTGCGACGTTAGTCGATAACGCACAGCGTTACCGTCATTTAAGTTTATTTTAAGGTGCGCCGCGTATTCTTATGCCAGGCGCGGGTAACGGCTGTATGACAGAAATAAGACAATACCGCTTTACCCTTCGCCGGTCGGTTTCTAAGGTTATTCGCTTTACCGGCGGCCTGTTTTTGCGCCGCGTTTGCCGCCCTGCTTTGGGCCTCTTTTTTGGGTTGATAAGGAACCAAAACCGCGATGATGGAAGACCTCAACCACCAGCTCTTTCTGGCGATTAACGCCACTCCCGCCTCCCCCGCCTGGCTGCTTGCCCTGGCGACGTTTATCGCCCGGGAGCTGATTTACGGCGTGCCGCTGCTTTCAGCGGCGCTCTGGCTCTGGGGGCCTGGACAAAAGCTTAGCGCACAGCGCCAGCTGGTGGTAAAGATTGCGCTGGCGCTCGCCATCAGCGTCTTTCTCTCCTGGCTGATGGGCCATCTATTCCCGCACCCGCGTCCGTTTGCCGAAGGGGTCGGCCACCAGTTCCTGCACCATTCGCCGGATGACTCTTACCCAAGCAACCACGGCACCGTGAGCTTTACCTTTGCACTGGCGTTTCTCTGCTGGCACCGGGTGTGGTCAGGGCTGGTGCTGCTGGCGGTTGCTTGCGCTATCGCCTGGTCGCGCATCTATCTGGGCGTGCACTGGCCGCTGGATATGGTAGGCGGTTTGCTGCTCGGCATGCTCGCCTGCCTGGCGGCGCAAATGGTCTGGAACGGCTGCGGTGAGGCGCTCTATCGCCTGCTGCGCCAGCTTTACCGCCGCTGCTTCGCCCTGCCCATCCGCAAAGGCTGGGTGCGTGACTAACGCCTCTGCGACGGGTAAAATCGCCCGATTCACTGGCGAAGCGTGGTTCACGCCTCGCCAGTTTTGGTTAAGCAGAGGACGAAATGGAAACACGGCGCGACGAGCGGATAGGGCAACTGCTGCAGGCGTTAAAACGCAGCGATAAGCTTCACCTGAAAGAGGCGGCCACGCTGCTTGGCGTTTCAGAGATGACCATTCGCCGCGACCTGCAGCGCAACGACGCGCCTGTCGTGCTGCTTGGCGGTTATATCGTGCTGGAACCGCGCAGCGCAGCAGTCAGCCATTATCTGCTAAGCGATCAGAAAACCCGTCTGGTGGACGAAAAGCGTCGCGCCGGCCGCCGGGCGGCGGAGCTGGTCAGCCCGCATCAAACGCTCTTTTTTGACTGCGGCACCACCACGCCCTGGATAATCGACGCGCTGGACAACGACCTGCCCTTCACCGGCGTCTGCTATTCGCTTAACACGTTTCTGGCGCTGCAGGAAAAACCCGCCTGCCGCGTTATTCTCTGCGGCGGCGAGTTCCACGCCAGCAACGCTATCTTCAAACCGCTTAATTTTCGCGAAACGCTGCGCAACATTTGCCCCGACATCGCCTTTTTCTCCGCCGCCGGTCTGCACCTGCACCACGGCGCCACCTGCTTTAATCTGGACGAACTGCCGGTAAAACAGTGGGCGCTGGAGATGGCGCAGCGGCACGTGCTGGTGGCGGACAGCAGTAAATTTGGCAAAGTAAGACCCGCCTGCATGGGGCCACTGGAGGCCTTCGACACGCTGGTGACAGACGCGAAACCGGAAGCGAAATTTATCGACTGGGCGAGAGAATCTGGCGTGACGCTGCTCTGGTAAGCGCCTCCCGCCAGACGGGAGGCGACATGCTTAAGAGAACCAGCTGCCGAACCACTTGTGGAATTGCATCAGCACGCGATCCCACAGGCGGCTTAAGAAGCCGCCCTCTTCCACCGCCTCCATCACCACCAGCGGACGCTGTTCAATGTTCTGGCCATTAAGCTGGAAGTCAATTGTGCCCACCACCTGGCCTTTTTTCAGCGGTGCGGTGAGCTGCGGCTGCGTGAGTTTCCAGGTCGCTTTCAGGTTTTTAAGCTGGCCTTTCGGAATGGTTATCGACCCCGCTTCGCCTGCGCCCAGTTTGGCTTCACTCTTGTCGCCAAACCAGACCCGCTGGCTGACGAACGTCGCATCAGGTTTGATGGGCGTTACGGTTTCATAGAAACGAAAACCCCAGGTCAGCAGCTTTTCCGACTCGCGAAAGCGAATGCCGTCGGTTTTGGTGCCCAGCACGACCGAAATCAGGCGCATATCGCCCTGCGTGGCCGAAGCCACCAGATTATAACCAGCTCCCGCCGTGGTGCCGGTTTTCATCCCATCCACGTTCAGGTTGGTGCTCCAGAGCAGCCGGTTGCGGTTAGGCTGGCGGATATTATTGAACGTAAACTCTTTTTCTTTATGAATGGCATATTCATCCGGCACGTCGTGAATTAGCGCCTTGCCCAGCAAAGCCATATCGCGCGCGGTGCTGAATTGCCCTGGCGCATCTAACCCGTGTACGGTTTTGAAGGTGGTGTTCGTCAGTCCCAGCCGCTGCGCATAACCGTTCATCAGGCCGACGAACGCATCCTGGCTGCCCGCGACATAGTCGGCGATGGCAATGCTGGCGTCATTCCCGGACTGGATGATCACCCCTTTATTCAGCTCGGAAACCGGCACCTGGTCGCCAGGCTTTAAAAACATCAGCGACGAGCCGCGCAGCGCCGGATTGCCGGTCGCCCAGGCGTCTTTGCCGATGGTGACTTTATCATCAAGATGAATTTTGCCTGCCTTCAGCGCCTGGCCTACCACATAGCTGGTCATCAGCTTGGTCAGGCTTGCAGGGTCGAGCTTTTCATCGGCGTTGCCTTCCGCCAGCACCTTGCCGCTGGCGTAATCCATCAGGATCCAGGCCCTGGCTTCCATCGCCGGCGCGGCAGGCGCCTGCGTTTGCTCGGCCTTTACGGCAGGAACCAGAGCGAGTAACAGAACGGAGCCCGCCATCACAGCGCGCGCTAAAGGGGGGAGAGAGAAAGGGTTGGTAAGTGCCATCCGAGTATCCATTCCAGAAATCACGTCAAAATAAACGCATCGAGTGAAGTTGTGAGTAATAACGCACATTAGCTCGTAATGAAACAGTAAGCGGGTAAAGTTTTTTCAAGTGTAAGTGAGATCGGGTTGTTACTGACCGGTTTTTGCGAAGGTTGCGAAAAAGTGGGCTTTATCTCACCATAGGTATTTCCCACTCTGTGACCTACCCTCTTCATAAGGAGCGAACCATGATTACCGTCTGGGGCAGAGAAAACTCCACTAACGTCAAAAAAGTCCTCTGGTGTCTGGAAGAGCTGGAGCTGCCCTACAACCGTATCCCCGCCGGCATGCAGTATGGGATTAACCACGATCCCGATTATCTGGAAATGAACCCTAACGGCCTGGTGCCCTGCCTGCGCGATGATGAAACGGGGCTGGTGCTCTGGGAATCGAACGCCATCGTGCGTTATCTCGCCGCGCAGTACGGCCAGCGCCGTCTGTGGCTGGACAACCCGGTGGAACGCGCGCAAGGCGATAAATGGATGGACTGGGCGGCCACGATGCTGCCGCCGCCGCACCGGGGCCTGGTGTTTAGCCTTGTGCGCACGCCGCCGGAAAAGCGCGACCCGAAGCTGATTGAAGAGAGCACCCATAAGTGTGACGAACTGCTTGGCATTCTCGACGCGGAGCTGGCGAAAACGCCCTGGCTTTCGGGCGCAGCGTTCGGGCTCGGCGATATTTCACCCGCGCCCTATATCTACAATCTGAAAAACGTCGGCGTTGAGTTTACGCCGCGCCCGCACCTGGACCGCTGGTATCAGCAATTGAGCGAACGCCCGGCGTTTCGCAAAATTGTGATGATCCCGGTAAGCTGAGATCACGAAGCGGGGCTGATTTTCAGCAGCTGCCCGTCCGTTTCGTCCGTCAGCACATACACATAGCCATCCGGCCCAACGCGCACATCGCGAATGCGCGCGTTGCGCTCGCCCAGCAGGCGACCATCCTCCTTGACGTTATTGCCGTTCACGCTCATCTGAATCAGGTTTTTATCTTTCAGCGCGCCGATGAACAGCTTGTTTTGCCACTGCGGGAAAGTGCTGGCGTTGTAAAACGCCATGCCGCTGACGGCAGGCGAATCTTTCCAGTAGAAAATAGGTTGCTCCGTGCCAGGCGCGGTGCCGCCTTTTGCTTCAGGTATCGGCAGGCCGCTGTAGTTAATGCCCCAGGTGGCGATGGGCCAGCCGTAATTTTTACCCGCTTGCGGAATGTTAATTTCATCGCCGCCGCGCGGGCCGTGCTCGTTCAGCCAGAGCGCATGGCTCCAGGGGTTGAACGCCATCCCCTGCGGGTTGCGAATGCCGTAAGACCAAATCTCCGGGCGGGCGCCCGCTTTGCCAACGAACGGGTTATCCTGGGGCACTTTGCCCTCTTCGGTCAGGCGCACCAGTTTGCCCTGCAATTTGTCGAGCTCCTGCGCGGTAGGCCGCTGGTTGTTCTCCCCGAGCGCGATAAAAAGATAACCTTTGCCGTCAAACACCATGCGCCCGCCGAAGTGGTTGCCGACAGAGAGCTTCGGCTGCTGACGAAAGACCACGGTGAAATGTTCAAGCCGCTGCATATCATCGCTCAGGCGCCCATAACCGACCGCGGTGCCCGCTTTGCCATCCTCGCCAGCTTCGGCATAGCTCAGCCACACTTTGCGGCTTTGCGCGAAATCGGGTGCCAGTACCACGTCAAGCAGGCCGCCCTGCCCCTGCGCCCAGACTTTCGGCACGCCGGTAACAGGAGCGGAAAGGCCTTTACCTGGTTGCCAGCGCTTCAGCTCGCCGCCTTTCAGGGTTATCAACATGCCCTGTTCCTGCGGCAGGAAAGCCAGCGCCCAGGGATGTTCGAGCCGGTTTTGCAGCACCTCCACGTTAACTTCAGCGGCATGGAGCTGCGAAGCACCAAGCAGCGCCGCAGCGGCGAGGCAGGTTCGGGGCGAGAGCAGCGGCATAGCAATCTCCTTTATCGGTTGTCCCGATAAGGGTAGCCAGCAGCGACAACGACGGGTTTACTTTTACAAAAACTTAAGCAGGACGGGGGAGTCGCCTCCCCCGGATTTCAGGCTTCAGCCGGTTTTCTGAGGTCGCTCAAAAGGTGTGTGCAACGCTGTAGCGTGATAATGGCGCGTTCAAGCTTCTCGGCGTCGACGGTGATGTAAAGCGGACAATCATGCTGCCCTGTCATCAAACATACTGCAGCGCCGGAAAGCGCATCCAGGCACTGGGTAAACGCGGCCAGCTCCGTGCTTTTTTGCGTCTGCTTCAGGAGCGCGTAATGACGACGGTATTCCTTACAGAGATCAAAAAGGTTATCCCTTAAGTAGTGACTTTCAGCGACCGACATATACCCCTTTGCTTTCCTCAGTTGTAGATAAGCCATGAGGTCAACTTTTGCGATGATCGTCTTTTTCAAGAGATCATGCCGGACTCTGTCAGAGATCATACATATTCCTCCCTGTGGCACATCGGTGGATCAAGGCAAGCATATGGTCACTTTTTGTGCGGAATTATGCGCTGGGTCAATATTTCGACACCTATTAACTTTCTTTACATTTCGATAACCTGACGGCAGAAACGTGGAGCGGCGTCATTTTTTGCTAAGCGAGACATAAGCCAGGCGGAATAAAAAGGGCAAGCGAACCGTTAATTTTGCGCTCCGTTTGAGGTTTTCAAAACGGGTTTCAGGAGGTGGCGATGCGCTTAAAAACGCGGCATGAGCGTAAAGTCAAAACGGCACGCTAATGATGAAAAAAATGCCCCCCAGGAAAAAGGTCATTTATTTTGGCTACTTTCAAACTTTACCAAAAATAAAGGCGCCGAAGATATAAAAGCAGGTCAGCAATAGCGTGGGCATTTCTGTTGAAAGAATATCCCCCTGCCTTATTAATTTTACTCACTTACTTTCCGGCACGTTGACCTCGCGATAATAAGTTATTTAGCCAATCAGACCGCAGCGTTTAAGACTACGACTTTTTCATGATTTTATCACTGGAGAACATCATGAAATGCAGAATTACATAAATACACATCTTTACTGAAGGCCCTGTACTACTGTGAAATTATCGAGCCGGAAAGGAGATATGCTATGTATCAAAAAATTTTATTATGTTCTGGTCTGGCTATACTGGGATGCCAGCATCATCCTCAGTCTGGTAATACCCACACGATTGCCACGTTTAATGAGCAGCAAATGATTGACGTCAGCGGCGAGGCCTTCCTGCGTTTATACAATACCAAATCCATGGATGAAGGACGGGTGTCGCCCTTTATTAATCTGGAGGAATTATGTTCGCGATACGCTCCCGACCTTGCCCCATCAAAAAACAAAAACAGGTTTATCGACGCCATGCGCGAAGGCTTTTATTCCCGGTTTAAGCCGATGATGAAAACAGAATATGATAAAGAGGCGTATATGAATATGTCTGTAAGCTTCGTGAGCGTAGCTTTTGATATTTGCGAAAGCGCTTATCAGCGAAGCCGGGTGTGATAACCCCACATTATTGATATGAATCAAAATTCATTCTTAAACTTATTTTATTGACGCGATCATTTCAGCTAAAAGCTGAGTGAAATTGTCGAATTCTCCATAGACAGATTCGCTAGCCGCACTGTCTCTGATTTCAAAAAGATCTTTTTTAGCATCGTATGTAAATAATGACATGCCGTCTTCCCCTATAACTAAACGCTCTTGCAAGACAGGGTCCCTGTAAATGTCATTGTTTCTATAGTATTCATTGATAAGGAATATGTTTTTAATAGCAGGTTCAGGATTAGAAATACTAAACAGCCGCAGGCCGTTATACTCGAAACCATCCATATGCTTTAAAAAATCACCGTAGTCGGGTTGCTTTATTAACAGAAAATAGAACTCCCTTGCTATTTGATTGAGAATTAATGAGGGTGTGGAATGAACAGACTTATTTAATATGCTATCGAAGAACTCTTTTTTTACAGGAGGTTCTATTTGATACGCTGAATTAATCATAAGCGTTTTTAATTCTATTATCATCTTGTTAAGATCTAATTTCATTGTTATACCTGTAAATCTATTTTAGCCGATAAATTGAAGTTGCTGGCATAACCCAGGGAATAATTCTACTTTCTCCCGGCACCATTCCTTTGGTTGCCTGGCGTTGCATGCCAGTCAAAACCTTGTGAAAAGGCTCATTTTCTATCAACGCAAGATTATCAAAACTATTATCGCCACTATCGTCTAATGGTAGTTTATGATGCACATTCCAGCCATCAGGAACAGCGCCTTGACGCATTTTCAAAATATCAGATGAGTTAAAAACCGCAGCCGCCTCAGAAGAGCTTGCCATCTGATGTAGAAAACTTTTTCTGACCACGTTGTTAAACTCTTTCCTCATTAGTGCGGCTTCTGCTGACTCACGCTTCACATAATTGATTTCCTTTACTTCAAGGTTATGTAAGAATTTTGATTCTCCTCTAATTTTTCCTAAATAACCGTATATTTCCTCAAAATTAGCAGGCCGTTTCACCAACAGCATGGAGGCTGCGGCCATAACCGCGCCTGCCGTCTGCTCATTCAATACCTGCTCATAACCTTTTAAAGCATCGCCGCCTAAACGCTCTGCTGTCTCCCTGAACGCGTCAACATTGTTGTTGTAAACACCGCCAGCGGCAAGCAGGCGGCCTGCCGCCTTACTGTTAATCGTCTGGTATGCCGGTTTCTGACCAGAGCCTGAAACGCCTTCAAAAACTGAACGAGCAAACCGGGTGGTGCGGGGCCTGCTGCCGCATCGACATTTTACCGAATGTGTGAATGCCCTGATGATGTTTTCCGCCCCATTCCTTTCAAAAGCCCAGGGATTCGTACAGATAAGCTCGCCTTGTTCATCTATATAAAACAGCTGCCCGGGTGGACCAATGCGATCTAACATTACAATATCCCCGTTAAAAACAAGCTCCCTCATTCTTCTGTGTGTATTCAGGCCGTAAGTATAATTACTCTGATGGGCATAATTACGTGAACACTGCGGATGGGGCCGTAACCCTTCAATGTAATAATGTCCATGGTATCGATCGTCAAATTCATATTCTTGCTGAATATAATGCCAGGTGGCATATGGCTGAGCTATCAATTCATAATATTCTGGTTCAAGATTATCTCTTAATAAGTAGAAGAGATTGCAGCCAGGAAGGCTAAAGCTCATTACCAACTCCTTTGGTAACAAAAAATTCCGGTAATATTACCCCTCCTTACAAGCTGGTTAAAAAAGCATTTTATAGAGACCGCTATTTTAATGTTGAAGATCATAAAAGTAAGCGAATCTATGCTTTTTTATTACAGTTGGCTTGCAAAGCGAACAGCAGTAAATTAATGAGACAGGTTTTTCTCAAAGAGATTAATAATGGTTAACGTAAAGAGATCCTTTAATTACCTGTACCAACATAGGCTAATCATCCCGGCAGGAATAATACAGAAATAATTAGCGGATTGGTTTACGTTTTTTTAATACGACAGTGTTGCGAAAAGCAACGGTAATAAACAAAAGGCCAGATCTTCTCCTCGTTTTCCCCTCTGATGCTGAACCACGGCGGCGGCCTGCGTTAGCAAGAATTCCGTCACATATAGCTGTAGCGTTTGCGCATGATGTATACTCCGCGTTTTCCCGAGCAATGTATTGTATAAAAAATGTCCAAGATTGGTTTCATCTCGTTAGGCTGCCCGAAAAACCTGGTGGATTCTGAGCGCATCCTGACCGAACTGCGTACCGAAGGCTACGATGTCGTGCCGAGCTATGACGATGCCGACATGGTTATCGTTAACACCTGCGGTTTTATCGACAGCGCCGTTCAGGAGTCGCTGGAAGTGATCGGCGAAGCGTTAAACGAAAACGGCAAGGTGATTGTGACTGGCTGCCTCGGCGCGAAGGAAGATCAGATCCGTGAAGTGCATCCGAAAGTGCTGGAAATCACCGGACCGCACAGCTATGAGCAGGTGCTCAAGCACGTTCACCACTATGTGCCGAAGCCTAAGCACAATCCTTTCTTAAGCCTGGTGCCGGAACAGGGCGTGAAGCTGACGCCGCGCCACTATGCTTATCTGAAAATTTCTGAAGGCTGCAACCACCGCTGCACCTTCTGCATCATCCCGTCCATGCGCGGCGACCTCGACAGCCGCCCGATTGGCGATGTGCTGGCGGAAGCGAAGCGCCTTGTGGAAGCAGGCGTGAAAGAGCTGCTGGTAATCTCGCAGGATACCTCCGCTTACGGCGTGGATGTAAAACACCGCACCGGCTTCTGGAACGGCGAGCCGGTGAAAACCAGCATGGTCAGCCTGTGCGAGCAACTGGCGAAGCTCGGCGTCTGGGTGCGCCTGCATTATGTTTACCCTTACCCGCATGTGGATGAGGTGATCCCGCTGATGGC
Organism: Franconibacter sp. IITDAS19; assembly: GCF_023079515.1. NCBI lineage: Bacteria > Pseudomonadati > Pseudomonadota > Gammaproteobacteria > Enterobacterales > Enterobacteriaceae > Franconibacter > Franconibacter sp. IITDAS19. Next base: position 645,185 of record NZ_JALJCP010000001.1, on the reverse strand, counting down.
GGAAGGCAAAATCCTCCCCTATCTCGATATTCCGCTGCAGCACGCCAGCCCGCGTATTCTGAAACTGATGAAGCGGCCGGGTTCGGTAGACCGCCAGCTTGCGCGCATTAAACAGTGGCGTGAAATCTGCCCTGAGCTGACGCTGCGTTCCACCTTTATCGTGGGCTTCCCGGGTGAAACCGAAGAAGATTTCCAGATGCTGCTCGATTTCCTGAAAGAAGCGCGTCTCGACCGCGTCGGCTGCTTTAAATACAGCCCGGTCGAGGGCGCCACCGCCAACGATCTGCCGGATCAGGTGCCGGAAGAGGTGAAAGAAGAGCGCTGGAACCGCTTCATGCAGCTTCAGCAGCAGATCTCCGCCGAGCGTCTGCAGGAGAAAGTGGGCCGCGAGATCCTGGTTATCGTCGATGAAGTGGACGACGAAGGCGCCATTGGCCGCAGCATGGCGGACGCGCCGGAAATCGACGGCGCGGTCTACCTTAACGGCGAAACCAACGTGAAGCCGGGCGACGTGGTTCGCGTGAAGGTGGAAAACGCCGACGAATATGACCTGTGGGGCAGCCGCGTTTAAGGCTTGCCGCTGAAAAAAGGCTGCCATCCGGCAGCCTTTTTTATTAGCCCTTGAGTCTGGGATCGAGCGCGTCGCGAAGGCCGTCGCCCAGCAGATTAAACGCCAGCACCGTCAGGAAAATAGCGAGGCTTGGGAAAATAGCCACATGCGGCGCTATCACCATATCCGCGCGCGCCTCGTTCAGCATCGCGCCCCACTCCGGCGTTGGCGGCTGTGCCCCAAGGCCGAGGAACGAGAGACTTGCCGCCGAGATAATCGAGGTGCCGATGCGCATGGTGAAATAGACCACAATGGACGACACCGTGCCCGGCAGAATGTGGCGAAACAGAATAGTCGCGTCGGAAGCGCCGATGCTGCGCGCCGACTCGATAAACGTCTGGTGCTTCAGCACCAGCGTGTTGCCGCGCACCAGGCGCGCAAAAGCCGGGATGCTGAAAATCGCCACCGCGATAATGACGTTCGCCATACCGCTGCCCATCACAGCCACCACCGCAATGGCGAGCAAAATGCCCGGAAACGCGAACAGCACATCGCAGATGCGCATAATAATGCGGTCCCACCAGCCTTCGTAATAGCCCGCCAGCAGCCCGAGCACCGTACCGATAAGCGCGCCGATAAGCACTGCGAACACCCCAGCCGCCAGCGAAATCTGCGCGCCGACCAGCACGCGGCTGAAGATATCGCGCCCGAGCGAATCGACGCCGAACCAGTGCAGCATCGACGGCCCTTCGTTGAGCCTGTCGTAGTCAAAATAGTTTTCCGCATCGAACGGCGCTATCCAGGGCGCGACTATCGCAAGGACAATCAGCAGCAACACAAACGCGCCGGCGATAAGCGCCACCGGCTGGCGTTTAAATCGTCGCCAGAATTCATGCCAGGGCGTGCGCACCTGCTGCGGGCGTATTGTCGGCATGGCGTTGAGAATGGCCTGTCGGCGCCAGTTGAAAAGTCGCATCCTTACTTGTACCTGATAGCCGGGTTAATGGCGGCGTAGAGCACGTCCACCACTAAGTTGATAAGAATGAATTCCAGCGAGAAGAGCAAAACTTCCGCCTGAATCACGGGGTAATCGCGCATCTCGACGGAGTCCACCAGCAGACGACCAAGCCCCGGCCAGTTGAACACCTTCTCCACCACAATCGAGCCGCCCAGCAGAAAACCAAACTGCAGCCCCATCATGGTGATAACTGGGATCATGGCGTTGCGCAGGCCGTGTTTCAGAATTACCCATTTCTCGCTCACCCCTTTGGCGCGCGCGGTGCGCATATAATCCTCGCCCAGCACATCCACGAACGAGGCGCGGGTGAAGCGCGCCATGACCGCCGCGACCGCCGCGCCAAGGGTAATGGAGGGCAGAATGTAGTGGCGCCAGCTGTCGGCGCCGACAGTCGGCAGCCAGCCCAGCTCCACGGAAAATACCTGCATCAGCAACATGCCGAGCGCGAAGGCAGGGAAAGAGATGCCGGAGACGGCGAGCGTCATGCTGATTCTGTCCGGCCAGCGGTTACGCCAGACGGCGGCGATAATGCCGGCGAACAGTCCGAACAGCACCGCCCAGACCATACTGGCGACGGTGAGCCAGAGCGTCGGCATAAAGCGGCTGGCTATCTCCTCCGATACCGGACGGCGTGACACCAGCGAGTTGCCAAAATCTCCCTGCGCAACGTGGCTAATGTAGTGCCAGAACTGCTGCCACAGCGGCTGATCCAGCCCCAGTTGCGCGCGCACCAGCGCGATAACCTCAGCATCGGCTTCCGGCCCGGCGATTAAGCGCGCCGGGTCGCCTGGCAGCATATGGACAAATAAAAACACCAGCACCGCCACGATAAGCAGCGTCGGGATAAGCCCCAGCAGGCGTTTTACGATGTAGTTAAACATGCGCAGCCCTGTCTCTATCCTTCATAGTATCTCCTGAAACTAAGTTTACCCGTAACATAGATAAATACGTATTTATAACGGTCCGCCGCAGCGGGTGACGCTTCGCTTACCGGGCTTATAAGGCGGTGCGGATAAGCGGTATTGCCCCTGTGATGCCCCGTTGCCCCTCCCTGCCAGGGAGAGAGGGGAAAAAAGCGTCGCATACCCGCTCGCCGACTGGTCCCCTCTCCCTGTTGGGGAAAGGGGTACGCGCTCTCTTATTTCAGATCCGCATTCTCGAAGCTAAACCCGGTATCCGGCATGACGTAGAAGTCGGTCAGAGATTTACTGTGGGCGGAAACCAGTTTCTCTACCACCAACGGCACCCAGGGCGACTCTTGCCAGATAATCTGCTGGGCATCTTTGTAGAGCTTCGCTTTCTGAGCGTTATCGGTGGTTTTCAGCGCGTCAGCGAGGTCGCTGTCCACCTGCTTGTTGCTGTAGAAGGCGGTGTTAAACAGCGTCGGCGGCCAGTTCTGGCTTGCGAAAAGCGGAGAAAGCGCCCAGTCCGCTTCGCCCGTTGACGCGGTCCAGCCGGTGTAGAACATCCGCACCCCGCTCTCTTTCTGGCCCTTGCCTTCCACTTCCGCCGCGCGCTGCCCGGCGTCCATCGCCGTGACTTTCGCCTTGATGCCCACCTGCGCCAACTGCTGCTGTGTAAACTGCAGCACTTTCTGCGCGGTGCTGTGGTTGTGAGACGACCAGAGCGTGGTGCTAAAGCCGTTCGGGAAACCCGCTTCCTTCAACAACTGACGCGCTTTAGCCGGGTCGTACGGCCAGGGTTGAAATTCCGCGGCGTAAGCGATGGAAGGTGGCACCACGCCCGTGGCGGGGGTGGCGTAACCGGCGAACGCCACTTTCACCAGCGCCTGGCGGTTAATGGCGTAGTTAATCGCTTCGCGCACTTTCGGGTTGTCGAACGGCTTTTGCGTCACATTCATGCTGATATAGCGCTGCATGATGGAAGGCGAAGCGACCAGTTCGAGCTTGTCGTTTTTCTCCAGCACCTTCGCCTGCTCATAAGGGATTGGGAAGGCGAACTGCGCCTCGCCGGTTTGCAGCATCGCCGCGCGGGTGTTGTTGTCCACCACCGGGCGCCAGGTGATGGAGTCTAGTTTCGGCAGCCCCTGCTGCCAGTAGCCGGCGAATTTCTTCACCTTCACGAAATCCGTCTGGTTCCAGGTCACCAGCTCATACGGGCCGGTTCCTACCGGGTGAAAACCAATCTCCTTGCCATATTTTTGCAGTGCGGCGGGCGAGATCATCGCCGTGGCCGGATGCGCCAGAATGTTGATAAAGGCGGAGAACGGCTGTTTTAAGGTGATTTTTACGGTACTCGGGTCCAGCGCCTCGGTGCTGGCGATGTTTTTATAAAGGTTGTAGCGCTTAAGGTGGTTATCCGGGTTGCTGGCGCGGTCAAGATTCGCCTTCACCGCTGCGGCATCAAACGCGCTGCCGTCCTGGAACTTCACGCCGGAACGCAGCTTGATGGTATAAACGAGGCCGTCGTCAGAGACGGTATAACTTTCCGCCAGCACGTTCTGCAGCTTCATGTCTTTATCAAGACCAAATAACCCCTGGTAGAACGACTTCGCCACCGCCTGCGACAGCGTATCGTTCGCGTCGTACGGGTCGAGCGTTGTGAAGTTCGAAGCGACCGCCACCACCACATCTTTAGCGGCGAAGGCGGGCGCGGCGGCCAGCGCAGAAGCGACGCCCACGGCGGCGAGCCATTTACGCGTTGTGTGTTGAGTCATATTGTTATTCTCCTTATTGTCCCTGCCTTGATGAATTAATAGTGGTGCGAAGCGCCGCCAATCGCGTGACGCGCCACAAAATGGCCCGGCCCTACCGCCACCAGCGGCGCGACAAACGGCTCGTCGCCGCGCTTGCGGGTGGCGCTTGGGATCTCATCGGACAGCAGCACCGGCTGGCGGCGCGGATGATCCGGGTCGGCGACGGGCACCGCCGCCATCAACTTGCGGGTGTAGGGGTGCTGTGGGTTTTCGAACACCGCCCGACGCGGCCCTATCTCCACAATTTGCCCAAGGTACATCACCGCCACCCGATGGCTGATGCGCTCAACAACAGCCATATCGTGCGAAATGAATAAAAAGGCGATGCCGAATTCCCGCTGTAAGTCGAGCAGCAGATTGATAATCTGCGCGCGGATAGAGACATCGAGCGCGGAAACGGACTCGTCGGCGATCACCACTTTCGGGTTCAGCGCCAGCGCCCGGGCGATACAAATACGCTGCCGCTGACCGCCGGAAAACTCGTGGGGATAGCGCCAGGCGTGCTCGGGCTTCAGGCCAACGCGCTCCAGCAGCCAGGCCACGCGCTGCTGCGCCGCCTCGTTGCCCATCATCTTGTGCACCAGCAGCGGCTCCATAATGGAATAGCCCACAGTCAGGCGCGGGTCGAGCGAAGCGTAAGGATCCTGAAAGATAATCTGGATATCGCGACGCACCGGCTGCAGGGCGCTCTGGGGCAGCGTATCGATACGCTTGCCGGCAAAGGTGACGCTGCCGCCCTGGGTTTCCACCAGCCGCAGCAGCGCGCGCCCGGTAGTGGATTTACCGCAGCCCGACTCCCCCACCAGCGAGAGCGTTTCGCCCGGCCAGAGATCAAAGCTGACTTTTTCCACCGCATGCACTTCGCTTTTCACGCGGTTGAGAATGCCGCTGCGCACCGGGAAGCGGGCCACCAGCTCCCGCACCTGCAGAATGGGGCCGCTGTCGGGCAATACCGTATCCTGCGCGCTTTCAGGCAGTGCAATGCCTGCGCGCTCGCGAAAATCCTGTGGGAATTTTTGCGGCAGGTCGGTGCCATTCATGGCGCCAAGGCGCGGCACCGCCGCCAGCAGCTTTTTGGTATAGGGGTGCTGGGGGGCGCTGAAAATGTCCCGCACGCTGCCGGTTTCCACCGCTTCGCCCTGATACATAACCAGCACGCGGTCGGCCATATTCGCCACCACGCCCATATCGTGGGTGATAAAAATCACCCCCATCGCCATCTCTTCCTGCAAAACCCGAATAAGCTGGAGGATTTGCGCCTGGATAGTGACATCCAGCGCCGTGGTCGGCTCATCGGCTATCAGCACCGCCGGGCGGCAGGAGAGCGCCATGGCTATCATGACCCGCTGGCGCATGCCGCCTGACAGCTGATGCGGGTAGCGCTCAAGAATGCTTTCCGCTTCGGGAATGCGCACCAGCTCCAGCATGCGTTTCGCCTCCCGCAGCGCTTTCTCGCGGCTGAATCCCTGATGCAGGCGGATAGACTCGGCTATCTGCTCGCCCACCGGAAAAACCGGGTTTAACGAGGTCATCGGCTCCTGAAAAATCATCGCCATGTCAGCGCCGCGCACCGAGCGCATTTGCGACTGGCTCATTTCGCGCAGATCGATAACCTGTTTATTACGACGGCGCAGCAGTAAGCGCTCGCTCTGCGTCTCTCCGCCTGCCTGTTCGATAAGGCGCATCAGCGAAAGCGCGGTAACCGATTTGCCGGAGCCGGATTCGCCAACGATGGCGAGCGTTTCGCCGCGCCGCAGGTCGAAAGAGAGCTGGCGCACCGCGTCGGTAACCTGCTCCTGCTGGCGAAAACGTACCGTTAAACCGGTAACCGAGAGCACCTGATCTTCAGGCAATGCGTGACTGTATGGCACCGGAACTCCTTATTCGCGATAGATCCCAACGCAGGGCGCATCGCCCACGTAACCAAAACCGCGATACATCCCTTCGCTATTGAAGGGCATCGCCACGTTGCCTTCCCGGTCGATAGCAATAATGCCGCCGCTGCCGCCAAGGGCGGGCAGCTTCTCCATCACCACCCGCTCGCTCGCCTGTTGCAGGCTCAGCCCGGCGTACTCCATTAGCGCGGCAATATCGTAAGCCGCAAGCGTTCGGATGAAGGTTTCACCCGTACCGGTGGCGGAAACCGCGACGCTGGCGTTATTGGCGTAACAGCCCGCGCCAGGCAGCGGAGAGTCGCCTACCCGGCCTGGCAGTTTATTCGTCATGCCGCCAGTGGAGGTGGCCGCCGCCAGATTGCCATGCTCATCGAGCGCCACGGCGCCGACGGTGCCGAACTTCTGCTCTTCATCCAGCGGACCGCCATCGTGATCGAGCAGCGTCTGGTCCTGCGCTTTGGCGCGCTCAAGCTGCTCCCGGCGTTCAGGGGTGGAGAAAATCGAAGGCGAGACGGGCGTAACGCCATGGTCAAAGGCAAACTGCTCCGCGCCCTCGCCAATCAGCAAAACGTGAGGGCTTTGCTCCATCACCAGGCGAGCGGCCAGCACCGGATTGCGCAGGCGGCTTACGCCCGCCACCGCGCCCGCTTTCAGGGTATGACCGTCCATGACGCAGGCGTCCAGCTCATGCGTCCCTGCGCGGGTAAAGACCGCACCGATACCCGCGTTAAACAGCGGGCACTCTTCGAGCAGCCGCACCGCTTCGGTCACCGCATCCAGCGCACTGCCGCCTTGCGCCAGTATCGCCTGCCCCGCCTCGATGACGCCTGAGAGCGCCTCAATATACCGTTGCTCTTGCCCTGGGCTCATTTGCGCCCGGGCAAGGGCCCCTGCCCCGCCATGTATGGCGATTACCGCTTTAGCCATTGATCCATCGCTCTGATTTTGTGACACGGCCGTACTTTTTTTATAAATATCATTATCGTTGCCGCGACTTAATATGAAATTTGAATATAGAAAGAGGCCAATGTGATGTAAAGCCCGCGCGCGGCTCACAACGCGACACCTGCCTATCTCTTACCCTTTCTGCCATAATGGGCGCTTTCCTTTTTCCCGCGCAGGAGTAATAAGATGGAACCTACCGCCGGACTGATGGCGCTCGACGTCGCCCTTGAAAAGATGCTGTCGCGTCTTTCCCCTCTTACCGAATCCGAAACGTTGCCGCTGCTGCACTGCTTCGGCCGCGTGCTGGCGCGCGATATTACTTCGCCCCTCGACGTGCCGGGGTTTGATAACTCCGCCATGGACGGCTACGCCGTGCGCTTAGCCGATCTTGCGCTGGAAAAACCGCTGCCCGTGGCGGGCAAGGCGTTCGCCGGCCAGCCGTTTCGCGGCGAATGGCCCGCGGGCAGCGTTATCCGCATCATGACCGGCGCGCCTGTGCCTGCGGGCTGCGAGGCGATAGTGATGCAGGAAGACGCCGAGGTTACAGAGGCGGGCGTGCGCTTCAGCGCAGCGGTTCGCGCCGGACAGAATATCCGTCTGCGCGGGGAAGACATCGCGAAAAATGCGGTGGTGTTAAAAGCGGGCCAGAAAATGAGCGTAGCGCAGGTGCCCATTCTCGCCTCGCTGGGTATCGCCGCCGTAGAGGTCGTGCGAAAAATTCGCGTGGCGGTCTTCTCCACCGGCGACGAGCTGCGCCTGCCGGGTGAACCGCTGGGTGAAGGAGAGATTTACGATACCAACCGCCTGGCGGTGCATCTGATGCTCGAACAGCTCGGCTGCGAGGTGATTAACCTTGGCATTATCCGCGACGACCCGGCGGCGCTTCGCGAAGCGTTTATCGAGGCGGACCGTCAGGCGGATGTGGTGATAAGTTCCGGCGGCGTTTCGGTGGGCGAAGCGGATTACACCAAAACCCTGCTGGAGGAACTGGGCGAAATCGGCTTCTGGAAGCTTGCCATCAAACCGGGCAAGCCCTTCGCCTTTGGCCGTCTGCCGCACAGCTGGTTCTGCGGCCTGCCGGGCAATCCGGTTTCCGCCGCCCTCACCTTTTATCAGCTGGTGCAGCCGCTGCTGCTGACGCTGTCCGGCGCTGAGCCGGTTGCGCCGCGTCGTCTGAAGGTGCGCGCAGGCGGTCGCTTTAAAAAATCGCCAGGCCGCCTCGACTTTCAGCGCGGCGTGCTGCGCACCGGCAAGGACGGCCAGCCGGAAGTGGTGACCACCGGCCATCAGGGCTCGCACATTTTTAGCTCTTTCAGCCAGGGCAACTGTTTTGTGGTGCTGGAGCGCGAGCGCGGCAATGTCGAGCCCGGCGAGTGGGTGGATGTCGAGTTCTTCAACCACCTGTTCGGAGGCTAACCGTGGAAGCGCTGACCGACGCTGAAATGCTGCGCTATAACCGGCAGATTATCCTGCGCGGCTTCGACTTTGACGGCCAGGAGCGGCTGAAAGCGGCGCGGGTGCTGGTGGTGGGGCTGGGCGGGCTCGGCTGCGCCGCCGCGCCTTACCTTGCCGCGGCGGGCGTGGGCCATCTCACGCTGCTGGATTTCGACACCGTGGCTCTCTCCAATTTGCAGCGCCAGATTTTGCACCGCGACGCCGCTGTCGGTACGCCGAAAGTGGATTCTGCCCGCGCCATGCTGGAAGCTATCAATCCGCACGTCGCCATTGAAACGGTTAACGCCATGCTGGATGACGCGGCGCTCGGCGAGCTTATCGCCCGCCACGATTTGGTGCTCGACTGCACCGACAACGTGGCGGTGCGCAATCAGCTAAACCAGGGTTGCTTTACCCATAAGGTGCCGCTGGTTTCGGGCGCAGCTATCCGCATGGAGGGGCAGATAAGCGTTTTCACTTATCAACCTGATGAGCCCTGCTATCGCTGCCTGAGCCGCCTGTTTGGCGAAAACGCCCTGACCTGCGTGGAAGCGGGCGTCATGGCGCCGCTGGTGGGGATTATCGGCTCGTTGCAGGCGATGGAAGCCATTAAAGTACTGGCGCAGTACGGCGAGCCGTGCCGGGGAAAAATGGTGATGTACGATGCCCTGCGCTGCCAGTTCCGGGAGATGAAGCTGCCCCGCAACCCCGCCTGCGAGGTGTGCGGCGGGCAGTAAAAGAGTATCAGGCATGCTTATCGCGCGCCTGGCCGAAGCGCTTATCCGGCCAGGCGCGAAAACCGCCCCCGTGGCGGTTTTTTTATGGGCTTAATCATAGAGACCGTCGCGTTGCACTGCGGTGTGGCCCTTGCCGGGGCGGATGCGGCGAACCGAGTCGCGCACCACCAGCGTGCCGTTCAGCAACAGCGTGCCGCAGGCCGCTTGCGGGCGAACCAGCCGATGCTGCAACATTCGCACCGCTTCTTCTCCCAGTTCGTCGCGCGGCACATGCACCGCCGTCAGCGGCACATCCTGAATCGCCGCGAGGTTAAAACCGTCAATGCTCATCACTGAGATGTCCTGCGGCACCCGCAGCCCCGCTTTTTGCAGGGCGTTCACCGCTCCCTGCGCCATAAAATCGCCCCCCACCAGCAGCGCGCTGGGCAACGGCCCGGCAAGGGTCGAGAGATACTCCGCCACCAGCGCTTCGCTCTCTTTGGCGCTGAAGCTTTGCGCGGCAATGAGGTTCCGCTCTTCATCGAAGCGCAGATTGTGCGCCTCCCAGGCATCCCGGATGCCCGCCAGGCGAAGCTCCATGGTGTAACGGCGCAGGCAAAGCAGATTCACCACCTCCCGGTGGCCCATTTCAAACAGATAACGCGCGGCGAATTCGCCAATCAGACGGTGATCCGGCGCCACCGCGGGCAGGCGCATCCGGCTGTCGCGGCTGTTAATTAACACGCAGGGCTTACCAAGGTCGGCGGCCAGATCGTGAATATGCGGATCGTCAATGCCCAGCAGGATAGCCGCCTCGGTTTCCGCTTCGTTCATGCGGGCCAGAAACAGGTTGGCGTCGCTGTCATTCTCCTCCAGAGCGCAGTAGCGCAGCCGGACTTCATACGCGTCCAGCGCGCTGCTGATGCGCTGGATAACGCGGTGGTAAAAGATGTCGGAGCGTTCATCAAAAGCGCGCTGCGGCGCGAACACCACCAGGCTGTTGAGCAACATTCTGCCTGCGGCCATGTCGTCCATCACCCCAAGCTGCGCGGCGCAGGCGCGCACCTTGAGCCGCGCTTTTTCACTGGTGTTGGCTTTGCCTGCCAGCACGCGCGAAACGGTGCTGACAGAAAGCCCGGTTTGCGCCGCGATTTCGGCGATTTTTAACTTTTTACTCATTTTGTGATCCATCTCCAGTTGTGAAATGAATAAATTTTCATGAGCGAAAAAGCCTGTGATAGTGGGCCATGAAGTCACTCATTTCAGCGACAGAAAGAGTTTATGAGAATTTTTGCATAAATTACACTACTACCATTCCAGCCCTTCCCCTACTCTCAAATCGTGACCCGCTTTTTGTCGCGCCACTTTTCGTTTAACCCTACATAAAACCGCGTTGATTCAAAGAGATAACTAAATCTCTGCCGCCTTTGCCGCCAGGGCGAAGGCGCACAGTCCGAACAGGTACGCCAACGCCAACCGAACGTGGAGAGAGAGATGAGTCAAGGTATTAATCAGGAGATGACGGCGGTGAAAAGCAAACGCGTCATCCGCAACCTGCGCTGGTGGGTGTTGGTGCTGTTTTTAATGGGCGTTACCGTTAACTACATTACCCGCAACTCGCTGGGCATTCTGGCGCCGGAGCTGAAAACCAGCCTCGGCATTACTACCGAACAATATTCCTGGATAGTCGGCGCGTTCCAGCTCGCCTATACCGTTTTCCAACCGCTGTGCGGCTGGCTTATCGACGTTATCGGCCTCAAGCTCGGCTTTCTGATTTGCGCCTCGCTCTGGGCGCTGATGTGCATTCTTCACGCCGGCGCGGGAAGCTGGCTGCATCTGGCCATTCTGCGCTTTTTGATGGGCGGCGCGGAAGCCGCAGCCACCCCGGCTAACGCCAAAACGCTGGGCGAATGGTTCCCGAAAAAAGAGCGTCCGGTGGCGGCCGGCTGGGCTGGCGTCGGCTTTTCCATCGGCGCGATGCTCGCGCCGCCGATTATCTACTTCGCGCACGCCACCTTCGGCTGGCAGGGCGCGTTCCTTTTCACCGGCATTCTGGCGCTGGGCTGGGTGATTTTGTGGTGGCTCTTTTACCACAACCCCGAGCAGCACCCTCGTCTTGGCAAAGAAGAGCTGGCCTTTATTAAGCAGGACAACGAGCCGCCGGCGGTGAAACTGCCGTTCTTCACCGCGCTGAAAACCGTGTCGAAAAACAAGCGCTTCTACGGCATCGCTATCCCGGCGTTTATGGCGGAACCCGCCTGGGCGGTGATGAGCTTCTGGGTGCCGCTTTATCTTGCCAAAGAGCACGGCATGGATCTCAAGCAAATCGCCATGTTCGCCTGGCTGCCCTTCCTCGCCGCCGACCTGGGCTCTGTCGCCAGCGGCTATCTGACAAAGCTTTACGTACGCTGGTTTGGCTGCACCCGGGTTAACTCGGTAGTGGCAAGCTCCGTGACGGGCGCGTTCCTGATGATCTCGCTGGCGATTGTCACCCTCACCCGCGACCCGTATATCACCATTGTGCTTATCTCCATCGGCGGTTTCGGCCACCAGATTATCTCCTGCATGCTGAGCGCGCTGGTGGTGGAGTCGTTCGATAAGGGCCAGATGGCGACGGTGAACGGCATGCGCGGCTCCTGCGCGTGGATAGCCAGCTTTATTTTCTCGCTGATTATCGGCGTTACCGCCGACAAAATCGGCTTTAACCCGCTCTTTATCGCCATGGGCTTCTTCGACCTGATTGGCGCCTTCTTCCTTATCGCTTTTATTGCTGAACGCCGCGCAAAACGCGCCTGAAATGGATAGTTAAGATGAAAACGCTCAAACACTGGACATTAACGCAGTCAGACAAGCACCACGTCGAGTTAACGGTGGATGGAGAACATCGGCTTTGCCTCTATGTGCTGGAGCACGGAATGTTCCGCGTGCTGGTCAAACGCCGCGGCGAACTCGCCCTTAACCGCACCTGGAGCATCGCCCCGCAAAATGATGTGCCCTGGGAAGGACGCGAACGGGAAAGCGTTGCGGGCTTCAGCCTGCCTGGCTTTACGCTGGAAGAGACGCCGGAGCGATTGGTTATCGCTACCGATAAGCTTCGCGTGACGGTGCATCAGCCGCTGTGGCTTGAGTGGCACTACCGCGACGAGGCGGGTGACTGGCAATTCCTGACCGCCGACCGGCGCACCAGCGCCTACCTGCTGAACGCGCATGGCGACGGTGTGGCGCACTACCAGCATCGTCAAAAAACGGACCGCTTTTACGGGCTTGGCGAAAAGGCCGGGCCGCTTGAGCGCACCGGCAAGCGTTACGAAATGCGTAATCTGGATGCGATGGGCTACAACGCGGCGAGCACCGACCCGCTCTATAAGCACATTCCCTTCACCATTACGCGCCGTGATGACGTCAGCTTCGGCCTCTTTTATGACAACCTGAGCAGCTGCTGGCTTGACCTCGGCAATGAAATTGATAACTACCACCAGCCCTATCGCCGCTGGCAGGCGGAAGCGGGCGATATCGACTATTACCTGTTCGTCGGCCCGCGCGTGCTGGATGTGACGAAAGCGTTCGTCCGCCTCACCGGCAAAACCTTCTTCGGGCCAAAATGGAGCCTTGGCTACAGCGGCTCAACGATGCACTACACCGACGCGCCGGATGCGCAGAACCAGCTGATGAACTTTATTCGCCTGTGCGAGGAGCATGCGATTCCGTGCGATTCATTCCAGCTCTCCTCAGGCTATACCTCCATCAACAACAAGCGTTACGTCTTTAACTGGAACTATGACAAAGTGCCGCAGCCGAAAGCGATGAGCGGCGCGTTTCACGAAGCGGGGCTAAAGCTTGCCGCCAATATCAAGCCATGCCTGTTGCAGGACCATCCGCGCTATCACGAGGTGGCGAACAAGGGGCTGTTTATTCGCGATTCCGAAAGCGACGCGCCGGAGCGCTCAAGCTTCTGGGACGATGAAGGTTCGCACCTCGATTTCACCAACCCGGCGGCGATCGCCTGGTGGCAGGAAGGGGTAACGACCCAACTGCTTGAGATGGGCATTGATTCAACCTGGAACGATAACAACGAATATGAAGTGTGGGACGGCGAAGCGCGCTGCCATGGCTTTGGCTCTCCCATCGCCATTAAGCATATTCGTCCGGTAATGCCGCTGTTGATGATGCGCGCCTCGATGGAAGCGCAGCAGCGTTTCGCGCCGGAAAAACGCCCCTATCTGATTTCCCGCTCCGGCTGTGCGGGCATGCAGCGCTATGTGCAGACCTGGAGCGGCGACAACCGCACCAACTGGGACACGCTGCGCTATAACATCCGCATGGGCGTAGGGATGAGCCTTTCCGGGCTTTACAACGTAGGTCACGACGTGGGCGGTTTTTCAGGCGATAAGCCGGACGCGGAGCTGTTCGTGCGCTGGGTGCAAAACGGTGTTATGCATCCGCGTTTCACCATTCACTCCTGGAACGACGACCAGACGGTTAACGAGCCGTGGATGTACCCGGCGGCGACGCCTGCCATCCGCGCGGCGATTGAACTGCGCTACCGGCTGCTGCCTTACCTTTATACGCTGCTGTGGCAGGCGCACGCCGACGACGAGCCGATGCTGCGCCCGACGTTCCTCGATCACGAGCATGACCCGCAAACCTTCGCTGAATGCGACGAGTTTATGCTGGGGCGCGATCTGCTGGTGGCAAGCGTGGTGGAACCCGGTCAGCGCGAGCGTAAGCTCTGGTTGCCGGATAACGCCGCGGGCTGGTATGACTTTTACACCGGCGCCTGGTATTCCGGCGGTCAGTGGGTGACGCTTAACGCGCCGCTGGAAACCCTGCCGCTGCTGGTGCGTGCGGGCGCGGGCCTGCCACTCTCTTCCCGCCTGCATCATGTCGATGCGCAGCGCGACGACCAGCGTGCGTTAACCCTTTTCCCGCTGAAAGGCGCAGGCGAAGCAAGCGGCCAGCTGTTTGAAGACGACGGCGAATCCTGGGGATATAAAGAAGGCAATGCGCTGTGGGTGAACTGGCGGATGAAATGCAGCGCCGATGAAATTCATCTGACGCTCTCCGCCACCGGCGACTACCGCCCGGCGTGGCGCGAACTTCACGTCACGCTGCCGCCCGGCGAAACGCGCCACCTGGTGATTAACGGCGAAGAGACGGATGCCTGGGCGCTGTAATCTGACGCGTTTTTTCGTCCCGGCCCCTCACCCCACAGAGGAGAGGGAGAAAACCAGCGCGCGCCCCTCATCTGAAGCGCCAACGCCGCTGCGGCAAGCCTGCAAATCCCCGGGAGCTTACTCAGGTAAGTGACCGGGGTGCGCAGCCGCTGCCAACGCCGCTGCGGCGCGAAAGACGACGGGAAAGTTATTCGATGCCGCTCTCCACCGCTTTCCCTATGGATTTCGCGTTGCGGCAAGGCGGCAAGCCTGCAAATCCCCGGGAGCTTACTCTGGTAAGTGACCGGGGTGCGCAGGCGCTGCCAACGCCGCTGCGGCGCGAAAGACGACGGGAAAGTTATTCGATGCCTTTGCTGCGCAGGTAATCTTCGTACCCACCGGAGAAATCCACTACGCGCTCTGGCGTAATTTCCAGTACGCGGGTGGCCAGCGAGCTGACAAACTCGCGGTCGTGAGAGACGAAGATCAGCGTGCCCTGATACATTTCCAGCGCGGCGTTGAGCGACTCGATAGATTCCATATCGAGGTGGTTGGTCGGTTCGTCCATGATCAGGATGTTCGGTTTTTGCATCATGAGCTTGCCGAACAGCATACGGCCTTTCTCGCCGCCGGAGAGCACTTTCGCCGGCTTTTTAATGTCGTCCTGGCTGAAGAGCAAACGTCCCAGAATGCTGCGCACCGCTTGCTCGTCGTCCCCTTCCTGCTTCCACTGGCTCATCCAGTCGAATACGGTGAGGTCATTTTCGAACTCATATTCATGATCCTGGGCGTAGTAGCCAATCTGCGCGTTTTCAGACCATTTTACGGCGCCGTTGTCCGGCTGCAGTTCGCCTACCAGCGTTTTTAACAGGGTCGATTTACCCACGCCGTTAGCGCCCAGAATGGCCATTTTCTCGCCCACTTCCAGCAGCAGGCCGACATGTTTAAACAGCGGGCCGTTGTCGAAGCCTTTGGTCAGCGCTTCCACTTCCAGCGCGTTACGGAACAGCTTCTTGTCCTGCTCGAAGCGGATAAACGGGTTCTGACGGCTGGAGGCTTTTACCTCTTCCAGCTTGATTTTATCAATCTGACGGGCGCGGGAGGTCGCCTGACGGGACTTGGAGGCGTTGGCGCTAAAGCGGCTAACGAAGGATTGCAGGTCGGCAATCTGCGCTTTCTTCTTGGCGTTATCCGCCAGCAGACGTTCGCGCGCCTGGGTCGCCGCCGTCATGTATTCGTCGTAGTTGCCCGGGTAAACACGCAGCTCGCCGTAATCGAGATCCGCCATATGGGTGCAGACCATGTTCAGGAAGTGACGGTCGTGCGAAATGATTATCATGGTGCTTTCACGCTCGTTCAGCGTCTGCTCCAGCCAACGGATGGTGTCGATGTCCAGGTTGTTGGTCGGTTCGTCAAGCAGCAGGATATCGGGGTTGGAGAAGAGCGCCTGCGCCAGCAGCACGCGCAGCTTCCAGCCTGGCGCCACTTCGCTCATCGGCCCGTAATGCTGCTCCAGCGGAATGCCCACGCCAAGCAGCAGTTCGCCCGCGCGGGCTTCTGCGGAGTAACCGTCCATCTCGCCATACTGCACTTCAAGGTCGGCCACTTTGTAGCCATCTTCCTCGCTCATTTCCGCAAGGCCGTAAATGCGGTCGCGCTCCTGCTTCACTTCCCACAGCTCGGCGTGGCCCATTATCACGGTATCCAGCACGGTGTACTGCTCAAAGGCGAACTGATCCTGGCGCAGCTTACCGATGCGCTCGTTTGGGTCGAGGGAAACATTACCGGCGGAAGGCTGGAGATCGCCGCCGAGAATTTTCATAAAGGTGGACTTGCCGCTCCCGTTAGCGCCAATCAGGCCGTAACGGTTGCCGCCGCCAAATTTGACGGAAATGTTTTCAAACAGCGGCTTACTGCCGAACTGCATGGTGACGTTGCTGGTAACTAACACGGGATTGTCCTGCGAAAAAGTGTGATAAACCCCGCAGTATGCCACAACTCCTAATTTAATTCGCCCGGTGAATGAGGCGGCTAAAATGTAAACGAGGGAAAAAAATGTGATTTCATACACATCTGAATTCCCAGGGGGGGAGAATGCACATATAATGCGCTCCCGTATCGGTTTGTCCCTTTAATACACGGCCAGTCTGGCACACAACTTCGCATAAGATGAATATGAAATTACGTACGCTTTTAGTGGCAGCTTTTGCTGTTGTCGGTTTTTGCAAAACCGCCGCTGCCGTGACTTATCCTTTACCAACGGACGGCAGCCGCCTGGTTGGTCAAAACCAGATTATTACCATTCCTGAAGGCAATACGCTGCCGCTCGAAGATTTCGCCGCGCAGTATCAGTTGGGCCTCTCCAACATGCTGGAAGCCAACCCGGGCGTGGACCCGTACCTGCCGAAAGCCGGTACTATCCTTAATATTCCGCAGCAGCTGATCCTGCCGGATACCCCGCACGAAGGCATTGTGATTAACAGCGCCGAGATGCGCCTCTACTACTATCCGAAAGATACGAATACGGTCATCGTCCTGCCAATCGGTATCGGCCAGCTGGGTAAAGATACCCCGATGAACTGGGTGACCAAGGTGGAGCGCAAGAAAGCGGGCCCGACCTGGACGCCGACGGCCAAAATGCATGCGGAATACGCCGCTGCGGGCGAACCGCTGCCAGCCGTCGTACCGGCGGGTCCGGATAACCCGATGGGCCTGTACGCGCTTTACATCGGCCGCCTGTACGCGATTCACGGCACTAACGCCAACTTTGGTATCGGCCTGCGCGTGAGCCACGGCTGCGTGCGTCTGCGTAACGACGACATCAAGTTCCTGTTTGAAAACGTGCCGGTCGGCACCCGCGTGCAGTTTATCAACGAGCCGGTAAAAGCAACCACTGAGCCGGACGGCAGCCGTTACATTGAGGTGCACAACCCGCTCTCCACCAGCGAAGATCAGATCAACAACAACGAAGTTGTGCCTGTTACGCTGACCAGCGCGGTGCAAAACGTCGCCAGCCAGTCTGACGTCGATCAGAACGTCGTTGAGCAGGCTATCCAGAACCGCTCCGGTATGCCGGTGCGTCTGAACTAAGCTTACCGATACGCATTAATGAAAACGGCGGGTGCATAACCCGCCGTTTTTTTATCCGTGGTTCACCACAATAATGCCGCCGTGGTCGTAGCGGTAATGGCAGTGCGCATATTCCAGCGGCGTGCCGTCATCCAGATAGACCACCTGCTCAACCTCCAGCACCGGGTCGCCGGGTTCGCAATTGAGGTAGCGCTGATCCTGTTCATTGGGTTTTAACGCCCGCACCACTCGCCAGGAGCCCATCAGCTTTAGAGCCAGCGTCTCCTGTACATAGCGGAACACCGAGCTTTCGAGATGGCTTTTGTTAAGTCCTGGCACCAGCTGCACCGGCATCAGCGTGAACTCCAGCGACACCGGCTCGCCATCCAGCAGGCGCAGGCGGATAAAGTCATAGACCGGCGCGTCGGCGTCAATCAGCAGCGACGCCTGCTCTTTTTCGTCCGGAAAGCGCAGCTCGAACTTAATCACCTGGCTTGTGACGGTGCCGACATTCTCCCAGGTTTTGGTGGCGCCGAAATAGTCGCTGCCCGGCAGATCCCATTGCGAGAGTTGCAGAAAATTCTTGCGGATAAAGGTGCCGAGCCCCTGGCGCGTATAGACCAGGCCTTCGACGATTAACTGGCGCATCGCCTGTTGAATGGTCATCCGGCTGGTGTTGAACTCCTGCGCCAGCGCGAACTGGTCAGGCAGCGGCAGGTGGGCTGGGTACTGCTGGCTCATGATGCGCTTTTTGATTTCCCGCGCGATAGTGATGTATTTCGCCGCCATCCGCCGTTCCTTTTGTTGTGCTGATTATTCCGCTATCCCACTGTTTTTTAAAGCCACTCGCTCGGCAACTTTGAGGAAAGGCAGGTAGAAGAATACACCAAAGACGATGATGATCAACTGAACCACCACCGCCCGCCAGTCCCCGGCGGTCGCGAGCCAGGCGCTGAGCACCGGCGGCGTGGTCCAGGGGATCATCACCACGCAACGCGACATCAGACCGAGGCTGGTGCAAGCCCAGGCGAAGAAAATACCGATGGCGGGCAGCAGCACGAACGGGATCATCAGCGGCAGGTTGAAGACAATCGGCAGGCCGAAAATGACCGGTTCGTTGATATTGAACAGTCCGGGCGAAATGGCGAGCCGCGCCACCTGCTTCGACGATTTCTGCCGGGCGAAGATAAAGATGGCGATAAGCAGCGACAGCGTGCTGCCGGTGCCGCCAATCATGCCGAATGTCGGCACAAAGATGTTGTTGATGATATGCGGAATGGGCTGCCCGTTGGCGAAGGCCAGCATATTCTCGTTGGTATTGATGAGCAGAAACGGCTCCAGCACCACGCTGTTGACCACCGACTGGTGAATGCCAAGCGTAAACAGGAAATTGCCGAAGCTGTAAATAAAGAGCGTGCCGGGCAGGCTGGTGTTCACCAGCCGCAGCGGCTGCTGGATAAGCGTGGTGATGAGATGAATGAGATCGGTATGCAGCACGGCGGCCAGCAGCGCTGCGATAACGGCGAAGCTCGACAGCGTGAGGATAGTCGGCAGCAGCGCCGAAAACGATTTGCTCACCGCGGGCGGCACGTTCTCTCCCAGCGAAATATCCAGCGCTTTGATGCCTGAGATGCGGATAAACAGCTCGGTAGCCACCAGGCCAATCAGCACGCCGGCGAAAATACCGGTCGAGCCTATATTGGCGTAGGAGAGCGCCTGAGTCACGCGCACCGCGCGCTCGCCGCCCTCCGGCACCAGCTCAAGCCGCATGGGCATCATGATAATAAAGCTGCACAGTGCGATCACCACTGCCGAAACCGGGTTATCGAAATTGCGGTTGCGCGCCAGCGCCCAGGCGATCATTGGCGCTATCAGCAGCGCGGCGATATTCAGCGTGCCATTGATAATCGCTTCGCCCCAGATTTTAAAGCGCGCCAGCGTTTCGCCCTCCAGCACCCAGGGAAAGACCACGTTATTGATAAGCACCGCCAGGCCGGCCAGGATAAAGACCGGCATCACCATGGCGAAGGCGTCCCGCAGCGAACGCAAATGCACCTGTCCGGCGAGGCGGGCGGAATAGTCGACGAACCTGTCGACAAAGGACTGCATCTTCGGTGTTATGTTTGCTTCAGACATTATCAAGCTCCCCCTGTTAATCAGCCGCTTACCGCCCGCTCGCCCGTTACAACGCCTCGCCGTTGCTGCGAATCGCCTGTTTCAGCCACGCGTAGCTCTTTTTTGGCACCCGTTTAAGATCTTTGAGGTCGTGGTTTTCCCGGTTCACATAGACCACGCCGTAGCGCTTGCGCATATCGCCCTGCGAACTAAGGATGTCGATAAGCCCCCATCCGAGATAGCCCAGCACCTGCGCGCCATCGCTGAAAATGGCCTCTTTCATCGCCTGAATGTGGTCGCGGTGGTAGGCGATGCGGTAGCTGTCTTCGACAGGGTTGACGCCATCCCATGATTCAATGACGCCAATGCCATTTTCGATAGGGAAGACCGGCAGCCGCCAGTCGTTGTAATAGCGGGTGATGATGGTGCGAAAGCCGAGCGGGTCTATCTGCCAGTTCCATTCCGTCGCCTTCAGGTAGGGATTCGGCTTATCGCCGTACAGCAGGTAGTCGTTAACCGGCGCGTCGTGCGGGATGGCGTCGCTGTCGAGGGTTTTGCTGGCATAGTAGCTGAAGGCCATAAAGTCGTTTTTCATCTGCTCCAGCCGCGCCAGATCCTCTTCGCGGAAGATATCCTGAAACCCTTCCCGCGCCGCTACCGCCATGACCGCCGGGCTGTAGCCCTGGCCTGCAAAGGCGCGCAGCAGGTTCTGATTGAGAAATTCGTCATACTGCTGGGCGCAGAAAACATCCCGCGGTTTGCAGGTCGCCGGGTAGACAAGCTGGTGCGCCAGCATGCCGCCCATGAGCTTGCCTGGATAGTTCTCGTGCAGATAATGGGTGAGATGGCAATGCGCCATCATCACGTGATGCTGAATTTGATAAAGCTCGCGCAGCGTCTTTTCGCCGCTTAAATAGCCCGCCACCTTAAACGCCTCGGGCATGTGATAGATATTCTGTTCGTTGAAGGTAAGCCAGTAGGTCACCCGGTCGCCGAAGCAGTCGATCATCTTGCGCCCGTAGCGCACAAAGGCCTCCATAACCTTGCGGTCGGTAAAGCCGTTGTATTTGCGCGCCAGCGCCAGCGGCATATCAAAGTGATAGAGGCAGATCATCGGTTCGATGCCGCGCGCCAGCAGGCCGTCAATAAAACGTTCATAAAAAGCGATGCCCTGCGGGTTGAACTCGCCGTCGCCCTCCGGGCAGACCCGGCTCCAGGCTATCTGAAAGCGGTAGCAGTTCATGCCCAGATCCTGCATCAGGTCGAAGTCCTCTTCGTAGCGATGATAGGAATCGGTGGCGACTTTCCAGTCAGACGCGAATTCGCTGGCTTCACGGATGTCGTACACCGACATCCCCTTTCCTTCTTCATCCCATGCACCTTCGGTCTGCATACTGGAAACGGAATTTCCCCACAAAAAGCCTTCTGGCAGTTTCTGCGTCATGCTCGCTCTCCTCGATAGTCATGTAAAGTCATTAAAAGTATATGACTAGTCATATAGACGATGACGATAAGTCAAACAAAAAGCACGTGGCTATTTTGTGAACAGAGTCGAAAAAGCGCAGCATAAAAAAGGCGGCGAGGTTGCCCTCGCCGCCTGAGCGGGTGTGGTGAAAAATCAGGAAGGTGTTAGCTGATTGCGGCGGTATTCCCCCTGCCGCTCCAGCATCCAGCCGGGGTATTCAGGCGGCAGCGCGCTGACGGCGTTGAGCTGGTTAAGCTCGTCTTCGTTCAGATGAATCTCCGTGGCGGCGATATTGTCGCTGAGCTGTTCCTGCCGTTTGGCGCCAATGATCACGCTGCTGACCACCGGCTGGTGCAGCAGCCAGGCCAGCGCGATTTGCGCCACCGATACGCCTCGCGCGTCGGCGATAGCGCGCATCACGTCCACGCAGTCGAAAGCGCGGTCTTTATTGACCGGCGGGAAGTCGAAATTCAGGCGGCGCGACCCGGCTTCGCCCTCGCCTTCACGGCTGTATTTGCCGCTCAGCAAACCGCCCGCCAGCGGGCTCCAGACCATTAATCCCAGCCCTTCGCTTTGCAGCATCGGCGCCAGTTCGCGCTCAAGGTCGCGCCCGGCTATGGTGTAGTAAGCCTGAAGCGAGGCGAAGCGCTCAAGCCCGAGACGCTGCGAAATGCCCAGCGCCTTCATGATTTGCCAGGCTGCCCAGTTGGAAACGCCGATATAGCGAACGTGGCCGTGCCGCACCAGGTTATCCAGCGCGTAAAGCGTCTCCTCGATGGGCGTGGCCGGGTCGAAGCCGTGCAGTTGATAGAGATCGATATGATCAAGCTGCAGGCGCTGAAGGCTCTCTTTCACGCTGTTCATAATGTGATAGCGCGACGAACCGCGTGAATTAACTCCTGCGGTGCCGGTTTCACCAAAGACTTTGGTGGCGACCACCACGTTTTCCCGCGGCACCTGAAGATTTTTCAGCGCCTGGCCGGTAATGATTTCCGAGCGTCCTTCCGAGTAGACATTCGCGGTGTCGATGAAGTTAATGCCCGCATCCAGCGCGCTGCCGACCAGCTTATCCGCCTCGCTCTGCCCCAGCTGGCCGATTTTGGCCCACATACTTTCACCTTCGCCGCCGAACGTCATGGTGCCAAGACAGAGTTCAGAGACAAACAGCCCGGTATTACCCAGTTTGTTATAACGCATAGAACAGCCCTCGTCGGTTAATCGATGTCAGGAACCCTTATCGTTATACACGCCCTGGTGAAAACAGAGAGGATGAATTTCTGCTCATCTCTTGCCTAATCCTCTGAACTTAACCGCGCGGCGCTTCGCCAAAGACAGCATAGTCAGGCAACCGCACATTCTGGTAAGGCTCCCAGCCGCCGCCAAGCGCTTTATAGAGCGCCACTAAATCAAGGCTGCTCTGCACCCGCGCCTGGGCGCGCTGCTCTTCAGCCTGCGCCAGCTGACGCTGGGCGTCGAGCACGTCAAGGAAGGTCGCAATGCCCTTGCGATAGCTGTCGTTGGCCAAATCAAAAGCGGTTTGCAACGCTTCGATGGTGTTATTCAGCCCCGCTTCACGCTGCTGGTCGGTGCGATAACTCACCAGCGCGTTTTCCACATCGGAAAGCGCGGTCAGCACCGTCTGGCGATACTGCAGCACGGCGGCGCCCTGCTCGGCGCGGGCGACCTTCACGCTGGAGACCAGCCGTCCGCCCTGGAAAATGGGAATGGAAAGCTGCGGGCCGAAACTGTAGAAATGGCTGCTCCAGTCAGTCAGATAATCCGCTTCGCTGTTGCGCAGGCCAAACTGCCCGGTAAGGGAAAGGCTCGGGAAAAGCTGCGCTACCGACACGCCGATCTGCGCGGTGGCGGCGTGCAGGTTCGCCTCCGCTTCACGCACGTCGGGGCGACGGCGCGCAAGCGTGGAGGGCACGCCGACCGGCACAATCTCTGGCAGTTTTGGCAGCGGCTGCACATTTTGCAGCTCGCTGTCGAGCGCGCCCGGCGGCTTGCCGAGCAGCACCGCCAGGCCGTTCATCGCCTGGCGCGCCTGCGCCTGATACTGCGGCAGCTGCGCCTGCAGATTGCCGAGCTGGGCGCGGGCATTCTCCACGTCCAGCTGCGGGGAAAGCCCGCCGCGCTGGCGGCTTTCGGTCAGCTCCAGCGTCTGCTGCGCCGAGGCGATTTGCGCGTTCAATGTGTTGATGATGCTTTGCGCGCCGCGCAGCTGTAGCCAGGCGCGGGCCACTTCCGCTTCAAGCGAGACCAGCGCGTCGTTGCGCTGTTCAATCGCCGCCTGCTGTTGCGCCTGCGCCGCCTCCACCTGACGCCGCACCCGGCCCCAGAGGTCAATCTCCCACTGGGCGTCGAAGCTACCCTGATAAAGGTTGATGGGCTGGGTCAGCGGCCCCAGCGCGCCGGCGATTTGCGGGTCGACATCATCGAGTTGGCCGTAAACATCATGCGATTTCAGCTCTCCCTTCAGCCCCAGTTGCTGGCGTGTGGCGCGAAGGTTGCCATTGACCGCAGGGAAAAATGCACCGCCCGCCTGGGTAATTTGTTCACGCGCGCCGGCGATGCGCAGCACCGTTTGCTGCAGCGACAGGTTGCCGGCAATCGCGCGCTCAATCAGGCTGTCCAACTGCGGCGAGTTAAACGCGCGCCACCAGCGGGGATCGGGGGCTGTGGACTGCGCTCGGGAGGCGACGCCCGCTTGATTCTGGCGGGTGGTTTCACCAAACGCGCCGGGGGTGACGGGCTTTGCGCCCTGATAATCCGGCCCTACGGCGCAGCCCGCCGCCAGCAAGGCAAGCGCGATGGCGGGTTGAAAAATCACTCTCCTGGACATGTTAATGTGCTCCTGCGGCGCCTTCGCTCTTGATGGGCGAAAGCAGTAAACAAAAAGGAATCAACAGCAGCGCCACGACGCTTAAAATCGTAAAGACGTCGATGTAGGCGAGAATGCGCGACTGGGCAATCATCGTTTTATACATCTGACCGGTGGCAATGCCCGCCGGATCGCCCGCCAGGCTGGTAAAATTACGTATCGCCTCTGCCGAATGGCGTATCGCCTGCTGAAACTGCTCGTTAAAGGACGACGTGTGGTAGCTCAGATAGGCGCTGTGCGCCTGTGAACGCTCCGTAATCGCCGCAGTGGAAAGCGATATGCCGACGGAGCCTGCCACGTTACGAAACATCGTAAACAGCGCGGCGGAATCGGCGTTCAGCTGCCGGGGAATGGTGATAAACGCAATGGTCGTCAGCGGCACGAACAGAAAGCCAAGCCCGATTGACTGGGCGCTGCGAAAAAGCACCAGCGTTTCAAAATCGATATCCGGCGTGAGCGTGCGCGACCAGAAAAACGATGCGGCAAGGCAGGCGAAACCGAAGGCGATGATATACCGCGTCTGCACTATCGGCATGAGCTTCAGCACAAGGGGAATCGTTAACACAATGAGCACCGCCCCAGGCGAAAGCACCATCCCGGACCAGGTGGCGGTATAGCCCAGATCCTGCTGCGCCAACTGCGGAATAACGACCGAGCTGCCGTAGAGGATCATCGCCATGCCCGCCATCAGCAGGCTGGAGACGGCGAAGTTTTTATCCTTCATGCAGTGCAGGTCAACCACCGGCTTTTTGGCATAGATAAGCCAGAAAATCGCCCCGATGATGCCAATAAGCGTCAGCACCGCGAAAGTGCGAATGAAATTCGAGAGAAACCAGTCTTCATCTTCGCCGCGGTCAAGCATCACCTGCAGGCAGCCGAGGCCCAGGGCTATCAAGCCGATCCCGGTCCAGTCAATAGTCAGTTTCTCTTCGGATTTACGCTCCCAGGGCGGATCTTCCAGCAGCTGATAGATAGCCAGCACGGTAATAATGCCGACCGGGATATTAATAAAGAAGACCCAGCGCCAGGAGTAGTTGTCAGTTATCCAGCCGCCAAGGGTCGGCCCCAGCACCGGGGCGACGATAATGGCGATGGACGAGAGGCCGAACGCCTTGCCGCGATCTTCAGGCTTAAAGTAGTCGAGCAGCACTGACTGCTGGGTAGGCTGCAGCCCGCCGCCGAAAAAACCCTGCAATATACGAAACAGGATAATTTCCCATAGCTCAGTAGCGATACCGCAGAGAAATGAACAGACAGTGAACATCACAATGCAGATAAGGAAAAACTGCTTGCGGCCGAACAGGCGGCTTAAAAACGCCGAAATCGGCAACACGATGCCGTTCGCCACCAGATAGCTGGTGAGCACCCACGTCGATTCGTCATAGCTTGAAGAGAGTGAACCCGCCACGTGCGGCAACGCCACGTTCACGATGGTGGTGTCGAGAATCTCCATAAACACCGCGAGGGTGACAACTATCGCCACCGCCCACGGGTTGCTGGCGGGTTTCCAGTTCTCGTGGCCGTGCTCGCTCATTCCACCGTCACCTTAGGTTCCACGGAAAGCCCGAGCGGCAGCGGCCTGTCGGCGCTGAGCCCTTTATCGATAACGATTTTTACCGGCACGCGCTGGACGATTTTTACAAAGTTGCCGGTGGCGTTTTCCGCCGGGAACGCAGAGAAGCGGGAGCCGCTGCCCTGCTGGATACTGTCGACATGCCCTTCCAGTTCCATATCCGGGAAGGCATCCACCGACAGCGTCACTTTATTGCCAGGGCGCATGCGCTCAAGCTGCGACTCTTTAAAGTTCGCCACTACCCAGATATTGGGGGAAACCACCGAGAAGAGTGAACTGCCCGCCTGCACCAGCGTGCCGAGTTGCACGTTACGCTTTGTGACGTAGCCGTCAAACGGGGCGCGCACTTCGGTATAAGAGAGGTTAAGCTCCGCCGTCTGCAACTGGGCGCGCGCCTGCTCGACCTGTCGCTGACGAGCCTCGACATTGGTCTCCTGCTGACGGATTTGCAGTTTAACCTGCTCGGCGACTTCCAGCTGCGCTTTGGCGTTGGCCAGGCCCGCTTCGGCGCTGCGCAATTGCGCGCTGGCGGTATCGATATTTTGCTGCGACGTGGCGCGGGGGTCGACGCCGCGCTGGCGTTTATATTCGGCGCGGGCGTTAGCGAGATCGGCCTCGGCCTTCAGTACTTGCGCCTGCGCCTGATCCCGCTGGGCGGGATATTGCACTTTAGCCAGCGCCAGCTGCGCCTGAGCCTGATGGAGTTGGGATTCGGCAAGGCCAACCTGCGCCCGGGCCTGATCGCGCTGGGCCAGCGCGTCGCGCGGGTCGATAACCACCAGTAAATCGCCCTTCTTCACCAGCTGGTTGTCTTTTACACGCAGATCCGTCACATAGCCCGCCACTTTTGGCGCTACGGTCACGGCGTCGCCTTCCGTGAAAGCGTCATCGGTGGTCTCTTCGTTGCGGGTCATAAACCACCAGACCAGCGCCACGATAACCATCACGATAACCACGATGCCAAGAATGATTAACGGCTTTTTACCGGGCCGTTTGCGCCCGTTGTCGCCGTTTTTTCCCTCTTCGCCCTGTTTGTTCTCTTTTTTCTCTTCGTCCTGACGAGATGCGTCGTCAGGCTTCTTGTTGTTCTCAGCCATATGCCAGCAACAGTCCTGTCAGTTAACTACGTCACAAAAGCGTCGTTAACTAAACGTAGGACGTAGCTATACATTTTCCAGGAAAAACTGACAAATTAGCACTATCTGAGAAAAAGCAGGTTTATCAACCCGTATCCCACCAGTGCCGACCAGACGAGCAACGGAATAGAGAAGAGATGGAAGCGCCACCAGATGCGACGGTTATTCGCCATGCGCAGCGCAATAATATTGGCGAGCGACCCCGGCAGCAGGCCAAACCCGCCGATGTTAACCGCCCAGGCGAGCAGCGCTGAGGGCGGTACATAGTTAAGCAATAAAATGGTGCCCGGCACATTGCTGATTACCTGCGACAGGCCAATGCCGAGCAGATACAGCCCGCCGTGGGAAAGCGTCGACACATTCTGCATTCCCTGCAGCAGAGGAAGCTGGGTGAGCATATGCACGTCGATAAACATCACCATGAAAACCAGCAGCAGGCTCCAGTCGATGCTGACCAGCACCCGACGCGCCAGCAATGCAAAACCGGCGGCCACCAGCAGAACGCCCCACAATTCGAGTTTAAGCTCAAGCGCAACCAGGAAAACAACATAAAAGGCCAGGCAGCCCCAGACCAGACGCGGCTGCCAGGCGGGGCTTTTCTCCCGCGCCTGATAGTCGAGCTTTTTGGCCGGGAAACAGAACCAGCAAAGAAGCAACAGGCTGGTTACGAGCGCCAGCGCCAGCGGCGCCATCTGCCAGACAAACGCGGCGAACGATTGTCCGGAACGTCCCCAGAGTAATATGTTTTGCGGATTGCCTATCGGCGTCAGCAGCGACCCGGCGTTAACCGCCAGCGCTTCAAAGATAATCAGCCGGTTAACCGGAATATTGCACAGCTTCTTTAAGGTGAGCGTCAGCGGCACAATGATGAAGAGCGCCACGTCGTTAGTTAAAAAGGTAGAAAGCAGCGCGGCGGCGCAGACCAGAAAGAGCGCGAGCTGTCGTTCACTGGCGAAGCGGCGCACCATGCGACGGCCGAGCACGTCAAAATAGCCGCTCAGTTCCACCCCTTTGGTGAGCATCATTAAACCCGCCAGCGTCAGGATAGTATGCCAGTCGATAGCGGAGGCCCACTGCTGCGGCGCGAAGGGCGTGGCGACAAGCAGCGCGGCGCCAACGATAAGCAGCAGTTGTAAGAAACGATCGTGCAGGAAAGGACGCGCCAGCGTTTTAATCATTCGTGACCGAATCCATGTTGTTCGCTGAAGCGGCGAAAGATCTCAAGCGTCTCTTCGCTGACGTGATGTTCCATCCCTTCCGCGTCGCGACGGGCCGTGTCAGGGTTTACGCCCAGCGCCAGCAAGAAGTTTTCTACTATCTGGTGGCGCTCGCGGCTCTGCTGGGCCAGCTTTTCGCCCTCGGCCGTTAAGAAAACGCCCCGCCAGGGGATCTGCTCGATAAGCCCCACGGTGGCCAGCCTTTTGAGCATTTTCGCGACGGTAGGCTGCGAGACGCCGAGCCGCGCCGCCATATCGACCTGACGGGCCTCGCCCACTTCCCGGATAAGATCGGAAATCAGCTCGACATAATCATCAATAAGCTCTCGCCGGTGGGCTTCTCGCACCTGGCGAAAGCCTTCAACATGCTCTTCAACATTAACCAGTTGCGTCACTTTTGTGCTGCTGTGCTTACCTGCCCGACGGCTCATTCTACTTCCTCATTTCAGTGGCGCATTGTTGGGATGCTCTACGGTGCGCCCATTGTAAACCACACCTTCGCCAGCACAAAAAATTAACGAGTTAGCCGTAGCTATAGAATATAGCCTGTGCTATATCTGTATGTAATGCAAACAGCCGAGCAAGGATGGTTGGGCTGGCTGTTTACACGAGGAGGCGTGTTATGAACGAATTTAAGAGGTGTATGCGCGTGTTTAGTCACTCCCCTTTTCAGGTGCGGCTGCTGCTGCTGAATTTACTGTGCGATTATCTGGGCGGAAAACCGCAGCCGGCGCAAACGCCGCCTCGTCAGAAGTAAGCGTGCGCAAGAAGGTTTTCTGATGACCCCGTCATCGTTTTGTCATTTGTCTGGCTTATTTTTTCTGGTTTTCTCTCGTCACGTTGGCTCTTTTCCCGCTTTTTCGCCGTTTTTGTAATCTCCCTCGCAAAACAGTTTGTTAGCGCCAGTTGATCTTCTTATTCTTCGGCTTTATCTTCTTGCAGCCTTGTCAGCACAGCGGCTCCCGGATGTGAATTTCTTCCTTTCCCTTTTCCGACCGCAAAGCACGACAGACCCTCTACGCCAGGGTTAGCGCATGGCGTCTCGTTGAACCTGAATATGAATTTAACCGTTAAAGATACGCTGGCTGCGCGCGGCATCGCGCTCGATCCGTGGGTGGGTTTCTACTTTCTGCAATCCTTGCTTATTAACACTGCGCTGGGTTATGAATTCAGCCTGCTTTACGCCGTGGCTTTCAGCTGCGTGCTGTTGCTGCTCTGGCGCATTGCGCCGCGCGTGCAAAAAAATATGCTGGCGCTCTGTTCGCTGACGGCGGCTTTCTATTTTCCCTTTGGTCAGGCTTACGGCGCGCCGAACTTCAATACGCTGCTGGCGCTGCATTCCACCAATATGGAAGAGTCCACCGAGCTCCTGACCATCTTCCCGTGGTACAGCTACCTGGTGTCGCTGTTTATCTTCGCGCTCGGCGTTATCGCTTTTCGGCGCAAGCCCGCCGCAAAACAGCCGTGGCGTTTTACCGACCATCTTTGCCTTGCGGTGAGCGTGGCGGCTTTTTTTGTCGCGCCGCTGCAAAACCTTGCTTATGGCGGCGTCTTTAAGCTCAAAGACACCGGCTATCCGGTGTTCCGCTTTGTTAAAGATGTGGTGGTTAATAATGCAGAGGTGATCGACGAGCAGCAGCGTATGGCTGCGCTGTCGCAGGTGAAAGACTCCTGGAACGTGCTGGCGGCGAAGCCGAAATACCACACTTATGTGGTGGTGATTGGCGAAAGCGTGCGCCGCGACGCGGTCGGCGCGTTTGGCGGCCACTGGGACAACACCCCTTTCGCCAGCCACGCCAATGGCTATTTTTTTACGGATTACGTCGCCGCAAGCGGCTCCACACAAAAATCGCTGGGGCTGACGCTCAATCGCGTGCTCGACAATAAGCCGCAGTATCAGGATAACTTCGTTACGCTTGCCAATCGCGCCGGTTTTCAGACCTGGTGGTTCTCTAATCAGGGCCAGATTGGCGAGTACGACACCGCCATCGCCAGCATCGCTAAGCGCGCCGATGAAGTGCAGTTTCTGAAAAGCGGCGATTTCGAAGCGGATAAAAATACCCGTGACGAAGCGCTGTTAAAGATGACGTCGCAGGTTTTTGCCACGCCGCGTACGCAGCCGCAACTTATCGTGCTGCATCTGATGGGCTCGCATCCTCAGGCCTGCGACCGCACGCAAGGCAAATATGAGGTGTTCGTTCAATCGAAGGAGACCTCTTGCTACCTTTACAGCATCACGCAGACCGATCATCTGCTGGAGCAGCTTTATCAGCAATTGCAGAACACCGGGCAAAGTTTCTCCATGGTCTATTTTTCCG
This sequence comes from Franconibacter sp. IITDAS19, assembly GCF_023079515.1. NCBI lineage: Bacteria > Pseudomonadati > Pseudomonadota > Gammaproteobacteria > Enterobacterales > Enterobacteriaceae > Franconibacter > Franconibacter sp. IITDAS19. The sequence continues at coordinate 614,981 of NZ_JALJCP010000001.1, read as the reverse complement.
ACCACGGTCTGGCCTTTAAAGAGCGGGGTAAAGAGGTGCAGTACCTGGCGCATGACGATAAGTTTCAGCAAAATTTCCAGGTGCCCTTTATGGTGCTTTCAAGCGACGACACCGCGCATCGCCTTATTAAAGCGCGCCGCTCAGCCAATGATTTTCTGAGCTTTTTTGCGCAGTGGACGGGAATTAAAGCAAAAGAAATTACGTCGAAATATAAGTTTGTCTCGTCGCAAAAAGCGGGGCCGGTTTGGGTGACTAACTTTAAACTGCATAAGGTGAGCTATGATCACCTGGGCAGCGATATTTTTGAGACGAAAACACGCTAGCGTTTTGCGCGTACGTTGCAGGCAAAAAAAATCCGCCCGGTGAGGCGGATTTTTTATCTTCGCAAAGCGAATTAGAAGCGGTAGCCCACGCCTGCGATCCAGGTGCCAACATCGGTGTTGCGGATGCGGCTCTGCTCGTAGGAGAAGTCCAGAGCAACGTTTTCAACCGGGTTGAACTGCAGACCGGCGCCGTAAGAGAAACCGTAGTCGCTGGTGTCGCTGGTTTTGGTCGGGTAGTCGGTGCTCTGGAATTTACCATAGCCAACACCCACTACGCCGTAGATGCTTGCCCAGTCATTGATGCGGAAAGCCGGACCGGCAGTCAGGCCGTAGTACTGGCCTTTGTTGTACAGGCCGTTATCGGTACGATCTTTTTCGGTATAGGTGAAGGAACCGATTACGCCCAGCGGGTTGCTGTCATCGAACTCATAGCGGTATTTCAGGTTGAAACCGTTCATTTTGTTCATTACGCCCTGCGCGTCGCTCTGAGCATAGCCACCGGAAACGGTAGCAGTACCGGCAACAGCGGAACCCGCGGAAACGGCCAGAACACAAGCCAGTGCTGAAAGACATGCAATTTTTTTCATAACCACCTCAAATGTGCTTCAAGTAAGTCCTAAGTTTTTAATATACCAAAGACGGGTGAGAAACTCTTTGTGAATCGCGTTGTCTAACGCGTCTTTTGGTGTAACAGAACATTTCCATATGCTCCTATCTTGTTCAATATCCAGCGTTTTAACACGTGGGCCTCATTATGGATGCCCGTAGCGTTAACCATCATCCAGATTATTCCTAAATGGGAATGGAGAAATAATGAGCGATACGGCGGCCATGGTAGCGATTTTCCCGGCGTGATTTTTCAATAAAAGTTCAACCGGCACCGTTTTATTTCGCTTAAACTCAGGCTTTTACTTATCACTGACAAAAATTGACAGGAACAGGATGCCTACGTTGCCCCGCAAAATGCCCGTCTGGATGCCCATAGTAGTAATACTGGTCGCTATGATTTCAATTCAGAGCGGCGCCTCACTTGCTAAATCGCTTTTTCCGCTGGTCGGCGCGCCCGGCGTTACCGCGCTGCGTCTCGCGCTGGGCACCCTTATTCTGGTTATCGTCTTCAAGCCGTGGCGCCTGCGCTTTACGAAATCGCAGCGTTTGCCTTTGCTCTGCTACGGACTGTCGCTGGGCGCGATGAACTACCTGTTCTATCTGGCGATTAATACGGTGCCGCTTGGCATTGCGGTAGCGCTGGAGTTTACCGGGCCGCTGGCGGTCGCGCTGTTTGGCTCGCGCAGACCCATCGATTTTGTCTGGGTCATTCTGGCGGTGCTGGGGCTGTGGTTTCTGCTGCCGCTCGGTAAAGATGTCGCCCATGTCGACCTGTTTGGCGCTGCCTGCGCCCTGGGCGCGGGCGCTTGTTGGGCGCTTTATATTCTGACCGGCCAGCGCGCCGGCGCGGATCATGGCCCGGCGACCGTGGCGTTAGGCTCGCTTATCGCCGCAGTGATTTTTGTGCCTGTTGGCGCTTTGCAGGCGGGCGAGGCGCTGTGGCACTGGTCGCTGCTGCCTTTGGGGCTTGGCGTTGCGGTGCTTTCCACCGCGCTGCCCTACTCTCTTGAAATGATTGCGCTAACACGTTTACCCACCCGCACTTTCGGTACGCTAATGAGTATGGAGCCAGGGCTTGCGGCGCTCTCTGGTATGGTGTTTCTGGGCGAAAGCCTGACGTTGACGCAGTGGCTGGCGCTATTGTCGATAATCATCGCCTCCGTTGGCTCGACGCTTACCCTTCGCCGCGAAACGCAGCTCAAAGAGGTTGATATCAATTAACCTTTCTTATTTATTTTCGCCCGCCTCGCTGACGGGCGAAAATAATTCCCCCCGCTTAAGCAACTTATATTTCCTGCCAGGTTTGTTGTAGATCAATAAATAATAAGAATATGAACTTCTGTTGCTGACGGAATTAAGATTCATCCGCAAAAAACGCGATAACCATTTGATTATCAATAAAATTAAAAGCAACTTAGCTTCTGCTATTTAACCAATAGGTATATCCAAACCTGCAGGTCGAGGAACCGATGCTATACTTATTTCCGGTAAATTGATTGGGACACCAACATCAAGAGGATATGATTATGAGTACCGCTAAACTGGTTAAATCTAAAGGTTCTGATCTGCTCTACACCCGTAACGATGTAGCAGATGAAGACAAGAAAGCCACCATCGAGCTGCTCAATCGTCAGGTTGTTCAGTTTATCGATCTGTCGCTGATCACCAAACAGGCTCACTGGAATATGCGCGGTGCTAACTTCATCGGCGTTCATGAAATGCTGGACGGTTTCCGCACCACGCTGACCGAACACCTGGATACCATCGCTGAACGTGCCGTACAGCTGGGCGGCGTCGCCCTGGGTACCACACAGGTCGTGAACAGCAAGACTCCGCTGCAAAGCTACCCGCTTGATATCCACACCGTGCAGGAGCACCTGAAAGCGCTGGCCGACCGCTACGCTATTGTGGCGAACGATGTTCGTAAAGCGATCAGCGAAGCGAAAGACGAAGATACAGCAGATATTTTCACCGCGGCCTCCCGCGACCTGGATAAATTCCTGTGGTTTATTGAATCCAACATCGAATAAGCCAGACGCTCTGCTTATGCCCTTTCCCGTTCGGGAAGGGGCTTTTTTTTGCCTTTGCACTAACTAAGTGCAGGCTTTTGTTTCACATTCCCCCTTTCCGTTATTTTTTTGTAACTAATCCCTCACACAATCGTTAAGTAACGATTGTTTTCAAACCGTAATCTGCGCTAATAATGCTCAACCCTTGCGACCTGACCGTCGCGCACTATTTTGGTGCCTCATTGTGGTGCAAAAGATCGTTCCAGTTCTGTTCCTGGTGCAATGCTTGTTTTTCTTACAGCTGGAAAAACAGTGGGTTGTAAAACTGGCACGATTTTTTCATACTGCACCCGTCTCGCAGGGGATCGCCCCGTGGATTAAAAAAGGAAATGCTATGAAGTCTGTTTTTAAAGTTTCACTGGCTGCACTTACCCTGGCTTTCGCGGTCTCTTCCCAGGCTGCGGATAAACTGGTCGTGGCGACCGATACGGCGTTCGTTCCGTTTGAATTCAAACAGGGCGACAAATATGTCGGCTTCGACGTGGACCTGTGGGCCGCTATCGCGAAAGAATTGAAGCTTGACTACACCTTAAAGCCGATGGATTTCAGCGGCATTATCCCGGCGCTGCAAACCAAAAACGTAGACCTGGCGCTGGCGGGCATCACCATCACTGAAGAGCGCAAAAAAGCGATCGACTTCTCTGATGGCTACTACAACAGCGGCCTGCTGGTGATGGTCAAAGCGAACAATAACGACGTAAAAAGCGTTAAAGATCTCGACGGCAAAGTGGTGGCGGTGAAGAGCGGCACCGGTTCCGTTGACTACGCGAAAGCGAATATTAAAACCAAAGATCTGCGTCAGTTCCCGAACATCGACAACGCATATATGGAGCTTGGCACCAACCGTGCTGACGCCGTGCTGCACGATACGCCGAACATCCTTTACTTCATCAAAACGGCTGGCAATGGTCAGTTTAAAGCGGTAGGCGACTCTCTGGCGGGCCAGCAGTACGGCATCGCTTTCCCGAAAGGCAGCGATGACCTGCGTACCAAAGTTAACGGCGCGCTGAAAACGCTGAAAGAGAACGGCACCTATAACGAAATCTATAAAAAATGGTTCGGCACTGAACCGAAATAATTATTCTTAAAGCCATAAGCACTCAGTCAGGGGCGGCTTTCGCCCCTGCTGTTTTTGAACCACGGTAACACAGGAAATCATCATGCAGTTTGACTGGAGCGCCATCTGGCCTGCCATTCCCCTCTTGCTTGAAGGCGCCAAAATGACCTTGTGGATTTCGGTCCTCGGTCTGGTCGGCGGTCTGATAATCGGTCTGGTGGCCGGTTTCGCCCGCAGCTTTGGCGGCTGGATAGCCAACCATATCGCCCTGGTATTTATCGAAGTGATCCGCGGCACGCCGATTGTCGTGCAGGTGATGTTTATCTACTTCGCCCTGCCGATGGCGTTCAACGATCTGCGCATCGATCCGTTCACGGCGGCGGTAGTGACTATCATGATTAACTCTGGGGCGTATATTGCGGAAATCACCCGCGGCGCGGTGCTCTCTATCCATAAGGGCTTTCGCGAGGCGGGCCTGGCGCTGGGTCTCTCCCGCCGGGAGACGATTCGCCATGTGATCCTCCCCCTGGCGCTGCGCCGTATGCTGCCGCCGCTCGGCAACCAGTGGATTATCAGCATTAAAGATACGTCGCTGTTTATTGTTATCGGCGTCGCCGAACTGACCCGTCAGGGCCAGGAGATTATCGCCGGCAACTTCCGCGCCCTGGAAATCTGGAGCGCCGTTGCGGTTATCTACCTGATTATCACCCTGGTACTGAGCTTTATTCTGCGTCGTCTGGAAAGAAGGATGAAAATCCTGTGATTGAATTTAAGAATGTCTCGAAGCACTTTGGCCAAACCCAGGTGCTGCACAATATCGATTTGAACATTAAGCAGGGTGAAGTGGTGGTCATTATCGGGCCGTCCGGCTCCGGTAAATCCACGCTGCTGCGCTGCATTAATAAGCTGGAAGAGATAACCAGCGGCGACCTGATCGTCGATGGCCTGAAAGTGAACGACCCGAAAGTGGACGAGCGCTTGATCCGTCAGGAAGCGGGCATGGTGTTCCAGCAGTTTTATCTCTTCCCGCACCTGACGGCGCTGGAGAACGTGATGTTCGGCCCGGTTCGCGTGCGTGGCGCGTCTAAAGCAGAGGCGGAAAAGCTGGCGAAAGAGCTGCTGGCGAAAGTGGGACTCGCCGAGCGCGCGCACCACTACCCTTCCGAACTTTCCGGCGGCCAGCAGCAGCGCGTGGCGATTGCCCGTGCGCTGGCGGTGAAGCCGAAGATGATGCTGTTCGATGAGCCGACCTCGGCGCTCGACCCGGAACTGCGCCATGAAGTGCTGAAAGTGATGCAGGATCTGGCGGAAGAAGGCATGACAATGGTTATCGTGACCCACGAAATCGGCTTTGCCGAGAAGGTGGCCTCGCGCCTCATCTTTATTGATAAAGGCCGCATTGCCGAAGACGGCAACCCGCAGGCGCTTATCGAGAACCCGCCCAGCGCGCGTTTGCAGGAGTTCCTGCAGCACGTTTCGTAAGGTTTTCTGCTAAGGCAAACCCTCTCATCCGAGAGGGTTTTTTATTTCTGATGCAGGCCTTACGCGTTTACCCGGTTTCGTTTGCTTTGTGTAATAACGGCGGGCGACGCTTCGCTTATCCCCCCGCAGAAGCGCAATCTCAGGGCCGCGCAGAGTTCATAATTTTTTGGCGTCGTTACGCAGTGTTTCGCGCCAGAAAACTCCCCATTTCCTCGGTTCGTTTGCCGGAACACTATACTTATCTTCTTTGCTTCCTAACTTTCTCATCCGGAGTATGCCGTGCCGTGGATTGTGTTGCTGCTCGTCAGCGTCTTTAGCTTTTCTGCTCAGGCGGTTAGCCTGCCTGCTGCTGCCGTTGCCGCTTCCTCTACGCACACCAGCCAGGCCGCATCGCCGGAGCCGGACGCGGAGAAAAAGAAAGCCGCTTACGCTGCGCTTGCGGACGTGCTGGAGAATGAAAAATCCCGTAACGAATTAATCAGCCAGCTCCGGCAGGCCTCGACAACGCCTGCAAACAAAGCCACGCCAGCCATCACGCCGCCGGTTGAGGAGGAAGAGGAGAAAACGGTGCTGGAGAACGTAACGGAAGTGAGCCGTCACTACGGCGGCGAATTCTCCAGCCGCTTCGCCCAGCTCTACCGCAACATCACCGGCGCGCCGCACAAGGCTTTTAATCAGAAGACCTTTCTCAACGCCCTCACCCATTTCACCATGCTGGCGGTCTCGGTCTTTGCTTTTTACTGGACGCTTCGCGCCTGCGCCATACCGCTTTATCGCAAAATGGGCGAGTGGGGAAGGCGTAAGAACACGAACCGCGCCAACTGGCTTCAACTGCCGGTCATGATTGTGCTGGCGTTCATCATCGACCTCGCGCTCCTGGCGCTGACGCTCTTTTTAGGGCAATTGTTTATCGACCTGATGAACGCCGGCAGCCGCACCATTGCCCGCCAGCAGGGGCTTTTTCTTAACGCGTTCGCGCTTATTGAGTTTTTTAAAGCCATCCTGCGGCTTATCTTTTGCCCGCGCGTGCCAACCCTGCGGCCCTTTGGCATCAGCGACGCCAGCGCCCGCTACTGGAACACGCGCTTAAGCGGCCTGAGCAGCCTGATTGGTTACGGGCTGCTGGTGGCGGTGCCGATTATCTCGGCGCAGATCAACGTGCAGACAGGGGCGCTGGCGAACGTAGTCATTATGCTGACCATTACGCTCTGGGCGCTGTGGCTCATTTTCCATAATAAGCGCGAAATCCAGCATGATTTGATCCAGCTGGCGGACCGCTCCCTCGCCTTCTTCAGCCTGTTTATCCGCGCCTTTGCGCTGGTCTGGCACTGGATCGCCAGCGCTTATTTCATTGTGCTCTTCTTCTTCTCGCTGTTTGACCCGGGCAACAGCCTGAAATTTATGATGGGCGCTTCACTGAAAAGTCTCGCCATCATCAGCGTGGCGGCGTTCATCTCCGGCGTGCTGTCGCGCTGGCTGCAAAAAACCATCACATTGTCGCCAGAAGTGCAGCGCAACTACCCGATGCTGCAAAAGAGGATCAACGGCTGGCTATCCGTATCGCTGAAGCTGGCGCGTATTCTGACCGTCTGCGTGGCCGTCATGCTGCTGTTAAACGCGTGGGGGTTGTTCGATTTCTGGCAGTGGATCACGCGCGGCGCGGGCGAGAAAACGGTGGATATTCTCATCCGCATCCTGCTGATTCTCTTCTTCTCCGCCGTAGGCTGGACGCTGCTGGCGAGCCTGATTGAGAGCCGGCTGGCGTCGGACATTCATGGCCGCCCGATGCCAAGCGCCCGCACCCGCACGCTGCTGACGCTGTTTCGCAACGCGCTGGCGGTGATCATCAGCACCATTACGGTGATGATTGTGCTTTCAGAAATCGGCGTGAATATCGCCCCGCTGCTGGCAGGCGCAGGGGCGCTCGGCCTGGCGGTGTCGTTTGGTTCGCAAACGCTGGTAAAAGACATCATTACCGGCATATTCATTCAGTTTGAAAACGGCATGAATACCGGCGACCTGGTGACCATCGGGCCGCTCACCGGTACGGTCGAGCGGATGTCGATTCGCTCGGTCGGGGTACGCCAGGATACCGGCGCTTATCACATCATTCCGTGGTCCTCTATCACCACGTTCGCTAACTTCGTGCGCGGTATTGGCTCTTTTGTGGCGAACTACGATGTCGACAGGCATGAAGACACGGAGAAAGCCAACCGGGCGCTGCATGCCGCCGTGGAAGAGTTGATGGAAAGAGAGGACATTCGCATGCTGGTGATTGGCGAGCCGAATTTTGCCGGCATCGTGGGCCTGACCAATACCGCGTTTACCATTCGCGTCACCTTCACCACACAGCCGCTTAAGCAGTGGACGGTGCGCTTCGCGCTGGACGGCATGGTGAAGAAACACTTCGATCTCGCAGGCGTGCGCCCGCCGGTACAAACGGTGCAGATGGTTCAGCCTGCGCCCGATGCAGCCCAGGCGGCGAGAGCGCAGGATGCGGCCATGGGCGGCAACGGCGGCGTGCTGCCGCCTGCCGACCCGAAAGTGTGATTAACGAAAACGGCTCTGGGCCCAGCGTTCGCGCTGGGCGTCGTTCTGGAAACTCCAGGCGATAAAGCGGCTCTGCTTCTGACCCTGCGCCATCTCTTTCTTCACGACCTTGACGGCTCCCGCCTGCTGTAACGCGCGATAGAGCGCGGGCAGGTTATCGCCTTTCGAAACCAGCGAGGTAAACCACAGCACCTGACGGGCGACGCGTTGGCTCTCGGCAATCATTTTGCTGATGAAGGCCACTTCGCCGCCTTCGCACCACAGCTCCTGCTGCTGGCCGCCGAAATTCAGGTCGGCGCCCGTAAGCCCAAGATTGCGGCGTTTGCGTTCGCTGCCCGCCTGCGCGCTTTGCGCCGAATCGTGGAACGGGGGGTTGCAGAGCGTGGCATCATACAGTTCGTTTTTATGAATAATGCCTTCAAAGATGCCGTCCGGTTGTTTTTGACGGCGCAGGCGGATGGCCCGGCTCAGCCCTGGGTTCGCCGCAATAATCGCCTGCGCGCTGCGAAACGCCTCGTCGTGCGTTTCGCTGCCGGTAAAACGCCAGCCATACTCATGCTGGCCGATAAGCGGGTAAATGCAGTTCGCGCCAACGCCGACATCCAGCACGCTCGCCTGCGCAGGCACCGCCCCGCCGTTACCTTCAGCGAGCAGATCCGCCAGGTGGTGGATGTAATCCGCCCGGCCCGGTACAGGCGGACAGAGAAAGCCTTCAGGAATATCCCAGTTCTGCACGCCGTAAAAGTGGGCCAGCAGCGCCTTGTTAAGCGTTTTTACCGCCTGCGGATCGGCAAAATCGACCGTCTCTTCGCCCAGCGGCGAGAGGCGCACATAATTAGCAAGCGCCGGGCAGCTCTGCTTAAGCGCGGCGAAGTCATAGCGGTTGTGGTGACGGTTGCGGGGGTGCAGGCCCGGTTTACGGTTCATCGGCTTTCTCCTGTGTGGGCGCGTAAGATACCTGCTGCGGCCAGGGCGGTAAATAAGTGGGGGAAAATTTGCCTCTCCGGCTATGATAGTTTTTTTGTTTACAGGAGCGCGCTATGTCGGAAAAACGTTATTACTATGAACCTGCTCGCGGCCACGGCCTGCCGCACGACCCGCTGAATGCCATCGTCGGCCCTCGCCCCATCGGCTGGATTGCCTCGCTTAACGCCGACGGGCAACGTAACCTGGCCCCGTACAGCTTTTTTAACTGTTTTAATTACCGTCCGCCGATCATCGGCTTCGCCAGCAGCGGCTGGAAAGACAGCGTGCAGAATATCGTGGAGACCAAAGAGTTTGTCTGGAACCTGACCACCCGCGCGCTGGCGGTGCCGATGAACGAAACCTCCGCCACCCTGCCCCGGGGCGAGGATGAGTTTGCGCGAGCGGGCTTAACCGCTGCGCCGTCGCGTCTGGTGAAAGCGCCGCGCGTGGCAGAAAGCCCGGTGAATTTCGAGTGCCGGCTTTCGCAGTGCATCCAGCTGACCTCCGCCAATGGCGAGCCCATAGATTCGTGGCTGGTGCTGGGCGAAGTGGTGGCGGTTCACATTGACGAAACGCTGCTGGAAAACGGCATCTACCAGACCGCAAAAGCGCAACCGGTTTTACGCGCCGGCGGCCCCAGCGCCTACTACGCCATTGACGAAGCGCAGCGCTTCGACCTCGTGCGCCCGGACGCCCGCTAACCGCGCTAAAGCCCGCCGCGGCGGGCTTCTCTCAGCAGAACCCCCCTCGTTTTGCTATAATTAGTGTTCTGCTTAACGATTCAGGAGGTCTTATGGCTTCAGGTTGGGCAAACGACGGCGCAGTGCAGGATCAAATCGACAGCACCATAGAAGATGCTGTGGCGCGGGCGCGGCGCGATCTGCCGAAGGGCGAAAGCCTGGAATTTTGTGAGATGTGCGATGAGCCGATCCCCGAGGCCCGGCGTAAAGCCATCCCCGGCGTTCACTTGTGCGTTAACTGCCAGCAAAAGCAGGACGAACACCGTCAGCGCTTTTCGCCGTATAACCGCCGCGGTTCGAAAGATAGCCAGCTGCGTTAGCGCGCTATCCGGGACGGCGCCCTTTCTTAAACCTACCCTTTCTTTTTACGTCTCAACACAGGCCCTGCTCTCAGGGGTAAGGTAAATGCCTGTAAACCCTTTTACAGCGCACGCCCGGGCCTGCTGTTGTTCTTTTACCGGTTCAGATAAAAGCCTGACAATACAATCACCTGTATGTGATTGATTTGTAAAACTGCCTAAAGATATATCGTTCAAAAAATAAGCATAAGTCCATCAATTTTTTGCGCCGATGGCTATGCAAGCCCCTCCTACACTTAGAAAGCTACGTTGTGTTCTCGTCTCTCCCGGGAGGAGGTCAAAATGAAAACATTGCTATCGCTCTGCGCCGGTCTGGCTTTCGCCACGCTCTCTTTTTCCGCGTTCTCCGCGCCGCAAATGCTGGACAATACTAACCAGCAGCTGCGCCCGGCGGGCACCGTTTCCGCACAAGGCGCCCTGTCGCTGGACGACCTGGAAGATAAACTGGCGGAAAAAGCGCGCCAGGAAGGCGCCAGAGCCTATAAAGTGGAATCGGCTGGCGGCGAAAATCAGATGTACGGCACTGCCACCATTTATAAATAATCGTTACGTTCCAGGCCCGCCTCAAGGCGGGCTTCGTCTGTCTGGCATAAGCTACCGCTGACACATTAGGTTAACAAAAGAGAGGGCGAAGCGTGCTGTTACGCTTTGCGAGACGCAGACGTGAAAAAATCCTGCTTTCTTGCGGGGTAGATAATTGATTAACAAAGATATTAACGATAATTCAAATTTTTAGAACAACCCTGTCAATTCTCTTCGATTTAATATTTCACCTTCAACGTCAATAATAAACACATCGACGGAACAATGTCCTCATAACAGAATAAACTTCGAGAAAAATAGTATGAAAACCGTTAAATATGCTGCTGCCGCCCTCCTCCTGACCACCGTTTCCAGCGCTTTTGCCGCCCAGGCCGTTAACCCTGCCGACGCACAGAACTTGCATAAAATCGGCGTGGTCTCGGCAACCGGCGCAACGACCCTTGATGGTCTGGAAGCCCGTCTGGCTGCCAAAGCCGAAGCGGCAGGCGCGAAGGCTTACAGCATCACCTCAGCCAACAACAACAATAAACTCAGCGGCACGGCGGTTATCTACAACTGATTTACCCTCAACTCTGACTCTGTATTACCCCTGTTGTTACCCTTTTGCCCGCTGCTTCTGCCGCGGGCTTTTTTATGCGTATCAGAACATCTCGTTGATTTTTACCCGCGCCGCGTCCATATCCGCCGCCTCTCCCGTCGCCACAAGGCAGCAGGCAAGCTGGGTTTTAATCGCTTCCGGCACCGGCTCAAGCCCGGCGGCGCAGCGCTCGGTCCAGCGCGCGGTCACCTCCGCCTCTTTCGACGCGGGCAAGGCTTCTGCGCTGGTCTGGGTGTGACGTTCGCACAGCACCCGCTCACCCGCCTCATCAATCCACGTTATCTGCGGGCAACGCTGCGGATTCGCATAAACTTCGCCTTCCGTGCCGTGCATCAGTAACGCGCGCCCGCCGATATCGGCAAAAAAGGCGGCGACCCGGCCAACATATTCCGGGTGTGAAACGCTGGAAAGCCGCAGCGCGCTGGCTTCAGCAAACGGCGTGGCGAGTTTCGCCAGCGTATGGGCGCTGTTGCGCACCCCCAGCCGCCAGCGCATGCCAAGCTGTTTTTCCAGCGGCGGACAGAGCGCGCTTACCGGAATATAAACAGGACGATGGCTCTCAAGCTTCGCCTGCGCCTGGCCTGCATGATGCGTTGCTTCAATGCCCATCAGGTTAAAGATGGTTTCCGTCAGCACCCGTGTCGGATCTTCGCTTACGCCATGCACCACGACCGGAAAGCCAAGCCGGCTTAGCAGCATCGCCAGCAATGGCGTCAGGTTCGCCTGCTTTCGCGCGCCGTTATAGCTTGGGATGACGACAGGCATAGGACGCGCTACCGGCGGCGTCAGGCGCCAGGTGTGCTGCTGCATCGCTTCATAAAAGCCGCGCATTTCAGCTTCGCCCTCGCCTTTAATGCGCAGCGCAATCAGGATGCCGCCCATTTCCAGGTCCGGCACCTCGCCGTTGAGCATATAGTTATAGAGAGCACGTGCGCTTTCGTAGTCCAGGTCACGTGCGTGGTTCTTTCCCCGGCCGATCTCTTTGATAATCGCACGGTAGTCCATTTTTCTCTCCTCTCTCATCGCCTAAATATAAATACGGTGAATTATTCCGGCGTAACCCATTGCTGTTTATGCTCTGACGCGTGCTTGTCTGCCTCTGCGCACAATACAGGGTAAAAACCTTATATTACAAGCGCCTGATACTCACTTTATTTTATCGCCGTAGCACCAAATCAATAAAATTAACAAGTTAATTACACGTTACTTATTCACTAAAAGAATAGTTTAGAGTTCATAAATTGAACAACTAATACACCAATAGCATATTTAATGGCGAAATAATTCATGCCTTAGATATTTAAGGCGCTGCTTACTTCTTAATTCAGGATTGATGATGAAAAATATTGTGTTAAGTACAGTCATTGCCGGGATAGCAAGCTGCTCAGTCTCTGCATTCGCCGTCTCTACAGGCGAAGGCCAAGTGAACTTTACCGGTGAAATCCTTGATTCCGCTTGTGAGGTGGTGAATACCCTGAGCAGCCCACTGCAGGTGAACTTAGGGAAAATTTCCAAAACTGTGTTTACCGGCGTTGGCTCGGCGGCAACGCCTACCAGCTTCGCTCTGCAACTGAAAAACTGCCCGGCAACGGCGACTGCGGCTTCAATTACCTTTGGCGGTACCGCAAACAGCGACAACGATAAAGTGCTGGCGCTAACCAGCGGCACCGGAGTGGCAAGCGGTGTAGGCATTCAGTTGCTTGACTCTTCCGGTTCGCCGCTTGATCTTTATACCGCCTCTGCGGATTACACGCTGAAGTCTGGCTCCGAAACCAACGATTTGGCGTTTGGCGCGCGCTATATTCAGACCGCCGCCTCCGTTACTGCTGGAAAAGCGGATTCCACCTCGACCTTTACCGTTACTTATAACTGATCTCACCGCCGGATATTAGTCACCACCCGGTGGCTAATATCCTTATTTTAATAACTGGAGTTCACCATGCGTAAGTTATTTATCGTTTCAGCGTTATTAATGGCCGCCACCGCAGCTCAGGCAGGCGTGGTAGTCGGCGGCACCCGCCTGATTTATCCAGGCGATAAAAAAGAAAGCTCGCTCACCGTCTCTAACTCTGATGATATTAATTATTTAATCCAGACCTCGATTGATTCTACCGATGGCGCCCGGGCGCCTTTTTTAGTGACGCCACCGCTTTTTCGCCTCAATGCAAAGCAGGATAACGTTCTGCGTGTCATTTATACTGGCACAAATTTGCCGCAGGATCGGGAATCGCTTTACTGGCTGAACGTAAAATCGATTCCGTCAACAGTGAAGCAACAAGAACAGAATACATTGCAGATCGCCATAAAAACCCGGATTAAATTAATCTACCGCCCTGCAGCTATAAACGGCAAACCCGAAGAGGTGGCAAAAGATTTAAAATGGCGCAGAAGCGGCAATGCTCTGATAGTCAACAACGACACGCCTTATTATATGAATTTTCAGTCCATCACCTTAGGCGGAAAAAAATTGCCGAAAATTGGCTATGCGGCGCCAAAAAGCGAAACGCGATTCGATATCCCCGCCAATATTAACAGCAACACAGTTTCCTGGAAAATTATTAATGACTACGGCAACATCAGTAAAGAATGGAAAACCGCTTTCTGAATCCACTACCTTAGTTAATTTTCTTCACAAGAAATAATTTTTATTTCAGGAATAATCATGTCACACAACAAAGGCAGACGGATGAACAAAATACGCATTCGCCATCTGGCCTTGTTGATCTCCTTACAGTGCCTGGCACTGGGAGTATCATCAGGGCAGGCCTGGGGTGACGATTATTTCAACCCGGCGCTGCTTGATGATGGCGAGCATAGCCAGGAAAGACCTGACCTTTCTCTTTATGAAAAAGGGCCTGGCCTCTCACCCGGGAAATATAAGGTCGATATTCTGGTGAATAACCAAAAAATAGCGAGCCGGGACGTCGATTTTTTTCTGGCTAACGATGCCAGCGGCAATGCTATTCTCGCGCCATGTCTGAGCATAAGCGCGCTGAAAAGCTTTGGCGTGGCGACGGATAAATTCAGCGAATTGACTGAGCAGAATGGCTGCGCCACGCTCAACGTTATTCCCGCTGCCAGCGCTACCTTTATCGCTAACCGCCAGCAACTTCTGCTCAGTATTCCGCAAAGCGCAATGGAGCAGACGGCGCGCGATGCCATCGCCCCGGACGAGCTTGATGAGGGAATAACGGCGCTGCTGCTTAATTACAGCTATTCCAGCAGCCTCATCCATTCACTGGAAAAAGGCAGACCGGACAGCGAGAGCGCTTATCTGAACCTGCGCCCTGGCTTTAACGTTGGCCCCTGGCGACTGCGTAACTACTCCACCTGGAATCGTAACAGCAGCGGTGCGGATACCCAGTCCGACTTTTCGTCCGTTTATACCTATTTGCAGCGCGACCTACGCAAGCTCGGCAGCGAACTGGTGCTGGGCCAGAGCAGTTCGCCTGCCGATGTGTTTGACAGCATTCCTTTCACCGGCGCCCAGGTTGCCTCGGATGATGACATGCTGCCGGACAGCCTGCGCGGCTACGCCCCTGTGGTGCGCGGCATAGCCAACAGCAATGCGCAGGTAACGATTCGCCAGAACGGTTACGTGATTTATCAGAACACCGTAGCGCCCGGTGCGTTTGAAATAGATGACCTTTATCCGTCCGGCAGCAGCGGCGATCTTAGCGTTACCGTCAAAGAAACCGACGGCAGCGAGCAGCATTTCGTCGTGCCCTACGCATCCGTACCGGTATTGCAGCGTGAAGGCCATCTGAAATACAGCCTGACGGGGGGCAAATATCGCTCTTATGACGAGGAGGTTGCCGAAACGCCGTTTGTGCAAGGGGCAACCATCTATGGATTGCCGCGTGGTTTTACCGCCTATGGTGGCATTCAGTACAGCAAATATTATCGGGCGCTGGCGCTGGGTGTGGGTAAAAACCTGGGGGACTGGGGCGCGTTTTCCGTCGATCTCATCTCGGCGCAGTCGCAGCCCTTCCATGATGAAGCGCAGAACGGACGCTCATGGCGCATGCGCTATAGCAAAGATATCGCCAGCACTGGCACGTCTCTGGCTGTCGCGGGTTATCGCTACAATACCTCAGGATTTTATACGCTTCAGGAGACCCTGGATTCCTACCGCAGCGACGACCAGTGGAATACGCCTGACAGACGGCGAAGCCGCCAGGAGATAACGCTTAATCAGGAGCTCGGCGAAACGCTGGGGTCGCTGAATCTGAGCCTGGTGAAAGAACAATACTGGGACCAGCAGACGCAAACCTCGCTCGGGGCTGGCTACAGCAACAGCTGGCACGGCATCAGCTTCGGCTTCAACTATAGCCTCAGCCAGAATACGCAGCTGCTCAATGATGACAGCACGGCCAAAAACAATGAGCAAATCATCTCACTGAATGTATCGGTCCCGTTAGATGGCTGGATGAGCAATACCTGGGCCAGCTATAGCCTGAACAGCAGTAAAGAAGGCAGCGCGCAAACGTTGGGGCTGAACGGCTCGGCGCTTGCCGATAATAACCTGAACTGGGGGGTTCAGCAGAGCATAAGCCATGACGGCAGCAGCAACGCCACCAGCCTGAACGCCGACTATCGCGGAACTTACGGCGAACTGAACGCCGGCTACTCCCAGGATCAAACCCAGCGGCAGATCAACTACGGCGTGAGCGGCGGCCTCGTCGCGCATCGCCATGGCGTCACGCTCGGGCAGCCGCTGGGAGAAACCTTCGCCCTGGTGGAAGCGCCAGGCGCCAGCGGCACCGCGATTGCTAACCAGAGCGGCGTCAAAACGGATTATCGCGGTTATGCCATTGTGCCCTACGCCAGCCCCTGGCGGCGCAACACCATTGCGCTGAATACCGAGACGCTGCCTGACGGGGCGGACGTCACCCATGCCGCGCAAACCGTAACCCCCACAAGGGGAGCGGTGGTGCGCGCCAGCTTCGATACGCGTGTAGGCAACCGGGTGCTGATGACGCTGCTGCGCGCCGACGGTCATCCCGTGCCGTTTGGCGCTTCCGTGGAGAACGGCGAGCAAAACGAAGCTGCTATTGTTGGCGATGAAGGCCAGGTTTACCTGACCGGGATTAAACCAGACGCGTTGTTAACCGCCTCATGGGGCACCGCGGACAACCAACATTGCAGCGCACATTATCATCTGCCGGAGAAAACTCAGGGCAGCCCTGTTATTACCGTCACTGCGCAATGTTCTTAATTAACGGCGCCGGAGAGTCATGATGAAATTTATCCGCTACTTTTTCTCCCTGTGTTTACTGGCGAGCTCACTATTATTTATTCCGCACGCCAACGCGGCCTGCAGCACCAGGCAACTGCCTATGTCCCAGGGTATCTATAATTTAACAATCTCAACTTCTACCGAAATTGGGGATGTCATAGCGGGGACGGAAAGAGCAGTAAATTTTAACGTGAGTTGCACAACCGACCGCAGCGGTGAAATTCTTATCGCCTGTTTTAACGGCTCAGGCGAAGAGGTGCCCGGAATGCCGGGTGTTTATGCCACGGGCATTGCCGGTATTGGCGTTACTCTTTATAACGATCAATGGAAACGCGTTACAGGGAAAGGCGAAAACTGCGACTCGAGAAACACCCCTATTTATAAACTCGACAGTAATAAATCTTTTATGGCAACAACCAATCTGGCGCTGGTAAAAACCGCAGAACAAATAGGCGAAGGCAATTTAAACAGCGCCAACAGCAGCTTTGTCTTTAAAATTTACAACGCGGAAAAAATTGCCAATAACAGTACAGCTTATTACAACGTTTATTTGTCTCCGAATACGGTTTCCTGTTCCGTTGATCCCAAAAGCTTAGTGGTAAATTTAGGCGATATCCCTGCTTCACAATTTACCGGACCAGGCACTGCGACGCCATGGCATAACTTTGACGTGAATATTAGCTGTGATAGGGACACCATGATTCAGTATCGCATTACAGGCGCAGAAGGGATTATGAATGGCCAGCAGGATGTAATGAAACTCGACGATACGCCTGACAGCGCCACAGGTATAGGTATCCAAATGCAGGTTAATAACGCGACGATAAATTATTTTAGTGGCTACTATCCGCCGCTGTCGCTTACCGATAAAAGGCTGACCCTGCCGGCCGGCATTCGTTATTACCAGACGTCTCACGATGTCACGCCAGGCAGCGCCAATGCGGCAGTGATTATTACCATCGCGTATCAATAGGTTTGAGCATACATGAAAAAATTATTACTTCTTTTTTTATTGCCTTGCGCCGCCCATTACGCCTGCGCCGATTCGGTAGCAATCAGAGTGACCGGCAATATTCTTGGTTCAACCTGCGTGGTGGACAGCGGCAGCCAAAACGCCAGTGTAAATATGGGCAAGGCAACGTCAGGACAATTTCGCCAGGTGGGCGCAACGGGAGAATGGGTGGATTTTCAGATGTCGCTTTCAAATTGTCCGGCATCCATAACCCAGGTCACCAGTACCTTTAACGGCGTAGCGGATGCGGATGCGCCGAACTATTTCGCCAGTACCGGCACGGGTACGGGCGTGGGCCTTGAGCTCAGTACGGGTGACCACAGTAAGACGCTCAGCGCAGGAAGTGAAATCGCCACCCCGGTGAACAGCAGCGACGGCACTGTGACGCTTCCCCTCGCCGCACGTTATGTCGCTACCACCGGGAATGCCACGGCTGGCACCTTCACAAGCGTGGTGCAGGTGACCTTTACTTACGAGTAGCGCCGCGTCGCCTGGCAATGCTGTTTTTACGCTTTCCGCCACTCGCGCTCTGCACGGGGCGCGGCTTTTTAACCGCTTCCGGCGCTTCAGGCTGTTCAATGGGGAAGACCGGCAGCGCGTCCAGCAGGCGCTTGCCGTAGCTTTTCGTCAGCAGACGGCGGTCATAAATCACCACCTCGCCCCAGCAGGCGTGGCTGCGAATAAGCCTGCCGACCTGCTGAATCAGGTTAAACGAGGCGGCAGGCAGGCTTTGCACTTCAAAGGGGTAGCGGTTGAGGCTTTTTAACCACTCGCCTTCCGTCACGACCACCGGGCTGTCTACCGGCGGGAAGGCGATTTTATGGATGTGCACCTGGCTTAGCAGCTCGCCTTTTAAATCGAGCCCTTCAGCGAAAGATTGCAGCCCTACCAGCACGCTGGTCTCGCCCTGCTCCACCCGTTTGCGGTGCAGCTCCACCAGCCGGTAGCGCGGCTGATCGCCCCGCACCAGCAGCGTCAGGCGCAGGTCGGTCACGTAAGAAAGAAACGTCTGCATGGCGCGGTTGCTGGCGAACAGCACCAGCATCCCTTTATGCTCGCCCTTCGCCAGTTCGGCACGGAAAAAGGCGGCCATCTCGGCGAGATGCAGCGCCTCGTGCTCCATCAGCGGTTCATGCTTCAGCCGCGGAATAACGATTTTTCCCTGCTCAATATGATTAAACGGCGAGTCAAGGCTCACAAACCTGTCGCCCGCTTTCTCTTTGAGCCCGCTCATTTCCTGCAACCGATTAAAGCTGTTAAGCGAACGCAGCGTGGCGGAAGTCACTATCACATGCGGCACCTGCCGCCAGATAAGCTTTTCCAGCTGATCGCTGACGCGAATACCAACACAGTGGAAGAAAATGTGCGGCTGCCCTTCCCGGGTTTCGCGCGTCACCCATTTCGTGACCGGCGCGCCGGAAGCCTGCGCCATCGCGGAGAGCCGCCACAGCTTGCTTTGCGCTTCAAAGTGTCCGAGCGCCCGGTTCATCTGCAACAGCACCCGATGCAGGCGCACAATGTCATGACTGCCGGTTTTTTCGCTCAGATCGTTTAAAAACAGCTCGGCAAGACCGCGCAGCGTGTCGGTGAGCTTCGCCAGCTGCTGGCAAATCACCATCACCTCTTCGGGCAGCTCGCCCATCGGGAAGCGGAACTCGCTCTCTTCGCCCGGCGGCAAATAAAGCGCGAGGATACGATTGAGTGAAGCGATAAGCTCATAGACCTGTTCGCAATGGTCCGCGAGACGCTCCGGCACGGCCAGCGGCGGCACGGTTTTTGGGCGAAATTGATCCATGCAGGTGGCGATAAGCTTGCAGAAAAGATCGAGCTGCAGACGGTTCCAGGGGGCAGTGATTTCCGCGCTCATCTCCAGCGCGTCGCGGGCGACATCCGGCAGATGGTGGCCTTCGTCCAGCACCAGCAGCAGGTTTTTCGGCTCCGGCAATACCGATTCGCTCTCCATCGCCGCCATCACCAGCGCGTGGTTGGCCACCACCACCTCCGCCTCCTGAATTTCACGGCGCGCCACGAAGAACGGGCACTCCCGGTAGTAGTGGCAGTTGCGGTTAAGGCAGCTCGCTTTATCGGTGCTGAGGCGCGCCCACAGGCTGTCATCAATAGCCTGGTCGGTGTGGTCGCGCAGGCCGTCCCACTTGTAGCTGTCAAGGTCCGCCTTAAGCTTCGCGCAGCGCTGCTGCTCCTCTTTGCTGTTCGGCGTCAGCTCGTCGTCGAGAAACGCCAGCAGGTCTCCCTGGGCGGCGGTATCGGTGGAGAGCGCGGCGAGGTTGCGCGGACAGACGTAACGCCCGCGACCGAAGGCGGCGGTAAATTTCAGCTCCGGGATGATTTTGCGCAGCAGCGGCAAGTCTTTGCTGTAGATTTGATCCTGCAGCGCCACGTTCGCCGTGCTCACCACCAGCGTTTTTTGCTCGTCGCGAGCGATGGCAATGCCAGGGATAAGATAAGAGAGGGTTTTCCCGACGCCGGTGGGCGCTTCAATCGCCAGATGCCGCCCCTCATCGCCGCCGAGGGTTTTCGCCACTTCGGCAATCATCTGCCGCTGCGGTGGGCGCGGAATAAAGTCCGGGATCTGCTGCTGTAGCGCCTTATACCAGGCGGCGATTTGCGTTTTTTGCGTGCCAGAGAGGGCCATCGGGGAAACCAGATACTGTATAAACAGCCACTATTGTGGCACTTTTTCGCCCACGGCTGAACCCTTTTTTATTGGTGCCGAAAGCGTGGGTTTTCATTCTACTTCTCTGCGCAGAGGGCTGGGGTGAGGGGAATATATGAGGGCGGTGAAAGGTTACGTTCGCCGCCGCCCCCTTAACCATCCCGGCTCGCGGCAGAAAAGCAGCCGCAGGGAAAAACCCTCACCTCACCGTTAGTGTTGGGTTGTGGATTGGTTGTTCCGTAAGGTGGGTCAGCGAAGCACCACCCGCCTCTGCGCAGATCATTCCCCTTATCCCCAGATGCAAAAAAGGTGGATGCGCGATGCGCACCCACCTTTTGACTGTCGGCCGGGTTAACCAGCCCTTAACGCTTTACTCGCCGGACGGTTTGCGCGGCGCGCGGCGACGACGAGCGCCTTCACCGCCAGTACGCGCGCCGTTGTCACCCAGGCGACGCGGACGATCGCCTGCGGGCTTGCCTTCAGCGCCCTGACGGCGCGGGCGCTCGCCAGCGGGCTTTGCGCTTTCACCCTGCGGACGACGTGCACGTTCGCCTGCCGGTTTGGCGTTTTCTCCGCCTTCACGGCGCTGCGGCTGACCGCGACCGCCGCCCTGCCCCCGACCGCCGCGCTGCTGCTGGCGACCGTTGACGATAGGCTCCGCTTTGATGCTCGGGTCCGGCTCGAAGCCCGGGATCGCCAGGCGCGGAATTTCACGCTTGAGCAGACGTTCGATATCCCGCAGCAGCTTATGCTCGTCCACGCACACCAGCGAAAGCGCTTCGCCGGTCGCCGCGGCGCGGCCGGTACGGCCGATGCGGTGCACGTAATCTTCCGGTACGTTCGGCAGCTCGTAGTTCACCACGTGCGGCAGCTCTTCAATATCCAGGCCGCGGGCGGCGATGTCGGTCGCCACCAGCACGCGCAGGTCGCCGGACTTAAAGTCCGCCAGCGCCCGGGTGCGCGCGCCCTGGCTCTTGTTGCCGTGAATGGCGGCGGAGCGAATGCCGTCTTTGTTGAGCTGCTCGGCAAGGTGGTTGGCGCCATGTTTGGTACGGGTAAAGACCAGCACCTGCTGCCAGTTTTCTTTGCCGATAAGGTAAGAGAGCAACTCCCGCTTACGCTTCTTATCAACAAAATGCACCTGCTGCGAAACCTGCTCAGAGGCGGTATTGCGGCGCGCCACTTCCACCTCTTCCGGGTTGTGCAGCAGCTTTTCCGCCAGCGCTTTAATGTCGTCGGAGAACGTAGCGGAGAACAGCAGGTTCTGACGCTTAGCGGGCAGCTTCGCCAGCACGCGGCGAATATCGTGGATAAAGCCCATGTCGAGCATGCGGTCCGCTTCATCGAGCACGAGAATTTCCACGTGGTCGAGCTTCACCGCGTTCTGGTGTTCAAGGTCAAGCAGACGGCCCGGGGTCGCCACCAGCACATCCACACCGCCGCGCAGCTTCATCATCTGCGGGTTGATGCTCACGCCGCCAAACACCACCAGCGAGCGGATGTTGAGGTATTTACTGTAATCGCGGACGTTTTCGCCCACCTGCGCCGCCAGCTCGCGGGTCGGGGTGAGGATCAGCGCGCGCACCGGGCGGCGGCTTTTAGCGTGCGGTTCATTCTGGGTAAGACGCTGCAGCAGCGGCAGCGTAAAGCCCGCCGTTTTACCGGTGCCGGTCTGGGCGCTCGCCATCAGATCGCGACCGGACAGCACCACCGGGATCGCCTGGCGCTGAATGGGGGTCGGTTCGTGGTAGCCCTGTTCGGCAACCGCGCGAAGAATTTCCTGGCTTAAACCAAGTGAATCGAAAGACATATTTATTCCTGACTCGTCCCGACCGCAGAGGGTGTAGTTTCAGGGAGTCGAATGGCCGTCTGGCCGGAGCGGGACACAAACCACAATGTCGTGAAGGGCCGGAGTGTAGCAGTTTTTGTGAAGTACCGCATAAATTCTCATGCTCGCACCGCCTCGCAAAATAATTCGCTGGCGCTGGACGACGGGTAAATCTTATACATAATCTTAATCAATCGATTGATTAACTTTGTGGTGCCTTATGAATAATTCCTCTTCGCCCTCCACCCAGCGCGGGGAACAGGCGCGAAACCAGCTTATCGCCGCTGCCATCGCCCAGTTTGGCGAATATGGTCTGCACGCCACCACGCGCGACATCGCCGCCGCCGCAGGGCAGAATATCGCCGCCATTACCTATTACTTCGGCTCGAAAGAAGATCTCTACATGGCCTCGGCGCAGTGGATAGCGGATTTCATCAGCCGCAACTTTCGCCCTCAGGCCGAGGCCGCCGACGCGCTGCTTCGCCAGCCTGCGCCGGAGAAATCCGCCATCCGCGCCCTGATAGACGACGCCTGCCGTCAGATGATTCGCCTACTGACGGCGGACGAAACGCTAAACATCAGCAAATTTATCTCCCGCGAACAGCTCTCCCCCACGGCGGCCTATCAACTGGTGCATACGCAGGTTATTTCTCCGCTGCATGAGCATTTCACCCGGTTAATCGCCCGCTATACCGGCTGCGATGAGCAGGCCACCGAAACCATTTTGCATACCCACGCGCTGCTCGGCGAGATTCTGGCGTTTCGCCTTGGCCGGGAAACGATCCTGCTGCGCGCGGGCTGGACACAGTTTGATGAAGAGAGAGCCGCGAGCATTCACCGGGTGGTGGCGCGCCATATTGACTGGATCCTGGACGGCCTGACGCAAGGAGAGAAACCATGAAGAACAGAAAGCCGCTGTGGCTAATTTTGCTTGCAATAGCCGTGCTGGCGGCTGCCTGGGGCGGCTGGCGCTGGTATGAGAGCCGCCAGCGCGAGACGCTTACGCTATATGGCAACGTGGATATCCGCACCGTCAACCTGAGCTTTCGCGTCGGCGGGCGGCTTAGCGCGTTGACGGTGGATGAAGGCGACACGGTAAAAGCCGGGCAGCTGCTTGGCGAACTCGACAAAGCACCGTATGAAAACGCGCTGTTGCAGGCCGAGGCAAATGTCGCCGCCGCTCAGGCGAAATATGAACTGGTGATGGCCGGCTACCGCTCGGAAGAGATAGCCCAGGCCGCCGCCGCGGTACGCCAGGCACAGGCCGCCTGGGACTATGCGCAGAGCTTTTTACAGCGCCAGCAGGGGCTGTGGCAACGGCGCGTTATCTCCGCCAACGACCTGGAGAATGCCCGCTCCTCGCGCGACCAGGCCCAGGCGCAGCTCAAATCGGCGCAGGATAAGCTAAGCCAGTTCCGCGCCGGGAACCGTCCGCAGGAAATAGCCCAGGCGAAAGCGAGCCTGCAACAGGCGCAGGCGCAGCTCGCGCAGGCGAAGCTTGATCTGCACGATACGAAGCTGGTGGCGCCTTCCGACGGCGTGCTGCTGACCCGCGCCGTGGAGCCGGGCACGATGTTGAACGCCGGCGGCACGGTATTGACCGTCTCGCTGACGCGCCCGGTCTGGGTGCGCGCCTATGTCGACGAGGTGAATTTAAGCCAGGTTCAGCCGGGCCGGGAGGTGTTGATCTACACTGACAGCCGCCCCGATAAGCCCTACCACGGCAAAATCGGCTTTGTCTCCCCTACCGCCGAATTTACGCCGAAAAGCGTGGAAACCCCGGATCTGCGCACCGACCTGGTTTATCGCCTGCGCATTATCGTAAACGACGCGGACGGCGCACTGCGCCAGGGCATGCCGGCGACGCTCGCCTTCAGCGACGGGGCGCGCGATGAACGCCGTTAAGAACGCCATTCGCCTGCACGGGCTGGTTAAGCGTTTCCCGGGCATGGAGAAACCCGCCGTCGCCCGGCTGGATGCGGAAATTCTGCCGGGCGGCGTAACCGGGCTGGTGGGGCCAGACGGCGCGGGAAAAACCACGCTGATGCGCATGCTGGCCGGGCTGCTACGCCCGGATGAAGGCGAAGCGCAGGTGGCCGGGCTCGATCCGGTGCGCGACGACCACGCCCTGCACGCCGTACTCGGCTATATGCCGCAAAAATTCGGCCTGTATGAAGATTTAACGGTGCTGGAGAACCTGAATCTCTACGCCGACCTGCGCAGCGTCACCGGCGAGGCCCGCCGTGAAACCTTCAGACGCCTGCTGGCGTTTACGGCGCTTGATCCCTTTACCGGGCGTCTGGCGGGCAAGCTTTCCGGCGGCATGAAGCAGAAGCTCGGCCTCGCCTGCACGCTGGTGGGGCAGCCGAAAGTGCTGCTGCTTGATGAACCCGGCGTTGGCGTCGACCCGATCTCACGGCGCGAGCTGTGGCAGATGGTGCACGAGCTGGCAGGCGAAGGCATGCTTATTCTCTGGAGCACCTCCTATCTGGACGAGGCTGAACAGTGCCGGGACGTGCTGCTGATGAACGAAGGCGAACTGCTTTATCAGGGCGAGCCGAAGGCGCTTACGCAGCAGATGGCCGGGCGCAGCTTTCTGATGACCAGCCCCACAACCGGCAACCGTCAGCTGTTGCAGCAGGCGCTAAAGCGCCCGGAAGTGAGCGACGGCATGATTCAGGGCCGTTCGGTACGCCTGATTTTGCGCCGGGAGGCGAACGCGCAAACGCTAAAACAGGCGCTGGCGCCGATCCAGCTTGAGGAGACCGCGCCGCGCTTTGAAGACGCGTTTATCGATCTTTTAGGCGGCGCCGGCTCGCGAGAGTCGCCGCTCGGCGCCATCCTGCATACGGTTGAAGGCGAGGCTTGCGAGACGGTCATCGAGGCGCGCAGCCTGACCAAGAAATTTGGCGACTTCGCCGCCACCGATGACGTGAGCTTTACGGTTCAGCGCGGCGAAATTTTCGGCCTGCTCGGCCCTAACGGCGCGGGCAAATCCACCACCTTCAAAATGATGTGCGGCTTGCTGGTGCCCACATCAGGTAAGGCGCTGGTGCTGGATATGGATCTGAAAACCAGCTCCGGCAAAGCGCGCCAGCATCTGGGCTACATGGCGCAGAAATTCTCGCTTTACGGCAACCTGACGGTTGAGCAGAACCTGCGCTTTTTCTCCGGCGTATATGGCCTGCGCGGCCGGGCGCAGAACGACAAAATCGCCAGCATGAGCGAGGCTTTCGGCCTGAACGCGATTTTTCGCCAGCCCACCGACGCCCTGCCGCTCGGCTTCAAGCAGCGGCTGGCGCTGGCCTGTTCGCTGATGCACGAGCCGGACATTCTCTTTTTGGACGAACCCACCTCCGGCGTCGACCCGCTCACCCGCCGTGAGTTCTGGCTGCATATCAACAGCATGGTGGAAAAAGGGGTGACGGTGATGGTAACCACTCACTTTATGGACGAGGCGGAGTACTGCGACCGCATCGGGCTGGTCTATCACGGGCAGCTTATCGCCCACGGCACGCCGGACTCCCTCAAGCGCGAGGCGGCGCAGAGTGAGCAGGAAGACCCGACCATGGAGCAGGCGTTTATCCGGCTGATTGAGCAATGGGATAAGGAGCACGCGAAATGAGCGCTCACTCACAGGCTTTTTCCTGGCGACGCGTCCGCGCGCTGTGCGTCAAAGAGACGCGGCAGATCCTGCGCGACCCCAGCAGCTGGCTTATCGCCATGGTTATTCCGCTGCTGCTGCTTTTTATTTTCGGCTACGGCATAAATCTGGACTCCAGCCGCCTGCATGTGGGCGTCTTGCTGGAGGAGCGCAGCGAAGAGGCGCTGGATTTTACGCATGCCATTAGCGCCTCGCCCTTTATCGCCGCCACGGTCAGCAGCAATCGTCAGCAGTTAATCAACCTGATGCAGGGCGGAAAAATTCGCGGCATCGTGGTTATCCCGAACGACTTCGCCGCCCTCATGGCGCGCAGCAACGATACCGCCCCCGTACAGGTGATAACCGACGGCAGCGAGCCCAACACCGCTAACTTCGTGCAGGGTTATCTGCAGGGGATCTGGCAAATCTGGCAGACCCAGCGCGCGCAAGACCGGGGCGAAAGCGTCGAGCCGCTTATCGATGTGCAGCTTCGCTACTGGTTTAACCCCGCCGCCATCAGCCAGCACTTTATTATTCCCGGTGCGGTGACCATCATCATGACGGTGATAGGCGCTATCCTCACGTCGCTTGTGGTGGCGCGTGAATGGGAGCGCGGAACCATGGAAGCGCTGCTTTCCACCGAAGTAACGCGCACCGAGCTGCTGCTCTGCAAGCTTATCCCCTACTACTTCCTTGGCATGCTGGCAATGCTGCTTTGCATGCTGGTCTCAGTCTTTATTCTGGGGGTGCCTTACCGCGGCTCACTGCTGTTGCTGTTTCTCATCTCCAGCCTGTTTTTACTCAGCACGCTGGGCATGGGGCTGCTTATCTCGACGCTTACCCGCAATCAGTTCAACGCCGCCCAGGTGGCGCTGAACGCGGCGTTTCTGCCGTCAGTCATGCTCTCGGGGTTTATTTTCCAGATAGACAGCATGCCTGCCGCCATACGGGTGGTGACTTATATCATTCCGGCGCGCTATTTCGTCAGCACCCTGCAAAGCCTGTTTCTGGCGGGAAATATTCCGGCGGTGCTGGTAGTCAATACGCTCTTCCTGGTGGCTTCGGCCGTGGTGTTTATCGGGTTGACCTGGCTTAAAACCCGTCGGCGGCTCGATTAAGGAGGCAGAATGTTTTATCGCTTATGGACGCTTATCCGCAAAGAGTTGCAGTCGCTGCTGCGCGAGCCGCAGACCCGCGCCATCCTCATCATGCCAGTCTTGCTGCAGGTGCTGCTGTTCCCTTTTGCCGCCACGCTTGAGGTCACTAACGCCACTATCGCTATCTATAACGAAGACAACGGCGCGCACTCTATCGAGCTGACGCAGCGCTTTGCACGCGCTAAGGCTTTCAGCGAAGTGCGAATGCTCAACAGCGCGCAGGCGATCCGCCCGACGCTCGACACGCAAAAAGCGCTGCTGCTGATCCGCTTTCCGGCAGACTTCTCCCGCAAGCTGTCACGCCTTGAGCCCGCGCCGCTGCAAATTATCCTCGACGGGCGCAACTCCAACAGCGCCCAGATAGCGGCCAACTATTTGCAGGAGATAGTGAAGGATTACCAACTGGAGTTGCTGGAGGGCAAGCCGAAGCCGAACAACAGCGAGCTGGTGGTGCGCAACTGGTATAACCCGAACCTGGATTACAAATGGTTTATCGTGCCTTCGCTTATCGCCATGATAACCACCATCGGGGTGATGATTGTCACCTCCCTTTCGGTGGCGCGGGAGCGCGAACAGGGCACGCTCGACCAGCTGCTGGTCTCGCCGCTGGCCACCTGGCAGATTTTTGTCGGCAAGGCGGTGCCGGCGCTGGTTGTGGCGACCTTTCAGGCCACTATCGTGCTGGGTGCGGGCATCTGGGGCTATGACATCCCCTTCTCCGGCTCGCTCGCGCTCTTTTACTTCACCATGCTTATTTACGGGCTGTCGCTGGTGGGCTTTGGGCTGTTGATTTCCGCACTCTGCGCGACGCAGCAGCAGGCGTTTATCGGCGTGTTTGTCTTTATGATGCCAGCGATTTTGCTTTCCGGGTATGTCTCGCCGGTAGAGAACATGCCGGTGTGGCTGCAAAACCTCACCTGGGCGAACCCGATTCGTCACTTTACCGATATTACTAAAGCGATTTATTTAAAGGATGCGAGTCTGGAGATTATCTGGCGGAGCTTGTGGCCGCTACTGGTCATCGCGGCCACGACGGGGTCAGCGGCCTACGCGATGTTTCGGCGCAAAATCGCCTGAATGGCGCTTACGCTCTTTTACCAGCAACGACACCAGCGCCGGGCCCGCCAGCATGGCGAGCCCCGCCAGCGCCAGCAGCCAGTTGTTGTGCAAAACGCGGGAAAGCAGCCACAGCGCGATAAGCGACGTGCCGAAATACCAGGTGGTGGTGAGCTCTTCCAGAAAATCGCCCACATCGCGCCAGAGGCCTTCATGGTGGCGCTGCAGCATCAGCATCAACAGCACCGTCACGCCGTAAAGCAGGCATAAACCCAGCCCGACGCGCACCAGCGAGCCGCTAAGCCAGCCGGCGACAAGAAGCGCGATAACCGCCAGATGCAGAACAATCTGCCAGCAACTCAGGCCCGTTACGACGCGAATTTGTTGTTGCCACCTCATGGCTTCCATCCTCCGGGATTTTTCACTGATAACTGAGAGTACCGCACTTTACGGAAAATTCCGTAAGCCCGCACCTTTTTGTGACTAAGACTACACTTTATTTCCATCAGGACAGCGAAACGTGACGGGAGAAACATGGCAGGGAAAACACAGCGATTTTCATTCAAAGTGCTCACCATCAACACGCACAAAGGATTTACCGCTTTTAACCGGCGCTTTATTTTGCCGGAACTACGGGATGCGGTAAGGACGGTTTCCGCAGATATTGTCTGCCTGCAGGAAGTCATGGGCGCGCATGAAGTGCATCCAATGCACGTCGAGAACTGGCCGGATACCACGCATTATGAGTTTCTGGCCGATACGATGTGGAGCGACTACGCCTATGGGCGAAACGCCGTCTATCCGGAAGGGCATCACGGCAACGCGGTGCTCTCCCGCTTTCCGATTGAGCAGTATGAGAACCTGGACGTCTCGGTAGATGGGCATGAAAAGCGCGGGTTGCTGCACTGTCAAATCTCTCCCCCCTCGTTCGATAAAACGCTGCATGTTATTTGTGTTCATTTGGGCCTGAAGGAGGCGCATCGTCAGGAACAGCTCAACATGCTGGCGGAGCTGGTAAACAGCCTGCCGGATGGCGAGCCGGTAGTGGTAGCAGGCGATTTTAACGACTGGCGACAGCAGGCGAACCGCTTTTTGCATCAGCACACGGGGCTTGATGAAGTGTTCACCCGGGCCTATGGCCGCCCGGCGCGCACATTTCCGGTTCGCTTCCCGCTGCTGCGCCTTGATCGCATCTACGTGAAAAACGCCACGGTCAGCGCCCCGACCGCGCTGCCGCTGCGTACCTGGCGACACCTTTCCGATCATGCCCCTCTGGCTGTGGAGATTCATCTATGAAACCCACCTGGCGCGATGGCAACCGCATACAGTTGCTCGAAAACGGGGATGAGTACTATCCGGCGGTGTTTGCCGCCATCAACAAAGCGAAAAGCAAAATTTTTCTCGAAACCTTTATCTGGTTCGAGGATGAGGTCGGCCGACAGCTGCACGCGGTGCTCCTGCGCGCGGCGCAGCGCGGCGTCAGCATTGAAGTGCTGCTGGACGGCTACGGCTCGCCAGACCTCAGCGACAGCTTCGTCAACGAGCTCACCGCCGCAGGCGTAATATTCCGCTATTACGACCCGCGCAAGCCGCTGTTCGGCATGCGCACCAACCTCTTTCGCCGCATGCACCGCAAAATTGTGGTGATTGACGGCAACGTGGCTTTTGTCGGCGGCATTAACTACTCCGCCGAGCATATGTCCGACTACGGCCCGGAAGCGAAGCAGGACTACGCGGTGCGGGTGGAAGGCCCGGTGGTGCAGGATATCTACCAGTTTGTGCTGAGCAACCTGCCGGAAAACGAGCAGGCGGGCCGCTGGTGGCGGCGTCGACGTCAGCAGGCGGCGGACAACATCACGCCGGGCGAAGCCCAGGCGCTGTTTGTCTGGCGCGACAACGAAGAGCACCGGGACGACATCGAACGTTATTACCTGAAAATGCTCGCCAACGCGAAGAAAGAGGTGATCATCGCCAACGCCTATTTCTTCCCCGGCTACCGTCTGCTGCACGCCATGCGCAATGCAGCGCGGCGCGGCGTGCGCGTGAAGCTAATCGTGCAGGGTGAGCCAGATATGCCTATCGTTAAAGTAGGCGCGCGACTGCTTTACAACTATCTGGTGAAAGGCGGCGTGCAGGTGTTTGAATATTTGCGTCGCCCGCTGCACGGTAAAGTGGCGCTGATGGATGACCACTGGGCAACGGTCGGCTCAAGCAACCTTGACCCGCTGAGCCTCTCTCTCAATCTGGAGGCGAACCTTATCATCCATGACCGGCATTTTAACCAGACGCTGCGCGACAACCTTAACAGGCTTATCCGCGAAGATTCTAAACAGGTTGATGAAAGCATGCTGCCGCGGCGTACGTGGTGGAATCTGACGAAAAGCGTGCTGGCGTTCCACTTTTTGCGCCACTTCCCGGCGCTGGTCGGCTGGCTGCCCGCCCACACACCGCGGCTGGCGCTGGTTAACCCGCCCGTGCAACCTGAAATCGAGACCCAGGACCGGGTTGAGACGGATAATCCGGGAGTAAAACCCTGATGGCGAAATCACATCCGAAATGGCGTAAAGCGAAAAAGATCCTTACCTGGCTGTTCTTTATCGCCGTTATTGTCCTGATTGTGCTTTATGCGCAAAAAGTGGACTGGGAAGAGGTCTGGAAGGTTATCCGCGATTACAATCGCACCGCGCTGTTAAGCGCCATCGCGCTGGTGATTGTCAGCTATGTGCTGTACGGCTTTTACGACCTGCTCGGGCGCGCCTACTGCGGCCATAAGCTTGCCAAAAGGCAAGTGATGCTGGTGTCGTTTATCTGCTACGCCTTTAACCTGACGCTCAGCACCTGGGTGGGCGGTGTGGGGATGCGCTACCGGCTCTATTCACGGCTTGGGCTGCCGGGCAGCACCATCACGCGCATCTTCTCACTCAGCATCACCACTAACTGGCTTGGTTACATTCTGCTGGGCGGGGTGATATTCAGCATTGGCGTCGTTCAGTTGCCCGCACACTGGTATATCAATGAAAGCACGCTGCGCATTATTGGTCTCGCGCTGCTGGCGTTTATTGGGTTTTATCTCTGGGCCTGCGGTTTTGCGAAACGCCGTCATATGACCATCAAAGGACAGAAGCTGGTCTTGCCGTCGTGGAAGTTCGCTATCGTCCAGTTGCTTATCTCCAGTGCGAACTGGATGGCGATGGGGGCGATAATCTGGCTGTTGCTCGGCCAGCAGGTGGACTATTTCTTCGTGCTGGGCGTGCTGCTGGTGAGCAGCATCGCCGGGGTTATCATCCATATTCCGGCGGGCATCGGCGTGCTGGAAGCGGTGTTTATCGCCCTGCTGGCGGGCGAACATGTCAGCCACGGCGCCATCATCGCCGCCCTGCTCGCCTATCGCATGCTCTATTTCTTCGCTCCGCTGCTCATCGCCATCATCTGTTATCTGGTGCTGGAAAGCCGCGCGAAGAAACTGCGGGCGAAAAACGAGAAAAAGCTCGCCAGCGCAGAGCAGAAGTCCGGCACGCCGGATGAGAATCGGGTGGAGAGCCATACGAAAGAGGCGCGCTTTACGCCGAGAGAAGGAGAGGTAAAAGGGTAAGCGCGGCGCTCAGGCGACAAGCTATAAGGCGGGTGGCGCGACGCTAACCCGCCCTGCAAAACCAAAACCGTTCTCCTGCCACCGCGACACAGCCCTCCCCACACTGACTACGGCGGCGCCCGTTCAGGGCCGCCTGTGGGGAACATCCGGCGCTAACGTATGTCCTTCGCGCCGGGTCACACGTCAGCGCGCACCTTGCCCCGCGCATAAAAAAACCCTCCGCAGAGGGTTTTTATCCATCAAAACAGCCTACCGCCGGTTGCCAAAAATACGCAGCAGCATCAGGAACAGGTTGATGAAATCAAGGTATAGCGTCAGCGCGCCGAGAATGGAGTACTTACGCAAATGCCCGCGATCGTTAACATCTATCTCCGCCCCCAGGTTTTTCAGCTTCTGCGTGTCATACGCCGTCAGCCCCACGAAGACGATAACGCCGATATAGGTTACCGCCCACATCAGCGCCGTGCTCTTCAGCCAGAAATTCACCAGCGAGGCGATAAGAATGCCTATCAGCGCCATAAACAGCATATTGCCGAAGCCGCTCAGGTCGCGTTTGGTGGTGTAGCCATACAGGCTCATCGCGCCAAACATCCCCGCCGTCACGACGAACGTGCTGGCGATGGAGGCATAGGTATAGACCAGAAAGATACTGGCGAGCGTTAAGCCGGTGAGCGCCGAATAGAGCATAAACAGCGCGGTCGCCACCGCCGGGCTGAGCTTATGCACCAGCCCCGACAGCACAAACACCACCGCCAGCTGCGCGATAATAAGCCCGAAGAAAGTGATGCGGCTTGAGAACACATACATCATCACGGCGGGCGTATTAGCGGCATACCAGGCGACGAACGCAGTGAGCAGCAGCCCACAGGTCATCCAGCCATACACTTGCGCCATAAAAGTCTGCAACCCCGCGCGGGGCTGAACAATGGTGTCACTTGAACGTGGATATCGGTCCATGACGGCTCCTCTTAACGATAAAAACCGGGCTTGCGCCCCCTGGTAAAAGCCTGGCACATTCTGCGAAACCCGCTTACCAGCGCTTCGCCGCCTGCTGGTCGCTCTCGCGGGCTTCCACCCAGCGGTCGCCTTCCGGCGTCGCTTCCCGCTTCCAGAACGGCGCGCGGGTTTTCAGGTAATCCATAATAAACTGCGCGGCGTCAAACGCCTG
This sequence comes from Franconibacter sp. IITDAS19, assembly GCF_023079515.1. Taxonomy (NCBI): domain Bacteria; kingdom Pseudomonadati; phylum Pseudomonadota; class Gammaproteobacteria; order Enterobacterales; family Enterobacteriaceae; genus Franconibacter; species Franconibacter sp. IITDAS19. The sequence goes on along the minus strand of NZ_JALJCP010000001.1, from coordinate 582,316 downwards.
GCTGCGGTGGGCGCCGGTTACGCCGACAAACACAATTTCGTCTCCCGGCCACAGTTCGCCAATACGGTGAATCACCGACACGCGCTGCAGCGGCCAGCGCGCTCGGGCATCCGCGACAATCTCCGCCAGCGCCTTTTCCGTCATGCCCGGGTAGTGCTCAAGCGTCAGCGCGCTCACGCTGTCGCCAAGATTATGATTGCGCACCTTGCCGGTGAAGGTGACCACGGCGCCGTCTTCATCGCACTGGGCAAGCCACTGGTACTCTTCGCCTACGTTGAAATTTTCACGCCCGACGCGAATACGGGTTTCCATGGTCAGCCTCCGGTTACCGGTGGGAAAAAGGCCACTTCGTCGCCCGCTTTCAGCGGATGATCGAAGGCCACCAGCGTCTGGTTGACCGCCGCCAGCAGCTTGCCGGGCTCCAGCGCCAGCGCGAAGCGGTCACCACGCGCGGCGAGGTGCGCGCGCAGCGCCTCAACGTTTACGAAGTCCGCCGTCACCTCCAGCGCGTCGGTCGCGACCAGCTCGCGCACCTGCGCGAAAAACAAGACTTTAATCATTGTCATTCACCTGAAAATCGCCTGACTTGCCGCCGCTTTTCGCCAGCAGCCGCACCGGGCCAATGACCATATCTTTCTGCACGGCTTTGCACATATCGTAAATGGTCAGCGCCGCCACCGACGCCGCCGTCAGCGCCTCCATTTCCACGCCGGTTTTACCGGTCAGGCGGCAAAGCGACGCAATGCGCACGCGGCTCTGTTCCGGCTGCGCTTCTAACTCTACTTCCACTTTGCTAAGCAGCAGCGGATGACAAAGCGGGATCAGCTCCCAGGTGCGTTTGGCGGCCTGAATGCCGGCGATGCGGGCGGTGGCGAACACATCGCCCTTATGGTGGCTGCCGTCGATGATCATCGCCAGCGTTTCCGGGCGCATGGCGACGAAAGCTTCGGCGCGCGCCTCGCGCACCGTCTCCGCCTTGGCGGAAACATCAACCATATGGGCTTCGCCCGCGGCGTTAATGTGGGTCAGTTGCGACATAGCTTACTTCTTGAGATGAGGATGAAAATTACAGGGACGAGTGCGGGCGTCAAGCTGCGGCACGATGATGTTTTCCCAGGCCGTGCGGCACGCTTTCGTGGAGCCGGGCATGGCGAAAATCAGCGTCTGGTTGGCAATGCCCGCCACGGCGCGCGACTGCATCATCGAGGTGCCTATCTCTTCAAAAGAGAGCATGCGGAACAGCTCGCCAAAGCCTGCGATTTCGCGGTCGAATAGCGGCAGCAGCGCCTCAGGCGCGACATCGCCTGCGGTAAAGCCGGTGCCGCCGTTAATCAGCACCACCTGCACTTCATCAGAGGCTATCCAGGCGGAAACCTGGGCGCGAATGGCATAGAGATTCTCTTTTACGATGGCTTTTTCCACCACCTGATGCCCCGCCTCAACGGCGGCATCGCGCAGGAAATGGCCGGAGGTGTCTTCGTCTTCGCCGCGACGGCTGGAGACGGTAAGAATAGCGATACGCGCCGGGATAAACGCCGCGCTAACCTGGCTCATGCTCTACTCCTTGTAAAAAGGTTAACCGCCGATATAGGACAGATTCTGGGTAATGCCGGTGTTGCCGTCATGCAGGAAATGGGTCTGCTTTTTATAGGTCAGCGCCTCTTCGATGCGGGCAATCAGCGCGCCCTGCTGGCTGTCATCAGCAAGCAGTTCGCGAAGCGACACGCCGCCATCACCAAAAAGACACAGATGCAGCTTACCTGACGACGACACGCGCAGCCGGTTGCAGCTGGCGCAGAAATCTTTGTCATACGGCATGATAAGGCCTATCTCCCCTTCGTAATCGGGGTGGCAGAAGACCTGCGCCGGGCCGTCCGCCCGGTTGCGAAGCTGATGGATCCAGCCGCGTTTGAGCAGTTCGTCGCGAATAGTCGCGCCGGAGATATGATGCTCCCGAAACAGCGAACCGCCCTCGCCCGTCTCCATCAGTTCGATAAAGCGTAGCTGAATGCGGCGCGGCTTGATCCAGGCAAGAAAGGTGTCGAGCTGATGGTGGTTAACGTCGCGCATCAGCACCGTATTGACCTTCACCCGCTCAAAGCCCGCCGCAAAAGCGGCGTCTATCCCCGCCATGACCTGGCGGAATTTATCCTGCCCGGTAATCGCGTGAAACTGACGGGCGTCGAGACTGTCGACGCTTACGTTAACGGCGGTGAGCCCGGCGTCGCGCCATGCCTTTACGTCACGCGCGAGGCGGTAGCCGTTTGTGGTGACCGCAATCTGGCGGATGGCGGCGTTTTCACGCACCGCGGCGATGATGTCGGTAAAGTCGCGGCGTAAGGAGGGCTCGCCCCCGGTCAGGCGCACTTTTTCAGTGCCCAGCGCGGCGAAAGCGCGCGTCACGCGGCGAATTTCATCAAGCGAGAGGAAACTTTTGTTGGTCGCGCCTGCGGGCTTGTAGCCATCCGGCAGGCAGTAGGTGCAACGAAAATTGCAGACGTCGGTAATCGACAGGCGTAAGTAATAAAACTTACGCGCAAAAGCATCGGTAAGTTGAGAAACCATGTACACCTTTCCAAATACGGGAGATGCAGTCATTTCTTCCTGCACCCTGGTGGCGTCGCCACGGCCAGAGCGCCATATCGCAAGGACTTAGGCGCAAAGGCTTAGAGTGTTGTTTCAATTTGTTGAAACGTGGTAATGGCGATAGTAGCGCGTGAAACCCAGTTTCGCCAACGCCGATTTTCGCTATATAAACGCATACATAGCGCTTTATTCGCCACATTTGGCATCAGGATACGTAAAAGTCATCTTTTTGCCTTGATACACGTCATTTTAAGGCGGATGGCGGATCGTTTTTCGCCGCACTTTACGTTAACGTAGGCCGTTTTTTGGGTTCATAAGGATTAGGTATGCGCAATCGCACTTTTGCGGACCTTGACCGGGTGGTGGCGCTGGGTGGCGGGCACGGCCTTGGCCGGGTAATGTCGTCGCTCTCTTCGCTGGGTTCACGGCTTACCGGTATCGTTACCACCACCGACAACGGCGGCTCCACCGGACGTATTCGCCGTTCCGAAGGCGGCATCGCCTGGGGAGACATGCGTAATTGCCTTAATCAACTCATTACCGAACCGAGCGTCGCATCGGCGATGTTTGAGTACCGTTTTGGCGGCAACGGCGAACTTTCAGGCCATAACCTCGGAAACCTGATGTTAAAGGCGCTGGACCACCTGAGCGTGCGGCCTCTGGAGGCGATTAATTTAATTCGCAACCTGCTGAAAGTGGACGCCTTCTTGATTCCGATGTCGGAGCAACCGGTAGATTTGATGGCTATCGACGTGGACGGCAATGCGGTCTACGGCGAGGTCAGCATCGACCTGCTAACCCAGCCGCCTAAGGAGTTGATGCTTTATCCTAAAGTACAGGCGACGCGGGAAGCGATTCAGGCCATCGGCGAAGCGGATTTACTTATCATCGGGCCGGGAAGTTTTTATACCAGCCTCATTCCGCTGCTGCTGGTTGAGGACCTGGCGCAGGCGCTGCGCCGCACGCCCGCACCGATGGTTTATGTCGGCAACCTGGGGCGCGAACAGAGCGCGGCGGCGGATAATTTACCGCTGGAAGAGAAGCTCGCCGTCATGGAGCAGTATGTCGGCAAACCGGTTGTGGATGCGGTGGTGGTAGGTCCGCAAATTGACGTGAGCGGCGTTAAGAACCGCATTATCGTCCAGCAACCGCTTGAGGCGACCGACATCCCGCATCGCCACGACCGCCATCTGCTGCGCATTGCGCTGGAAAAAGCGATTCAGGAACTGGGATAAGATTTAGCGTGGTTAGCCGTAATGGAAAAGGCGGGTGAGCTCAGGGCCACCCGCCTTTTTTGTAAGCCGCCGCTCAACGCAACAGAAGACGCCTTTGCCTTCTTCAGGAAGGCAATCAGGACGCGGCGATAAACAGCTCGCGCAGCTGATGCAGTTGGTCGCGGATCTGCGCGGCTTCTTCAAACTCCAGGTTTTGCGCATGTTGCAGCATCTGCGCCTCCAGCTGGTGAATTTTTTGCTGCAGCGCTTTCGGCGTCAGCGCCAGCTCCGCCGCTTCCACATCGGCTACGCTGCGGCCTTTGCCACGGCCCTTCGGCTTAGTTTTGGCGATGCTTTCGCCAAGCGCCAGAATATCCACCACCTTCTTGTTCAGGCCCTGCGGCACAATGCCGTGCTCTTCGTTATAACGCTGCTGCTTCTCGCGACGCCGCTCCGTTTCGCCAATCGCTTTCGCCATCGACGGCGTAATTTTATCGCCGTACAGAATCGCCTTGCCGTTAACGTTACGCGCCGCGCGGCCGATAGTCTGAATCAGCGAACGTTCGGAGCGCAGGAAGCCCTCTTTGTCCGCATCCAGAATCGCCACCAGCGATACTTCCGGCATATCCAGCCCCTCACGCAGCAGGTTGATGCCCACCAGCACGTCAAATTCCCCCAGACGCAGGTCGCGGATGATCTCCATGCGCTCCACCGTGTCGATGTCGGAGTGCAGATAGCGCACCTTCTCGCCATGCTCTTCCAGGTATTCGGTAAGATCTTCCGCCATGCGCTTGGTTAATGTTGTCACCAGCACGCGCTCGTTGATGGCCACCCGCTTGCGGATTTCCGACAGCAGGTCGTCCACCTGGGTCGCCACCGGACGCACTTCGATAATCGGATCAAGCAGCCCTGTCGGGCGCACCACCTGGTCGACGATTTCGCCGCCCGATTTTTCCAGTTCATAGTTGCCAGGCGTCGCCGATACGTAGATCGACTGCGGCGCCAGCGCTTCAAACTCTTCAAATTTCAGCGGACGGTTATCCAGCGCGGAAGGCAGACGGAAGCCATACTCCACCAGCGTCTCTTTACGCGCCCGGTCGCCGCGATACATGCCGCCAATCTGCGGAATAGTAACGTGCGATTCGTCAATCACCAGCAGGCCGTCGGCCGGCAGGTAATCAAACAGGGTCGGCGGCGCCTCGCCCGGTCCGCGCCCCGAGAGATAGCGCGAGTAGTTTTCGATGCCGGAGCAATAGCCCAGCTCGTTCATCATTTCGAGGTCAAACTGGGTGCGCTGGGTCAGGCGCTGTTCTTCCAGCAGCTTGTTATTGGCAAGCAGCACCTTGCGGCGGTCCGCCAGCTCGACTTTTATCTCTTCCATCGCCTGCACAATGCGCTCGCGCGGCGTAACGTAGTGCGTTTTCGGATAGACGGTGAAACGCTGGATAACCGACTCTACCGTGCCGGTAAGCGGGTCAAACAGCGACAGGCGCTCCACTTCTTCGTCAAAGAGTTCTACGCGCAGCGCCAGGTCATCGGATTCCGCCGGGAAAATATCTATTACTTCACCGCGTACGCGGAAGGTGCCGCGCTGGAACGCCTGGTCGTTGCGGGTGTATTGCAGCTCCGCCAGACGGCGCAGGATATCGCGCTGGTTGATTATCATGCCCTTCGTGAGGTGCAGCATCATCTTCAGATACAAATCGGGGTCGCCCAGACCATAAATGGCGGAGACCGACGCCACGACCACCACGTCGCGGCGCTCCAGCAGCGCTTTGGTCGCGGAAAGGCGCATCTGTTCGATGTGTTCGTTCACCGACGCATCTTTTTCAATAAAGGTGTCGGAGCTCGGCACGTAGGCTTCCGGCTGATAGTAGTCGTAGTACGAGACGAAATATTCCACGGCGTTATCCGGGAAGAACTCTTTCATTTCGCCATACAGCTGCGCCGCCAGCGTTTTATTCGGCGCCAGCACCATCGTCGGACGCTGCAGGTCGGCAATCACGTTGGCCACGGTAAAGGTTTTCCCCGAACCGGTTACGCCAAGCAGCGTCTGGTGAGCCAGACCATCTTCCAGCCCCTCTTTCAGACGACGAATCGCCTCCGGCTGGTCGCCAGAGGGTTTAAAAGCGGAATTGAGTTTGAAAGGTTTACTCATGAAATGACTACCTGATGCAGATTTGGGCGGGCCGGAGGTGTAATTTTACTCGCAGGCGAAATTTTTGCCAGCACTAAATACTGTATGAAAAACCAGTGTCAGGTAAGCAATATTTTGTTACGCACCGTTTCCGCCGTCTGGTCTGCTTTATTTCCCCTGCCAGCTGAAGAAAAAACCAGCGGAACGCGGTTATCCCCAAAAGTTTTGCCCTTTTAACATTTGTCAAGCGAGGCTGTGATAGTTTTATTGCAGCAGGTGACACTTTTCTGACGGCCATTGATTTTATTTAAACTGCTGTAAATTAAGCGATATTTTTTTGAGACGGCTTTCGCGTCAATCCGGCGGGAACCCGCATCCGCTCTCGCTTGCCGGGTGTTTTCTAACTCTAATGCACAAGGTTATCCACAGGAATAGTGGATAACTACCCTCAAGCCATTGTCTGCGCCGCTCCGCGAAAACCCTGCATTTTGTGTAACGAGGCGGAAAAAATTTTTTCTTGTCGGCTTTAGACGTCTTTTGGCACTTTTTGTTCAGCGTCAAGACGTGATTATGGTCACATAACGCCCGGCAATAGATTAAAAATTAAACGCAGCGCTGCACCAGGGCGGCGAGTTTCCTCCCTTCTCAGGCACCCTTAAAGTGCACCCTTCAGATAAAGTGCTAGCCCAGGATCGCTCACCCACCCTTTTTTATCAGCTTAATCTCAAAGAACACGATATTTCGCCCCGGATTCCGGCGCTGGCAAGAGAATTGCAACGTAACCGTACCGGAACTCGACCCTTTCTCCCTGTTTGGGAGAAGCGACGCAGGATGCTGGTGATCTGGTGAATAAAACGCTCGTAACGCTGCGCAGTCAGCGAAGTGATTATCTCTTCACCCTCTCAGAAAGGAGTTTGCTATGTTGAGTTTACGTGCTGTGAATCAGTACTACGGCACGCAGCACACGCTGTGGAATGTCGATTTAGATTTGCTGCCGGGCGAATGCACCTGCGTGATGGGCGCGCCGGGTATGGGTAAGACGACGCTTGTGAATTGTATTGCAGGCTACCTGCCCGTGCAGAGCGGCAGCATTACGTGGCGCGAGGCGGGTAAGCCGCCGGAAGAGCTGTTAACGATGCCGCCAGAACACCGCGCCGCGCTCGGCATCAGCTTCCTGCCGCAGGACAGGCGCATTTTCTCGCAGCTTACCGTTGAGGAAAACCTGCGCATCGCCATGCTGGCGGCGGCGGATAAGCCAGGCCCGCTGCCGGAGATGATTTTCGATCTTTTCCCCGATCTTTACGCGCTGCGTCATGCGCGCGGCGGCGAGCTGTCGGGCGATAACCAGCAGCAGCTGGCGCTCGCCCGGGCGCTGGTAAACCAGCCCAGGCTGCTTATTCTGGACGAGCCGACGCGCGGCGCCGGTCAGAATGTGATTCAAAAGCTAAGCCTGCTGATAGTGCGCTTAAACCGCGATTTCGGCCTGACCGTGCTGCTGGTGGAACAGCAGCTGTCGTTCATTCGACGGGTAGCAGACCGCTTTTGCCTGCTGCATCGCGGCCGCGCCGTCGCCCGGGGGAGCGTTGCGCAGCTTGATAACGAAAAGCTGGCGCACTGGATAACGCCGTAAAGCCTGGCGCCGCTTCAGCGCCGCTTCAGCGCCTCCAGCGAAAGATAACGGCCGAGCGGCTGATGCTCGGCCCGCTCCCCAAGCCACGGGATCTCCCCAAGACACGGCGCAGGCAGCAGTCTTTTAAGTGTCGCCATATACTCATGATGGCGTTTGCCAGGCGGCTGCACGTCGTTGGCAATCCAGCCCGCGAGCGGCAGCCCGGCCGCCGCGACCGCCTGGGCGGTAAGCAGCGCATGGTTGATGCAGCCAAGCTTCACGCCTACGACCAGAATCACGGGCAATTGCTCCTTCACAACCCAGTCGGCGAAAGTGGCGGTTTGCGAAAGCGGCGTAAACCAGCCGCCGGCGCCTTCCACCTGCACCCAGTCGGCGAGCGGCTCCAGCGCGGCAAGCCCGGCGGAGAGCGTAGCGAAATCAATCGGTCTGCCCTCTTCCTGGCTTACGATATGCGGCGATGTGGGTTCCAGAAAGGTGAGCGGATTAACCTGTTCATAGCGCAACGCCACGCTGCTGTGGCGCTGCAGGGCCAGCGCGTCGCTGTTGCGAACCCCCTCTTGCGTCATTTCGCTGCCGGACGCCACCGGCTTGTAGCCTGCGGTGCGGTAGCCCGCAAGCGCCGCCGCCTGCAACAGCGCGCAGCTCGCCACGGTCTTGCCCACTTCGGTATCGGTACCGGTAATAAACCAGCGTTCAGTCACGTTCAATCACTCCAAAAATCAGATGGTACGAGAGCGGGAAACCGCCCGCTCGCTGCGGCCAGGCGAGCGGCAGCCGCTGCAGCTCCCGGCGCGTCAGGGTGCGGTTTTGCCGCCCGTCATGCAGATGCGTCGCGCCAATGCCTTTGAGCGACCGCATGGCGCTTAAGGCGTCCGGAAAAGTCAGGGTAATGCGCTCCTGAAAGAGCACCACGCGGCTTTCCGGGCAGGCGCGGGCTATCGCGTCGGCGGATAAAAAGCGGTTAGCGTGCGGGTTTTCATCCACCGCCCGCCACGCCTGATGCAACTCCGGCAGCGATCCTTCCACCAGCGTGCTGAAGGCGATGCGCCCGCCGGAGCGGGTTACGCGATAAAGTTCGCCCAGCCCCCGTGAGAGGTTTTCACACCACTGCACCACCAGGTTGCTCCAGACCAGGTCAAAGCTTTCACTGGCGAAGGGCAGCGCTTCGATATCGCCCTGCGCATAGCGGTGCGCCGTCTGCTGGCGACGCGCCTGCGTCAGCATCTGCGCGCTGAGATCAACTGCCGTCACCTCGCTTCCCAGCTCACGCCAGCGGCGGCTGAACGCGCCGGTGCCGCAGCCTGCGTCAAGCACCTGGGCGAAGGCCGCGCCCTGCAGGCAGGCCAGCAACCGTTCGCCGCTCAGCCGCTGTAGTTCTGCAAAGCGGTCATAGCTTTGCGCCGCGCGGCCAAAGGCGGCCGCCACGGCGCGTTTATTCACGGCAGGCGTCATAGAGGGCCTCCAGCAAGGCGTCGATATCGTCGTTTTCATGGGCGGCGGTGAGCGTGATGCGAAGCCTGGCGGTCCCCGCCGGCACCGTAGGCGGACGAATCGCGCTGACCCAGCAGCCGCGTTCCCGTAGCCGCTGCGCCAGCGCCTGGGTGCGAAGGTTATCACCCACAATCAGCGGCTGGATGGCGGTGGCGGATTCTGCAAGCGTAAGCGGCAGCGCCGCAGCGCCCGTGCGAAAGCGTGTAATGTGATGAGCAAGCCGGCTACGCAGCGCGTCGCCTTGCTGAATCACGCGCAGCGCAGCATGCAACGCAGCGGCCTGAGCGGGCGGCATGCTGGTGCTGTAGATAAGATGGCGGGCAAACTGCGTCAGGTAATCGGCGAGCGAGTGGCTGCACAACACGGCTGCGCCGCTCACGCCAAAAGCCTTGCCGAAGGTGACTATCAGCAGTTCGGGGTGAACCTGGCTTGCAAAGCAACTGCCGCGCCCGCCTTCGCCCAGCACGCCGATGCCGTGCGCATCGTCCACCATCAGCCAGGCCTTCGCCTCACGGGACGCCTGAGCAAGTTGCGCCAGCGGCGCGCTGTCGCCATCCATGCTAAAAACCCCTTCCGTCACCACCAGCGTTTGCCCGTCGCACGGTTTCGCCAGCAGATTTCGCAGCGCCCCCGCGTCGTTGTGCGCGAAACGCCGTAGCCGCGCCGGGCTGTGGCTTGCCGCCTCCAGCAGCGAGGCGTGACTTAAGCGGTCCGCCAGCAGGCGGTCCTCTTTTTGCATCAGCGCGCTAATAACCGCCTGATTAGCCGCGAAGCCGGAGATGAACAGCAGCGCCCGGTCGAAACCGAGCCACTGCGCCAGCGCCGCTTCCAGCCCGGCGTGCTCGCGATGATAGCCGGTCACATGTCCGGAACCGCCGCTCCCCACGCCATAGCGCTCCGCCCCTTGCCGCCAGGCGCGGGTTACGTCCGGGTGCTGGCTCAGGCCGAGGTAGTCATTGCTGGAAAAATTCCGCCAGCGCTGTTCGCCGCGCACCAGCCAGCGCCCGTTCCCCTGCTCGTTTGGTTCACGGGTGCGAAAGGCGTGGTTTTCACGCCGCTCGTTTAAGGCGGCGTCGATTCGCGCCTGCCAGCTCATACTGCCGCCGCGTTGTAGTACTGTTGGTTGTCCGCGTCGCGCAGGGCGTGCTCCAGACGCTCCTGCTGCTCGTTGTCGCCGGCCAGCACCGCGGTCTGTTGCGGGTTAAGCCCAAGCTTGCGGAAAAGCTGTAAGTCTTTGTCCTCTTCCGGGTTCGGGGTGGTGAGCAGCTTACAGCCATAAAAAATGGAGTTGGCGCCTGCCATAAAGCACATCGCCTGCGTCTGCTCGCTCATCTGCTCGCGGCCTGCCGAAAGGCGCACGTAAGAAGTTGGCATCATGATGCGCGCCACGGCGATGGTGCGAATGAAATCGAACGCGTCAACATCCTCGTTGTCGGCAAGCGGCGTGCCTTTCACCTTCACCAGCATGTTGATTGGCACGCTTTCCGGCGGCGTAGGGAGATTCGCGAGCTGCAGCAGCAGCCCCGCGCGGTCGGTGACGGTTTCGCCAAGGCCCACGATGCCGCCGGAGCAGACTTTAATGCCGGCGTCGCGTACTTTGCCGATGGTGTCGAGACGCTCCTGATAGGTGCGGGTGGTGATAATGTTGCCGTAAAACTCCGGCGAGGTGTCGAGGTTGTGGTTGTAGTAATCCAGCCCCGCCTGGCCCAGACGCTGCGCCTGCGATTCGCTCAGCGTGCCAAGCGTCATGCAGGTTTCAAGCCCCATCGCTTTAACGCCCTGCACCATTTGCTCCAGGTAAGGCATATCGCGGTCGTTGGGGTTTTTCCACGCCGCGCCCATGCAAAAGCGCGTGGAGCCTGCGGCTTTCGCTTTGCGGGCGGAGTCCAGCACCTGCTCGACCTCCATCAGCCGCTCCGCTTCGAGGCCGGTTTTGTAACGCGCGCTCTGCGGGCAGTATTTGCAATCTTCCGGGCAGGCGCCGGTTTTGATGGAAAGGAGCGTGCTGACCTGCACCTGCTGCGGGTCGAAATGCTGGCGGTGAACCTGCTGCGCGTCGAAGAGCAGCTCCAGCAGCGGTTTTTCAAAAAGGGCGTTAACTTGCGACAAAGTCCAGCGTGCGTGGTGAGCCATCGGGGCGTCTCCAAAGTTTTTTTTCGTTGGGGTTATAGATATACTTGTAAACCTAAATCTTTTTAATTTGGTTTACAATAGCACTTATGACCCCTGACGATCTCGCCTTCGACCAGCGACATATCTGGCACCCCTACACCTCCATGAGCGCCCCGCTGCCCGTCTATCCGGTCACGTCCGCCGAAGGCTGCGAGCTGCGTCTCGCCAGCGGCGAAAGGCTGGTGGACGGCATGTCTTCCTGGTGGGCCGCCATTCATGGCTATAACCACCCGCGCCTTAATGCGGCGCTTAAACGTCAGATTGACGCCGTTTCACACGTGATGTTCGGCGGCATTACTCACCCCGCCGCCATAGCGCTCTGCCGTAAACTGGTGGCAATGACTCCGCAGGCGCTGGAGTGCGTGTTTCTGGCGGATTCCGGCTCGGTGGCGGTGGAAGTGGCGATGAAAATGGCGCTGCAATACTGGCAGGCGAAAGGCGAGCCGCGTCAGCGCTTTCTCACCTTTCGCAACGGCTACCACGGCGATACGTTCGGCGCGATGTCGGTCTGCGACCCGGACAACTCCATGCACAGCCTGTGGAAGGGATATCTGCCGGAAAACCTCTTCGCGCCCGCGCCGCAAAGCCGCTTCGACGGCGAATGGGATGAGCGCGACCTGGCGCCTTTCGCCCGCCTGCTGGCGGCGCATCGTCACGAGATTGCGGCCGTGATTCTGGAGCCTATCGTGCAGGGCGCAGGCGGCATGCGCATTTATCACCCGGAATGGCTTAAGCGCATCCGCAAGATGTGCGACCGCGAGGGCATTCTGCTGATCGCCGATGAGATAGCCACCGGCTTTGGCCGCACCGGCAAACTCTTCGCCTGCGAACATGCGGGCATGACTCCGGATATTCTCTGCCTTGGCAAAGCGCTGACCGGCGGCGCCATGACCCTTTCAGCGACGCTTACCACTCGCCATGTCGCCGAGACCATCAGCAATGGCGAAGCAGGCTGCTTTATGCACGGCCCGACGTTCATGGGCAACCCGCTCGCCTGCGCCGTGGCCGCAGAGAGCCTGGCGCTGCTAGAAGAAGGGAACTGGCATACGCAGGTCGCCGCCATTGAGCGACAGCTGCGCGAAGAATTAACCCCGTGCCGCGACGAGCCGGGGGTGGCGGACGTTCGCGTGCTGGGCGCTATCGGCGTGGTGGAAACCCGCCAGCCGGTAGAAATGGCGGCGCTGCAGCGCTTTTTCGTTGAGCAAGGGGTCTGGATACGTCCCTTCGGCCGCCTGATTTACCTGATGCCGCCTTATATCATCACGCCGGAACAGCTCACGAAGCTCACCCGGGCGGTGCGCGAAGCGGTAAAAAACCCGGCGTTTTTCAGAGCGTGATCCCGCCGCCGCGCCCGGCGACCGGGAGCGTGATGCACTACACTTCAGGGATTTGAAGCAGAAAACCAGGAGGAGACGATGAAGATTCTGATGGTGCTGACCTCTCACGACAGGCTTGGCGATACCGGCAAAAAAACGGGCTTCTGGCTCGAGGAGTTTGCCGCGCCCTGGTACGTTTTTCATGATGCGGGCGTGGAGGTGACCGTCGCCTCGCCGAAAGGCGGCCAGCCGCCGCTTGACCCGAAAAGCGACGAACCGGATGCCCAGACCGAAGCCACCGATCGCTTCTGTAAGGATAAAACCGCACAGGATGCCCTCGCTAACACGCTGAAACTCGAGGATATTAACGCCGACGATTATGACGCGATTTTCTTCCCCGGCGGTCACGGCCCGCTCTGGGATCTGGCAGACCATCCTGTATCCATCGCGCTGATTGAGCATTACTGGGCCAGCGGCAAGCCGGTGGCGGCAGTCTGCCATGCGCCCGGCGTGCTGCGTTACGCCAAAAAACCGGACGGCTCGCCGCTGGTTGAAGGCAAGCGCGTAACCGGTTTTACCAACAGCGAAGAAGAGGCGGTGGGCTTAACTAACGTGGTGCCGTTCCTGGTGGAAGATGCGCTGAAAGAAAAAGGCGGGCAGTTTGAACGCACCGGAGACTGGGGCGAGTATGCGGTAACCGACGGCCATCTCGTTACCGGACAGAATCCAGCCTCGTCCGCGGCGACTGCCCAGGAGTTACTCAAGCTGTTGGATCTCTGAACAGGAGCAACAATGAAGTTAATCAGCCACGATATCAAAGAGGGCGAAAAGCTGCCGGCCCGCCATGTCTTTAACGGCATGGGTTATGAAGGCGACAATATCTCCCCGCACCTGGCGTGGGACGAGGTGCCGCCGGGTACCAAAAGCTTTGTCGTCACCTGCTACGACCCGGACGCCCCTACCGGCTCCGGCTGGTGGCACTGGGTGGTGGCGAATCTGCCCGCCGATACCCGCGTGCTGCCGCAGGGCTCCGGCTCCGGCCAGGCGGAGCTGCCGGACGGCGCCATTCAGACGCTGACCGATTTTGGCAACACGGGCTACGGCGGCGCGGCGCCGCCGAAAGGCGAATCGCACCGCTATATCTTCACCGTTCACGCGCTTGACGTAGAACGCATCGAAGTGGATGAAAACGCCAGCGGCGCGATGGTCGGTTTTAATGTGCATTTCCACCGACTTGCCAGCGCCTCCCTTACCGCCCTCTATATCTGATCCGATTTAAAGCCGATTATCACAATCGGCTTTTCGTTTCGCTCAACTTAGTATAAAAATGCAGGCTTTCGTGGATATCCTCTTTTTACATTGCTAAGCAAGGAGCAACCCTTGAACACATTTTCGGTTTCCCGTCTGGCGCTGGCGCTCGCTTTTGGCGTGACACTGAGTGCATGCAGCTCAACGCCGCCGGACCAGCGTCCCTCTGAGCAGGCCGCCCCTGGCACCGCGTCCCGTCCTGTGCTTTCGGCTGACGAAGCGAAAAACTTCACCCCGGCGCGCTATTTCGCCGCGCTCGATCCGAATGCGGCCGCGTGGTCCCCTTCCGCTATCCGTCTGCCGCAGCAGCCCGATTTCGTGGTCGGCCCGGCGGGTACCCAGGGCGTGACCCACACCAGCATCCAGGCGGCGGTTGACGCGGCGATTGTTCGCCACTCCACCAGCCGTCAGTATATCGCCGTCATGCCGGGAACCTATGAAGGCACCGTTTATGTGCCGGCCGCTTCCGGCAGCGTGACGATTTACGGCACCGGCGAGAAACCGATCGATGTGAAAATTGGCCTGGCGCTGGATTCTGAAATGGACGCCAATACCTGGCGCCACACCGTTAACCCGTCGGGCAAATACATGCCGGGCAAACCGGCCTGGTATATGTTTGATAACTGCCAGAACCGCCGCTCCGGCGTTGTCGGCGTGATGTGCTCCGCCGTAGTCTGGTCGCAGAACAATGGCCTGCAGTTGCAGAACCTGACCATTGAGAACAACCTTGGCGACAGCGTGGACGCGGGCAACCATCAGGCGGTGGCGCTGCGCAGCGACGGCGATCGCGTGCAGATTGACAAGGTGAACATTCTGGGCCGCCAGAACACCTTCCTCGTGACTAACAGCGACGTGCAGAACCGCTTCCTGACTAACCGCCTGACCCGCACTCAGGTTACCAACAGCTATATCGAAGGCGATGTGGATGTGGTGGCTGGCCGCGGCGCGGTAGTGTTTGATAATACCGAGTTCCGTCTGGTGAATTCCCGCAATCCGCAGGAAGGCTATGTGTTCGCGCCAGCGACGCAGCCGAACCTGTTCTACGGCTTCCTCGCGGTAAACAGCCGCTTCAGCGCTTCCGGCAACGGCGTAGCGCAGCTTGGCCGCGCATGGGATCTTGAAGCGGGCGAAGGCGGTTACACGCCGGGCCAGACCGCTAACGGCCAGGTCGTTATTCGCGACAGCGTCATCAACGAAGGCTTTAATGTGGCGAAACCGTGGGGCGACGCGCTCGGCTCTAAGCGTCCGTTCACCGGCAACACCGGCACGGCGGACGATAAAGGCAACGTGCAGCGCGACCTTAACGACGCGAACGCCAACCGCATGTGGGAGTTTAACAACCGCGGCGTAGGCAGCCAGGTGGTGGCTGAGCCTAAAAAGTAATCGGCCTGAAAGCCGGTAAAGAAAGGGGGAGTTATCCCCCTTTTTGCTGCGACCTGTTGCGTTATCACAGAGCCTGCATTAGCCGTTGCAGGAAGCGGAGTGTTTATGTCACGCCGCCTGCACGCGATGCCCTTAACACGCGCACTTCCGACGGCGTGCCCCGGCTCGCTGTCGCCAATGACAATGCTAAGCATTCAGGCATGTCAGGCGCTACACCCTCCGCCCAATAAAAAACCTCGCCGCGGCGAGGTTTTTTTATTACGCCTCCTGGACGTTAATCGTCACCCACATTGGCCCCTGGCCTACGGCGTAACGCGCTTTTTCCTGCAACAGCCCCTGCGGCTCTTCAATGGCGTAAAGCGCGATATGGTGCGATTTCTGTCCGGCGGCAATCAGGTATTTACCGCTGTGGTCGATGTTGAAGCCGCGCGGCTGGGTTTCGGTCGGCTGATGCCCTTCCACCGCCAGCACGCTGCCATCCTCCGACACGCTGAAAATGGTCAATACGCTTGCGGTGCGATCGCAGGCGTAAAGATGGCGTCCGTCCGGCGTAAGGTGAATATCCGCCGCCCAGCGGGTATCGGCGAAACCGGCAGGCATCATATCCAGCGTCTGCACGCACTCAATGTTGCCGTGCGGGTCGTTCAGCGCCCAGACGTCCACAGAGCTGTTCAGCTCGTTAACGCAGTAGGCAAATTTACGGTTCGGATGGAACACCATGTGGCGCGGGCCAGCCCCTTCCACGGTGGTGACTTCCGCCGGGGTTTGCGCGACCAGCTTGCCATCGTCGCTGAGCGTAAACAGGCAGATGCGATCCTGCTTAAGCGCTGGCACCCACAGCGTGCGGTTATCCGGAGAGATGTTGGCGGAGTGGCAGCCCTCCAGCCCGTCGGCCACGTCGGCCACTTCACCTGGCAGGCCGTCGTTTAAGCGGATCACCGCAACGTTGCCTGCGTTATAGGAGGCGCTGAACAGGTAGCGCCCGCTATGATCGGTAGAGATATGGGTCGGGCTGCCCGGCAGCGCCGATTCGCCCGCCTCGCTCAGCGTGCCGTCGTGCGCCGCGATGCGGTAGGCGATAACGCGAAACTCAGGGCGTACGCCGACATAAAGAAAACGCTTATCGGGGCTGATTACCATCGGCTGCACCTGGCCTGGGGCGTCCACCACTTGCAACAGCGTAAGATCCCCTTCGGGGTTAAGTCGCCAGACGTGGATTTGCTGGCTTTCCGGGCTGGCGGTATAAACGGTCTGTTTCATGAATACTCCTTTCCTCACTGCAACTTGAAGGTCTGCCACAAAGGGTAGCGTGTTTTAGCAAGCGATGCCGAAACGCGCCGCAGGGTTTCGCCCGCTGCGGCTTGCGGTGTACCATCAGGAAAACCTGTATGATTCGACAACCTCTGGAAACGTAAATGACGTACCGTGTAATTGCCCTGGATCTGGACGGCACCCTGCTGACCGCGCAAAAAACGCTGCTGCCGCAGTCGCTCGAGGCGCTTAAGCGCGCACAGGAAGCGGGTTATCAACTGCTTATCGTCACTGGCCGCCATCACATCGCCATTCATCCTTTTTATCAGGCGCTGGCGCTGGATACACCTGCAATTTGTTGTAATGGCGCTTATTTGTATGATTATCCAGCGAAAAAGGTGCTGTCGGCCACGCCGCTGGCGCCGGAAAAAGCGTTGCGTTTAATTGATTTGCTGGATGAGCACCACATTAACGGCCTGATGTACGTGGATGACGCCATGCTCTATGAAAATCCGATGGGCCACGTCATGCGCACCGAAAACTGGGCGAAGAGCCTGCCGGAACACCAGCGCCCGATCTTTCGCCAGGTGCCCTCGCTACGCGAGGCGGCAACGCAAGTGGACGCCATCTGGAAGTTTGCGCTGACGGACGGTGATATTCCGCGCCTGCAAACGTTCGCCCTGACGGTGGAGAAAGAGCTGGGCGTGGAGTGCGAATGGTCATGGCACGATCAGGTGGACGTGTCGGCGCGCGGCAACAGCAAAGGAGCGCGCCTTGCAGAATGGGTCGCCTCACAGGGTCTGAGCATGGACCAGGTGGTGGCTTTCGGCGACAACCACAACGACATCAGCATGCTCAAAGCGGCGGGGCTGAGCTTCGCTATGGGCAATGCGGATGATGTGGTGAAGGCGAGCGCCAGCCGCGTTATCGGCCCGAATACCGAGCCGAGCATCGCCCAGGTCATCTATCAGCACCTGCTCTGATCAGGTCGTTATCGACACGCTTTTGATCTGCGCGTAAAGCCACAGGCCCGGCTTGATGGCAAGCTCGTCCCTCGCCCACGGGCTGATGCGCGCCCAGAGCGTGCGCGAGCCGACCTCCAGTTGCACTTCCACCTGGCCGTCGTCGTCATAGCACTGCGCCACTTTCGCCCGCAGCACGTTGCGAATGCTGCTGTGCGGCGAAGGCTGCAGCACCAGCGACACATCGGAAGCCTGAATGCGGATGCGCAGCGCCGTCTGCAGCGGCTTATCGATACGGTTAACCCACAGGTGCTGATCGCCCAGCGCCAGCGCTGTCATAGCGTAGTGCGGATGCTGTTCCAGCACCGTAACTTTCAACACGCTGCTCTGCTGCTCTTTCGGCAGCCACGGGTTCATCACCCGGCTGCCCCAGACCTGTTCCAGATTGCCAAACGCTTTAACCTCGCCGTTATCCAGCACCAGCACTTTGTCCGCCAGATGAAGAATTTCCTCCAGCGAATGGCTGACGTAGAGCATCGGCGTGTTGACTTCGCGAGCGAGGCGTTGCAGGTAAGGCAGCAGTTCGCGCTTGCGCGGGATATCGAGCGAGGCCAGCGGCTCGTCGAGCAGCAGTAATTCCGGCGCGGTCAACAGCGCCCTGCCGATAGCCACCCGCTGCTTTTCGCCGCCCGACAGGCTGGCGGGAAAACGATCCAGCAACGGCTCAATGCCCAGCAGCGCCACCAGCTTGTCATACTGCCCCGCCATGCTTTTCGCCATGCCATATTTCAGGTTGCCGCTGACCCGATAGTGAGGAAAGAGCCGGGCATCCTGAAAGACGTAACCGATCCGCCGCTTTTCCGGCGGCAGGAAAATGTTTTGCGCCGCGTCGCTCAGCACGCGGTCATTAAGCGTGATACGCCCCTGCTCCGGCCGCGTCAGGCCGCTGATGGCGTTGATGAGCGACGTCTTGCCTGCGCCCGAGACGCCAAATATCGCCGTAATGCCGCTGCCCGGGAGCGTTTCGTTGAGGGTTAAGCGGTGGTCGCCAAGCGTCTGGGTAAAGTTAAGCTCCAGCATTTCACCCTCCAGTCCGTTGACGGCTGCGGCGCGCCAGCCATTCGGAAACCAGCAGCGAACAGAGCGCCAGCACAATGGAGATAATGCACAGTCGGGCCGCCGCCCCTTCCCCGCCCGGGGTCTGAATAAGCGTATACATCGCCGAAGGCAGCGTGCGGGTTTCGCCGGGAATATTGGAAACAAACGTAATGGTGGCGCCGAATTCACCGAGCGACCGGGCAAAGGCCAGCACCGTGCCGACGATAATCCCCGGCAGCGTCAGCGGCAGCGTAATGGTAAAAAAGACGCGCCAGCGTCCGGCGCCCAGCGTGCGCGCCGCCTGTTCAAGCTTCAGATCAACCCCTTCCAGGGCGAGACGGATAGCGCGCACCATCAGCGGAAAGGACATCACCGCCGCCGCCAGCACCGCGCCGCGCCAGCTAAAGGCCAGGGTGAAGCCAAACCAGTCGTAGAGCCATTCGCCGAAAATACCCCGGCGGCCAAAGGCAATCAGCAGTAAATAACCCACCACCACCGGCGGCAGCACCAGCGGCAGGTGAATCAAACTGTCGACCAGCGACTTGCCGGGAAAAGAGCAGCGCACCAGCAGCCAGGCGAACAGAACCCCAAAGGGCAAACTAAAAAGCACCGCAAGGGAAGAGACTTTCAGGCTCAGCAGCACCGCCTGCCATTCGGGGTCCGTCAACATCATTGGCTGGTTGTAAATCCGTAACGTTTAAAGATGGCAGCGGCCTGCGGCCCCTGCAGGTAATCATAAAAGGCGCTCACTGCGGGGCTGTTGCGCCCCGCCACTATCGCCAGCGGGTATTCCACTTTCTGGTGCGAGCTTTCCGGGAAGACGCCCACCACTTTCACGCCTTTGCTGGCCACGGCGTCGGAGCCGTAAACCACGCCGAGCGGCGCTTCATTGCGCTCCACCAGCGCCAGCGCGTTGCGTACGTCTTGCGCCGGAGCGAGTTTCGGCGAGAGGGTCTCCCATGCGCCCAGTTTTTGCAACGCCTCTTTGGCGTAAATGCCTGCCGGTACGTGCGCCGGGTCGCCCACGGCCAGACGCTCGCCTTTCAGCAGGCTCTGCCAGGCGGTTTTCTCGTTAATGGTGATTTCACCCTGCTTGCTCGCTTTGGGCGCCACCACCACCAGGCTGTTGCCGAGCAGCGTTTTACGACTGGCAGTCTCGATAGCTTTTTTCTCCACCGCATAGTCCATCCACTTCTGGTCGGCAGAGATAAAGATATCCGCCGGCGCGCCCGCTTCCAGCTGACGGGCAAGCGTTGAGGAAGAGGCGAAGGAAGAAACCACATCCACCTTTTTCGCTTTATTGTATTGCGCGGCGATCTCCTGCATCGCGTTTGTTAACGAGGCGGCGGCGAAAATCGTAATTTTACCGTTATCCGCCAGCGCCTGCCCGGTGAGGGCGGCCGCCAACGTGACGCCGAGGGTGAGTGTTGCCCGGAAGTTTGCCATGTGCTTCTCCTGCGAGTGTCGTTATATACGCAGTAATATAACGACCACCCATCCTTTTTCATAGCAATTATCGGCGGCGCGGGAGGGAGCTTTATAGTAAAACGCCCGGCTTAGCCGGGCGTTTTGAAATCAGCGGTGCTGTCTTGAACGGTCTTTGTGACCAATAGAGGAGAAGACGTTAAACACTTCACCCAGGCCGTAAATCGCGCCCAGGATAATCGCCATCACGACGGGTACCATGATTATGGCGAAAACCAGACTTTTCAACAACTCGAGCATGGTTGTCTCCTGAATATGAACAAAGGGTTATTCTAGCGGTATTAACGCAAAACGCACTGCTCTTTTGTGCCATTTGCACCCGCTTACGCCTTTCCTTCACAATAGCCTTTTTGAGCAGGACTCCTCTCATGCACGCCGACATTCTTCTTACGCTGAAACTTCAGGACCGCCTGTTTGCCGATCCGCGCCGCATCGCTCTTCTTAAACAGATAGAACAGACCGGCTCCATCAGCCAGGGGGCGAAGCTCGCAGGCATCAGCTATAAGAGCGCCTGGGACGCCATTAACGAGATGAACCAGCTAAGCGAGCAACTGCTGGTTGAGCGCGCCACCGGCGGCAAAGGAGGCGGCGGCGCGGTCGTGACGCATTACGGGCGGCGGTTAATCCAGCTTTACGATCTGCTCGGGCAGATCCAGCAAAAAGCCTTCGACGTGCTGAGTGACGATCGACTGCCGCTCGACAGCCTGCTCGCGGCCATCTCCCGCTTCTCGCTGCAAACCAGCGCCCGCAACCAGTGGTTTGGCACCGTGGTGCAGCGCGAGCGCGAAGCGGTACAGGAGCAGGTCGCGGTTTTGCTGGCGGACGGCGTAACGCGCCTTAAGGCGGCGGTCACGGCGCAGAGCGCCGCCCGGCTGGCGCTGGATGAAGGACGCGAGGTGCTGATTCTGCTAAAGGCGCCCTGGGTGCAGCTCACCCGCGATGAAGAAGAAGCGAAGCTTGCGGATAACCAGCTGCGCGGCGAGATTGTTCAGCTTACCCATGACAGCGCGCACAGCGAAGCCGTGATACGTCTGCCGGATGGACAAACGCTGTGCGCTACCCTCCCCTTAACGCAGGCGCAGACGCTGGCTTTACAGGAAGGCGAAGTGATAACAGCCTTTTTTAACGCCGATAAAGTGATCGTCGCCACGCTCTGTTAAAACGCCGCCTGCGGTTGACAACGACGCCAACAGCACGTATCCCTGTAGTTTTCTGCTGCAATAAATGGGATAAAACATGTCAACGTTGCAAATTCTGCAAGGCACGTTTCGCCTGAGCGATACGCGCGTGCTCGATCTCGCCAGTCTGACCCTGCACAAGGGCGAAAGCTGGGCGTTTGTTGGCGCTAACGGCAGTGGTAAATCGTCGCTGGCCCGCGCGCTGGCGGGCGATCTGACGCTGCTAAAAGGCGAGCGGCGCTGTGATTTCTCGCGCATTAACCTGCTCTCCTTCGAGCGGCTGCAAAAGCTGGTGAGCGACGAATGGCAGCGCAACAATACCGACCTGCTTAGCCCGGGCGAGGAGGATACCGGGCGCACGGCGGCGCAGATTATTCAGGAGGACGTAAAAGACGATGCGCGCTGTCGCGAACTGGCCGCGCAGTTCGGCATCGAGCCGCTGCTGGCGCGCCGCTTTAAATACCTCTCTACCGGCGAAACGCGCAAAACGCTGCTTTGCCAGGCGCTGATGGCGCAGCCCGACCTGCTGATTTTCGATGAACCGTTCGACGGCCTGGACGTGGGTTCGCGCGAACAGCTGGGCCGCCTGCTCGGCACGCTTAACGATCAAGGCTACACGATCGTGCTGATCCTCAACCGCTTTGATGAGATCCCAGGCTTCGTGCAAAACGTCGGCGTGCTGGCGGAATGCACGCTCATCGATACCGGCCCGAAAGCGACGCTGCTGGAGCAGGCTCTTATCGCCCAACTTGCCCACAGCGAAAAACTTGCAGGCATCAGCCTGCCGGAAGCGGACGATCCGGCGGCGCGCCATACGCTTTCTGCCGACGAGCCGCGTATTGTGCTGCGAAACGGCACCGTCTCTTATGACGATAAGCCTATTCTCAACAACCTGAGCTGGACCGTAAGCCCCGGCGAGCACTGGCAGATCGTCGGCCCTAACGGCGCGGGAAAATCGACGCTGCTGAGCCTTATTACTGGCGATCATCCCCAGGGTTACAGCAATGATTTAACGCTGTTCGGCAGACGACGCGGCAGCGGCGAAACCATCTGGGATATTAAAAAGCATATCGGCTACGTCAGCAGCAGCCTGCATCTGGATTATCGCGTCAGCACCACCGTACGCAATGTGATTCTTTCTGGCTACTTTGACTCTATCGGCATCTATCAGGCGGTTTCTGACCGCCAGCAGAAGCTGACCCGCCAGTGGCTCGATATTCTCGGCATCGATAACGCCACTGCCGACGCCCCCTTTCATAGCCTCTCCTGGGGCCAGCAGCGGCTGGCGCTGATTGCTCGCGCGCTGGTCAAACACCCGACGTTGTTGATTCTCGATGAGCCGTTGCAGGGGCTCGACCCACTCAATCGCCAGCTGGTGCGCCGCTTTGTCGACATTCTGATTGGCGAGGGCGAGACGCAGCTTTTGTTTGTTTCTCATCACGCCGAAGATGCGCCGCAGTGCATTACTCACCGGCTGACTTTTGTGCCTGAGGGGGACAGCTATCGCTACCAGAGCGAGGAATTAGACGCGTAACGCACGGGAGCCAAAGGCTCCCGTTTTCTTTTGTCGGCTATTTTCAGACAACCCGCAGCCTCTCATCTGCAACGTCCTGTTTTATAATGCTCAACGCGCCCTTTTTACAGGCGCGCAACTGCGGTGTAAACGATTTCACTAATTTATCGCATATCACACTTTTCGCCTCTCTGTTATGCTATGGTTAATAGATAACATAAGCCTAATGGAGCGAAAAATGCGTGTTCTGGTAACAGGTGGTAGCGGTTACATTGGCAGCCATACCTGCGTGCAATTACTGCAGAGCGGCCACGACGTGATTATTCTTGATAACCTTTGCAACAGTAAGCGCAGCGTGCTGCCGGTTATCGAACGTCTGGGCGGCAAACATCCGCTGTTTATTGACGGCGACATTCGCAACGAAGCGCTGCTTACCGAAATTTTTCACGACCATCAAATCGACGCGGTGATCCATTTCGCGGGCCTGAAGGCGGTCGGCGAATCGGTCAGCAAGCCGCTTGAGTATTACGATAACAACGTCAACGGCACCCTGCGCCTGGTCTCCGCCATGCGCGCCGCTAACGTTACTAATTTTATCTTTAGCTCCTCCGCCACTGTTTATGGCGACCAGCCGAAAATCCCTTACGTGGAGAGTTTCCCCACCGGCACGCCGCAAAGCCCGTACGGCAAAAGCAAGCTGATGGTCGAGCAAATTCTCGCCGATATTCAGAAAGCGAACCCGGAATGGAGCGTTGCGTTGTTGCGCTATTTCAACCCGGTTGGCGCGCATCCGTCGGGCGACATGGGCGAAGACCCGCAGGGCATCCCTAATAACCTGATGCCTTATATCGCGCAGGTGGCGGTAGGCCGCCGCGAGTCGCTGGCTGTTTTCGGCAATGACTACCCGACGAAAGATGGCACTGGCGTGCGCGATTACATTCACGTTATGGACCTGGCGGATGGTCACGTCGCCGCCATGCAGAAGCTTGCCGGTAAACCGGGCGTACACATTTATAACCTCGGCGCGGGCGTCGGCCACAGCGTGCTGGATGTGGTAAACGCGTTCAGCCAGGCGTGCGGCAAGCCAGTCGCTTACCACTTTGCGCCGCGTCGCGACGGCGACCTGCCAGCCTACTGGGCGGACGCCAGCAAAGCGGATACTGAGCTGGACTGGCGCGTGACCCGTTCGCTTCAGGAAATGGCGGATGACACCTGGCGCTGGCAGTCTCGTCACCCGCAGGGCTACGAGGAGTAAAAGAAAAAATGGAACAGTTTAACCCTGTCGATCACCCGCATCGTCGTTATAACCCGCTGACTGGCCAGTGGATCCTGGTCTCTCCGCATCGCGCCAAACGTCCGTGGCAGGGCGCGCAGGAGACCCCGGCGAAACAGACGCTGCCAAAGCATGACCCGGACTGCTATCTCTGCCCGGGCAATACCCGTGTGACTGGCGATAAAAACCCGGACTACACCAGCACCTATGTGTTTACCAACGACTTCGCCGCGCTGATGACCGACACGCCGGACGCGCCGCAGAGCGCCGATCCGCTGCTGCGCGTCGAGAGCGCTCGCGGCACCAGCCGTGTTATCTGTTTCTCGCCCGATCACAGCAAAACGCTGCCTGAGCTTTCGCTATCTGCGCTGGAAGAAGTGGTGAAAACCTGGCAGCAACAAACTGCCGAACTGGGTGAAACCTACCCGTGGGTGCAGGTTTTCGAAAACAAAGGCGCAGCCATGGGCTGCTCGAACCCGCATCCGCACGGCCAGGTATGGGCGAACAGCTTCCTGCCTAACGAAGTGGCGCGGGAAGACGCCTTACAGCGCGACTACTTCGCGCAGCAAGGCTCGCCGATGCTGGTGGATTATGTACAGCGCGAACTCGCCGACGGCAGCCGCACGGTGGTGGAAACCGAGCACTGGCTCGCCGTGGTGCCTTACTGGGCGGCCTGGCCCTTTGAGACCCTGCTGCTGCCCAAAACCCATGTGCTGCGCATTACCGATCTCAGCGAAGCCCAGCGCAGCGATTTAGCGCTGGCGCTGAAAAAGCTGACCAGCCGCTACGACAATCTGTTCCAGACCTCTTTCCCCTATTCCATGGGCTGGCACGGCGCGCCGTTTAACGGCGAAGAGAATTCCCACTGGCAGTTGCACGCCCATTTCTATCCGCCGCTGCTGCGCTCCGCTACGGTGCGTAAATTTATGGTCGGCTATGAAATGCTGGCGGAAACCCAGCGCGACCTGACAGCCGAGCAGGCTGCCGAGCGCCTGCGCGCGGTCAGTGATGTCCATTTTCGCGAATCCGGAGAATAACAATGAGTCTGAAAGAGAAAACCGCATCCCTGTTTGCTGAAAAATTCGGCTACCCTGCCACCCATCTCGTTCAGGCGCCAGGACGCGTTAACCTGATTGGCGAACACACCGACTATAATGACGGCTTCGTGTTGCCCTGCGCCATTGACTACCAGACGGTTATCAGTTGCGCGAAGCGCGACGATCGCACCGTGCGCGTTATCGCTGCGGATTACGAAAACCAGACGGATGAGTTCTCCCTCGACGCGCCGATTCTGAGCCATGAGAGCCAGCAGTGGTCTAACTACGTTCGCGGCGTGGTGAAGCATTTACAAAAGCGCGACAGTAACTTTGGCGGCGTGGATATGGTCATCAGCGGCAACGTGCCGCAGGGCGCGGGCTTAAGCTCTTCCGCTTCGCTGGAAGTGGCGGTCGGCACCGTTTTCCAGCAGCTTTACCATCTTAAGCTGGACGGCGCGCAGATAGCCCTTAACGGCCAGGAAGCGGAAAACCAGTTTGTGGGCTGCAACTGCGGCATTATGGATCAGCTTATTTCCGCGCTCGGTAAAAAAGATCACGCGTTGCTTATCGACTGCCGCTCGCTCGGCACCAAAGCGGTGCCTATGCCAAAAGGCGTGGCTGTGGTTATTATTAACAGTAACTTCAAGCGCACGCTGGTGGGCAGCGAGTACAACACCCGCCGCGAGCAGTGCGAAACCGGCGCCCGCTTCTTTACGCAAAAGGCGCTGCGAGACGTAAGCCTCGAGCAGTTTAACGCCGTGGCGAATGAACTGGATCCGGTGGTGGCTAAGCGTGTTCGTCATGTGCTGACGGAGAATGCCCGTACCCAGGAGGCTGCGCAGGCGCTGGAAAAAGGCGACCTCATGCGCATGGGCCAACTGATGGCGGAATCGCACGCCTCCATGCGCGACGACTTTGAGATAACCGTGCCGCAAATCGATACGCTGGTGGACATTGTGAAATCCGCCATTGGCGACGAAGGCGGCGTGCGGATGACCGGCGGCGGCTTCGGCGGCTGCGTGGTCGCGCTGGTGCCTGAGTCGCTGGTGCCTGCGGTGAAAGAGGCCGTAGAAAACCAGTACGAAGCGAAAACCGGAATTAAAGAAACCTTTTATGTGTGCAAACCTTCAGAAGGAGCAGGTCTGTGCTAAAAGAGACGCCGCAACTCGCCCCTGACGGGCAGCCTTACCGCCTCTCCACCCTGCGCAACAGCGCAGGGATGGTGGTCACGCTCATGGACTGGGGCGCCACGCTGCTTTCCGCCCGCGTCCCGATGACCGACGGCACCGTGCGCGAAACGCTGCTGGGCTGCGCAAGCCCGGAAAATTATCCGCAACAGGATGCTTTTTTAGGCGCATCGGTAGGCCGCTACGCCAACCGTATTGCGAAAGCGACCTATCAACTGGACGGGCAGACCGTTACCCTGCTGCCAAGCCAGGGTGAAAACCAGCTGCACGGCGGGCCGGAAGGGTTCGACAAGCGACGCTGGCGTATTGTTCGCCAGAACGAGCATGAAGTGCTCTACAGCCTCGATTCGCCGGACGGCGACCAGGGCTTTCCTGGCGAACTGCGCGCTACCGCTCATTTCAGGCTGACGGATGAGAACGCGCTTTGCATTGAATACCGCGCTAAGGTTGATAAACCCTGCCCGGTTAACCTTACCAACCACGCCTATTTCAACCTGGACGGCGCGCAGGATGACGTGCGTGAGCACCGCCTGCAGCTTTTTGCCGACCACTATCTGCCGGTGGATGCCCAGGGTATTCCTCATAGCGGGCTGAAAGCGGTGGCAGGCACCAGCTTTGATTTCCGCCAGCCGAAGAAGATAGCCGCCGATTTCCTGGCGGATGAAGATCAGAAGCTGGTAAAAGGCTACGATCACGCCTTTTTGCTCCAGGCTCAGGGCGACGCCAGCGAGCCTGCCGCGCAGGTCTGGTCCAGCGACAACAAATTGCAGATGACGGTGTATACCACCGCCCCTGCCCTGCAGGTCTATACCGGCAATTTCCTGACCGGCGTGCCGGCTCGCGAGCAGGGTGAATATCAACCCTATCAGGGGCTGGCGCTGGAAAGCGAATTCTTGCCCGACAGCCCGAACCATCCGGAATGGCCGCAGCCGAGCCCTGTTCTGAAGCCCGGCGAAGATTATCTGAGCGTCACGGAATACCACTTCCTGCCGCTATAAGACGCAAGCCCTCGACAGAGGGCTTTTTTTCACCAGATTGCTGATAAACGCGCCATTTCGCTGTAAAAATCTAACCCCCGCTTCACAACCGCCTTACACTGCGCTGCTATTTTCGCTATGTTAAAGGTTTAGCGTTGCCGCTGGCTTCACCACGGCAATATAATGATAACTGTTATCATTCAATCAGGCTTATGAAGGAGTAATACTATGGCTGTTACTAAGCTGGTTCTGGTTCGTCACGGTGAAAGCCAGTGGAACAACGAAAACCGCTTTACCGGTTGGTACGATGTCGACCTGTCTGAAAAAGGCGTGAGCGAAGCGAAAGCTGCGGGCAAGCTGCTGAAAGACGAAGGCTACAGCTTTGACTTTGCTTATACCTCCGTGCTGAAACGTGCCATCCATACGCTGTGGAACATCCTGGACGGGCTGGATCAGGCTTGGCTGCCGGTTGAAAAATCCTGGAAACTGAACGAGCGCCACTATGGCGCGCTGCAGGGCCTGAACAAAGCGGAAACCGCTGAGAAATATGGTGACGAGCAGGTTAAACAGTGGCGTCGCGGCTTCGCGGTCACCCCGCCGGCGCTGACTAAAGACGATGAGCGTTTCCCGGGCCATGACCCGCGCTATGCGAAACTGAGCGAGCAGGAGCTGCCGCTGACTGAAAGCCTGGCGCTGACCATCGATCGCGTCATTCCTTACTGGAACGAATCCATTCTGCCGCGCCTGAAAAGCGGCGAGCGCGTGATTATCGCCGCTCACGGCAACTCTCTGCGCGCGCTGGTAAAATACCTGGATAACATGAGCGAAGAAGAGATCCTCGAACTGAACATCCCGACCGGCGTGCCGCTGGTTTATGAGTTCGACGAGAACTTTAAGCCGATTAAACACTACTACCTGGGCAACGCGGATGAAATCGCAGCGAAAGCCGCGGCCGTAGCGAACCAGGGTAAAGCGAAGTAATCGCTCTGCGAAATGAGAAAAGGCGTGGTGAAAACCACGCCTTTTTTATTGGCCGCTGACGGAACGGGGTACGGCCGCCCCGCCAAACAGCATTAACCGCGACGCGCTTTAACGGCTGCGGCGAGCTGGCGCAGAATGGCATCGGTGTCTTCCCAGCCGATGCAGGCGTCGGTCACGCTTTTGCCGTAAACCAGCGGTTCACCGCTCTCAAGACTCTGGTTGCCTTCCACCAGATGGCTTTCAATCATCACGCCGATAATCGCTTTCTCGCCTTTCGCTATCTGCTGGCAGACGTCCGCGCCCACATCCATTTGCTTTTTGAACTGCTTGCTGGAGTTAGCGTGGCTAAAATCAATCATCACCTGCGGCGCGAGACCTGCCTTAGTCAGCCCCTCTTTCACTTGCGCGACGTGAGCTGCGCTGTAATTCGGCTCTTTGCCGCCGCGCAGAATAATATGGCAGTCGCTGTTGCCGCTGGTGTTGACGATAGCGGAATGGCCCCACTTGGTCACAGAAAGGAAACAGTGCGGCGCGCCCGCTGCGTTAATGGCGTCAATCGCGACTTTGATAGTGCCATCGGTGCCGTTCTTGAAGCCCACCGGACAAGAGAGGCCGGACGCCAGCTCGCGGTGCACCTGAGATTCCGTCGTACGCGCGCCAATTGCGCCCCAGCTCATCAGGTCCGCCATATATTGCGGCGTGATCATATCGAGGAACTCACCTGCCGCAGGCAGACCAGTATCGTTGATATCCAAAAGCAGCTTACGGGCGATGCGCAGGCCGTCGTTGATCTGGAAGCTGTTATCCATGTGCGGGTCGTTAATAAGGCCTTTCCAGCCTACCGTGGTGCGCGGCTTTTCAAAGTAAACGCGCATCACCACTTCCAGTTCGCCTTGCAACTCTTGACGCAGCTTCAGCAGACGAGAAGCATACTCTTTCGCCGCGATCGGATCGTGAATAGAGCAGGGTCCAATTACCACCAGCAGGCGGTCGTCATTGCCGCGCAAAATCTTGTGGATGGCCTGACGGGCATGAGAAACCGTCTGCGCCGCTTTTGCTGTCGCCGGAAATTTTTCTAACAGGGCGACCGGTGGGAGTAATTCGTTGATGGCTTTAATGCGTAAGTCGTCGTTCTGATAATTCATGTTCGTTCCAGTGGGGCTCTACATTTTTATAAAGTTTCAATCCCCTCAATCTATCTCGTCACGTCCGAAGTGTAAACGCGCTTTTACACTTCGACAGGAAAATTCCTGGAAATGAGTGATTACTCGCCAAAGAGTAGCGAAAAACGAGATCGCGTCTACACTTTTTAACTGTTAACACTCTGTTTTTGCTTTATTTCCCGATCACGTTCTGCTTTACGAGGCGGAAGTGGTTTTTTCAACCACCTTATGGGTGCTGAGCAAACAAACCTGTCTCAGTGCACTGTTGGAAGCAATGTCCAACAACAACGATCAGAACAGGAGTATGACATGAATAAATTAGCCTCATTAATCCTGACTACGACACTTACTCTGGCTAGCGGCGCGGCACTGGCAGCATCAGGCGGCGCTGGCGGTTCCTCTGCGGGCGGCAGCAATGGTCAGTCTAACCAGGCTGCTGATGCAGGCCAGGTCGCGCCGGGCGCGAAAGAAAACCTTGCTCCGAATGGTGTGAATAACAACAACATCAATTCTGGCAGCGGTACTACCGGTACGACCGGTTCTGGCACAGGAACGAGTTCCGGCGCGATGGGCTCGGGCACAGGAACCAGCTCCAGCAGCAACACGAATTCAGGCTCCACCGGTACGCTTTCCGGCGATGGCATGACTACCGATGAAGTCCACAAAAACACCATGTGTAAAGACGGTCGCTGCCCGGACGTGAACAAAAAAGTTGAAACCGGCAGCGGTAATAACAACGACGTCAACACCAAAACCGACGGTACGACGCACTAAACTGTCGGGCTATAACAAATCAATAGTCAATAAAGGAGAGCTTATGCTCTCCTTTGTTTTTTCGGATTTTTAAACTGCTCTGCCGCGTTATAGACTGGCTATCCATTTTATGAAGTGAAAATTATAACAATTCCTTTGAGGCTTATTTGCTATGGCGCATTCACACTCCCATGCTCCCCAGTCACAGGATGCTAACGCCCGACGGCTTTTCATCGCCTTTGCCATTACCGCCGCTTTTATGGTGCTCGAGGTTGTCGGCGGTTTGCTTTCTGGCTCGCTGGCGCTGCTGGCAGACGCCGGCCATATGTTGACGGACGCCGCAGCCCTGCTGGTGGCGCTGCTGGCGGTCCAGTTTTCGCGCCGTCCGCCGAACCCGCGGCATACTTTCGGCTGGCTGCGCCTGACCACCCTAGCCGCGTTTGTGAACGCGCTGGCGCTGCTGGTGATAACAGCGCTTATCGTCTGGGAAGCTATCCAGCGGTTTTACCATCCACGCCCTGTGGCAGGCGGCGCAATGCTTCTCATCGCTTTTGCCGGACTTATCGCCAACCTGGCCTCGTTCTGGATTTTGCATCGCGGCAGCGAAGAGAAAAATATGAACGTGCGTGCCGCCGCGTTGCACGTGCTGGGGGATTTGCTGGGCTCGGTTGGCGCGATAGCGGCCGCACTGATTATTCTCAGCACGGGCTGGACGCCCATCGACCCGATCCTGTCGATTCTGGTTTCGTGTCTGGTGCTGCGCAGTGCCTGGAATCTGTTAAAAGAGAGCCTCAATGAATTACTGGAGGGGGCGCCGAAAACCTTTGACGTGCGCGGCCTCAAGCGCGAACTTTCCCGGGCTATCCCGGAAGTGCGCGACGTACATCATGTTCACGTCTGGCTGGTCGGCGAGCGGCCTTTAATGACGCTGCACGTGCAGGTTATTCCCCCGCACGATCATGACGCCCTGCTTAGCCGCATTCACCATTTTCTTTCCCACAAGTACCAGGTAGAACACGCTACGGTACAAATGGAATACCAGCCATGTAGCGGCGCAGATTGCCATCTCAATGAACCGCAGGCGGCGCATTCGCACCACCACGGTCATCAGCATTAATGCGCCAGCGCCCGGGAGCCCTGCTCACGGGCGCTTTTGATCCACATACGGCTACCGTTAAGGGCAATGAAAGTCAGCAACAGGTATTCGAGCGACATGGCATAGACGCCCTGGCGTGCGAAAATCACCACGCTGATAACATTAATGATGACCCACAGCAGCCAGTTCTCGACATATTTGCGGGTCATCAGGATCATCGCCACGATGGAGAGCACCATCATGCAGGAATCCCAAAACGGGAAAGCATCCGGCGCAAGCGCAGGCATGGTCACGTTTAGCCCCATCCCCTGCATTATTGTCACCGCCACGCGCGTGAGAAAAGCAAATACCGGGTCAATCCAGACTGTCATCAGGCCAATGGCGAGAACGCATCCTGCAAGCCAGCCCATCGCTTTTGGCATGGGTAACCACCGTATGCGTAGCGCCGCTTCGTGGTCATTCGTCTGGCGCGACCAGGCGTACCAGCCGTAAATATTGGCGGCGAAGAAGAAGAGTTGCAGCAGCAAACTGGCGTAAAGCTGGATCTGGAAAAAGATGATTGCAAAGAGCGTTACGTTAACTAAACCAAACGCATAGTTGCTGATTTTCTCAAGGCTTGCCAGCCAGATGCACAGGAGCCCGGCGAGCGTGCCGACCGCTTCTATCCAGGACAGATTGTAACCGCCGGTGCCGAGCGGGATGTGAACGAGAATGTTATTAACGCTAAAAAAATCCATATTTTCCCCTGAGCGTAAACCGCTTTTGCGTTGTCCGGCCTGCCGGGCATAGGCGACAGGCCCTTGATTTAAAAACCAACCTAACCCCGAAGTGTAGCGGCAAAATCCAGCATGCGGTTAAGCGGCAGCAACGCGCCCTCACGCAGTTTCGCATCAACATGAATTTCATGCATCGCCCCGCCCTGCTCCAGGCCTTCGGCAATGGCTTTTAGCCCGTTCATCGCCATCCATGGACAATGAGCGCAGCTGCGACAGGTAGCCCCTTCGCCCGCAGTCGGCGCTTCCAGCAGCTCTTTTTCCGGCACGGCCTGCTGCATTTTGTAAAAAATACCGCGATCGGTCGCTACGATAAGCTGCTTATGCGGCAAGGCTCTGGCAGCATTGATAAGCTGGCTGGTCGAACCGACAGCATCTGCCATTTCCACTACCGCCTGCGGCGATTCGGGGTGCACCAGCACGGCGGCATCGGGGTAGAGCGCTTTCATTCGCGCCAGCGCCTGGGTTTTAAATTCGTCATGCACAATACAGGCGCCCTGCCAGCACAAGACGTCGGCGCCGGTTTGCTTTTGCACGTAGCTGCCAAGGTGCCTGTCTGGCGCCCAGATAATTTTTTCACCAAGGCTGTCGAGATGCTCAATCAACTCAACGGCAATGCTTGATGTTACAACCCAGTCCGCGCGTGCTTTAACCGCAGCGGAAGTGTTAGCGTAAACCACCACGGTGCGATCCGGATGCGCGTCGCAGAAGGCGCTAAATTCGTCAATCGGGCAGCCTAAATCGAGGGAACATTCCGCCTGCAACGTCGGCATCAGGATGGTTTTTTCGGGGCTGAGGATTTTGGCGGTTTCCCCCATAAAGCGAACCCCGGCGACCAGCAGCGTGCTGGCCGGATGTTTTGCGCCAAAACGGGCCATTTCCAGCGAGTCGGAAATACAGCCGCCCGTTTCTTCAGCCAGCGCCTGAATCTCGGGATCGGTGTAATAATGTGCCACCATCACCGCGTCGCGCGCTTTAAGTAAACGCTTTATTTTTTCGCGATAAAAGGCTTTCTCGTCATGGCTCAGGGGCGCGGGCTTCGGCGGGAAGGGGTAAATAGCGGATTGCGGATCAAACATCACACTCATCATACTGTCTCGTTTTGCTGACTTAACAAGATTGCCCTCATATAGCTCGCGCAGGCAAAGATAAGTCGATCGTGTTTTATATACTAAACAAGATAGCGGATTGACGACCAAAAGTCACAATAAATAAGCGGCTGTGGTTTGGCAGGCAGCGTTTCACTTAGGCCCCATATAATGCAGGACTGACAGGCAAACCAGCCGGACAAACGCTGCGCTAATAGTTGAGTCAAAGGGAGAGCAAGATAGCGTAGAGAGCGCTTTTTACACTGGTGGGTCGTGCAGGATGACTACGCCCTCCGGGCCATTGCCGCAAGCGGCAATGTTGCCTCGCTAAAGCCCGGCTCGAACCTGCGGCAGGTTCGAATCATTACCGCTGGGCATAGCAAAAAGGCGCCTTTAGGGCGCCTTTTTACACTGGTGGGTCGTGCAGGATGACTTCGCCCTCCGGGCCATTGCCGCAAGCGGCAATGTTGCCTCGCTGAAGCTCGGCTCGAACCTGCGGCAGGTTCGAATCAGTACCGCTGCGCATAGCAAAAAGGCGCCTTTAGGGCGCCTTTTTACACTGGTGGGTCGTGCAGGATGACTTCGCCCTCCGGGCCATTGCCGCAAGCGGCAATGTTGCCTCACTAAAGCTCGGCTCGAACCTGCGGCAGGTTCGAATCATTGACAACTGCGCATAGCAAAAAGGCGCCTTTAGGGCGCCTTTTTACACTGGTGGGTCGTGCAGGATTCGAACCTGCGACCAATTGATTAAAAGTCAACTGCTCTACCAACTGAGCTAACGACCCCTTTTGGGTTTACTGCTCGGGTTTCTTTCAGATGGTGGGTCGTGCAGGATTCGAACCTGCGACCAATTGATTAAAAGTCAACTGCTCTACCAACTGAGCTAACGACCCATGCGGGTGTTATCTGAAAGAATTGCTGCTGTACCACTCGGTGGTGGAGTGGTGGGTCGTGCAGGATTCGAACCTGCGACCAATTGATTAAAAGTCAACTGCTCTACCAACTGAGCTAACGACCCGCGTGGTGGGTGATGACGGGATCGAACCGCCGACCCCCTCCTTGTAAGGGAGGTGCTCTCCCAGCTGAGCTAATCACCCGATATTACGCTGGAAAGGTGTTTCCACCTTTAATGTGGTGGGTCGTGCAGGATGACTCGGCTTCGCCTCGTCCTTTGTGCCGTTGCTGTGCAACGTTATCCTTCACGCTCTCGCTATTCATACCACCTTAGCGAGTGGTGGGTCGTGCAGGATTCGAACCTGCGACCAATTGATTAAAAGTCAACTGCTCTACCAACTGAGCTAACGACCCACATTTTTGCTGCTACAGGCTTGCTTCATATCCCGTGGCAACGGCGGCATATATTACTGATTTAAGAATCTGACGCAACTAAAATTTCGATACAGATCACTCAACTGCTTAGTAATCATGCGGCGAGACCAGAAAACCAACGCTTACTGGTCAAGCCGCACGCATTACATAGCATTCAGACGCTTTTGCGCCTGCTTCGCGCCGTCGGTACCAGGGTATTTGGCGATAACCTGCTGATAAACCGCCTTTGCTTTCGCCGTATCGCCTTTATCCTGCATGATGACGCCGACTTTAAACATGGCGTCAGCCGCTTTCGGCGACTTTGGGTAGTTCTTCACCACTGATGCGAAGTAAAACGCCGCATCGTCTTTTTTACCCTTGTTGTAATTCAGCTGTCCCAACCAGTAGTTCGCATTAGGCTGGTAAGTGGAATCCGGGTATTGCTTGATGAAGTTCTGGAACGCAACGATAGCCTCGTCCTGGCGCGATTTATCCTGCACCAGCGCGATGGCCGCATTGTAATCGGTATTGGCATCGCCGCTCTGCACTGGCGCCGCTGCTGCCGGCGCGCTGGCTGAGCTATCCGGCGCTGCCGGAGCCTCACTATTTGGGGTGCCGCCGGCTCCCTGTGTCGCCGCCCCGCCGCTGCTCAGGCTATCAATCTGCAAAAGGATCTGCTTTTGGCGTTCGACAATCTGATTCAGCTGATATTGATTTTCCTGAATCTGACCGCGCAGGGAATCAATATCGGACTGGTTATCGGAGAGCTGTTGCTGGAGTTGAGTTAAAAGCTGGCTGTGAGCGTTAGAGATACGCTCAAGTTGCGTGACGCGGTCTTCGACCGAGCCTGAGCCGACGCTACTGATTGGCGCCTGAGCAAAAGCGGCCCAGGGGGCCGCTATGCCAACCAGTAACGACAGACCCAACAGGTGATGTCTGAAGTTACTGCTCATGCGAGTCTCTTAGTAAACCAGTACAGCGCGACGGTTTTTAGCGTAAGCCGCTTCGTCGTGACCCAGTACTGCAGGTTTTTCTTTACCGTAAGAAACGATGGAGATCTGGTCTGCAGAAACGCCTTTACCTTGCAGGTACATCTTAACGGCGTTAGCACGACGCTCGCCCAGGGAGATGTTGTACTCCGGGGTACCGCGTTCGTCCGCATGACCTTCTACGGTCACTTTGTAAGACGGGTTGCTACGCAGGAAGTTAGCGTGCGCATCCAGCATCGCAGCGAAGTCAGAACGGATGTCATACTTATCCAGATCGAAGTAAACAATGTTGTTCTGCTGCAGCTGCTGCATCTGCAGGCGAGCCTGCTCTTCAGAAGACATGTTGCCGCCGCCGTTAGCATCCATACCAGTGCCGGCACCCAGCATGCCTTCGCCGCTCTGGTCGTTGCTTGCGTTCTTGTTGGAAGAACACGCCGCGATTGCCATAACAGGCAGAGCCAGCATCAGCCCTTTCAGCACTTTGTTCAGTTGCATTTCTTTGATTCCTTTAATAATCAATTATTTATTATCACAGATACGGCGACCAGGCCGGGAATTTAACCTGACCATCAGTTGCCGGAAGACGCGCTTTGAAACGCCCATCTGTAGAAACCAGATTCAGCACGGATCCCATCCCCTGAGAAGAGCTGTAGATAACCATAGTGCCGTTAGGTGCCAGACTTGGCGTTTCATCCAGGAACGTGGACGACAAAGTTTGTACGCCACCCGTTGCCAGATCTTGTTTAGCAATGTTCTGAGCGCCGCCGTTGGAGCTCACCATCACTAAGAATTTACCGTCGGAGCTGACATCCGCATCCTGATTCTGAGAACCTTCCCAGGTCAGACGCTGAGGCGCGCCGCCGTTGACGTTAACTTTATAAACCTGCGGACGACCTGCCTGGTCAGAGGTATAGGCCAGGGTCTGGCTGTCCGGGAACCAGGTCGGTTCGGTATTGTTGCTGCGGCCATCCGTCACCTGGCGAATCTGGCCGGAGCCGATATCCATCACGTAAAGGTTCAGGCTACCGGTTTTAGAGAGCGCGAAGGCGAGCTTGCTGCCATCCGGCGAGAAAGCCGGCGCGCCGTTGTGACGCGGGAAGGAGGCAACCTGACGCACGGCGCCGTTGGAAAGCGTCTGGATAACCAGCGCGGAACGGCCGCTTTCAAAGGTAACATAAGCAACTTTGCTGCCATCCGGAGACCAGGCCGGAGACATCAGCGGTTGCGGAGAACGATGAACCACGAACTGGTTGTAGCCATCATAGTCAGATACGCGCAGCTCATACGGGAACTGACCGCCATTGGTCTGCACGACATAGGCGATACGGGTGCGGAACGCGCCTTTGATGCCGGTCAGCTTTTCAAAGACTTCGTCGCTTGCAGTATGACCTGCATAACGCAGCCACTGCTTGTTCACCTTATAAGAGTTTTGCGCAAGTACCGTGCCCGGCGCGCCGCCGGTATCTACCAGTTGATAAGCAACCGTGTAGCTGCCGTCACCGTTCGGGGTAACCTGGCCTACTACTACCGCGTCAATGCCCAGCGCTGACCAGGCAGCAGGCTGCACTTCCTGGGCGGAAGCGGGCTGCTGCGGCAGACGGGAACGGTCGAGCGGGTTGAATTTACCGCTGTTGCGCAGGTCGGCTGCAACAATGCCGCCAATATCTTCAGGCGCAGCGCCCGGACCTGCCCATTTAAACGGAGCGACGCCAATAGGACGCGCCGAGTCTACCCCCTGGGTAATCTCAATACGTACTTCCGCGTGCAGCACCGCTGCCCACAGCATCAAAAAACTGAATGCTAATCGTAATGCCTGCTTCATCATATCTCCCTTATCCGGACAGAAAGCCCACGATAATTTAGCAGAAGGTTAACAAACTTAATTTCAAACTACCCCACCTCTGAGACTCACCTTAGTACGATTTTCCCCGCTTGCGCGGGGAAATTGTGGTCAGGGCTTAAAGTCCAGCGGTGCATTTTTAAAGACTTCGTATACAGCCTGGCTTGGCGGCTTCGGAATTCTCGCCTGACGAGCAGCGGAAATCGCCGCCTGGCAGAGCGCCGGGTCCCCCCCTTCCGACTGGATATCAAGCAGCAGACCATCAGGTGCGAGTTTCACGCGCAGCGTACAGGTTTTGCCTGTATAGGATGACGCGTCGTAAAACTTACTCTCAATGGCAGACTTAATCTGCGAAGCATAGCTGCTGATATCGGCGCCGGAGGCGCCATTGTTTTTACTATTACCCGTCCCGGCAGGCGCTGCATTAGTTCCCTTCGCCCCGCCGCCGGATTTCGGCGTATTCTTACCGGAACTGAGATCGCCAAGCAAATCATCAACCCCTGCGGCAGCTGCCGCTTTTTCCGCCGCAGCTTTCTTCGCGGCGGCGGCTTTTTCTGCTGCGGCTTTCTTCGCGGCGGCGGCCTTCTCGGCAGCGGCCGCTTTTTCCGCAGCGGCTTTTTCCGCAGCCGCAGCCGCCTTCGCCGCGGCCGCTTTTTCTGCTTTTTCAGCAGCTGCTTTCTCGGCTGCCGCTTTCTTCGCCGCTTCAGCCGCTGCTTTTTTCTCAGCCTCCTGCTGAGCTTTTTTCGCCGCCTCTTCCTGCGCTTTCTTCTCAGCCGCTTTTGCCGCTTTAGCCGCTTCTTCCTGCGCTTTCTTCTGCGCGTCTGCTGCGGCTTTTGCTGCTTCTTCCTGCGCTTTTTTCTGTGCATCCGCGGCGGCTTTTTTCGCTGCTTCTTCAGCGGCTTTCGCCTGAGCATCCGCCTTCGCTTTTGCTTCGGCAGCGGCTTTCGCCTGTGCTTCAGCTTGCGACTTCGCCTCCGCCGCCGCTTTCGCCGCCGCTTCCTCAGCCTGCTTCTGCTGTTCCTGAGCGCGTTTAGCCGCCTCTTCTGCTTGCTTTTGCTGCTCCGCCTGCTGACGCGCTTGTTCCTGCGCTTCGAGACGTTCTTTCTCAAGCTGCTTCAGACGCTCCTGCTCAGCGGCTTGCTTCTCCTGAAGCTCCTCCGCCTGCTGCTGCGCCTGCTTTTCACGCTGCTCAGCGGCGCGGCGCGCGCTCGCCTGCTGCTGTTGCTGACGGTTGTATTGCTGCACCACCGCGCCGGGATCGACCATGACTGCATCAATGGCCGACCCGCCGCCGCCGCCGGCAGCTTCGTCAATGTGCTCATCAAACGAACTCCAGACCAGCAGTGCAATCAGCAAGACGTGCAGCACCACTGAAATGATTATTGCTCGTTTCAGCTTATCGTTTTGTTCGGTTGCCTTTGACACTCTCGGTTCCCAAAAACTGTTCACCCGTTGCGTAAAACGCTTAAATTGGCTGCGTCATTAACCCGACAGATTTCACACCCGCCTGATGCAACAGGTTCAGCGCTTTAATAATTTCATCGTAAGGGACATCTTTAGCGCCACCGATAAGAAAGACCGTTTTCGGATTCGCCTGCAAGCGACGCTGGGCTTCCGCCACCACCTGCTCCGAAGGCAATTGATCCATACGATCTTTTTCAACCACCACGCTGTACTGCCCAACCCCGGAAACTTCAATGATGACGGGTGGGTCGTCATTGGTGCTGACAGTTTTCGAATCCGTGGCGTCCGGCAGATCCACTTCCACGCTCTGGGTGATTATCGGCGCCGTTGCCATAAAGATGAGCAACAACACCAGCAACACGTCCAGTAGCGGTACGATGTTGATTTCAGACTTCAGATCGCGACGACCCCGTCCACGTGTTCTGGCCATGGTTTACCCCTTGCTGCTTTCGCTGCTGGTAAAAGCCTGACGGTGCAGAATAGCGGTGAACTCTTCCATAAAGTTGTCGTAATTCAGTTCCAGCTTGTTCACGCGCTGGTTCAGGCGGTTATAAGCCATAACGGCGGGAATTGCCGCGAACAGACCGATAGCGGTTGCGATCAGCGCTTCCGCGATACCCGGCGCCACCATCTGCAGGGTCGCCTGTTTCACCGCGCCGAGGGCGATAAAGGCGTGCATGATCCCCCATACGGTGCCGAACAGACCGATATAAGGACTGATGGACCCCACGGTGCCAAGAAAAGGAATATGGGTTTCCAGCGTTTCCAGTTCGCGATTCATGGAGATACGCATGGCGCGTGAAGCCCCTTCGACAATCGCTTCCGGCGCATGGCTATTGGCGCGATGCAGACGGGCGAACTCTTTAAAACCTGCGTAAAAGATTTGCTCTGAACCACTCAGATTTTCACGACGGCCCTGGCTTTCCTGATAAAGGCGGGAAAGCTCAATGCCGGACCAGAACTTATCTTCAAACGCTTCCGCTTCGCGGCTCGCCGCGTTGAGAATACGCGTTCGCTGAATGATGATGGCCCAGGAAGCGATGGAAAAACCAATTAAAATCAACATGATAAGTTTAACCAGAAGGCTTGCCTTCAGGAACAAATCAAGGATATTCATGTCAGTCACTGCTTGAACTCCGCGACAATAGACTTGGGAAGCGCACGAGGCTTCATTAAGAGTGGATCAACGCAGACAATTTGAACCTCCGCTTCGTTGAGGAGGGTATTATCGGCATTGACTATCCGCTGCGTGAAGATCAGTGAAGTCCCACGCATCGATGTAATTTCAGTC
Organism: Franconibacter sp. IITDAS19; assembly: GCF_023079515.1. Taxonomy (NCBI): domain Bacteria; kingdom Pseudomonadati; phylum Pseudomonadota; class Gammaproteobacteria; order Enterobacterales; family Enterobacteriaceae; genus Franconibacter; species Franconibacter sp. IITDAS19. The sequence continues at coordinate 542,372 of NZ_JALJCP010000001.1, read as the reverse complement.
TGGATTTCGAGTAAATCGTCGAGTCGGGCAGGCGCAAAATACTCAAGCGTCATCTTGCGTACGACGAAGGCCACGCGCTCAGCCAGCAGCTCTTGCTGACTAAAGTGGTGATGGCGCAGCATCTCTGTGCGTGCTCTTTCATAAAAAGCGACATAACTGGCGTGATAAACCACACCACCGGCATCGGTATCTTCGTAATAGACCCGGACCGGCCATCGAAACAGCGTTGTGCTCACTCTACATCCCGGTAATGCAATTAAACGCTGCTTACTATACGCAAGAGGGTGTAGGTTTGGAATGGGTTGAAGTAAACGGAGAGTAAATATTTATGGGCCTTCAGCGGCCCATAAATAGCAGTGGCGAGTTGTTGCTCAAAAGAAGAAAAAGAGCAGCCCGGCGAGCAGCACAAGGTCAGCGATGAGCGGGAAAAACAAGGCTTGCCAGTAGGTTGCGCGCAGCCTGAATCCCGTGCCGTGAATCACCCCTGCGCAAACCGCCCAGATAAGCAGCAAGCCATGCCAAATCTCAAGCTCGCTGGTCTTCGCCGCAAAGCGGGTCGGGTCCCAGAATACGCAGCCGGCAAGCGTTAGCGCCATGATTAAGGAAAGAGCCCGCAAGGGGCTCTTATCCATAACTGCATAAAGCTTCGTGATGAAGTTAATCATCAGTGCTCTTCTTTACCCGCTTTGACCGCTTCAACATGCTCAAGCGCAAGCGCAGTAATCACCCCAAAAGCACAAGCAAGAAGCGTGCCTAAAATCCATGCGAAGTACCACATAATCAGCTCCTTAGTTAGTACAGAGAGTGGGTATTGCTTTCAATATGCTCTTTGGTGATGCGACCGAACATTTTCCAGTAACACCATGTGGAGTAGAGCAGAATAATCGGTACGAACACGGCGGCCACGTAGGTCATCACAGTCAGCGTCAGCTGGCTTGAGGTGGCGTCCCACATCGTCAGGCTGGCATTCATCATAATGCTGGACGGCATGATGAACGGGAACATCGCAATGCCTGCAGTGAGGATAACGCACGCCAGCGTCAGTGAAGAGAAGACAAACGCCCAGGCCCCTTTCTCCAGACGCGAAGCCAGAATCGTCAGTACCGGCAGTACCACACCCAGCGCAGGCAGCGCCCACAAAACCGGCGTGTTATTGAAGTTCGCAAGCCACGCGCCCGCCTCGCGAGTCACTTCTTTGGTCAGCGGGTTAGACGCCGCATGAACGTCAATAGTGGACGTGACGACATAGCCATCGATACCAAACACAACCCAAACACCCGCCAGCACGAAGCACACCATCATTACCAGCGCGGAGAGTTGCGCAGTATTGCGCGAACGAAGGTGCAGTTCGCCAACGGTGCGCATCTGCAGGTAAGTCGCGCCCTGAGTAATGATCATCGCCACGCTGACAATACCCGCCAACAGACCAAACGGGTTCAGCAACTGAAAGAAATTGCCGGTGTAGGTCAGGCGCAGATACTCATCTACCGTAAACGGCACGCCCTGCAGCAGGTTGCCGAACGCCACGCCGATAACCAGCGGCGGCACGAAGCTGCCTGCGAAGATGCCCCAGTCCCACATATTGCGCCAGCGGGTGTCTTCAATCTTCGAGCGGTAGTCAAAACCAACCGGGCGGAAGAAGAGCGACGCCAGCACCAGGATCATCGCCACATAAAAGCCGGAGAACGCGGCGGCATAGACCATCGGCCAGGCGGCGAACAGCGCGCCCCCCGCCGTGATGAGCCATACCTGGTTGCCGTCCCAGTGCGGCGCAATGGTATTAATCATCACGCGACGTTCGGTATCGGTCCGTCCCAGCACGCGGGTCAGCATGCCGACCCCCATATCAAAACCATCGGTGACCGCAAAACCGATCAGCAGAATGCCGACCAGCAGCCACCAGATAAAGCGCAATACTTGGTAATCGATCATTTTCCCTCTCCTCGCTTAGCGTGCCGGCTGAGAAGCCACGGTGGACTCTTCATATTCCCGAGAACCCGCGTTGGGCTGCTCGTGATGGTAGCGACCGGTTTTCAGGCTGCTCGGTCCCAGGCGGGCAAATTTGAACATCAGGAAGAGTTCAGCCACCAGGAAGAGCGTGTAGAGCCCGCAAATCAGCACCATTGAGAAGATGATGTCACCCGCAGTCAGCGTTGAGTTCGCCACCGCCGTTGGCAATACCTCGCCGATAGCCCACGGTTGGCGGCCATATTCTGCGACAAACCAGCCTGCTTCCACTGCGATCCACGGCAGAGGAATGCCGTAAAACGCCGCGCGCAGCAGCCATTTTTTCTCACCGATACGGTTACGAATGACGCTCCAGAAAGCGGCGCCGATGATAAGCAACATCAGCACGCCGCAGGCGACCATGATGCGGAAGGAGAAGTAAAGCGGCGCCACAGCCGGAATAGAATCCTGGGTTGCCTGCTTAATCTGCTCTTCGGTCGCGTCAGACACGTTCGGGGTGTAGCGCTTAAGCAGCAGACCATAGCCCAAATCTTTCTTCACGCTGTTGAATTGATCGCGAACTGCCTGATCGGTAGAACCGCCGCGCAGTTGCTCCAGCAACTGATAGGCTTTCATGCCGTTACGGATGCGCGCCTCGTGCTGCACCATCAGATCTTTCAGGCCGATAACCGGCGTATCAACGGAGCGGGTCGCGATAATGCCAAGCGCGTAAGGAATTTGAATCGCGAAGTGGTTTTCCTGCCCTTCTTGATCCGGAATACCAAACAGCGTGAACGCCGCTGGCGCCGGCTGGGTTTCCCATTCCGCTTCGATCGCCGCAAGCTTGGTTTTCTGCACGTCGCCCATCTCGTAACCGGATTCGTCGCCCAGCACGATAACGGAAAGCACCGCCGCCATGCCGAAGCTCGCCGCTATCGCGAAAGAGCGTTTAGCAAAGGCGAAGTCGCGGCCTTTCAGCATGTACCACGCGCTGATACCGAGAATAAACATCGCGCCGGTGCAATACCCTGCTGCGACGGTGTGAACGAATTTCACTTGCGCTACCGGGTTCAGCACCAGCTCGGAGAAGCTCACCATCTCCATGCGCATGGTTTCAAAGTTGAAATCGGAAGCAACCGGGTTCTGCATCCAGCCGTTCGCTACCAGAATCCAGAGCGCGGAGAGGTTAGAACCCAGCGCCACCAGCCAGGTCACCGCCATATGCTGCACTTTGCTCAGACGATCCCAGCCAAAAAAGAACAAGCCGACAAAAGTGGATTCAAGGAAAAACGCCATTAACCCTTCAATGGCCAGCGGCGCGCCAAAAATATCGCCCACGTAATGGGAATAATAAGACCAGTTAGTCCCGAACTGGAACTCCATGGTCAAGCCGGTCGCCACGCCCAGCGCAAAGTTGATTGCAAACAACTTGCCCCAGAACTTGGTCATATCTTTATAAATTTGTTTACCAGAGAGGACGTAAACCGTTTCCATAATCGCCAGCAGGAACGCCATACCGAGCGTCAGCGGCACAAACAGAAAGTGGTACATCGCGGTCAAGGCAAACTGTAAGCGCGACAGTTCGACTATATCTAACATCTTGACTCCTTGCTCTTCGCATGAAGACTTTGAATGCGGCTCCCGTTACCGGTTTCCACAACGCATGCCCCAATAGAAATACATTTGCTTCCGGTACGCCAAAGCCGCATCACGGAGGTGATGTAAGAAAACTGTGGCGTTAGGTTACAAATACGTTAAATAAAACAAATTGATTCGACAAATATATTACGCCGCAAAAACCTTACAATAAACAGGTTTTATTAAGCTTATTTGCGTTTCTCGAAGTTGATCAATTTATACCGAATTTCCTATAAAAGCGCCATATTGATTTACCGCAATTAATATAAATTTCACTCATTTCCTTCTGTTCAAAAAATTAATTTAAATCAATTTTCAAAATTAATGTTAATTTTCAAGCCAGTTGGGTTACATCGGTAAAATTGATGTTAATTAAATGTGCATTTCAGTGAAATGGTAAGTTAGCTAATTTAACCTTGCCATGACTTTTCGTTATTTATTAGCGTGCGGCTTTTCTTTAATTAAAAGTTGAGACAATGTTAACCTGGTCACATATTTTCGCCTTCTTTTTATCGCGCCGTGATATAGCAAGTTTATTTCATTAATGCAGCATTTAATTAACAATTAAACGGCGGTGATGATTTGCGTTAATCTCTTTTTTCCTGATAAGCGGCGCTTTTATTTTTTCTACAACCTTTATTTTTTGCCCGTTAAAATTCAACAGCCTGCCTTTTTCGCGCGCTGCTCACCAAAGTTTTACTTAAAACAGCCCTTTTTTTGCCAAAAAGGAACGTTAACGAAACTCATGAATAACGCGGCATACGCCAGCGACTGGCGCGGTACGGCCACAGTAAAACGGCAAAGAACACTCTTCGCCCCTCCCCTGCGTGATCATCAAATCAGGTTATGGAAAAACGCGGCGGCGTAGAGTAAACGCTATTGCGCGCCTGTCGTGGCAGTTCTGCCTGTCACAGCGCGCCCTGGAGTCAGGGCATAAAAAAGGCCACCCGGAGGTGGCCAACCATGTCGAAAGATGGAATCGGACTTTTTGTTTTCTCTGTAACGAGGAAACGGTTTATTTCAGGATAGTGCTCAGCGCATCGCCGATGTCGGCCAGGCTGCGAACGGTTTTCACGCCAGCCGCTTCCAGAGCAGCGAATTTCTCGTCCGCTGTGCCTTTACCGCCTGCGATGATGGCGCCCGCATGGCCCATACGCTTGCCTTTCGGCGCGGTAACGCCTGCGATGTAGCCCACAACCGGCTTCGTGACGTGATCTTTAATGTACGCCGCCGCTTCTTCTTCCGCGCTGCCGCCGATCTCGCCGATCATCACGATAGCTTCTGTCTGCGGATCCTCCTGGAACAGCTTCAGGATATCGATGAAGTTGGAACCCGGGATCGGGTCGCCGCCGATGCCCACGCAGGTGGACTGGCCGAAGCCGTAATCGGTAGTCTGCTTAACCGCTTCATAGGTCAATGTACCAGAGCGGGAAACAATACCTACTTTACCAGGCTTATGAATGTGGCCCGGCATGATGCCTATCTTGCATTCGCCTGGGGTAATGACGCCCGGGCAGTTCGGGCCGATCATGCGCACGCCAGCTTCATCAAGCTTCACTTTCACGGTGAGCATATCCAGCGTCGGGATACCTTCGGTGATGGTGATAATCAGCTTAATGCCTGCATCGATAGCTTCCAGAATGGAGTCTTTACAGAACGGCGCCGGAACGTAGATAACGGAGGCGGTAGCGCCTGTCGCTTCGACGGCTTCACGCACGGTATTGAAAACCGGCAGACCCAGGTGGGTGGTGCCGCCTTTGCCCGGCGTTACGCCGCCGACCATCTGGGTGCCGTACGCAATCGCCTGCTCGGAGTGGAAAGTCCCCTGGCTGCCGGTAAAGCCCTGGCAGATGACTTTGGTGTTTTTATCGATTAAAACAGACATTATTTCCCCTCCACCGCAGCAACGACCTGCTGCGCAGCATCCGTCAGGCTTGTCGCCGCAATAATATTCAGGCCGCTTTCAGCAAGTTTCTGCGCGCCAAGTTCAGCGTTGTTGCCTTCAAGACGCACCACCACCGGCACGTTTACGCCTACTTCTTCCACCGCACCGATGATGCCGTCGGCAATCAGGTCGCAGCGTACGATACCGCCGAAAATGTTTACCAGAACGGCTTTCACCTTGTCGTCAGACAGGATGATTTTAAACGCTTCGGTCACGCGCTCTTTGGTCGCGCCGCCGCCCACGTCAAGGAAGTTCGCCGGCTGGCCGCCATGCAGCTTAACGATGTCCATGGTGCCCATCGCAAGGCCCGCGCCGTTCACCATGCAACCGATGTTGCCATCCAGCGCCACATAGTTCAGCTCCCACTGCGCAGCGTGCGCTTCGCGGGCGTCTTCCTGGCTGTGGTCGCGCATTTCACGCAGATCCGGCTGGCGGAACAGCGCGTTGCCGTCCGCGCCCAGTTTGCCGTCGAGGCAAATCAGGTCGCCCTGTTTGGTGATAACCAGCGGGTTAATTTCTACCAGCGCCAGGTCACGCTCAAGGAACAACGTCGCCAGGCCCATGAAGATTTTAGTGAACTGCTGAACCTGCTTGCCTTCCAGGCCCAGTTTGAACGCCAGCTCGCGGCCCTGATACGGCATGGGGCCAGTCAGCGGATCAAGCGCCATTTTGTGGATCAGGTGCGGGGTTTCCTCCGCCACTTTTTCAATTTCCACGCCGCCTTCGGTAGAGGCCATAAAGACCACGCGACGGGTTCCGCGGTCGACAACCGCGCCAAGATAAAGCTCTTTATCGATATCGGTTGCGCCTTCTACCAGGATCTGGTTTACCGGCTGGCCGTTAGCGTCTGTCTGGTAGGTCACCAGACGTTTGCCCAGCCACTGCTCAGCGAAAGCGCGGATCTCTTCCTTGCTCTTAACCACTTTCACGCCGCCCGCTTTACCGCGACCGCCTGCGTGAACCTGACATTTAACTACCCACGGACCTGCACCGATTTTAGACGCGGCTTCTTCTGCTTCACGCGGGGTAGTACAGGCATAACCCACCGGCGCCGGTAAGCCATACCGGGCAAACAGTTGTTTCGCCTGATATTCGTGTAAGTTCATGTGTTCTATCCATTAAGACTTAAGAGCCGTTACGCTCGGGTACTGACGCCGCCCCTTCCGGAGCGGCCACAGGGTAAAAGTCGGGAGCGCGCTCCCGCGTTGCTACACGTCCAGCAGCAGACGAGTCGGATCTTCCAGCAGCTCTTTGATGGCCACCAGGAAGCCTACCGATTCGCGGCCGTCGATCAGACGATGATCGTAGGAGAGCGCCAGATACATCATAGGCAGGATCTCGACCTTGCCATCTACCGCCATCGGGCGATCTTTAATGGCATGCATGCCGAGGATCGCGCTCTGCGGCGGGTTGATGATAGGCGTGGACATCAGCGAGCCGAAAACGCCGCCGTTGGTGATGGTGAAGTTGCCGCCAGTGAGATCCTCAACGGTCAGCTTGCCGTCACGGCCTTTCACCGCCAGGTCTTTGATGCGTTTTTCAATATCAGCCATGCCCAGCAGATCAACGTCGCGCAGTACCGGCGTTACCAGGCCGCGTGGCGTGGAAACCGCCATGCTGACGTCGAAGTAGTTGTGATAAACCACATCTTCGCCGTCGATAGAGGCGTTAACTTCCGGGTAGCGCTTGAGCGCTTCCACGACCGCCTTAACGTAGAAGGACATAAAGCCCAGGCGGATGCCGTGACGCTTCTCGAAGGCTTCGCCGTACTGCTTGCGCAGATCCATAATCGGCTTCATGTTCACTTCGTTGAAGGTGGTTAGCATGGCGGTGGAGTTTTTCGCCTCCAGCAGACGCTCCGCCACACGCTTGCGCAGGCGGGTCATCGGCACGCGTTTTTCAGAGCGGTTGCCAAGCGCCGGCTGCGCTGCGGCAGGCTGCTGCTCAGGCGCTTTGGCGCTTTGCGCCGGCGCGGATTTCGCTTTCGCCAGATGTTTTTCCACATCTTCACGGGTCAGGCGGCCGCCTACGCCGGTGCCTTTGATGGCGCTGGCGTCAAGGTCATGTTCGCTCAGCAGACGGCGAATAGCCGGGCTCAGCGCGTCATTATTTTGTTCTTCCAGAGAAGCTTGTTGACGCTGCGCAGGCGTCGATTCTTTGGCGTCAGCTTTGGCGCTGCTCTCTTTGCCTGCGCTGTTGCCCTCACGCAGGCGGCCGAGGATCTGGCGAGAGGTCACGGTGGTGCCCTCTTCTTCCAGCACAGCATCCAGAATGCCGTCAGCCGACGCCGGTACTTCCAGTACCACTTTGTCAGTTTCGATTTCTACCAGCACTTCATCGCGTGTGACTGCATCGCCCGGTTTTTTATGCCAGGTGGCGACGGTTGCGTCAGCAACGGATTCAGGCAGGTCGGGAACAAGAATATCTACGCTACTCATTATTTATCCTTTTATTAATCGACGTTCAGCGCGTCATTAACCAGATCTTGTTGCTGTTTCTGGTGAACGGACATATACCCTACCGCCGGAGAGGCGGAGGCCGGGCGGCCTGCATAACGCAGCGCGGACCCAAACGGAATCACTTCACGGAAGTGGTGTTGGCTACAGTACCATGCGCCCTGGTTAAGCGGCTCTTCCTGACACCAGACGAAGTCATGTACGTGAGCGAACGGCTTAAGCGCCTCCTGCACCGCCTGGTGCGGGAACGGATAAAGCTGCTCGATACGGACAATGGCCACATCTTTTTGATCGTTTTTGCGGCGCTGTTCCAGCAGGTCGTAGTAAACCTTACCGGAGCAGAGCACCACACGTTTCACTTCTTTCGGATCCAGCTCATCAATTTCGCCGATAGCCGGCATGAACGTGCCGTTCGCCAGCTCATCAAGGCTTGAAATCGCCAGCGGATGACGCAGCAGGGATTTCGGCGACATTACCACCAGCGGACGACGCATACCGCGCAGCGCCTGACGACGCAGCATGTGGTAAACCTGCGCTGGCGTGGAAGGTACGCAAACCTGCATATTCTGCTCAGCGCACAACTGCAGATAACGTTCCAGGCGTGCGGAGGAGTGCTCCGGCCCCTGGCCTTCATAGCCGTGCGGCAGCAGCATCACCAGGCCGCACATACGGCCCCATTTCTGCTCGCCGGAGCTGATGAACTGGTCAATTACCACCTGCGCGCCGTTGGCGAAGTCGCCAAACTGCGCTTCCCAGATGGTCAGCGTGCGCGGCTCAGCGGTGGCGTAACCATATTCAAACGCCAGCACCGCTTCCTCGGAAAGCACGGAGTCCCAGACTTTGAACTGGCCCTGACCGTTATGCACGTGCTGCAGCGGCGTATAAGTGGAGCCGTTGGTCTGATTGTGTACTACCGCGTGACGGTGGAAGAAGGTGCCGCGACCAGAGTCTTCGCCCGACAGACGCACCGGGATCCCTTCGTCAACAAGCGTAGCGTAAGCCAGCGTTTCCGCCCCGCCCCAATCGAACGGTTTCTCGCCGTTCGCCATCAGCTGACGGTCGGCATAAATTTTTGCCACGCGCGACTGCATTTCGATGCTTTCCGGCACGGTGCTAATGCGCTTAGCCAGCTCCTGTAGCCGCTTCATCTCTACCTTGTTCGGGTAGCTTTCGTCCCACTCATGGTTGAGGTATGGCGACCAGGTAAAGGAGTGCATGTTCATCGGTCGCCACTCTTTCACCACGCATTCGCCAGCATCCAGCGCGTCGCGGTAGAGGTTGACCATTTCGGTTGCGTCTTCCAGCGTCGCCACTTTTTCCTGCTCCAGCTGGTCAGCATAGAGTTTGCGCGGGGTCGGATGCTTTTTGATTTTCTGGTACATCAGCGGCTGGGTTGCGCTCGGCTCATCGGCTTCGTTGTGGCCGTGACGGCGATAGCACACCAGGTCGATGAAAACATCGCGCTTAAAGTTGTTACGGAATTCCAGCGCCAGACGGGTAACAAACGCCACCGCTTCCGGGTCGTCCGCGTTCACGTGGAAAATCGGCGCCTGTACCATCTTGCCGATGTCGGTGCAGTACGGCGTAGAACGCGCATCCAGCGGGTTGGAGGTGGTGAAGCCCACCTGGTTGTTGATAACGATGCGAACGGTGCCGCCCACTTCGTAACCACGCGCTTTCGACATGTTCAGAGTTTCCTGAACCACGCCCTGGCCGGTAACCGCCGCGTCGCCATGGATAGTTATCGGCAGCACTTTGTTGCTGCTCGGTTCGTCCAGACGATCCAGACGCGCACGCACGGAGCCCATCACTACCGGGCTTACAATTTCGAGATGCGACGGGTTGAACGCCAGCGCCAGGTGCACCAGGCCGCCTTCGGTTTCGATGTCGGACGAGAAGCCCATGTGGTATTTCACGTCGCCGGTGCCGAGGTGCTCTTTGTGTTTGCCTGCAAACTCGTCGAAGAGATCCTGCGGTTTTTTGCCCAGCACGTTAATAAGCACGTTCAGACGACCGCGATGCGCCATGCCCAGCACCACTTCACGGGTGCCGCTTTTGCCGGCGTGGCGAATCATCTCTTTGAGCATCGGGATTAACGCATCGCCGCCTTCAAGCGAGAAACGTTTCGCTCCCGGGAACTTGGCGCCCAGGTAACGCTCCAGCCCTTCCGCCGCGGTCAGTTCGCCGAGGAAGCGCTTTTTCTCTTCCACGCTAAAGCTTGCGTGGCCCACCACCGATTCAATGCGCTGCTGGATCCAACGCTTCTCTTCCGTGGAGGTAATGTGCATGTATTCCGCGCCGATGGAGCCGCAGTAGGTCTGCTTGAGCGCTTCGATAAGCTCGCCGAGCTGCATCGCTTCTTTGCCGCCAGCGAAGGAGCCTACGTTAAAGGTTTCCTGGAAATCGGCCTCGGTCAGGTTATGGAATGCCGGGTCGAGATCGGCTACGCGATCCTGTTTCCACAAACCCAGCGGATCCAGATTAGCCTGCTGATGGCCGCGGAAACGGTAGGCGTTAATCAGCTGCAGGACTTTAACCTGCTTAACATCAGCGTCAGGGTCGGTAATCGAGGAAGTGTAACGTGAGGCATCCTTCGCCAGGCGACGAAAATAATCACGCGTTTTGGAATGGAATTGATCCGGTCTGGCTCCGGTGCCAGGCAACTGCTGGAACATGGAGCGCCAGTGGGCGTCCACTGAATCAGGATCGGTTAGGAAGTCTTCATAGAGCTGTTCTATCCAACTCTGGTTCGAGCCAGAGAGATAAGAAGAGTCCAGCCAGGCTTGCATTGCGCCGTTCTGCATCGTGATCCCTTAAGCATCAGTATGCTTATTTCGCCGTGGATAACTACAACGTACGCGGTAAGACGCACGTCCCAGGGTTCACTTGCGAGCTCTTCTTGGTGGGGCCCGCGAAGGAACCTTTAAAAACTGCCATTAATCTTCGGCCTTCAGGCTGCGGCTGCGTTGGCTGCCTGAGCTTACCCCAGTCACATAGTCCACTATGCTCCCGGGGATGCGCTCAGTTGCCGCCTTGCCTCGCGCTGAACGCATCGATTACTGGTGCTACTACAATTAGCGGTTTTTAAAGGTTTCCTGCTTACTCTTTATACTACCGGGAGCCTACGCTCCCGGCATGCTTCGGTCAGTTACGCACCGCGCTGCAACAGCATCGATTTGATGTGCCCAATGGCGCGCGTCGGGTTTAAGCCCTTCGGACATACGCTGACGCAGTTCATGATGCTGTGGCAGCGGAATACGCTGAAAGCATCGCTCAGGCCATCGAGGCGATCGTTGGTTTCCGTATCGCGGCTGTCGATAAGGAAACGGTACGCCGCCAGCAGCCCTGCCGGCCCGATGAACTTGTCCGGGTTCCACCAGAACGACGGGCACGAGGTCGAACAGCAGGCGCAAAGAATACACTCATACAGACCGTCGAGTTTTTCACGCTGCTCCGGCGTCTGAAGATGCTCACGCGCCGGCGGATTATGCCCATTATTCAACAGGTAAGGCTTAATCTTCTCATATTGGGCATAGAATTGCCCCATGTCCACCACGAGGTCACGAATAACCGGCAAACCGGGCAGCGGACGGATAACAATTTTCTGCTTGCCGTTGCCGAGGGCGGAGATCGGCGTGATGCACGCCAGACCGTTTTTACCGTTCATGTTCAGGCCGTCGGAACCGCAGACCCCTTCACGGCAGGAGCGGCGAAACGCCAGCGTAGGGTCCTTCTCCTTCAGCAGCATGAGCGCATCCAGCAGCATCATGTCGCGCCCTTCTTCCTGCTCCAGGACGTAATCCTGCATGTGCGGCGCGTCGTCGACATCGGGGTTATAGCGATAGATAGAAAATTCGAGTTTCATCACCGTCTCTCCGCAATTAATAAGTACGCACTTTCGGCGGGAACGCCGGACGCAATTTCGGCTCCATGTTCACCTCGCGGCGGGTCATGGATTCGCTTTGCGGAAGGTACAACGAGTGGCACAGCCAGTTTTCGTCATCGCGATCCGGATAATCGAAGCGGCTATGGGCGCCACGGCTTTCGGTACGGAAGTTCGCAGAAACGGCGGTGGCGTAAGCGGTTTCCATCAGGTTGTCGAGCTCCAGGCACTCTACGCGCTGGGTGTTGAACTCGCTGGAGGTGTCGTCCAGACGAGCGTTTTTCAGGCGCTCGCGGATCGTTTTCAGCTGCTCAAGCCCTTTCGCCATGGCATCGCCTTCGCGGAACACCGAGAAGTTATGCTGCATGCACTCCTGCAGCGCTTTGCGAATTTCCACCGGATCTTCACCGTTGCGGTTGTTGTTCCAGCGGTTGAGACGTTCAAGAGACATTTCCACATCAGAGTCGCTCGCGTCGCGAAGCGGCCCCTGCTCGGCGATGGACTCCTGCAGATGCAGGCCCGCCGCACGGCCAAACACCACCAGGTCGAGCAGCGAGTTGCCGCCGAGGCGGTTGGCGCCGTGCACGGATACGCAGGCGATTTCGCCTACCGCGAACAGGCCAGGAATTACCACATCTTCGCCCTGCGCGTTCACGGTCAGCGCCTGGCCGGTCACTTTGGTCGGAATGCCGCCCATCATATAGTGGCAGGTCGGGATAACCGGAATCGGCTCTTTTACCGGGTCAACGTGGGCGAAGGTGCGGGAAAGCTCCAGAATGCCAGGCAGACGGGACTCCAGCACCTCTTTACCCAGGTGGTCGAGCTTCAGCTTGGCGTGCGGGCCCCACGGACCGTCGCAGCCGCGGCCTTCGCGGATTTCGATCATGATGGAGCGCGCCACTACGTCGCGGCCCGCCAGGTCTTTGGCGTTCGGGGCATAACGCTCCATGAAGCGCTCGCCATGTTTGTTCAGCAGATAGCCGCCTTCGCCGCGGCAGCCTTCCGTCACCAGTACGCCAGCGCCCGCGATGCCTGTCGGGTGGAACTGCCACATTTCCATATCCTGCACCGGTACGCCCGCGCGCAGCGCCATGCCGACGCCGTCGCCGGTATTGATGTGGGCGTTGGTGGTGGACTGGTAAATACGGCCTGCGCCGCCGGTCGCCAGCACGGTGGCGCGGGCTTTGAAGTAAACCACTTCACCGGTTTCGATGCACAGTGCGGTACAGCCAACCACCGCGCCATCCTGGTTTTTCACTAGATCCAGCGCATACCATTCGGAGAAAATCGTGGTGTGGTTTTTCAGGTTCTGCTGATACAGCGTATGCAACAGAGCGTGGCCGGTACGGTCCGCGGCGGCTGCGGTGCGCGCCGCCTGTTCGCCGCCGAAGTTTTTCGACTGGCCGCCGAACGGACGCTGATAGATGCGGCCATCGTCCAGACGGGAGAACGGCAGCCCCATGTGCTCAAGCTCCAGAATCGCTTCCGGGCCAGTTTTGCACATATATTCGATAGCATCCTGGTCGCCGATGTAGTCGGAACCTTTTACCGTGTCGTACATGTGCCATTCCCAGTTATCTTCATGGGAGTTGCCAAGCGCAACGGTAATGCCGCCCTGGGCGGAAACGGTGTGCGAACGAGTAGGAAACACTTTAGAGAGCAGCGCACAGGTCTGGCCGCTCTGGGAAATTTGCAGCGCCGCGCGCATGCCTGCGCCGCCTGCGCCAATCACTACAGCATCAAATTCTCTGACTGGTAAATTCATTACACACCCCACACCACAACGAATCCATAAATAACGTAAACCGCAAGCGCAACCACAATCGCCAGTTGCAGGAACAGACGAAGCGCGAGCGATTTAACGTAGTCCGTTAACACCTGCCACATGCCAATCCATGTGTGGACCAGAATCGAGATAAGCGTGAGCAGGGTAAAAACTTTGGTGAAGGTGGAGGCGAAGAAACCGCGCCAGATCTCATAGGTCAGCTCGCCGTTCATGGCGAAAAAGCCGATCATATAGATGATGTAGAGCGTAATAACGATAGCAGTAGCGCGAACGAGGATGAAGTCATGTACGCCATTGCGTCCCAATGCGGAGGCGTTGCTTACCATACGAGGACTCCTGCGAGAATTGAAAGCACGACAGTAATAACAAAAGCAACACGCGCGGAGCGTTGGCCCGCGGCAAAAGTCTCTTCCAGGTAGTTAAAGTCCATCAGCATGTGGCGAATGCCTACGACCACGTGGTAAGCCAACGCAGTGAGGATGCCCCAGAGAATGAACTTAACGAAGAAGCTGTCCATGATGGAGGACGCGGCCAGAAAACCTTCTTGGGAGGAGAGCGAAAGCCCGAGCAACCAGAGCAGAATGCCGACAGCGACAAACGTGATCACGCCGGAAACGCGGTGGAGGATAGAAGCAATCGCGGTGACAGGAAACCGGATCGTTGTGAGATCCAGGTTAACAGGTCTTTGTTTTTTCACCTTTTTTATCATGAATAGCGCCCACATGCTTTTCTTATTGTTTCCTTCCTCCGGTCTGCAGGCGGGTCAGACAGCGTCACTTTTCTATAACTCTGCGTCATGCAAAAACAACTGCTTCCAGTGTTAAACGAAGGGTTACTACGCTGGGTGGCTCGCGGCGGCAGGGTGTTCCGGAGACCTGGCGGCAGTATAGGATGTTCACAATATCATTACAATTAACATACAAATACTTTGGCCGCTTTTGGTCGGAACAGTGACCAGGATCACGATAACAACATAATTTTAATTTTTAATCATCTGATTTGACAAATGTTAAACAAAATTGTTACAAACATCACCAGAAAAGGCATATAATTCGCAAAAGTTATGGCATTACACTTTCTGCTGAGAATAAGTTATGTAACAGTGTAGTGCTATTGACCGAAGTTATTTAGCCCGGTATTAGTGATACACAGATTTAAAGAATCCCGACTGCTAACACGCTGATTTGCGGTAGTTTCACCGGGTTCTGAATAGTTGCCTGCAAGCCGCCCATCGCTCTGTACCCTGGTTTCCTCCTCACACAGAGCTGCGCGCCCTACAACAAACTGGCAATATTCTCCCTGAAAGTGAATGTAAAAAAGTTGTTAGGAGTCTTAAGCAAATAAGGCGCTAAGGAGACCGTAAATGGCTGACAAAAAGGCAAACATCACTTATAACGGTGACGCTGCTATTGAACTGGACGTGCTACAAGGCACGCTCGGTCAGGATGTAATTGATATCCGTAGTCTTGGTTCTAAAGGTGTTTTTACTTTCGACCCGGGTTTTACCTCCACCGCATCCTGCGAATCAAAAATCACCTTTATCGACGGTGACGAAGGTATCCTGCTCCATCGCGGTTTTCCCATCGACCAACTGGCCACCGAATCTAACTATCTCGAAGTTTGCTATATCCTGCTCTACGGCGAAAAACCGACCCAGGAGCAGTATGACGAATTTAAAGTGACAGTAACCCGCCATACCATGATTCATGAGCAGATTACGCGTCTGTTCCATGGCTTCCGTCGCGACTCTCACCCGATGGCGGTGATGTGCGGCGTGACTGGCGCGCTGGCGGCGTTCTACCACGACTCGCTGGATGTGAATAACCCGCGTCACCGTGAAATCGCGGCGTTCCGTCTGCTCTCCAAGATGCCGACGATGGCAGCGATGTGTTACAAATATTCTATCGGCCAGCCGTTCGTTTATCCGCGCAACGACCTCTCCTATGCAGGCAACTTCCTGAATATGATGTTCTCCACACCGTGCGAGCCTTACGAGGTGAACCCGGTGCTGGAACGCGCAATGGATCGTATCCTTATCCTGCACGCTGACCACGAGCAGAACGCGTCTACCTCCACCGTCCGTACCGCAGGCTCTTCCGGCGCTAACCCGTTCGCCTGCATCGCGGCTGGCATCGCCTCTCTGTGGGGACCGGCGCACGGCGGCGCCAACGAAGCGGCGCTCAAGATGCTGGAAGAGATCAGTTCCGTGGAGCACATTCCGGAGTTCGTGCGTCGCGCGAAAGACAAAAACGACTCTTTCCGCCTGATGGGCTTTGGTCATCGCGTTTACAAGAACTACGACCCGCGCGCCACCGTCATGCGCGAAACCTGCCATGAAGTGCTGAAAGAGCTGGGCACCAAAGACGACCTGCTGGAAGTGGCGATGGAGCTGGAAAACATCGCCCTGAACGACCCGTACTTCATTGAGAAGAAACTCTACCCGAACGTAGACTTCTACTCCGGCATCATCCTGAAAGCGATGGGCATTCCGTCTTCTATGTTCACCGTGATTTTCGCCATGGCGCGTACCGTAGGCTGGATAGCTCACTGGAACGAAATGCACAGCGAAGGCATGAAAATTGCGCGTCCGCGTCAGCTCTATACCGGCTACACGCAGCGTGATTTCAAATCAGACCTGGAGAAGCATTAATCGCCTGTGGTTAATGCTTATCAAGAAAAACGCGCCTTCGGGCGCGTTTTTTATGGCCATCATATTAATGCTGGCACGCCGGGCACCAGTAAAAAGGCCGGGAGGAGAGCGTGGTTTTTTCAATGATCCCCCCGCAGCGCCGACACTTTTTCCCTGCCCGATGGAACACCTCGAAGCGAAACAGCGCGCCGTGGTGTTTGTTTTCATCCGCCTGCCCTCGCGTCTGGTAAGAGAGGCGTGGAATGGCGAGACAGGCCCGCGCGAGCGCATCCAGCTGCGCTTCGCTCAGCGCCGCCGCCTTATGACGCGGCGCAAGCTGCGCCTGCCAGAGGATCTCCACCCGTAGATAGTTGCCAAGCCCCGCCAGAAACGCCTGGTCGAGCAGTAAGCCGCTGAACTGGCGACGGCGAAAGCGCGGGCTTAACAGCCGGGCCTTAACCTCTTCCACCGTTAAAGACATATCCAGCACATCTGGCCCCACCCGCTGCAAAAACGCGTGCGCCGCCACGCCTTCGGCATCCAGCATTTCTATCTCCGAGGCGCTGTAAAGCAGCACGGCGGCCTCTTTGGTTTCCAGCCGCACACGCAGGCTGCGCGTGGTCTGCGGCGTTTCACCGGCCTTCACTACCCGCCAGACGCCATACAGCTGGTTATGGCTATAAAGCGTTAACCCATTAGAGAAGTGCGTCAGCAGCGCTTTACCGCGCGTTTCCAGACGCTCCACCCGTTCGCCGACCAGCGAGGTTTCGAACGTTTTCAGCGCGGGAAAGGCAAACCAGACGTGCGTTAACGGCTTGCCTGCTACCGCCTCTTCAAGCTTATCCGCCGCGCGGCGGATTTCCGGTCCTTCCGGCATGCTTCATCCTTTTCGTTTCAGGCTGACGCCGCATGGCGCCGCCCCTCGTTTTACGTTTTATGCTCCTGCATAACCTTAGCCGTAAAACGCCGCGCATGCTTAACGGCCGATGCCGCTTCAGTGTTTATCCCACCAACAAAAACCGCCGTTCGCAGACGGCGGTTCAGGGCGTTACTCCAGCGCCAGCAGCGCGAAGCTTGCGAGCCAGTGTCCGCCGCTGTAGTGGCTTCCCACCACGTGTTCAACGCTCGCCGAAAGATGGCGCGCCACCGCCTCTTTCAACGCGGTCTGCGCCGTATGGTTTTCCGGCAACGCCTTCGCAATGTGCTTCATGCACCAGGCGCGGCTGAGGTTTAGTCCGTCAAGGTGAGCGATTTTCGGATCGGTGCGATCGCTCACCTGCGCCGGGTTCATCAAAGCCGAAACCGAGGCCACCTGCGGCAGGAAAGCATCAAACCACGCCGGGAAATTATCCGCCACCTTGCTCATTAGCAGCGCTTCGGTCAACGCGCCGGAAATATACTCATCGCCGCCCGGCTCGTAGTGCGCCGGATAGTGCGTATCGTGCAGATAATAACGATTAGCCGCGTCCAGTATGGCGCTTTCCAGCGCGTTGTCTTCCAGCGCTCGCGCATAATCCAGCCCCAGCGCCAGCGCAAAAGCGGTGTTGTAATGCGTCCCCACGCGAATCGGGTAAGTTAGCTTGCTGAGGTAATCCATAAGCCTCGCGCGAATATCCTGCGTGAGCGGCTCCAGCGTCTGATGCCAGCGTTCGGCCTGCGGCAGCGAAGCGCGCTTCAGCTCCTGGGCCAGCGCCAGCAGCCAGCCATAGCCATAGGGACGCTCAAACGAGGCGCGGAACGGCGCGGTAAAATAGGCCAGCTCCTGCGCCACGTTCTCGTCGGTAACGTGCTCATCAAACAGGGCAATAATCTCCTCGCGGCACGACAGCTGCGGGTAAAGGCGCAAACAGCGCAGCAGCAGCCAGTAACCATGCACCGCCGAGTGCCAGTCAAAGCAGCCATAAAAAATGGGATGCAGTTCGCGGGGCGGCAATACGTCACCATCATCATTGAGCAAATGCATAATGTGGTTCGGGTATTCCTGACGCAAATAGGTTAAAGGCATCCGGGCGAAGGCGTCAGCCTGATGTTGCGTTAATTCCATAACAGCTCCTTAGGTACACCGCGCCGCGCTTAGCGAAACACGAGGAAATACATTAACAACACATTCACCACCAGCAGCGGCAGCGCGGTGGGGATCTGAACTTTAATCACCTGATATTTATCCTTCAGCTCCAGCAGCGCCGCAGGGACGATATTAAAATTCGCCGCCATCGGCGTCATCAACGTGCCGCAATAGCCGGCATACATGCCAATCGCCAGCAGCGGAGCCGGGTCGCCATGGTGGTGATGAATCAAAAACGGCAGGGCGATGCCGGCGCTTAATACCGGGAAAGCGGCGAAGGCGTTGCCCATGATCATGGTGAAGAGCGCCATGCCGATGCAGTAAATCACCACCAGCATGAAGCGGTTTTCCGGGTCGACGAACAGGCTCACCACTTTTTGCACCGAGTCGCCCGTGTTCGCCGCCACAAACACGCCGCCAAGCATAGCGAGCATCTGCGGCAGAATAATCGCCCAACCGATCGTATCCACCAGCCGGCGGGACTGGCGAATCGCATGCAGCGGCGTGCCGCGCGTCAGCCACCAGCCGGTCAGGATGGCCGCTATACATGCCACGCTAAGCGCAGCGAGCGTCAGCTGTTTCTGGTCGAGCAGGAAAACGCCGCCGACCGCAACGCCTTTCAGAAACAGCGTCCCCAGCACCGTCACGACAGGGATCATCAGCGCCGGCAAAAAGAGCCAGTTCTTAAGACGCTCAGACGAAGCGACGCGCTCAGGCTCGGTGGACATTTTGTAATGCCCCTTCCCGACCAGCCCAAAACCCGCCAGCAGGGCGATGACGATAACGCCGCCGCCGATAATCCGGTACGCCAGCGATTTACCAAGCTCCTGCACCATCAGGTCGCCAAACAGAAAAATCCCGCCGAACAGAAACCAGAACAGCGCGGTGGTAAAACGTTTCGGGTTGCCGCGATCGCGCAGCGTCATCACCACCAGCAGCATAACGATAAAGCCGATGAGGTAATAAACGCGGTTGATGGTTATCAGCGTACTCATTGCGCTACCTCCTGCTTGCCCTGCTCCGCTTTCCAGGCCATCACGTCGCGACGGATGCTGGCATCCAGACGCAACAGACGAATCATATGGATAATCAGCGCCGAGATAGCGGTAGGGATCGCCCACAGGCCGATGTGCAGCGGCTCAATGCCCGCAATGCCGTTCTCTTTCAGGAAGGCGTCAATCAGCAGCACCGCGCCGAACGCGATAAAAATGTCTTCGCCGAAGAACACGGCGATATTGTCGCAGGCGGCGGCGTGGGCTTTGATTTTATCGCGGATATGCTGCGGCAATTCGCCATATTCGTTAAGCGCCGCCCCTTCCGCCATCGGCGCCAGCAGCGGACGCACGGTTTGCGCGTGTCCGCCGAGCGACATCAAGCCCAGCGCCGCCGTCCCTTCGCGCGCCACAAAATAGAGCATCAAAATACGCGCCGAGGTTGCGCTGGCGATTTTCGCCACCCAGGCCTGAGCGCGCTCTTTGAGTCCGTAATACTCCAGCAGGCCAATGACCGGCAGGATCAGAATGAAAGTCGCCAGCGAGCGGCTGTTAACAAACTTCTCGCCAAACGTTTCCAGTAACATGCCGAAATCCATGCCGACCAGCAACCCCGTCGCCAGACCTGCGACCACCACGACCAACAGCGGGTTGAAGCGCAGCGCAAAACCTATAACCACTATCGGTATCCCGATGAGCGGCAACAGTGTGGAACTGTCCATAAAACGTGACCCTATCTAAAGTGAGCGTTGCACGCCGAAGGCTATTTTTTTAATACTCCCCATCAGGGCGAAGCGTGTGGCATTACGGCGAACGGTTGTTGTGTATGTACGACAGGTCCTGTGAATGCGCGAAACCTGCGCAGACCCTGAGTCAAAAAGCTATATCCGAACGCCCATAATATGTAAACAATTTATCAATAAAATGTTTTTATTTTATCCGTTCGGTTTTATATTTTTTGCTAATAGTCACATTTATGTAAGGGAAGTTATGGCCCGAAAAACTGCTTCTGTATCAACGAATAACGACGACATCAGCGATGGTCGCATCGTCTCTTCCCGCCACCTGGTTTCGGAGCGCTGCGCGGAATTATCGGAGCTGGAATATGCGCTGATCATGACCAGCAACGCGTTTAACAAATGGATGGTGCGCTGTATGACCGCCGCGGGCGAACCCGATATGGGCGCGTTTGACGTCTCGCTCCTGCATCACGTTAACCACCGCAACCGCAAGAAAAAGCTCGCGGATATCTGTTTTGTGTTGAACGTAGAGGACACGCATGTCGTGACTTATGCGCTGAAAAAACTGGTTAAGGCAGGTTATGTGACCAGCGAAAAGGTGGGTAAAGAGCTTTATTTTTCTACCACCGAGGAGGGAAAAGCGTTGTGTATGCGATACCGGGATGTGCGCGAAGCCTGCCTTATCGCTATCCAGGTGGAAAGCGGTATACCGGGCTCTTCTATTGGCGATACGGCCCAGCTGCTGCGCACCATCTCTTCGCTTTATGATACCGCCGCGCG
Source organism: Franconibacter sp. IITDAS19 (assembly GCF_023079515.1). NCBI lineage: Bacteria > Pseudomonadati > Pseudomonadota > Gammaproteobacteria > Enterobacterales > Enterobacteriaceae > Franconibacter > Franconibacter sp. IITDAS19. The sequence continues at coordinate 521,511 of NZ_JALJCP010000001.1, read as the reverse complement.
GGCTGCGGCTTCGCTTTGAGCGCATGCCCGCCGCAAGCGACGGGCTTTATTAACCGGGCCTCTTTAACCCGCGTTGATCGCAATCTGGCGCTGTTCGAAAGCCTCGCGCAGCCGACGCGCAAACGCCAGCGCGTGCGCGCCGTCGCCGTGCAGGCAGACCGTCTGAGCGTTGACTTTCGCAAAGCCGCCTTCCCGGCTCCGTACCTGGCCGTTCAGCACCATATCAAGCGTACGCGCTACCGCCTCGTCGTCATCCTCAATCAGCGCGTCCGGCTCGCTGCGGGGCACCAGCGAACCATCCGCCAGATATCCCCGGTCTGCGAACACCTCCTCCCGGGTCGCCAGGCCATAATGCGCACCGGCGCGAATAAGCTCGCTGCCCGCAAGGCCCACCAGGATTAAATTCGCATCCAGCGCTTTCACCGCGCGGGCGATGGCATCGGCCAGCAGCGGCTCCCTTGCCGCCTGGTTGTAGAGCATGCCATGGGGCTTCACATGCTTCATCACGCCCCCTTCGGCACGGGCGATGGCGGCTAAGGCGCCCGCCTGGTACAGCGTCTGGGCGTAAACCGTTTCCGGCGGCAGATGCATCGCCGTGCGGCCGAAATTCTCGCGATCGGGAAAGGAAGGATGCGCGCCGATAGCGACATGATGCGCCAGCGCCAGCCGCACGCTTTCCCGCATCGTCTGCGCATCGCCCGCGTGAAAACCGCAGGCGATATTCGCCGAGGAGATAAGCGGCATCAGCGCACCGTCGTCGCCGCAGCCTTCGCCGAGATCCGCGTTCAGGTCAATCTTCATCATTCAGTCGCCAGGCCAGTTGATCGAAATAACGCTGTTGATCTTCACGCGCCGCCAGCGCCTCCTCCAGCGTGCACTGCACGAAGTGAATCGGCTCGCCCAGGCGCAACTGCGCGAGCTTATAGAGATCCGCTTCAATTACGCACGCGATGCGCGGATAGCCGCCGGTGGTCTGAGCGTCGTTCATCAGTACGATAGGTTGACCGTTGTGCGGCACCTGCACCACGCCCGGCATCAGGCCATGAGAAGCCAGCTCGCGGTCGGTAGTGCGCGCCAGCGGCTGGCCGTTCAGCCGGTAACCCATGCGGTTGCTTTGCGGGCTGAGTTGCCATGGCGCGCGCCAGAACGCTTCCTGCGAAGCGTGTGAAAACTCGTGATACTCCGGCCCCGGCAGCGCACGGATACGGTTACCCCAGAACAGCGGCTTCACGCCGCGCGATTCGCGGAAATGGCGCGCGGAAGGCAGCTGCGCCAGTTCGTCGCCGTCGCGAAGCGGACGTCCGTGAAAACCGCCGAAGCCCGCCTTGAGATCGGTGCTGTAGGAGTTCATCACTTTCGGCACATCCAGGCCGCCCGCCACCGCAAGGTAGCTGCGCATGCCATGCTGTGGGGATTTCAGCGTCAGCGTCTGGCCAGCTTTCGCCGCGATGCGCCAGCTTGTCCATACCGCATGCCCATCCAGCTGCGCCTCGCAGCCCGCGCCGGTTAAAGCAAACCAGCAATCTTCTGTAAACTGCACGCGAAATTGGCCGAGCGTTATCTCCAGCGCTGCGGCGTCCGGGTCATTGCCCACCAGCAGGTTGGCGATGCGTAGCGCAGGCGTATCCATGGCGCCGCTGCGGCTTACGCCGAACTGCCGCCAGCCGAAGCGCCCGCTGTCCTGTACCGTCGTATGCATTCCGGCGCGAAGTATGATTAACATACGCCCTCCTTTTGCGGTACGAAGCGCACGGTATCGCCGGGCATCAACAGCCCTGGCGGCTCATGGGTGGGGTCAAACAGCGCCTGCGGCGTGCGCCCGATTATCTGCCACCCGCCGGGCGTGGGCAGCGGATAGACGCCAGTCTGGTTGCCGCCGATGCCGACCGAGCCAGCCGGCACGCTCAGGCGCGGCTCCGCACGCCTGGGCGTAGCGAGCGCGGCAGGCAAGCCGCCAAGGTAAGGAAAACCAGGCTGGAAGCCGACAAAATAGACGACATACTCCCCGGCGGCGTGCTGTTCCACGACCTGCTTCTCGCTTAGCCCCGTGTGGCGCGCCACGTCGGCCAGATCCGGCCCCATGTCGCCGCCGTAAATCACCGGCAGGGTTACCTGCCGTGAAGGCGGGTCCATCGCTTCGCTCTCTTCCCACCAGCGTTGCAGGCGCTCAATGGCGTCCAGCGCCAGCGCTTTTGGCTCCCGCAGCACGACGGTGATGTTATTCATGCCCGGAATGGTTTCCACGACCGAAGGGACATCGGCCAGACGCTGCGTGAGCCACCAGATACGACGCTGGCTTTCCAGCGTGACGGGCGGCTCAAGCTCCAGCACTACCGCGCTTTCACCCAACAGATAACAACGTGCTCTTTGCACTTAAGCTCCCCTTTATGCCGGGTTCGGGATATCGATGAACGTCACATCGAGATCGGTTTCTTCCTGCAGCCACTCGCTCAACGCGCGAATGCCGCCGCGTTCAGTGGCATGGTGGCCTGCCGCATAGAAATGCAGCCCCTGTTCACGGGCGGAGTGAATAGTCTGTTCAGAGACCTCGCCCGTAATAAAAGCGTCCACGCCAAAACGCGCCGCCGCATCGATAAAGCTCTGACCGCCGCCAGTGCACCACGCCACGCGTTTGACCTCTGCCGGGCCGGTATCGCCGCACCAGAGCGGACGACGCCCGAGCCGCGCCTCAAGCCAGGAGGCGAATTCCAGCCCGGGCACCGCCATAGAAAGCTCGCCCCACAGCACCAGCGGCTCGATTTCGCCTTTCACTTCAATACCCAGCAGACGCGCCAGCTGCACGTTATTCCCAAGTTCCGGATGCGCGTCCAGGGGCAGGTGCCAGCCGTAAAGGTTGATGTCATTAGCCAGCAGCGTTTTTAAGCGGTTGCGCTTCATGCCGCGAATGACCGGTGACTCGCCTTTCCAGAAATAGCCATGATGAACAATGACGGCGTCCGCCTGCTGGCGCACCGCCTCATCCAGCAGCGCCTGGCTTGCGGTCACGCCGGTGATGATTTTGCGGATCTCGTCGCGTCCTTCAACCTGCAGGCCGTTTGGCGCGTAGTCGCTGAAGCCTGCGCTGTTGAGCTTCTGATTGATTAGCGTTTCCAGTTCGGTATTTTTCATCATCGTTCTCTTAATGCGTTTTCCGTGCAGCCTCGTAGGCCGCGAGCGTGGCGGCGCGAGCCGCTTTGTGATCGACAATCGGGCGCGGGTAATCAAGCCGCGCGCCCCGTTTTTCCGCCCATGTCCAGGGTTGATGCACCGCTTTGTCGGGGATATGGCGTAATTCCGGCAGCCAGCGGCGAATAAACTCGCCCTGCGCATCGAACTTCTCGCCCTGGGTTGTGGGGTTGAAAATGCGAAAATAAGGCGCGGCGTCCGTACCGGTTGAGGCGGCCCACTGCCAGCCGCCGTTGTTCGCGGCATAATCGCCATCAACAAGTTGCGTCATAAAATAACGCTCGCCCCGCCGCCAGTCGATAAGCAGATCTTTCACCAGAAAGCTGGCGGTTATCATCCGAAGCCGGTTGTGCATCCAGCCCGTTTCATTCATCTGGCGCATGGCGGCATCGACAATCGGGTATCCCGTTTTGCCTTCGCACCAGGCCTGAAAGTGGTCGTCGTTTTGCTGCCAGCGCACCTTGTCCGTCCAGCCGATAAAGGGCTTGTGGCGGCTGAGCGTCGGCCAGGCGGTCAGCAGATGGCGATAGAAATCACGCCAGATAAGCTCGTTGAGCCACACCGCGCCGGGACCGCCTTCCAGCGCGCCGGGCTGTTCGGCCACCAGCCGGTGCAGGCACTGACGCGGCGAGAGCACGCCCAGCGCCAGCCAGGCGGATAACCGACTGGTGCCATCGCGGTCCGGGAAATCGCGCTCGTCGGGATAGCGCGCCACCTTCTGCTGGCAGAAATGGCGCAGCCGCGCCAGCGCCGCCTGCTCACCTGCCGGAAACAGCGTCTCATCAACCGCGCATTGCGGATAATCAAATGGCTTTAGCGGCGAGACAGGAGTGAGCGCTCCGCCTTCCCGCGCTTTCGGCGCGTGCGCGCACTCCGGCAGGCCTTCCTGCAGGCGGCGGATAAACGCCCGGCTGAAAGGGGTGAAGACTTTGTACATCTCGCCGTTGCCGGTCGTGACGCTGCCTGGCGGCAACAGCACGCTGTCATCAAACCCCTGACAGACTACGTTGCCCTCCAGACATCGCTCCACTTCCCGATCGCGGCGATGCTCGTTCAGCTCATACTGGTAGTTATAGAAAAGCGCGTCGACCTGATGCTTCGCGCAAAACTGTTTTATTTCCTCTACAGACTCAGCAAAGGTGGCGACTTCCCGCACGTGCAGCGGAATGCCCCGCTCCGCCAGGGCCGTCTGCAGCGCCTGGAGGTTTTGCCAGAGAAAAGCGGCCTGACGAGGCGCCATCGCGTGGTCTTGCCACTGCTGCGGCGTGGCGATGAACAGGCCGAGCACGGCGGCGTTTTTATCGCGGCAGGCGGCGGCCAGCGCCAGATTGTCGTGGATGCGCAGATCCGCGCGAAACCAGACCAGATGGGTGGTCATAACACTCCTGTTTTAATGGCCGTAACGCAGACGCAACGCTTCCGGATAGGGTTCGAAATAGCGCTGCTGGTCAAGATAGGCATCCGGGTATTCTGCCATATAATGTTTCAGCAATGTTACCGGCGCGAGCAGGGGCTGCGTCCCCTGGCGGTAGCGGTCGATAAGCTCGGCAAGTTCCTGGCGCTGCCGCGCGTTGAGGTGCGGGCGGAAATAGCCCTGCACATGCATCAACACATTGGTGTGGTTGCGGCGGGTCGCCTGATGCGACAGCAAATCCATCAGCCGCTGGCGATACTCAACGAAATACGCCTCCAGGTTTTCCCACTTATCTATCGCGGCGACAAAACGCCCCAGTTCGCGGTATTGCGCCTGCGAATGCGCCAGCAGCAGCAATTTATAGCGACTGTGGAACGCGATAAGTTCGCCGCGGGTCAGCCCGTTTTTATGGAGTTCGTTAAGTTCAAACAGGGTATAGATGCGTTCGACAAAATTTTCCCGAATGAGCGGATCGTGCAGACGCCCATCTTCCTCCACCGGCAGCCAGGGGAATTTACGCATCAGGGCTTCGGTATAAATGCCGCGCCCTGCCTTACGGTTATTTTTTCCCTCTTCGTCATACACGCGTACCCGCTCCATGCCGCAACTGGGGGATTTGGCGCAGACGATATAACCGCAAAGATGTTCAAAACGGGAAATGCGCTCCTCTGCGAAATCCTGCATCGCGGCGGTTAAATCGCCCTCCCGCTTATCGCTAAAGCGTAGCGCGACGCCGCCTGCCGGCTGCTTAACCAGTCGCAGCGCAGGACGAGGCACCGGCAGGCCGATAGCCATTTCCGGGCAGACAGGCTCAAAGCGCACCCACGGCGCCAGTTCATCGACGGCAAAAGTAAGCCGCTTATGCCCACCATCAAATCTTACGTTGTCCCCTAACAAACAGGCGCTGATGCCAACAGGGATTTTTTCACTCATAACCGCTCCTTACGCGCTACATCTTCCAATTGTAGCCAGGCCAAAAAGAAAAAGGCCGCCCGAGGGGGCAGCCTTAACGCTACTTGACCTGCGTGATGACGGAAAGCAAAAATGTATTGCCAGAAACAATAATATTTCCCTCTTCCATCGTCATCACGCCATCAACAACGAGACGCCAAAAGATTTTGCTTCATTGCGCGGTCCCCACTGTTAACCGTTTCGCCTTCTTACCGACAGTGAAAACGCAGCGAATAGCGGCATGCTAAGCCTGTGTTGTAAAAGACCCCCAACCCTTCGGCAATAAAAAACCGCCTTTACGGCGGTTTTTTCGGCTGATATTGACTGGCTTAGTAAAAGTCGCAGGCAGCCTGTTCAGATTGCGCCATCCAGACGGGTTTATCGCTGGTTTTCGCCCAGACGCGGTGCAGATAGCTGTAAAAACGAGCGCGATCTTTCCAGAACAGCATGACCGGCAACGCGAGCACGCCCGCAACAATCACCAGAGCGCGACGCAGGAGGATCCGATGCGCTGGAAATTCTTTATATAAAGACATAGGTTTCTCCCCTTTAAGTGACCCGGCAAAAAAGCGCCGAAAAGTGATAAGTGGTTAGCTGGTTAAAATAGTATCGTTTTGTTTGTAATTTTACTACTCCTCCGACCACTATTTCTGGCGTATAAGCCCGATATTTACACTTCTTCCGTAAATAAGTTACAAAACGGTTAAATAAATACTAAACCTTAGTTAAATAATGGTTTTTGCTTTTTTTATATTTTTTTTACACCCCGCCGCGTTTTTTTTGCGAAATCTTTGCGCGCGAATTTCTAAGCTCACGTCATCCTGAATACCCCACTGGAGGTGGATTGTGAGTGCAGGCGTGATAGCTGGCGTGGTGCTGGTTTTCCTGTTGCTGGGCTACCTGGTGTATGCCCTTGTTAAAGCGGAGGCGTTCTGATGGCGGCTCCCGCTTTTTTACTTATCGCGAGTTTCCTGCTGGTGCTTCTGCTGCTGGCGAAACCGCTCGGCAGCGTGCTTGCGCGGTTCGTTGAAGACGGACCGCTGCCTGTCGTCGGCAAAGTGGAGAAATGGCTGTGGTCCTTTACCGGCGTGGGCAACGAAGAGATGGACTGGAAGCGCTACCTGTTCGCTATCCTTCTGTTTAACGCTCTTGGACTGGCGGTGCTTTTTGCGATTCTGATGCTGCAAGGTTCGCTGCCGTTAAATCCGCAGCAGTTGCCAGGCTTAAGCTGGCATCTGGCGCTCAACACCGCCGTCAGTTTTGTGGCTAACACGAACTGGCAGTCTTATGCGGGCGAAAGCACGGTTAGCTATTTCAGCCAGATGGTCGGGCTGACGGTGCAAAATTTCCTCTCAGCCGCTACCGGCATCGCCGTGGTGTTTGCCCTTATTCGCGCCTTTGCCCGTCATTCTGTGACGACGCTTGGCAACGCGTGGAAAGACCTTACTCGCGTCACGCTCTGGGTATTGCTGCCGATATCGCTGATTATCGCCCTGGTCTTTATCCAGCAGGGCGTCATTCAGAATTTTGCTGACTATCAGCCTTATACCTCGCTGGAAGGGGCGAAACAGCTGCTGCCGATGGGGCCTGTCGCTTCGCAGGAGGCTATCAAGATGCTCGGCACCAACGGCGGCGGTTTCTTCAACGCCAACTCTTCGCACCCTTTTGAAAATCCGACCGCGCTGACCAATTTCGTGCAGATGCTGGCGATTTTCCTTATCCCCGCAGCCTTGTGTTTCACCTTTGGCGAAGCGACCGGCGACGCTCGTCAGGGGCGCGCCATTCTCTGGTCGATGAGCATTATCTTCGTAGTCTGCGTCGCGGTGGTGATGTGGGCCGAAACCCAGGGCAACAGCCACTTCCTCACGCTCGGCGCGGATAGCGCCATCAACATGGAAGGCAAAGAGAGCCGCTTCGGCATTCTGGCGAGCAGCCTCTTTTCCGTGGTCACCACCGCGGCGTCCTGCGGCGCGGTCAATGCGATGCACGACTCCTTCACCGCGCTTGGCGGCATGATCCCGCTGTGGCTGATGCAGATTGGCGAAGTGGTTTTCGGCGGCGTAGGCTCCGGGCTTTACGGCATGCTGCTGTTCGTGCTGCTGGCGGTGTTTATCGCCGGGCTGATGATTGGCCGCACGCCGGAATACCTTGGCAAAAAAATCGACGTGCGCGAAATGAAAATGACCGCGCTGGCTATCCTGGTTACGCCTGCGCTGGTGCTGCTCGGCACCGCGCTCGCCATGATGACCGACGCCGGACGCGCGGGCATCTATAACCCCGGCATTCACGGCTTTAGCGAAGTGCTCTACGCCGTCTCCTCCGGCGCCAACAACAACGGCAGCGCCTTTGCGGGCCTGAGCGCCAACACGCCGTTCTGGAACCTGCTGCTGGCGGTTTGCATGCTGCTGGGTCGTTTTCTGGTCATCATTCCGGTGATGGCGATAGCGGGCTCGCTGGTCGCGAAAAAAGCGCAGCCGGCGGGCGTCGGCACGTTGCCCACGCACGGCGCGCTCTTTATCGGCCTGTTGATCGGCACGGTTCTGCTGGTTGGCGCCCTGACCTTTATCCCCGCCCTCGCCTTAGGCCCGGTAGCGGAACACCTTTCTCTTGTGAAATGACCATTGCGGAGTCGCTATACATGAGTCGCAAGCAACTGGCGCTGTTTGAAGCATCCCTGCTTCGTCAGGCGCTGATGGATTCGTTCAAGAAACTGAGCCCACGCGTGCAGTGGCGTAACCCGGTGATGTTCATTGTCTGGCTGGGCAGTCTGCTGACCAGCGTGCTCGCTGTCGCCATGGCCACAGGCAGCCTGCCCGGAGAGGCGCTGTTTACCGGCGCCATCAGCCTGTGGCTGTGGTTTACCGTGCTGTTCGCTAACTTCGCCGAAGCGCTGGCGGAAGGCCGCAGTAAAGCGCAGGCCAATAGCCTGAAGGGCGTAAAGAAAACGGCCTTCGCCCGGAAGCTGCGCGCGCCGCAGCATGATGCGCAGATCGATCACGTGCCCGCCACGGATCTGCGTAAGGGAGATATCGTGCTGGTGGAGGCTGGCGACATTATCCCCTGCGACGGTGAAGTGATTGAAGGCGGCGCGTCGGTGGATGAAAGCGCCATTACCGGTGAATCCGCGCCGGTGATTCGCGAGTCGGGCGGCGATTTCGCCTCGGTGACCGGCGGTACGCGCATACTTTCCGACTGGCTGGTTATCCAGTGCAGCGTCAACCCGGGCGAAACCTTCCTCGACCGGATGATAGCGATGGTGGAAAACGCAAAGCGCCGCAAAACGCCGAACGAAATCGCGCTGACCATTCTGCTGGTGGCGCTGACGATAGTCTTTCTGCTGGCGACCGCGACGCTTTGGCCATTCTCGCTGTACGGCGGCACGGCCGTCAGCGTGACAGTGCTGGTGGCGCTGTTGGTGTGCCTTATTCCCACGACTATCGGCGGGCTGCTGTCTGCTATCGGCGTCGCCGGGATGAGCCGTATGCTCGGGGCAAATGTTATCGCCACCAGCGGACGCGCAGTGGAAGCGGCGGGCGACGTGGATGTGCTGCTGCTTGATAAAACCGGCACCATTACGCTTGGCAACCGTCAGGCTTCGGCTTTCCTCCCTGCACCTGGCGTAAATGAACAACAACTGGCCGATGCCGCGCAGCTCGCATCGCTTGCTGACGAAACGCCGGAGGGCCGCAGCATTGTGGTGCTGGCGAAGCAGCGCTTTAATCTGCGCGAACGCGATGTGCAAAACCTGCACGCCACCTTTGTGCCCTTCACCGCCCAGACGCGCATGAGCGGCATTAACGTCGGCGACAGGATGATTCGCAAAGGGTCAGTTGACGCCATTCGCCGTCACGTCGAGGCCAACGGCGGCCACTTTCCGTCGCAGGTGGATACGCTGGTAGAAGAGATTGCCCGCCAGGGCAGCACGCCGCTGGTGGTGGCCGAAGGGGCGAACGTGCTCGGGGTGATTGCGCTTAAAGATATCGTAAAAGGCGGCATTAAAGAGCGCTTCGCACAGCTGCGCAAAATGGGCATCAAAACGGTGATGATCACTGGCGATAACCGCCTCACCGCCGCCGCTATCGCCGCCGAGGCGGGCGTGGATGATTTTCTCTCGGAAGCGACGCCGGAAGCGAAGCTCGCGCTTATCCGTCAGTATCAGGCGGAAGGTAGGCTGGTGGCGATGACCGGCGACGGCACTAATGACGCCCCCGCGCTGGCGCAGGCGGATGTGGCGGTGGCGATGAACTCCGGCACCCAGGCGGCGAAGGAGGCGGGCAACATGGTGGACCTCGATTCCAACCCCACTAAACTTATTGAGGTGGTGCATATCGGCAAGCAGATGCTGATGACGCGCGGCTCGCTCACCACGTTCAGCATCGCCAACGACGTAGCGAAATATTTCGCCATTATTCCGGCGGCGTTTGCCGCTACGTATCCGCAGCTTAACGCGCTGAACGTGATGCATCTGCACTCCCCCGCCTCGGCAATCCTGAGCGCGGTCATTTTCAACGCGCTGATCATTATTTTTCTTATCCCGCTGGCGCTGAAGGGCGTGAGCTACAAACCGCTGAGCGCTGCCGCCATGCTGCGCCGCAACCTGTGGATATACGGGCTGGGCGGGTTGGTCGTGCCCTTTATCGGCATCAAGGCCATCGATCTGCTGCTCACCCTTTTTGGTTTAGTCTGAGGAAATAGTTATGACGATGTTACGTCCCGCCATTATGCTGCTGCTGTTGCTGACGCTGATTACCGGCGGCCTCTATCCGCTCGTGACTACCGCCCTCGGGCAGTGGTGGTTTAACGCGCAGGCGAAGGGCTCGCTCATCGAGCAAGCGGGAGAAATCCGCGGCTCGCGGCTTATCGGTCAGGCGTTTAGCGAAGCGAAATATTTCCAGGGCCGCCCCTCCGCCACTGCCGAAGCGCCGTATAATCCCATGGCGTCCGGTGGCAGCAACCTCGCGGGCAGCAATCCGGAACTCGATAAACAGGTGCAGGAGCGAGTGGCGGCATTACGCGCCGCTAACCCGCAGGCGACGCCTACGGTGCCGGTAGAGCTGGTGACCGCCTCCGCAAGCGGCCTGGATTATGGTATTTCGCCGCAGGCCGCCGCCTGGCAGATCCCGCGCGTCGCCCGCGCCCGCCAGCTTTCCGTTGAACAATTAGCGCAACTGGTGGCGCAAAATACGCAAACGCCAATGCCGGGTTTTATCGGCCAGCCGGTAGTGAATGTGGTGCAGCTCAACCTCGCGCTGGATGCGCTGCAAAAATAAAGGAAGGGATATGACCGAAGAACCGACGCGTCCGGACCCGGATCGCCTGTTAAGCCAGGCGAGCGACAGAACGCGGGGCAAACTCAAAATCTTCTTCGGCGCCTGCGCGGGCGTGGGCAAAACCTACGCCATGCTCCAGGAAGCCCAGCGCCTGCGCCAGCAGGGGCTGGACATCCTGGTGGGCGTAGTGGAAACCCATGGCCGCCAGGAAACGGCGGCCCTCCTTGAGGGGCTGGCTATCCAGCCCCTCAAGCGTATCCAGCACCGCAGCCGCACCGTGCAGGAGTTTGATCTCGACGCCGCGCTGGCGCGCCGCCCGGCGTTGATCCTGATGGACGAACTGGCGCACAGCAACGCGCCGGGCTCCCGTCACCCCAAGCGCTGGCAGGATGTGGATGAGTTGCTCAACGCCGGTATCGACGTTTTCACTACCGTTAATGTGCAGCATCTGGAAAGCCTGAACGACGTGGTGGGCGGAGTAACCGGCATTCAGGTGCGCGAAACGGTGCCCGATCCTTTCTTTGACGCCGCCGACGAAGTGGTGCTGGTGGACCTTCCTCCCGATGACCTGCGCCAGCGTCTGCATGAAGGCAAAGTTTACATTGCAGGCCAGGCGGAGCGCGCCATTGAGCACTTCTTTCGCAAAGGCAATCTGATCGCGCTGCGCGAACTGGCGCTGCGGCGCACCGCCGATCGGGTGGACGAGCAGATGCGCGTCTGGCGCGATAACCAGGGGCTGGAAAAGGTCTGGCATACGCGCGACGCTATTTTGCTTTGCATCGGCCACGGCAGCGGCAACGAGAAGCTGGTGCGCACCGCCGCACGCCTTGCCGCTAAGCTCGGCAGCGCCTGGCACGCCGTCTATGTGGAAACGCCGCGGCTGCATCGCCTGCCGGAAAAATCCCGTCGCGCCATCTTAAGCGCGCTGCGCCTTGCCCAGGAGCTGGGCGCGGAAACCGCCACGCTCGCGGAAGCGGAGGAAGAGAAAGCGCTGCTGCGCTACGCGCGGGAACATAACCTTGGCAAAATTATCATCGGCAGGCGCAATCGCCGCCGCTGGTGGAACCGCGAAACCTTCGCCGAACGGCTGGCGCGCCATGCGCCGGACCTCGACTTGCTTATCGTCGCGCTTGATGACAAGCCTCTCGCCAGCGCGCCTAAGGCCCCGGACGCGCGCCCCTTTACAGAAAAGTGGCGCATACAAATTCGCGGCTGTCTCGTCGCCCTGCTGCTTTGCGCCTTAATCACGCTGGTAGCGAATCAGTGGCTTTCGGCCTTTGACGCCGCCAACCTGGTGATGGTCTATCTGCTGGGCGTGGTCATGGTCGCCCTCTTTTACGGGCGCTGGCCGTCCGTACTGGCGACGGTGATTAATGTCATCAGCTTCGATCTCTTTTTCATCGCCCCGCGCGGCACGCTGGCGGTCTCCGATGTGCAGTATCTGCTCACCTTTGCGGTGATGCTTACCGTCGGGCTGGTTATCGGCAACCTGACCGCGGGCGTACGCTACCAGGCGCGAATAGCGCGTTATCGGGAGCAGCGCACGCGCCATCTTTATGAAATGTCGAAAGCGCTGGCGGTGGGCCGTTCGGCGCAGGATATCGCCGTGACCAGCGAGCGCTTTATCGACTCCACGTTTCATGCCCGCAGCCTGATGCTGCTGCCCGATGAGCACGGTAAATTGCTGCCGCCTGTCGATACCGCCAGCATCAGCGCATGGGATGAGGCCATCGCCCGCTGGAGTTTCGATAATGGTCAGCCAGCGGGCGCCGGCACCGACACGCTGCCCGGCGTGCCGTATCAGATCCTGCCGCTGCGCACCGCGCACAAAACCCACGGCCTGCTGATTGTCGAACCTTCAAGCCTGCGCCAGTTGATGATCCCGGAGCAGCAGCGTTTGCTGGAGACCTTCACCCTGCTTATCGCCAGCGCGCTTGAGCGGCTGTGGCTGACTAAAAGCGAGGAGCAGGCACGTATGGCGAGCGAGCATGAGCAACTGCGTAACTCGCTGCTGGCGGCCCTTTCTCATGATTTACGCACGCCGCTTACCGTACTTTTCGGCCAGGCGGAGATCCTGACGCTCGACCTCGCCTCTGAAGGCTCAAAACATGCCCTGCAGGCCAGCGCTATTCGCCAGCATGTGCTGAACACCACGCGGCTGGTGAATAACTTACTGGATATGGCGCGCATTCAGTCCGGCGGCTTTAATCTGCGCAAAGAGTGGTTGACGCTTGAGGAAGTGGTCGGCAGCGCGCTGAAAATGCTGGAGCCAGGCCTTGGCGGGCGGCATATTGAACTCGCGCTGCCGGACCCGCTGATGTTGATTTACGTCGACGGCGCCTTGCTTGAGCGCGTGCTGATTAATTTGCTGGAAAACGCCGTGAAGTATGCGGGCTCGGCGGCGCGCATCGGCGTACGGGCCAGCCGTCGGGACGAGCAACTGGAGCTGGAAGTCTGGGACAGCGGGCCGGGGATCCCACCGGGTCAGGAAGCGGCGATTTTCGCGAAATTTGCGCGCGGCAACAAAGAATCCGCCATTCCCGGCGTCGGGCTCGGTCTCGCTATTTGTCAGGCTATAGTTGAGGTGCACGGCGGCATCATTTACGCTAAAAACCGCCCTGAAGGCGGCGCAAGCTTCCACATCGTGCTGCCCCAGCAGCGCCCCCCTGAGCTGGATATTCACGAGGACATGTGATTAGCGTACTGATTGTCGAAGATGAGAAAGAGATCCGCCGCTTTCTGCGCGCTGCGCTGGAAAGCGAAGGCTTGCGCGTTCATGAAGCGGAAACGTTGCAGCGCGGGCTGATTGAGGCCGCGACCCGCAAACCGGATCTGGTCATACTCGATCTTGGCTTGCCCGACGGCGACGGGCTGGATTTTATCCGCGATTTTCGCCAGTGGAGCCAGCGCCCGGTGATAGTGCTGTCAGCACGCAGCGAAGAGGAAGATAAAATCGCCGCGCTGGATGCCGGGGCGGATGATTATCTGAGCAAACCCTTCGGCATCGGCGAGCTGCAGGCGCGCCTGCGCGTGGCGCTGCGTCGTCATGGCAGCTCAACCCCGGACGATCCGGCTTATCACTTTTCCGATATTCATGTCGATCTCGCTACACGGCGCATTCTGCGCGGCGAAGAAGAAATTCACCTGACGCCCATCGAGTTTCGCCTGCTGGCGGTGCTGCTGAATAATCACGGCAAGGTGCTGACGCAGCGGCAGCTTTTAAGCCAGGTCTGGGGCCCGAACGCCGTGGAGCATAGCCACTATTTGCGCATCTATATGGGCCACCTGCGCCAGAAACTGGAAAGCGATCCGGCGCGTCCGCGCCATCTGCTGACAGAAACGGGGATTGGCTACCGCTTTATGCTGTAACGCCGACATAAAAAAGGGAGCGACAAGCGCTCCCTTTTTATATTCAACCCATCAGGCGTTTTTCAACACTTCGCTGACGATCTCCACCGCTTCTTTCTCAATCTGCTTACGGTGTTCCGCGCCGAGGAAGCTTTCACAATAGATTTTGTACGCGTCTTCCGTGCCTGACGGACGCGCGGCGAACCAGCCGTTGTCAGTCATCACTTTCAGCCCGCCAATGGAAGCGCCGTTGCCCGGCGCGGCGGTCAGGCGCGCCGTGATGGGGTCGCCCGCCAGCTGGCTTGCGCTGACCATTTCCGGCGACAGCTTAGAAAGCGCCGCTTTTTGCGCGGACGTGGCGGAAGCCTGCAGACGGTTATAGCTCGGCGCGCCGAAGCGTTCAGCCAGTTCATCATAATGCTGCTGCGGGTTTTTGCCGGTGACGGCAGTGATTTCCGCCGCCAGCAGACACATGATGATGCCGTCTTTATCGGTGGACCACGGCGTGCCGTCAAAACGCAGGAAAGAGGCGCCCGCGCTCTCTTCGCCGCCGAAGCCAAAGCTGCCGTCGTAAAGGCCATCAACGAACCATTTGAAGCCTACCGGCACTTCCACCAGCTTACGGCCGAGATCGTTCACCACGCGGTCAATCATCGCGGATGAGACCAGCGTTTTACCGACAGCCACCTCGTTGCCCCACTGCGGACGATGCTGGAACAGATAGTTAATGGCGACCGCCAGATAGTGGTTCGGGTTCATCAGCCCCGCCGGGGTGACAATACCGTGACGGTCGTAATCCGGGTCGTTGGCAAAGGCCAGATCGAACTTATCACGCAGCGCCAGCAGCCCCGCCATCGCAGACTCAGAGGAGCAGTCCATACGGATAACGCCATCTTTATCAAGGTGCATGAAGCGGAAAGTTTGATCGACCTGATCGTTAACAATGGTCAGATCCAGCTTGTAGTGCTCCGCAATACGCTTCCAGTATTCGATACCGGAGCCGCCAAGCGGGTCAACGCCGAGCTTCAGGCCCGCTTTCTGGATAGCCGCCATATCGACAATATCTGCCAATCCTTCGACAAACGGCTGCACCAGGTCTTTTTCCTGAATGCGACCGCTGGCCCAGGCTTCGTCAAGCGGCAGGCGTTTAACCTCTTTCAGGCCGTTCGCCAACAGCGCGTTTGCGCGATCTTCCACCACTTTGGTTACGTTAGTATCCGCCGGGCCGCCGTTCGGCGGATTGTATTTGATGCCGCCATCTTCCGGCGGGTTGTGAGAGGGGGTAATGACAATGCCGTCCGCCTGAGCGCCGCCATTTTTGTTGTGAACCAGGATAGCGTTGGAAACCGCAGGCGTTGGGGTGTAACCATTGTTTTCCTGCACGATGATATCGACGCCGTTCGCGGACAGGACTTCCAGCACAGAGATAAAAGCGGGCTCAGAGAGCGCATGGGTATCTTTACCCACATAGCACGGGCCGGTAATGCCGTTTTTAGCGCGCTCTTCGGCAATGGCCTGGGCGATAGCCAGAATGTGCGGCTCGTTAAAGCTGTGACGTCCCGCGCTGCCGCGATGGCCGGAGGTACCGAACTTCACCGCGTGCTCAACGTTGCCGACTTCCGGCTTCAATACGTAGTACTGCGCGGTAAGCTGCGCGACGTTAATCAAATCACTTTGTTGCGCGGGTTGACCCGCACGGTTATGCATTGCCATGGCCTGATCCTTCTGACGCTTGTGTTAGATGGTGCCGCAAACCTTTTCAATTAATTCCGCCGGGAACTGCATGGTCTGCATGATATGTTCGATCATGCTGCATTTGCGGCCCGTATTCGTATTAGTAATAACCCAGTATGGCGTGCCCGGAACATGTTTGGGCTTGGTCTGGTTGCCGCTTTGCAGCAGCGTTTGCTCGTCACCGGCGAAATAGACGCGGGTGCGGCCATGCAGCGACTCGGTGGCTTCGGCAAACGCTTTTGCATCCAGTGAATAGAGTGTAGACAGCACCAGCATGAAACGATTGACCGCTCGCTTCTGTTCTGCGTATTCGTCCGATAAAAGCAGCTCTCGCATAGCGCGAACGCGGTCTTTGGCAGGGTTCGCCGGCTTTTCGGCAACGGCTGCGCTGACAGGCGCGCTCTCTTTCGCCTGAGCGGCAGCGGCTTGCGAGCCGGCGGCAACTTTAAGCATGCGCCGTAAAATGTCGGACGCGCTTTCGCCAATGTGCTGAGTGTGGCTGGCAATGTAGCGATACAGCTCGTCATCAACTTCAATCGTTTTCATCTTAATCCAGTGCAATATCTTTTCTGAATACAAGTCGTTGGGATTATAGAAGTAAAACCCAACAGCGGATAGCGTCACACCTGGAGGGGCGGCAAAAGTCGGAATTAACTGGCTTCTTGCAGCCGGACGGCAGAATGGTCAACATGATACCCTAACCTTTCAGATGCAAAAAAAGAACTTTGCCATGAAATTGAATACCCGAATGCAATCTGCGCAACAACCGAATAACAATTCGCCTGTCGTTTTGATTCACGGCCTGTTTGGCAGTCTGGATAACCTCGGCGTGCTGGCTCGCGATCTGGCGAAAGATCGCGATGTGCTGCAGGTCGATATGCGCAACCACGGTCTTTCGCCGCGTAGCGATGAGATGACGTATCCTGCAATGGCGCAGGATATCGTGGAAACGCTGGATGCCCACCAGCTTGATAACGTGGTGCTTATCGGGCACTCCATGGGCGGCAAAGCGGCAATGGCCGTGACCGCGCTGATACCGGAGCGCATCGTTAAACTGGTGACGATTGATATAGCGCCTGTCGACTATCAGGTACGACGTCACGATGAAATTTTCGCCGCCATTCGCGCGGTAAGCGAAGCGGGCGCCGCGACGCGCCAGCAGGCGGCCGCCATTATGCGCGAGCGCCTCTCTGAAGAAGGCGTCGTTCAGTTTCTGCTGAAATCCTTCGCCGACGGTGAATGGCGTTTCAATGTGCCGACGCTCTGGGAGCAGTATGAGCACATAGTTGGCTGGCAGGAGGTGCCCGCCTGGCATGGTCCTTCGCTGTTTATCGCTGGCGGCGCTTCGCCTTACGTACAGGAAAATCACCGCGAGGCCTTGCTTAAGCAGTTCCCGGCGGCGCGAGCGCATGTCATTGCCGGCGCCGGGCACTGGGTGCATGCCGAAAAGCCTGAAGCCGTATTGCGCGCCATTCGTCGCTTCCTGAAAACTGATTAAAAACAAGGCGACTGGCGCTAACATGCCGCTAACGCGTTGGCGCGCCTCGTTCCCTGATGTATGATGGCGCGCTGAATGACACCCGGGCATCCGCTCCGGCAGCCTGTTTCCCCTGTCAGTAGTCAAATCATGGCCAAAGAACAAACGGACCGTACGACATTAGATCTGTTCGCGGACGAGCGTCGCCCGGGTCGCCCGAAAACCAATCCGCTGTCGCGTGACGAACAGTTGCGCATCAACAAACGGAACCAGCTCAAGCGCGACAAAGTTCGCGGGCTTAAACGTGTAGAGTTAAAACTTAACGCGGAAGCGGTTGACGCCCTGACGCAGCTGGCGCAGGCGCGCAACATGAGTCGCAGCGAATTGATTGAAGAAATTTTGCTGGCGCAGCTCAAGGCGCTGAATAGCTAAGGCCTTAAAACCCTTTTTCTTGTATGGAAATGTGTCAGAGTGTGCACCCCACCGTGATAGCTGTTTCCGCCCTCTTCTCTGTTCTGCTATGATTGCCCTATCTGTGGGCATTTCGCCACTACCATATCATTAGGATTCAAGAGGTTATTTTTCTCATGGCAATCGTAGGCATTTTTTTCGGCAGCGACACCGGCAACACCGAAAATATCGCAAAAGTTATTCAGAAACAGCTCGGGAAAGACGTTGCTGAAGTGCACGATATTGCCAAGAGCAGCAAAGAAGATCTGGAAGGTTTCGATATCCTGCTGCTTGGCATCCCGACCTGGTACTACGGCGAAGCGCAGTGCGACTGGGATGATTTCTTCCCGACCCTTGAAGAGATTGACTTCAATGGCAAGCTGGTCGCGCTCTTCGGCTGCGGCGATCAGGAAGACTACGCGGAATACTTCTGCGACGCGCTCGGCACCATTCGCGACATTATTGAACCGCGCGGCGCCACTATTGTGGGTCACTGGCCGACGGAAGGTTATCACTTTGAAGCCTCTAAAGGTCTTGCCGATGACGATCACTTCGTTGGCCTTGCCATTGATGAAGATCGTCAGCCGGAACTGACCGCTGAACGCGTCGAAAAATGGGTTAAGCAAGTTTCTGAAGAGCTGCATCTGCAGGAAATCATTAACGCCTAATCGTGAAACGGCGATAAATGTATTTTTTATCGCCGTTTTAGCTTCATTGATAGATAAAAGCGATAAAAATGATTGCTACAAATTTTTAACTTTCATCCGCATATCTGTACAATACCCTTCTGGATTATCGGGTAACGAGACGGCAAGCGCCGCGCTCGCCACGTTTTGAAAAGCACTATTGCTGGACGCTTGCGGTTTTCATTTGGGCCTGTCAGTTCTATAATGAGTCGCATTCATCTTCAGCGCATCCGATCTTAAGCTCTCCGGAGCACACCGTTTAGCAACAGGACAGATTCCGCATGACTGACAATAACACCGCATTAAAGAAGGCTGGCCTGAAAGTCACGCTTCCTCGACTGAAAATCCTTGAAGTGTTGCAGGAGCCAGTAAACCATCATGTCAGTGCGGAAGACTTATACAAGCGCCTCATTGACATGGGCGAAGAGATTGGTCTCGCGACCGTTTACCGTGTGCTGAATCAGTTTGACGACGCGGGTATCGTTACGCGTCATAACTTTGAAGGCGGCAAATCCGTTTTCGAACTGACTCAACAGCATCATCATGACCACCTGATTTGCCTCGACTGCGGCAAAGTTATCGAGTTTAGCGACGACTCTATCGAAGCGCGTCAGCGTGAAATCGCTTCTCGCCATGGCATTCGTTTGACTAACCATAGCCTCTATCTCTATGGCCACTGTGCCGATGGCGACTGCCGCGAAAACGAGCACGCGCACGACACAAAGTAAGCGAAAATAGCGTTCCGTTTTTGCTTTTTGTTAATAAGCCGACATAGTATGTCGGCTTTTTTTACACCTTTATCAGGCAGGCGCGACGCTAATAATCCATTTTTTTGATGCTTGCTATTTTAATATACTGGTCAAGAACTTATTTTATCTTATCTTTTTCTTACTTTTTATTTTCAGAAAAAGTAAATTATTTTACCATTCAATCAGTTACCCCCCTCAAGCGCCCCATTCAGGCTTACAACGTCATTGGCCTGTCTTGCAGTAAAAAAATCAACTCTATTAGAATAGCCCCTCGTTATTTATTCCAATAATATACTTATACAAAGGTCGCCGTTATGGTAATACCTCAGAAACCCCTTGCCGAAATTTATCGACTGTCCGATATCTTTAATGGTTACGGCAACTGGTATCGCGCAGAAAAAAATACGTCTATTCCAACGCGTGAAGGCTTTGTTTGCATTATTCGCGGCGGCCTTTTTTCCGTATTGCGTAAAAGTGACAGATTACTGATTGAAAAATGTAGCGCCCCGTCTATTCTGGGCGTTGCGCGTAATCTTAATAATAAAAACTATTTCAGAATTCAGGCCGATGCTGAGTGCCACTATCAGCTCATTCCTTTTGATAAATTTCTGAGTGAAATAGAGAATCATCAGTGCCAACCACAGTTATATAAGGTACTGGCCTGGAACATCGACTTACTCTGCCATCGCGAAGAATTATTGCTTGGGCATAATAGCTACCTCATGATTAAAGGTAATCTGGTCACGCTTGCCGCCATGGATGAATTTATGCGAAATAAGATTAACGTTGCCGATTATATCGTTAAGCGAACCAATCTTTCTCGCAGCATGGTGATGAAAACGTTGTCGCAGTTGCGGCATGATAATTACGTAGAAATAAGCAAAGGAAAATTAACCGCGCTGCGTACGCTGCCAGAAAGCCTGTAAGCTTTTGCTGAAAGATAAAAAAAGCCCGCCATCAGGCGGGCTTTTTTTTACGGGACTATTTAACGCTATCGACACGGCTGTAGCGTTGACCATCCGGGCTTACCGCGCGAATCAGTACTTCGCCCTCAACCTGTGGTCGCGCCTTACTGTCATAGCGTAGCCAGTTTTTACCGTTATCCGTAGAGTATTCTGCCGCCAGCCCCGGCAGGCTGGTGTTTATTTCCAGTATGCCTTTTTCCACTCTGGCGCCCGGCACCGGCAAACGATACTGGATGCCCGCTTTGTCCAGTTTCGCCAGCTCCCGGTGGCCTATAAGGCTTGCAAAGCGAGCCCAGTCTGAGGCGAGGGCTTTTTTATCCACCCACTGCGTTTCCTGGCCCTTATACTCGCGACCCGCCTGATAATCCTGCTCCCAGGCGGCGCGATGCCATGCGCGCTCAGCGACAACAATAAGCCTTGGGTAGATCATGTACTCCATCTGCTTATCGGTACGAACGACTTCGCTCCAGAGCTGAGCGGAAAGGCCCAGCGCACCCGGCCAGGGCTTGTCAGATTTCGCACTGAAGGTATTGCCATCGCGATCGACGGAAGTTTCCGCATTCTGCGGCAGGTTGTCTGGCGCAAAGCTGAAGATTTTACGCTCGTCGCTGAACCGTGTTCCCCAGTAATAGCCGCTCTCCGCCGGGTTGACTTCATAGGGGAAATCCAGATAGAGGTAGTCAGGGTTGGAGACGATAACCCTGAAACCTTTATTCGCCCAGTCGTTTGCCGTATCAAAGCCGCCCCAGAACAGCGTGTCCCAGAAGTTAACATTAACCTGACGGGTGCTGAACGCGCTGGCGTCTTTCGCATCTTTCAGCCCATCCTGCCAGGCCTGCATGACGCTGATGCCGTGCGCATTTACCAGCTTGCTGATCTCAATGCCAAAGTAGCTGGAAAGGTGTTCAACGTCCGCGACCTCGCCCCGTTCAAGCAGCTTTTTACACGCAGGTGATTTTTCCCACGGCTTATTTTGTTTACTCAGATCGATAATCCCCTTCCCCTCTTCCGGATGGGACTTGTCGGTATACCCTGTTCCCAGGTAGATATTCTTCGCCTCGTCGCCGCCAGCGTGCCAGACGGTTAAAGGTTGCCCCGCCTCTTTATGCATCAACTGAACCTCAGAGATGACTTTGTCGACGAAGTTGCGTGACGAAGCGAGACAAGGATTCAGATAACCGGTTCGATCGTAATACTGCACGCCTGTTGTGTTTGAGGTGTCGGCGGGATCCAGCAGGCGGTAATGGTTTGCTTCCTGCGCTTTTCCCGCTTCCATTAAGCGGGCATAGCGCGCTTCCATTGATACCACCGCCGCCCTCGCATGCGCGGGCATATCAATTTCAGGGATAACCTCGATGTGCCGCGCAGCAGCGTATTTCACAATCTCAATATAATCAGCGCGCGTGAAGTAGCCGCTGCCGTTGTTATTACTCTCGGGCCCCGAACCCAACTGCGGCAGAAGACAGCGTTTTTCAGTGAGGTCATGGCAGCGTTTCGCCCCTGTTTCGGTCAGTTCCGGCAGCCCGGGGATTTCCAGGCGCCAGCCTTCATCATCGCTCAGGTGGAAATGAAACTTGTTGAGTTTATAAGCGGCCATTTGATCCAGCAGACGCAACACCGCCGCTTTTGAATGGAAATTGCGTCCGACGTCCAGATGAATAGCGCGCCAGCTAAAGCGAGGCGCATCGCTCGCCTCAAGCGTAGCGATTTGCGGCTTACCTTGCGCCGGGAGCAGTGAGAGCAGGGATTGTAGACCGTAGAAGACGCCAGCGGCGTCGTATCCCGTCACTATTGTCTCCTGCGGCTTGATTTGTAAACGGTAAGCGCCGGATACCGCCTCCGGTTTCTGAAAGTCGTCTGGCGCAACGAGAGTGTTAACCGGATAGCCCTGACCGGTTTTCACGCCGAGCTGCGCGAAACGCGAAGCCACCGCCTCGCGGGAAGCCGGCGCAAGCGAAGCCAGGTCGAGCACGACCCCGCGGCTTAAGTCCACATTTTCGGCATGCACCGTAACCGTTTTAGGGGTAGGAACAATCTCTCCTCGCAGCGCCGCAGCATCCGGTAAAGCGACATCGCTGTTTTTGTTATAGCGCGCCTCTGCGGTCATCAACACATTTTTATCATCCGGCGTACGCCTCCACTGTTCACCGAGCGGGCTGACAAACCGGGCCAGATCTTCTGTGTCGGTGTTGGCGATAATAACGGGACGACTGTCGTCAGAGGTGACATACCAGCGAGGGAGCACGTCGGTAATAAAAAGCTGCCAGTACTCATTAATAATCGGGATAGTGACGGTCTGGTTTGCCGGAAAGCCCGTAAACTTATCGGTGGGTTCAAGCTTATGCAGGTCACCCATGACGTGGGTGACCTTAAACTGTTCATTCTCCACCTTCAGGATTTGCCGGATACTGTGAAACCAGATAGTCCAGTTTCTGTCGGTTAGCGCATCGCCATGGTTCGTTAAGGTGATAACGGCTTTACTGCAGGCGGCCCAGTCGGCGCCGAGCGCCGCGCAGTCCACGCCGTGTTGCTGTGCGTGGTTATCCTGCACGGCATAATTGAGCGTAAACTGACTCAGTTTATTCGCCAGTTCCTGGTCTGCCCAGGCGCTGCTCATTAGTCCGGCCAGAGCGAGCGCTAAAACACTACGCTGTAATCTCTTCATTTTGTTCCCTCAGAGCGAGATAGCATTAATGAGTATGAAGCGGGAAGCATCAGAACAGGGTGAACGGCGCAATGAACATCAATTTCACGTCGCGTTCGTCCTGAAAAATATTGCCGTAGCCACCGCCGTAACTGGGAATAGCGGAGTGGTTGTCATACTGCGTGAAATGCAGCTTAAACGTGGCGCCTTTAGCGCGCCCTTCTACGAAGGTATAAATTGCATCGAGGCTGTAAGCCGATTCCTTGAGACGATAATCAGGATCGTAATAACCATCGCGGGTCGGCGCGGAGCTGGGCTTAGCATCCCAGGCGTACACGTAAGACGCGCCAAGAGACCATCCCGCCAGCTTCAGGTGGGTAAGGTCATAGATAGCGCCGACGAAAAGCGCCTTTTCACCGTTAGCGTTAAAGTCAGAACGGTTATCCCACCAGATATCCAGCCGACCGTTTGATGAGGCGTAGGTTGGCGTCATGCGTTGCAGAAAATAGCCCTGTTGCCCGTCGGCCTTCACCCAGGTGCCTTCCAGACGTAGATCAACCGGCCCCACCCTGTAGCCAAAGGTCAACGCCTGCAGCCATGCCGTGGCGTCATAAATATCGTTGCCTGAGCCGTCGCTTACTTTGTCGCGAGCGCCGTAGAATTGATAACTGGCGGCGAGCGGGCTTCCCGCAATATCAAATTTATAGCTGGCTTTAGCAAAGTATTGGTCAACGTAACCTTGCGCCTGGCCGAAAGCCGCTTCGAGAATAAAGTTATTTTTGAAGTCATACTTCGCGCCTAAAGAATGGAGATAGTCGACGCGGGTCGCTTTATCGTTCTGGTAAAATTTATCCATTTCAAGATGCCACGGGGCCTTATAAGCGTTGCTCCACATATATGAGAAGCTGAGCAGGCCCGCCTCGCCGTAGTCCGCGCTGGCCCCTGCCTCCGCGCCCTGGTAAGTGCCAGGCATAAAGCTCCAGTGCGGCGCCAGAAGCGTTTGGCCGGTGGGCTGGATATATCCGGCGCGC
Source organism: Franconibacter sp. IITDAS19 (assembly GCF_023079515.1). Lineage (NCBI taxonomy): Bacteria > Pseudomonadati > Pseudomonadota > Gammaproteobacteria > Enterobacterales > Enterobacteriaceae > Franconibacter > Franconibacter sp. IITDAS19. The sequence goes on along the minus strand of NZ_JALJCP010000001.1, from coordinate 497,606 downwards.
GCCCATAAAGGACCATATTTAAATTTCGCGGCGGCTTTATAAAGGCTTACTCCACTTTTATCACCGGACCAGTCTTCATCGTAAGCTTTATTACTGGATGAGAAGGCGATTTCATTTGGATGCGCGCTGTCGCCATTTTCCGCCATTTCAATTGCCGTAAAGAGCGCGAGATCGACGCCGAACAGATCTGCCGCATACCCTGACGAAAAATCAAGATTGCCGTTCCAGGTTGCATGAGAAAGGTTAGTTTTGTATTTATCTTCTGCGACATCTTTGCGGTCTCGCTCTCGCTGCCAGTAATAGAGGCCGCCCGTCAGCGTTGAATCATCAATAAAGCCTGTGGAATAAACAGCGGGTGTAAAACTTAAAGTAGATAAAGCGCTTACGCTCGCCATTAATAATAGCCGCGTCCTGCGCCTTTTTAAAAAAAGAGGCATATCAAATTTCTTCTCAATAATAACTTTATAAAAAAGCTTTCATGCAAAATAAATGCATGCTTATGATTTTTTAACGCTATTGAATAGTATTTTTCACGACATTAATTATCAATATTTTGTTTGCACAGCATTGTCAAAATATGACATCAAGCACAAATAAACGCTCTCGTTCTTTTTATTAAAATAAACGCCTTATGCAACAACTTATTTTTTAAAGCCTTGCATCGCCACAATTTATATTGATGGTTACTATGAATTTATTTTGATGAATTTATAAGAGTTATAATCAGGAAAAACTTTCCGCTTCTTTTTTAATAAAAACTCCAGTCAGCGCTGCGGAAATGAAAAACGCCGCATTGCGCGGCGTTTTATTTTGTAGTTCGACTTATTCGCCGATTTTAGCCCAGGTATCGCGAAGTCCTACCGTGCGATTAAAGACCAGCTTATCGGCTGACGTGTGGCGGCTGTCGAGGCAGAAGTAACCTTCGCGCTCAAACTGGTATGCCTTACCCACTTCAGCCTCTTTCAGACTCGGTTCCGCAAAACCCTGCTTGATAACCAGTGAATCCGGGTTGATGGTCGAGAGAAAATCGTCCGCTCCGCCCGGGTTCGCCACGCTAAAGAGGCGGTCGTAAAGACGGATTTCTACCGGCAGCGCGTGCTGTGCGCTAACCCAGTGGATAACGCCTTTCACTTTGCGGCCATCCGCCGGATCTTTACTTAGCGTTTCGGCATCGTAAGAGCAGTAGATGGTGGTGATGTTGCCTTCCGCGTCTTTTTCAACACGCTCAGCTTTAATGACGTAGGCGTTGCGCAGGCGTACTTCTTTACCGAGCACCAGGCGCTTGTACTGCTTGTTGGCCTCTTCACGGAAATCGGCGCGATCGATCCAGATTTCGCCAGAGAACGGCACGTCGCGGCTGCCCATTTCCGGTTTGTTCGGATGGTTCGGCATGGCGACCTGTTCAGTCTGGCCCTGCGGGTAGTTCTCAATCACCAGCTTAACGGGATCGATAACGGCCATCGCGCGCGGCGCGTTTTCGTTAAGATCTTCACGGATACAGGCTTCCAGCGCCGCCATCTCGACGGTGTTATCCTGCTTGGTTACGCCGATGCGTTTGCAGAACTCGCGAATAGCAGCAGCGGTATAGCCGCGACGGCGCAGGCCAGAAATAGTCGGCATGCGCGGGTCGTCCCAGCCTTCCACAATCTTGTCGGTCACCAGCAGATTAAGCTTACGCTTGGACATAACCGCGTATTCAAGGTTAAGACGCGAAAACTCGTACTGGCGCGGGTGCACAGGAATAGTGATGTTATCCAGTACCCAGTCATAGAGACGGCGGTTATCCTGGAATTCCAGCGTACACAGCGAATGGGTAATGCCTTCCAGCGCATCGGAAATGCAGTGGGTAAAGTCGTACATCGGATAGATGCACCACTTGTTGCCGGTTTGATGGTGTTCAGCGAATTTAATGCGGTACAGCACCGGGTCGCGCATGACAATGAACGGCGAAGCCATATCGATTTTCGCACGCAGGCAAGCGGTGCCTTCGGCGAATTCGCCGTTGCGCATTTTCTCAAACAGCGCCAGGTTCTCTTCCACGCTGCGATCGCGGTACGGGCTGTTTTTGCCCGGCTGCGTCAGCGTGCCGCGGTACTCGCGGATCTGCTCCGGCGAAAGCTCATCAACGTAAGCAAGGCCTTTATTAATCAGTTCGATCGCATAGTGGTGCAGCTGATCAAAGTAATCAGAGGAATAGCGCACATCGCCCGACCAGTGAAAGCCCAGCCACTGCACGTCGTTTTTGATGGACTCGACGTATTCGATGTCTTCTTTAACCGGGTTGGTATCGTCGAAACGCAGATTGCACTGCCCCTGGTAATCCTGGGCAATGCCGAAGTTCAGGCAGATAGATTTTGCGTGTCCGATATGCAGATAGCCGTTCGGCTCCGGCGGAAAACGGGTGCAGATGGTAGTGTGCTTACCACTGGCCAAATCTTCATCGATGATCTGGCGGATAAAGTTAGTCGGGCGGGCTTCAGCCTCACTCATCGTAGATTCCTCAAAGCGTAAACATCAGTTAACGCAGCATGATCTTATAAGCAGGGTCGGGAAACAACCTTTAGTTGAAGAAAATAGGCGCCTCCCTGCGGTAGCGTAGATTTTTACAACAAAAAAAGCGGCGAGGAATTTCCCCGCCGCTTGAGGCGCCCTAAAATCCAACCGCGTTACTTGCCTTTAATCTCATAAAGCGGCGTCTCGCCTGCAACAACCTGCCCCTGAGCTTTAATGACCAGACCGCCGAAGTCGTCGATATTGCTGCATACGACCGGGCTAATCATTGAACGGGCATGGGTATTGAGGAAATCGAGATCCATTTCCAGCACCGGCTGGCCGGCGGCCACTTCAGCGCCCTCTTCTACCAGACGTTTAAAGCCCTGACCGTTCAGCGCTACGGTGTCGATGCCCATATGAACAACAATCTCCGCGCCTTTTTCTGTTTCCAGGCAGAACGCGTGGTTGGTATTGAAAATCTTCACGATGGTGCCGGCAGCCGGGGAAACAACGGTTTTCTCCGTCGGCTTCACCGCCACGCCATCCCCTACCGCTTTGCTGGCGAACGCTTCATCCGGCACCTGTTCCAGCGCAACAACCTCGCCAGTCACCGGAGAGAGCAGTTCAGCAACCGTGGCGGCGGTAGCGGCCTCCGGAATAACCTGCGGTTTAACCCCTGCAGCAGGCGCTACAGACGCGCTGGCTGCAGCCGGGGCGGAGGCTGGCACGGCGCCGACCGTTTTCATCGCGTTCGCGATTTTTTCTGCCATAAAGCCCACGATAATCTGCACGCTGGTTTTATTCAGGCGAATCACGCCCGTTGCGCCAAGGCGTTTCGCCAGCACTTCGTTAACCTGAGCGGAGTCTTTTACGGTCAGACGTAAACGCGTAATGCAGGCGTCAATGCCGGTGAGGTTATCAGAGCCGCCGATAGCCGCGACATACTGACGCGCAAGACCGGTGACATCCTGGTCTTTATTGCCGCTGACGTTAACATCTTCGCCGTCTTCTTCGCTTCCGGCTACCGCCAGTTCACGGCCCGGCGTCATCAGATTGAATTTGGTGATGGTAAAGCGGAACACCAGGTAATAAATAACGAAGAACACCAGACCCTGCGGGATCAGCATGTACCAGTGTGTGGCCAGCGGGTTACGTGAAGAAAGCACCATATCCACAAGCCCGGCGCTAAAGCCGAAGCCAGCAATCCAGTGCATGGTCGCCGCGATAAACACGGAGATACCAGTCAGAATGGCGTGCAGCACATAAAGCACCGGCGCTACGAACATGAAGGAGAACTCCAGCGGTTCAGTGATGCCAGTGAAGAAGGCCGCAAACGCGCCCGCCATCATAATACCCAGCACTTTAGCCTTGTTTTCCGGACGTGCGCAGTGGTAAATCGCCAGCGCCGCGCCTGGCAGACCAAACATCATGATCGGGAAGAAGCCCGCCTGATAGCGGCCGGTAATGCCGACAACCGCCTTCCCGGCTTCGATAGACTGCGCGCCGCCAAGGAAATTCGGGATGTCGTTAATACCGGCTACGTCGAACCAGAACACGGAGTTCAGCGCGTGGTGCAGGCCAACCGGGATAAGCAGACGGTTGAAGAAAGCGTAAACGCCTGCGCCAACAGAACCGAGTTTCTGGATATGCTCGCCGAAGTTCACCAGGCCATCAAACACCACCGGCCAGATGTACATCATGATGAAAGCGACCACGATCATCACAAATGAAGTCAGAATCGGCACCAGGCGGCGACCGCTGAAGAACGAAAGCGCTTTGGGCAGTTCGACGGCGCTGAAACGGTTATAGAGTTCGGCCGCGATAATGCCGACCATAATGCCAACAAACTGGTTTTTGATTTTGCCAAACGCCGCTGGCACCTGGTCCGCCGGGATTTTCTGGATCATGGCGACAGCCGCAGGCGAGCAGAGCGTAGTTAAAACGAGGAATCCGACAAAGCCGGCCAGCGCAGCCGCGCCGTCTTTATCTTTAGACATGCCATACGCTACACCGACCGCGAACAGCACGCCCATATTGTCGATGATTGCGGAACCGGACTGGATAAAAAACGCGGCCAGCGCGTTGCTTCCACCCCAACCGGTAGGGTCAATCCAGTACCCTACCCCCATCAAAATTGCTGCGGCAGGCAGCGTAGCCACGGGCACCATCAGCGCCCGGCCTACGTTTTGCAAATAACCTAGAATACTCACTTTATTCCCCCTATGAGGCCCCGATGAGGCTCGTCAAAGCAGTGTTTTTATAATACGACCCACCCTGATTAAGCGGCGACGCTTCACTTCACCTGTGGAGTGTGTGAAAAATTAATTCGCCTCGCAAATTAAAAGGGTGCTGTTTGTGATTTTTATCACCAAAATTTGCTTTATCATTTCCCCTTTACTGGCTAACTCGCAAAACTTATTTTATCATTCGAAAAATCAGGACGGATTGATCCCTGAGCCCGATGAATATGGTTTACCCTTACTTTATCCCGCTTTCAATCCGCGCCATTTATGACTTACAACTTACGAGGTGAATGATGAGACTGATCCCCCTGGCTACCGCACAGCAGGTCGGCAAATGGGCAGCACGCCATATTGTTAAGCGCATCAACGCATTTAACCCAACCGCCGATCGCCCGTTCGTGCTGGGCCTGCCGACCGGCGGCACGCCGCTCGAAGCCTATAAAGCGCTGGTAGAGATGCATAAAGCGGGCCAGGTGAGTTTTAAACATGTGGTCACCTTTAACATGGATGAATATGTCGGCCTGCCGAAAGAACATCCGGAAAGCTACCACAGCTTCATGCACCGTAATTTCTTTGATCATGTTGATATTCCTGCTGAAAATATCAACCTTCTTGATGGCAATGCGCCTGATGTTGACGCAGAATGTCGCCGTTATGAAGAGAAAATTCGCGCCTATGGCAAAATTCATCTCTTTATGGGCGGCGTTGGCAACGATGGACACATTGCTTTTAACGAGCCGGCCTCGTCACTCGCGTCCCGTACTCGCATTAAAACCCTGACGCATGACACCCGCGTGGCAAACTCCCGCTTCTTCGGCGGCGATGTAAACCAGGTGCCGAAATACGCGCTCACCGTGGGCGTCGGCACGCTGCTGGATGCCGAAGAAGTGATGATCCTGGTGCAGGGGCATGTGAAAGCGCAGGCGCTGCAGGCGGCGGTCGAAGGCAACGTAAACCATATGTGGACGATTAGTTGCCTGCAACTGCATCCGAAAGCGGTCGTGGTTTGCGATGAGCCGTCCACCATGGAGCTGAAGGTGAAGACACTGAAATACTTCACTGAGCTCGAAGCTGAAAATATTAAAGATCTTTAAGCGCATTTACACCGGGGGTCACTATGTATGCCTTAACCCACGGCCGGATTTTCACCGGCCATGAAATTCTGGACGACCATGCGGTAATTATCGCGAATGGCCTTATCGAGCGCGTTTGCCCGCAGGCGGAATTACCGGTCGGCATTGAGCAACGCGACGCCGGTGGCGCCATCATTGCCCCCGGTTTTATTGATGTGCAGTTAAACGGCTGCGGCGGCGTGCAGTTCAACGATACCGCCGAAGCCATCAGCGTCGAGACGCTGGAAATTATGCAGAAAGCAAACGAGAAATCGGGCTGCACCAGCTATCTGCCGACGTTGATTACCGCCAGCGACGATCTGATGAAACAGGGCGTGCGCGTAATGCGTGACTATCTGGCGAAAAATAAAAACCAGGCGCTCGGCCTGCATCTGGAAGGTCCATGGCTGAACATCGTCAAAAAAGGCACCCATAACCCAGCTTATGTGCGCAAACCTGACCAGGCGCTGGTTGATTTTCTGTGCGAGAACGCCGATGTCATTACCAAGCTGACGCTCGCGCCGGAAATGGTCGAACCGGAAGTGATTCGCCAGCTTGTCGCGGCGGGCATTGTCGTCTCCGCAGGCCACTCCAACGCCACGCTGAAAGAAGCCAAAGCGGGTTTTCGCGCCGGCATCAGCTTCGCCACGCATCTGTTTAACGCCATGCCTTATATTACCGGTCGCGAGCCGGGCCTGACCGGGGCGATTTTCGATGAGCCTGATTTATACTGCGGCATTATCGTCGACGGATTGCATGTCGATTTCGCCAACGTTCGCACCGCGAAAAAGGTAAAAGGCGACAAGCTTTGTCTGGTGACAGACGCAACCGCACCCGCGGGCGCGAATATTGATGAGTTCATTTTTGCTGGCAAAACCATATACTTCCGTAATGGGCTGTGCGTAGACGAGAACGGGACCCTGAGCGGTTCCGCGCTGACGATGATCGAAGGCGTGCGCAACCTGGTCGAGCATGTCAACATCGCGCTGGATGAAGCGCTGCGCATGGCGACCCTTTACCCGGCCCGCGCTATGGGCGTGGATAAGACGCTAGGGACAATCGAAGCCGGAAAAGTGGCTAACCTGACCGTCTTTACCCGCGATTATAAAATCACCCGGACTCTCGTTAACGGCAACGAGGTCTTTACTGAGTAAGAACAGGCATGACAACTGGCGGACAGGCTCAAATAGGTAACGTTGATCTGGTAAAACAGCTTAACAGCGCGGCGGTTTACCGCCTTATCGATCAACACGGACCTATCTCGCGTATTCAGATAGCGGAACAGAGCCAGCTTGCACCCGCCAGCGTCACCAAAATTACTCGCCAGCTTATTGAGCGCGGCCTTATCAAAGAAGTCGATCAACAGGCTTCCACCGGGGGCCGCCGCGCTATCTCCATTATTACCGAGACGCGCCCCTTTCATGCCATAGGGGTGCGCCTTGGCCGTAACGACACCACCCTGACGCTATACGACCTGAGCAGCAAAGTGGTGGCGGAAGAGCATTATCCTCTGCCTGAACGCACCCAGGAGACGCTGGAGCATGCGTTGCTCAATACCATTGCGCTGTTTATCGAAACGCAGCAGCGTAAAATTCGCGAGCTTATCGCTATCTCCATTATCCTGCCCGGCCTCGTGGATCCGGAAAGCGGCGTAATCCGCTATATGCCTCATATTCCCGTGCAGAACTGGGCGCTGGTAGAGGCGCTGGAAAAGCGGTTTAACGTGACTTGTTTTGTCGGTCACGATATCCGCAGCCTGGCGCTGGCCGAGCACTACTTCGGTGCAAGTCAGGATTGCGAAGATTCCATTTTAGTGCGCGTTCATCGCGGCACAGGCGCAGGCATTATCTCAAATGGCCGCATTTTTATTGGCCGTAACGGCAATGTCGGCGAAATCGGCCATATTCAGGTCGATCCGCTCGGCGAGCGCTGCCACTGCGGCAACTTCGGCTGTCTTGAGACGGTGGCGGCAAATGCCGCCATCGAACAGCGCGTGCGTCATTTGCTGGAGAAAGGCTATCAGAGCCGCGTCACGCTTGATGAATGCACTATCAAAGCCATCTGCAAAGCCGCCAATAAAGGCGATGAACTGGCCTGCGAAGTGATTGAACAGGTAGGCCGCCATCTCGGAAAAACTATCGCTATCGCTATCAATCTTTTCAACCCGCAAAAAATCGTCATCGCGGGTGAGATTGTCGAAGCGGAAAAAATTCTGTTGCCTGCGATTGAAAGCTGCATCAATGCCCAGGCGCTGGCGGCGTTTCGTAAGAATTTGCCGGTAGTGCCTTCCACGCTGGATCACCGTTCGGCCATCGGCGCCTTTGCGCTGGTGAAACGGGCCATGCTTAACGGTATGTTATTGCAGCGTTTGCTTGAAAGTTAACAGGGTTTCAACCTTAACCAGGCTATAGTTACGCCTTTCTTTTCTTTGAGCCAGAGTAGTCGATGACCATCCAGAGCGTAATTTGTGATATTGATGGCGTGCTGATGCACGACAACGTTGCCGTCCCGGGCGCCAGCGAATTCCTCAACCGCATCCTTGAAAAAGGGATGCCGCTGGTGCTGCTGACAAACTACCCTTCCCAGACAGGACAAGACCTGGCTAACCGGTTCGCCTCCGCAGGGATTGATGTGCCGGACAGCGTTTTTTATACCTCTGCGATGGCGACGGCTGATTTTCTGCGTCGTCAGGAAGGGAAAAAAGCCTACGTTGTTGGCGAAGGCGCGCTCATTCACGAGCTTTACAAAGCAGGTTTTACGATAACCGATATCAATCCCGACTTTGTCATCGTTGGCGAGACGCGCTCCTATAACTGGGAGATGATGCACAAAGCCGCTTTCTTCGTGGCTGGCGGCGCGCGTTTTATCGCCACCAACCCGGATACGCACGGGCGGGGGTTTTATCCGGCCTGCGGCGCGCTGTGTGCCGGCATTGAAAAAATCTCCGGTCGTAAGCCTTTTTATGTCGGCAAGCCGAGTCCGTGGATAATTCGCGCCGCGTTGAACAAGATGCAGGCGCACTCAGAGCAGACAGTCATCGTCGGCGATAACCTGCGCACCGATATCCTGGCGGGGTTTCAGGCGGGTCTGGAAACGATTCTGGTGCTTTCCGGCGTTTCAACGCTCAATGATATCGACGCTATGCCGTTCCGCCCCTCCTGGATTTACCCTTCCGTTGCTGAAATCGACATCCTCTAATTTCACCAGCCGCGTGATGCGCGGCTGCCGTTTCATTAACTCCTCCCAATCTTTGAAAAGCGGCGTTCAATAAAAACGCTCTTTAATTGACGATTCGCTAATTTCGCCGCGTTAAACATAACCTTTTTTCATTATTCGCTAATCACCACTGCATTATTTCTTTTCGCAGCGCTAAAGCGCTTGCATTGACCTGGGCGTATACGGCATTTTCTTTAGTAAGCAAGGCGCGCCGCGGCGAGAAAGAGAAAAATGACGCAGCGCGCTGACAACAAACGCAACATCACCGCCAGGGTTAACGGAGAAGTCTATGTGTTCTATTTTTGGTGTGCTGGATATTAAAACTGACGCGACAGAACTGCGTAAAAAAGCGCTGGAGCTTTCACGTCTGATGCGCCATCGCGGCCCTGACTGGTCGGGCGTTTATGCCAGCGATAAAGCGATTCTCGCTCATGAACGTCTTTCCATCGTCGACGTTAACGCGGGCGCGCAGCCGCTCTACAACCAGAAAAAAACGCACGCGCTTGCCGTTAACGGTGAAATTTATAACCATCAGGCGCTGCGCGCCGAATATGGCGACCGCTACCCTTTCCAGACCGGTTCTGACTGCGAAGTTATTCTCGCGCTGTACCAGGAAAAAGGGCCGGAATTCCTCGATGAGCTGCAGGGCATGTTCGCCTTCGCCCTTTATGACAGCGAGAAAGACGCTTACCTGATTGGCCGCGACCATATCGGCATCATCCCGCTGTATATGGGTTATGACGAGCACGGCAACCTTTACGTCGCCTCCGAAATGAAGGCGCTGGTGCCGGTATGCCGCACCATCAAAGAGTTTCCGGCGGGCAGCTACCTGTGGAGCCAGGATGGCGAGATTCGCCCTTACTATACCCGCGACTGGTTCGAATACGACGCCGTCAAAGACAACGTGACCGACAAAGCGGAACTGCGCCAGGCACTGGAAGATTCCGTTAAAAGCCATCTGATGTCTGACGTGCCTTACGGCGTACTGCTTTCCGGCGGCCTGGACTCCTCGGTTATTTCCGCCATCACCAAGAAATTCGCCGCGCGTCGCGTGGAAGATCAGGAGCGTTCCGAAGCCTGGTGGCCGCAGCTGCACTCCTTCGCTGTGGGCCTGGAAGGTTCACCGGATCTGAAAGCCGCGCAGGAAGTGGCTAATCACCTCGGTACCGTGCACCATGAAATTCATTTCACCGTGCAGGAAGGCCTGGACGCAATTCGCGACGTGATTTATCACATCGAAACGTATGATGTGACGACCATCCGCGCGTCCACGCCGATGTACCTGATGTCCCGTAAAATCAAAGCCATGGGCATCAAGATGGTGCTTTCCGGCGAAGGGTCAGATGAAGTGTTCGGCGGTTACCTCTATTTCCACAAAGCGCCGAACGCCAAAGAGCTGCATGAAGAGACCGTACGTAAGCTTCAGGCGCTGCATATGTTTGACTGCGCCCGCGCCAACAAAGCGATGTCCGCCTGGGGCGTGGAAGCCCGCGTGCCCTTCCTCGACAAGAAATTCCTGGATGTGGCGATGCGCATCAACCCGCAGGACAAAATGTGCGGCAACGGCAAAATGGAAAAACATATTCTGCGTGAATGCTTTGAGTCTTATCTGCCGGCGAGCGTGGCGTGGCGTCAGAAAGAGCAGTTCTCCGACGGCGTGGGTTACAGCTGGATCGACACCTTAAAAGAGGTCGCGGCGCAGCAGGTTAGCGACCAGCAGATGGAAACGGCGCGATTCCGCTTCCCTTACAACACGCCTTCGTCTAAAGAAGCGTATCTTTACCGTGAAATCTTTGAAGAGCTCTTCCCGGTGCCGAGCGCGGCAGAGTGCGTTCCGGGCGGTCCGTCTGTCGCCTGCTCTTCTGCTAAAGCGATTGAATGGGATGAAGCGTTCAAAACGATGAACGATCCATCAGGCCGCGCGGTAGGCGTTCACCAGTCCGCTTATAAGTAAGCGAAAAAACCTTCATAACGGGCCTCTCAAGGGCCCGTTTTTTTTTCGCAGCTTTCGGGCAGCGGCCTTCTCTTTTTTATTCTCTGTACTGATAAATAAACAATAATTGCCGAATATTGCGTCAAGCTGTTCGCAAGCTAGTCAAACAGTCACATTCAGGCTATTTTCACCAAAAAAGGTGTTGACGCTGCCAGGCCCAATACGCATAATGCGCCCCGCAACGCCGATAAGGTAACGCGAAAAAAGATGGCTACGTAGCTCAGCTGGTTAGAGCACATCACTCATAATGATGGGGTCACAGGTTCGATTCCCGTCGTAGCCACCATCTTTTTTGCGGGAGTGGCGAAATTGGTAGACGCACCAGATTTAGGTTCTGGCGCCGCAAGGTGTGCGAGTTCAAGTCTCGCCTCCCGCACCATTTCCGTTAAGCGTTGCACGGATGGGGTATCGCCAAGCGGTAAGGCACCGGTTTTTGATACCGGCATTCCCTGGTTCGAATCCAGGTACCCCAGCCATTTTTCTTCGACTCTTGCGTTTCAAACGCGTTAGTCGTTGGGGTATCGCCAAGCGGTAAGGCACCGGTTTTTGATACCGGCATTCCCTGGTTCGAATCCAGGTACCCCAGCCAGTCGATGCAGGCTGGTAAAGCAACACAATTTGGCTACGTAGCTCAGCTGGTTAGAGCACAGCACTCATAATGCTGGGGTCACAGGTTCGATTCCCGTCGTAGCCACCATTTTCTTGGGGTATCGCCAAGCGGTAAGGCAGTGGATTCTGATTCCACCATTCCGAGGTTCGAATCCTCGTACCCCAGCCATATTAAAAGACGTCCAGGAAACTGAACGCACCCTGTTGGGGTATCGCCAAGCGGTAAGGCAGCGGATTCTGATTCCGCCATTCCGAGGTTCGAATCCTCGTACCCCAGCCACTTATTAAAAAGCCCGCTTTTGCGGGCTTTTTGCTTTTCTGCGTTTGTGGCTGTCACATGGTTAGGTTAACCCATAAATTCTGTTGTTTCGCTTGCCACTCTCCTCCGCCAACGCGGAGGGAGCACATGCACAAAAAAAGTATGTTGTAACTAAGAGTCGTCAGGTTACGATAACCCCAGCGCATATTTCAGTGCCTGCCGCTTCAGCACGCCGGCACGCTGCGCCGCCATTAGCCCAAGATTTCGCAGCATGCGTACTGGCGGTAAATCATTGCTGAACCCGGCGTAGAAGAGATCCATACCGCTTTGCATAATAAAGTTATCAATCTGTCTACGCCGTTCGAAACGCTTAAGCACCGGCTCCGTTGACCAGGCCTCGCCATTGCCGCGTGCATTGATAACCACGTCCAGCAGCGCTTCAACATCGCGATACCCCAGGTTCACTCCCTGCCCTGCCAGCGGGTGAATGGTATGCGCCGCATCGCCAATCAACGCCAGACCAGGCTGGACATAATGCAGGGCATGGCGACGAGTCAGCGGAAAAGCGCCGCTGGCGACAGGCGTCACTTTACCAAGGCGGGCGGGAAATGATTTTTCGATTTCCCGCTGCAACTGCGCCATACCCAGCGTTTGCAGCTGGCGGATCCGCGCCGGGCGGTCGTACCAGACCAGCGAAGCCCAGTTATCAAATAACGGCAAAAAGGCATGCGGTCCGTCGGGCGTAAACTGCTGCCAGGTGCTCTCTCCCGGCGCTGCTTCGCACTGAACGGTTATCAGCATGCAAGCCTGATGGTAATGCCAGGCATGTAAACCAATGCCTGCCCATTTGCGCACCTGGGAGTTAGCGCCATCGGCGCCGATGACCAGCTTTGCGTCGAGCGCAAGCCCATCTGCCAGCGTCAGTTCATACCCTGCGCTGCGCCGACGCATCTGCGTGAGCTGCGCCGGGCAGTAGAGCGTAACCCCGGGGTGCGCCTCCAGCGCTTCCCAAAGCGCACGCTGCAGCACATTGTTTTCCACCATATACCCCAGCTCGGGCAGTTTCAGCTCATCGGCGTTAAACACGACGTGCGCGCTTTCCCACTCCCAGGTTTCAAGCTGCCGGTAGGGGTGGCTTCGCATGGCTTTAACCGCCTGCCAGACGCCGAGACCTTTGAGTAGGTCGACTGAAGCGCTGCTGATGGAAGAGATGCGGATATCAGGCGCGCCTGCCGCATCAAAAGCGGGAGGCGCGGCATGGTCAATCACGGCAACCTGAAAACCATTTTGCGCCAGTCCCAGCGCCGCCGCCGCGCCGACCATGCCTCCGCCGACAACGACGACTTCAATGGGTTGATTTATCATGGGCTTTTATCCTTAAGGTATATCCCTTAAGTTTACCGGATTTTTCGCCGCTGTAAGCGTTCCTGCGCAATACTGGTCACGAACACGCCAAAGCATTACAATACGCGCCCTGCATTCCTGGCTTTAACTGAGCAATGGCAAGTCGATGACAAAAAAACTGCATATCAAAACCTGGGGCTGTCAGATGAACGAATACGATTCATCGAAGATGGCCGATCTGCTGGATGCCACCCACGGCTATGAGCTGACCGATGTGGCTGAAGAAGCGGATGTTCTGCTGCTGAATACCTGTTCAATCCGTGAAAAGGCACAGGAGAAGGTTTTCCATCAGTTAGGTCGCTGGAAAACATTAAAGGAAAAAAATCCGGATGTGATTATCGGCGTCGGCGGCTGCGTAGCCTCTCAGGAAGGCGACCATATTCGCGACCGCGCCCGCTATGTCGATATTATTTTCGGGCCGCAGACGCTGCACCGCCTGCCGGAAATGATCAATCAGGTGAAAGGCACCCGCAGCCCGGTGGTGGATATTAGCTTCCCGGAAATTGAGAAGTTCGATCGTCTGCCGGAGCCGCGCGCTGAAGGCCCAACCGCTTTCGTCTCCATCATGGAAGGCTGCAACAAATACTGCACCTATTGCGTGGTGCCTTATACCCGCGGTGAAGAGGTGAGCCGGCCGAGCGACGATATCATACTTGAAATCGCTCAGCTGGCGGCGCAGGGCGTGCGTGAAGTAAACCTGCTCGGCCAGAACGTTAACGCCTGGCGCGGCGAAAACTACGATGGCACCACCGGCACCTTCGCCGATCTGCTGCGACTGGTCGCAGCTATTGATGGTATCGACAGGATCCGCTTTACCACCAGCCACCCGATCGAGTTTACTGATGACATTATCGAAGTGTATCGCGATACACCAGAGCTGGTGAGCTTCCTGCATTTGCCGGTCCAGAGCGGCGCCGACCGCGTGCTTAATATGATGGGACGCACCCACACCGCGCTGGAATATAAAGCCATTATTCGCAAGCTGCGCGCTGCGCGTCCTGATATCCAGATAAGCTCCGATTTTATCGTCGGCTTCCCGGGCGAAACCCAGCAGGATTTCGAGCAGACCATGAAGCTGATTGCCGAAGTGAATTTCGACATGAGCTACAGCTTTATCTTCTCGGCGCGCCCAGGCACGCCGGCTGCCGATATGGTTGACGATGTGCCGGAAGAAGAGAAGAAACAGCGTCTTTATATTCTGCAGGAGCGCATTAACCAGCAGGCGATGGCATGGAGCCGCCGTATGCTCGGCACCACCCAGCGCATTCTGGTTGAAGGCACTTCGCGTAAAAGCATCATGGAGCTTTCAGGCCGTACCGAGAATAACCGCGTGGTGAATTTTGAAGGCACGCCGGATATGGTCGGTAAATTTGTTGATGTGGAAATCACCGAGGTCTTCCCGAACTCGCTGCGCGGCAAAGTCGTGCGTACCGAAGAGGAGATGGGTCTGCGCGTAGCGCAATCTCCCGCCGCCGTTATCGCCCGTACCCGTAAAGAGAACGAGCTCGGCGTCGGTATCTACCAGCCCTGATTTCCCCGCTTTATCAGACCGTATGCGCATATTGTGCGCATACGGTCATTTACATTCGCTACACTTGTATTCTGCATCCCACACCCAAATATCAGTGCTGTCGCTTGCGCCTTTTTCCCTCGCCGTGAATAATTTCGACAGGGCCTGAGAAAATCAGCAGGCATCATTGTTTACCCTAACTGGCCCTGTGTGACCAAGAGGATAAGTTTGAATATCGAAACACGTGAAATTACGCTGGAACCCGCAGACAATGCCCGTCTGCTTAGCCTTTGCGGACCGTTTGATGACAACATCAAACAGCTGGAGCGCCGCCTCGGTATCGAAATCAACCGTCGCGATAATCACTTCAAACTCACCGGACGCGCGATTTGCGTCAGCGCCGCGACGGATATCCTTCGCCATCTCTACGTGGATACCGCGCCTGTGCGTGGGCAAATCAAAGACATCGAGCCGGAACAGATTCATCTGGCCATTAAAGAATCTCGCGTACTGGAGCAAAGCGCGGAGAGCGTGCCGGAGTATGGCAAAGCGGTCAACATTAAGACCAAACGCGGCGTGATTAAACCGCGTACGCCAAACCAGGCGCAGTACATCGCCAATATTCTCGATCACGATATTACCTTCGGCATCGGCCCGGCGGGTACGGGGAAAACCTACCTTGCGGTTGCCGCCGCCGTGGATGCGCTGGAGCGCCAGGAGATACGCCGTATTCTGCTGACCCGCCCGGCGGTAGAAGCCGGTGAAAAACTCGGCTTCTTGCCAGGCGATCTTAGCCAGAAAGTGGACCCGTATCTGCGTCCGCTCTATGACGCCCTGTTCGAAATGCTTGGCTTTGAGCGCGTGGAAAAGCTCATGGAGCGCAACGTGATTGAGGTCGCCCCGCTCGCCTATATGCGCGGACGCACCCTGAACGACGCCTTCATTATTCTCGATGAGAGCCAGAACACGACCATCGAGCAGATGAAAATGTTCCTGACGCGTATTGGTTTTAACTCCAAAGCGGTTATCACCGGCGACGTCACGCAGATTGACCTGCCGCGCAATATGAAATCGGGCCTGCGTCATGCGATTGAAGTGCTCTCGGAAGTCGAAGAGATCAGTTTCAATTTCTTCCTCAGCGAAGACGTTGTGCGCCATCCGGTTGTCGCGCGCATAGTGAATGCTTATGAAGCCTGGGAAGAGGCCGACCAGAAACGTAAAGCGGAACAGGCCGCCGAACGTAAACGTGAAGCGCAGGCGCTGGCCGCCGGTGCGCAGGAGAATAAATGAGTCAGGTAATGCTTGATTTGCAGGTCGCCTGCGAAGACGCATCCGGTTTGCCGGAAGAAGCGCAGTTTCAGCGCTGGCTGGATGCCGTTATCCCGCAGTTTCAGGAAGAAGCGGAAGTGACGGTCCGTCTCGTGGACGAGGCGGAAAGCCACGATCTCAACCTGACTTATCGCGGCAAGGATAAGCCCACCAACGTGCTCTCTTTCCCGTTCGAAGCGCCGCCTGGCATCGAAATGCCGCTGCTGGGCGACCTTATCATTTGCCGTCAGGTGGTCGAACAGGAGGCGAAAGAGCAGGAAAAACCGCTGGAAGCCCACTGGGCGCACATGGTGGTGCATGGTAGCCTGCATCTGCTGGGCTACGACCATATCGAAGATGACGAAGCCGAAGAGATGGAAGGCATCGAAACCGAGATAATGCTTGCCCTGGGCTTTGACGATCCGTACATTGCCGAGAAAGAGTAATCTGTGCGGCAGTTCGCTGCCGCCAGCGTTTTATGCCGTTGCGGCGCGTTTTGTCCGCCGCTTGCGACACATCCACTAACATGAGAACCTTGAATTAACGCCATGAGCGACGACAATTCACACAGTAGCGACTCACTTAACACTAAAAAGGGATTTTTCTCCCTCCTTCTGAGCCAGCTTTTTCACGGCGAACCGAAAAACCGTGATGAGCTGCTGGCGCTGATCCGTGATTCCGGGCAGAACGAGCTTATCGACGAAGATACGCGCGACATGCTTGAAGGGGTAATGGATATTGCCGACCAACGCGTTCGCGACATCATGATCCCCCGTTCCCAGATGGTTACCCTGAAACGCAACCAGAGCCTGGACGAATGCCTCGATGTTATCATCGAGTCCGCCCACTCGCGCTTCCCGGTGATCAGCGAAGATAAAGATCACATTGAAGGGATCCTGATGGCTAAGGATCTGCTGCCGTTTATGCGCAGCGACGCCGAGCCGTTCAGCATGGAAAAAGTGTTGCGCCCGGCGGTTGTCGTGCCGGAAAGCAAGCGTGTCGACCGCATGCTGAAAGAGTTCCGTTCTCAGCGTTATCACATGGCTATCGTCATCGATGAGTTCGGCGGCGTTTCCGGCCTTGTGACCATCGAAGATATCCTTGAGCTCATCGTCGGTGAAATTGAAGACGAATATGACGACGAAGAGGATATCGATTTCCGTCAACTCAGCCGTCATACCTGGACCGTACGCGCCCTCGCGCCGATTGAAGATTTTAACGACACTTTCGGCACGCAGTTTAGCGACGAAGAAGTCGATACCATCGGCGGTCTGGTGATGCAGGCCTTTGGCCATCTGCCGGCACGTGGCGAGACCATTGAAATTGACGGTTATCAGTTCAAGGTCGCGATGGCTGACAGCCGCCGCATCATTCAGGTTCACGTCAGAATACCGGACGACTCGCCGACGCCAAAACTGGAAGACTAATGGAATGGCCTTTGCCTCATTGATTGAACGCCAGCGTGTGCGTCTGCTGCTGGCGCTGCTTTTGGGCGCCAGCGGAACGCTGGCTTTTTCCCCTTACGATTTCTGGCCCGCCGCCCTGATTTCCCTGATGGGTCTTCAGGGGCTGACGCTTAACCGTCGACCGCTACAGAGCGCCGCCATCGGCTTTTTCTGGGGGTTTGGCCTGTTTGGCACGGGCATTAACTGGGTTTATGTCAGCATCGCGACTTTTGGCGGCATGCCTGGCCCTGTTAACGTCGCGCTGGTTATCCTGCTCGCCGCTTATCTCTCGCTTTATACCGGACTTTTCGCAGGCCTCCTCTCGCGGCTGTGGCCGAAGACAACCTGGTGGCGCGTGGCGATTGCCGCCCCTGTGGTCTGGCAAATCACGGAATTTTTGCGCGGCTGGGTGCTGACGGGCTTCCCATGGCTGCAGTTTGGCTACAGCCAGGTGGATGGTCCGTTGAAAGGACTTGCGCCGCTGCTTGGCGTTGAGGCAATTAACCTCCTGCTGATGGCGGTAAGCGGCCTGCTGGTGCTGGCGCTGCATACCCGCCGCTGGCAGCCCGCGCTGGCGGCGTTTATTCTCTTCGCCCTGCCCTTCCCGCTACGCTATATCCAGTGGTTTACGCCGCAGATCGATCGCGCTGTAAACGTTACGCTGTTGCAAGGGAATATCCCACAGTCGCTCAAGTGGGATGAAAAAGAGCTGCAAAACACGCTTGAGATTTATATGAACGGCTCGCTGCCGCAGATGGGCAAATCGCAGCTGATCATCTGGCCGGAGTCCGCCATTCCCGATCTCGAAATTAACCAGCAGCGTTTCCTGACGTCGCTGGACGAGATGTTGCGGGAACGCAACACTTCGCTTATTACCGGCATTGTGGACGCGCGGCTAAACCCGCATAACCGCTACGATACTTATAACTCCATTATTACGCTTGGCGCAGGTAACGCTTATAGCTATAGCTCTGCCGACCGCTATAACAAAAACCACCTGGTGCCTTTTGGCGAGTTCGTGCCGCTGGAGTCGATTCTGCGTCCGCTGGCGCCGTTCTTTGACCTGCCCATGTCTTCATTCAGCCGCGGCCCTTATCTGCAGCCGCAGCTTCAGGCGCACGGTTTTAATTTAACGGCAGCTATCTGCTATGAAATCATCCTCGGCGAGCAGGTGCGCGATAACTTCCGTCCCGATACCGATTTCCTGCTGACGATTTCTAACGACGCCTGGTTCGGCCACTCCATCGGTCCCTGGCAGCACTTCCAGATGGCGCGGATGCGGGCGCTGGAGCTTGCCCGCCCGCTGCTTCGCAGCACCAATAACGGCGTGACAGCCATTATTACCCCAACCGGTGAAGTGCAGGACATTATCCCGCAGTTCACCCGCGAAGCGCTGACCAGCACCGTTACGCCGACCCGCGGGCTGACCCCTTACGCCCGCTTCGGCAACTGGCCGCTATGGGCGCTTACGCTTATCCTTGGCTTTAGCGCCGTGCTTTATAACCTGCGCAGCCGTAAGCGCGGTTAAGTCCCTCTTCTAAGGCCAGCTATGCTGGCCTTTTTCATTTCTGGCATACGCTTTGCTTATTAACTTCAGACACATTGGCTGATTTGTCCTGCGGCGGGCGCTTGCCCGGGCAACTGCACCAGAGCGGCACAGCCCAGGCACTAAAACAGTGCAAGGCGCTATTTTTGCCTCTGAATGGTGCGGCGCACTTCGCAAAAATAAACAAATAAAGAGCAGATTATTTACATTCAGCCAAGCTAAGTGTTAACAACACAGTTACAACACTGCACGATTTTGTAGCAGAACATAACAACACACCATCACTATTGGGTATCAATGGCGCTTCTGGCGCCACGATAAAGGAGTTGGATATGCAATTACGTAAACTGACCACAGCAATGCTGGTAATGGGGCTCAGCGCAGGCGCTGTGCACGCGCAAGAGGCCGCTACCGGACAGAGCACGCTGGATAAAATCAACGCCAACGGGGTAATTGTGGTCGGCCACCGTGAGTCCTCAGTCCCTTTCTCTTACTACGATAATCAACAGAAAGTGGTGGGATACTCTCAGGACTATTCCAACGCCATCGTTGAAGCGGTTAAAAAACAGCTCAACAAGCCAGACCTGCAGGTCAAGCTCATCCCGATTACCTCGCAGAACCGTATTCCGCTGCTGCAAAACGGCACGTTCGATTTTGAATGCGGCTCTACCACCAATAACCTTGAGCGCCAGAAGCAGGCCGCTTTCTCCGACACCATCTTTGTCGTCGGCACTCGTCTGCTGGTGAAAAAAGGCGGCCCGATTAAAGATTTCCCGGATCTGAAAGGCAAGGCGGTGGTCGTGACTTCCGGCACCACCTCTGAAGTGCTGCTGCACAAGCTCAATGATGAGAAGAAAATGGATATGCGCATCATCAGCGCGAAAGACCACGGCGACTCTTTCCGTACCCTGGAAAGCGGACGTGCGGTAGCGTTCATGATGGACGACGCGCTTCTGGCGGGCGAGCGTGCAAAAGCGAAGAAACCGGATAACTGGGAAATCGTCGGCACGCCGCAGTCAAAAGAGGCTTACGGCTGCATGATGCGTAAAGGCGATGCGTCGTTTAAGAAACTGGTAGACGATACTATCGCTCAGGCCCAGACCTCTGGCGAAGCGGCGAAATGGTTCGACAAATGGTTTAAAAACCCAATTCCGCCGAAGAACCTTAACCTGAACTTCGAGCTGTCTCAGGATATGCAGACGCTCTTTAAAGAACCTAACGATAAAGCGCTTAACTAATTACAACCATTAAGGGGCGGGACACCCTGCCCTCTCGATTGACGAATGAAGCCCGGACAGACTATACGTTGGATGGCCGTTCCCCATCCGGCGCGAAAAGAGAGGCTTCTCATCAATCTTCGGGGGTAGCGCTGCTACCCCTCTTTTTTCGGAGTACGTTATGTCTATAGACTGGAACTGGGGAATTTTTCTGCAGCCCGCCCCGTTCGGCAACACCACCTATCTGGGCTGGCTATGGAGTGGTTTTCAGGTCACCGTCGCCCTGTCGGTTACCGCATGGATCATCGCTTTCCTGGTCGGCTCCCTGTTTGGCATTCTGCGCACCGTGCCTAATCGCTTTTTATCGGGCATCGGCACCTGCTATGTGGAGCTGTTTCGCAACGTTCCGCTGATCGTACAATTCTTTACGTGGTATCTGGTTGTACCGGAGCTGCTGCCTGAAGATCTGGGCATGTGGTTTAAAGCCGAGCTGGATCCGAATGTGCAGTTTTTCCTCTCTTCGATGATCTGCCTGGGGCTGTTCACCGCCGCCCGCGTCTGCGAGCAGGTGCGCGCCGCTATTCAGTCGCTGCCGCGCGGCCAGAAAAACGCCGGTCTCGCGATGGGCCTGACGCTGCCGCAGACCTACCGCTATGTGCTGCTGCCCAACGCTTATCGCGTGATAGTACCGCCGATGACCTCGGAGATGATGAACCTGGTGAAAAACTCTGCCATCGCTTCGACCATTGGTCTTGTGGATATGGCGGCCCAGGCGGGCAAACTGTTGGACTACTCCGCCCACGCGTGGGAATCCTTTACCGCTATTACGCTCGCTTACGTGCTTATCAATACCGTCATTATGCTGGTGATGCATCTGGTAGAACGCAAAGTCCGCCTGCCGGGCAATCTGGGGGGCAAATAATGTACGAGTTTGACTGGAGTTCTATCGGCCCGGCCCTGCCCTATCTGCTTCAGGGCATGCTTATTACGCTGAAAATTACTGTCACCGCTGTGGTTATCGGCATCGTGTGGGGCACGCTGCTGGCAGTAATGCGTTTGTCGAGCGTTAAACCCATCGCCTGGTTTGCCAGCAGCTACGTCAACGTCTTCCGTTCCGTCCCGCTGGTGATGGTGCTGCTCTGGTTTTATCTGATTGTGCCGGGCTTTCTACAAAATGTGCTGGGCCTGTCGCCGAAAACCGATATTCGCCTTATCTCCGCGATGGTGGCTTTTTCCATGTTTGAAGCCGCCTACTACTCCGAGATCATTCGCGCTGGCATCCAGAGCATTTCGCGCGGCCAGTCCAGCGCCGCGCTGGCGCTCGGCATGACCCACTGGCAGTCGATGAAACTCATCATCCTGCCGCAAGCTTTCCGCGCCATGGTGCCGCTGCTGCTCACCCAGGGCATCGTACTTTTCCAGGATACCTCTCTGGTTTATGTACTGAGCCTCGCGGACTTTTTCCGCACCGCGTCCACTATTGGTGAACGTGATGGCACCCAGGTCGAGATGATCCTCTTCGCGGGTGTGGTTTACTTTGTTATTAGCCTGAGCGCTTCGCTCCTGGTCGGCTGGCTGAAGAAAAGGACTGTGTAATGATTTCCCTGAAAAACGTTTCGAAATGGTATGGTCAGTTTCAGGTGCTCACCGACTGCTCCACGGAAGTGAAAAAAGGCGAAGTGGTGGTCGTCTGCGGCCCCTCCGGTTCCGGCAAATCCACGCTCATTAAGACAGTTAACGGCCTTGAGCCGGTGCAGAAAGGCGAAATTGTCGTTAACGGCACCAAAGTCAACGACAAGAAAACCAATCTTGCCCAGTTGCGTTCTCACGTGGGCATGGTGTTCCAGCACTTTGAACTGTTTCCGCATCTGTCGATTATCGAAAACCTGACGCTCGCGCAGGTCAAAGTGCTCAAGCGCGATAAAGAGGCTGCACGCCAGAAAGGGCTAAAGCTGCTGGAGCGCGTAGGCCTTTCCGCTCACGCCAATAAATACCCGGCGCAGCTTTCCGGCGGCCAGCAGCAGCGTGTGGCTATTGCGCGCGCGTTGTGTATGGACCCGGTCGCTATGCTGTTTGACGAACCGACGTCGGCGCTGGACCCGGAGATGATCAACGAAGTGCTGGACGTTATGGTGGAGCTTGCCAACGAAGGCATGACGATGATGGTGGTTACCCATGAAATGGGCTTCGCCCGTAAAGTGGCTAACCGCGTTATCTTTATGGACGAAGGGAAAATTGTCGAAGACTCGCCGAAGGAAGATTTCTTCGCCAATCCCCAGTCGGAGCGTGCGAAAGATTTCCTTGCGAAAATCCTGCACTAAACCGTGCCGTGCGCGGGCCTGGGCCCGCGCATGGATTGCTCAGGGCTCGAAAGGACGGCGCTGGAACTGGTTATGGCCGCACTTCGGACAAACGGGTAAAACTTCCGGTGTATAAAACGCCAGATGATGATGGCAATTTTCGCACACCAGATTGCCAAGCCCCACCACTTCGCCACTGTGATAAACGCCATGGTGGTTCAGGTCCTGGAACACTTCGCGCCATTCAAGCTGCGTTTTATCGGTAATGTCCGCCAGCTCCTGCCAGACGCTCTCTTTAATGACCCGCATAAAAACGCTGTCGGTAAAGTCGTCGTCACGGCTTTCGTTATAGCTGCGGGCAAACTCTTCCAGATCGCGCCGCACCGCGCGGGTTACCTCCTCTATTTCCGTACGCGTTAATTCGCCGGTTCGCGCCACCTGTTGCCTGGCGCTGGCCACCAGCGCATCAATATTGCGTTCGCCATTGCGTACGCGTTCGGTGAGCGAGGCCACCAGTTCCCGGTAATATTGAGCAACCTTGTTCATCGCCTTTTGCCTCCTGAGTGGGTAACCTCTTCTAATGATAGACCTTAATCGGTCCGCGCTTTGTTAGCCTGAGCACAGCCGCAGGTAAATTCCTGCAAAGGCCATCCGTTGCCGCCCCGTTGAAAGGCTGTTGCGCTGCGCCCTAATCGGCTATGCTATGCGGATCTGAAACAACACACGTATACGCTACATTTGTAGCGGGTTTGAAAACAGGACTACTGGCTGCCATGCAAGAGCAATATCGCCCGGAAGAGATAGAATCCAAAGTACAGCTTCACTGGGAAGAGAAGCGCACGTTTGAAGTGACCGAAGACGAGAGCAAAGAGAAGTATTACTGCCTGTCGATGCTTCCCTATCCTTCTGGCCGACTACACATGGGCCACGTCCGTAACTACACCATCGGCGACGTTATCGCGCGTTACCAGCGCATGCTGGGTAAAAACGTGCTGCAGCCGATTGGCTGGGACGCCTTTGGTCTGCCGGCTGAAGGCGCCGCGGTAAAAAACAACACCGCGCCGGCGCCGTGGACCTACGACAACATTAATTACATGAAGAACCAGCTCAAGATGCTGGGCTTCGGTTATGACTGGAGCCGCGAGCTGGCGACCTGTACCCCGGAATATTACCGCTGGGAGCAGAAGTTCTTCACCGAGCTTTATAAAAAAGGCCTGGTTTACAAAAAAACCTCAGCGGTGAACTGGTGCCCGAACGACCAGACCGTTCTGGCGAACGAACAGGTTATCGACGGCTGCTGCTGGCGCTGCGACACCAAAGTCGAGCGTAAAGAGATTCCGCAGTGGTTTATCAAAATCACCGCTTACGCCGATGAGCTGCTTAACGATCTGGATAAACTCGACCACTGGCCGGATACCGTTAAAACCATGCAGCGCAACTGGATCGGCCGCTCCGAAGGCGTTGAAATCACTTTTGACGTGCAGGATAGCGACGAGAAGCTGACGGTTTACACCACCCGTCCTGATACCTTCATGGGCGTGACTTACCTTGCGGTCGCCGCGGGCCATCCGCTGGCGCAGCAGGCGGCAGCCTATAATCCGGCGCTAGGTGATTTTATTGCGGAATGCCGCAACACCAAAGTGGCGGAAGCCGACATGGCGACCATGGAGAAGCAAGGGGTCGACACCGGCATTAAAGCGATTCATCCGCTGACTGGCGAAGCCATTCCGGTCTGGGCCGCTAACTTCGTGCTGATGGAATACGGCACCGGCGCCGTGATGGCCGTTCCGGGCCACGATCAGCGCGATTACGAATTCGCCTCTAAATATGGTTTGCCGATCAAGCCGGTTATCCTGGCAGCGGACGGCAGCGAGCCGGATCTCAGCCAGCAGGCGCTGACGGAAAAAGGCGTGCTGTTTAACTCCGGCGAATTTGACGGTCTCGACTTTGAAGCGGCGTTTAACGCCATCGCCGACAAACTGGCCGCGAAAGGCGTTGGCGAGCGCAAAATTAACTACCGTCTGCGCGACTGGGGCGTTTCCCGTCAGCGTTACTGGGGCGCGCCGATCCCGATGGTGACGCTGGAAGATGGCACCGTGATGCCGACCCCGGAAGATCAACTGCCGGTTGTCCTGCCGGAAGATGTGGTCATGGATGGCATCACCAGCCCGATTAAAGCCGATCCAGAATGGGCGAAGACCACCGTTAACGGCCAGCCGGCGCTGCGTGAAACCGATACCTTCGACACCTTTATGGAGTCCTCCTGGTATTATGCGCGCTACACCTGCCCGCAATATCAGGAAGGCATGCTGGATTCCAAAGCCGCCAACTACTGGCTGCCGGTGGATATCTACATTGGCGGTATCGAACACGCGATCATGCACCTGCTCTACTTCCGCTTCTTCCACAAGCTGATGCGCGATGCGGGCATGGTGAACTCTGACGAGCCTGCTAAACAGTTGCTCTGCCAGGGCATGGTGCTGGCGGATGCCTTCTACTACGTGGGCAACAGCGGCGAGCGCATCTGGGTTTCTCCGAAAGACGCCATCGTGGAGCGCGACGAGAAAGGCCGCATTGTGAAAGCGACCGACGCCGCGGGTCATGAGTTGGTGTACACCGGCATGAGCAAAATGTCGAAGTCGAAAAACAACGGCATTGACCCGCAGGAGATGGTTGAGCGTTACGGCGCGGACACCGTTCGCCTGTTCATGATGTTCGCCTCCCCGGCAGATATGACGCTTGAGTGGCAAGAATCGGGCGTGGAAGGGGCTAACCGCTTCCTGAAACGCGTCTGGAAGCTGGTTGCGGAACACACCGCGCGGGGCGTTGCGCCGGCGCTGGATGTGGCTGCGCTGAGCGAAGATCAAAAAGCGCTGCGCCGCGACGTTCATAAAACCATCGCTAAAGTGACCGATGATATCGGCCGTCGTCAGACGTTTAACACCGCTATCGCGGCTATTATGGAACTGATGAACAAGCTGGCGAAAGCGCCGCAGGAAGGCGAGCAGGATAGCGCTCTGCTGCAGGAAGCCCTGCTGGCGGTGGTGCGTATGCTGAACCCGTTCACGCCGCATATTTGCTTTACGCTGTGGCAGGAACTGGGCGGCGAAGGCGATATCGACAACGCGCCGTGGCCGCAGGCTGACGAAAGCGCCATGGTGGAAGACACAACGCTCGTGGTCGTGCAGGTCAACGGCAAAGTGCGCGGCAAAATCACCGTTCCGGCAGATGCTACCGAAGAGCAGGTTCGCGAACGCGCCGGCCAGGAGCATCTGGTGGCGAAATACCTTACCGGCGTTACCGTACGTAAAGTGATTTACGTGCCGGGTAAACTGCTGAACCTGGTTGTAGGCTAAGCGCAGGAGGAAGCGTGCGATATTTTATCGCTGTAATGATGAGCCTGGCGGTGCTGGTCACCGCCGGATGTGGCTGGCACCTGCGCAACACGACGTCGGTGCCGACGCAAATGCAGAAACTGATCCTGGACTCTGGCGATCCGAATGGCCCGCTGACGCGTGCGGTTCGCGAACAGCTGCGCCTTAACGGCGTAGAAATTGTCGAGCCGAGCGCGGTACGCAAAGATATTCCGTCGCTGCGTCTTGGCGGCGCGTCGCTGTCGCAGGATACCGCTTCGGTATTCCAGAATGGCCAGACCGCGGAATACCAGATGGTAATGGTGGTCAATGCTTCGGTTCTGATCCCGAATCACGATATTTACCCCATCAGCACCAAAGTGTATCGCTCGTTCTTCGACAACCCGCTGACGGCGCTGGCGAAAACGGCTGAACAGGAGCTGATCATTCAGGAGATGTACGATAAAGCTGCCGAGCAGCTGATTCGTAAACTGCTGGCGGTTCACGCCAAAGATGTTGCCGAAACGCAGGAAGCGCAGAAGCCGGTTACGGTGACTAATCCGCCGACCGCGCCGGTCGCCTCTTCTGGCCGCGTCTCCACTACGCTCTGATGATCAAGCTTTACCCTGAACAACTCCACGCGCAGCTCCATGAGGGGCTGCGCGCGGCGTATCTGTTGCTTGGCAACGACCCGCTGCTGCTGCAGGAGAGCCACGACGCCATCGTCGCTTCAGCGCAGCAACAGGGTTTTGCCGAGCACCATCGCTTTATTCTCGACGCCAGCACCGACTGGCAGTCGATTTTCTCGTTATGCCAGGCGATGAGCCTCTTCGCAAGCCGACAAACGTTACAGCTCACGTTGCCGGAAAATGGCCCGAACGCGGCTATCAACGAACAGCTTTCCACGCTGGTCTCCCTGCTGCATGACGACCTGCTGCTGATTATTCGCGGCAATAAACTTACTAAGGCGCAGGAAAACGCCGCCTGGTTTACCGCGCTGGCGAACCGCGCCGTACAGGTTACCTGCCAGACGCCCGAACAGGCGCAGCTGCCGCGCTGGGTGGCCGCCCGGGCGAAGCAGATGAACCTGCAGCTTGATGATGCGGCGAACCAACTGCTTTGCTACTGCTATGAAGGCAACCTGCTGGCGCTCTCCCAGGCGCTGGAGCGGCTTTCTCTGCTGTGGCCCGACGGCAAGCTGACCCTGCCGCGAGTCGAGCAGGCGGTCAACGACGCCGCGCACTTTACGCCGTTTCACTGGGTTGATGCTCTGCTGGCGGGAAAAAGCAAGCGAGCCCTGCATATTCTGCAACAGTTGCGCCTTGAAGGCGCCGAGCCGGTTATCTTACTGCGCACCATTCAGCGCGAACTGCTGCTGCTCGTTACCCTTAAGCGCCAGTCTGCTGCTACGCCGCTGCGTAATCTGTTCGATCAGCACCGCGTCTGGCAAAACCGCCGTGGGCTTCTGACCGAAGCGTTAACGCGCCTTGGCGACGATCAGCTCTGGCAGGCCGTTCGCCTGTTGACGCAAATCGAATTGACGCTTAAGCAGGATTACGGCCAGTCGGTCTGGGCAGAGCTCGACAGCCTCTCTCTGCTACTCTGTCATAAACCCCTGGCGGACATATTTATTGATGGCTAACGCGGCTGGCAAATTACAGGCTTACTACGGCGGCACCTTCGATCCCATTCATTATGGCCATCTGCGTCCAGTGGAAGCGCTGGCGCAAACGGTGGGGCTTGAGCGTGTTGTCATCATGCCGAACAATGTCCCGCCGCACCGTCCGCAGCCGCAGGCCAGCAGCGAACAGCGCAGAGCGATGGTGGAGCTGGCGATTGCCGACAATCCGCTCTTTACGCTGGATAGCCGGGAGTTGCAGCGCGAAACCCCGTCTTATACTGCCGAAACCTTCCGCCAGCTGCGTGAAGAACAGGGCGAGACCCGTCCGCTGGCCTTTATCATCGGCCAGGACTCTTTACTTTCTTTGCCGTACTGGTATCGCTACGAGCAATTGCTGGAGCGATGCCACCTTTTGGTATGTCGCCGTCCCGGCTATCCGGTGCGCATGCAGAATGAAGAACAGCAGCGCTGGTTAGAAGCGCGCCTTACCCGCGATATCGCCCTGCTTCATCAGCGTCCCGCCGGACAAATCTTCCTTGCCGACACGCCGCTTTTTGATATCTCCGCCACCGATATTCGCCACCGCCTGGCGGCAAATCGTCCCTGTGATGAGATAGTCCCTCCCCGCGTCCTTGCCTACATCCGCGAGCATCACCTTTACCGTTAACCGATTCCGCGCACATCTTCAGCCAAAGCCGCCGCCCTGTCGTTTTGCGGTGATAAACTGCATACAGATAAAGCGAGGAGAAGAAGAATGAAACTGTGGCTGGTGCGTCATGGGCAAACCGAAGCTAACGTGGCCGGGCTTTACAGCGGCCATTCGGAAACAGTGTTAACCACGAGAGGGATCCAGCAGGCGCAGGCCGTAGGCGAAATGCTAAAAGCGGCGCCATTCGATAAAGTCCTGTGCAGCGCGCTGGGTCGTGCGCAGCATACGGCGAAGCTTATTGTCGCGGGCCGCAGCCTGACGCCGGAAGTCGAACCGTTGCTTAACGAAATGCATTTCGGCGACTGGGAGATGCGTCATCACCGTGATTTACAGCGCGAAGACGCGGCTAACTATGCCGCCTGGTGCGCCGACTGGCAGAATGTCGTTCCCACCAATGGCGAAGGTTTTCAGGCGTTTTCTCTGCGCGTAGAGCAACTTATCGCCCGTCTTCACACCATGAACGATGCGCAAAACGTCTTGCTGGTGAGCCATCAGGGCGTGCTGAGCCTGCTCATCGCCCGGTTGATGCAAATGCCCTCCGCTTCGCTGTGGCACTTTCTTATCGAGCAGGGCGCATGGAGCATGCTGGAGCGATTCGATAATTTCGTTACCTTACGCACGCTCAACAATCGCGCGCCGTGGCAAGCAAACCTCCTGCCCGCCGTCTGATTTTACTTACGGGCATGGCGCATCAAGGCGATAGTCGCATACGCCCATTGACACGGCGGGGGATGCTGCTATTCTCCGCTGCCAGACTTTCTCCCGCCGCACGCGCCTTTCTGAAATTGTTTTACAAAAATGGCGATGCAAACTCTTGCCAGCGGTGGGATGATAGCCCACTTCTGTCCGCAGACCGGCCAAATGCGTCCGGTACGGCTACCAGAACAATCAAATCAAAGACGTGGCCTCCATGTCTGTTAACTTTTCACTCTCTCAGGGGGAAAACTTGCAGGGTAAAGCACTCCAGGATTTTGTTATCGATAAAATCGACGATCTGAAAGGTCAGGACATTGTCGCCTTAGACGTTCAGGGTAAATCCAGCATCACCGACTGTATGATAATCTGCACCGGCACCTCCAGCCGCCACGTCGTCTCTATCGCTGACCACGTCGTGCAGGAATCCCGCGCCGCCGGCTTGCTGCCGCTGGGCGTGGAAGGCGAAAGCGCCGCAGACTGGGTGGTGGTTGACCTGGGCGATGTCATCGTACATGTCATGCAGGAAGAGAGCCGTCGCCTGTACGAGCTCGAAAAACTCTGGGGCTGACGGGTGAAGCTGCAGCTGGTTGCCGTCGGCACCAAAATGCCCGACTGGGTGCAAACGGGCTTTATCGAATACCTGCGCCGTTTTCCCAAAGACATGCCGTTCGAACTGGTGGAAATTCCCGCCGGTAAACGAAGTAAAAACGCCGATATCAAGCGCATCCTCGATAAAGAGGGCGAAATGATGCTGGCGGCGGCAGGCAAAGGCAACCGCATCGTCACGCTGGATATTCCAGGGCAGCCCTGGGATACGCCACGCCTTGCCAAAGAGCTGGAGCGCTGGAAACAGGATGGGCGTGACGTCAGCCTGCTGATTGGCGGGCCGGAAGGTCTGGCCCCCGCCTGCAAAGCGGCGGCGGAGCAGAGCTGGTCGCTTTCGACCCTGACCCTCCCCCACCCGCTGGTGCGGGTGCTGGTGGCGGAGAGCCTTTATCGCGCGTGGAGCATTACCACCAATCACCCTTACCATCGTGAGTAACGCTACCAGGTAGACTAAGCAGCGGATGAAATTACAGAATTCTTTTCGCGACTATACGGCTGAGTCCGCGCTTTTTGTGCGCCGGGCGCTTGTCGCCTTTGTGGGGATTTTGCTGCTTACCGGCGTGCTGATCGCCAACCTTTATAACGTGCAGATCGTGCGCTTCAACGACTACCAGACGCGCTCGAACGAAAACCGTATCAAGCTGGTCCCCATTGCGCCAAGTCGCGGCATTATCTATGACCGCAACGGCATTCCTCTGGCGCTCAACCGCACTATTTATCAGGTTGAGATGATGCCGGAGAAGGTCGATAACGTGCAGCAAACGCTTGAAGCGTTACGCAGCGTGGTCGATCTTAACGATGACGATATCGCCAACTTCAAAAAAGAGCGCGCCCGCTCGCACCGCTTCACCTCGATTCCGGTGAAAACCAACCTGACGGAAGTTCAGGTGGCGCGCTTTGCCGTTAACCAGTACCGCTTTCCCGGCGTGGAAGTGAAAGGCTACAAGCGTCGTTACTATCCCTACGGCTCTGCCCTCACCCACGTGATAGGTTATGTCTCAAAAATAAACGACAAAGACGTTGAGCGGCTCGATAAAGACGGCAAGCTCGCTAACTATGCCGCCACGCATGACATCGGCAAGCTTGGCATTGAGCGCTATTACGAAGATATCCTTCACGGCCAGACCGGTTACGAAGAGGTTGAAGTCAACAACCGCGGCCGCGTGATTCGCCAGCTTAAAGAAGTGCCGCCGCAGGCAGGCCACGACATCTATCTGACGCTCGATCTCAAGCTGCAAAGCTATATCGAAACCTTGCTGCAGGGCAGCCGTGCGGCAGTCGTCGTAACCGACCCCCGCACCGGCGGCATTCTGGCGATGGTCTCCACACCAAGCTATAACCCGAACCTGTTTGTTGACGGCATCTCCAGCAAAGATTATTCGGCATTGCTCAACGACCCGAACACGCCGTTGATTAACCGCGCCACGCAGGGGGTTTACCCGCCGGCGTCTACCGTTAAGCCTTACGTGGCGGTTTCCGCGCTGAGCGCGAATGTTATCAACCGTAACACCAGCCTGTTCGACCCGGGCTGGTGGCAGTTGCCGGGCTCTGAAAAACGCTACCGCGACTGGAAAAAGTGGGGCCACGGGCGGCTTAACGTTACCAAATCGCTTGAAGAGTCGGCGGATACCTTCTTTTACCAGGTCGCTTACGACATGGGCATCGACAGGCTTTCCGAGTGGATGAACAAATTTGGTTACGGCCATCTTACCGGCATCGATCTTGCGGAAGAGCGTTCAGGCAACATGCCGACCCGCGAATGGAAAATGAAGCGCTTTAAGAAACCGTGGTATCAGGGCGATACCATTCCGGTGGGTATCGGCCAGGGTTACTGGACCGCCACGCCGGTGCAGATGAACAAAGCGATGATGATTCTGATTAACGACGGCATCGTCAAAGTGCCGCATCTGCTGATGAGCACCAACGTCAACGGCCAGCAGGTGCCCTGGAAGCAGCCGGAACAGCCGCCGGTAGGCGATATCCACTCCGGCTATTGGGAAATCGCGAAAGACGGCATGTATGGCGTGGCGAACCGCGCTAACGGCACAGGCCATAAATATTTCGCCAGCGCGCCTTATAAAATCGCGGCCAAATCTGGTACCGCGCAGGTGTTTGGCCTGAAGGCTAACGAAACCTACAACGCGCATAAAATTTCCGAGCGTTTGCGCGACCATAAGCTGATGACCGCCTTCGCCCCGTATGACCACCCGCAAGTGGCTGTGGCGATGATCTTGGAAAACGGCGGCGCCGGTCCGGCGGTAGGCACCATCATGCGTCAAATTCTCGACCATATTATGCTCGGGGATAACAACACCGACCTGCCGAGCGAGAACCCGGCTCAGACGGCGGCTGAGGATTAATTACCATGACCGACAATCCCAATAAAAAGTCGCTGTGGGATAAAATCCACCTCGACCCGACTTTTCTGCTGATTATTTTCGCGCTCTGCTTTTACAGCGCGATGGTTATCTGGAGCGCCAGCGGCCAGGATATCGGCATGATGGAGCGCAAGATTGGCCAGATTGTGATGGGGCTTGTCATCATGATCGTCATGGCGCAAATCCCGCCGCGCGTTTATGAGGGCTGGGCGCCCTATCTCTATATCTTCTGTATTATTTTGCTGGTGGCGGTGGACGCCTTCGGCGCCATCTCAAAAGGCGCGCAGCGCTGGCTTGACCTGGGCGTCGTGCGCTTTCAGCCCTCGGAGATAGCGAAAATCGCGGTGCCGCTGATGGTGGCGCGCTTTATTAACCGCGACGTCTGCCCGCCTTCGCTTAAAAATACAGGCATCGCGCTGGTGCTGATTTTTATGCCGACGCTGCTGGTAGCGGCGCAGCCGGACCTCGGCACCGCCATTCTTATCGCCGCTTCCGGGTTATTCGTGCTCTTTCTCTCCGGCCTGAGCTGGCGTTTAATCGGCATCGCGGTGCTGCTGCTGGCGGCTTTTATCCCGATTCTGTGGTTCTTCCTGATGCACGACTACCAGCGTCAGCGCGTTATGATGCTGCTTGACCCGGAAAGCGATCCGCTCGGCGCGGGCTATCATATTATCCAGTCTAAAATTGCTATAGGCTCAGGCGGCCTGCGCGGCAAAGGCTGGCTGCATGGCACCCAGTCGCAGCTGGAGTTTTTGCCTGAGCGTCATACCGACTTTATCTTCGCCGTGCTGGCGGAAGAGCTGGGGCTGGTGGGCGTACTGATACTGCTTGCGCTCTATCTGCTGCTGATTATGCGCGGCCTGTGGATAGCCGCTCGCGCGCAGACCACCTTCGGGCGCGTAATGGCAGGCGGCCTGATGCTGATTTTGTTTGTTTATGTCTTTGTAAATATTGGTATGGTGAGCGGTATCTTGCCGGTGGTAGGCGTACCGCTGCCGCTGGTGAGTTACGGGGGCTCGGCCCTTATCGTGCTCATGGCCGGGTTTGGCATCGTGATGTCGATCCATACCCACAGAAAAATGTTGTCGAAAAGCGTATAAGAGGTGCGCAATGCGTAAGCAGTGGCTTGGCGTCTGTATCGCCGCAGGATTACTGGCGGCTTGTACTACCAGTGACGAGGGACAACAACAGGCGCCTGTTGCGCCGCAACCGGCGGTCTGTAACGGGCCTGTTGTGGAAATCAGCGGCGCGGAGCCGCGTTATGAGCCGCTGAACCCCTCGGTTAACCAGGATTACGAGCGCGACGGTAAGCGCTATAAAATCGTGCAGGATCTCTCCCGCTTCAGCCAGGCAGGCCTTGCGGCCATTTATGACGCGGAGCCTGGCAGCAACCAGACCGCATCCGGCGAACCTTTTGATCCCATGCAACTGACCGCCGCGCACCCTACGCTGCCGATCCCAAGCTATGCGCGCGTCACGAACCTGGCGAATGGCCGTATGATTGTGGTGCGCATTAACGACCGCGGGCCGTATGGCAACGATCGGATTATTTCGCTTTCTCGCGCCTCGGCAGACCGCCTGAACACCTCTAATAACACCAAAGTGCGGGTCGATCCGATTATCGTCGCGCCGGACGGTTCGCTCTCTGGTCCTGGCATGGCGTGTACAACGGTCGCCAAACAGACTTACGCCCTGCCCGCTCGTCCGGACTTAAGCGGCGGCATGGGCAGCGCTTCGTCAGCGCCAGCGCCTCAACAGCCGCAGGGCGACGTACGCGCCATCAGCAACGATACGCTGCAAAGCGATGATGCGACCGGTGCGCCCGTCAAAAGCAGCGGTTTTCTCGGCGCGCCTACCACGCTAAACAGCGGCGTGCTGGAAAGCGACGCGCCGACGCAGCCGGTTGTCGCCCCCGCTGGCGCTGTTGCCGCCCCGACAACCCAGCCGACAGCGGCGCAGCCTGTCGTTGCCGCGCCGCAGCAAACCGCCCCTGCGCAGCCTGTTGGTCAGCCTGCCGCACCGGTTACCGCCCCCGGCTCCGTTCAGGGCAGCGTGCCGGGCGCCGCAGCGAGTGCTGCCGGAACGGTAGCCGCAGGCTATGTGGTGCAGGTGGGCGCCGTCAGCGATGCGGGCCGCGCCAGCCAGTGGCAACAAAAGCTGAGCCAGCAATTTTCGGTGCCGGGCCGGGTCAACCAAAACGGCGCGGTTTATCGCGTTCAGCTTGGTCCTTTCGCCAGTAAAGCCGAAGCCAGCGCGCTGCAACAGCGGCTGCTAAGCGAGGCCCAGTTGCAATCTTTCGTCACTAACGCCGCCGCACAATAAAACGTGAAGGGCTGGCTTGCCGCTTTGTCAGTTAAGGTAAAGGCCATTAACAAACTCATGAGCAAAGTCGGATGCCAGCCCAAAACGCATTTGTTATAGTAAGGCACTTTTTTTCATTTTCATCACGGATGTCGTTGTTCTGACCATGAAGACCACTCTCTCCGTTCGTTTTATGCAGCGCGTTGCGCTCGCGACCGCGTTTTCTGTCGCGGCACTTTCTACCGCTCACGCTGACGATCTCAACATCAAAACCATGATCCCGGGCGTGCCGCAGATTGATGCCGAGGCGTACATCCTGATCGACTACAACTCAGGCAAAGTGCTGGCCGAGCAGAACGCCGACGCGCGTCGCGACCCGGCGAGCCTGACCAAAATGATGACCAGCTATGTCATCGGCCAGGCGATGAAAGCCAATAAATTCAAAGAGTCGGATCTGGTCACTATCGGCAATGATGCATGGGCCACCGGCAACCCGGTGTTCAAAGGTTCGTCTCTGATGTTCCTGAAGCCCGGCATGCAGGTGCCGGTTTCACAGCTGATCCGCGGCATCAACCTGCAATCGGGCAACGATGCTTGCGTAGCGATGGCGGATTATGTCGCAGGCAGCCAGGATGCTTTCGTCGGGCTGATGAATAACTACGTGAACGCCCTGGGCCTGAAAAACACCCATTTCCAGACGGTGCATGGCCTTGATGCTGATGGTCAGTACAGCTCCGCCCGCGACATGGCGCTGATTGGCCAGGCGCTTATTCGCGACGTGCCGAACGAATACTCCATTTATAAAGAAAAAGAGTTCACCTTTAACGGCATCCGCCAGACCAACCGTAACGGTCTGCTATGGGATAACAGCCTTAACGTGGACGGCATTAAAACCGGGCATACCGATAAAGCAGGCTATAACCTGGTGGCATCAGCGACTGAAGGCCAGATGCGCCTGATTTCCGCTGTGATGGGCGGCCGTACCTTTAAAGGGCGTGAAGCGGAAAGTAAAAAACTGCTGACCTGGGGCTTTCGCTTCTTCGAAACCGTGAATCCGCTGAAAGCGGGTAAAGAGTTCGCCTCTGAACCGGCGTGGTTTGGCGACAGCGATCGCGCTTCGCTTGGCGTGGATAAAGACATTTATCTGACCATTCCCCGTGGCCGCATGAAAGATCTGAAAGCAAGCTATGTGCTGAACACGTCTGAACTGCACGCGCCGCTTGCTAAAAACCAGGTGGTGGGCACCATTAACTTCCAGCTCGACGGCAAAACTATCGACCAGCGCCCGCTGGTGGTGCTGGAAGAAATTCAGGAAGGCAATTTCTTTGGCAAAATCATTGATTACATCAAACTGATGTTCCATCACTGGTTCGGCTAAAAAATGACCACTTGAAAGCCTCAGATTTGTCCCCATATACTAGGCATCAAACCAACTCCCGCTACGGCGGGAGTTATTATTTTCTGACGTAACGCTGGAGCTGACATGAAAACCAAACTTAACGAACTGCTTGAGTTCCCTACCCCCTTTACTTACAAAGTGATGGGTCTGGCGAAGCCTGAGTTGGTTGATCTGGTCGTTGAGGTTGTGCAGCGCCACGCCCCTGGCGACTACACGCCGCAGGTTAAACCGAGCAGCAAAGGGAACTATCACTCGGTTTCTATCACCATTAACGCAACGCATATCGAGCAGGTAGAAACGCTCTATGAAGAGCTGGGCAATATCGAAATTGTCCGTATGGTGCTGTAATCGCGTCGCCCGGCCATAGCCGGGCAATCTCCTTCCCCACTCGCTGTGATATACTCCCCGCACCTTATTCCTTCCGGAGACGCTGTTTTGTTTCAGGATACCCTTCTGATACGCCAGCTCGGCCTGCAGCCTTATGAGCCCATATCGCAGGCGATGCATGAGTTTACCGATACCCGCGACGAGACTACCCCAGACGAAATCTGGCTGGTTGAGCATCAGCCTGTTTTTACTCAGGGGCAGGCGGGCAAAGCGGAACATGTTTTAATGCCGGGCGATATTCCGGTTGTTCAAAGCGATCGCGGCGGGCAGGTTACCTATCACGGCCCCGGGCAGCAGGTGATGTATGTGTTGCTTAATCTTAAACGCCGCAAGCTTGGCGTACGCGAGCTGGTCACGCTACTGGAGCAAACCGTCGTGAATACCCTGGCTGAGCTTAATATTGAAGCCCATCCTCGTGCGGATGCGCCTGGCGTCTATGTAGGCGAGAAAAAGATCTGTTCGCTGGGGCTGCGCATCCGTAAAGGCTGCTCTTTTCACGGTCTGGCATTGAACATTGATATGGATCTTACGCCTTTTTTGCGCATCAACCCATGCGGATACGCCGGCATGGAGATGACGCAAATCAGCGCGCTACGCCCGGGCGCGAGCGTCGAAAAAATCCAGCCGCGCCTGGTCCATCA
Source organism: Franconibacter sp. IITDAS19 (assembly GCF_023079515.1). Classification (NCBI taxonomy): domain Bacteria; kingdom Pseudomonadati; phylum Pseudomonadota; class Gammaproteobacteria; order Enterobacterales; family Enterobacteriaceae; genus Franconibacter; species Franconibacter sp. IITDAS19. The sequence continues at coordinate 460,860 of NZ_JALJCP010000001.1, read as the reverse complement.
CTTTTTAGCACTGCTTAACAATCCCGCCGCGGAATATATTTCTGCTTAAATTTCTATTCAGGCCGCAATGCGCTATTGCGGCCATTCGTGCCGTTTATTTGTCGCTTTACAATCTGTGATGGATTATATATTTTCTTTTCGCCTGAACGAGTAATTATTAATTCAGGCAATAAATAATGACAGGGCGGTCAATGCGAGAATAATCTGAAAAATCGTTTTTCCTGCTTGCCGTTAGCGGAAAGTCCTATTCACTTAAATAGTGAAACGACACGTCAACGGCTTTATTGTCTGCTTAATCGCCAATTCATAGATTTAATAAATATAATCAATTTATTATATGTTTTATCACTGTATTTGGAGCGTAGCGTGGAATTCAACCATCCCCCGGAGCACCCCGGCGCCAGAAAAAACGATGCGAACAAACCGCAAATATTCCAGACGCTGCGAAATATCGATCTCAACCTGCTGACCATTTTTGAAGCGGTTTACGTTCATAAAGGGATAGTGAACGCGGCCAGAATATTGAACCTGACGCCTTCAGCGATTAGCCAGTCGATTCAAAAATTACGGCTGATATTTCCTGACCCGCTCTTTATCCGTAAAGGCCAGGGCGTTACGCCGACCGCATATGCCACTCATTTGCACGAGTATATCAGCCAGGGGCTTGAGTCGATTCTCGGCGCGCTCGACTTCCACGGCGAGCATGACAAACAGCGCACGCTCAGTATCGCCACTTCGCCTTCGGTGGGCGCGTTGGTTATCCCTCAAATTTACCAACTGATTCAGCAAGTCAATCCTAACCTGCAAATCCGCAACATCCCGCTTACCGATACCGAAGCCCAGCTCAGCCAGTTTCAGACCGACCTGGTCATTGACGCCAGCTCCTGGTCCTCACGCACCCTGAGCAGCCACGTGTTGTTTAAAGACCGTGTCGTTATGGTATGCCGTCGCGGCCATCCCTGCAGCGAAGCGCCTGTTTCCATGGAACAGCTGCAGCGCTACGGTCAAACCCTTATCATGATGCCAAACGAAGCGCTCAGCAGCCTGCGCAAACAAATTAATGCCCTGCTGCCCAACCGCAACGTCACCTTTAGCAGCTACAACATGGTGACCATCGCCGCAATCATCGGCAGCAGCGATCTGATAGGCTTTATGCCCGGCAGGCTGTATGAAATGTTTAAAGAGAGCTGCCAGTTAAGCGAAGTGAAAAGTGAAATTTTGATTGATGAAGGCGTGGATATTTCTCTGCATTACAACAAGTTCAGCCTGCGCGACCCGGTGGTGCAAAGCGTCATAGAAACGCTGGTGGAAGGCTTCGGCAAGCACGAATAAGCGCTCATGCATATCAGACGCCTGCGTACAGGCGTTTAACCCACATAAGGGCACGAAATAACAACTATTTTACAATTCTTTCTCTATTTCCCGTGCCCGCAGGCTGATTTCTGCCTGTTACTAATGATATACTGCGTGCCGTTAATTCAAAAATAGTTGATAAATACAACGTTTGCTTGAATTGAGACGCTTTCCTTCGTTATCCGCAACTGGAACACGCACGCTATGAGTAAACCCATTGTGATGGAACGCGGTGTGAAATACCGCGATGCCGATAAAATGGCCCTTATCCCGGTTAAAAACGTGGTTACAGAGCGCGAGGCACTGCTCAGAAAGCCGGAGTGGATGAAAATCAAACTCCCTGCCGACTCTACCCGTATTCAGGGAATTAAGGCGGCGATGCGCAAAAACGGCCTCCATTCCGTCTGCGAAGAGGCCTCTTGTCCGAACCTTGCGGAATGCTTTAACCACGGCACCGCCACCTTTATGATTCTGGGCGCTATCTGCACCCGTCGCTGCCCGTTCTGCGATGTGGCTCACGGCCGACCGGTCGCGCCAGATGCTAACGAGCCACAGAAGCTGGCGCAAACTATCGCCGACATGGGCCTGCGTTATGTTGTTGTCACCTCTGTTGACCGCGATGACCTGCGCGACGGCGGCGCCCAACACTTTGCGGACTGCATCAGCGCGATTCGTGAAAAAAACCCGAGCATCAAAATCGAAACGCTGGTGCCCGATTTCCGCGGCCGCATGGACAAAGCGCTGGACATCCTCACCGCTACGCCGCCGGATGTGTTTAACCACAACCTGGAAAACGTGCCACGTCTTTATCGTCAGGTACGCCCGGGCGCCGATTACGCCTGGTCGCTGAAGCTGCTGGAACGCTTTAAAGAAGCGCACCCGGATATCCCGACGAAATCGGGTTTGATGGTGGGTCTTGGCGAAACGAATGAAGAGATCGTTGCGGTAATGCGCGACCTGCGCGCCCACGGCGTGACGATGTTGACCCTGGGCCAGTATCTGCAGCCGAGCCGTCATCACCTGCCGGTACAGCGTTACGTAAGTCCGCAAGAGTTTGAAGAGATGAAAGCGGAAGCGCTGGCGATGGGCTTTACCCACGCAGCCTGCGGCCCGTTTGTGCGCTCCTCTTACCATGCTGATTTGCAGGCGAAAGGGATGGAAGTCAAATAACAGCGTAACATCCTGTTACTCTCGGGCTTTCACCCACAAAAAAACCGGCCGCTTAGCGCCGGTTTTTTTATACCCTTAAACGGGCAGTACGCAGTTACTCTTTGTGAGAGAGACGCTCTGCGGACGCGTCAGCCGCCGGGGCGTTTTTCGCGCTGGCGTCGTCGTCGTTCATCGCTTTCTTAAAGCCTTTGATTGCAGCGCCAAGGTCACCGCCCAGCGTGCGCAACTTTTTGGTACCAAACAGCAGGATCACCAGCGCGGCGATCACCAGAAGCTTAGTAATACTAATTTCACCCATACATACCTTCTTTAAAAAACTGGCGCTTAAATGGCCACCCGAAAGCCCGCACTTATTAACGGACATTTGAGCCCGACACACAATAGCAATCTGTAACAAGGTGAATCAAGCGTTGCGTAAAAAAACATCACAACAGACTCGGTGGAGCGAAGCGCCGGTTTTTTAGCACCGGTAATCTTTCCCGCACCTGCGCAACCCGCTGCGAAGAAATCTCAGCAAAAATCATCTCCGGCTCCTCGGCGGCGGCGGCGATGGTAATGCCGAAGGGGTCTACTATCCGGCTATGGCCAATATTCTTATTGCCGCACTCGCCCGCCGCCGCCAGATAACAGGTTGTATCAAGCGCCCTGGCGGCAAGCAGCGTCGCCCAGTGATGCTCTTTATGCGGGCCGCGTACCCAGGCGGCGGGCAACGCCAACACCTCAGCGCCAGCTAACGCCAGGCTTAGCGCCAACTCAGGAAAGCGCAGGTCATAACATGTCATTAATCCGACTTTGATGCCCGCGACTTCAATCAGCGGAGGAACGGTTTCACCGGCGTCGACACATCGCGACTCTTGTACCGAAAACGCATCGTACAAATGGAGCTTTTCGTACCGTGCGATAATTTTGCCGCACTTAAGCGCCAGCAGCGTGTTTGCCGCTCTTCCGCTGGTCGTGGGTACATGCACCGTCAAAAGCGTCGTGAGCGCGTTCTTACGGCTCTCCTCGCGCAATATGCGTATGTACTCGCCATCCAGCGTCTGCGCTGATTTCACGGATAAATCCGGGTCGCTGTCTTCACGCGCCAGCAGCGCCTCCGGCAAGACCAGCAAATCGGCGCCCTGTTTTGCCGCTTTAGCCATCATCTCCACACAGGTCAGCGCGTTTTTCTGCCAGTGCGGCGTAACGGCGAACTGCCCAACAGCGATTTTCATTATTTTCTCCCGTGCGCTTTTTTAACGAGTATATCGGGGATAGCCAGGCTGTGCGGAGCGGCGGTAGACTTTAGTTTCTGAAATTTCTGCTGATGGATCTTAACGTGGTAAATATTTTATTGGCCGTTTTTATTGGCGGCGGCACGGGCAGCGTGCTGCGCTGGTGGCTAAGCCTGCGCCTTAATCCGCTGCATCATGCCATTCCGCTTGGCACGCTGACGGCAAACCTGGCTGGCGCATTCATTATCGGCGCAGGGCTTGCCTGGTTTAACCGCCTGACGCATATCGATCCTGTGTGGAAGCTGCTTATCACCACTGGCTTTTGCGGCGGCTTAACCACCTTTTCCACCTTCTCCGCGGAAGTGGTGTTTTTATTGCAGCAAGGACGTTTTGGCTGGGCCGCCTTGAACGTGGCGGTAAACCTGGCGGGTTCGTTTATGATGACGGCGATCGCATTCTGGATCTTTTCCACCGCCAGCGCCCATTAACGCCGCCTTCTTAATCCAGCCTTAATCTTTCTCTGCCACCATGGCGGCATCGTCATTTTGAGGTGTCGCCATGAAAGAGAATTTGCAAAGCCTGGGGGCCGTACTGCTAAGCGTACTGGTCGTCGCCGCCTTCTTAAAAACGTTTTTGTTTTATTGATGGCTGCCAAAAAGAGGCATAAAAAAACCCGCCAGTGGGCGGGTTTTGAAATTCTTGCTGACGCTTACAGAGCGATTACGTTAGCAGCAGAAGGGCCTTTGGCACCGTTAGTGATTTCGAACTCAACGCGCTGACCTTCAGCCAGAGTTTTGAAACCATTGCTCTGGATTGCAGAGAAGTGTACGAACACATCTTTGCTGCCATCTTCCGGAGTGATGAAACCAAAGCCTTTGGATTCATTAAACCACTTAACGTTACCTTTAATCTTAGACATCAAAATTACCTTTACATGAAAAAACGACACAAATGCTGTGTCGGGTATCAGTACATCAATTGTGATGGCTTTTGTCCAGTCGAACTTTGCTAAAAAGTGATAAAAGTCGCCAACTTTTTTTCCACCCCGCTTTTAACCCTTGTTTTTTCAGGGTTTAAAGTGTGACGTAGGCCAAATTTTTTTTAGGTTACTGAAACGTAAGCCGCAACCAGGCAAAGTAGACGTTGCCGTTGTTATAGGTTCCGGGAATGTAAGTCATCTGAAACGTCGCCGGTCCGTATCCTACCGACGCCAGGGGCAATGCCAATGGAATCGGGATGTAATTCCAGTTTTCGCGCATCGTTACGCCCACGGTGTAGCCAAGCCCAAGCCGGAAATTATCATCCGCAAGCGGGCGCCACGTGGCTTCCCAGCCATAGCCGGCGATGGGTTCCCAGTGGTTAAAAGAATCTTTAAACGCCATCGCGTACAGCCCATGCCAGTTGCCTTTTTCATCCCAGCGCGACTGGCCGAAACCGGCGCCCCAGGGACGCTCATTGTACCTGTCGGTTTTCTCTTTATCGTATGCGAAGCGCGCATGCCAGGTGATAACGGGCAGATAGCCGTCATAGTGCGCAGGCTCACCCCACGTTTGCGCAATATTTTTCTTGAGCGTGGTAAAAGGCTTAGGCAGGCGTTTGTTTTCCGCTGCGCTGGCGTTATCAAATGAAAACAAGAGAGGAATAAGAAGGGTTACTGCTTTTTTCATCAATTAAGTTCTTACTTATAAAATATGTTTCAGGCTAACCTTACCAAAGGCTAACTAAATAATGCCTTAACCGCAGCAAGCTTAATCCGAAACCAGCTTAGCATAGCGCCCCCGCTTTCCCTGAGACGCTAAAAACCGCCCCTTGCGGAGCGGTCAAAAACTATTTATTTCGATGGAGAAGAAAATAGAGCGCGGGAATAACCAGCATGGAAAGCAGCGGCGCGGTTACCATGCCGCCTATCATCGGCGCAGCGATGCGGCGCATCACCTCTGCGCCGCTTCCGTCGCCCCACATGATGGGCAATAGCCCCGCCATTATGGTGGCGACCGTCATCGCCTTGGGCCGCACCCGTAGCACCGCGCCTTCATGAATTGCGGCTTTAATATGTTCCTGATTTTCAGACGCCTGCGAAGTACGTTGTTTCTGCATCGCCTGATTAAGGTAAAGCACCATAATAACGCCAAATTCCGCCGCAACGCCTGCCAGCGCGATAAAACCCACCGCCCCGGCAACGGAAAGATTATATCCGAGCAACCAGAGCAGCCAGATGCCGCCAATAAGCGAAAATGGCAGCGTTCCCATAATTATCAGGGCATCGCTCAGTCGTCCAAAAGTAATATAAAGCAGAATAAAAATAATCAGTAAGGTGAACGGCAGGACAATTTTCAGCTTTTCCGCGGCGCGCTCCAGATATTCAAATTGCCCCGACCAGGCAAGCGTCACCCCCTGCGGCAGTTTCACCTGCTGCGCAACGGCCTGCTGCATGGCGACGACGGCAGAGCGCAAATCACGCCCGCGCAGGTCAACGAACACCCAACTGGAAAGACGCGCATTTTCGCTTCTCAGCATCGGCGGCCCTTCAACAAGGGCTACCTCCGCCAGCTCGCCCAGCGTCACCTGCGCGCCGCCTGCGGTCACTACAGGCAACTCGCGCAGCTTCTGCACATTGTCGCGCCATTCGCGCGGATAGCGAACGTTAATGGGGTAGCGCTCCCGCCCCTCCACCGTTTGCGCAATATTGTCACCGCCGACCAGGCTCTCCACCATCGATTGCAACTCTTTTACCGAAACGCCATAGCGCGCGGCTTTGCGTCTGTCGATGGAAATATCAACGTAGCGTCCGCCCGTCAGCCTTTCCGCCAGGGCTGAGGTTACCCCTGGCACATTTTTCACCGCCTGTTCTATCTGCTGCGCCACCCGTTCAATATCCGCAAGCGAATTGCCGTTGACCTTAATGCCCACCGGACTTTTAATCCCCGTCGCCAGCATATCGAGGCGGTTGCGGATAGGCGGCACCCAAACGTTAGCGATGCCGGGCACCTGCACCACGCGGTCCAGCTCCTCAACCAGCCTGTCCATGGTCATACCAGCACGCCACTGCGCGCGCGGCTTAAAGCGAATGGTGGTTTCAAGCATCGTGAGCGGCGCCGGGTCGGTCGCCGTCTCCGCCCGCCCCGCCTTGCCGAATACGCTCTCTACCTCCGGCACCGTTTTAATAAGCCGGTCGGTCTGCTGAAGCAGTCGGGCCGCTTCGCGGGCCGAGATCCCGGGCAGCGTGGAGGGCATGTAGAGCAAATCGCCTTCATCCAGCGGCGGCAGAAACTCGCTGCCGAGACGGCTGAGCGGCCACAGCGTAACCAGCAGCAGGGCCAATGCCAGCGCCAGCGTCGCTTTCGGCCAGGCCAGCGCTTTATTGAGCAACGGCTCGTAGGCGGCGATAAGCCAGCGGTTAAGCGGGTTTTCTTTTTCTGTACGAATGCGCCCGCGAATAAACGCGCCCATCAGCACAGGCACAAGCGTAATCGCAAGCCCGGCAGCGACGGCCATCGACCAGGTTTTGGTAAAGGCGAGCGGCGAAAACATACGCCCCTCCTGCGCTTCCAGCGAAAAGACCGGAATAAACGAGAGCGTAATAATCAGCAGGCTGCAGAACAGCGCAGGCCCGACTTCTGCCGACGCCTCAGCGGCGATACGCCAGTAGTCGCCGCCGCGCGGCTCCTGCTCCGGATGCTCCCGCCGCCAGTGCTCAAGCACTTTATGCATGTTTTCAATCATCACGATGGCGCCGTCGACCATCGCGCCAATAGCGATAGCGATGCCGCCAAGCGACATGATGTTGGCGTTAATGCCCTGGTAATGCATCACCACGAAAGCGCCCAGGATCCCGAGCGGCAGTGAAACCATGGCCACCAGCGCCGAGCGAAAGTGGAACAGAAACAGGGTGCAGACCAGCGCGACCACAATAAACTCTTCGATAAGTTTATGGGTGAGCGTGTCGATAGCGTGTCCGATAAGCGTCGAGCGGTCATATACCGGCACAATCTCCAAGCCTTGCGGCAGCGTGCGCTGAATATCAGCAAGCTTCGCCTTCACAGCGTGAATCGTCTCCAGCGCGTTTTTACCGTAACGCATGACGATGATGCCGCCCGTCGCCTCCCCTTCGCCATTCAGCTCCGCCACGCCGCGCCGTATCTCCGGACCATGACGCAGGGTGGCGACATCGCCAAGCATCACCGGCACGCCGTTGCGGTTTATCACCACCGTGTCGCGCAAATCATCAAGGCTCTGAATATAGCCCGTGGAGCGCACCATATATTCCGCTTCGCCCATCTCTACTACCGCGCCGCCGCTCGCCTGGTTGCCGCTTTGTATGGCGTCGATAACTTGCTGATGCGTGATGCTTAACGCGCGCAACTTCTCGGGCAGCAGAACGACCTGATACTGGCGCACCATCCCGCCCACGCTCGCCACTTCAGCCACATTGGGAACGGTTTTGAGTTCATACCTCAGTGTCCACTCCTGCAACGAGCGCAGATCGGCAAGGCTATGTGTGCCGCTGCGATCCACCAGCGCGTATTCGTAAACCCAGCCTACCCCGGTGGCATCCGGCCCGAGCGAGGCTTTCGCCTGGGCGGGCAATTGCGACTGCACCTGGCTTAAATACTCAAGCACCCGCGATCGCGCCCAGTAGAGATCGGTGCCGTCTTCAAACAGGATGTAAATATAGGCGTCGCCAAACATCGAAAAGCCGCGCACGGTCTTCGCGCCCGGCACTGAGAGCATGGTGGTGGTAAGCGGATAGGTCACCTGATCTTCTACAATCTGCGGCGCTTTTCCCGGGTAACTCACCCGCACAATGACCTGCACATCCGAGAGATCGGGCAAGGCGTCCAGCGGCGCCCGCATGAGAGACCAGATGCCCCAAATGGCCAGCCCCAGCGTCGCCAGCAGCACCAGCAGACGGTTTTTCAGCGACCAGCGAATAACAAGCGCGATCATGGCTTCGCCTCCCCGGCAGGCATGAGGTGGGTAATCACGGCTCCCGCTTTCTCATCAACGGTAAAATGAAACGTCACCTTGTCCCCTACCTGTATTCCCGTAACGGGGCGCGCAAGCGCGAAATCCATGGTCATCGCCCCCCAGTTAAGCGCCGCAATGGGGCCATGCGCGAGGGTGACGCTGTCAGCTTCCAGCGCTTTCACTACGCCCTCGCCGGCATAGCTTGCGCTCATGGCAGCCTCTTGCGGCAGCGCGCTGCGCAAACTCGCTTCGGAATCGATAAGGAACTGACCGGAAGTGACCACTCGCTCTCCTTCCTTGAGTCCGGCAAGCACTTCCACAAAACCGTCGCTATGCACGCCAGTCGTCACGTTAACCGGCGCAAAGCGTCCCCCCTCCTGCGCCACCAGCACCCGACCGCCGTTGCTGGTCTCGATGAGCGCCTCTTCGGGAATAGCCAGCCGGGAGGGAACCGCCGTTTCCTTAGCGCGTTGCACAGTGAGATACATGCCGGGCCGCAGCTTTTGCTGCGGGTTATCCAACACCACCCGCGCTTTTCGCGTGCGCGTTCCGCTCTCAAGCGTCGGCAACAGTTCGCTTACGCGACCGGTAAACCACTCGCCCGGCCAGCTTTCACTGCGGGCGACCACTTCGCTCGCGGGCTCCAGCGTTTGCGAGGCGGGGTAATCCACCACCAGCCAGACAGAGTCCAGGCCTGCTAGCTCAAACAGCGGCGCGGTCGCCGCTACCTGCGCCCCTTCCCGCGTTTCAAGTTTTGTGACATACCCATTCCGGCTGGCCCGCAGGGTCACGCGCGGTTGCGGTTTGCCGCTGCGCTCAACGAGCGCGATCACCTCCTGAGGCATAAACTGCAGCGCCAACCGTTCGCGAGCGGCATTGCTCAGCGCAGAGTCGCCAAGCTGCCGCACCGCCAGATAAGCCTGCTGGGCCGCCGTCCACTGCGGGATCCAGAGTCTTGCCAACGGCTCTCCCGCTTTAACCTGTTGCCCCGTCGCGCGAACAAAAAGTTTTTCCACCAAGCCGGTCGCCGTAGCGGGCACCACCTCCACGCTGCGCTCATCCTGCTCCACGGTCGCGAAAGCGGAGAAAGGCGACGCCAGCGCGCGCCGCTCGACTGGCGCGGTGCGCATGCCAAGGTTTTGCTGCTGGCGGGCGTCCACTGTCACACCGCCCTGCTGCGTCTCTTCATCGGCGTAGCGCGGCACCAAATCCATTTCCATAAAAGGCGACTTGCCTGGCTTATCGAAACGCTGGCCTGGCACCATGGGGTCATACCAGTAGAGCACCTGGCGCTCCGCCTTCTGGCTTGCGCCTTCAGATGCTTGCTCACGACCAGCCCAGTAGCCCGCCGCCGCCATAAACAGAGAGAGCGCTAACGCGCTTAAGGTTAATTTTTTCATTGTGCTAACGCCTCGGGAGTGAGGTAACGAAGGGCAACCCAGCGGCTGGCGAGTGTCTTTTCGGCGCTGATGGCGCTGGTTTCGCTGTTCAGCACGTCGCGCCGCGCCGCCAGCACGGCGGCAATATCGCTTTCCCCTGCGCGATATTGCGCCTCCAGCAAAGCGAGCCGCTGGCGCTGCAGCGGAACTATCTCCTGCCGCTGACGAGTCCAGAGCGTCTGCGCAGCCTGATACTCCGCAAGCAGCGTGCGCACCCGGGCTATCTCATCCCTCGTCACCTGCGCCAGCTTGTCGTTCGCCTCATAGGCGCGGGAGAGATCGGCGGCGTAATCCTTTTGCTGGCGGTGCCCCTGGAACAGCGGCAGATCGACGGTCACCATAATGCCCGCCATATCCTCTTCCCGTTGTGCACGTTTGCCATACCACACCTCCACGCCCACATCCGGTTTTGCCGCCACCGCAGACTGGGCGGAGCGGGCTTTCGCAACCTCCGCTTCCCGTGCGGCGAGCGCAAGCTCCGGGTGCTGCGCGACCGCCTGTTCAAGCGCGGCAGGGTCGGCGGGCAACCGCTGATAGCGCGGCAGCGGACCGCGCACGTCAGTAATCTCCTCGCCCGTTAATTGCAGCAGCCGCGTTCTGGCAAGCGTAACGTCGCGCTCAGCAAGGGTGACATTATCGCGAAGCGCCGCCAGCGCCATCTGCAGCTCCACCACGGAAGCGGCGGACGTTTCCCCGGCGCCGACCCCCGCTTTTTGTGCGGGCAGCTGGCGTTCGGTTTCCACGACCAGCCGTTGCGCCGCCTGCAGCGCTTTTTGCGACAGGGCGAGATCAAGCCAGGCCTGCGCCGCATCGCGTTGCAGGGCGGCGAGAATGACATCCGCTTTGGCCCGGACGCTGGCAGATTCGGCGATAAGGGTCTGGGCTTTACGTTCGCGCTTTTCGCCGCTGACATACTCCTGCATTACGCCGATACGCTGCATGGTCATGCCGTCGCGGGTGAAGCGACGGGCATTGCCGCCCTCCACCGGGACGTTTTCAATACCCACTTTCAGTTTCGGGTCCGGCAGTTCGCGCGCCGAGTCCGCCATGGCGCGCCAGGCGCGCTCTTCGTTGCGGCTGGCGGAAAGCCCGGCGGAGTAGCGCTGTGCGGCGCTCAGGGTTTGCTCCAGCGTCCACGGCGCCGCCTCTGCGGCGAAACAGACGCAGGCGAGCACGCCCCCTGCGAGCCAGAGGCTCAGGGTTGTTGATTTCATTACGCCTCCGTTTTACTTCGCAGGCGTTGCGGAAAGGAGCTGATATCCCCCGGCCGTCTGGCGGAAGGTGAACGCCACGGCATCGCCCGGTTTTAGCGCCACCGGCGTGGCGGGCTGGGCGAACGTCATGGTCATCGGCGGCCAGTTAAGCGCGGGAATAGCCTGATGGGCGATAGCGACGCTTTGCGCGTCCGCCTTCTTCACAATGCCCTGAGAGGCGTACACGGGCGCGTCAGCTGACGCCATCTGATGCATATCATGATGCGGTGCGGTAAACGCGGAAAAGGAAGTCAACGCGGCAACGGCCGCCAGTAAAATGCAAAGCAGTAAGCGAGACATAATTTTCTCCAGAATTCAGTCGATAAAAGGGCCTGAGCCCGGTAAAGGCACGACAGTTCTGGATCTATTCGCGAAACCGGCAAAAACGAAGCGTTGCCGGCGGCCCTGCTGCGGGAGGGGTAAGCGACCAGTGAGAAGCGATAACGGGCGGGCAAGGCGGCTGCGCCACAGCCAGCGTATCGGCAACCGGCAGCGCCGTAAGAGAGAGATGCACGGTCTCTTTTTGCGCGAGATCCGGCACGCAGTGTTTTTCACAGGCGGGGGATTTGGCATGAGCGTCGGGCATCGCCGGGCTTTGCAGATGCCCGATGTGCTGCGCCATGACCGTATCGCCGCTAATCGCCAGTCCGCAATCATGGGAGGCGAGAGCAAGCTGGCTGCCGATAAACAAAAAGCCCAGCGCCAGCAGCAGCCTTAACAGGTGCTGACGGAGCGCGCGCAGACTTTTGATTCTGGCAAACAGCGTCGGCATACATTCACTTTATGAATAGAAATTATCGGGAGTATAACGAGGCGAGATTCACTTAGACACGCCTTTTTAAGGCTTTTGCATACGGCCCGCTAAAAAACACCTTTAATTAACATTCAGGCCATTTTCCCCACGACATTATTTACCTCTTCGCTAACAATTGACGCACGCTAATAACCTCCCTTAGGTGAAACTGGCCCGTATAATTATTTACTTACCTTTTCAGCTACGGTACAAAATTGCACGCAACCACGCTTTTCGTTGATTTTTATCAGCTAAACGCGTTGAAGATTTAGGCACATTCGTTGCGTTTCTTCCCCCTTTCTTATTATGACTTGTTATTCGGGCGCCCTGTCGCGGGCCGCGATTAGCAGAGGAATTTATGCAAATACTTCTGGAGCTTTTTATCGGCGTCATCGTCATTGCCGGTGTGGCGCGTTATATCATTAAAGGCTATTCCGCCACCGGCGTGTTATTTGTCGGCGGCCTGCTTTTGTTAATCATCAGCGCGCTGATGGGTCATCAGGTTTTACCGGCCAGCAGCGAGTCCACCGGTTATACCGCCACCGATATCGTCGAATATGTCAAAATCTTGCTGATGAGCCGCGGCGGCGATCTCGGCATGATGATTATGATGCTGTGCGGATTTGCCGCTTACATGACCCACATCGGCGCGAACGATATGGTGGTTAAGCTCGCGTCAAAGCCGCTGCGCTACATCAACTCCCCTTATCTGCTGATGATTGCCGCCTATTTCGTCGCCTGCCTGATGTCGCTCGCCGTCTCTTCAGCAACCGGCCTTGGCGTGTTGCTTATGGCCACGCTCTTTCCGGTGATGGTGAACGTCGGCATCAGCCGCGGCGCTGCCGCCGCCATTTGCGCCTCGCCTGCGGCGATCATTCTTTCGCCCACCTCCGGTGACGTGGTGCTGGCCGCTAAAGCCGCCGAAATGCCGCTTATCGATTTCGCGTTTAAAACCACATTGCCGATTTCCATCGCCGCGATTATCGCCATGGCGATTGCTCACTTTTTCTGGCAGCGCTATCTCGATAAAAAAGAGCAGGTAAGCCACGAGATGCTGGACGTTAGCGACATCGAAACCACGGCGCCGTCGTTTTACGCCATCCTGCCCTTTACGCCTATCCTCGGGGTGCTGATTTTCGACGGCAAATGGGGGCCGCAACTGCATATCATCACGATTCTGGTGCTGTGCATTTTGCTGAGCGCGCTGATCGAATTTTTTCGCGGCTTCAATACGCAAAAGGTCTTTTCCGGGCTTGAGGTCGCCTATCGCGGCATGGCGGACGCGTTTGCAGGCGTGGTGATCCTGCTGGTCGCCGCCGGCGTTTTCGCTCAGGGGTTAAGCGCCATCGGCTTTATCGAAAGCCTTATCTCTATCGCCACCTCGTTTGGCTCCGCCAGCATTATTCTGATGCTGGTGCTGGTGACGCTGACCATGCTCGCCGCCATGACGACCGGCTCCGGCAACGCGCCGTTTTATGCCTTCGTGGAGATGATCCCGAAACTTGCCCACAGCTCCGGCATCAACCCCGCCTACCTGTCGATTCCTATGCTGCAGGCCTCAAACCTTGGCCGCACCATTTCACCGGTTTCAGGCGTCGTGGTCGCAGTGGCCGGGATGGCAAAAATCTCGCCTTTTGAAGTGGTGAAGCGCACGTCAGTCCCGGTTGTCGTAGGCCTGCTCGTGGTGATTATCGCCACCCAGCTGCTGGTGCCTTCCGCCGCGCTTGCGCAGTAACACCTGTCGTGATGAAAAGCGCCTGTGGGCGCTTTTTGTGTTTAAATAAATAGTAATAATTAAACGCTTTCAAATATTGAGAAACAGAATGTTCAGGATGCGAAACGTAGCCCTTTGCGGGCTGATGTTGTCAGGATGGCATATCGCCCAGGCGGCGGAAACGAAACCGCTGATAGCGGAAGCGAAGCCGCTGGTGGCGCAAAAATATCAGGATTTTGACCGCTACGTGCTGGCGCTCTCCTGGCAAACCGGCTTTTGCCAGAGCATGCATGACCGCAAGCGGGACGAACCTCAGGAGTGCAGCACGCAAAAAGAGCAGGACGATAAGCGCACTTACCTGACCGCGCACGGCCTGTGGCCCGGCCTGCCGAAGTCTATCGCCGCGCGGGGCGTCGATGAACGACGCTGGATGCGCTATGGCTGCGCCACTCGCCCGATCCCGGATATGCCGATGGTAAGCCCTGCCAGAAAATGCGCCGCCGCGGAAACCGGGCTGTCGCTGGAATCCGCCGCACGCCTGAGCGAAGTGATGCCCGGCGCCGGAGGCGACTCCTGTCTTGAGCGTTACGAATACGCCAAGCACGGCGTCTGCTTCGGCTTCGACCCGGACGCCTATTTCGGCGCCATGGTGCGCCTGAATGGCGAAATTAAGCAGAGCGCGCTCGGTGCTTTCCTTGCCGACAACTACGGTAAAACCATTCGCCGGGCGGATTTTGATAAAGCGCTGGCCAGAGCCTGGGGCAACGGCAGCGTGAAAGCGGTGAAACTCACCTGCAACGGCAACCCTGCCTACCTGACCGAAATGCAGATTTCCCTTAACGCGGCGAGCATCAACGCCCCGCTCTCGCCCGCCTCTTTTGCCCCGCAGCCGCATCCGGGCAACTGCGGCAAGCAGTTTGTGCTGGATGAAGTGGGCTATTAAGACAAGACGCGCTTCGGCAAGAGGTTAAGCCGAAGACGTTTGCAGGGCGGCACGGCGCAACGCCGCCCTGGCGTTTGCGTTTTTATCCCTCGTTGGCCTCGCGCCAGGCTTTCACCATTGCTGGCGTAATGTCCTCTTTATAGCACAGCGGCGATTCGCCGCCCGGTCGGCTCCAGGCGCTGCGCCCGCCACAGCTGCGGCCGTTGCGCATGCTGTTATAAGGGCACGGGCAGTTGCCGGAATAATCCGCTATCGATTCCTTAATCATTTGGGCTTTGACCTGGTCGTCACTAAGCCGCGCCTCGGCAGGCAACGTCCACAAGGCGGCGGCAGCGAACGTCGCCGCGATTAGCACAACAAGACGCATGGGTAACTCCTTAAACCGTCATTTCGCCTTTCCGCTGTGATGGTATAGCGGAAACCTGTTTTTATCTGCGCCTGGAAAAGGGGGGCCCGGCGATAAAGCTAATAAGCTCGGGCTGCATCGCCGCGGCTGTCCCTGCAAGGGCTTATTAATTGCAGGCAGTGTCGCGAAATATAACGCTGGCGGTATTAACATCGGTCACGAAAGGGAAAATCGAAGGGAATAATTCTTTAGAGGTAGATCAAACTCAGCGCAAATAATGACTTTGCACAGCAGATTAATCAAAAACAATATAATTACTGAATGTGATTATTTAATTAATGCGATGGTGAGGGTGTTTACAGCCATAAGAAATAAAAACGCGGCAACCTTTGGCTGCCGCTGAATATCCGGAAAATCAGCTGAATTTATAAACTCGCGCTTCCCAGGCGCGCAGGCGGTAGCCCTCTTCCCACTCGGCGACGTTCGCCAGCACGCATTGCGCGCCCTCAAGCGTTAACGCCTCTTCATCCCAGACTGCCGCCTTGCCCGACATATTGCACAGCACCACGAAGCGCTCGTCGCCGTAGAGACGGCTGTAAGCGTAAATCTGCTCGTGATCGTCCAACAGCAGGTCGTAGCGGCCATAAACCAGCGCTTTTTCCCGCTTGCGCAGGTGGATCATCTGGCGATAGAAGTTGAGCACCGACTGCGGATCGTGCAGCTGGTTCTCTACGTTAATCATTTCAAAATTCGGGTTTACCTTAAGCCAGGGCTGGTGGGTGCTGAAGCCCGCGTGCGGCGAGCTGTCCCACTGCATCGGCGTGCGCGAGTTATCGCGCCCGGTGCGGGTAAGAAACGCAATAATTTCCGCATCGCTCATCCCCATCCGCTTAAGGTCTTTGGCTTTGTTTTTCGCCGACACGTCGTCGAAATCGGCAAGACTCGCAAAGCGGGTATTGGTCATGCCGATTTCCTGCCCCTGGTAGATAAAAGGGGTGCCCTGCATCAGAAAGTACATCGCCGCGATGCAGGTAGCGCTTTCGCGCCAGTGATGCTCGGTATCGCCCCAGCGCGAGGTAATGCGCGTTACGTCGTGGTTCTCCACGTAGAGCGCGTTCCAGCCTTTGCCCTCCAGCGCCTCCTGCCAGCTGGTGAAGATTTTTTTCAGCACGGCGGGCGTTGGCCGCAGCCCCGCCTGCGGCTCCCACAGGCGCACATGTTCAAACTGAAACACCATATTGAGCCGCCCGCGGTTCTCTCCCACCCACTCTTCAGCATGCACCGCGTCCAGGCCGTTCATTTCACCCACGGTCACGATGTCATAGTGGTTAAAAACGTTGCCGCAGATATCGTCCACATAGTCGAGCAGGCCGTCATAGTTCAGATGGCTGACCATCGAGGGCGCATAGGGCAAGTTCTCCGGGTTCGGCACGTCGGCAAGCGTCGGCTCTTTTTTCAGGTGCGAAATGGCGTCGATGCGAAAGCCGTCGATGCCTTTGTCGAGCCACCAGCGCATCATTTCGTAGACCGCCGTGCGCATCTCGCGGTTTTCCCAGTTGAGATCGGGCTGTTTGCGGCTAAAGAGGTGCATGAAATACTGGTTGGTCGTCTCGTCATACTCCCAGGCGGAGCCGCTGAAGATGGATTCCCAGTTATTCGGCTCCGCGCCGTTTTTGCCGTCGCGCCAGATATACCAGTCGCGCTTCGGGTTATCTTTCGATGCGCGTGATTCAAGAAACCACGGGTGTTCATCGGAGGTGTGGTTCACCACCAGGTCAAGGATAAGCCGCATGCCGCGCGCGTGCGTCTCTTCCAGCAGACGGTCGAAATCAGCCATGGTGCCGAACTCTTCCATAATGGCGTGATAATCGCTGATGTCGTAGCCATTATCGTCGTTCGGCGAGCGATACATCGGACAGATCCAGATGAGATCGATGCCAAGATCTTTTAAGTAATCCAGCTTTTCGGTCACGCCGTTTAAATCGCCGATGCCGTCGCCATTGCTGTCCTTAAAGCTGCGCGGATAGACCTGATAAGCCACCGCTTCTTTCCACCAGCGCTCGCGCACCGGCGTGATTGCCTCACCCATTAAGCCTCCCCATTACGAATAAGCAGCGCAAAAGATTCATACGGCTGTAACTCCAGGCTCACGGCCAGCTGATCACGGGGCGCGTAGTTGCTGATTAAACAGTCGCCGTGCCAGCTCTGCATCTGCTCAGGAATGGGCAGCGTGAGGTGGTTGCCGAAAAAGTTGTTAATGACCAACAGCAGTTCGCCCTCGTAGCGGCGCACCCAGGCAAACACTTCCGGGTGGTCGGCAAAGAGCATTTGATAATCGCCATAGACCAGTATCGGATACTGCTTACGCAGCGCCACCAGCTTCTGGTAGTGCCAGAGAATGGAGTCCGGCTCGCTGAGCGCCTGGGCGACGTTGATGGTTTCATAGTTGGGGTTCACCCCGAGCCACGGCGTGCCGGTGGTGAAGCCCGCGTTGGGGCTGGCGTCCCACTGCATCGGCGTGCGGGCGTTGTCGCGCCCGTTGGCGTAGATGCCGGTCATCATTTCATCGTGAGCCACCCCGCTTGCCACGCGCTCGCGGTAAAGGTTCAGGCTTTCGATGTCGCGGTACTCTTCAAGAGTCGAGAAGCGCACGTTGGTCATGCCTATCTCTTCGCCCTGATAGATATAGGGCGTCCCTTTCAGACAGTGCAGCGCGGTGGCGAGCATTTTGGCGGACACTTCGCGGTATTCGCCATCATTGCCGAATTTCGACACCGCGCGCGGCAGGTCGTGGTTGCTCCAGAAAAGCGAGTTCCAGCCGCGGTCGGCGAGCGCCGTCTGCCAGGTGTCAATGCTCTGCTTGAAACGCCAAAGCTCAAACGGCCGGCTGCGCCATTTGCCGTGCACTTCATCCCAGGTTTGCTTGATATGGTCGAACTGAAAGACCATGGAAAGCTCTTCCCGCTCCGGGTCGCTGTAGAGCAGCGCATCCTCCGGCGTGGCGCTCCAGGTTTCCCCGACGGTAATGGAATCGCGCGGGCCGAACGTGGCGCGGTTCATCTGGCGGATCAACAGGTGCAGGTTTTTGCCGTTGGCCATGATCTGCTTATCGACCTCTTTGCCGATAAGATCGATAACGTCCATGCGAAAACCGCCGATGCCGCGATCGAGCCAGCGGTTCATCATGGCATGCACCTCTTCATGCACGCGGGGGTTGTCCCAGTTGAGATCGGGCTGACGCACTGAAAATTGATGCAGATAATATTCGCCGCTCGCCTCGTCATACGCCCAACCGCTGCCGCCAAAATAGGAGCGGAAGTCATTGGGCGGCCCGCCGTCCGGCGCCGGTTTGCGCCAGATGTAAAAATCGCGGTAAGGGTTATCCGTGCCCTTTTTCGCTTCAATAAACCAGGGATGTTCGTCCGAGGTATGGTTCACCACGAGATCCATCAGAATATGGATATCGCGCGCCTTCGCTTCCTGAATCAGCCGCTCCATCTCCTCCAGGGTGCCGAACTCGTCGGCGATATCGTCGTAATCAGAGATGTCATATCCGTTGTCATCCATCGGCGATTTGTAAACCGGGGAGAGCCAGATAAGGTTAATGCCAAGCTGCTGGAGATAGTCGAGTTTGCTGATGATGCCTGCCAGATCGCCCACGCCGTCGCCATTGGCGTCCATAAAACTGCGCGGGTAAATCTGGTAGACCACCGCGTTGTGCCACCATTTCTTGTCGATTGCTTTCATCGCGCTCCCTTCAGTCAGTGCCGTTGTTGCGGGATCTTCAGCCGTGGAAACGCCACGCCCGAACTATCAAATAAATAGCAATGCTCGGGTGAAAGCCTTAGCCCTACGTGCTGTTCGGGCTGCACTTCCAGCCTTTCAGTATGGCGCATCACCAGCGGTTCTGCGCCGTAGCCGCCGTTAACGTACAACAGCGTCTCGTTGCCCATATGTTCGACGAACAACACTTCCCCTTCCACATCGGCCCCGGCGAGATCCACTATCTCCAGATGTTCCGGGCGAATGCCAAGCCGCACCGCCTCGCCGTCGCCCGCCCGGCGCGCATCCACCGGCAGCCGGATGCGCTGACGATTCTCAAGCTCCACCTCGCAGTCAAACTCGCCGCCGCGCAAGAGCTTGCCATGGATAAGATTCATTTTAGGCGAGCCGATAAACTGGGCGACGAAGACGTTTTGCGGCGCGTCGTACAACTCAAGCGGCGTGCCGACCTGCTCGATTCGCCCCTGGTTGAGCACCACGATGCGATCGGCAAGCGTCATCGCTTCAACCTGATCGTGAGTGACGTAGAGAATAGTGGCGTTAATGCGCTTGTGCAGCGCCGCAATCTCCATGCGCATCTGCACGCGCAGCGAGGCGTCGAGGTTAGAGAGCGGCTCGTCGAAGAGAAACAGGCTTGGCTCGCGGACAATCGCCCGCCCTATCGCCACGCGCTGGCGCTGGCCGCCAGAGAGATCCTTCGGCCGCCGGTCCAGCAGGTGCTCCAGTTGCAGAATGCGCGCGCTCTCCTGCACCCGCTCGTCTATCTCTTTTTGCGAAAGCTTCGCCATCTCCAGCGCGAAGGCCATATTCTGGTAAACCGTCATATGCGGGTAGAGCGCGTAAGACTGAAAAACCATGCCGATGCCGCGCTCGGAAGGCGAATCATCGTTGACCCGCGCGTTATCGATAAACATGTCGCCGTCGGTTATCTCTTCAAGCCCCGCCACCAGGCGCAGCAGCGTTGACTTTCCGCAGCCTGACGGCCCCACCACCACCACGAACTCGCCGCTGTTGATCTGCAAATCGAGCGGTTTGATCACCTCCGCATGGGAGCCGTAGCGTTTTTGTATTTTCTCTAAGCGTAATTGCGCCATGGTTTACCCCTTAATCGCGCCGCTGGTCAGGCCGCTGACGATGCGTTTCTGGAACACCAGCACCAGGATGATGATAGGCAGCGTCACCACCACCGAGGCCGCCATAATGCTGCCCCACGGCAGTTCAAAGCTCGACGCGCCGCTAAACAGACTGATGGCGACCGGCACGGTGCGCTTGTCGCCGGAGATAATAAACGTGAGCGCGAACATGAATTCGTTCCACGCGCCGATAAACGCCAGCAGGCCGGTAGTGACCAGCGCTGGCGCCAGTATCGGCGCGAAAACGCGGCGAATAATGGTGCCGGTTTTCGCGCCGTCGACGATGGCCGCCTCTTCAAGCTCCACCGGAATCGACTTCATAAAGGTGGTCAGCACCCAGACGGTAAAGGGCAGCGAAAAGGTGGTGTAAGAGAGCACCAGCGCGCCGAGCGAGTCATAAAGCCCGAGAAAGCGCACCAGTTCGAACATGCCGGTGAGCACCGCCACCTGCGGGAACATTGATACGCAAAGGATGGTGAACAGCAGCACCTTGCGCCCGCGAAACGGCACACGGGCCAGGGCGAACGAGGCGGTAATGGAGACCAGCAAACAGAGCCCCACCGTCACCGTCGCCACCAGCACCGAGTTAAGCAGGCTGCGGGCGATGCCGTTATCCACCAGCGCCACCACATAGTTATCCCAGTGCCAGCCAGTAGGCAGATAGGAAGGCAGGAAGAGTTCCTGGCCGGTGCGCAGCGAGGTAAGAATGGCGTAGTAAAACGGAAAAACGCAGAACAAGCAGGCAAGTAGCGCGCCAAAGAAAATCAGCGCCTTAAACGCCGCCTTGCGCTGCCAGCGGGTGGTCTTCATCAGCGTTTCTCCTTCTCGTTAAGCCGTGAAACGCGGATAAAACAGGCGGCAATGCCCGCCACCATCATAAAGACCAGCACCGACGCCGCCGAGCCGACGCCCATATCCTGATAAGAGACGATCTGCTCACGGGCATAGCCGGAAATAGACATCGTCGCCTCACTGTTGGAGGTCAGCACATAGATAAGGTCGAAGACGCGCATGGCGTCCATGATGCGAAAAATCAGCGCCACCACCAGAGCGGGCATAATGAGCGGCAGCGTGATGCGCTTAAAGCGCTGCCACGGGCTCGCGCCATCCACCTTCGCCGCCTCATAGAGATCCGCCGGAATAAGCTGCAGCGCGGCAAGCAGCATCAGCGCCATAAACGGCGTCGTTTTCCAGACATCGGCGATTACCACCGCCCACATGGAGAGCGAAGGTTCGGCAATCCAGGCGAGATGGGAAGGCAGACCAATGGCGCCAAGCAGGTCGTTCACCACGCCGTACTGATCGTGGAACATCCAGCCCCACATCTTGGCGCTGACGATGGTAGGGATCGCCCAGGGCACCAGAATGGCGGTGCGCACCAACCCCTGGCCGCGGAATTTTTCATTCATCAGCAGCGCCAGCAGCATGCCGAGCAGCAGCTCCAGCGCCACTGAGGTGAAGGTAAACCACAGGGTGTTGCCTACCGCCTGCCACCAGAGCGGGTCACTCAGCACGCCAATGGCGATGTCGTCGCGCATCGCATAATAGTTGGCGAGGCCGACCATTTCATACTCGCCGGGGTTATCCAGCATGGCGTTGGTAAAGCTAAACCAGATGGTGCGAAAGAGCGGCCAGCCCGCCGCCAGCGCCAGCAACAGCAGCGCCGGCAGGATAAGCCCCCACGCCACGCGACGGCGGCGCTGATGCCAGGTGAGCTTGCGGGCAGGCGCAGTAACAGGTTGCGTAAGGCTATCGGATTTCATAAGCGCTCCGTAGTCAGAGAAACAACGGCTATCTTGTCCGGGCAGGCCCCTCGCCCCGGCCCTCTCCCCTGGTGCGAAAGCCCAGAAAAATGGGCCTCGCTTCCCTGCCGGTTACCTCGTTCCGTTGGAGAGAGGGGCATGGCGAGGGGCTATTGCGGCAAAACCTTACCGCCAGCCGGCGCCTTTCACCCGGTTAAGCCGCCGCTCCAGGTCCGCCGCCGCCTTCTTGCCATCCTCTTTGCCGTTCAGCACGCTGAAGGTCACGTTGAAAATGGCGTTGGAAACGCGCGGATACTGGGCTTTGGTCACCGTCGCCGGGCGCGGCGCGGCTTTGGCGAAAATATCGCGGAACATGGTGAGCTGCGGCGCCATGGCCAGCACCTCTTTATCTTCATAAAGCGCGACGCGGGTAGGCGCATGGCCGATGATTTTCAGTCGCGTTTTCTGCGAATCGTCATCGGTGAGGATTTTCAGCAGTTCAATTGCCGCCTGCGGGTTTTTGGTGTTGGCGTTAACCGACCACTGCCAGCCGCCCAGCGCCGTGGCGCTCTGTCCCCCTTCGCCTGCTGGCAGCGGCGCGACGCCGACTTTGCCTTTCAGCGGGCTGTCTTGCGCCTGCGAGAGCTGCCAGACGTAAGGCCAGTTGCGCATAAAGAGCGCGTCGCCATTCTGGAAGACGGTGCGCGACTCCTCCTCTTTGTAGCCCAGCACCCCTTTCGGCGAGATGGTGCCGATCCAGCTTTTCGCCATATCAAACGCCCGGGCCGCCTTCTCGTTATTGATGGTCACGTTCCCTTTTTCATCGACAAAAGAACCGCCGCCGTAAGACTGCACCCACTCCAGCGCGTTGCAGGTCAGCCCCTCGTAAGATTTGCCCTGGAAAATGTATCCCCAGAAGTTCTTGCGGCCCGCCTTGCGCTCTTCGGCCTGAATTTTGGTCGCGATGCGCGTCATCTCTTCCCAGGTTTTGGGCGGCTGCTCGTTATATTTCTCCAGCAAATCTTTGCGGTAAAAGAGCACGCCGGTGTCGATGTAGTTAGGGATAGCCTTCAGGCGGCCGTTAACCGTGTCGTTTTGCCACGGCCCTTCGAAGAACTGATCTTTCTGGTTGCCCATCGCGTCGGTGAGGTCGAGCGTTTGCTTATCGAGCAGCCCCACCCAGATAGTGTCGGATTCAAACACGTCGACCGCTTTTTCATCTTTCGCGGCGAAAAGCTGCTGGAGCAACGCCAGCTTTTCATCCGAAGCGGCCGGGAATTCGATAAATTCAAGCTGGTTGCCGGTCTGCTTTTCAAACCGCTCTTTGATGTACTGGCAATATTGTTTGCCGCCGGGTGAAACAGGACATTCCATGCGCAGGGTATCGGCAAAAGCGAAATGGCTGGTTCCCGCCAGCGCCACGGTTATGACACTTAACGTCAGCTTTTTCATCATTTCCTCTTATGAGCTGTAGTCAGACAGAGGTGGCGTTGCGCCGCCGTAATCGGAAAGGTGTACAGAAAATCACCTATAAAAAAGCTAGTTAATGAAAGCGTTAAGCGGCAAAGATCATGAATATTCGCTGCTTAAAAGCTGGATATGGCCGACATTTCTGCGCATTTCATAAAAAAAAGCTGCGCAAAAAACGGCGAGATGGACTATGAGACGTTTGCAGTGCCGCGGCGAGAGGCAGAGAGCGGTTTTACGACTACTATTTACCCTTTCCGGACCGGTTACGGGATAAAAGACGGAGTTTGAAGTCTGTCGCAAATTGTTAATAAACATGTCGAGGGTTATTTACATTACCTTGCATGTTACCGATATCATGTTACCGGTATCAGAGAAGGCAACGCTCCGGCACTCCGCCTCTCTACTCTACTTCTGAGGAAATAATAAAGATGACGGAAATAACTGCTGTTTACGGCGCAGGGACCCTGCTCGGTATCGCCGCCGCCGCAGTGGCCCTTCTGCTGGTGCTCATCATGCGCTTTAAGGTGCATGCTTTTCTGGCCCTGACGCTGGTGAGCATCGTGGTGGCGCTGGTCACCAAAGTGCCGTTCGATAAAATCGTGCCGACCATTCTGACCGGCTTTGGCAGCACGCTTGCAGGCGTGGCGCTGCTGGTAGGCCTTGGCGCGATGATTGGCCGCCTGCTGGAAGTTTCCGGCGGCGCGAAAGTGCTCGCCGATACGCTGATTAATAAATTTGGCGAACATCGCGCGCCGTTCGCCCTCGGCATCGCCTCGCTGCTGTTTGGCTTCCCTATCTTTTTCGACGCAGGCCTGGTCGTGATGCTGCCGATTATCTTCAGCGTGGCGAAACAGTTCGGCGGCTCAACGCTGAAATACGCCTTCCCGGCGGCAGGCGCGTTTGCCGTTATGCATGCGCTGGTGCCGCCACATCCGGGCCCGGTCGCCGCAAGCGAGCTGCTCGGCGCCAACATCGGCCTGCTGGTGATTCTGGGGCTTATCGTCGCCCTGCCTACGTGGTACATCGGCGGCTACCTGTTCGGTCTCTATGCCGGTAAAAAATTTAATGTGAAGCTGCCCACCTCATTCCTGGGCGACGTGGAAATGGATAAAGACCACCGTCCGCCCTCTTTCGGCATGGTGCTCACTATCCTGCTGCTGCCGCTGGCGCTGATTTTCCTTGATACCGGCCTGAACACCGCCAAAGTGCTCGGCTGGGTAAGCGCCGACAATACGGTGGTCAACTTCCTGCGCATGCTCGGGAAAACCCCGGTGGCGCTGCTTATCACCGTTTTCTTTGCGCTGATGGTCTTTAGCCGCAACCACAGCCGCCAGCATCTGGAGAAAATTTGCGACGGCGCGCTCGGCCCCATCTGCGGCATTATTCTGGTGACGGGCGCGGGCGGCATGTTCGGCGGCGTGCTGCGCGCAAGCGGCATTGGCGATGCGCTGGCGGGCGTGCTCTCCGATACCGGCATGCCCGTTATTCTCGCGGCGTTTGTTATCTCTACCGCGCTTCGCGTGGCGCAGGGCTCCGCAACGGTCGCGCTGACCACCACCGCCGCGCTGGTCGCGCCGATGGTGCAGGCCACACCTGGCTTAAGCCAGTTCGACCTTTGCTTTATCGTTATCGCCATCGCAGGCGGCGCGACCGTGCTGTCGCACGTGAATGACTCCGGCTTCTGGCTGGTGGGCCGCTTCCTGGAGATGGACGAGAAAACCACGCTGAAAACCTGGACTGTTATGGAAACCCTGCTCGGCTCCATCGCCTTTGTCCTGGCCGCTATTGGCAGCGTGCTGCTCTAAGGCGCGTTCTGTGAGCTGAGTCACTTTAAACGGCGGGCGCGGCTCAGTATCATCCCCTCAAGGAGACCCTCATCGTTTTGGCGGTGGGGGTTTTTCTTTGGACACCTTTTAGCGGCCTGGCCGTAAGTATCGACATGGAGTAAATATGTCCCGACCTGCCATTATCATTAACGAACTCGACGCCGAGCGTCTCGATATGCTGCTTGAGAAGCCCGCCTTCGCCGGTTTGCCTGTCGCTCAGGCGTTAAACGAGGAACTTGACCGCGCGCAGATCTGCCGCCCGCAAGCGCTGCCCGCCGATGTGGTGAGCATGAACAGCCAGGTCAAATTTCGCGATCTGACCAGCGGCGAGGTCTATCTGCGCACCCTGGCTTACCCGGCGCAGGTGACCGACAGCACGTCACAGCTCTCCGTTATGGCGCCAGTGGGCGCGGCGCTGCTGGGGCTGCGCGTGGGCGACGCCATCCGCTGGCCGCTGCCGGACGGCAGCGAAACCCATCTTGAAGTGCTTGAGCTGCTCTACCAGCCTGAAGCGGCGGGCGAGTACCACCGCTAAGCCTGTTCAGAGGATGCCCCGCATCCTCTTTCCGTTTTTATCGAGCGTTTACGACGCGGCGCGCCCTTCAGCGAACCTTCAGCGCTTTTGCTTTGGACAGGCAAAAAAACGCCGCTGACGATGCAGCGGCGCGACGGGTTACGGCTGTACCGGGTTTAGCGGCTCCAGCGGCGTATTGCTAAGCGCGCTTGCGCGTTCGCGGGCAGCTTCCGGCGTGGCGGCGCCCGGCACAAGAATGACCTTGCGGCACTCCTCTTCTTTCTTCTCGAAAACCTTGTAGCCGTGCACCGCATCTTCCAGCGGTAAATAGTGGGTGACGATTTCTTCGGGCGTCAGCAGCCGTTTTTCAACTAACGGCAGCAGCTCCGGCAGCCATGCCTGAACGTGCGTCTGGCCCATTTTGAACGTCAGCCCTTTGTCGAAGGCGTCGCCAAACAGAAAGCCGTGGATAAAGCCCGCATACACGCCCGGCACGCTGACTACCCCGCCGCGGCGCACCGCCGCGATGCACTGGCGCAGCGCTTTACCGCTGCTGCCTTCAATTTTCAGGTTGCTCAGCACGGTTTCGGTCAGGCTGCCTTTAGCCTCAAACCCGACGGCGTCAATGACGGCGTCAACGCCGCGGTTGCCCGTTGTGTTTTCGATGATAAACGCGGCCGGATCGTCGTTATCGTCAAAGTTGATAGGAATAGCGCCGTAGCGTTCTTTGGCGAATGCCAGGCGGTAATTATTGTGGTCGATACTAAAGATCTGCTCCGCCCCCAGCAGGCGGGCGCAGGCGGCGCAGAGCAAGCCCACCGGACCGGCGCCGAAGATAGCAACGCTGGAGCCTTTTCCAACCTGCGCATTTTTTACCGCCTGCCAGGCTGTAGGCAGAATGTCGGAGAGAAACAGCACTTTGTCATCCGAAAGCACCGGCGGCACTTTGAGCGGGCCGACGTTGCCTTTCGGCACGCGTACATATTCCGCCTGGCCGCCCGGCACGCCGCCATACAGGCCGCTGAAGCCGAAGAGTGCGGCGGGCGACGTTATCTCTTTTTTGTTAAGGATGGCGCCACGCCCGGGGTTGGTGGTTTCACAAGCGGAGTATTGGTGGAGCTTACAGAAAAAACATTCGCCGCAGGCGATAACAAAAGGGATCACCACGCGGTCGCCTTTACGCAGGTCTTTCACGTCGCGACCGGTCTCTACCACCTCCCCCATAAATTCATGGCCGAAGATATCGCCGTGGCTCACCTGAGGGATTTTGCCGCGATAAAGGTGCAAATCGGAGCCGCAAATCGCAGTGGCGGTGACGCGTAAAATCACATCATCCTGCGCTTCGATAATGGGATCCGGGACGTTTTCAACTTTGACATTATGAGGGCCGTGGTACGTCAGCGCTTTCATGTCGACCTCCTGGCGGATAAGTGAATGGTGTCGCAAGGCGATGAGCCCGGCAATTATTCAAGGGTAGACGGGGTAGCCGCGAGCTTGCACTGTTACCTACGCTGGGGTATTGGCGGTTTAAGAATAATCCTGGTGAACAGCGCAGCGCTGAGATGCATGTCTAATTGAGCCTGCGTAAGGCCAGTGAAACGTCATGTTCGCCGCATTGTGGGCAGCCTGCGCCCTCCTGGCGGATAGCGCTGCGACGCAAGCATGATGGAATAATCAAACCTCTGCGTTAAAAATAAAAAAGCCGCCCCGGAGGGCGGCTTTATCAGCGCAGGCTGTCTTACTTTTTTTGATTATGCCGTCTTAGTGCGGATCAGATAATCAAAGGCGCTGAGCGAGGCTTTCGCCCCTTCGCCGGTGGCGATGATTATCTGCTTGTACGGTACGGTGGTGCAGTCGCCCGCCGCGAACACGCCTTTCACGCTGGTTTCGCATTTGGCGTCGATAATGATTTCGCCCATGCGGTTGCGCTCAACGGCGCCTTCCAGCCAGGTGGTGTTCGGCAGCAGACCAATCTGTACGAAGATGCCCGCCAGCTCCAGGTTATGGATAGAGCCGCTCACGCGATCCTGGTACTCAAGA
Source organism: Franconibacter sp. IITDAS19 (assembly GCF_023079515.1). NCBI lineage: Bacteria > Pseudomonadati > Pseudomonadota > Gammaproteobacteria > Enterobacterales > Enterobacteriaceae > Franconibacter > Franconibacter sp. IITDAS19. The sequence continues at coordinate 433,159 of NZ_JALJCP010000001.1, read as the reverse complement.
CCCGTCAGTTTGGTGCCGTCGCCTTTCACTTCGGTGGTCATGGCGTTCAGAATGATGTCGACGTTTTTCAGGCTGCGCACTTTATCCTGCAGCACCTGGTCGGCTTTCATTTCCGGCGCGAATTCCAGCAGGGTAACGTGTTCAACGATGCCTGCGAGGTCAATCGCCGCTTCCACGCCGGAGTTGCCGCCGCCGATAACCGCTACGCGCTTACCTTTAAACAGCGGGCCGTCGCAGTGCGGGCAGTACGTTACGCCGCGGGTGCGATACTGCTCTTCGCCCGGCACGCCCATGTTGCGCCATTTCGCGCCGGTCGCAATGATGATGCTGCGCGCTTTCAGCACGGCGCCAGAAGCGGTTTCAATCTGATGCAGGCCGCCTTCAGTCGCCGCCGGAATCAGCTTCGTGGCGCTCTGGGTGTCGATAACGTCGACTTCATAGTCGTTTACGTGCGCTTTCAGCGCGCCAGCCAGCTTCTGGCCTTCAGTTTTCGGCACGGAGATATAGTTTTCGATATCCACCGTGTCCAGCACCTGGCCGCCGAAACGCTCGCCCATCAAACCAGTACGGATGCCTTTACGAGCGGAGTATACCGCCGCCGCCGCGCCCGCCGGGCCGGAGCCGACAATCAGCACGTCGAACGCGTCGCGTTTGTTCAGCGCTTCTGCCGCGCGTTTTTCCGCGCCGGTATCGACTTTAGAAACGATTTCCGCAAGCGTCATGCGCCCGGAACCGAACTCAACGCCGTTCAGGAACACCGCCGGAACGCCCATCACGTTGCGATCGGTGATTTCGTTCTGGAACGCGCCGCCGTCAATCGCCGTGTGCTTGATGCGCGGGTTCAGCACCGACATCAGGTTCAGCGCCTGCACCACGTCCGGGCAGTTGTGGCAAGAGAGCGAGTAGTAGGTTTCGAACTCAAAGTCGCCATCCAGCGCGGCTATCTGCTCCAGCATCTCTTTCGCTTCTTTCGACGGGTGTCCGCCGGTCCACAGCAGCGCGAGAACCAGAGAGGTAAATTCGTGACCCAGCGGGGAACCGGCGAAACGCGGGCCCTGGGTAGAACCTGGGTTAGTAATCAGGAATGAAGGTTTGCGCACGGCCAGCGTGTTGTCTTCTTTGAAAGAGACTTTATCTGACAGTTCCGCGATTTCAGCCAACAGTTCCTTGATCTCTGCCGATTTTGCGCTGTCATCCAGCGTGGCAATCAACTCAACAGGCTTTGTCAGTCGCTCAAGATAGGCTTTGAGCTGGGTTTTCATGTTTGTGTCGAGCATTGTTAATCTCCTGGGCTTAAAACATCATCATGCAAGCTGCCTTTTGCGGCTGCCTGAATGCAACTTGAATCATGGTGTGCGGGATAAAAATCGGGTGCAAAACTGCACCCGATATAAAGCATCTATTTTTCAAAGGATTTTCGCTTCAGAGCAAGGCGGCGAGCGCTCAAGTCCCCGGGAGCTTACTAAAGTAAGTGACCGGGGCGCGAACGTGAAGCCAACACAGCTATGACGCGAAAGCCGAAGAAAAATTAGATTTTGCCGACCAGGTCGAGGGAAGGAGCCAGAGTCGCTTCGCCTTCTTTCCATTTAGCCGGGCAAACTTCGCCTGGGTGAGCGGCAACGTACTGCGCTGCTTTGATTTTACGCAGCAGGTCAGACGCGTCGCGGCCGATGCCTTCAGCGGTAACTTCAATGGCCTGAATGATACCCTGCGGGTCAACGATGAAGGTGCCACGGTCAGCCAGGCCTTCGTCTTCACGCATGTTTTCGAAGTTACGGGTCAGGGCGCCAGTCGGGTCGCCGATCATCGCGTATTTGATTTTAGCGATGGTTTCGGAGCTGCTGTGCCATGCTTTGTGGGTGAAGTGGGTGTCGGTAGAAACGGAGTAAACGTCTACGCCCAGCTTCTGCAGTTCTTCGTAGTGGTCTGCAACGTCGCCCAGTTCAGTCGGGCAAACGAAGGTAAAGTCAGCCGGATAGAAGAAGAATACGCTCCAGCGGCCTTCAGTGTCTTTCTCGGTAACTTCGATGAATTCACCGTTTTTGAACGCCATGTTTTTGAAAGGTTTGATTTTGGTATTAATCAAGGACATCTATACTTCCTCCGTGTTTTCGATGTGTGTAAGTTATCGAAGTTTATTGATTGGTGCCAATGCGTTTGCATTATCAAATCAATAAGTGATAGCTAACAACCCACCGCTAACCGATTTGTGAACTAAACCAGGCCAACGCCTGCCATGTGCTGCCTTTTACGCAAGCGTAACGCGAAAAACAAAAAAGCCGCCCGCAGGGCAGCCTTCTTAGCGGTAAACCCCGCAACGAAATTCAGCGCAACGCGAGCCTACCAAAAGGCACCGGCAGCGCCAGCGATTAAAACACTCCCTTTTTCAAAGGGCAATCGGGACGATGAAAACTCCTGCCTATGACTGTGACAGGAATCGCTTATCAATATCCTGCGCCCGCTTTAACGTTAAGGATTTTATTATGAAACGCCTGCTACTGCTTTCAACCCTGCCCTTCTGCGCCAGCGCGCTGGAGCTGCCCGCCCCGGTGAAAGCTATAGAAAAACAAGGTGTTACCATTATCAAAACCTTTCCAGGCCCTAACGGCATGACAGGGTATCTGGGTAAATACCAGGAGATGGGCGTGACCATTTACGTGACGCCGGACGGCAAGCACGCTATTTCCGGGTACCTCTACGATGATAAAGGCGTCAACCTGAGCGAAAAACGCATTGAGCAAGAGCTCTACGTGCCTGCCGGGCGCGAAATGTGGCAGCGGCTGGAAAAAGCGAAATGGATAAGCGACGGTAAGGCCGACGCGCCGCGCAAAATCTACGTTTTCGCCGATCCTTTCTGCCCATATTGCCGCCAGTTCTGGCAGCAGGCGCGCCCCTGGGTTGAGTCTGGCAAAGTGGAGCTGCGCACGCTTTTAGTCGGCGTGATAAAACCGGAAAGCCCCGCTTACGCCGCCGCCATTCTGCGCGCCAAAGATCCGGCGCAAGCCTGGCGGGCGTTCGAGCAATCCGGCGGTAAAACGGCTCCGGCGCTGCCGACGCGCGTACCCGAGGAGCAGGCGAAGGCGGTTAACATGAATCAGAAATTAATGGATGAGCTTGGCGCTAACGCCACTCCCGCTATCTATTACATGAATGAAGAGAATGTGCTGCAACAGGTGGTAGGCCTGCCGGATGCAGAGAAGTTTGCCGCCATGATGGGAAAATAAATCTATGTATTATTGATAAAAAACAAAGCGGGGCGCATTGCCAGCGCACTTTTTATAAACTCAGCTATGCTCTTAAAATAAATTAACGAAGCGCGAAACGCTTTTTGTAATTGCTGAGGCTGGCAATGGCTAATCTTCAGGATTTAAAAAAGTTTGACCTCAATCTGCTGGTCATCTTCGAATGTATTTACCTGCATCGCAGCGTCAGCAAAGCGGCTGAAGCGCTGTTTCTTACCCCTTCGGCGGTCAGCCAGTCGTTACAACGCCTGCGCAATCAGCTCAACGATCCGCTGTTTATCCGCTCCGGCAAAGGCATTAGCCCTACCACCGTAGGCACAAATTTGCATATTTATCTTGAGGATAACCTTAATCAGCTGGAGCAGACGATCAACATCATGCAGGGCGCGCCGCTGCGCAAAAGTTTCGTTATTTATTGCGCCCAGTCGCTCGCTATCGATTTTTTCCCGACGCTTGCGGAAAAGTTTTTTCAGCAAAGCGATTACGAGCTGATTCATTACGATTCAGCGCTAAAAAATGAGACGGCGGAAGACCTGCTTATTTATCGCAAAGCGGATGTGATTATTGGACTGACGCCTATTCTCAGCCATTCCATTATTTGCAAATCCTGTTATAGCGAAGAGACGGTGCTGGTGTGCGGCATGGAACATCCGCGCCTGAAGGAAAAAACCGATGCCGTGATGCTGGCGCAGGAGAAATTCACTCTGTTTCAGGGCACAGGCCAGGGGCAAAAAGATTTCCATGTGAAAACCGACGAGGCGCTGCCGGAGCGCAGGATAGCTTTTCGCAGCAATTCCGCCATGTCGATTCTCGCAATGATAAGCAAAAGCGAACTGGTGGGGATCCTGCCGCGCTCTACTTACGAACGTTACAAATCGCTGTTCCCGATTAAGCGCCTGGAGACCGCCTTTACGCTGCCGAAAGTGGAATATTACATGGCCTGGAACCGCGCCGCGCTGGCTAACCCCGCCGTTACGCAGCTTATCGCCGATATCGAAGGCTATTTCGCAACGCGAAACGCGTAACCCCGGCCTGCACCGGGGAGCGCGTTAAATGGCGGCGAGTTTTTCCGCCGCAGCGAGCAACGTCGCTTCCTGCTTGGCGAAGCAGAGGCGAATAAGCTTATGCGGGAACGGATCGGCGCAGAAGACCGAAAGCGGAATAGCCGCTACCCCTACCTCTGTTGTCAGCCACTGGCAAAAGCTGACATCGTCCATGTCAGAGATAGCGCTGTAGTCCGCCAGCAGGAAATAGGTTCCCTCGCAGGGCAAAATCTCAAAACGGCTGTTCGCCAGCGCCTGGACAAAGCGGTCGCGACGGTCCTGATAGAACGCCGGCAATTCGCGATAATGTGCCGGCTGGCTGCGCAGCATATCGGCAATCGCCAGTTGGGCGGGCGTATTCACCGCGAACGTTAAATACTGGTGTACCTTGCGCAGCTCAGCGCTGATCGCCGCAGGCGCCACGCAATAGCCCACTTTCCAGCCGGTCATATGAAAAGTTTTGCCGAACGAGGAGACGGCGATGGCGCGCTCGCGTAGCTGCGGATGCGCCAGCACGCTGGCGTGCCCTTCTTTCGCAAAGCAGATGTGCTCATACACTTCATCGCTTAAGACATAAATTTCACGCTCCGCGATGGCCTGCCACAGCGCGGCGAAATCCTCTTTTTGCCAGACGGTAGCGGAAGGGTTGTGCGGCGTGTTCAGGATAACCAACCGCGTACGCTCGCTCAGCAGCGAAGCGAAATGCGCCCAGTCGACGCGAAAATGCGGCGGTTGCAACGCCTGGCGCTTCAGCACGCCGCCTGCAAGCTGCACCGCCGGGGCGTAGCTGTCGTAGCTTGGGTCGAAGCAGATAACCTCATCGCCCGGGCGCACCAGCGCGGTAATGGCGGCATAAAGCGCTTCTGTCGCGCCTGCCGTTACGGTGATATCGCTTGTCGGGTCGGGATAGTGGCCGTAAAGCGCTGCGGTCTTGTCGGCAATCGCTTCGCGAAGCGGTTGCACGCCGGTCATCGGCGCATACTGGTTAGCGCCCTGCGCCACATGGTAAGCGAGCCGCTCCTGCAGGTAACGCGGGCCGTCAAAATCGGGGAACCCCTGGGAAAGGTTAATCGCGTTATGCTGCTGCGCAAGTGCGCTCATCCGGGTGAAAATCGTGGTGCCGAGAGAAGGCAGTTTACTCTCGGGAATCAAAGGCTTAATGCTCATTATTGGTTAACCTTTTGCGCCTGTTTCTGTTTACCCTGTGTTGCCGCCACTATAACACGATGTTAAGCTTTGGCAATCAAGACGCTTAGACGTCTAAACCATAACATTATTCCTTCCGCCACCACGCCACAAGGAAAGCTATGACACAACACCTGCAACTGGCCGCGCTTGTTGAAGCGTGCCACTGGATAGGCGCCAAAGGCTGGGCTCCGGCCACCGGCGGCAATATGTCGGTGCGCGAAGACGCCCGCTGGTGCTGGCTCAGCGAGTCGGGCAAAGATAAAGGCAGCCTGACGACGGCGGATTTCCTGCAAGTGGAGATAGCCACTAACAAGGCGCCGTCCGGGCGCAAGCCCTCCGCCGAAACCGGTCTGCATACCCTTATTTACCGCCTTTTTCCTGACGCCGCCGCCGTGCTGCACGTGCATACCGTTAACGCGACGGTGCTTTCACGCGTAGAAAAAAGCGGCGAACTGCGCCTGAGCGGCTATGAAATGCAGAAATCGCTCAGCGGCCAGACGACCCATCTTGATACTCTGCCCATCGCCCTTTTTGATAATGACCAGGATATCGACGCGCTGGCCGGGCGCATTGAGGCTTACAGCCGCGAAAACCCGCTGCGCTACGGCTTTTTGCTGCGCGGCCACGGGCTAACCTGCTGGGGACGCAGCGTGGAAGAAGCGAAGCGTCATCTGGAAGGGCTGGAATTTTTATTTGAATGCGAAATGCAGCGCAGGCTGCTGGAGAGAAGATGATCCGCGCCATTGTTACCGATATAGAAGGCACAACCAGCGACATTCGTTTCGTGCATAACGTGCTGTTCCCGTACGCTCGCGAGCGGCTGGCAAGCTTTGTTCAGGCGGGCGTTGATAGCGACCCCGTGCGCGCAATCCTGGATGATTTACGGGCGGAAATTTCACAGCCGCAGGCGACCCCGGATGCGCTGACTGCCGTGCTGCTCGGCTTTATGGAGGAAGATCGCAAATCCACCGCCCTGAAAGCGCTGCAGGGACACATCTGGCGCGACGGCTACGTCAACGGCGATTTTACCGGCCACCTTTACCCGGACGTGCCGCCCGCATTGCGGCAATGGAAAGCACAAGGGATTGATCTCTATGTTTATTCCTCTGGTTCCGTCGCCGCGCAGAAACTGTTATTTGGCTACAGCGACGAAGGTGATATTACTGGGCTTTTCAGCGGTTATTTTGACACGCACGTTGGCGCGAAGCGGGAAACGCAGTCCTACCGCAACATAGCGGAGCAGATTGGGTTGCCGCCGGATCAGTTGCTGTTCCTATCCGATATCCGCCAGGAGCTGGACGCCGCGCGCGAAGCGGGCTGGCAGACGATACAGCTGATTCGCGGCGAGGCTGACCATGAAAGCCGCCATCGCCAGGTTTCCCGTTTTGATGACATTCACCCGGAGCAAACTTCTCTATGAGCGCACTGACAATTTTTACCGATAAGGAGGCCGGTGAGCCGCTGTTCCACAGCCGCGACGCCGAGGCCATTCGCGAAAAACTTAACGCGCAGGGCGTGCGTTTCGAACGCTGGCAGGCAGACCATGACCTGGGCGCCAACCCGGATGCGGAAACGGTGATTAAGGCGTATCAGCACGCCATCGACCGTCTGGTGGCGGAGAAAGGGTATCAGAGCTGGGATGTGATCAGCATGCGCGCCGATAACCCGCAAAAAGCGGTGATGCGCGAGAAATTTTTAAACGAGCACACCCACGGCGAAGACGAAGTACGCTTTTTCGTGGAAGGCGCGGGGCTGTTTTGTCTGCATCTCGACGGCCACGTCTACCAGGTGTTGTGCGAGAAAAACGATCTGATCTCGGTGCCCGCCGGCACGCCGCACTGGTTCGATATGGGCTCCGAGCCGCACTTTACCGCCATCCGCATTTTCGATAACCCCGAAGGCTGGATAGCGCAGTTTACCGGCGACGATATCGCGCAAGGCTATCCACGGCTGGCGTGACGGGGCCGTAGGGGGATTCGCGCTTTTCCCCCTCACCCCAACCCTTTCCCCAAAGAGGCGAGGGAGAAAACCCGCGAGTGGCGCTGCGCTTACCCGCCCTACAAACCGCCTGAACGCTTAAGCGACCTTCGGCCCCTCTCCCCACAAGCGCGAGCGAAAAAACAGCGCCCCGCTGAACGGCGTCGTCTTACCCCAGAATGCCCTTCAACACCGGCCCTATCGCCTCAAACGCCTGCGGGCTGATGATATCCACGTGCGCGCAGTCTACCGGGTGAATTGCCGTTTCGCGCGTCCATGGCGCCCAGACCTGGCGCGGATCCATGCCCGGCGTGACGGTGCGCTGCGCCACAAACAGCGTCGCTTTACCGTCAAAACGTACGCTTTCCGCTGTCGCCAGCAGGCGCACCGCGTCGGCGTAGTTGCCTTCGATAGCCTCAAACAGACGCGCGGGGCCTTGCCCCTGTTGAGCGGCGATAAACGCTTCACGCTCGCGCTCTATTTCCGCCAGTACCGCCGGGTCGAGCTCATTCGCCCCCTTCTGCGCCCAGTTTTGCGACTCCGGCGGCCAGGTGTCGAGCAGCCCAAGGAAAGCCACCTCTTCACCCGCCGCCTTCAGGCGCGCCGCGATGCCGTGCGCCAGCGTGCCGCCAAGGGAATAACCGAAGAGATAATAAGGACCGCGGGGTTGCAGTTCGCGCAGCGTGGCGAGGTGCGCGTCGCAGACCTCAGCGACCGACGCCGCCTGCTGCATCGGGCCTTGTGGTCGCGGCGACTGGATGCCGGTGATGGACCAACGCGGGTCGAGCCAGCGCTGCAGCACGCTGAACTGCCAGGCGAAGCCGGAAGCGGGATGGAAACAGAAAAGCGTCGGGCCGCTCCCCTGGCGAAGCGGCAGCACGGCCTCAAACCCGGCCTGCTCCGCCTGCGCCTCGCTCTGGCCGCTTGCGAGCAGCGCCGCCAGTTTTTCCACGGTCGATGCGGTCATCACCTGGCCTACCGTTACCGGCAAACGCAGCGTGCGTTTAAGCTCGGCAGCCAGCCGCATGGCGAGCAGCGAATGGCCGCCGAGGGCGAAGAAATCGGCCTGCGCGTCGTCAATGTCGATACCGAGCAGTGCAGAAAACGCTTTCGCCACCGTCGTCTCAAGACCCGGCGCTGGGCTGCGCCCCGTCGCGCTGGCCTGCGCCTTCGGCAGCGGCAGCGCTTTGCGGTCAAGCTTGCCGTTAGCGCTGAGCGGCAACGAAGGCAGCTGAATCAGCAACACCGGCACCATATGCGCAGGCAACAGCTCGCTTAAGCGTTCGCGCAGCGCAGCCGTATCCAGCGGCAGGCCGGAAGCGGAAACCAGATAGCCCACCAGCTGGCGCGCATCGCCGCCGTTCGCCGCGTTTTCATTCAGCACGCAGGCGTGGGTCACCGCCTGCGCCACGTCCGGCAGACCCTGCATTATTTTGTCGATTTCACCCAGCTCGATGCGTTGACCGCGAATTTTCAGCTGGTCGTCGCTGCGGCCCAGGTATTCCACCGCCCCGTTCGCCAGCCACCGCGCCACGTCGCCGGTGCGATACATCCGCGCGCCAGGGGCGAACGGGTCGGCAATAAAGCGGCTGGCGGTGAGGTCCGGTCGCGAAAGGTAACCCTGCGCCAGTTGAATGCCGGTGAGGTAGAGATCGCCGGCAATGCCCGGCGGCACCGGGCGCATCGCCGCATCCAGAATGCGAAGGCCGGTATTCCAGACCGGGAAGCCGATCGGCACGCTGGCGCCCGTGACGTTCGCCAGCGCGTCGCCGAAAGCGGGATACCAGCTCACGTCCACCGCCGCTTCCGTCGGCCCGTAAAGGTTATGCAGCGGCGCGGCGGTCAGTTGCTCCCACTGGCGACAAAGCCCGGCAGGCAACGCCTCTCCGCTGCAGAAAACCTGGCGCAGCGTCGCGCAGGCAGCCACGGCTTCTGGCGTTGTCAGCGAGGCGACAAACGCGGCGAGCATAGAGGGCACAAAGTGCGTGGTGGTCACTCGCCAGCGGGTGAACAGCGCCTGCAACGCCTGGGGATCGCGATGCGCCTGCGGCGGCGCCATCACGAGGCGTGCGCCCACCAGCAGCGGCCAGAAGAACTCCCATACCGAAACGTCGAAGCTGCACGGCGTTTTTTGCAGCACCACGTCATCCGCACCAAGCGGATAGTGGTTCTGCATCCACAGCAGGCGGTTGACGATAGCCGTCTGGCCTACCATCACCCCTTTCGGCCTGCCGGTGGAGCCGGAGGTGAAAATCACATAAGCCGTGTGCTCCGGGCGCGAAAGCTGAAGCTCCTGCGGTGCGTTGACGTCAAGCGGTTCGGTGTAGCAGACGCTTTTCAGCCCCGGCAACCCGCTAAAGCGCGGCTGCTCTTGCGGCGTGGTGATAAGCAACCGCGGCGCGGCGTCTTCCAGCATCATGCGCAGACGGTCGTCCGGGTAGCCGGTATCAAGCGGCAGCCAGGCGGCGCCCGCTTCGACAATCGCCTGCAAGGCGAGGGAAAGAAAGACCGAGCGCGGCAGCGCCACCGCCACCACGTCGCCGGGACGTACGCCCTGTGCTATCAGTTCAGCCGCGAGCGTCAGCACTTGCTCGCGCATTTCGCGGTAGCTGAATTGATAGTGTTCATCCGCCAGCGCTGGCGCCTGCGGCGTGGCGCTCGCCTGACGCGCCAGCAGGCTGCTTAAGGTCTCAACCGGCAGCGTCATGGCGGTGTCGTTGACCTGCCGAAGCTGCTCTGTTTCCGCAGGCAGCAGCAAGTCCGCGTCGATACAGCGACGCTGCGCATCGGCGGCAAACTGCGCAAGTAAAAGCGGCAGGCGCGCCAGATGCCCTTCCAGCGTCGTTTCGTCATAGCGTTCAGCGTTGGCCAGCAGTTCCATGGCGACCGCGCCCTGCTCGTCGACATAAAGCGCAATCTCGATATCTTTCACCGGACCGGAGGCAAGCTGATGGGTAATGCCCTCAATGCCGTCGAAATCCAGCCGGTAGTCGAACATCTTCAGGTTCAGCACCGGGCCATAGAGCGGCGCCTCCTGAGTGACGCGCCCGGCGTCACGCAGCACCTGCTCCGCGTCGTAACGCTGATGACGGCGCAGCCGCTTTAACTGCTTCGCCAGGCTTTCGGCAAAAGCGGGCAGCGTTTGCTGCGGCGCAACACGCACCGCGAAAGGCAGCACGTTCAGCACCGGGCCGGTCGCAGTCAGCGCCGCGGAGCCGATGCGGCGCATAAAGATAAAGCCTGCGCTGTAATCGCGCCGCCCGCTCAGCCTTCCTAACCACAGCGTAACCAGCGCCAGCGCCATATCGGCCGGGGAAAGCGCGCCTGCCTGGCGCATCAGCTGGCTGAATGCGCGCGGGTCAAAGCGCACCGTGCGGCGGATAAGCGCCGTGGTGGCACTCTGCCCGGTGAGCGGGTGCGAAGAGAGCGTGGCGGGCGGCGGCAGCTCGCTCAGCTGCTGCGCCCAGAAAGCGGCGTCTCGGGTAAAGGCGTCGGAGCGCTGGTAACGGGCATACTCCTCCACTACCTCGGCGAAAGGCGTGAAGGGCGAAGGCGACGGCGTTTCGCCTTTGCGCCAGGCGCGATAAATATCGGCGATCCGGCGGGTAATGGCGGTAAAACTAAAGCCATCCACCACCATATGATGATAGCGCTGATACCAGAACCAGCGGCTGTCGGCTAAGCGCAGCAGGGCGTGATGATAAAGCGGCTTGCCGCTCTCAACGCGCAGATCCTGGTCGAGGTCGTCGCGCATGTGCGCCAGCGCGGTTTGCTCCGGCGCGGCGTCGTTTCGCAGGTCGATAATTTCGGGCGAGCGGAAAATAAAGTGCGGGTCGATGCGCTGGCTGACCACGCCGTCGCGCTCTTCAAAGCGCATCCGCAGCGTGTCGGCTTCCGCCATGCCCGTGACGATGGCGCGGGCAAGCAGCGCGGCGTCAAGTTCGCCATTAAGCTCAACATAGTGCGCCACGCTCCAGGCGTTGCGCTGGTCGGAAAGCTGCTCCGCCATCCAGATGCCGGGCTGCGCCGCCGCCAGCGGCAGTTCGCGTTGCTGTTCCGTCACCGGGGAAAGGATTGTATCGGTCATGGTTTACTCGCTCGCGACGGGGACAAAATGGCCTGGCTGAAGGGTCTGCCAACGCGCGGCGAGCCAGCGCTGGCACTCTTCCTGCGACTGAGGTTCGCACACCACGCGCCAGCCTTGCGGCAGCTGGCAATGTTCCGGCCAGAGGCTGAACTGCCGGTCGCTGTTTTCGAGCAGGTAAAACCGCCCCTGCAGGTCATCGAAGGGATTTGCAAATTCCATACATACTCCTGTCTTTAAATACGCGCCTGCGGTTCGGTAAGCGGACGCCAGAGCGCGCACAGCCCTTCCGTCAACCCGCCCCGCCAGCAAAGCGCGTCGTGTCCGCCGTCAACCTGACGCCAGAAAAGCGGTTGCTGGGTGTGTAGTAAGGAATAAAGGCGCTGGTTGGCCTTATAAATGAGCGGCTCATGAATGCCCGCTTCAAGAAAAATACGCAGCGGCCGCGCGTCGAGCCGGCCTTCGAGCAATTGCTCCACCAGCCAGCCGTCCTGCTCGCCGCCGCGGTTCGGCCACCAGAAGGAGCCGGACTGGCTCAGCACGTTGCCAAAGCGCTGCGGCCAGTTGAGCCCGGCGTAAAGCGCGGCGAGGCCGCCAAAGCTCTGCCCCGCCACCACCGTGGTCGCCGCTTCATCGCGCCAGGGCGCGATGGCCTGCACCTGCGGCAACAGCTCCTCCTGCACCGCCAGCCAGAAATCGGCATTGCAGGGCAACTCATGGCTACGGTGAACGGTGTCGATGACATCAATAAGCAGGTAAACCGCAGGCGGCAGTATTTTGTCGTTAGTCAGCGCCTGCAACGCGGGAAAGATGGGCTGGCTCTCGGCCCAGAACTGGCCGTCGAGCAAAATCGCCAGCGGGCGCTGCTCAGGCTGCGCTTCACCGGTGGTGAAAACCCATATGCGGCGGCTGTTAGCAAGGCGATGGCTGCGCCATTGAATGCAGCGCGGCGGGTGATGAGGCGTCTGCGGCTTATCCCATCCGGGCTGCGGCGGCGCGGCGGGGAGATGCAGCGCCGAGACCGGGTGGCCGCGTCCGCCGCGCCAGTGGGCCGGGTTGAAGGGGTCGGCGATAGCGCCTGGCAAGAGTTTGCCCCAGCCTGCGCGCAGCGCCGCGCGGTCTGGCGCCTCGCCGGCAAAGACCTCGGGGGCGAAGTCATCCGTCCGCTCAGAGGGGATCAGGCAGTAGCTGCCGCGCCAGCGGGCGTTGAGGGTGATTTGCCAGCGCCAGGCGTCGGTGCCGGGCACGCGCGTAAGACTTTGCGGCCGGGAAGGCTTATGGTGATCGGTCAGGCCGGTGATATAGAGCCAGACGCGCTGTACGCGCGAGCGTTCCTCGTTCCCCGCCGGATCTCGCCACCAGAAGGTCACTTTACACTCGCCATTCGCCCCGCAGACGATGTCAGGGATACCCTGCGCCTGTTTCGCCTGCCACCAGGCTTCACTTCCCGTTGTGTGCGCCGTCACTTTATTAACCCCTTGTTAATCATGGCAAAAGCCGTTACCGCCAAGAAATTCATGATAATATTATTGATAATTATTTGCATTTGCAATAGCGTATGGGCGCGCTGTGGGAAGCGCATAAGGTATTCAGAAAATGACGAAAACCGCCTGATGTTTTGGCCTCATCGCTCCAGGATGAGTGACGCATTGCAGGCCGCACCGGGCATTATCCACGCTGCGCCACGCCCTTTGGGTACGGAACATATGGTCGGCAGCGCAGAAAAGCAGGACATAAAATGAATAAGAAGATCCACTATTCCCTCGCGATGTTAATCAACATGGGAATCTATGGCGTTGCGCTGTCGGCAAATGCCGCGCAGACCGCTGCTGTTGATAGCGAAGCAGCTCCCGCCGCCGGTGATGACACCATTGTGGTTACCGCCGCCCAGCAAAACCTGCAGGCGCCTGGCGTTTCCACCATTACCGCAGATGAAATCCGTAAAAACCCGCCTGCGCGCGACGTTTCTGAACTCATCCGCACCATGCCTGGCGTTAACCTGACCGGCAACTCCACCAGCGGCCAGCGCGGAAACAACCGCCAGATTGATATTCGCGGCATGGGACCGGAAAACACCCTGATCCTGATTGACGGCAAACCGGTGACCAGCCGCAACTCGGTGCGTCTGGGCTGGCGCGGCGAGCGCGATACCCGCGGCGACACCGCCTGGGTACCGCCGGAAATGATTGAGCGCATCGAAGTGATCCGCGGCCCGGCGGCGGCGCGCTACGGCAACGGCGCGGCGGGCGGCGTAGTGAATATCATCACCAAACGCAGCAGCGACGAATGGCATGGCTCGTGGAATACCTATCTCGACGCGCCGGAGCACAAAGACGAAGGCGCCACCAAACGCACCAACTTCAACCTGACCGGCCCGCTCGGCGGCGATTTTAGCTTCCGCCTGTACGGCAACCTGGATAAAACCCAGGCCGACGCCTGGGACATCAACAAAGGGCATGAGTCTGAACGTACCGGCAGCTACGCCAACACCGTGCCTGCCGGGCGTGAAGGTGTGATTAACAAGGATATTAACGGCCAGCTGCGCTGGGATTTCGCACCGCTTAACTCGCTGGAGCTGGAGGCGGGATACAGCCGTCAGGGCAACCTGTATGCCGGTGATACGCAGAACACCAACACCAACGCGCTGGTGAAAAAGAATTACGGTAAAGAGACCAACCGGCTTTATCGCCAGAACTACTCGCTGACCTGGAACGGCGGCTGGGACAACGGCATCACCACCAATACTTATGCGCAGTACGAACACACCCGCAACTCGCGCAAAAACGAAGGTCTGGCGGGCGGCACCGAAGGGATTTTCTCCAACGAGAATTTCTCCAATATCGATCTGAGCGACGTGCTGCTGCACAGCGAAGTCAACCTGCCGCTCGATCTGCTCGTTAACCAGAACCTGACGCTCGGCACCGAGTGGAACCAGCAGCGCATGAAGGACCTGGCGTCCAACACCCAGTCGCTGACCGAAGGCGGCACCATTGGCGGCGTGAACGCCACCAACCGCAGCCCCTACTCCAAAGCGGAAATCTTCTCGCTCTTCGCCGAAGACAATATGGAGCTGACCGACAGCACCATGCTGACGCCGGGCTTGCGCTTTGACCATCACACTATCGTCGGCGATAACTGGAGCCCGTCGCTGAACCTGTCCCAGGGGCTGACGGACGATATTACGCTGAAGATGGGCATCGCCCGCGCCTACAAAGCGCCGAGCCTGTATCAGACCAACCCGAACTACATTCTCTACAGCCGCGGCCAGGGCTGCTACGCCAGCGCCGGCGCCTGTTACCTGATGGGCAACGACGACCTGAAAGCGGAAACCAGCATCAATAAAGAAGTGGGCCTGGAGTTCAAACGCGACGGCTGGCTGGCAGGGGTAACCTGGTTCCGTAACGACTATCGCGACAAGATTGAAGCGGGCTACTCGCCTGTCGGCAAAGCGTCGAAAGCGACAACGGACGTTTACCAGTGGGAAAACGTGCCGAAGGCGGTGGTGGAAGGCCTGGAAGGCAGCCTCAACGTGCCGGTCAGCGACACGGTGAACTGGACCAACAACTTCACCTACATGCTGCAAAGCAAGAACAAAACCACCGGCGACCGACTGTCGATTATCCCGGAATATACGCTGAACTCGACGCTGAGCTGGCAGATTCGCCAGGATATCTCCGTGCAGTCCACGTTCACCTGGTACGGCAAACAGCAGCCGAAGATCTATAACTACAAAGGCGCGCGCGCGACCGGCAGCGAAACCAACGAAGTGAGTCCTTACAGCATCGTTGGCCTGAGCGGCACCTGGGATGCGACCAAAAATGTCAGCCTGACGGCGGGCGTGGATAACCTCTTCGACAAACGCCACTGGCGCGCAGGCAACGCGCAGACCACCGGTAACGACACAACGAAATCGTATATGTACGGCGCAGGCGCGGAAACGTACAACGAGTCAGGCCGCACCTGGTTTGTTAGCGTTAACACGCATTTCTGATAGCCTGGCGTGAAAAATAAAAGGCGGGGGGCGACTCCCGCCTTTTTGTTGTGTGTTGTTACACTACGCCCATGTTCTCCCCTCGCGCACTTTACCGTTATGCAAACCCAGCTCCGCCCGTTTACGTTCGCCGGCCACACGCTGTTTCGTGTTGATTTCGACCCGGCGACGCTGCACCCCGCCGACCTGTTCTGGCTGGCGCACCACGCGCAGATAACGCGCTTCGCGCCGCGCAGGCAGGCCGAGCACCTGGCCGGGCGGATAGCGGCGGCGGCGGCGCTGCGCCACGCCGGAAGCGACAGCCCTGCGCCTGGCATTGGCGCGCACCGGGAACCGCTCTGGCCGCAGGGGTTTTGCGGCAGCATTACCCATACCGCAGGCGTGGCGATAGCGGTGGCGGTAAAGCGCGACAGCGCAACACAGGGCATCGGCATCGACCGGGAAACGCTGCTGGATGAGCGCAGCGCGCCGGATATCGCCGAAGGCGCGCTTCAGGCTGGCGAGCGCCTGCGCCTGCATCAGACTTCCCTTCCTTACCCGGTCGCCGTCACGCTGGCGTTTTCCGCCAAAGAGAGTCTTTTTAAGGCGCTTTTCCCGCAGGTAAAAACCCGGTTTGGCTTTGAGTGCGCAGAGTTGCTCTCTGTCACTGACGGCAGGCTTGAGTTGCGTCTCACACAACCTCTCGGGCCATTTGGCGTAAACGAACGGTTCATTGTTCACTGGCTTCAGAATCAAAGTACGCTCATGACGCTAGCCCACTATTAACGCGCTTTCTCCAGCATCCACCCTGAGATCCCCAATTCCAGGGGGAAGGGGTATTAAACACGTTATTTTATTCAAGGCGAGCCTTAGCATGCCGATAAGCCCTTAACCTAAAAAACATTTTATACCGCGCTGATTACGTCAACAGACCGGCAAGAGGACGTATTTCGTCTGGCGAAACGCCGTCTGAGGAAGGGAGTGTGACGTCATTCAGCGCTCAGGGATAAGGCTGAGATGACCCGCCCTACCAGAGATACGGCTGCTGAAAGAGACGCCCTTGCGCCTCTATATCGGGCTGATACAGAGAAACGCTTCGCTGTTGAAAGCGCCGTGCAAACGCCACGGTTTACGTTAAATAAAGACGTCATTTTATCAGCCGCTACCCGCACTTCGCTCGACGAATGCCTCGCCCGCTTGCGTTTTCACCACACCATTTATCAACAATGGAATTTTGCAAGCGTGGATCCGATGGGCATGACCGCCATTCTCAACTTTTACGGGCCGCCGGGAACGGGCAAAACCCTTTGCGCCGAAGCGCTGGCAGGTCAGCTTGGCCTGCCCTTTCTCTCGCTTGGCATTGCAGAGCTTGAGAGCAAATTTATGGGGGAAACGGCGAAAAACATTCAGGCCGCCTTTGCCTGCGCCCGCAAAACCGGCGCGCTGCTTTTTTTCGATGAGGCCGATACCTTACTGGGCAAACGTCTCTCTTCCGTTACGCAAGGTGTCGATAACGAAGTGAATGCTATGCGCTCTACCCTGCTTATCGAACTGGAACGTTTTGAAGGCATCGCCGTGTTCGCTACCAATTTCGCGGGCAATTATGATGAAGCGTTTCGTAGCCGTATCGGCTATCACGTTGAATTTACGCTGCCCGACCAGCCCGCCCGCCAGCAGCTCTGGAGTAAATTTCTGGTGGCCGATATTCCCCTGGCCGACACGCGCGACACCTTGCTTGAAGCCGCAAGCGGGCTTTCTGAAGGTCTTGCCGGGCGTGAAATACGCACCTGCATGCGCCTTGCTCTGCCAAAAGCGTTGCTGGAAGCCGAGCGCGACGGCGTTTCACCACGCCTCGCAACACGTCATTTACAGGCAGCGATCGAACAGGTTCTCGCCTCGCGTCAGGCTGTCGCCAGTCGTGCGGGCCGCCTGCCAGACGATGTCAACACAGCAAAAAAACTACTGGGCGTTTAAGAATAATAAAGGAGAGTGGAAATGGGTTTTTGGTCAAGCATGGGGAGTAGGTTAAGCAGTTTCGTCAGTTCTGCGGTTAGCGTAGCCAGCCGGGCGTGGGATAGCGTAAAAGAGACCGCTGCCAGAACCGTTTCATGGATGGCTGATAAAGCGGAAACCTTTGTCGGCAGCGTAAAAAAGGTCTGGGATAAAGTAAAACCGATTATCAACAACGTCATTCGTCCGATTGTGCAGACGGCGGCGAAGCTTGCCACCAAAGTGCTGCCGCAGTTTCCCTGGATTGGCGGCGCGTTGAATGCGCTGGATCGCGCCCTTGGTTTGCTGGTTGAGTGGGATAAGAGCGATCTTGCTAAACGCATCAGTAAAGCCATTGAATGGGCGATTAAAAAAGCGAAGGCGCTGAAAGATATCTTCCTTACGCCCGAAGAGATGGAAGAGGCCCGCCGGCATGAAGAGGCGCTGCGCGAAGCGCGCAGCCAGATGCGCGGTGAGGCGGCCCTTGCCATCGACTTAGCCAGCCTGATAACCCACTACGCCCAGCTCTCAACCCGTATTCAGGATGTGCTGGAAAACATTCAGATTAACGATTTTGACCATTACCTGCGCCTGCGCGCCGCGCAGAAACTGCTGAAAGAAACCGAACAACGCCTGACCCGCGCACAGGATATCAATGTCATTACCAATGACGACCTGTTCCTGATTGAAACGGGCAGCGAACTGCTTAAGCCCAATCCTCAACTCAGCGATAGCGCGACGCAGCGTCTGAATGATGTCGTGATGGCGCGTTTCGGCCAGAAACTGCTGCCGTTTGTTTTTGAAGAGATGATCATGGCCTGGGGCTACAACCTCCAGGCGATGGAAAACGAGTGGAAATCGCTTAGCGAAGCGCTCTCTAAAGAAGAAGTGCTGCTGCGTCGCCTGAAAATTGGCGAGCGCTTGGGCGATCTGTCGCCGGAAGAGGCGCAGATGTTAAGCGCCCTTGAGGCCCGCCTTCCGGCTCAGCAGAGCGAAATGGAAAACAAACGCAAACGCACCAACGAGATGCGTAATTACGTCTTCGCCGCTGAGGGCTTCCTGCAACTGCTGGAGAAAGAGCCGGGCGACTTTATCGCTGAGGGCCGCGACTACCTGCTGGAAGACAGCAACGCCGCCGGGATGATCATTATCGATTGCGCCCAGTATGGCAAAACCTGGGAACAGCTCACCTTCGACGAGCAAAGCCTGATTATCGATTTCGCCAATATTTTCGAAGAGGCGAGCCGCGCGCGCGCGCAAAAACTGGTTGAGGTGGCCGCATGACGCCCCAGGAGTTCTTCGCCTTTTTACTGCCGCGCATGGAGGTTATTCAGCTGGGGTTTGGCGGCCTCATGCTGATAATGGTGTTGGTCACCATAGGCTTGCTTTGCACCCGCGCCAACGCTACGCAATGGGAAAAAAAATGGCACGCCGGCACGCCGGATAACACGGCGGACGATCTTGACGTTGAGCATGGATCGGTTCATGAGATTAGCGCAGCCGTCGCCACCACCGGGGAAAAAATGGCCGACATCATGCCGGGCGTTTTACTGATAATTGGTCTTCTCGGCACCTTTCTTGGCCTGGGCATTGCGCTGAACAAAGCCTCCGACATTCTTATCGACGCTAACTCGGCCGGTATGGACAGCGCCATGACCAACCTGATGGGCATGATGGAAGGTCTCGGAACGAAATTTAAAACCTCCACCTGGGGCATTATCGCGTTTCTGTTTCTGAAAACCTGGGCGGCAATCGGCAAATATGACGAGAAGCGCCTGCGCTGGTGCGCGCAGAAGATGAAAGCCGCCTTCGAGCAGAAGCGTCAGGCTGCGCATCTTAAGCAGTCGCGCACAGAAGAGCGTTTTATTCTGGCTCTTGAAACGATTGACGCCAGCATCAGCCGTCAGGGTGACGCTACGCAAAGCGCCCTGCTCGCGCTTCAGACTGGCATCGAGCCGCTGCTTAAGACGCTGACCGCGCAGGGAGCCGACGCCCTGCAGGCAAGCCATGCGTATGGCGAACGGCTCACGCAGATGGGCGACACGCTTGAGGGGATTCGCCAGGATGCCGCCGGGCAAATGCAGGCGCAGGCTGAACGCCAGGATAAACAGCTGGCGCAAGCTATCGCCACCCGGGAATCATTGCAGCGCTTTATAGAAGCCAACGGTGAAAACCTTGCCGCCATTCAACACTCCGCGCAACAGATGGCCAATGCCGCACAGGGAATGGGCGACTCGGCGAAGAATTTGCAGTCGGCCATCGATGGCTTCCGTACAGGCGTGACCGACGTGCTGGCAACGCTTAAAACCGATCTGGGTTCCACCATCGACCAGATGGGCGACAGCTTCAGCCAGAATATGGAATCCATTTCCGCCAATATGGCTAACGCCACGGACGGTATCTCCCATGCGGTGACCGATCTTTCGCAAAATGTGGGCGCGACCATGAATGAGGTGCGCGGATCGATCGAAAAATCGATGGATTTGCAGAGCAAAACGCAGCGCGACTTTATTATCACCAGCGAAACGCTGAACGAAAAAGTTATCGCCATGACCCGGCTGGTTGACGACCTGCGCGAGCAGATTGTCAGCGGCCTGCGCGCGGTTTCTGAAAACGGCCGCCGCGTCGCCAGCCTGAATACCCGTTATGAAGCGCTTACGGATGCAGGCGTGCAGAGCGCCGAAGCCATCGCTGCGCTGGTAGAAGAGCTCAGGACGATGCAGCAGCGCAGCCCGCTTCAGCCCGCGCTGGAAAAGATTGACGCTGGTATCGGCCAACTCGTTCGTAGTGTTGAAAAAGCCCATAACGACGCCCTGAGCGGCAGCGAAGCATCCAGCGCGCTCGCTTCGCTGGATAACCGATTAACCGATACGCTAACAACGCTGAACGCCATCCAGCGCGAACTGGCTGCCACCCACCAGGCGTCGGGCAACGCGCAGTTGGCGCAAACGCTCAAACCTCTGTCAGCGACGTTGCAAAGCCTTGAACGCAAGCTTTCGGCTCCGGACACGCTTAACCCCGCCGCCTGGGGAGTGGTATCGTGAAAGATAAACCGAATGAATGGGTTTCCGTCTCAGACCTGATGTCGGGCGTCATGGCGGTGGTCATGCTGCTGCTGGTTATGTCTGTGCTGCAAAAAACCTGGTCGGACGTTAAGCATAAGCAGGAAATGGAACAGGGCATTGGCGCCCAGCGCGCTAAGGTCGGCAAAATGCTGGAGGAGATAAAAACCTCGCTGGACGGCATGCAAAACGAGGGCCTCGTAGCCCTCGACAGCGGCTCGCAAAAAATTACGCTGCGTGACGGCGTCTTTAATCGGGGGAGCGCCTGTATCGCCCCGGCGGCGCGGCAAGCGCTGGCCACCATCGAAACGCAGGTAGTGAAGTTTTTAAACGAATTTAGCGCAGGCCAGGTGTATATCGAAGGTTATACCGACAATCTTCCGGTTGCTCGTCCCGTCACTAACTTTGATAGCTTCTGCACCGTTTATGACGATAACTTTACCCTTTCAGCCGCCCGCGCCAGGGAAGCGCGTAAGTTTATTGTGGGCGATCTGAAAACAGCCATCGCGCGAAGAGTGATCGTTGCGGGTTATGGTGATTCGCAGCCTATTCCAGGGGTACCGCCAGAAGATGCCCGGCAGCGACGGATAGAAGTTCGTTTTGTGTTAGCGGATAAGCAGTAACTTCTCCGGCGGACGACGGGCCGTTCGCCGCGCCGCCTATCCCAAGCGGAATGCTCTGATAACGCGGGTGCGCCTGTGACTTCAGATTCTCCTGATACCGCAACCCGGCCGCGCAGGCGAAGGTAAGCGCGCCAGATTGTTGTTTATCTGGCGTTTATCAGGAGAAAAGAATGAAAAATATCGCCCTTGTGAGCCTGCTGTTATCGCTCGCCAGCTTAAGCGGCTGCGTTTACCACCATCATCATCACGACGGCCACCGTCATCATCATGGCGATCGTCACCACGACTACCGCCGCTAGTCTCTTTTTCGCCCCCGCCTGTTTGCGCTGAACCGGCGGGGCTTGCCCGTTTCTCCTGCCGCCTTGCCTGTTCCTGTCGCGCGGCAAAACGTTGCACAAAACGCATCGTTATGTTGCAAATATTTCAATGGCTAATAATTGCCTCCGTCACGTATTGCCGATACAAAGAATAACGGCGTGATGCAGCCTTTAGCGCTGCTTCCCCAGGTTTTATCGCACCAGCAACGAAACCCCCGCCCGTTCCTCTTCCCCGTTTAACCGGCCCACCAGAAAGCCGGACGGGAGCAGAAATAAACACAACATCTATCTTCAGGAGCAAGCATGACGGTAATTTCCCGTACAGAGGTGGTCTATGCGATGTCGCGCGACAATGCCCCGGTGGCGACAGTCGCAAGCGGCAGTGAAGTCACATTCCAGACCTGTGACTGTTTTTCCGACCAGATAGCGAGCGCCGATGCGGCGTTCACTGAACTGGACTGGCAGCGCATTAACCCGGCGACCGGCCCGGTCTATGTCGAAGGCGCCAAAGCAGGCGACGTGCTGCGCGTCGATATCAAACGCATCGCCCTTACCCACCCTCAGGCGGTGATGGTGACCGCGCCGCAGCTTGGCGTAGTGGGCGATGAGCTGGAAAAACCGCAAATCACTATCGTCCCGATTGAAAACAACGAAGCGCTGCTGCCGGGCGGCGTGCGCGTGCCGCTTAACCCGATGATCGGCGTGATTGGCGTGGCGCCCGCAGGCGAGCCTATCTCCTGCGGCACGCCGGACAGCCACGGCGGCAACATGGACTGTAAAGTGATTGCCGAAGGGGCCACGCTTTATCTGCCGGTGAACGTCGATGGCGCGCTGTTCGCGCTTGGCGACCTGCACGCCGCCATGGGCGATGGCGAAGTTTCCGTCTGCGGCCTGGAAATTCCCGGCGAGGTGACGGTAACCCTGAGCGTGGTGAAAGATCGCCCGTTGCCGACGCCGATGCTGGAAAACGCCGACGCCCTTTATACGCTCGGCTCCGCCAAAACGCTGGATGAGGCCGCCTCGCTCGCCACGCGCAATATGGCGCACTTTGTTGCTGATAATGCCGGCATGACGCTCGACCAGGCGATCACGCTGCTGAGCATCGCGGGGGACCTGCAAATCTGCCAGGTGGTGGACCCGCTGAAAACGTGCCGCTACGCGCTGCCGAAAGCCGTTGCCGCACAGCTGAATTTGCGTATTGAGGGTTGATGGATGTCCGTTGAACAATTTGGCTATAAGCAGGAGCTGCACCGGGCGCTGACGCTCAAGGACCTGCTGATTTACGGCATGATTTTTATGGTGCCTATCGCGCCGTTCGGCGTGTTTGGTTATGTCTGGGACGGCGCGCAGGGCATGGTGGCGCTGGCCTATCTCATCGGCATGGTGGCGATGTTTTTCACCGCCATGAGCTACTGGTCGATGTCGCGGGCGTTTCCGGTCTCCGGCTCGGTCTATGCTTACGCCCAGCGCGGCATACATCCGACGGTGGGCTTTTTCGCCGGCTGGCTTATCCTGCTGGATTACATTCTGGTGCCTTCACTGCTCTATATCGTCAGCGCCGCCGCGCTGTCGCCCATTTTGCCGGGCGTGCCTGCCTGGGTTTGGATTGTGGGCTTTATTGCGGTAAACAGCGTTATTAACCTGCTCGGCATTTCGTTTACCGCGAAGGCCAATAAATACATTCTGGTGGCGGAAATTATCGTGCTGGCGGTATTTGTCGTGCTCGGTCTGATAGCCCTTTACGCCGGCCAGGGCGCAGGGCACCTGACCTTAAACCCGCTCTACAACGCCGACCATTTTAACCTGCCGCTGGTCATGGGCGCGGTCTCCATCGCCGTGCTCTCCTTCCTCGGCTTTGACGGCATCTCCACCCTTTCGGAAGAGACCAAAGGCGGCGTGGATACGGTGGGGAAAGCCTCGCTCGGCGCGCTGATGCTGGTGGGCGTGCTGTTTATACTGCAAACCTGGATTGCGGCTGACCTCGCGCAGGGCATGAACTTCTCAAGCCTCGATACGGCGTTTTACGACACGGCAAACCTGGCGGGCGGCGCCTGGCTGAAACAGCTGACCATCTGGTCGACGGCGCTCTCCTGGGGCATCGCCAACGCGCTGGTGGCGCAGGCGGCGGTCTCGCGCATTCTGTTCGCCATGGCGCGCGATAAACAGCTGCCGAAGCTGCTCGCTAAAGTACACCCGCGCTTTAAAACGCCGTACGTCAGCACGCTGATCGTGGCGGTGATCTCCATTGCATCCGGCCTTTATTTCAACGGCAATATCGATAACCTGAGCCGGCTGGTGAACTTCGGCGCGCTGATGGGCTTTTTGCTGCTGCATATCTCGGTAATTAACCACTACATGCTGCGCAGTAAGTCGCGCAACCTGCTGCTGCATCTTATCTTCCCGCTGATTGGCTTTTTCATTATCGGCTTTGTGATTTACGAGATGGACAGCCAGGCGAAAATCCTTGGCCTGAGCTGGCTTGCCATCGGCGTGGTTTACTACCTGGTGATGCGCTTTACCCTTAAGCGCGACGTGGTGCTGGACCTCGACAACTGACCTTCCCTTCCGGCTCCGCCATCCGGCGGGGCCCTTCTCACCGCTATACTTTCTCTTATTCACGGGATAACGCGCGCTTATCCTGCCCCGCTATGCTGTCTGAGAAGGAGTCGCCATGAAACTTTACGCTTACGACCACTGCCCCTTCTGCACCCGCGTGCGCTTTATCACCGGCATCAAAAATATTCCCATCGACGTGCGTTACCTGCTCTGGGACGATGAGCAGACGCCCACGCGGTTGGTGGGGGAAAAAGTGGTGCCGATTTTCGATGATGGCGAAGGCACGGTGCTGGCCGACAGCCTGGCGATCGTCGCCTGGCTCGATAACCACTGCGGCGAGCCCATTCTGCAAGCGGAAAACCGCCCGGAGGTGGACGCCTGGCTAAGCGACGCGATGCTGCCGCTGCAAAAAATCGGCTATCCACGCTGGCCGACACTGCTGCTGCCGGAGTTTCAGGCCGCCAGCGCCCGCGATGCCTGGAAAGCGGCGAAGCAGAGCGAAATTAACGGTTTTGACGAAGCGCTGGCCGAAACGCCTGCGCTGGTGGAGCCGATTTTTACGCTTTTCGAGCGCGCGCAAGCGCTGCTTGGCGACGCCATCGATGCGCAGCATCCGGTGAGCTACACCGAAATCAAGCTCTTTACTGTGCTAAGAGGCTTTACCTGCGAGCCGTCGCTGCGCTGGCCGCAGGCGTTGCGTACATGGCTGGACTTGCGCTCGCGCCACAGCGCCGTGCCGCTGTTCTGGTCATAATCAGGCGACGGTGCGCGGAGTAATCACGCGTCGCGCGCCGAGCCAGTGATCCTGCCAGAAGGGATTGTTAAGGGAGCTGATGCGGATCGTCTCGCCGGTGCGCGGCGCCTGAATAAACTGCCCGTCGCCCAGGTAGACGCCAACGTGATCCGCTTTTTTGCCGTGGTGGATATGGAAAAAGACCAGGTCGCCCGGTTTTAACTCTGATGCTGTCACCGGGTTGCCGCGCCGGTCGTGATACATCGCATTGGCCGTGCGCGGCAGCGACGCGGACAGGTGCGCGTTATAGGCGTAAAACACCAGCCCGCTGCAATCAAAACCTTCACGCGGACTCTCCCCGCCCCAGACGTAGGGCTTGCCGAGCTGCGCCTTCAGCCGGGCGAGGATTTTCTCCCGCGTCTCATGCAGCGCATCGGTTTCCGCAAGCCCCGTCCCATCCTGTAAATGGAAATGGCGTTTGCTCGCTTTCGTATCGTAAGAGGCGTTCAGCAGCGAACTATTTACGTCGAAAGCGTCGTAGTGAAAAGATGTCCTTGCGCTTAAAGTACGGCTTCCCTGCTGATGATGCGTATGTGAAACCGCTTTTTTCGCATGGTGATGCGGTTTTGCCCACAGAGGCATGCTGACGGAAACCGCCATCAGCAGAGTGATGAGTCGTATTTTAGTCTTGAACATAGCGATGAATTACTTACCCGTCGGCGGTTTATCACATCCGCGCCTGATGATGAAAAAAGAGAAAGCGCACCGGGAGCGCTCAGAAAACAGACTACCATCGACGCGGCGCCGGCGGGTTTAGCGCTTCCTGAAAGTGACGTTAGTTTTATTTCATCTGCGGGCATTGCTTCACTATGTGAAGCAAATCAGCGGCCTGTTTTATGACCCTCTTCACGCAACCTTCTCCTGCGATAGCGTCACAGCCCCGGCTCCTTAACACTGCATAACAACCCGGCGGTACGGGACTTCACCCGCTAACCCCCAGCGCGCGATGCGTTGCTCAGGAGAAAACATGAACACGACCGACACCCGTTACGTTGCAGGCTACCCGGCGGCCAGCCCGCAGGAAGGACGGCAAAGCACCTTTAAAATCATGACCTCGGCCGGCGTCGGCCATTTTATTGAATGGTTTGATTTCGGCCTCTACGGCACGCTGGCGGCCATCATCGCCAGCAACTTTTTCGCCAGCAGCGACCCGACGGTCGCCCTGCTGAAATCGTTCGCCGTATTCGGCTCCGGCTTTTTAATGCGCCCGCTGGGCGGTCTTTTTTTCGGCTCGATGGGCGACAGGCTGGGGCGGCGCAAAGTGCTGGTGACGGTCATTACGATTACCTCGGTCTCCACCTTCGTAATGGGTATTCTTCCTACTTACCAGCAGGCGGGGATAATCGCTCCGCTCTTACTAGTGCTGACCCGGCTGGTGCAGGGCTTCGCGGCGGGCGGCGAGAGTTCGGGGGTAATTACTTACCTTGCCGAAAGCGCTAAGCCACACCGCCGCGCCACGCTGACCTGCTGGAGCGAGAATTTCAGCTTTATGGCCTTTGTCTGCGGCTCCGGGCTGGTGCTGGCGCTGACCCACTGGCTTGGCGAGCCCGCCATGAACGGCTGGGGCTGGCGCATCCCCTTCCTGCTGGCCGCGCCGCTGGGGCTGGGCGGATTCTATATGC
The DNA here is from genome assembly GCF_023079515.1 of Franconibacter sp. IITDAS19. NCBI lineage: Bacteria > Pseudomonadati > Pseudomonadota > Gammaproteobacteria > Enterobacterales > Enterobacteriaceae > Franconibacter > Franconibacter sp. IITDAS19. Next base: position 406,693 of record NZ_JALJCP010000001.1, on the reverse strand, counting down.
GCCGCAATATGGAGGATTCCGCCGCGTTTCATAAGCTGCAAAAGAGCGGCAAACTTGAACATTCGCCGCTGCGCACCACGCTGAAAACGTCTACCCGGGCGCTGCTGTTTTGCGTCGGCTTTGTGGTGGTAAAAGCGGTAAGCAGTTGGGTGTTGCAATCGTTTATGCCCGGCTATCTCTCCACCTACCTCAATTACAGCCGCACCGACGCCTATCTCATTACGACGCTTGGCCTTCTGAGCGTGGCGATAGCGATGCCCATTACCGGTTATCTCTCCGACAGGCTGGGCCGCCGCCCGCTGATGCTGATGGGCTGCGGCGGTTTTATTTTGCTGACGTGGCCTGCGATGCTGCTGATGGCGCAAGGCTCCGTACTCGCATCCGTAGGCGCGATGAGCATGCTCGGCATTTTCGTCGCGCTGTTTAACGGCGGCTGCGGCGCGGCGATGGTCGAGCTTTTTCCCACCGCTATCCGCTATGGCAGCATCGCTGTTTCTTACAACATGACGGTGGCGCTGTTCGGTGGCGTCACACCGCTCGCTTCGGCAAGCCTGATTACCTTCACCGGCAACCCGCTTTCCCCCGCGTTTTATGTAATGGCGACGGCGCTCATCTCTTTTATCGCCGTTCTGCTCGCGAAAGAGACGGCAGGCAAGACGCTGGATTAATTCCCACAACTGGAGTGCGTAATGAAGATTGTTGACGTGCAGTGCTTCCCGCTAAAAATCAGGCCGCAGGAGATTTACCTTGGCGGCAGGCCGGATGACGACGCTGCAGACTATTACTACCGCCCGGAATACCGCTGCGTCTATTCCCGCAAGATGGAGACTTGCCTGGTGAAAATCACCAGTGATGACGGGCAGGTTGGCTGGGGGGAGGCGCTCGCCCCGGTGGTGCCGCAGGTTATCGCCCAGCTGATAACGCATCTGTTTAAGCCGCTGCTGCTTGGCGCCAGTCCATTCGACAGCGCAGTGCTGAACGCCAGAATGTACGACTCGATGCGCGATCGCGGGCATGTCGCCGGATATCACATCGACGCGCTGGCGGCCGTGGATATCGCGCTGTGGGACCTTAAAGGCCGCCTGTTGGATCTGCCCGTCCACCAGCTGCTGGGCGGCAAGTTTCGCGAAAAGGTGCCCTGTTATGTTTCAGGCCTGCCGCGTCCAACGCTTGAAGAGCGCTGCGAGCTGGCCCGCGAGTGGCAGGCGAAAGGCTTTAACGCCATCAAGCTGGCGCTGGGCTACGGCGTGAGCGAAGACCTGAAAAACGTGCGGGCTATCCGCGACGCGCTCGGACCGCAGGCAACGCTTTTCGTGGACGCCCACTGGAACTACAGCGTCAGTGAAGCGGCGCAGCTTTCGGCGGGGCTGAATGCGCTTAACGTCAGCTTCCTTGAAGCGCCTTTGCTGCCGGAGGATGTGGCCGGGCACGCTGAACTGCGCCGTAAAAGCGCCGTGCCCATCGCCCTTGGCGAAACCGAGCGCACCTGTTACCAGTTCCGGCCTTTTATTGAGCAGCGCGCCGTCGACATTCTTCAGCCCGATGTGGGCCGCACCGGCATTACCGAGCTGATGCGCATCGCGACCCTTGCGCAGACCTGGCATCTGCAGGTGGCGCCGCACTTAAGCGTCGGGCTTGGCCCCTGTATCGCCGCGTCCATCCACGTGGCCGCCGCCCTGCCGCATCTCTTTATGCTGGAATATCAACCGCCTGTGCTGGAGGTGGCTAACAGCCTGTTGCGCCAGCCGCTGCGCTGCGAAGCGGGTCACTATGCGCTGGCGCAAGGCGCCGGGCTGGGTATTGAAATTGATGAACAACGCGTACGCGAATCTGTCTGGAGTGACGTATGTTAAAAGGTAACGTTCCTATTCTCGCCACCGCGTTCGACGACCAGGGCGCGGTAGACCTGGCCTCTATTGAAAGGCTGGTGGGCTTTCTGCTTGAGCAGGGCATCGATGGGCTTGCGCTGTTCGGCAACGCGTCGGAAGGCTATGCGCTGACAGGGAAAGAAAAAGCGGCGATCTTCCGCACGGTAAAAGCGCTGACAGGCCATCTGCCGCTGGTCGCGGCGGCTGGCGGCGGATCGTCACAGGCGGCGGTTGAAGATATTCAGCGCATCCAGTCGTGGGGCGCGGATGTGGCGATGGTAAACCCGCCTGCCGTGGTGAAACCGGGGCCGGAAGAGATTTACCGTTTCTACAGCGACATCTGCCGCCAGTGCGATATCGACATCATGATCCAGGACGCGCCGCTGATGACCGGTGTGAATATCCCCGTGGCGACGCTGGTCCGCCTGTGCGAAACGCACCCACAAATACGCTATATCAAAGTCGAACAGCCGCCCACGACGCTGAAGATAACCGAGCTTAAAACGGCGCTGCGCGATCGCGTGGGCCTGTTTGGCGGCCTGAACGCCGGTTTTCTCTATGAGGAGCTGGCGCGCGGCATTATTGGCACCATGCCGGCCTGCGAATTTCCGGAGGTGATTAACGCCATTTTGCAGGCCTGGCCGCGCGACCGCGAGGAGGCGCGCGCGCATTTTTATCGTTATCTGCCGTTTCTGCGTTATGGCGTGCAGCCGGGCATCGGCGTAGCGGTGCATAAAGAGATCCTCTACCGCTCCGGCCTCTTTGCCACCCGCACCGTGCGAGACCCGGCTAAAACGCTGGATGAGACCACGCGCGAGGAGCTTTGCGACATCACCGACCATCTGCCGCTGGCGATTCTGGAGCGTGCGCGATGAGCGACTATATCGCCGTTGACTGGGGCAGCAGCAATTTTCGCGCCATGCGCATAAGGCATGGAGAGGTGGTGCGCAGCGTGGCGTCGCCAAAAGGGGTGGCCCGCGCGCCGCGCGAAGCGCTGGGAGAGATTTTGCGTGAAGAGCTGGCGCGCCTTGGCGACGAATACGACACCCGCACGCCGGTTATCCTGTGCGGCATGATCGGCAGCAACATCGGTATTATCGACGCGGGTTATCAGTCGCTGCCGCTGAGTTTCAAGGCGTTGACCGCGCGCGGCGTTGTGCTGGAAGGGGTGTTGCCCAACCCGTTGACCGTCAGGCCCGGCATTTGCAGCCGGGCGGAGCATGAGATCTGCCGCGGCGAAGAGATGCAGCTGGCGGGGGCGCTGACGCTATGCGACGCCCGCGTTTTCGCCGCCGTCGGCACCCACAGCAAATGGATAACGGTCGATCGCGCCCTGCAAAACGTGGTCAGCCTGCGCACGATAATGACCGGCGAGCTTTATGACCTGGTGTTGAATCATTCCGTGGTGGGACGCGGGCTGCCCGAACAGCGCCCGGATGACGGCCGCTTTCAGGACGGCGTGGAAACGGCCATCGCCATTGCACGGGGCAGCGCCGAACTGGTTAGCGAGCTGTTCCGCTGCCGGGGCCGCTATATCTTAGGCGAGATTGACGCCGCCTGCGCGAGCAGCTGGCTTTCTGGCCTGCTCATCGGTCATGAAATCCTGAGCGGCCATCCCCGCGGGGAAGCGGTCTGTTTTATTGGCGCTGCGCCGCTGCTGCGCCACTATCAGCAGGCGTGCAAACTGCTCGACCTGCCCTGCCTGACGCTTGAAGCCGAAGCGGCGCTGCTGGCCGGACTGAATAAGGTGTTTAACGATGCTGTTTAACGGACGCATTATCGCTATCTTACGCGGCGTAACGCCGGATGACTGCGTGGCGCAGGTCGAGGCGCTGGTGGACCATAATATTGTGGATGTGGAGATCCCGGCCAATTCGCCCGACTGGACGCAAAGCATCCGGCTGATTAAGCGCCATTTCGCCCAGCGGGTGAATCTTGGCGGCGGCACCATTATCACCCCTGCGCAGGCGGCGGCATGCGCGCAAGCGGGCGCCGATTACGCGCTAACGCCGAATCTGGATGAAAACGTGGTGGAGACATGCAGAGCGCAGGGGCTGAAAATCTGCGCGGGCGTCTATACCAGCACGGAGATTTTCGCCGCCTGCGCGCTGGGGGTGGACGCGCTGAAAATTTTTCCAGCGGTGACGCTGCCCGCCAGCTGGCCTCAACTGATTAAAGGGCCGCTGTCGCAGGCGGTGCCGTTTTGCGCGGTCGGGGGGATTGATGAGAATAATATGGCCGCCTTTTTGCAGCATTACGACAGCGTAGGCATCGGCTCCGCGCTCTATCGCCCGGGCCAGGCGGCCAGCGTCACCCGTCAACGGGCCGCTTCGCTTGTCCGCTAGCCGCCGCTGATTTTTTGCGCCGCCGAAACCAGAAACGCTTTAAGCGCCTCCAGCTCGAGCTTTTCTCCGCTCAGATTGGAAAGCGCAATCGCCGCCTGCATGCCGGGAATGATGCAGGCCATGCGATACTCGCCGTCCGGCCAGGCTTTCACCAGCACCTGATGACGCCGCGCCGCATCGATGTCCGCCCTGATAAGCTGAAAATCGTGTATGCCGATAAGATCGATAATTTCTTCATCGCTGCGCGCCGCCAGCAGTTTAATACCGATAACCGAGTCGACAACCGGGTAAGAATCGTAGTTGCCGATAGCCCTGGCCACGCTTTTTCCCTGCCGCGTGTGGATGAGATAGACCACCTCTTTGCCGCTCAGTATGCCAACCACAATAGAAACGGGCTGGTTGCCTACCTCTTCCAGCGTCTCCAGTACCGCTTTGTAAAAGGCGGAGTTATGGATAACCTGGGCGGAAAAGCGGTGTATGCCTGGGCCGAGCGAATATTTCCGCTTTTCGTTGCGCTGCACCATCTCCAGCGCCAGCAAGGTTTGCATTAGCCGCGTGACTTTGGCGGAATCCAGCGCCAGCTGACGGCCTATTTCGCGAATGCCGGCAGGCGCGCCGAGGCTCGCCAGCAGGTTAAGACAGCGAAACGCGTCATGAACCGAACGCAGCAGCATTCCGCCCCCGCTCAGCGCGCGTGAAACGCCGAGAGCGGCTGTTTTTGCCGTCCCTGCGCATCGAAGTTTTCCGGCGCCAGCCAGCGGCTCAGCGCGGCGTTTCGCTGCGGCCATTCGCCGTCGATAATGGAAAACCACTCGCTGTCGCGATTGCGGCCTTTGCGCACCATCATCTGCCGCAGGCGCCCTTCAAAGGTAAAGCCGAGCCGCAGCGCCGCATTATGCGATGCGGTGTTCAGCGAATCACACTTCCATTCCACCCGGCGATAACCTTGCTCAAACGCCGCGCTTAACAGCAGCCAGACGGCTTCGGTGCCAAGTACGCTGTTTTTCATGCGCGGCGACCAGGTGACGTGGCCAATTTCCACCGTGCCGTTGCTGGTATCAATGCGCATAAAGCACACCAGCCCTACCGCTTCACCGCGCTTTTGTTCTACCACGGCGTAAGGTACCAGCGTCGGGTCCGCCGCTTTCCCTTGCACCCAGTGCCAGGCCGCCTGCGGCGTATCGGGGCGCGAAGAGGCGAGCCATGTCCAGTCCCGCTCGTCGGGCGCAAGCTGGTACGCCTCGAAAAGCTGCTGTGAATGGCTCTGCGCATCCAGCGGCTCAAGACGGCAATAACGACCGACCAGCGCCGCACGCGAAAGCGGACGTGCGCCCTGCCATTCCGGCACTGGCGCGCCGACGACCTGGTGGTAATGGTTTAGCTCTGTCACGGGGAGTCCTTGCGGGTGTGGTTGTTAATGAATTGTTGTATCAGGTAACGCATTGGGAGGAAAGCGATTGTCGTTCACATGAGCCAGCTAAACGCGTCGCTGCCAGCGCGGCGTGAGCATTTCCCCCCCTCTTTTCGCTCAAAAACTGAGGCGGCATTCACTCGCTGTTTTGCTGTTATTTCTGAAGGAGTTCCCCTCGCCTGCGCGCTTTTTGCCAGGCAGACAACTCGGTTTTATCCGAGCCGCTTAAGCGCAACCAGATGATTTCACGTGACTATACTTGCAGAAAGACTTTACCCCGCAGCCGCGGTTCTGGCTGTTATAAAATGAGAAACGCCTATGCCTCTGAAACCTTTTAACGCCTCCGATCCTTTCACCCTCGGCATTGAGCTGGAGCTGCAGGTAGCCAGCCCGCCGGGTTACAACTTAAGCCAGGACTCCTCCACGCTTATCAGCGAGCTGGAAGGGAAAATCAGCGCCGGGGAAGTGAAACACGACATCACGGAAAGCATGCTGGAGATAGCGACGGGCGTGTGCAAGGACATTAACCAGGCCAGCGCCCAGTTCGCCGTGCTGCAGCGCGAGATCCTCACCTGCGCCCAGCGGCATCATCTGGTGATTAGCGGCGGCGGCACGCACCCGTTTCAGAAATGGCAGCGTCAGGAGGTGTGCTCAAGCGAACGCTATGCCCGCACCCTTGAGCTGTTCGGTTACCTCATTAAACAGGCGACGGTGTTCGGCCAGCATGTCCACGTAGGCTGCCGCACCGGCGATGAGGCTATTTATTTGCTGCACGGGCTGTCGCGCTTCGTACCGCATTTCGTCGCCCTTTCCGCCTCGTCGCCTTATATGCAGGGGTCAGACACGGGTTTCGCCTCGTCAAGGCTCAATATCTTCTCCGCTTTCCCGGATAACGGCCCGGCGCCTTTTGTGGAGAACTGGACGCAGTTTGAAAAAATGTACGCCCGGCTGGAAGGCACCGGCGTGGTGGAATCGATTAAAGATCTGCACTGGGATATCCGGCCAAGCCCCGGTTTCGGCACGGTTGAAGTGCGGGTGATGGATACGCCGCTCTCTCTGTCGCGCGCCATCAATATTGCCGGTTTTATTCAGGCTATCGCGCACTGGCTGCTGGAAGAGCGCCCGTTTAAACCGAAGGCGGAAGACTACCTAATCTACCGCTTCAACCGCTTCAGCGCCTGCCGATATGGGCTGGAGGGCACGCTGACGGATGTCGGCACCGGTGAACAGCGCACCATCGGTGAGGATATCCTGCGCATGCTGGACAAGGTTGAGCGCTACGCCGCAACGCTGAACGGCCAGAGCGCACTGGAAGGCATTCACCGCTACGTAAGAAATAACGACAGCGACGCGCGCAGCATGCGCGAGTTTATGTCTGACGGGATGTCGCTTTCAGAGCTGGTGCGCCATAACGGCGAAATCTGGGCGGCGGAGCTTTAATTGCAGACGGGTTCTCCGGCGCAGCGGGCGGTTTCCGTCGCCGGAGAAACATCTCTAACTGCGCTCAATCGAAAACCAGCGCCGCCAGACAAAGCGGATAACCAGATATTCAAGCGCGCCAAGGAAGAGAAACCAGGCGCAGAAGATAATGGTGTAAAGCTGACCAAGATCCTGCAAATGGAAGGTGGCGATAATGTTCTGCGCGAGCGACAGCGCCAGCACGGGCGCAGGCAGCAGCAGACAAGAGAGAAAGGCCAGCAGCAGAATGCCGCCGGCCACCATCAGAGATTCAAGCGGATGCGTCATGGGGGATTACAGCCTGAGTTTAAAAGGCGCATTGTCGGGGAATTCGCCCGACCTTGCAAACTCAGCCGTTCGCCTGCCGCCGGTAGCTGCCCGGCGACAGACGAAAATGGCGGGTAAAGAGCCGCGTAAATGTCTGCTGTGATTCAAAACCATACTTAAGCGAAATATCGAGCACTCTCTCGTCGGTGGCACGCAAATCGCGCGCGGCGAGGTTGAGCTTTTTCTCGCGAATATAGCGCCCTAAACTTTCCCCTTTGTGATGGTGAAACAGGCGCTGCAAATGCCATTTAGAATAACCGGCGTGGCGTGCGACATCGTCAATGCGCAGCGGCTTATGCAGATTGTCGTCGATCCAGCCGGTGAGGGTTTCTATAACCTGAGCGGGCAGTTCCATACAAGCGTCCCTCTGTTTTTAGGTTGAGTGTTAACGTGGCTCGACGGTTTCGTCGTCTTCCCACCACGCGCGAAAACGCTGCTGCGTGTCCATCAAGCGAACCGGCTCGCCGGGGCGCGGCGTCAGCAGCTGCCAGGGCTTATCCTGGCTTGCGGCCGCCAGCCGTTTTAACGGGTCGTTCCAGGCGTGCTTCGCCATCGCGAAACGTCCGTTATGGCCCGGCAGTACGCGCTTAGCGCCGAGATCCTGCGCGGCCTGCGCCGTCTCTTCAGGCATCATATGGATCTGCTTCCAGTCGCGGTCATACTGACCGTTTTCCATGATTGCCAGATCCACGCCGCCAAACCGTTCGCCGATGGCTTTAAAGTGCGGGCCGTAGCCGCTGTCGCCGCTGTAGTAGAGCTTTTGCTGCGGCGTTTCAAACAGAAAGCTTGCCCACAGCGTCTGGTTGCCTTTCAGCCCGCGACCGGAGAAATGACGCGCAGGCAACGCGTAGAGCGTCAGGTCATCAGCGATGCTGACCGACTGTTGCCAGTCCAGCTCGCTGATGCGCGAAGGAGAGACGCCCCAGGCTTCAAGATGCGAGCCCACGCCGAGCGGCGTTACCACCTGACGGATTTTCGGGCGCAGCGCCCGAATGGTGGCGTAATCCAGGTGATCGTAGTGATCGTGCGATATCACCAGCAGATCGATTTCCGGCATGTTATTAGCCGACCACGGATAGTCACCGGTAAAAGCGCGGTTGAAGAGCGTGAACGGCGAAGCGTAGCCGCTGAAAACCGGGTCGATGAGAATGCGTTTTCCCGCGAGTTGTATATACCAGGAGGAGTGGCCGAGCCACAGCGCCACCGCTTCGTTTTTGTCGAGCGAGGCGATGTCGGTGTGCACCAGCGGAAGCGGACGCGCGGGCTTGAGGTTATCGATGCGCTTAAAAAGAAACTCGCCCCACGCGGCCCACTGGTTGCCTTCGCCGGTAAACACACGGGTAGGTTCCTGATTCTGAAACTGGCCGTCGCGATAGTGCGGCGAGCGCGCAATCAACGCTTTTCGCTCGCCTTGCGGCGCGGCGCCGAAACCGGGCGCGAGATAAAGCGCCAGGGCGCCTGTTGCTGCAGCTAACATAATGATGACTCCAGTGACCCAGAAACGTAGCGGTTTTCTCATCGCGGCCCTGCTTTTCCCGAAAGCGTCACAGCCCGGCGCAAGCCGATATAATCCCTTTTAAAACAGGGTTATTTACCTACAACAGCGCAGCGCGCCTTGATAATGAGTGAGTAAACACTCATTATAGAAAGCAAACCTGACCCGTCAAGACGTTTTTACAATGTGACTTATCGCCTTGCGACAGGCCGGAGAGTCTGGTTCAATTCGCGTTTTCGAAAAAAGAGGTAGAAGCAGTGGCTCGTCCCCGTAGTGAAGATAAAAAGCTGGCGTTACTGGAAGCGGCCGCCGAAGCGATTGCCGAAGCGGGCATTGGCGCCTCCACCGCGCTCGTGGCGCGTAAAGCTGGCGTGGCGGAAGGCACGCTTTTCCGCTACTTCCCGACGAAAGACGATCTTTACAACGCGCTCTATCTGCATCTTAAACACGGCTTTTGCCAGCCGCTGACCGCCAACCTTGACCGCAGCGGGGAGCCGAAGGCCATCACCCGCTATATCTGGGAAAGTTATATTGAATGGGGCCTGCGCAACCCGCTCGCTAACCAGGCGATGCGTCAGCTCGCGGTGAGCGAAAAAATAACCGAAGCAACTCGCCAGACGGTCAACGAGATGTATCCGGAGCTGCGCAACCTGTGCGAGCAGTCCATCGCCCCTGTGTTTCTCTCTACCCCCTGGCGCGCTTTTGGCGACGCCCTTTTCTTTACGCTTGCGCAGACCACTATCGATTTCGCGTCCCGTGAACCGGCACGTGCTAAGGAGTTGATCGCCGTAGGTTTCGACGCCATGTGGCGCGCCCTTGGCGTAAATTAATCGCGCCCGCGGGCGCGGCTTCCTCTCTTTTTCTGACTTGTGACACAACCTGTCGCATTCCCGCCGTTTACTCTATTTAAAGCTTCATTTCTAAAACCAGCGCGCCGTTTGCTAAATAAGCACGGGAATGTTGCGCTTGTCACTGTAAGCATCCGCAAAGGAATGAGATTTATCTTAAGCTGGTTAGGCAGGATTAACCTGACAGGAGAAATAAGATGGAACTGAGTAAGGAAGCCATCCGGCGGTTACTGGCGGCGGACATTGAAGTAAGCATTATGGGCGGCTGCTACCAGCGCGCCACGGTACGCGCGGTGTTCTATCACCATACTATTGAGCTAACGGTCGAGGTAACGCATCCGCTTCTTGTCTGGCAGTGCGGCAACCGCGACAGCGTGCATCTGGTGAAACATGAGAAAAATGGCCGCAGCGTAACCATGACGCTGGTTAAAACATTACAGGATAAAGTGACGCAGATGCGGCTTGCCGCCACGATGAGCGATGAGATGGCAAGGGATCTTAGCGAGCGCAACCGTCAACAAATCGACGCGCTGGAACGCCAGTTAAACGTGAAAAGATAAGCTTAATAATGCGAAAAAACGTGTGCAAGGCAGTATGGCTTCGTTATAGCTGACACAAGCGCGAGGTTTGGGTTCAGGCGCAACGCCTGAACCCTTCGGCAAACGTCAGGCGGTCTGCCAGGAAGCGGTGACCTCATCCTTGTTTTTGTTCAGCAGGATTTTGTTATTCTCAATTTTTTCAACCCAGCTCAGCGGGATGTAATGGTGAATGCCGCCCGCTTTCGGGTCGCTTTTGGCCAGCTTAATTTTATCTTCGCCTTCGAGATGGTCGACAATACCGACATGGCTACCACAGCTGGCGATAACTTCGGCGTGTTCGCGAATTTCGTTTTTATTTACCATATGTCCTCCTGTCGATTAGGTAATAGTCAGTATAGACAGCTTAATGGCAATAAAAGGCGTTATTAATATTCTGTAATACTTCCAAATTCCTTTAAGATTATTCTCTTGCCGTTCACACGAAGCGTTATCCGCCCTGGAAAGCGTCAACAGGCTGAAACACGCCCGCGCCAAAAGCAGACTTCCCCTCTTCTGCCATAATAAACAGGGCGATAGCACTGACGCTCAGGGACGACGCGCTTTCGCCGCTGACGCTTTATTGAAATGACTAAAAAGGAATATCCATGTTGCCAAGAGGCTTTTCTAAGTTTTTCTTTCTGCTCATCCTTGCTGTCGTCACGCTGGCCTTTATGACGATTTTGCGGCCCTACGCTTCGGCAGTGCTGTGGGCGGCTATCCTGGCCGTTATCTTTTATAAAACCAAAGAGTGGATTCGCCGGGCGACAGGCGGGCGGAACAATCTGGCTTCGCTGCTGACGCTACTGCTTATCTGCCTTATCGTTTTTACCCCGCTGGCCATTATTTTCTCTTCGCTGGCGACTGAATTTAACGTGGTTTACCGCAACCTGCAGGAAGACAACACCTCAATGTCTGTTGTCTTCGCCGATGTTATCCGCCATCTCCCCGCCTGGGGCCAACATCTGCTCGCCGAATATGATCTTGACGATGTAGGCGAGATACAGCGGAAACTTTCCGCCGCCGTAATGCGGGGCAGCCAGTTCCTGGCGGGCAGCGCGCTGGCCATCAGCAAGAACACCTTCGGTCTGGCGATAGGTTTCGGCGTGATGCTTTATCTGCTCTTTTTCTTACTTAAAGATGGCGCGCATCTGGTGGCGCTGATCCTGCGCGCAATCCCGCTGGAAAACCGGGTGAAGTATCGTCTGATTTCCCGCTTCGCCACCGTTGCCCGCGCCACGGTAAAAGGCACGGTGGTGGTTGCGGTGATACAGGGTTTCCTTGGCGGCCTCGCCTTCTGGTTTCTGGGCATTCAGGGGAGCCTGTTGTGGGGGGCGCTAATGGCCTTCTTCTCGCTGGTGCCTGCGGTTGGCACCGCGCTGGTGTGGATACCCGCCGCCATTTACCTCTTTGCCGTGGGCGCGCTCTGGAAAGCGATTATTCTCGTCGCCTGGTTTGTGGTCGTGGTCGGGCTGGTCGACAATATCCTGCGGCCTATTCTGGTAGGTAAAGACATTAAAATGCCTGATTATTTAATTCTGGTCGCCACCCTCGGCGGGCTGACGGTTTACGGCATTAACGGCTTTGTGATTGGGCCGCTGATTGCCGCGCTGTTTGTCACCTGCTGGCAATATCTGGCGGAACCGGACCGGGAAGATAAAACTACCCGGTGACTGTCCGTGTTAACGCAATGGCAGAGATATCGGTATGTGTGAATAAGGTTGATACAACCACCGTGCCGGATATTACTGGCCTGTTCTTCCGGCTTTCTGGACTATCTAAAATTAGAAACCGTCGAGACATCGACGGTTTCTACCCTCAACTATAACTATTCATTTTGCCCGACTGTCTTTAGCTGTATTTTTTCTCGTTGAAATAAATTTCCTCCTTCAGACAACGGTAATATTACCGATAGAGTGAGCGGACCTCCTCTTGTGTAAAAGCCTTTTCAATTGAGCCAAAGAGCCTGTAGCTTAACTAATAGCTATATTAGCCCTCTCTATTTCTCAGGATGGAGAAACAGGCCAGGTAATGTCTGGAGCCTGAGTCGTATCCACTCGATTAAGAAGAACACGGTACTTTTTCCAGTCTGTCAGAGCATTAACTTCAGCTGAGGTTGCCATATCAAGATCCAGGGCGTCCTGAAGTGGGCTAATTACAGAGGTTGCCTCCGCCATTAGTCCTGATTTTTTAAGCTCTGCTTCTTTTATCATTATATCCTTTTTTTCTTCAGGCGTGGGCTCTGGAATAGTTTCCCAAAAAGGTAACCCGTTTGCGCCTCCTGCCCGCCGTTTCCCCTCCCTCTCAAACTGAAAGTATTCATTGAATATTTCATCAGAAACTTGAATTGCATCCTGATAATATTTTTCCTGAAGTAAGGAGCTGCCTTCTGCAATAAAAGCATTGTTTGCGGCGCTATAATAATAAGTGTACATATCATACTCTCCCGATAGCTATCCATGTGCCCACAGTAGGCTGGGCGATAAAATTTTTATCAGCAACACGCCATGACGCGGATCGCACAGAAAACTGAGAACTATTAATTTTGTTAGCGCCATAAGCGGTCAAGAACGAATAAATTCCACCGCTTGCAAGCCAACCGCCTGACTGCCCTTCACAAACAATAACCTGATAATCAGACATTGCTACGCCCATTTTTATCTGGCTAAAACCATTCGAGTCGGTTGAAAAATTATCCCCCTGGATAACGATCCCGCCAGGAAGTCTGATTACAAATGCGGCTGTGCCTGAGGTGGAATATAAGAAGCTATTCATATCCGGAATCTGATTCGCCCCGGTACCAACGCCTCGCTTTGCCGCTTCACCCAAACCAAGATTTGCGAGAGCAGAGGCAATAGCGCCCGCACCGTCGGCCTTAATATCTGCAAAGGGGTTGGCGCGATTTAATCCATTAGCGGCATTTTTAATTTCTGCCCATTTAGCGCCTGGCGGCGTAGTGGTATTCGCCGCTTCAAGCGACTGATAGACCACACCCGCCAGCGACACCATAGCGCCTTTCCCATACAAAAAAGGCGAACCGCCGTTATCCTCGCTGGTAATAAACGGCGCAACGCCAGTGGTCTGGATTTCATTAACCGCTGAGGTGATTAAGTTGAATAGCCAGTTCATTTTGTCGCGCTCGATGCGCTTTGCGGAGGGGTCGGTCGCCGGGTCGAGCGAATAAGCCTGGCCGTAGCCCTGCGTCATATTGACGCCGCCGCTGGCGTCGGTTTCAGGCACAGCTGTTTTGTCCCCTGAGCTGGCAAAGGGGACTTTAATTAATGACGTCATGATTAACTCCTGAATTGTGAGTGAGGTTGATCGAAGTTAAGGTTATGAGGCGCGAAGCCGAAAGCCTCTCCAGGCTTCACGAGATGGTTGAGTTTCACCCCTGCAGGGCGCGGAATTAAGTCGAAATCCTGGAGCAGGCGCATCATCAGGTTGGGCAACACTTTCTGGTAGACGACGGTAATCGCCATATCATGTCCGTCCAGAGCGTAAACCTCACTGCCAAATACATCGTACAGCGCGTGGTTGAGCGAAGGCATGGAACCGTCAGAGATGATTTGCCACCAGCGCATCCGCAGCAGTTGACGCTTTTGTTCGACCGTTAGCCGGTTTACCGTGTCCGCATCGGTCGCGAAATTGCTGCGACCAAAGTTCAGGCCAAATCCGCTGAATCCAAAAGCGGGGTAGCTCGCCGAACTGGCAGCGGACTGGGTATAAAGCGGCAGATCTAAAATAATCGCCCAGACATTCAGGCCAAAATCGTTGGCGGTAAATAAATTAAAAACATCCCGCTCCCATTCGTCCCAGAACCGGGCGTGATGGCGTGTATACCACTCCTGCTTTATGTTAAGCAGGAATTTTAAATTCGGCGCCTGGTCATATTCCCACTTAACGACCTTCAGAATATCGACACTAAAATCGAATGGCTGAATATTCATAGAGTCACCACGATAATGTCATCAACTTGAATTGTGGCTTTCTCATTCAGACCGATGGCAATCTCCTCTTTCGACCATGTCGGCGTTGCGGCTTTAAGGGCTACCTCTACGCTTTTGATGAAAAGCGACGGCGAGGCGGTATTCGCCGCCGCAGAAAGCTCAAAGGGCGAGACATCCGCCCCCAGCACAAACCCCTCTTCGCCGTTCGTAAGCTGACCGCTGGCATAGTTCAGGATGGTGTCCTTAATTAGCGAAGCGGGGTCACCCGTACCGACGGTCTTCGCTGAAACCGTAAATTTCGCCATTACGGGGCGGGTTGCAGGCCGGTCAAACTGCACGATGCTTTTTTGCCCCGACCAGCTGTCAGTCACCGCCACGCTGACGGCGCCATTCCACCCTGCCCCGCCCGTTTTAGCGCGATAAAGCGCAGCGGCGACGGCCTCATCGCTGCCGCCATCAACGCAAACCCATACGGAATGCCCGGCAAGCGTAATACCATCGATAATGGCGGTTGCGCTGTCGGTATTTTCTCGCAACGACAATGAGTTCACGCCTGACAACGCCTTCACGTTCGAAAAAACTGCCTCGGCTACCGAGCGTCCCTGCAGCGCAAGGGTCTGGCGTCGCTCCTTGCGAGCGGAGAAGTCTGACTGCGCTTCGCTGCCAATTAAGCCCGCCTGCGGATTGTCCGACGTTTCCCATCCCGGCGGCGTGTAGCCGACAACAGGCGTGGTCAACGCGTGCGCCGGGCAAGCGATAGCCCCCGGCTCCAGCGCCTGAAAAATCCCAACCCCTCTGCCTGCGTTATCCAGTACCACGGTCGACAACAACTCAAACAGGTTGCCGTTCGCGGCACGTCGCGAACCCGACGGGATCACTACGCCAGGTATGCCGGTGAGCTGTACGCCATCCACCAGGGTATAGCTCGCCGCACGACGCTTGCCGCCAGTCAGCGCCCAGATGTCATCAAGAAAAATGCCGCCTGCATAGTTAGGGTTGATCTGGTTGGCGAGAACGGCGTTATTCGCCGCCACTTCCGCCCGTACCGCCACATCGCTGGCGATGAGCATCCCCTGCGGCGTGTCGGGCGTAACATCAAGATCGTCGCCAAACAGCGCTTTCCACTCGTTTTCCGTATCAGCGAGAATTTGCGACGTGTCAGGCACAATAAGGCCTGACGGTGAAACGTAGTTATAAGTTGCCACTTGCGTTCTCCGTACCGTAAATCGTAGTTATCTCTGCGGTGTAATGCAGTTCACCGCCCTCCACGCTGACATTGATCGCGCCGACGCCAGTGACGCCCGGCACGGTCAGCAACGCCCTGCGTAAGTAAAGGTCGTAAAGCCCGGCGTCCGGCGCCATGCCAAGCGCAATATCAAAGAAGGGAATGCCGCGCGACTGCGCATAGGGCAGTTCGGTTAAGCGAGTTCGCGACACGTGCTCGCAGGTCTGACGCAGCGCGGCAGACCCGCTGACCATAGCGATATTGCCGTCCGGTCCGCGAAAAATGTCGGAAAGATCATTGGTCGCTAACGTTTTCATGGATTTTTTGCGGGACCGGTGTCGCCGCCCTCCGGATTGTGATGGACGTGACCGATAAGGTTGATAGCGCCGTTTGTTAACTGCGGCGCTTTAACAGGTTTATTGACCTCTATTCCCGCTTCGGTAATCGAAACCACCGTTGAACCGACGGTCAAAACGATGGCGCCAGGCTTAACAGCGACCGCAGTCGCGCCGTCCAGCGTCTGAAGCGTCGCCGCCTCTGCGTCATTGACAACAAAATCTTTCATCACGTCAGGGATAAATACGCCGTCCTCAAAACAGTGAAGCCGGGCTGTATGACCCGGCTCCGCCTCGTAAGAGTGAAAAAAACGCGACATATCGCGGTCGCTGGCTTTTATCCAACCCAGATCGCCGGGCCGCAACGGGAAAGAGAGGCACAGCCCCCCGCCGCCCATGGTCAGCACCGGCACTTCGGCAGGCGCCAGTAGCGGGTTCAACGATCCGTCGGTCATGGTGACCTGGTAGAGAATAGCGATCTGCGCCCGGTTCTTTGCTCTGTCGTAAGCCACGATGCGCGCCGGCAGCATGTCATCGACATCCAGCAGGAACTTGCGCAGCACCAGATCCATCGTACCGGCCAGGCTGCTCTCCTGACCAGGCTTACGGCTTGGTGTTGGATTTGGCATCTTTTTTCTTTTGCGCCTCGCGTTTTTCAGCTATCGATTTGAGGTTGTCGTTATTACAGGAAAGCGTCAGCTGCCAGTCCGTACTGTGGGTTGAAAGGTTTGCTTCCCACTGGTAGATAACGTACTGGCCGTTTACCGCCTTGTTCACTTCTGACTGAATGGCTATTTGCTGGCCCAGTCTGATGGTGGGATCAAACAGCAGGGTGACCTTAACCCCCTTCTCGTCGAACGTCGGTATGCCCGTCATACCGCTCTGTGTTGAAATAACCCGCACCTCGCCGCGCATTCCCTTGCCAAAGTCTTTGACAACCAGTTCATCGTCATCAATAAAGCAATCTACATCTCCAACCTGTTCCAGCTTTTTAATTTGCTGCGTTACGGGACCGTTATAGAGGTAATTGACGATGGTTTTCTCGGCGGCCTCAAAGCGCAGGCGAAGCGAACAGGCTTCGGCGACCCGCTTGCTGAGTTCAGAAAGCAGGATAGTTTTAGGCGCCGATTGCGATGTCCATTTATATTTTGCGCCATTTTGCGTCAGCGCCTTGATGGTGAGGCTTCGCTCCGGTGGGCCACCAGGGATAGCGGAGACAATATCGCCGTTGAAGATATTCTCCACGCCAGTGGACTGCCGCCCCGCCATGATCGTAACCAATTTAGGGTTACGGTCAGGAATCCAGGGAGAGGACTCAGTAACGAGATAGTCAACAGTGTGGGGCAATAAATTATCCAGGGCGAGATCGCAGCTGTTCTGGGTACTGTCGGTCGATTTCGTAATTTTTACGTTGCAGGCGGCGCCGTGATAAAACTGCATCTCGCCATTCACCTCTATGCCAATGCGCACCTCGCGGTCATCAAACATAGGCGCCTCCCCGTAGCGCCGTCAGTTCATCACGTGTGATATAGACAAAGAGCGTGGCGCCTTCGAAGTCGGTGTAATACGGCAAGGCTTCCTTGTCGGTCAGCAGGATAAAATTCCCCTCTTCCAGATACCCATGCGGGATCACCGGCTCGCCGGCAACGGCGCGGCGGTTGCTGACAATAGTCGCGCCATCGCGCACAACGGAAACGGCCATAATGCCGTTGCATTCTTTCAGCGAAAGCTCATACAGCGTATTTTCAAGGACAACGGAGAGGGACTGGCGAGGAAAGGGGCTGACGGGTATTTGGTTCATCAGGTTCTCCCAAACTAATTAAAAGAATACCTTAACGTTTTGCGTATTTGCTTGCGTAAGGCTGGCCGGGCGCTTCTGCCCTTGTTTAACCGTATCGGCGTCCGGCTTCGCCGTACCGCCGTTTTTGGCTGATTTAGACGAGACCGCTACCTCCCTGGCTGGCATTGTCTCGACCGTTGAGGTGAACCACACCACCTCTTTTAGCGTCAGCGTGAGCGAAACGCAGCCCACCGAATCTGGAGTTTCGTCATGTGGCAGGTCAGTAAGCACCATATTGGCGAAGGAAGAAGCCCAGGTTTGTACGATAAACGCCGTACTGTTGAGCCAGGCCTGTTCTATTTCCTTATAAACCGCACGGTAAGCGTCATCTGGTATGATCATTTTTAACGTGATGCTGTTCGGTTTGATGATCTTGAAGTCCGCTATGGTGTTGCCGGTTTCCAACGGGTGTTCAGCAAGCGTTGAAGTGCGGCTCACCTGGACGCTCATCGCCCGACACTGGCTGAACACCTGAACGCCGTTCATGTCTGTTATGCGTACTGTGTCAGCGGTAAAAAACGATTTGCCCAGGCTGTAAGTGGAACGTGCGCCAGAGGCCATATTCATTAAATCCGTCAGTGAAGCCATCAGTATCCCCTCCCGTCGTCATAATGGTTAGCTAACCCGCCCCAGGCGTTTTTCAGACCGTCCGCAAAGCTGTCAGCAATACCCTGTGAGTCTGTCGCCTGAGTATGGATCTCAACGCGGTCGACATTCACAGAACGGGTATTGCTGGCGCTGGCGGTCAGGAAAGAAGACGGTGGTATCGCTGGCATGGCGGCAGCGCTCCACATCATGTAATTGGCAGTGCTGGCAACGTTGCCTGCGGCCAGAAGAGGATGATCGTTCAACAGGCCTGAACCGGGCTCGCCCGGCTCAGTCGCTGGCTGTTTAGCGTTTTTTATCTCCAGACCAAAGTAGTTCTTAACAACATCAGGAAGCAGTCCGATAGCGCTGTTAATAGCCTCTTGTATCAGACTGTTAATGCTGTCGCCGAGGTGGCTAAACAAGCCTTTCACGAATGTCCATAAAGTGCTGAAAATGACGCCCGCTTCTACCACCATCTGACGCCAGGCGGTGAGAAAAGCCTCACTAAGTTGGCCTGCCGCCTCGGGCACGCTGGCAACAATCGCGTTCCAGCTCGCCTGAAATTCCGCCACCAGCAGATCCAGAAAAGCGCCTGGGTCGGAAAAGAGTAGCTTCAGGGCTTCCCATGCTTCCGCTACGGTGTCTTTCGCCTCATTAAGCGCCACGCCGAGTAGCGGAAATTGTTGAACCAGACCGCCGATAACCGAATCACCGCCGCTGAAATAAGTCCATAGATCGTCGACGGCAAGACCAAGCAACATCGCGGCGCCGATAAGCGGAATAAAAGGAAGGCTAGCCGCAGCGGCCGCCGCAGCCATGCTCGTCAGCGTGGGGATCGCCACTGCCGCCAGCGTGCCGAAAAAGCCTAGCAATGCCCCCTGGTGTTCTTTACCCCAGGCAATAAGTTCGATAGTCGTATTGATAAGCGCCGCCATCGCTGGCGCTGCGCCAAGGACCAGTTCATCCGAAAATCGGCTCAGGATGCTGGTGAGCTCTCCCTGAGCTCGTGCGAACTGATCTAGCGTCTCAACGTCCTGCTGGCTCATTACGCCAAAGGTCTTTTGCAACGTAATCTGCCGCTCCAGTTCCTCGGACCCTTTCATCAGCGCGGCGATAGTCGCGTCATCAGAAATGCCGAGCTGTTTAAGCCCGGCGCTAGCCTGGGACCTCCCCATTTTTGCAGCGACGCCCGCCAGCTCCACCATCATTTGATCAGCGCTTTTTAGTTCGCCTTTGCTGTCGGTCGGGCTTATCCGAAAAGCCTTAAAGGCGCTGGCTTTATCTGAACCCCCATGTTCCGCAGCCTCTTTTAGCGAACCGTTTAACGCTGTCATCGACTCGTTAAAGCTTTTCACATCGCTGCCGGAAGTCTGGAGGGCGCGGGAAAGCGCGTCGTATTGCCCAATGTCGATGCCAAGAGACTGCGCCGTGTTGATTCTCTCCCGCATCGTTTCAGCGTGCCCGACCACAAAATCAAGCACCTCTGTAGCGACATTTTTATAACCTTTCAGTTTATCCGTGAGCGATTGGCCGGTGTTACTGGATTGCAATTCCAGCTTGTTCAGCGTCTGGATTACCTTTTCCAGTGATTGATTTAAGTCGTCCAGCCCGCTCGCGGCTACGCGGGTATCGACTCGAAGCAGAGATGTATAGGTATCGAGAGTGCCCATATCGGCTCCATAAAAAACCGCCGGAGCGGGTTTGATTAATCGTCGCGTTAACGTTTTGCGCGATGCAGCGCACGCGTTAACGAAAAAAAGGGCGCAGCCAGCGAGCAATACGGCGCCCTTAAGAGAATTAACGGAAAGATTTGGCTTTCGCCTGCTCCATTGCCCACCACTCGTTGTACCGAGTGGTCATAACAATTTCCCAGAGCTGGAAAGCCTCCTCGAGAGTGATGGAGGCTTTGAGTTCAGTCAGGGTTGCTTGCCCTGCCGAGAGGATTGTTGCAATGAATTGATCAGCGTTGACGTAATCAACTTGATCATATTCTGCGCGATACCTCCGGAGGAAATGGAGCGGTTGAACTTTTCGAAGAAGCTGAAGTTATGGTCCAGCAACGCGCGTTCAAGACGAATAAGCGCTTCGGCATCCGGCACGTGGTTATCGACAAGCGCGGCAGTCGAGAGGCGAACCGTGCTGCCATCTTCCAGCACGCGATCGACGAATGACATTGCTTTAAGCATGATCATTTCATTCTCGCCGTACTGATTTTCTTCCCACTGTTTCGCCAGCGCTGCGATAGACGTAGGATATTTGGCTGCCACCTCGCGTCCGACAATTGCCGGAAACTGGCCGATAATATAGTGGTGCTCTGCGCCGTTGCGATCGGCGACCGTTACCGGTTTTGGATTCAAAAGATCAGCCACACTACACCTCAACCCGGCTCATGCCTTCAAACAGGAAGGTATACGTTTTAGAACTAAAGCGTCCCGACTGGGCCAGACCGTTGCCCGGCATTCCCTTACTCACTACGCCAGGCGTCAGCGTAATCGTCGAGCCATCCGGATAAACGCCAACGATAGTAATGACATCTTTCGCCGATTTTTTGCCGCGGGCGGCGCGATTCGCCTCGAATACCACCGCCAGATTTTTATCAGCGTCGGACTTCGCCAGTACGGAGAGCGAGAACTCGATTGGGCTCATTTTTGTCCAGCTCACCAGGTCGCCGTTCATCCCCATCGCCGTGTCATTGATTTGCAGCTCGGTAAATTTGAACGGATCCGCGTCGTCGGCAAATTCGGTGACAGTAAAACCGGACGGGTACGTTTTGCTCGCGATAACGCGAACCTGAAGGCCGAAGCCGCTAAGGTTTTGCATGATAAATCTCCAGTAAAAAAGCCGCGTTAAGCGGCCTGAGAAAGGATGAGTAAAAAATCAGAGTAAAATGTCGCGGCCGGTAATTTTGTTCACAGCGTCCGCTTTGGAGTAAACCAGGGTATAATCAATGATGTACTTGATGGTGCCGTTCTGTTGCATCTCTTCCTGAACATTAGCGTCCACCCACCAGCCGAGCGTTTCAACCTGATGCCATGCCAGCGGATCGCCGGTAATCTGTGTGACATACGCTTTTTGCGTGGTGGTCAGATCCTTCTCCGCCTTGAAAGTGCCGTTAAACAGGGCGCGACTGATAGGGTCCTGAAGCAGGCTCAGCACAATCGAACGGCCCTCGTCCGTCGCCGGAATGATCGGCAGCGAAAGCAGACCGCCCATCAAAACCGACGTTGCGGCCGCTTTAAACCACTGTTCGTTGGCATAAACGTTCATCTGCAATGGTGCTGCGGCAGCCCCGCACAGGTAGCCATTCTGGTAAAAATCGATAGCCTGGCCCGCACTTTTGGTGCGGCCGTAATAGTTAACCCGGGTAGCGCTGTCGATGCCGTTCGCTTCGCTGTTGCTGTCCACCTTCGGCGAGACGCCCGCCACCTGCTGAAACATATAGTTCTGACTGGCGTTGCGCTGGGAATAATCGGTTGCGCCAAGAATAATGCCGGGGATCAACTCGTCATATTCGCTGTTGGCGTCGTTTACCAGGGTTAGCGCACAGCCGGCATAGTTGCTCAGCGCATCGTACCAACCGGGGATATTGGCTTTCGTCACCGGGACCAGGTACTGATATTTGACGTTCTGGCTGTTATTCCAGGCTGCAATTTGCTGCACCGTCTCCAGAGCTAACGGCGCACCGCAGAAGGCAAATGATCCATAGTTATCGCTAATTTCATCCGCTTCGATAAGGTAATCCAGCACGCTTGCGGCGTTTGAACCTGGCGAGGTCACCATGCCTTTACTAACCGTCCAGCCAAGATTATCCGCTATATCGATGCCGGTCCCCGCCGCCGCCACGCTGACCGCCGACGGAATAGCCTGACCGATAAAGGAGGCGTTAAAGGTTTGCGCCACGGCGTCAAAGGTGACCGTCGCGCCAGCCAGCGAGGCGCGTAACGCGGTTTGAACGAGCGCCGCGACATCCGCCAGCGTGGCGACAGCGGAGAAATTAAGATCGCTTAGCAGGTAGTCCGACTGCCCTACCTGAACGCGCACGGCGCCATCGGTTACCGCTTTCCAGCTATCAATAGCGGTCAGGGCGCGGCCGCCCACGATAGCTGGCGCCGAAGCGATGACGCTATCGTCATAACGTGCGAAGGCAATTTTTTTTGCTTTCGTCATTACCTTAGAAACAAAACCGAAATAGAGCGCGGCACGCTGATATTCTTCCGTCGCGACGCCGAAAGTGGCTGCCACATCGTTAAGCCCGGTGAACTCAATGACCACCCCTGCAGGCACTTTCGCGTCTTTTGTAAAGAGGCGCAGGATAAGCTCGCGCTCTTTTGCACTCGCGCCAGCCCCTACGCCGGACGTAATATCCACGTACTTTTTAATTGAAATGCTCATGAAAAAACCTCTTGTTATACGGGATAAATCCCGTGGGTGAATTGCTCAACCGTGCCCACATCATGAGACAAGGTGAGTTTGCGGCAGATAACCAGCTCGAAGCGGGGCAGGTTCTCCCACTGCTTCTGCTCGTTCTGAATGTAATTGGACGTCAGGGTCTTAATCGCCTGGACGCTCATCTGCGCCTTTTTGGCAGCCTCAACCATGCGAGGGCCCTGCAAAAACATGGCCGCAGTAGTCAGTAAATCCATTGCTTCTGGCCTGTCCGTCGGCCATAACGTGGGTAAACGGACGCTGATCTGAAATGTTTCGGCATGATTTTGCTGTTCAATCAACTCCGCTCTGTCCGCACGTCTGCGGGCCTGGTGTGACTGCCAGCCCACACGTTCTGTCGCAAGGTGTTGCACAACAATGAGCGATTCCTGTTCCCGCGCGGGCGGAATATCGCCATAGCTTTGCACCACCTGAACCGCTATGCCCTGTTCGGCAAATTCAGCCATAAGCAAGTCATGCAGGAGCGTAAACATGTCATTCAAGGCTTTATCTCCATCAGAAAATTCGGCGCCAGTCGCCGGGTATAAAAAAGCCCCGACCAGGGTCGAGGCGAGTTGCGGCGTCAGCGGTTATTTCAGGCACTGCTGCTGGACATATTCCTGTAGGCCGGTCAGCGCTGAACGGGTTAGCGCCAGTTCTTCCCTGAGACGAAAATAAGCCTGTCGAGCGTCTGCAGTGAGTTCGGGGGCGGTTGCATCATCCACGCCGGGGGCGGCATCGGTACGGGGCAGTTGTCCTTTGCAGGTTGCTGTGAGGCGCAGCCGCTTAACGCCGATAGCAACATCGCGACGCAAGGCATCAATCGTGTTTTGCGCATGTATTAACTCCTTCGTATAAGCATCATCGAGTTTTGCGACATCGCGCTGACTGTGTTGTATCTTCTGGAGTGAAGCTGCGGTTGATTTCAATTGCTGCTCTGCCAGTTCGGCGCGCTGTTGTTCTGCCAGCAACCGGGCGTGGTAGTACATCCCGGCGGCAAACGTCGCGGCGATGAGAACGCTAAGCGTCTTTTCTTTAAAGGTCATGGCTGCTCTGCGCCAGGCACAGCACGCGTTCCATTTCGCGTCGATTTTGTAACCCTCGCCATTTCACGCCTCCCGCGTAGACCCAGCGGCGCAGCTCTTCGCACGCCCCCTTTCGGTCACCTGCGTTGAGTTTGTGCAGAAGCGTTGATTGAGCGAAGGCTGTTTCACCTACGTTGAAGACAAAACTGTAGAGTGCTGCTCGCTGATAATCACTAAGCGGCGCAGTCACAAGGCTCTCTACGGCACGCCTGGCGGGCAGCAGATCCTGGCGTAAAAGCGTGTCGCATTCGCGGTCGCTGTATGTTTTACCCTGGATAATGTCTGCACCGGTGTGGCCATCGCACACCGTCCAGACGCCGGCAATATCCTTGTAAGCTTCGTAGCGCCGTCCTTCAATACCGTCATGACCGCCAAGAAAGGCAGCAGTTAATGCGAATGCGCCCGCGCCCGCTGCGGCGATAAGTCTTTTGCGCAAGGGTGGGAAAATAGCCATCATTCCTCCTCAAATTCTGCCGGGGTGACATGCCAGCGCTGCAATGCCTCAATCTGCGCCAGAGTCTTTTTTCGTTTGTAATACCAGTTGATGACGAAGGTCAGTAGCGCTACCACGATCCCGGTAATAACACCCATCGCGCTCCATTCATCAGGACTAAGTCGGGTCAGCAGGCTGTTGGCCACCGCCCCGGCGGAAGCGCCATAGGCAGCGCCAGAAGCCAGTTTGCTCATAGGATAGTTCTCTTGCCTCCTGATGAAGAAGGCGTTTTCGTGGGATAACAGAAGAGCAGACAGGGCTAAAATAGTCTCTGCGCTTCTCTTCTCCGTTCAGAAATAAAAAAGGCCCGCCGAAGCGAGCCTTGATTGGTCAATAAACAGACAGGGCGGGTAAAGCTAGCCGGTTTTAGGCAGCCCTCTGCGCAAGCATGCACGCCGTGCCTATATTCGTGCGCTTAAGCTTTGCAAGCGTACCGGGCCGGTTTACCCCGGCGAAAATATTGCTTTTAAAAGCCTGTTAGCAGGCGGACGCCTGCCGCTTTCTGTCACGCCGCTTACTCAAAGTGTATGCAGACTAAAAATGCGTCAGGCGCTATGTCGGCGTAGCCTCAGGCACGCCATGTAAAAGGTTTCCCCGCATTTCGGCGAAGAAGATGGCCATAATGTTAAAGAGCATTGCGTTTCAGCGCAGGTTGCACATCTATTGCGGGTTATGCAGCCCTCGCTTGATGCGTTAGACGCATAATATGCGATAAAATTAATATGCGCAATACGCATTGCGTCATACGCATAAAAAAGTTTTAATGACGCCATGAAAATAGGCCATAAGATTCGACAAATTCGCAAAGCGAATAAGATGACCCTTAACGAACTTGCGTTGCGTGTAGAAAGCGACGTAGGTAATCTCTCGCGTCTTGAGCGCGGCATTCAGGGGTACAGCGAAAACCTACTGAAAAAAATTGCAGATGCGTTGCAAGTCCCTGTTGCTGAACTATTCTCTTCGGACGAAACTAGTGATACTGTGAATACATACAGTGTTAACTCAATCGTGAAAAAAAGGAGAGAAGATGTGTACAGAATTGATGTGCTCGATGTTTCCGCCAGCGCCGGGAACGGAACACCTTCTAAAGATGTGATTGAGGTTATAAGGTCTATCGAATACGTTCCCGAGCAAGCAAGGATAATCTTCGGCAACCGTCCTGAGTCTTCAGTCAAGCTTATTAACGTTCGCGGCGACAGCATGGTCGGTACTTTTGAGCCAGGCGATCTAATTTTTGTTGACGTAAGCACCTGCATGTTTGACGGTGACGGCATCTACGTCTTCCACTTCAATGGCGATATGTTTGTTAAGCGTTTACAGAAGGTTAAGAGCCAATTGCTGGTCATTTCTGACAATCCACGTTACCGCGAGTGGGCTATCACCGAAGAAGAGATGCACATGTTCAACGTTGCCGGGCGGGTTATGCTGAGCCAGTCGCAGCAATTCCGCCGCCACGGCTAACCGCTTCGTCTTCCTGAATAAGCCCGCTTTGCAGCGGGCTTTTTTATTTCTGCTTGTAGGCGTTTTACAGAGCATCAAATACGCGCTATATTATGCGCAATACGCATATTATGCGTAAACACAATGCAATTTTGTCCAAGCAGAGAAGCCCATGACTGTCATCATTACCTATCCTGAAAAAGATACTTCACGTCATCGCCGACGTATGCGACGCAAAGAACAACGTGAGCAAGAAGAGCAAGAAGCCGCTTTGGCGCGCCATATAGCCAGAGCCCTTTCCGGCTGCTCTGAACGAGTAATAAAAGCGGTCTCGCCTGGGGTGGTTCTGGAAAGAGAGAAGCCGGAACAGCAGCCAGAGCGCAACCGCGAATGGTATACCGCCCCTCGCGGCAATGGTCTGACTTGCCGTGCAAAAGAAAAGAGTCGGCGGAGCGAAAAACCTTTGATTCGCCAGTTACCTTAGTCGTACGGCAAAAACAGAGCAGATGAAAAATCGCGGGGTGAATTTTCCATTAATTCAGATGCTTAAATTAATCGGGTTTTCCCGCTGCGGGATGGTCAGCCTGCGTCCGCAGGCCCGGCGCAGGCGGATTACAGTTTGTCGCTGAAAGAGGAGATGCTGCCGATGGGGTATATTGTCGCCATCTTCGCCGCCATTTTGCTGCTGGAACTGCCGCCCTATCTTGAAGCGCTGCTGGAAAAACCGAAAAAAAGTGACGGATAAGCGTAGATGGCGCGCCCTGCAGGACTCGAACCTGCGACCCACGGCTTAGAAGGCCGTTGCTCTATCCAGCTGAGCTAAGGGCGCATCGGGAAGATGCTTCCACGGTAAGAAGATTCTTCAGCGCCGTGAAACGCGTGGAATTATACGGTGAGCGCCTTGTGAGTCAATGGCTTTCCGACTGCCCGCCTGCCTTTTAAGCATAAAGGCGCTTTCGGGACTGACAGCGCGGCCCGCTTCTGACAAAATATCAACATCCCCTCTCTTTTATCATTACAGATGGAATCCTCTCTCTGATGGCAGCAAAGATTATTGACGGTAAAACGATTGCGCAGCAGGTACGACACGAGGTTGCGGAAAAAGTACAGGCGCGCCTGGCGGCCGGAAAGCGTGCGCCTGGTCTCGCCGTTGTGCTGGTAGGCGCGAACCCCGCTTCGCAGATTTATGTCGCCAGCAAACGCAAGGCGTGCGAAGAGGTCGGTTTTCTCTCCCGCTCTTACGATCTGCCGGAAACCACCACCGAAGCGGAGCTTCTTACGCTTATTGATGAACTGAACGCCGATGCCGCTATTGACGGCATTCTGGTCCAACTGCCGTTGCCGGCGGGCATTGACAATGTGAAAGTGCTGGAGCGCATCGCGCCTGATAAAGATGTGGATGGTTTTCATCCTTACAACGTGGGCCGTCTGTGCCAGCGCGCGCCGCGCCTGCGCCCCTGCACGCCGCGCGGCATCGTTACGCTGCTGGAACGCTACAACATCGATACTTACGGGCTGAATGCCGTGGTCATCGGCGCTTCCAACATTGTCGGCCGCCCGATGAGCATGGAACTGCTGCTGGCAGGCTGCACCACCACCGTCACCCATCGCTTTACCAAAAACCTGCGCCACCATGTAGAGAATGCGGACCTGCTGATCGTTGCGGTAGGCAAACCCGGCTTTATCCCTGGCGAGTGGATTAAAGAGGGCGCTATCGTTATCGATGTGGGCATCAACCGTCTTGAAAACGGCAAAGTGGTTGGCGACGTGGTGTTCGAAGATGCCGCCGCACGCGCTTCCTACATTACTCCGGTCCCGGGCGGCGTGGGTCCGATGACCGTCGCTACGCTCATTCAGAATACGCTACAGGCGTGTGTTGAGTACCACGACGTGGAAGGAGCATAAAATGGCGACGTTCTCTCTTGGAAAACACCCGCACGTTGAACTGTGCGATTTGCTGAAGCTGGAAGGCTGGAGCGAAAGCGGCGCGCAGGCGAAAATCGTTATCAGCGAAGGTCTGGTGAAAGTGGACGGCACGGTGGAAACCCGCAAGCGCTGCAAAATTGTCGCCGGACAGACGGTCACGTTCGAAGGACAAAGCGTCACGGTTGTCGCCTGACTTTAGCCTAAAGAAAAACCCGCCGGATGGCGGGTTTTTTACAGGGCGCGCAACGGCCTTCTTAGCCGTAGGTCCATACGGGGTTACGCCTGCGGCGGCTGGCCGTTAGAAGCCGTAAGGCCGCCATCCACCGGCAGATTAACGCCTGTGATATAGCGTGCGTCATCGCTTGCGATAAACGCGATAGCGTCGGCGATATCTTCCGGTTCGCCTGCGCGTTTAAGCGGGATCCGCTCGTAAAATTTCTGCAGCAGCTGCTCGTTCTGCTTCATCTCTTCAGTCAGTTCGGTAAAAGTAAAGCCCGGACAGATAGCGTTAACGCGCACGCCTTCAGCGCCATAGTCCATCGCCAGCGCGCGGGTAAAGTTGGTAACAGCGCCTTTCGCCGCGTTATAGACGCTCATGCCCCAGTCGCCGCCAAGCCCGGAAACCGACGAGATATTCACCACATTGCCTTTGGTTTTAAGCAGTTCTGGCATGAAGTAATGCGTGCAGTAGAATACGCCGTTAAGATCGGTCCCCATCAGCGTCGCCCAGTCATCCAGCTTGATTTCATGAATGCGCCCCTGGACAATCACGCCAGCATTGTTCACCAGCACATCCACGCGGCCATACTCTTCCATCACGCGCTGCGCCAGGTTTTGTACCTCATCAGCATTCGAGACGTCGCAAGGTACGACCAGGTGTTTACCCTGCGAAAGCGTAGCCGCCACCTTCTCAAGTTTTTCCGGGGTGCGCCCCACCAGCACGACGCTTGCGCCTTCGCTGGCAAAGCGCTTCGCCGCGCCTGCGCCGATACCTGAACCTGCGCCCGTAATGACCACCACTTTCTGCTGAAAACGTGCCATATAACCTCCTGTTTGTTCTGCGATGATGCGTTTAATAACTTTATTAAGACTGGCATCCGGCGAGCGCATCGCAAGGCAGCAAACAGAATTTGCCGTTAACTTCTTGAATTGTTGTAGAAAGAAAAATTTAAAAAAATGTGACCGACGGCACAAATACGACAGTCGCGTCGTCTTTGGCAAGCGTCAAGGGTAGGTAAAATAACCCGGCCGAAGCCGGGTTAAGGTTATTTCGCCGCGGGTGTTGGCTGAACGATGCCGGCGGTTACGTCGACAATTTTAATGTCATAAACCATCGTTGAGTCAGGCGGAATATCCGGCAACCTGCCCTCTTCACCATACGCGAGCTCGGGCGGCACCACGATGCGCACTTCGCCATGGTTGTTAAGCACCGACAAAGCGGATTTAAAAAGCGGCGGGTAGTTATTAAGCGGTAGCGCCAGAACCGTGCCTTTTTGTGACATGTCGTTGATGACTTTGCCATTTGTCAGGCTTTCTCGGATAACTACGCCGACCGTGTCGCTATTTTTAATTTTGCCGCGTCCTTTGTCGGCGATCAGATAGTAATAACCCATTGAGGCCTTTTTCACGCCCGGCTGTTTACTGAATTGGGTCATGAACCGATCGCCTTCGCTGTTAGCCGCTTTTTTAACCTTCGCTTCTTTCGCTCCGGACGTTTTGTCCAGTTCCTGAAGCACCTTAATAAGCTTATCCTGCGGGACTTTCAGTTGGCCGTTGATCATGTCCGTCGCGCCGCTCAGCACCTGCTGACGGCCGATGTGGTAGCCATAGCCCTCTTTGCTTTTCATCATGCCAATCATTTCCTGCGCCCAGAAGGCGCCAAGAGCATAATCGCGTATTTCATCATTGCTTTGCGGTTTGGCGGCAACCGTAGCGGCTGGCTTCGCTTTTTCCAGCGCAGCCAGCTGTTTGTTTTTCTCTTCAAGTTGCTTACTGGCATCCTGCCATTTGGCTTCCAGTTCATCCGCTTTTTTCTGGCTTACATTTAGATTCTGCTCGAGCGTGGTGTAGGCTTTTGTTTTGGCATCCTGTGCGGCGGTCAATTGCGTTACTTGTTTATACAGCTCATCCGTTTTTTTCTGGCTCTCCGCCAGTTGCTGCTGTAATTTTTCGGTCGCCTGCGTGCCTGCCGATTGCGCGGTAGTAAGGGCAGCAATCTCTTTTTCCAGCGCCAGCGACTTCTTCTGGCTTTCGAGTAGCCGCGCCTGCAGCTTGTTGCTCTCCTCGGCTTTAGCATTTTGCGCAGTAGTCAGTTCAGCAACTTGTCCTTTTAACTTCTGCGTCTCTTTCTGACTCTCAGCCAGCGACTGCTGTGCGGTAGTCAAGGCCTGGGCTTTGGCGGCCTGGCCTGCCGTTAGCTCTGCAATTTGTTGTTTAAGCGTCAGGATATCCTTGCCGCTGGCAGTAAGAGCCTGCTGAAGTCTGGTTAACTCCTGCGCGTTCGTTCCTTTTGAGGAGGCGAGGTCTTTCATCTGCGCTTTCAGCGTCTGCGCCTCTTGCTGGCTGGCGGTCAGCTGCTGCTGAAGATTGCCGCTTTCGTCAGATTTCATTTTCTGCGTTTCGGTGAGCGCGGCGATTTGTTTTGCCAGCGCCTGCGCTTTCTGTTCGCTTGCCGTCAGCGCCTGTTGCAGCCTGTCGCCTTCCTGCGCCCGGGCGTCCCTGGCGTTAGTGAGAGCAGTAATCTGCGCTTTCAGCGTCTGCGCCTCTTTCTGGCTGGCGGCCAGCTGCTGCTGAAGACTGCCGCTTTCGTCAGATTTCGTTTTTTGCGTTTCGGTGAGCGTGGCTACCTGTTTTGCCAGCGCCTGCGCTTTCTGCTCGCTTGCCGTCAGCGCCTGTTGCAGCCTGTCGCCTTCCTGCGCCCGGGCGTCCCGGGCGTTAGTCAGAGCAGTGATTTGCGCTTTCAGCGCCTGCGCCTCTTTCTGGCTGGCGGCTAAGGTTTGCTGGAGTTGCGCTAATACCTGCGCGCTGCCGCTTTTCGCCGCCGCCAGTTCCGACAGCTGTTTTTCCAACATCTGCGCCCGGGTTTCGCTTTGCTTCAGTTGCTGCTGGAGCCTGCCGCTTTCGTCAGATTTCATTTTCTGCGTTTCGGTGAGCGTGGCTACCTGTTTTGCCAGCGCCTGCGCTTTCTGTTCGCTTGCCGTCAGCGCCTGTTGCAGCCTGTCGCCTTCCTGCGCCCGGGCGTCCCGGGCGTTAGTCAGAGCAGTGATCTGCGCTTTCAGCGTCTGCGCCTCTTTCTGGCTGGCGGCTAAGGTTTGCTGGAGCTGCGCTAACACCTGTGCGCTGCCGCTTTTCGCCGCCGCCAGTTCCGACAGCTGTTTTTCCAACATCTGCGCCCGGGTTTCGCTTTGCTTCAGCTGCTGCTGAAGATTGCCGCTTTCGTCAGATTTCATTTTCTGCGTTTCGGTGAGCGTGGCGATTTGTTTTGCCAGCGCCTGCGCTTTCTGCTCGCTTGCCGTCAGCGCCTGTTGCAGCCTGTCGCCTTCCTGCGCCCGGGCGTTCCGGGCGTTAGTCAGAGCAGTAATCTGCGCTTTCAGCGCCTGCGCCTCTTTCTGGCTGGCGGCTAAGGTTTGCTGGAGCTGCGCTAATACCTGCGCGCTGCCGCTTTTCGCCGCCGCCAGTTCCGACAGCTGTTTTTCCAACATCTGCGCCCGGGTTTCGCTTTGTGTCAGCTGGTTTTGAACCTGCTTAACCTGTTGCTCTTTATCGGTCTGCTTCTGAGCCAGCTGTGCGATTTGCGTTTCCAGCGATTGGTTTTTCTTCTGGCTTTCGTTCAGGGACTGCTGGAGACGGGTTATCTGCCCCGCTTTTTCATCCTGCCCGGAAACGGTAGCGGCAAGCTGCGCTTTTAGTGCCTGCAACGCTTTCTCATTTGCCTGCAGATCCCGGCGCGCCTTATCAAGCGCCTCTGCCCGGGCATTACGCGAAACGCGCAGTTCAGCAATTTGTCTTTGCAGCTCAGTGCTGAATTGCTGGCTTTCAGCTAGTTTTTTTTGAAGCTGCCCATGCTCTTGCGCTTTAGCATCGCGTGAGCCGGAAAGCTCAGCGAGTTGTTGCTGCAATTGTTTGTTTTGCTGCTGACTTTCGGCTAAAGCCTGCTGCAGACGCATCGAAGACTGCGCATCGTTATTCTTCCCCTGAGTCAGGGCGCTAAGCTGCTGTTGCAAAGCGGCAGCCTGCTTTTCGCTTTCCGCTGCAGCCTGTTGCAGAGCGGCTTTCTCCGTCTGCCAGGTGCCTTTCGCGCTGGCGAGCTCCGCACGCAGGCTCTCTATTATCGCCTGCTGGTCGCTTGTCGCGGTTGAAGCAGCAGCCTGCGCCGGCTTTTTAGGGCGGGGTTTCTTTGTGGATTTGCCGGAAGGATGTACTGTCGGTTCCGGCAAAGGGATCGGTTTGATCAGCAATAAATCGGGTATACCGCTCGATTGCGCGGTAATGGCATCCAGAGATTTCAGTGTTTTTTCGTTATTGCTGGCCTGAGCATAAGGCGCGACTGAGGCGCTAATCGTCAGAGGTAATACAAAAAAAAAATGGGTTTCAACTTAAACCGTTTCATCTCACGCTTTCTCCACGGCTAATTAAGCCTTGCTGGATAGCTTGCTCTATGTCGTTACATAATTTTTGCGTTTTATATTTATATAACGCATCGAGTGTATCTCTTGTCTGGCCATTGATATCGCCGCGGACAGCGCTATAGGTTGAAGCATTATTCAAAAGTGTTTCGAAGGCTGCTTTTTTTGCGGCATAGGTTGAGGGATTGATTTTTGCGAGCGCGGCAAGTTCACGCTGACATATCGTCGCTGAACCTTCGCCAGCGCCCGGCGCTTCTGCTGCAGAAGGCGTGATTTGCGGCGTTGGCAGCGAGACGGATTGTGACGGCGCTGGCGCAACCTTTTGCACAACGTGGTCAGGTTCCTGCGGCTCGCCAGACTGACAGCCGCTTATGAGCAATACGCTTGTCATGGCCAGCACGTTTATTATTTGCGCCACAAAGCATTTTTTGAATTTATATATAATATGCAAAGCATTACTCCATTGAATATTGTGGACCCGTGTAGCGATGGAATTCCTTTCGCCGACTAAAAAGAGATAAACAAGATTATCCACTAAAAATCAGCGTAAAAACAATCCTGGAAATTATAGGAATTCATGGGCAATATTCACGTTAATTATTTTTAAATATTAATTAATTATTAATAATTATATCTTCCTGAATATATTCTTATTTATTGATTTCCATTACTATAAAAACGCCAGCCAATCCGTTTTTACCAGACTCTCAGATAAGCGTCGCAGAGCGCTCTGCCGCTTCTCTGCCGCCCTTCGCTCGCCTTTCCCCTCTTCCAGACTGCATTTTCTGATCGACTTCAAAGAATCGGAATTTCTTCTGACCGGGCGTTAAATTTCTGTTGCGCAGTTTGCGTGCCCTGTAACAGCATAAGTAGAACGTTCTAGTAAAACGTTCTACTTAGATAAAACAGGGTGAAAAAGCCCGTATATTTCGTCTGTCGGGGGAAATCAGCATGAGTCTGATGTCAGGGTTGGTTAAATCGCTTTCCAGGCTTTCTATGATTGGCCGCGCGTTGATGCTGCCAATTTCGCTATTGCCAGCGGCAGGTCTGCTGCTGGCGTTCGGTGATAAGTTTCACTTGCCGCTGATGATGAACGCAGGCGGGGTTATTTTCGATAACCTGCCGGTGCTGTTCGCCATTGGTTCAGCCGTAGGTCTGGCGGCGGAATCCGGCATCGCTGCGCTTTCGGCGGCGGTTTCGGTGTTAATTGTTAACGTCACCATCGGCACCATGCTCGGCATTACGCCGGAAATGGCGGCCAACGGCGGCAAATATGCGTTGGTCATTGGCATCCCGACCTTGCAGATGGGGGTGTTTGGCGGACTTATTTGCGGCATTCTCGCCGCGTGGTGTTATAACCGTTTCCACACGCTGCAATTGCCGGAGTTTCTGGGCTTCTTTTCCGGCAAGCGCTTTGTCGCTATCGCCACCGCCCTGCTCTCCTTCCTGCTCGGGCTGGTGCTGCCCTACATCTGGCAGCACATTCAGGCGGGCATCGACGCGCTTTCCATTGTGGTTAACGGTGACAACCAGGCGGCTTCGACCTTTATTTTTGGTCTGGTTGAACGTGCGCTTATTCCGCTTGGCCTTCACCATATCTGGTACCCGTCGTTCTGGTACTCCTTTGGCGATTACACCACCCAGTCGGGCCAGTTGATCCATGGCGATCAGACCATCTGGTTCAAAATGCTGGAAGAAGGCGTGAAAAGCTTCAGCAGCGACAGTTACCAGAACGCAGGTAAATTCCTGCAGGGCGAGTACCCGCTGATGCTGTTCGCGCTGCCTGCGGCTTGCCTCGCCATGTACCACGAAGCGAACACTAAAAATAAAAAGATCGCCTCCGGCATTCTTTTCTCCGCCGCGCTTACCTGTTTCCTGACCGGGATCACAGAGCCGGTTGAATTTACCTTTATCTTTGTGGCGCCTGTGCTGTATGTCTTTAACGCCATCATGGCCGGGCTTTCCTATATGTGCATGTACCTGCTGCACGCGCATATTGTGAAATCCTTCTCCGCCGGGCTTATTGACTATATCTCGTTTGGGATCCTGCCTTCGTTCAACGGTTACGAGACTAACTACCTGAACGCGGTCATCGTCGGCATCCCGATGGCGATTATTTATTACTTCACTTTCCGCTTCGTGATCCGCCGTTTTGATGTGAAAACGCCAGGGCGTGCGGATGTGGCGGCAAACGCGGATGATAAAACCGACGCGGAACTGGCGAACGACATCATCGGTCTGCTGGGCGGCGCTGAGAATATTTCAAGCGTTGGCTCCTGCATCACCCGCCTGCGTCTTGAAGTGGCGAAGCCGGAACGTGTGGATCGCGACGGCCTGAACAGCGTTGGCGCACGTGGCGTGGTGTTCGTTGGCGACAGCGGTATCCAGGTTATCTTCGGCGCCCGGGCGCAATTTATCGCCCAGACCATGTCAGGCATGCTTGGCCGTTAAGGACGCGCCGTGCCTTTGCAAGCCTCCCGTATCGCTACGGGGGGCTTTGTGGTATCTAACGGATTAAAAAAGCAGAAGGGATCAGATGAAAAAAGTCAGCATCATCGATGTCGCTAAACGGGCGGAGGTTTCGGTTTCTACTGTCTCGTTAGTGCTGCGCCAGAAAGGCAAAATCTCAGAGGCGACGATCGCCCGCGTGCAGGCCGCCATTGAGGAGCTCGGTTACGTGCACAACGTAGCGGCGGCGAACCTGCGCGCCAGCACCTCGAATCTGATTGGCCTGATTGTGCATGACTTTAATGATGCTTTTTCGACTCGCGTGACGGCAAGCGTGGTGCAGGCGCTGGAAGCACAAGGCTTTATGGTTTTTCTTACGCAGCCCTCAGACAACCCGCAGCGGCTTGAACAGTGCCTGCTCTCTTTTACGCGGCAGGGCGTGGCGGGCGTTATCTATCTGGCGGCGAACGCCACCCGCGACACCCTGCCTGAAGTGATTGAAAATTGCCCGCTGCCGCTGGTGGCGATTTCCCAGTCGCCGCTGCAAAGCGCGCGCGACCTGGTCATGCGGGATAATCGCCAGGCGGGCAGTCTCGTTACCCGCTATCTGATTGAGCGCGGCCATCGCAATATCGCTTATATCGGCGGCGGTAAAGATTGCCTGATACGCCAGCAGCGGCTGCTCGGCTACCAGGCGGCGTTGAAGCAGTACGGTATGCCGTGGCGTGAAGAGTTTACCCCAGCCTGCGCCGATGAAACCCATGCCGCAAGCCTCGCCACGCGTGAATTGCTGGAAGCGAACAATAAAATCACCGCCCTGCTCTGCCACTCGCCGAACGCCATTATCGGCTGCATCGACGGGATCCAGCAGGTCGGGCGCACCGTTGGCAAAGATGTGTTCCTGACCCAGCAAGTGTCGCTGGCGGGATTTGAAGACATGATGCACGTAAACCTCACCTCGCCCTCTTTCACCTATGTCTCTTCCGCAAGCGATGAAACCGGACGTCAGGCAGCCTCGCTGATAGTGCGTAAGATACGTGAACCGGAGCTGGCGGCGCAGCGCATTACGCTCTCGGGTCAGTTGGTGGTGCGCGGCTCCGCCTGAATGAAGACGCAGAAGCCGTCAGAATGGCATACAGAAAAAGCGTTAAGCGAACAGACGAGGCCTGCCAGAACGAGTACGCACCCGGTAAACCCAGTATGACCTTTTACGCCGAGCATAAAAAAAGCGGCTTTCGCCGCTTTTTCTTATTTACGTCGCCAGGTGGTGCCCTGCGGCCCGTCTTCCAGCACAATGCCCATCTCGTTTAAGCGGTCACGCGCCGCGTCCGCCGCCGCCCAGTCTTTCGACTTACGCGCTTCCAGACGCTTGTGGATCAACGCTTCAATTTCCGCCACTTCTGCGTCGTCCGCCTGCGCGCCGCTTTGCAGGAACTGCTCCGGATCCTGCTCCAGCAGGCCCAGCACGGCGGAAAGTTTACGCAAATGCGCCGCAAGATGATTCGCCGCCGTCTTGTCTTCCGTTTTCAGGCGGTTCACTTCGCGCGCCATGTCGAACAGCACCGAGTAGGCTTCCGGGGTATTGAAATCGTCATCCATCGCTTCACGAAAGCGCGCTTCAAAGGCCTCGCCGCCTGCAGCGTCCACGCGGCTGTCAGTGCCGCGCAACGCGGTGTAGAGCCGCTCCAGCGAGGCGCGCGCCTGCTTTAAGTTCTCTTCGCTGTAGTTCAGCTGGCTGCGGTAGTGGCCGGACATCAGAAAATAGCGGATGGTTTCAGCGTCGTAATACTTCAGCACGTCGCGCACGGTAAAGAAATTGCCGAGGGATTTCGACATTTTCTCGCGATCCACCATCACCATGCCGGAGTGCATCCAGTAGTTCACATACTCGCCGTCATGGGCGCAGGTGGACTGCGCGATTTCGTTTTCATGGTGCGGGAACATCAGGTCTGAACCGCCGCCGTGAATATCGAAATGGCTGCCGAGCTGCTTGCAGTTCATGGCGGAGCACTCAATATGCCAGCCCGGACGCCCTGCGCCCCACGGCGACGGCCAGCTCGGCTCGCCTGGCTTGGACATCTTCCACAGCACGAAGTCCATCGGGTTGCGCTTCACGTCCGCCACCTCAACGCGCGCGCCCGCCTGCAACTGCTCCAGATCCTGACGAGAAAGCGCGCCGTAGTTCGGGTCGGTCGGCACGGAGAACATGACGTCGCCGTTTTCCGCCACATAAGCGTGATCGCGGGCGATCAACTGCTCCACAAGCTCGATAATTTCATGGATATGCTGCGTGGCGCGCGGCTCGCTGTCCGGGCGCAGGATATTCAGCGCATCGAAATCTTTGTGCATCTCGGCGACCATGCGGTCCACCAGCGCGACAAAATTTTCGCCATTTTCATTCGCTCGTTTGATGATTTTATCGTCGATATCGGTAATGTTACGCACGTACTTCAGCTTATAGCCGAGGAAACGCAGGTAGCGCGCCACGACGTCGAAAGCGACAAACGTACGGCCATGGCCGATATGACAGAGATCGTAAACGGTAATGCCACACACATACATGCCGACTTCTCCGGCATGGATAGGTTTGAATTCCTCTTTTTGGCGACTCATTGTGTTGAAGATTTTTAACATCAGGAGATTCCGTATCAGTGTGTGGTAAAGACGAAAAGCGTTATGTTACCTCATAATTCAAACCGGAAGGAGCACACTTTGCAAGGTGATCGCTACCTGCAAGTTATGCTATAACAACAGCCTGACGTTGCCTGCGCAGCAGGCTTCAGCACTACTACACAGAACAGGATGCAAGCATGGTTACTTTTCACACCAATCACGGCGATATCGTTATCAAAACTTTTGACGATAAGGCGCCGGAAACTGTTAAGAACTTCCTGGACTACTGCCGCGAAGGTTTTTACGACAACACCATTTTCCACCGTGTGATTAACGGCTTTATGATCCAGGGCGGCGGTTTTGAGCCGGGCATGAAGCAGAAAGCGACCAAAGACGCTATCAAAAACGAAGCGAACAACGGTCTGAAAAATACCCGTGGTACGCTGGCGATGGCCCGTACTCAGGCGCCGCACTCCGCTACCGCGCAGTTCTTCATCAACGTAGTGGATAACGACTTCCTGAACTTCAGCGGCGAAAGCCTGCAGGGTTGGGGCTACTGCGTATTCGCCGAAGTGGTGGAAGGCATGGACGTGGTCGACAAAATCAAAGGCGTGGCGACCGGCCGCAGCGGCATGCACCAGGACGTACCGAAAGAAGACGTGGTAATCGAGCGCGTGACCGTCAGCGAGTAATCGTGGCCACACTCTTTATCGCAGATCTTCATCTGTGCGCAGAAGAACCGGCGATAACCGCCGGTTTTCTGCGTTTTCTGGCAGGTGAAGCGCGGCAGGCCGATGCGCTTTACATTCTCGGCGACCTGTTTGAAGCCTGGATTGGCGACGACGACCCGAACCCGCTGCACGCGCAAATCGCCGCCGCCATTCGCACACTGGTTGAAAGCGGCGTCCCCTGTTATTTCATTCACGGCAACCGGGATTTCCTGCTGGGCAAGCGCTTCGCCAGGGAAAGCGGCATGCAGCTTCTGCCGGAAGAAAAAGTGCTTAACCTGTACGGTAAACGCGTGCTTATTATGCATGGCGACACCCTCTGCACCGACGATGTGGGCTATCAGGCATTTCGCGCCAAAGTGCATCAGCCCTGGCTGCAAACCCTGTTTCTCGCCCTGCCGCTGTTTATTCGTAAACGCATCGCCGCAAAAATGCGCGCCGGCAGTCAATCCGCTAATCGCGTTAAAGATATGGCTATCATGGATGTGAACCCGCAAGCGGTAGCCGAAACGCTTGAGCGCCACCGCGTGCAGCACCTGATACACGGCCACACGCACCGCCCCGCCGTTCACGGGCTGAAGGCTAACGGCGAGCCCGCTTTTCGCTACGTTTTAGGCGCCTGGCATACGCAAGGCTCCATGATCAAAGTCACCGCCGAAAGCATCGAACTTATCGCCTTTGCGTTTTAACTTCTGCATGCCATTTTTGCCGCCGCGGCGGCTGCGCAACCGTTTTCCTTGCCGTAAAACCGTGCTATTCTCGCACTCCTCGTAACGACGACTCGTTGTTTTGTCCGCACACCCCACAGGAGTTTTTAGACGTATGTCTTCAGGCAACCATCCGGCGCGTATCGCCATTGTCATGGGTTCGAAAAGTGACTGGGCCACCATGCAGTTCGCCGCTGAAATTCTTGATGCCCTCGACGTTCCCCACCATGTAGAAGTGGTTTCCGCCCACCGCACGCCGGACAAGCTGTTCAGCTTCGCCGAAGCGGCTCAGGCGAACGGCTTTCAGGTGATTATCGCGGGCGCGGGGGGTGCTGCGCATCTGCCTGGCATGATTGCGGCGAAAACGCTGGTGCCGGTCCTGGGCGTGCCGGTGCAGAGCGCGGCCCTGAGCGGCGTCGACAGCCTCTACTCCATCGTGCAAATGCCGCGCGGCATTCCGGTGGGTACGCTCGCCATTGGTAAAGCGGGCGCGGCCAATGCCGCCTTGCTGGCGGCGCAAATTCTGGCGCAGCACGACGCGGCGCTGTTAAACCGCCTCAGCGCCTGGCGCCAGCAGCAGACGGATGAAGTGCTGGAAAACCCGGATCCGCGGGGTGCGGCATGAAACAGGTTTGCGTTCTTGGCAACGGTCAGCTTGGCCGTATGCTGCGCCAGGCGGGCGAGCCGCTGGGCATTCCGGTCTGGCCCGTGGGGCTGGACGCTGAACCGCAGGCGGTGCCTTTCAGCCAGAGCGTGATCACCGCGGAAATTGAGCGCTGGCCGGAAACCGCCCTTACCCGCGAGCTGGCGCGTCATCCGGCGTTTGTTAACCGCGACGTCTTCCCGATTATTGCCGACCGCCTGACGCAGAAGCAGCTTTTCGACAAGCTGAACCTGGCCACCGCGCCCTGGCAGTTGCTGTCGCAGAAAAGCGAATGGCCCGCGGTGTTTGACCGTCTTGGCGAACTGGCGATAGTTAAGCGCCGCGTCGGCGGCTATGACGGGCGCGGCCAGTGGCGTTTGCGCGCTGATGAAACCGGGCAACTACCAGACGACTGCTACGGCGAATGCATCGTCGAACAAGGCATTAACTTTACGGGCGAAGTATCGCTGGTTGGCGCCCGCGGCCACAATGGCGACACGGTCTTTTATCCGCTGACCCATAACCTGCATCAGGACGGCATTCTGCGCACCAGCGTCGCCTTCCCGCAGGCAAACGTAGAGCAGCAGGCGCAGGCGGAAACGATGCTTTGCGCCATTATGCAGGAGCTGAACTATGTGGGCGTGATGGCGATGGAGTGCTTCGTGACGCCTGCCGGCCTGCTGATTAACGAGCTGGCGCCGCGTGTTCACAACAGCGGCCACTGGACGCAGAACGGCGCCTCCATCAGCCAGTTTGAACTGCACCTGCGCGCCGTGGTGGATTTACCGCTGCCGCAGCCGGTGGTCAACAGCCCTTCGGTGATGGTGAACCTGATCGGCACCGACCTTAACTACGACTGGCTTAAGCTGCCGCTGGTTCACCTGCACTGGTACGACAAAGAGGTGCGCCCGGGCCGTAAAGTGGGCCACCTGAACCTGAACGACAGCGACACGGCGCGGCTCTGCGCCACCCTGGAAGCGCTGGTGCCGTTGCTGCCGCCGGAATACGCCAGCGGCATCGCCTGGGCGCAGATGAAGCTGGGTTGAATAAAAGCGGGCCGCAAAGCCCGCTTTTTTTAACCCCGACGCCTGAAGGCGCTGCGCTTACCCACATTTTGCGAAAGCCGCTTATTCTCCCAGCGCCTGCGCTAAATCCGCAATCAAATCATCGGCATCTTCAATGCCCACTGAAAGGCGGATCAGCTGCGGCGTAATGTTGTTGGCGAGCCGTTGCTCAAGAGGAATGGACGCGTGCGTCATAAAAAACGGCTGGCTGACCAGGCTCTCCACGCCTCCTAAACTTTCCGCAAGCGTAAAAAGGCGCAGCTTTTTGATGACCTTCGCCGCCTGGCCTTCATCGCCTTTCACCACTACCGAAATCATGCCGCCCGGCCCACGCATTTGCTGCTGTGCAAGCGGATGCTGCGGGTGCGTCTCAAGCCACGGAAAGAACACCGTTT
The DNA here is from genome assembly GCF_023079515.1 of Franconibacter sp. IITDAS19. Lineage (NCBI taxonomy): Bacteria > Pseudomonadati > Pseudomonadota > Gammaproteobacteria > Enterobacterales > Enterobacteriaceae > Franconibacter > Franconibacter sp. IITDAS19. The sequence goes on along the minus strand of NZ_JALJCP010000001.1, from coordinate 365,839 downwards.
CCACCTGTGGCTGCTGTTCAAGCCAGCGGGCGATTTTCAGCGCGTTGGCGCTGTGCTTTTCCATCCTCAGCGCCAGCGTGCGGATGCCGCGCAGGGTCAGGAAGCTGCTGAACGGGTCGAGCACGCCGCCCACCGCATTTTGCAGGTAAGCGAGCCTTTCGCGCAGTTCAGCGTTATCGCCCACCACCGCCAGCCCGGCGACCACGTCGGAATGCCCGTTCAGGTATTTCGTGGCGGAATGCACCACGATGTCGAAGCCCAGCGACAGCGGGCGTTGCAGGGCGGGGGAAGCAAAGGTGTTATCCGCCACGCTGATAACCCCATGTCGTCGGGCGATGGCCGCGATAGCCGCAAGGTCAGCCAGCTTGAGCAGCGGATTGGTCGGCGTCTCCACCCAGACCATTTTCGTTTCCGGGCGAATAGCCGCTTCCAGGGCTGCCAGGTCATCCGGCTTCACCCAGCTCACCGTCAGCCCGGCGGTGCGCTTGCGCACATTTTCCAGCAGGCGATAAGTGCCGCCGTACACATCGTCAATCGCCACAATATGGCTCTCTTTATCCAGCAGCTCCAGCACCGTGGAAATGGCCGCAAGACCAGAGGCGAAAGCGTAGCCCTGCGCGCCGCCTTCCAGCTCTGCGATAGCGCGCTCCAGCGCATGGCGGGTTGGGTTGCCGCTGCGCGAGTATTCATAGCCGGTATGCTCGCCCGGCGCGGGTTGGGCGTACGTGGAGGTGGCGTAAATAGGCGGCATCACCGCGCCGTGCTGGTCGTCGTGAGTGCCGCTGTGCACGCTCAGGGTGGCGAAATTATCCATGATAAAGCTCCTTATGATTCAAGCCGGTTGCGCCAGACGTTCAGCACGTCGGTGCGGGTAATAAGCCCGAGGAAACGGTCAGCGTCGGTCACGACCGCCACCAGCCCACGGGAGAAAACATCAAACAGCTCGCGCTCGCTGGCGCCCTTGTCGAGCGTTTCGACGCGCGGATTCATGGCGCCGGAGACCGGTTCAAGAAAGCGCGCGCTGTCGCCGCGCACCGCGTTAAGCAAATCCCACTCATCAACGATGCCGACCACGACGCCGCCTTCCAGCACCGGCAGTTGAGAAATATCGTAAAGCCGCATGCGCGCCAGCACCGTCGCCAGCGTGTCGTCAGGCGCGGCGGTCACTGTCGCCCCTTCGTCATGGCGAAAAGCGATGAAATCGCGCAGATCGCCGGTTGAGGGCCGCTGAAGCAGTCCCTGCTGGCGCAGCCAGTCATCATTAAACATTTTGGAGAGGTATTTATTGCCGCTGTCGCAGGCGAAAGTGACCACCCGCTTCGGCGTAGTCTGGGCGCGGCAGTAGCGCAGCGCGGCAGCGAGCAGCGTGCCGGTAGAGGAGCCCGCCAGGATACCTTCGGTTTTTAATAGCTGGCGGGCGGTATCAAACGCCTGCGCATCGGAAATGCGGTAAGCGCGGCGCACGCCGTCAAGACGCGCGAGCGGCGGTATAAAGTCTTCGCCAATCCCCTCCACGCGCCAGGAGCCCGCCTCGCCGTGGCTTCTCTGCTCCACTTCATCCGCAAGGATCGAGCCCGCCGGGTCGGCGAGAATAAATTCCGTTTCGGGAGAATGCTGGCGAAACCAGGCCTGCAACCCGCCGAGCGTACCGCCGGAACCGACGCCCACCACAATCGCGTCGATTTTCCCTTCCGCCTGGGCATAAAGCTCCGGGGCGGTAGTGGTTTCATGCGCCAGCGGGTTGGCGGGGTTATTAAACTGGTCGATATAAAACGCCCCCGGCGTCTCCTGCGCCAGGCGCTTCGCATAATCCTGATAATAGGCGGGATGGCCTTTGTTCACGTCTGAACGGGTAAGCCGCACCTGCGCACCCAACGCCCGCAGATGATAAATCTTCTCGCGGCTCATTTTGTCCGGCACCACCAGAATCAGCTGATACCCTTTTTGCGCGGCGATAAGCGCCAGCCCCAGGCCGGTGTTGCCCGCGGTGGCTTCAATAATGGTGCCGCCGGGGGCGAGCCGCCCCTGGCGCTCCGCCTCGTTTATCATCGACAGCGCTACGCGATCTTTAATAGAGCCGCCGGGGTTCTGGTTCTCAAGCTTAAGCAGCAGCTCGCAGGGGCCGGTGTCGAGCTTTTGCAGCCGCAACAGCGGCGTGTTGCCAATCAGCTCGCTTACGGTATGGGCTATGGTCATTGCAGTTATCCAGTCACAACGGTATTGCGCAGATAATAGGACCACCTTTTTTCGCCGTTAAAGAACCTTTACCCCCTGTTTAGAACCAAACGGAATATTCTGTGCTGTTTAGACATCGGGAAGGAAAGCGGTAAAGTCGTCCGGAAATATCGACGGCTAAAAAACCGTTAAACCAGCGCTTTTTGTGGTGAAATCGCCGCTTTTTCGCCGTTCTATTGTCAGTCTGCGTATGTCATTTACTGAAATTTAGCTAAGCGCTTTATGGCGCCGTTCAACCGGACGGGTGCAAAGTTTCTCCCTCCCGGCGTTCTGCGGGCGTAGAATGGCGCGGTTATGACGTTCAGGGGAGTTAAATGGAACAGAAGTTAACGGCGCGGCCCGACACCAGCGACTACCGCGCCCTGCTTGCGCAGGCGACGCCGCTTATCGACGTGCGCGCGCCGGTCGAGTTCACCCAGGGGGCGCTGCCGGCGGCCCTTAACCTGCCGTTGATGAATAACGAAGAGCGCGCCGCCGTCGGCACCTGTTATAAGCAGCAGGGTCAGCAGGCGGCACTCGCGCTCGGCCACCGTCTGGTGCAGGGCGAAACGCGCGAGCAGCGCCTGGCGGCCTGGAAAGCCGCCTGCATGCGCCATCCGCAAGGTTATCTCTACTGCGCCCGGGGTGGGCTGCGCTCGCACATCGTCCAGCAATGGCTGAAAGAGAGCGGCGTGGACTATCCGCTGGTTATTGGTGGTTACAAAGCGCTGCGCCAGGCGGCAGTCGACGCCATTGATGCGCTGGCGCGCCGTCCGCTGGTGCTGGTGGGCGGCTGCACCGGCAGCGGCAAAACCCTGCTGGTGCGCGAGATGGCGACGGGGGTCGACCTGGAAGCGCTGGCGCGCCATCGCGGCTCGTCGTTTGGCCGCACGCTTACCGCCCAGCTTTCACAGGCGAGTTTTGAAAACTGCCTTGCAGGCGACCTGCTGGCGCGTGAGGCGGTGTGGCAAACGCTGCCCTCGCCTTTCTGGGTGCTGGAAGACGAAGGGCGCACGATCGGCGCAAACCATCTCCCCGCCGCGCTTCGCGAGCAAATGGCGTGCTCGCCGGTCGCCGTGGTGGAAGAGCCGTTTGAACGCCGCCTTGAAAGGCTCGGGCAGGAGTATTTTGTCGCTATGCAGCAGGCCTGGTGCGAGGCTTATGGCGAAGAGGCGGGCTGGCGCGAATTTGGCGATTACCTGCATCAGGGTCTGTATGCCATTCGTCGTCGGCTGGGGTTGCAGCGCTTCGCCGCGCTTGCCGACATACAGGCGCAGGCGCTTTCGCGCCACCAGCAGACGGGCCGTCACGAGGCCCATTTTGACTGGCTGATCCCGCTGCTGAAAGAGTATTACGACCCGATGTACCGCTATCAGCTGGAGAAGAAATCAGCGAATATCGTCTTTCGCGGCGACTATGCGCAGGTGAAGGCGTGGCTTGCGGAGCGCTACGGCGGATAAAACAAGGGGCAGATTTCCTGCCCCCAGGCATCAATGCCGGTCTCGCTTGTCGGCGCGTTTCGCCAGCCAGTCGCCCAGCATTTGCACAACCTGCACCAGAACGATCAGCGCCACTACGGTGACGATCATCACCTGCGTCTCATAGCGGTAATAGCCGTAGCGAATCGCCAAATCCCCCACCCCGCCGCCGCCAACGATGCCCGCCATCGCCGAGTAGCCTATCAGGCTCACCAGCGTGATGGTCAGGCCGCGCAGCAATCCGGCGCTCGCCTCCGGCAGCAGCACGGTGCAGATAATACGCATCGGGCTTGCGCCAAACGCTTCGGCCGCTTCGATAATCCCCCGGTCCACCTCGCGCAGCGCCCCGTCCACCAGGCGCGCGTAAAAGGCGATGGCGGCGACAGAAAGCGGCACCGAAGCGGCTATCGGCCCGATGGTGTTGCCAAGCAGAAACTGCGTCAGCGGCAGCAGCAGCACCAGCAAAATAACGAACGGCACCGAACGAATAATATTCACCAGCACGGAACTCACGACATTCACGACGCGGTTTTGCCAGAAGAGGTGCCGGTCGGTCACAAAAATAAGAAAACCAAGCGGCAGCCCGCCGACGATAGCCAGCAGTGTGGAGATGCCCAGCATCTGGAAGGTTTCGTTAAACGCGAGGCCCAGGTCGGCCAGTAAATCATCCATTAATCACCTCCACCTGCGCCGTACGCGCGCGAATGTGCTCCACCGCCGCCGCTACCGCTGCCGGGTTATCCTTCGCGGTGAGCTGCACCACTAAAATGCCGAGCGCCTGCTCGCCGATATACTCGATTTTGCCATGCAGGATATTCACCGCCACGCCGAAGTTTATCGCCGCTTCGCAGAGCACCGGCTGCTCGGCGGAGTCGCCCACAAACAGCACCTTCAGCAGCGACCCTTGCAGGTGCTGACGCAGGCTAGCTGGCAGCGTCAGGTTGAGCGTGTGAGAGACTAACTGTTGGGTAAAGGGATGCTGCGGATGGGCGAAGATATTAAACACCTCGCCCTCTTCCACCACTTTGCCGCCGGACATCACCGCCACGCGGTCACAGATCGTTTTGACAACGTTCATCTCGTGCGTGATCAGCACAATCGTGATGCCAAGCTGCTCGTTGATCCGCTTCAGCAGCGCGAGGATCGTGGCGGACGTTTCCAGATCGAGCGCGGAAGTGGGCTCGTCGCACAGCAACACATCCGGGTGGTTGGCGATAGCGCGGGCGATGCCGACGCGCTGTTTCTGCCCGCCGGAAAGCTGCGCCGGGTAGCGGTTCGCTTTGTCGCTAAGCCCCACCAGCTCCAGGATTTCCGCCACGCGCCGGGCGATTTTCGCCCGCTCCCATCCCGCCGCCTTCAGGCTGAACGCCACGTTTTGGGCCACGGTACGGGTATGCATCAGGTTGAAATGCTGAAAGATCATGCCGATACGCTGGCGCGCCTGGCGCAGCGCCGCGCCGCGTAGCGCGGAAATTTCGGTGCCATTGACGGTTATGCTGCCTTCGCTCGGACGCGTTAAGGCGTTCAGCGTGCGCAGCAGCGTGCTTTTCCCGGCGCCGCTGGTGCCGACGATGCCAAAGATTTCGCCGGGGGCGATGCGTAAGCTTACATTATCAACCGCGCGCGTGGCAGGCCCGCGCCGCGAGGCGAAATCGACGCAGACGTTGTTAATTTCAATCATGCGGAACCTCAATAAACAAAACGCGGGCAGGCCGCAAAGCCTGCCCGCGCAAAAGCGATGCGCTTACTGTTTTTTCGCCGCCGTCATCCAGTCCGGCTGCTGAAACGCGTTATAGATGTTTTTCGGATCGTTGATCACCGCGGCGTAAGCCGGGGATTTCACGACCGTAACAATATCTTTCGCGAAAGGTTTGTCCGCATCTTCCGTGCGCACCGCGATAATATTTTTCAGGTTCTCATCCAGCTGTTCCTGCTTCAGGGCGGTAGAGAGCTTAAGGCCCGCGGCGATAGCGAAGTTGCCGTTTACCAGCGAAGCGGTTACGCCATCCAGCGTGCGAGGCAGCTGCGCGGCTTCCAGCGGCTTAAAGACCAGCCCCTTCGGGTTGCTGGCGATATCGCGCTCGGAAGCTTTCGTCGGGTCAATGTTCTCTTTGATGGTGATAAGCCCGAGCGACTGCAAAAAGCGCAGGCCGCGCGCCAGGTTGGTTGGGTCGTTGGAAAGCGTAATGATGTCGCCTTTTTTCAGCTCGTCGACGCTTTTGATTTTGCGCGAATAGAGCCCCATCCCTGCCGTGGGCACGGTAATCAGCTTCGTGAGCTTCAGCCCTTTGTCGGCGGTGAATTTTTCAAAATAGAGCGAGTGCTGGAAGAGATTGGCGTCGATGCTGCCGTTGGCGAGCGCCATGTTCGGCTGCACATAGTCGCTGAACTCGCGCACCACGACTTTATAGCCTTTCTCTTTAAGCGAAGGGGCGATAGCCTGCTTTACCATGTCGCCATACGGTCCCGGCGCTACGCCGAAAACGATAGTGTGCGGGTCGCTGCCGGCATGCGCGAGCTGTAGCCCGCAGGCCAGCAAAAGCGCGCCGGTTGCGGCGCGAAACGAGTGACGCAATCCCATAACTTCTCCATTTAAAACGTTGCGTTGCTGTGTGGTGCGCCGTGCTATGCGGCGCAATCCTTTCTTGCCCTGTGGATAAAGGCGTTGCTTAACATGGCACAGATCGCAAGGCGCTGTCCTTGAAATTATTTCAAGATGTAGCCGGATATGTCGTTGAATAGAGAGCAATAAGCTTATGCATTTTGTGAATTTGCATAGCAGGAGAGCGGGAAAACGCCGGACGGGCGGATGCCTGCCCGGCGTTGGGGTTAAACGCGTTGTCGCTCCGGCAGATAAAGGCGTGCCGGGCGCGCGGTTTAGAAGTCGTAACGCAGACGCACCAGGTTCATATCGCCCAGGTCGTCGGTGCTGGAGGTAAAGACGTGTTCGTAATCGACACGGAAGCCGTAATCCAGCTGGACGCTGACGCCTACGCCATTGTCGATGCGCTGGTAGTTGCGGCCGTTAACGTATTCAATACGGTCGCCCATAAAGTAAGGCTGAATGGATTTCACCGCATACTGCCCCACCGGGAACTTATAACCGGCGAAGTATTCAATGCCCCAGGCGTCGCCCGCGAAATAGTCATTCACCGCGACTTTTTTGGTGGTCATGAAGTTCTGATACCAGCCGCCACCTGCGGAGATTGTCCAGTTATCCGGCGTCCAGCTCAGCGCGGTGCCTACGATATTCTGATCGTACGTTTTGCTGTCGTGGTTGTCCGGGTTACGCATATCCGCGCGGGTATAGTTCCACGCCGCGCCCCAGGCGAGATCGCCGGTCAGATGGTAATCAATACCTAAAGAACCGCCGCCTTTACGCTTGTAGCGCAGGCCGTTGCCCGGCAGAAATTCGCTGTCTTCAAACAGGTAGGAGGCAAAAATATCGGCATCGCCTACGGTTTTTCTGTACTTCAGCATCTTGCGCGAACGGTAAGAGCCATCGTAATCGCCGTTGATGCCGTTGCCCGGGGCCTGACCAATCATGTCATAGTCCCAGATATCGGTTTTCACGCCGACCACATCGTAATAAACGCTGTTCTGCTGGCCGAAGGTCAGCAAACCCCAGGTATCGCTCTTCAGCCCGGTATAGAGCATGCGGCGCGACGTGTCGCGAGCGCCGTCAGCATAGTGGTGATCCCAGTTAAACTGCGCCGGAATATTGACGCCCAGCTCGTAGTAGCTCACCCAGCTAATATCATCAAACAGATAGTAATCGGCAGCAAAGCGGAAGCGGGTGCCGCCGTCAAAGCCGTTACGCTTGTAGCTGTTTTTACCGTCGTCCCCGGTCATATTCTGGAACTGCGGACGAATACTGCCGCCAACGGTGAAGTTAAGACGGCTCAGCGGATTGCCCGCCTGCGGGTCTTGTTTAAGAACGGTGATTTCCGCCTGAGCGGCGCAAGAAAGCAGTGCCACTGCCGCGCCGACGGATACCGCCAGCGCTTTCATTTTTATAGTCATTCTATTCCCTTGATAAATTGCCGTATAACATTTAGCAAGCGAATAATAACCAGGATTAATCCGGGCGTGTTGGCGGTTTTTTACTAAATCGTGCTACTAAATATCAGATTTTTATTATCTGATGCTGTTAAAACACGCCGAACCGGCAGAAAAACCGGCGCGGCATGTCCAAACGTTAACCAGCGAACTGGCGGAACAGCGCCCGCCCTTTCAGCAATCGCACGCCAAGCCAGCCGCCGCAGAGCGAAAGCAGCAGCGCGCCGCAAAGCGGCAGGATGCCCCACAGCCGCCAGTCCGGCTCCCACGGGAAATCAAACACCCGGGTTTGCAATATCCCGAGCGCCGTTTCCGCGCCGATGGCCGCCACCAGCCCCGCTACCAGGCCAAGCACGGCGAATTCGCACCACAGCGTGGCGCGCAGCAGCTTTTTGCCTGCGCCCAGCGTACGGTAAACCACCAGTTCCTGATGGCGCTGACGCATCCCCACCTGAACCTGGGCGAGCAGCAGCAGAATGCCGCAGATGGTGACCAGCACCACCATCACTTCCAGCGCCTGGCTCACCTGCTCCAGCACCTGGCCGACCTGGCGCAGAATGGCACCGATATCCAGCAGGCCCACCGTCGGGAACTGACGGTTAAGCTGCGCCAGCATGGCGTTGCCGTTTTCCCAGCGGAAGCTGGTAAGCCAGGTTTGCGGCTGGCCGTCGAGCGCGCCCGGCGGGAAGATAAAATAGAAGTTGGGCCGCAGGCTCTCCCAGTCCACTTTACGCAGGCTGGTAACTTTCGCGGTGAAATCCTGCGTATCGCCGGTGAAGGTGACGCTGTCGCCGATATGAATATCAAGGCGCGCCGCCAGCCCCTCCTCCATCGACACTTCGCCCGCTTTCGGCGGCCAGCGGCCAGCGGTGATGGGGTTGTGTTCCGGCTTCCGGCTCTGCCAGGTGAGATTAAGCTCGCGGTTGAGCGCCTCATCCTGGTTGCCTGCGGTGGCGGCACCGTTAATCTGCGTCAGCCGCGCCCGCACGATGGGATAAAACGATTCGGGAACAATTTGCCGTTCGGCAAGAAACGCCTTCATTGGCTCAAGCTGTTCCGGCGCGATATTAATCAGAAAATAGTTCGGGCTTTCCGGCGGCAGTTGCTGCTGCCAGCGGTCGAGCAGGTCGCCCCTGAGCACCAGCAGCAAAGCCAGCAGCATGAAGGAGAGCGAGAACGCGGCGAGCTGGCTGAGCGTCTGCCAGGGCTGACGCAGCAGGCGATTAACCGCAAGGCGCAGCGGCAACGCCTTGATGGTCAGCCCCTTCAGCACCCGCAGCAGCCCCCACCCCACCAGGCCACAAAGCAGCGCCAGCACCACGGCCCCTGCCAGCACCGACCAGAGCAGCATATTGCCGCCCATCAGCCAGGCGAGCAGCGCCACGACCACCAGCGTAATGACGGGCAGATAAACCTTCAGCGGCCAGACGTTGGCCACCGCATCTCGTCTTAATACCCGCAGCGGCTGGGTGGCGAGCAGCAACCGGTACGGGCGCAGCCCTACCAGCAGCGAAATCACCGCCATTGACCCCACCGCCCACAGCCACGGCCAGAAGCTCGCCGCAGGCAGGTCGGCGGGCAACACCGGTTTGAGCAGATGCATCAGCACCGCCTCAAACACTTTTCCCGCCAGCCCCCCGGCCACGGCGGAGAGCGTGAGCACCAGCAGCCACTGCCCGACGATAAGCTTGCGCAGCGCGGCGCTGTCCGCGCCGAGGGTCTTGAGAATAGCCACCAGATCGTAACGGCTGCGGCAGTAGTGCCCCATCGCCACCGCCACGGCGGCCACCGCCAGCAACAGCGTCAAGAGCGCCGAGAGCAGCAGGAATTTTTGCGACCGCTCAACGGATTTACCCAGCGCTCCGTCATCTTCTTCCATGCCGTACCAGCGATGTTCGGGTTTAAGCTTCGGCAGCAGAAAGTCTTCGTAACGCTTAATCTGCGCAGGCGTGCCGGCGAATTTATAGCGCCACATCAGGCGGCTGCCGGGCTGCACCGCGCCGGTTTTTTCCACGTCATCAAAATGCATCAACAGCCGCGGCGCCATCTGAAAAGGGTTAAAGCCCGCGTCCGGTTCCTGGATAACCGCTCCCGCAACGGTAAGCGTGGCGTCGCCCACGTCTATCCTGTCGCCTGCTTTCACCCCGAGCAGCGCCATCAGCCGGGGCGCCAGCAACACCCGGCCCGGCTGCGGCTTCAGATTCGGCGGGTCGGTTTGCAGCGCGCCGTAAAGCGGATAAACGCTGTCCACGGCCTTCACGCTGGCGAGCTGCGGCGCTTCGGCGCCGAACGTCATGGTGGTGAAAGAGAGCTGTTTGTCCGCCTGCAAGCCATCGCGCTTAGCCTCCAGAAGCCAGTCCTCCGGCACCGCGCGCGAGCTTCTCAACGCCCGGTCGCCTGCAAGAAATTCCCGGCTCTGCTGACTTAAGCCTTTTTCCATGCGGTCGCTGATGGTGCCGAGCGCCAGCACGCAGGCCACCGCGAGGCTGAGCGCCAGCCAGACTATCAGCAGCGAGGGGGAGCGCCATTCGCGCCAGAACCAGCGGGCTATCATGCTTCCTCCCATAATTTGCCGTCTCGCAGGCGCAGGCGCCTGTCGCAGCGCGCCGCCAGCTCCGGATCGTGCGTGACCAGAATCAGCGTGGTGGCGTGATCGCGGTTTAAGGAAAAAAGCAGATCGGCGATGCGATCGCCGGTGTGGCGGTCGAGGTTGCCGGTGGGCTCGTCGGCGAAGAGCACCGACGGGCGGCCGTTGAAGGCGCGGGCCAGCGCCACGCGCTGCTGCTCGCCGCCGGAAAGCTGCGCGGGCAGATGGTCGAGCCGCTTGCCAAGGCCGAGCTGCTCAAGCAACCGCTTCGCCTGTTCGCGGCTCGCCTTGTCGTTTTCGCCCCGCAGCAGCGCGGGCAGCTCGACGTTTTCCAGCGCATTAAGCGTTGGGATCAGCATAAACGACTGAAATACAAAGCCGACATGCTTCGCCCGCAGACGGGCGCGCGCCTCTTCGTCCATGTTATGCAGCGGTTCGCCGAGCAAGCGCACCTCCCCGCTGCTGCCGTCGTCGAGCCCGGCCAGGATTGCGAGCAGCGTTGATTTGCCTGAGCCCGACTCGCCAATCAGGGCGATGGTTTCGGCTGGTTTGACAACCAGCTCAACTCCGGTGAGGATGGAGAGCGCGTGTTCCCCCTGACCGACGGATTTAAAAAGATGATGAACTTCAAGGCTGTTTTCCGCTGGCATCTCGCTTTCCTGTTGTTTGTTTTTGTAAGTTTTCGCGCCGCGGCGGCGGACACGCTGCTGGTTCTTGGCGACAGCCTGAGCGCGGGCTATCGCATGGCGGCCAACGCCGCCTGGCCTGCGCTGCTTAACGATAAGTGGCAGCAGCGCGACACCCGCGTGGTGAACGCCAGCATCAGCGGCGACACCGCGCAGCAGGGGCTCGCCCGTTTGCCTTCCCTGCTTGAACAGCATAAACCACGTTGGGTATTGATAGAGCTTGGCGGCAACGACGGGCTGCGCGGTTTTGCACCGGACGCCATCGCCGCAACCCTGCGCCAGATTATCGAGCAGGTAAAAGCGGCGGGCGCTGAACCGCTGCTGATGCAGATTCGCCTGCCGCCCAACTATGGCCGTCGCTATACCGAAAGCTTCAGCGCCATCTACCCCGAACTTGCGAAAGAGTACTCCGCTCCGCTGCTGCCTTTTTTTATGGAGGAGATCTACCTTAAACCGCAGTGGATGCAGGATGACGGCATTCATCCCAATCGCGACGCTCAGCCTTATATCGCAGACTGGATGGCGACGCGGCTGGCCCCTTTAGTTAAACACGACTCCTGACCCTGAGGGGCCGGGAGCGGGTAAAGTTATGCAAAAATCACTCTTAATTACAGGATGTTCCAGCGGCATTGGCCTGGCCAGCGCCATCGAATTACAGCGCATGGGTTTTCGCGTGCTTGCCGCCTGCCGCAAGCCGGAAGATGTCGAGCGCATGAACGCGCAAGGATTTACCGGCGTACTGCTCGATCTCGATTCGCCCGCGAGCGTCGAGGCTGCGGCAGCTGAGGTTATCCGCCTTACCAATAACCGTTTGTACGGCATTTTTAATAACGGCGGCTTTGGCGTTTACGGGCCGCTCACCACTATCAGCCGCGAGCAGATGGAGCAGCAATTCGCCACAAATTTCTTCGGCGCGCACCAGCTCACCATGCTGCTTTTACCCGCCATGCTGCCGCACCAGGAAGGGCGCATCGTCAATACCAGTTCGGTGATGGGACTTATCTCCACGCCAGGGCGCGGTGCTTACGCCGCCAGTAAATATGCGCTTGAGGCCTGGTCCGACGCCCTTCGCATGGAGCTTCGCCACAGCGGCATTAAGGTGAGCCTGATTGAGCCGGGCCCTATCCGCACGCGATTCACGGATAACGTTAACCAGACGCAGACGGACAAACCGGTGGAAAACCCGGGCATCGCCGCACGCTTTACGCTGGGACCGGAGGCGGTAGTGGCAAAGGTGCGCCATGCTTTTGAAAGCCCGCGGCCCAAAATTCGTTATCCGGTCACGATGGTGACGCACGCCGTCAGCCTGCTTAAGCGCCTGCTGCCCGCCCGCGCGATGGACAAAATTTTACAGGGCTAAGTTGAAGGCGACGCGCTCGCCCCCATGTAAAAAAGAAATCGACAACAGAGAGTGACTCATGTCCGTACAGAATATTGTCAACATTACCGAAGCGAACCTGCACCAGACGCTGGAGCAATCCGTCTCCGTGCCGGTGCTGTTCTATTTCTGGTCCGATCGTAGCCAGCACTGCCAGCAGTTGACGCCGGTGCTGGAGAAGCTGGCCGCGCAGTACAATGGTCAGTTTATCCTCGCGAAAGTGGATTGCGACGCCGAGCAGATGGTCGCCGCGCAGTTCGGCCTGCGCGCCATTCCTACCGTTTATCTTTTCCAGAACGGCCAGCCGGTAGACGGCTTCCAGGGGCCGCAGCCGGAAGAGGCTATCCGCGCGCTGCTGGAAAAAGTGCTGCCGCGCGAAGAGGAGCTGAAAGCCCAGCAGGCGATGCAGCTGATTGAGCAAGGCGACCACGCCGCCGCGCTGCCGCTGCTGAAAGAAGCCTGGCAGATGTCGAACCAGGATAGCGAAATCGGTCTGCTGCTCGCCCAGACGCAGCTGGCCTTAAGCCGCGCCGATGAGGCCGAAGCGGTGCTGAAAACCATTCCGCTGCAGGATCAGGATACCCGCTATCAGGGTCTGGTGGCGCAAATCGACCTGCTGCGTCAGGCGGCGGATACGCCGGAGATTCAACAGCTTCAACAGCAGGTGCAGCAAAACCCGCAGGATGCGCAGCTCGCTGCGCAGCTGGCGTTGCAGTTTCACCAGGTGGGTCGCAACGAAGAGGCGCTGGAGCTGCTGTTCAGCCATTTGAAAAAAGATCTGGCGGCAGGCGACGGCCAGGTGCGTAAAACGTTCCAGGAGATCCTGGCCGCGCTCGGCACCGGCGACCAGTTGGCTTCTAAATATCGCCGTCAGCTCTACTCCCTGCTGTATTAATACCTCTCGTCAATACCTGGATTCGGATGACGATGGGCGCTGCGCCCGTCGTCTTCCGGCGCTACAATAAGCAGCAAAATAACAGGAGGTTTTTTTAATGCTTATCGTGATCCCGGTTCTTATCTTCGTCGCGCTGGTGATTGTCGCCGCTGGCGTCAAAATTGTGCCGCAGGGCTACCAGTGGACGGTAGAACGCTTCGGCCGCTACACCAAAACCCTGCAGCCCGGTCTTAGCCTTGTTGTCCCCTTCATGGATCGCATAGGCCGCAAAATCAACATGATGGAGCAGGTGCTGGATATCCCCTCTCAGGAGGTGATTTCAAAAGACAACGCCAACGTTACCATTGACGCAGTCTGCTTCATTCAGGTTATCGATGCGCCGAAAGCGGCTTATGAGGTGAGCAACCTTGAGCTTGCCATTATTAACCTGACCATGACCAACATTCGTACGGTGCTCGGCTCGATGGAGCTGGACGAAATGCTCTCGCAGCGCGACAGCATTAACACGCGCCTGCTGCACATTGTGGATGAAGCGACAAACCCCTGGGGCATTAAAGTCACGCGTATTGAAATTCGCGACGTGCGGCCGCCCGCAGAGCTTATCGCCTCGATGAACGCGCAGATGAAGGCTGAGCGTACCAAGCGCGCCTATATTCTGGAAGCGGAAGGGGTGCGCCAGGCGGAAATCCTGAAAGCCGAGGGGGAGAAGCAGTCGCAGATCCTGCGCGCCGAGGGCGACAGGCAGTCCGCCTTTTTGCAGGCGGAAGCGCGTGAACGCTCCGCGGAAGCGGAAGCGCGCGCCACGCAGATGGTGTCCGAAGCTATCGCCGCAGGCGATATTCAGGCGGTAAACTATTTTGTGGCGCAGAAATATACCGAGGCGCTGCAGCAGATTGGCGCGGCTAACAACAGCAAAGTGGTGCTGATGCCGCTGGATGCCTCCAGCCTGATGGGGTCTATCGCCGGTATTAGCGAGCTGATTAAAGAAAGCGGCAACGAGCGGAAACGTCCATGATCGCGCTTTTCTTCGAGCATCCTTACGCTTTCTGGCTAAGCCTCGGCGGCCTGCTGCTCGCCGCTGAAATGCTCGGCGCAAGCGGCTACCTGCTGTGGAGCGGCGTGGCGGCGGTGGTTACCGGGCTGCTGGTCTGGCTGCTGCCGTTTAGCTGGGAGTGGCAGGGCCTCTGCTTTGCCGTGCTGACCGTACTCGCCGCCCTGCTCTGGTGGCGCTGGCTCGCACGGCGCCCGCAACCCCGGGCTAATGCCGCGCTCAACCAGCGCGGCCAGCAGCTTATCGGCCAGCGCCTGCAACTGGACGCCCCGCTTAGCAACGGTCACGGTCATGTCCGCGTGGGCGACAGCAGCTGGCCGGTTATCGCGAACGAAGATATGCCGGCAGGCGCGCTGGTGGAAGTCATTGCCGTTGAGGGCATCCGCCTGCGCGTACGTCGCCTTACTCAAACTCCCCCAGCGGCATAAAAAAATGGGCAGCCGGTTACTGCGCTGCCCCAATATGCTGCACTCAACATCTTGTGACTTCCCTGCCTTTTTTCAGAGAAATTTTTTAATTTCGAAATGGGTGGCATCCGGCGCCATGCTGAACGTTTTTCCCCATGTAAAACCGTAATACTGAAAAACCGGCGCCAGCGGCGCGCAGGAAATCCCATCCATACCGTCGTTCTGATTGATATCCAGCGCCAATCCAAAAGCGTGATTAGAAGGCAGCGAACTAAAATAGCCGCTGGTTGGTCGTCTTAAGCGCATTTTAAATGCTGTGTTGCACTGGGTAATAATATCCAGCAGCCCCTGCTTTTCTATTTCCGTAAAAACTGTCAGTAATTGTTTATGGGCTTTTTTATGAAAAAAGAGATCGCTGTCAGCATTATCCCGGCCTTCAAGCTGCGGAATGTGCACAAAGCCAAGCTGCGAAGAGGGCTCAAACCCCTTGATAAAACTAATGGTATCACCGTATAACGGCGGGTTATGGTCGGTAACATAGGTAACCTTGCCTATTAAGGGATGCTCGTAGGAATATACGGACATAATTGCTCCAGACGCTTTTTATAGTCACTCATCGCGATGAAATATCTCCGGCATAGAGCGCACTGCCCGTCAGACCGCAGGATATTTTTATTTTTTTAGAATATGAGTAGTGTTCCCACGCAACTAAACCAAAACTTGCACAGGAGAATAAAGGCGTTTAATAAAGCTCACTATTTATTATTAATCTAAAGCATGATTAGTCATTTTCAATCATACTTTCTTCGCGTTTTTTGCACGTAACAGGCTGTCGCGCTGATTTATTTTACCGCGTAGTTTTCCGCTGACCCGATGGGCACAAAGGATATATTTCACCAGCGCGATGAACTAAAAAAGCAGCGCTAGCATGTGGCGACGTTACCACTCGCTTTTTTACCGCTTACTTTGCGCTGCGATGGCAGCAGCCGGAAAGCGTATCAATGATTGGACAGTCAGCGCTGTCGTCGCCGGGACAGGCCTTTGCCAGCGACAGCAGATGCAGGCGCATCGACTGAAGCTCCTCAATATGGCGCTCAATCTCCGCCACTTTTTGCAGCGTGCGGGCTTTAACATCCGCGCTGTGGCGGGCCGGGTCATTAAACAGGTGCACCAGCTCCCGGCACTCTTCCAGGTTAAACCCCACCTGGCGGGCCTGGCGCAGCAGCGTTAACTCATCCAGATGCCGTTGGCTGTAGGTGCGATAGCCGTTATCGCCACGCAGCGGCGGCGTCACCAGCCCTTTTTCTTCGTAAAAACGAATCGCTTTGCTGGTTAAACCGGTTTTTTTCGCCACATCGCTAATATTCATTATCCCCCCTTGACCTTCCCCTTGATGGAAGGTTTACGCTTTATCACAGTTAAGCAAAACCTTTTTATGGTCAAGCTCATTCTGAGCAACAGAGGAGAGTTACTATGTCAAACACCATTGAACTGGCCCTGGACGGCCTTTCCTGCGGCCACTGCGTGAAACGCGTAAAAGAGAGTCTGGAGCAGCGCCCGGACGTTGAGCAGGCCGAAGTGACTCTCGATCGCGCAAAAGTCATCACCAGCGCCAGCGCCGATGCGCTTATCGACACCGTTAAACAGGCCGGGTACGACGCAACCCTCGCGCGCCCAAAGGCTGAGCCGCTGGCAGAGTCAACGCTCCCGCCGGAAGCACTGACAGCGGCCCCCTCCACGCTTCCGGCAGAGGCGCAGCCTGACGACGACAGCCAGCAGTTGCTGATTAACGGCATGAGCTGCGCCAGTTGCGTCAGCCGTGTGCAAAACGCCCTGCAGGCGGTGCCGGGCGTCCGGCAGGCGCGGGTAAACCTGGCGGAGCGCACGGCCCTGGTAATGGGCAGCGCCTCCGCCGCTGAGTTAGTCGGCGCGGTAGAAAAAGCGGGTTACGGCGCTGAAGCGATAGAAGATGACCAGGAGCGCCGCGAGCGCCAGCAGCAGACGGCGGTCGCCGCCATGAAGCGCTTTCGCTGGCAGGCGATCGTCGCGCTCGCGCTCGGCATTCCGGTGATGGGCTGGGGCATGCTCGGCGACAACATGATGGTCACCGACGCAAACCGCAGCCTGTGGCTGGTTATCGGCCTGCTGACGCTCGCGGTGATGATCTTCGCAGGCGGCCATTTCTACCGCAGCGCATGGAAAAGCCTGAAAAACGGCGCGGCGACCATGGACACCCTGGTGGCGCTCGGTACAGGCGCCGCCTGGCTCTACTCCATCAGCGTCAACCTCTGGCCGGAATTTTTCCCGATGGAAGCGCGCCACCTTTATTACGAGGCGAGCGCCATGATTATCGGCCTGATTAACCTCGGCCATATGCTGGAACAGCGCGCCCGCCAGCGCTCATCCAAAGCGCTGGAACGACTGCTTGATCTCACGCCTCCCACCGCGCGCGTCGTCACCGAAAACGGCGAGAACAGCGTGCCGCTGGCTGAGGTGCAGTCAGGCATGACGCTGCGGCTTACGACCGGCGACCGCGTGCCGGTGGACGGCGAAATTACCCAGGGCGAAGGCTGGTTCGACGAAGCCATGCTCACCGGCGAACCGGTGCCGCAGCAAAAAGGCAGCGGCGATGCCATTCATGCCGGAACGGTCGTGCAGGACGGCAGCGTGCTGTTTCGCGCCAGCGCCGTGGGCAGCCGCACCACCCTTTCGCGCATTATCCGCATGGTGCGCCAGGCGCAAAGCAGCAAGCCGCAGATAGGCCAGCTGGCGGATAAAATCTCCGCCGTGTTCGTGCCGGTGGTGGTGTTGATTGCCCTGCTCAGCGGCGCCATCTGGTATTTCGCCGGGCCAGCGCCGCAGATTGTTTATACGCTGGTGATTGTCACTACGGTGCTGATTATCGCCTGCCCCTGCGCGCTGGGCCTCGCCACGCCGATGTCTATCATTGCGGGCGTGGGGCGCGCGGCGGAATCCGGCGTGCTGGTGCGTGACGCCGACGCCCTGCAACGCGCCAGCGAAGTCGACACGCTGGTGTTTGATAAAACCGGGACGCTGACGGAAGGCAAACCGCAGGTGACGAAGACGTTCACCGCTGAAGGTTTTAGCGAAGCGGACGCGCTGCGCCTCGCCGCCGCGCTGGAGCAAGGCTCAAGCCACCCGCTGGCCCATGCCATCCTTGAGAAAGCGCAGGGTATGACGCTGCCTTCCGTTAACAGCTTTCGCACCCTGCGAGGGCTGGGGGTAAGCGGCAAAGCGGAAGGCCGTCAGCTGCTGCTCGGCAACCGCGCGCTGCTGGAAGAACAGCATGTTGATGCCTCTGCGCTAGCGCAGACAATTGAGCAGCAGGCGGGCTTTGGCGCTACGCCGGTGCTGCTTGCCGTCGACGGTAAGCTGGCGGCGCTGTTCGCTATTCGCGATCCGCTGCGCGGCGACAGCGTGGACGCGCTGGCCCGGCTGCATCGTGAAGGCTACCGGCTGGTAATGCTCACAGGCGATAACCCGGTCACCGCTAACGCTATCGCGAAAGAAGCGGGTATCGACGACGTGATTGCGGGTGTCCTGCCCGACGGCAAGGCGCAAGCGATTATTCGCCTGCAAAGCGAGGGGCGCAAAGTGGCCATGGTGGGTGACGGCATTAACGACGCCCCGGCGCTGGCGCAGGCGGATGTCGGCATCGCCATGGGCGGCGGCAGCGATGTGGCGATTGAAACCGCCGCCGTTACGCTGATGCGCCACAGTCTGCTCGGCGTGGCCGACGCGCTGGCTATCTCCCGCGCTACGCTGCGCAACATGAAGCAGAACCTGCTGGGCGCATTTATTTACAACTCGCTGGGCATTCCCGTCGCCGCCGGGATCCTCTGGCCGTTTACCGGCACGCTGCTTAACCCGGTGGTGGCAGGGGCCGCCATGGCGCTGTCGTCCATTACGGTGGTCAGCAACGCCAACCGGCTGTTGCGGTTCAGGGTGAAGGCGTAAGCCGTTAACCTGATTGCGCGTTGACGCCGGGCGGTGCGGCTTATCTGCCCTCAGACAGGCGCTTTGTCTGCTGTTTGCCCGCCCTGCCCCTCTCTGCGTTGGCAAGAGAGGGGCAGTACCCTCTGTAACCCTCTCTTCTCCGTAACGTCGCTCCCCGGGCTGCGAAGCGATTTTCCCGCTTTCAGGCGACGACGGCGATTTGCACCCTCCCCCGCCGCGCGCTAGCATGGTTTTCTTTTGTCAGGGAACGCTTATGGGTCTGTTAAGCCGTCTGATTGCCTTCTTTTCTCCGCTTCGCCCCGCTTATCCCTGGCCCGCGCTGGATGTAACGCTGCCTGGAGGCCGCTACCTGCATCTGGTCGGCAGCATCCATATGGGCACGCCCGATATGGCGCCGCTCTCGGCCCGCCTGCTGGAAAAGCTCAAGCGTGCCGACGCGCTGATTGTGGAAGCGGATATTCGCGGCGATGTCTCGCCTTTTGGCAACGAGGCGGTTACGCAGCCGCTGCGCGAAAGGCTGCAAGGCGAGACGCTCGCGCAGCTGGAAAAATTTGCCGGCGAATTTGGCCTCTCGCTCTCCCGGCTGGATGAACAACCCGCCTGGCAAGTGGCGCTGGCGCTGCAGGCGCATCAGGCGCAGCGCCTGGGTTTGCGGCCTGATTTCGGCATCGACTATCAGCTATTGCAGGCGGCGCAGCAATTTTCCGTTCCGGTGATGGAGCTTGAAGGGGCGCAAAGCCAGATAAACCTCCTGCGACAGCTGCCGCAGGAAGGCCTTTCGCTGCTGGAGGATACGCTGACCCACTGGCACACCAACGCCCGGCTGCTGCAGCTAATGATAAGCTGGTGGCTGGAAACGCCGCCTAAAAATACGGACGTTACGCTGCCCACCACGTTCAGCTCCGATCTTTACGATGTGCTGATGCACCAGCGCAACCTGCAATGGCGCGATTATCTCAGCGCCCTGCCACCCGGGCGCTATGTGGTGGCGGTCGGCGCGCTGCACCTTTACGGCGAAGGCAACCTGCCCGGGCTGCTCAAATCGTCCTGAACCCGCTGAGCAAGCTGGTACTATTTTTATCCGCTACAGACCGTTAGGCTGAGGGCAGACGAAGACAAAGGAAGGATGTTATGACTCCCGCCATAAAATTACTCGAAAAACAGAAAGTGGCGTTTACGCTTCACGCTTACGACCATGATCCGCACGAAACCAACTTTGGCGACGAGGTGGTGCGCAAGCTTGGGCTGAACGCCGAACAGGTCTATAAAACGCTGCTGGTGGCTCTCAACGGCGATATGAAGCAGCTTGCCGTGGCGGTAACGCCTGTCTCCGGCCAGCTCGACCTCAAGAAGGTGGCGAAAGCGTTAGGGGCGAAAAAAGTGGATATGGCGGACCCGATGGTGGCGCAGCGCATCACCGGTTATCTGGTGGGCGGCATCAGCCCGCTGGGGCAGAAAAAGCGCCTTCCGACGCTGATTGACGCGCCAGCCCGCGAGTTCGCCACCATTTATATCTCTGGCGGGAAACGCGGGCTGGATATTGAGCTCGCAGCAGACGATCTGGCGAAGCTGCTGGACGCGC
Organism: Franconibacter sp. IITDAS19; assembly: GCF_023079515.1. Classification (NCBI taxonomy): domain Bacteria; kingdom Pseudomonadati; phylum Pseudomonadota; class Gammaproteobacteria; order Enterobacterales; family Enterobacteriaceae; genus Franconibacter; species Franconibacter sp. IITDAS19. Next base: position 345,524 of record NZ_JALJCP010000001.1, on the reverse strand, counting down.
AGTTCGCCGATATCGCCCGTCGCGATTGACTACTGCCAGTTCACCTCGCCCTGAGGTTCAAACGCGCTCGCATCCAGCGGCGAACGTTGTTCAATGAACTGCTTCAGCACTTCCGCATCCACAAAGCCGGTGTTTACGTAACCCGGCTTTTTGTCGATGGCGGGATAGCCGTCGCCGCCGGTGGCGTTGAAGCTGAGCGTCGCCATACGGTAAGTTTTCGCCAGGTCCAGCGGCTCGCCTTTGATTTTGATATCGCTGAGCGCGCCGCCTGAAGCCGTAAAGCTAACACTGGCGAACTGCGGGTAGGCGCCGGAATCGGGCTTCATCTGCGCGACCGCCTTCAGGTAATCCGCGACCTCCTGGCCTGTCATATCCACATAGACCAGCGTGTTGCCAAACGGCTGCACCTTCAGCACATCTTTATAGGTGATATCCCCCGCTTCGATGGAGTCGCGTATGCCGCCGCCGCTCATAACGGCGAAATCCGCGTTAGTGCGCGCCAGCTGGGCGCTGAGGATAAGGTGCCCCATATTGGTCTGCACGAAGCGTACTTTGCTGCGGTCCCCTTCCAGACGAGCATTCACGCTGCCGATTTTCACGCCCAGCTGCGCCTGTCCCTTGTGCTGGAAAGGTGAAAGCAGCGAAAGCATCTGCGGGTTCTCCGGAATTTGCGGGGCATAAAGCACGCGCTCGCTCTGGCCGTTATCCCAGGTGATTTTCTTCTTCAGGTTGATGGGGATGAGCTGGTAGTTCACCAGTTTCATCTCGCCGTTGCGAAACTCAAAATCGGCGCGACCGACATATTTCCCCCACTCATGGGCCTGCACTATCCAGATGCCGTTCTGCTGGTCCGGCGCGCAGGGGGTGCCCGGCACATAATCCGCCTGCTTTTTGTTTTCCGAAGCCATGCAAACCGGATCCTGCGAGTGGCCGCCCACTATCATGGTCAGCGCCCCCGCAGGCAGGCTGCGGGCCAGTTCCACATCGCCCGGCGCGTTAGAGCCATGCTCGCCGTTGTCGTAGTGGCCCATATGGGTGGCGGCGATGATCACATCCGGCTTCTCGGTCTGTTGCAGCTCCTGGATAACCAGCTTCGCCTCATCGGCAGGCTTGCGAAACTCAATATCGGTGAAGAATTCCGGGTTGCCGATTTTCGCCGTATCGTCGGTAGTCAGGCCGATGACGGCGATTTTAATATCCTGGCGGTTGAAAAGCGCCCAGGGCTTAAAGAGCCGCTGGTTAGTGCTCTTCTGGTAGATATTGGCGGAAAGGAAAGGAAACTTCGCCCACTTTTCCTGCTGGCGCAGGACGCTTAGCGGATTGTCGAATTCATGGTTACCGACCGCCATCGCATCGTAGCCTATCAGGTTCATGCCGCGAAAATCGGGTTCGGCGTCCTGCAAATCAGATTCCGGGACGCCGGTATTGATATCGCCCCCGGAGAGCACCAGCACGCTGCCGCCTTTCGCCGCAACCTCTTTACGCACGTTATCCACCACCGTTTTTTGCGCCGCCAGGCCATATTCGCCGTAGTCGTTGCGCCAGAAATGGCCGTGATGGTCGTTCGTATGCAGGATGGTGATGTTGTAGGTTTTATCTCGCTCCCAGGCGAATGCGGAACTGCTCGCCAGCCCGGCGAAGATCAGCGCCGCCGCCATAACCCTGTTGGTACTTTTCATAACAACTCTCCCTGGCACAAAGTAAACGCTGAAATTACAGCGCCATGAAAGCATAGACAACAGGGTTTTCAGGCTAATGACGCGGCGGGGAGAAAAAACCGACCATTAGCAGCAATGGCGAAGAAGAAGATTTTTGAGCGACGGGTGAAAAAAAACGCACAGAAAAACCGACGCGGATACCGCTGTGAGCGCGGCAGACTCAGGCATTGAACTGAGCGTCAGGGAAAAACAGAAGCCACATCATGCAAAAAGCTCCGCTTAGCAGTGGTTTTTAAACTTTAAGGTCATATTTGTGCATGATAAGCGAAATTTATCCCCGCCAGAACCGGGTAAAGTTGTTAACGCTTCGTGCGGTTATCAGCGATTATCCAAAGCCTTTTTGCCATAAGCTATGAATATGCCGTGTCGGCATTTTTTTTCAGTTTTGTTTAAAGTTTTATGAGGTATTCACCGATTATTCACAAACACTGACAGAAAAAGTGTCATAAACTAAAAAACGGAGTTTTGGCTTTTCGCCAAAGCGTGGATTTTTTGCTAACGAAAGGAGACGGAATGCATCACGCCACCCCGCTTATCACCACCATTGTCGGCGGTCTTGTGCTCGCCTTTTTACTCGGCATGCTCGCTAACCGGCTGCGCATCTCTCCTCTGGTGGGCTATTTGCTGGCAGGGGTATTGGCCGGCCCTTTCACGCCAGGCTTTGTCGCGGATACCAAACTTGCGCCGGAGCTGGCGGAGCTTGGGGTTATCCTGCTGATGTTCGGCGTGGGTCTGCATTTTTCTATCAAGGATTTGATGGCGGTAAAGTCCATCGCCATACCCGGCGCCGTGGCGCAGATTGTGGTCGCGACGCTGCTTGGGGTGGCGCTTTCAACGTTAATGGACTGGTCGCTGATGACCGGCATCGTGTTTGGCCTGTGTCTTTCCACCGCCAGCACCGTGGTGCTGCTGCGCGCCCTTGAAGAGCGACAGCTTATCGACAGCCAGCGTGGGCAAATCGCCATCGGCTGGCTGATTGTCGAAGATTTAGTGATGGTGCTGACGCTGGTGTTGCTGCCGGCGGTGGCCGGAATGCTTGAAAAAGGCAACCTCGGCTTTGCCTCACTCGCCGTCGATATGGGCTTCACCATCGGCAAAGTAGCGGCGTTTATCGCCCTGATGATGCTGGTCGGGCGTCGACTGGTGCCCTGGATCCTCGCCCGCAGCGCCTCCACCGGCTCGCGCGAGCTATTCACCCTCGCCGTACTGGCGCTGGCGCTCGGCATCGCTTTCGGCGCGGTGGAGCTGTTTGATGTCTCCTTCGCCCTCGGCGCCTTCTTTGCCGGCATGGTGCTTAATGAATCGGAGTTAAGCCATCGCGCGGCGCACGACACGCTGCCGCTGCGCGACGCGTTCGCGGTGCTCTTTTTCGTCTCCGTCGGTATGCTCTTTGACCCGATGATCCTGATTGACGAGCCGCTGGCGGTGCTGGGCACGCTGGCGATTATCGTTTTTGGCAAATCGCTGGCGGCGTTTTTGCTGGTGAAACTGTTCGGTCACTCACAGCGCACGGCGCTGACCATCGCCACCAGCCTTGCGCAGATTGGCGAGTTCGCTTTTATTCTGGCCGGTCTTGGCATGGCGCTCGACCTGCTGCCGCAGAACGGGCAAAACCTGGTGCTGGCGGGCGCGATCCTCTCCATCATGCTTAACCCTATTCTCTTCGCGCTGCTGGAACGCTTCCTGCAAAAAACAGAAACGCTGGAAGAGCAGACGCTGGAAGAGGCCATCGAAGAAGAGCAGCAGAACCCGGTGGATATTTGCAACCACGCACTGCTGGTAGGTTACGGGCGCGTGGGCAGCCTGCTGGGCGAACGGTTGCTGGCGCAGGAGATCCCGCTGGTGGTGGTGGAAACATCCCGCAGCCGGGTGGACGATTTGCGCGAGCGCGGCATCCGGGCCGTGCTTGGCAACGCCGCGAACGAAGAGATTATGTCGCTGGCGCATCTCGACTGCGCGCGCTGGCTGCTGGTGACGATTCCTAATGGCTATGAGGCGGGCGAAATTGTCGCCGCCGCACGCGCAAAACGCCCTGATATCGAGATTATCGCCCGGGCGCATTATGACGACGAGGTGGATTATATCGCCGAGCGCGGCGCAAACGAGGTGGTGATGGGCGAGCGGGAGATTGCTAACACGATGCTTTCGTTGCTGGAGCAGGCGCCCGGGCCGATTACCGCGCCGGAAAAAGCGGTGAGTTAAGCGTCTGCGCAGGGCGAGCGCGCTTCGCGTACCCGCCCTGCGAAAGAGACCAAAGCCGCAATCACTGTAAGGTGGTAAGCGAAGCGCCGCCCACCTTAAACCCCCGAATTACCGCTCCCAGTATGCCTCTTCGAGGCTGTCTTCGCGCTCCGGCAGACCGCGGGTCAGTCGCGGCGAGTGCTGGTTCAGCACCTGATAACTCACGCGGTTCGCGTATTTGCACACTTGCGCCAGCGATGAATAGGTAAGCCAGGTAAACTGATGCTTGCTGGAGTTCGGCACGTTAGTGCGGTGGTAGTTATTAGCGGTAATGTCGTGCAGCAGCGCCGCCAGCGCGCCGTCGCCCGCGCCGTTCGTGTTCATGATTTTCTCTGGCCCGCCCATGTAAGGGGCAATGTGGGAGAAAATGCGCAGCGGTTGCTGACAGTCTTTAAAGCGCATGGCGCGGCTGAATTCATACTGGTTAAATTCGGCAATGGCGCCTGGCAGCAGCGGGTGCTGGGTTTTGCGTTTCGCTTCGTTTTCGGTGAAGCCCGCCATGTAAAGCCCTACCGGCCCGGCGGTGCACAGCACCAAGTCCACCCAGTCCAGCGCCTTATCGGAGGCGAGCAGCGGGTCGCTTTCCCCGGTTAACGCTTCCGCTTCTTCTTCATTCATTGCCAGAATGGAAACATGTTCTTTGAGGAAATCTCGCCACCACTGCGGGTTATCGGCAATCACATATTTTGTGCCGAGGGTTAACACCACCGGCACGTTATGCTTTTTGGCATAAGCGATAGCCTGCATCGTGGCGTCCGGCATCGGCTCGCCTGGCTTGCAGCGCACCAGGTAAGAGGTGAGCACCAGCGCGGAAGCACCTGCTATAACCGCTTCCGGAATGCTTTCAGGACGCAGTTGGTTCATGTGGCCGGGGCTGATGGCGAAGGTGCGCTCGCCGTTTTCGCTAATCAGCGTAAAGCAGCGGCCAATCGCGCCGTCTACCCCCTGCAGATAGTTCAGGTCGGTACGGCTGGAGGTGTTGCAGAGGTAACGGTAGGCGTAGCTGCCAATCTGCACGTTATTGCACATCACGCCCAGCAGCACCGAGCGGTCATCCGCCAGCACCGAGTAGTTGTGCATGGTGTTGCCGATAGTGCCGCCGGCAAACTGATGGGTGATAAGGTTTTCCCGAACCAGTTCCTGATACAGGGCTTCCGCTACTTCATCGTCGATAACCAGCGAATGGCCGAGACTCAGGCCGTAACGATGGACGAAATCGTCATCTACGCGGGCTTCAATATCCACCAGCGTCTGATCGATACCCACCACCCAGGAGGCGCTGGTTTCGCTTTCAGGCTGGATTTGCTGCAGCAGCGGGTCGCGAGCGTTAACGGGGAAATAGTGTTTGGACTTGCGTTTACCGGGAAATTTCATGGTTCGGGATAGTGATAGCTAATGAGGCGGGGAATGGTAGCACACTCCCCCGCCCAGGCGCGATCAGCGATAACGCCCGATTAACTCCGCCATCATGGCGATATGAGAAGGCTCGTCATTGAGCGCCGGAATATATTCATACTTCTCGCCGCCGGCGTGCATAAAAATCTCTTTGTTTTGCACGGCTATCTCTTCAAGCGTCTCCAGACAATCCGCCGCAAAGCCCGGACACATCACCTGAATATGCTTCACCCCTTTCTCGCCGAGCATTTTTAGCGTTTCGTCGGTGTACGGCGTAAGCCAGGGTTCGCGGCCAAAGCGCGACTGGAAGGTCATCATCACTTTTTCCGGCGGCAGACCCAGCGCGGAGACCAGCTCGCGGGTCGTGTCGCGGCAGCGCTGCGGGTAGTCATCCCCTTCGTTGGCGTAGCGTTGCGGAATGCCGTGATAGGAGAGCAGCAGCAGGTCCGGCTCGCCGTGAACGGCGAAGGAGCGACGCGCCGTTTCCGCCAGCGCATTGATATACGCGCTGTTATCGGCGTAATCGCGAATAAAATTCAGCGAAGGCAGCTTGCGGTAGCGGGCAAAAATGCGCGAAAGCTCATCCCATACCGCCGCCACCGTCGAGCAGGAATATTGCGGATAGAGCGCCAGCACCACAATGCGATCGACGTTCTGATCGAGCAGCTTTTTCACTGCGCTTTCCAGCGACGGCTGCCCATAGCTCATGCCGAGGGCCACCGGCACATCCGGCAGGGCTTCGGCCAGCGCCTGCTCCTGACGACGGCTATAGACCATCAGCGGCGAGCCCCCTTCCATCCAGATGGAATTATAGAGTTTCGCCACGCGCGGCGAGCGCAGCGGCAGGATAACCCCGCGCAGCAGCGGCCACCAGAGTATACGCGGCGTATCCACCACGCGTTTGTCGCTCAGAAACTGTCGCAGATAGCGTTTCACGGCGGCGGGCGTGGGAGCATCAGGGGTCCCCAGGTTCGCCAGCAGTACGCCTGTTTTTTCCAGACTCATTACCACACCTTAATCATTCTAACTGGCTGATAATTGTAGCTGATAAGCGCTTAAGATGAACCAATTGCAGCAAAAGGGGAAATGAGAAATTTTCTCACCCGACAGGACGCCGGGTGAGGCAGCGCGATTAGCCGAGGATCTTTTCCAGCTCTGCGCGTACTTCGCTGACCGCTTTGGTGCCGTCAACTTTCGCGTATTTGGTGTGACCCGCCTGCGCTTCTTTCTGGTAGTAACCGATAAGCGGCGCGGTCATCGCATGGTATTCCACCAGACGCTTACGCACGGTGTCTTCCTGGTCGTCTTTACGGGTGCTCAGCTCTTCGCCGGTCACGTCGTCTTTGCCTTCCACCTTCGGCGGATTAAATTTGATGTGGTAAACGCGCCCGGAAGCGGCGTGTACGCGACGACCGATGATGCGCTCGACAATCAGCTCGTCCGGTACATCAAACTCCAGCACATAATCAACGTTGATGCCCGCGTCTTTCATGGCGTCTGCCTGCGGAATGGTGCGCGGGAAGCCGTCCAGCAGGAAGCCGTTGCGGCAGTCATCCTGAGCAATGCGCTCTTTTACCAGGGCGATAACCAGTTCGTCAGTGACGAGCTTGCCGGCGTCCATAATGTCTTTTGCCTGTTTGCCGAGCTCAGAGCCAGATTTTACCGCGGCGCGCAGCATGTCACCGGTGGAGATTTGCGGAATGCCGTATTTCTCCATGATGAATTGTGCCTGAGTCCCCTTACCTGCGCCCGGAGCGCCGAGCAGAATAATACGCATTGCGTAATTCTCCATACGTTTGGATTTTTACAACGTTATTTGAAGCGAAAACCATACCATTAAAGGCCGTATCACGACAAGGAAGGCGGGCGTGGTGAATGGTTTCATCGCCCGTGCGGATGAGAAAAAAAGCGGCTTTGCAATCATGCGATAAAAAAAGCGGGCAAGGCTGACGCTTGTCCGCTTTCACTGTTATCAATCATGAACGCTTATCGGGCGGGTAAACGCAGCGCCACCCGCCCCAGGCGCTATCAGGAAACCAGCAGCTGGTTCATGCGGCGGATAAACTGGTTGGGATCTTCCAGCGTACCGCGCTCGGCAAACAGCGCCTGGTCGAGCAGCAGCTCTACCCACTCTTTAAACTGCGCTTCATCCTGAGTGTCGGCGGTGCGTTTCACCAGCGGGTGATCCGGGTTCAGCTCAAAGAGATATTTCACTTCCGGCACCGCCTGGCCCGCCGCCGCGAAAAGCTTCGCCATCTGCGTGCTCATCTCGTCGTTTTCCGTGGTGACGATGGCCGGCGTATCGGTCAGACGATGGGTCAGACGGACCTCTTTCACGCGGTCGCCCAGCAGCGTTTTCACGCGCTCAACAAACGGCTCCAGCGCTTTTTCCGCCTCTTTGGCTTTCTCGTCCACTTCGTCCGCCAGCTTATCCAGCGACTCATCCGCCTTAGCGACAGACTGGAACGCTTTGCCGTCAAACTCGGTGAGATAGCTCATCATCCACTCGTCGATGCGGTCGGAAAGCAGCAGCACTTCGATGCCTTTCTTACGCAGCAACTCAAGGTGCGGGCTGCTCTTCGCCGCCGCGTAGCTGTCAGCGGTGATGTAGTAAATCTTCTCCTGCCCTTCTTTCATGCGGGAGACATACTCTTCAAGCGACACGGTCTGCGCAGCGGAATCGGTATGGGTGGACGCAAAGCGCAGCAGTTTCGCAATGGCCTGCTGGTTAGCGTTATCTTCCGCCGGGCCCTCTTTCAGCACCAGGCCGAACTGTTTCCAGAAAGTCTGGTATTTTTCAGCGTCGTCCTTCGCCAGTTTTTCCAGCATCTGCAATACGCGTTTGGTGAGCGCGGTGCGCAGGTTGCGGGTGACGCTGCTGTCCTGGAGAATTTCACGGGAGACGTTCAGCGGCAGATCGTTAGAATCAATCAGGCCGCGTACGAAGCGCAGGTAGTTCGGCATGAACTGCTCGGCGTCGTCCATGATAAAGACGCGCTGCACGTAGAGCTTCAGGCCGTGTTTATGGTCGCGGTTCCACATATCCCATGGCGCCTGAGCCGGGATATAAAGCAGGCTGGTGTACTCCTGCTTACCTTCTACGCGGTTGTGGCTCCAGGTCAGCGGGTCGGTGAAATCGTGGGCGATGTGTTTGTAAAACTCGTTGTACTCTTCGTCCTTGATTTCGCCTTTGCTGCGGGTCCACAGGGCCTGCGCCTTGTTGATTTTTTCCCAGGAGACGACTGTTTCGCCATCTTTCTCCTCGCGGGTTTCAATCTCTACCGGCAGCGCGATATGGTCGGAGTATTTGCTGATAATCGAGCGCACGCGCCAGTCGTTGAGGAACTCATCTTCCCCTTCGCGCAGGTGCAACGTAATTTCGGTGCCGCGGTCGGCTTTGTTGATATCGGCGACGGTGTATTCGCCTTCGCCCTGAGACTCCCAGAACACCGCTTCATCGGCCCCTGCGCCCGCCGCGCGGGTGCGCACAGTGACTTTATCCGCCACGATAAAGGCGGAGTAGAAGCCCACGCCGAACTGCCCGATAAGCTGGCTGTCTTTCGCCTGGTCGGAGCCCATCGACTCCAGGAACGCTTTGGTGCCGGACTTGGCGATGGTACCCAGGTGATCAATCACCTCGTCGCGGGTCATGCCGATGCCGTTGTCGGCGATAGTCAGGGTGCGCTGGTCCTTATCGAAAGAGACGCGCACGCGCAGTTCACCGTCGCCCTCGTACAGATCCGGGTTCGACAACGCGCGGAAGCGCAGCTTGTCGGCGGCGTCCGAGGCGTTGGAGATGAGCTCACGCAGGAAAATCTCTTTGTTTGAATAGAGAGAATGGATCATCAGGTGCAGAAGCTGCTTTACCTCTGACTGAAAGCCACGGGTCTCTTGTCCTTTCATGGGTGTCATACCTCAACAATACAGACAACATGTCAACGAATGGTGAGGCAGAGATGGGGATGCGTAACGGAGATTTCAAGCGGGGGAACGCAACGCTCCCCCGTTTGTTTAAAAATGAATCTTGTGACGGCCCGCCAGCGAGTGCGAAAGCGTGGTGCCGTCGACCATTTCCAGCTCGCCGCCAACCGGCACGCCATGGGCGATACGGCTGGCTTCTACGCCGTACTGAGCGCAAAGCTCGGCGATGTAGTTGGCGGTCGCCTCCCCTTCCACCGTGGGGTTGGTGGCGAGGATCACCTCTTTGAGCGGCTCGTGTTCCAGACGCTGCTCAAGGCGGTCAAGACCGATATCCTCCGGGCCGATGCCGTCGAGCGGCGAAAGATGGCCCATCAGCACAAAGTAGCGGCCGGAGAACTGTCCGGTCTGCTCGATGGCGTGAATATCCGCCGGGCTCTCCACCACACAAATCTGGCCGTTTTCCTGACGACGCGGGTTCGAGCAGATGTTGCAGACCTCCTGCTCGGTGAAGGTGCGGCAGTCGGCGCAGTGGCCGATCTCCGACATCGCGCGGGTCAGCGCCTGCGCAAGACGCATGCCGCCGCTGCGGTCGCGCTGCAGGAGCGCGAACGCCATACGCTGCGCCGATTTCGGGCCCACGCCCGGCAGGCAGCGCAGCGCTTCCATCAGCTGTGTCAGCAGAGGACTGGTTTGCATCAGAACGGCATCTTGAAGCCCGGCGGCAGCTGCATGCCGGCGGAGACGGAAGCCATTTTCTCTTTCTGCGTCTCTTCAATGCGGCGCGCGGCGTCATTGAAAGCGGCAGCGACCAGATCTTCGAGCATCTCTTTGTCATCTTCGAGCAGGCTCGGATCGATCTCCACGCGACGGCAGTTATGCGCACCGTTGATGGTGACCTTCACCAGACCCGCGCCAGATTCACCAGTGACTTCCAGCTGCGCGATCTCTTCCTGCATCTTCTGCATTTTTTCCTGCATCTGCTGGGCCTGTTTCATCAGGTTGCCCAGACCGCCTTTACCACCAAACATAAGCTTCTCTCTTTGCTTCAGGTCGCTATCGGTGACCGATACGCGAGGCCAGGGGTTACAACAGGCGACAGCGCCGCCCGTCAAAGGGGACGAATGCTCTCTTCGTCCAGATCTGCGTCGAAAAAGCGCCGCAGCGTCTGGATATTGGCATCCGCGATTATCGATTCCCGCGCCTGCGCCAGCTTCTCTTCATAGATAGCCTGCCGCCACTCCAGCGGCGTGCGCTGCGCGAGATTATCATCTTCAATAATAGTCAGTTCAACCGGCGCACCGTATAACACGCCCAGCGCCTCGGCCAGCGTTTTCTGCGCCGAAGCGGAGTTCAGATGACGCTGGCTCGGGCGCAGATGCAGCGTAATGGTTGCGCCGTCCTGCTCTTTCCAGGCGTTGAGCGCCACCTGCTCAACCAGCTTCGGCACCTGCAGGCGGCTCACTTCCGCCGCCCAGGCGTCACGCTCAATCGCCTCTTCGGCAAGCTTCGCGGCAAGCTCTGGTGTTTTCTCATGCTCCAGCGCTTGCTTAAGGGCTTTCGGCGTCGCGACCGGCTCGACAATTTTTTCTGTAGGGTTTTGCGCTTTCCAGCGGTACGCCTCTTTCTTCGCCGGTTTTGCCTCTTCAGCCGCCGGGCGCGCCTGAGCGCGCTCGGTCACGGCCGCCAGACGTTCCAGCGCGGAAGTTTTTACCGGCCGCGCGTCGCCTGGCGCTGCCGGTTCACTCTTTTTTAGTTTGGTCGCTCCCTGCGCGCGCTGTAGCTGACTGCGCGCCTGAAGCACCTGGCTTGTGGTGTCCGGCAGCGGGGTCGCCGCCTCTCGCGGCGGCGGCGCAGGCTTCGGTTCCGGCGTGGCGTTGACTATCGGCAAGTCAACCATTTGCCGCGGCGCAGCCTCCGGCTGCGGTTCCGCCAACGGCGCGCGCGGGTGGAACGCCAGCGCCCGCAGCATGGTCATCTCTACACCCATGCGTCTGTCCGGCGCCCAGGGCAGCTCTTTGCGACCAATCAGCAGGGTCTGGTAATAGAGCTGCACATCGGCAGGCGGCACAGTGCGAGCGAGTTCGCGCAAGCGCTGCTCAAGGGCCGCGACATCATTGCCGAGCGCCGAGGGCGACAGCTGCGCCATCGCCACCCGGTGCAGCAGGCCGAGCATCTCCACCAGCAGCGACTCCCACTCCACGCCGCGCGCGGCGGCGTCGTTAAGCAATGCCATCACGCGGTCGCCGTTCGCCGCCACCAGCGCCTCAATCAGCGACAGCGCCTGGTCGTCGTCCAGCGTGCCGAGCATCGCGCTCACCGCCTGGGTAGAGACTTCGCCGTCGCCGCTGGCGATGGCCTGGTCGGTCAGACTCAGCGCGTCGCGCAGGCTGCCGTCGGCGGCGCGCGCCAGCAGTTGCAGGGCGCGCGGCTCGTGAGCTACCTGCTCCTGGGTGAGGATCCTGTCGAGCTGATTGCGGATCTGCTCTACATCCAGCGCACGCAGATGGAATTGCAGGCAGCGTGAAAGAATCGTCACCGGCAACTTTTGCGGGTCGGTGGTGGCGAGCAGGAATTTAACGTGCGAAGGCGGCTCTTCCAGCGTTTTCAACAGCGCGTTGAAGCTGTGACGCGAGAGCATATGCACTTCGTCAATAAGATAGACTTTAAACCGGCCGCGGGCTGGCGCGTACTGCACGTTATCCAGCAAGTCGCGGGTATCTTCCACTTTGGTGCGCGAGGCGGCGTCGATTTCGATTAAGTCGACAAAGCGGCCCTGTTCGATTTCGCGGCAGTTTTCACACACGCCGCAGGGCGTGGCGGTGATGCCGGTTTCACAGTTCAGCCCCTTCGCCAGCAGGCGGGCAATGGAAGTTTTCCCTACGCCGCGCGTGCCGGAAAACAGGTAAGCGTGGTGAATGCGGCCCAGCGACAACCCGTTCGCCAGAGCCGTCAACACGTGCTCCTGGCCGACGACGTCAGCAAAGGTTTGGGGGCGCCATTTACGGGCTAAGACCTGATAACTCATGGGCAGGCTCTGAAACGCTGAAAGGTGAATTCTGAAGGGGTAATGCTAACATAGCCCCACCCGATGGGCGAGGCTGATATACACGTCCTGTTTTATGCTTTTGCTTTAATGAAGCAGGATAACGCAATGCGCCGACGTTATCCTGGCGCAGGCCTTATCCTGCCTCAACAAAGCGTCGCCGATCAGTGGCCGGGGAACGGCACGAGGCTGTAGCAGGTGATGCCCTGCTTGTTGAGACGCGCTTCGCCGCCGATATCAAACAGGTTGATAATAAAGGCTGCGTCGGACACGTCGCCGCCCAGGCGGCGGATGAGCTTCACGGTCGCTTCGATGGTGCCGCCGGTCGCCAGCAGGTCATCGACCACCAGCACTTTATCGCCCGGCTTAATGGCGTCGACGTGAATTTCCAGCTGATCGGTGCCGTACTCCAGCTCGTAGCTCTCAGCGATGGTTTCACGCGGCAGTTTACGCGGCTTGCGCACCGGAACGAAACCTACGCCAAGGGCCAGCGCGACAGGCGCGCCAAAGAGAAAACCGCGCGCTTCGGTGCCCACCACTTTGGTGATGCCGGCGTTTTTATAACGCTCCAACAGCAATTCAATGCTCAGGGCGTAGGCTTTCGGGTCTTCCAGCAGGCTGGTTACGTCACGAAACAGGATGCCCGGTTTTGGGTAATCCTGAATGCTTTTAATGCTGTTCTTAAGATATTCAAGCTGCTGCGCAGTCGCGGTCATGGATAGTTGCCTGATAAAAACGGTATTACTCACAGGGCGAACGAAGGGAAAAAGTGAAGTTGTTCAGCCTTTAACCAATCGCGCCTGTACTCGAAAACGCTCGAATTTACTGGCTGCGCGCCGCAATTGCAACAACTGCAACTGCGCTTCAGGGCTTTTGTTGCTTTTCATCAGCAACCGGAATGCGCCACATAAAAATCAGCAGCCCGCAAAGGATAACCAGCAACAACATGCGCACCCAAAGAATATTCACTACCCAAAGCGAAATGGCAAAGGTAATGAGGATAAAGGCGACAGCGCGCGGCTTCGCGCCGGGCGGCATGGCGCGATGTTGTTGCCAGAAGCGCAGATAGCCGCCAAACCACGAACGATAAAGCAGCCAGTCATGAAAACGTGGGGATGAGCGGGCGAAGCACCAGGCGGCCAGCAGTAAAAAAGGCGTTGTGGGCAGCAAAGGCAGCACCACGCCGAGAGTGGCCAGGGCTACCGCCAGCCAGCCGATGATGAGTAAAATGGTCCTTTGCATAAGTCTTCCCACATCAAGAAGAGCGTTACTGTAGCACAGCTCGCCCAGGGCTTTGCGGAGATGAGAATGAAAACGGCCCTATTATTGCAATCGTTACAGGCACATGTGGCGGACCTCGCCGCCCTTCTCGCGCCGCTTGCGCCTCACCAGACGCTCAGCCCCCGTTTTGACCGTCAGCTTTTCCGCGCCCGCGGCACCCGCATCGGCGATTATCTGGCGGAAATTAAGGCTCATCTTACTCAGCTGGAAGCCTTTGTCGCGCAAAATAAAACCGAGCAGGTCGCCTGGCTTGCGCCGCATCTTGCCGGACAGATAGCCGCTTTACAGCGCGAAGCCGCCACCTGGCCGCTGCGCCGCTATGACAGCGCTCACCTCGCGGCTGGCAGAATGAACGCACGGCTGTTGCAGCATCAGGACTATGAGCGCAGGCTGCTGGCGATGAAAAGCGAGCGCGAGCGGCTGCTGGCAACAGAATCAACGCTCAGCGGGCAACAGCGTTTGCAGCGCGAGCTGGAGGCGCTGGACGGTCGTCTTGCACGCTGCCGCGCCGCGCTAATGAGAATTGAGCAGGCGCTTTCGCGTATGACGCGCTAATGCTTTAAAGAAAGATTTTATAAGGAGAGTGCGATGTCGCTCGATCACGCCCCGGACGAGGTGAAGCTCGCCGTCGACTTAATCATGCTGCTGGAAAACCACCAGATCCCGCCGCAAACCGTACTGGCGGCGCTGGACATTGTGCGTCAGGACTATTTACGTAAAGCGCAGGAAGCTCGCGAGAGCGATTAACTAACAAGGGCGGCCTGAGCCGCCCTTGTGGTGCTTAACCGGCAAGGCGCTTGTCTTCGCCTGCCTCTTTACCCAAATCGCGTTTCACTTCGGTATGCTGTTCGCCTTTTTTATTGTGCAGGTGAACCTCAAGCTGGTTAAAAGCGATGTTAATGCCGTTTTCACGACACAGCCGGTCAATGGTGCGGTTAAGTTCATCCACCGTATAGCTGCGATCGCGCAGTTCACGCACGTAGAGGCGCAATTCGTGATCCAGCGTGCTTGGCCCGAAAGTGGTGAAGAAAACCGCCGGTTCCGGGTCGTGCATCACTTTCGGGTGCTCCATCGCCGCCTGCAGCAGGATGGCTTTCACTTTATCCAGATCCGATCCATACGCCACGCCCAGGCGGATCACCACGCGCGTGATCGTATCGGTCAGCGACCAGTTAATCAGGCGCTCGGTCACAAACGCTTTGTTGGGGATAATGACCTCTTTGCGGTCAAAGTCGGTAATGGTCGTGGCGCGGATACGGATTTTGCTGACCGTTCCTGAGAAGGTGCCGATGGTCACCGTATCGCCAATGCGCACCGGGCGCTCAAACAGGATTATCAGACCGGAGACGAAGTTACCGAAAATCTCCTGTAGACCAAAGCCCAGACCAACCGACAGCGCCGCCGCCAGCCACTGTAACTTGTCCCACGAAACGCCGAGCGAGCCGAAGACCGTCATGGCGCCTGCGGCGATAATCACATAGTTGAGGATAGTGGTGATGGCGTACGAGGCGCCCTGGCGCATTTTCAGGCGCGAGAGCACCAGCACTTCCAGTAAACCCGGCAGGTTGCGGATCAGCGCCCAGGCGACGGTGAAGGCCACCAGCGCGAACAGGATGCTGCCCATGGTGACATTTTTCGTGACCGCCGCCCCGGCCTCGGTGCCGTTGTAATGCCACAGCACGATGCTGTCGAGATAGGCGAACACGGTGATTAAATCAGACCAGATAGCCCAGAAGACCAGGCCGAACAGCGCGAACATCACCAGCATGGTAATACGCAGCGTCTGTTGGTTAACCTGATCCAGCGCCAGCGTCGCCTCTTCTACCGGCTCCGCCCCTTCGGCGCCCTCTTTCACCATGTTCTGCCGACGCGCAAGCGCGCGGCGGTAGGCGATGCGACGCGCCGCCACGCTCAGACCGCGCAGCACGGTCTGATAGAGCAGGTTCCAGATAATCACCAGATAAACGGTCTCAATCCAGCGGCCAGCCAGACGCAGCGTGGTGTAGAAGTAACCGGTAACGGTCAGCACCAGCAGCGCCACCGGCACAATAGAGAGCACGGTTACGGTGACCAGGCGCATGGTATGCGACTCTTTATCGCGCCAGCTTTCCCGGCACATTGGCCACACCAGCGCGGCGATAAGCAGCAGGTTGAGGAAGATCATAAACTGGCCGAGCACATCATCCATCAGATGCAGCGGCGACAGTTCCGCCACGACCGACCAGAAGAGCAGCGGCAGCAGCGCAAGGCTCACGCGTACAATCTGACGACGCCAGTGGCTGGTGAGCGTGGAAGGCATCGCGAAATGGCTCACTGCCATGCCCTCTTTCTCCAGCACGCGCCAGCAGAGGCCGAACACCAGCCAGAACAGCGCCAGCTCTTTGCTGAAGGCCCACAGCAGGTCGCTGATGTTCAACTGCATCATGTAGAGGATCAACCCTACCGCAAGAATGATAAGACAAACCGGCAAAGCGCGGATGAGGTTGATAAGAATGGCTTTCGGCGTATGGAGCTGGCTGTCGTTACGCAGTTGCCCTACTTCGCCTGCGAGCTTCGCAAGGTATTGACGCAGCCAGCCGAAGCGCCAGCGGATAAGCCCGGCGATAAGCAGCAGCGGCAGCCCGGCGAGGAACGCTTTCACCATCGACGGCCAGGCTTTTTCCCAGTTGAACGTCAGCTTCATGCCTTTGATCTGGTCATGCAGCCCTTTCGGGAACGATTTAATCCACTCCCAGTCCATCGGGCGGTTACTGTTTACCCAGAAGATCTGCTGGGTCAGTATTTCCTGCAGGTTCGTGCTGACGCTCATCAACTGTTGCTGGTTGATTTGCAGATTGATGGCCATCATCAGCTGGTTGCCAAGCTGCTTATTGAGCTGGTCGAGCAGTTCGCGGCGCATATCCACAACCTGCAACAGCGCGTCGTGAACGTCGTCATTCACCTCAGCGGTATGCCCCTCTTCCAGCTTCGCGACAAAAGCATCGTTCTGGAACAGCGCGTCGCGCTGCTGGTTGACCTCGAACTGTTCAAGACGCAAATCCGCGATGCGGTTGGTCATATCCTCCAGCTCATCGGCCGAAGGCAGAGTCTGCTGTTGCTGGTAAAGAATGCGCGAAAGCAGCAGGCTGCCCTTGAGCACCGAGATCTGCTCTTTAAGCGTGCGCTCCGACTGCAACGCCCGGTCGAGCCAGTTTTTCACCCGGATATTCTGCTGCACCAGCTCGTTGCCGCTCTGGGTGGCGGTAATAAGCCGCTGGCTCAGCTGATGGTTAACATCCAGCTCCTGCTTAACCAACGGGTTGTTCTGAATGCGGCTGGCGTCTTCCGGCGTGACCGCTTCCTGGGCCGTCTTCTCCGTGATGGTCAGACGTTTGCTGTTTACCGCTTCCTGCAACAGCTGAAGCTGGTGCTCAAGGCGGTTAATATGCGCGGTCGTGTAGTCGCGCTGTTTTTGCAGCGAATCCTGAAGCGTGGTATTGCCTTCAAGGCTTTTACGCTGCTGATCTATCTGCGCGTTAAGCAGCGCCTGCTGGGCCAGCAGCAGCGTTTGCTGCGAGGGACGCAATGTCTCTTCGCCCGGCGCGGTGCCGTTCAGGCGGTTGCGAAGCTGCTGAAGCTGCTGGGAAGCGGCGTACATGGCGTTCTGAACCCGCTCCGGCTGGGTTTGCAGCGACACCAGCTGGCTGTTGAAGGTGGAGAGATCCGCCTGCGCGGCCTGTAAATCGTCCAGCACGGAGGTCACTCGCGTTTCCAGCCCGCGCAGCGAAAGCGCGTTCAGCATCTGGCGCGTGGCGTCGTCGCTTTCCTGGTTGTTCAGCGCGTTCAGGTTCTCCGTCGCCTGACGCATTTTTTCCGGCGCCTGGGTTACCTGCTGGCGAAGCTGGACGGTCTCCTGCTTCACGCGCTCGATTTTGTCGAGCGTTTCCAGCGTTTGCGTCAAATCCTGCTGAACGAGCTTATCCTGCGGCGAAAGGTTTTTTTGCTTGCCGAGCGCGTCTAACTGCGACTGGACTTCCGCACGCGTGGGCGTCTCGCTGACCGTCTGCGCAAAGGAGGCGGCGGGCAGCAAGGTGCCAAACGCCAGGACGAAGGCGAAAAAAATAACGGAAATAAGGTTCCGCAAAGGGATGTTGAGCTGCATAGTCGTTGAATGTGTCATTACGGGCTGCGAAAGGGTTTCGCGGCCGCCTGCGTGGCGCAGAGAATACCATGCCTTCCGTCCCTGGAATAGCGAAGCGCCAACCCTCCAGGAGAAATCCGACCTGCTAATTGGCGCGCAGCGTCGGGCAGAATTGATACATTTCGAGAAGAATCGCGACGTAGGTTCGCGCTTCGCTTTGTAAATCAAACATCTCCGGCGCGAAGAGCCAGTTTTCCATCAGCCCGGAAATATAACTGCGCATCAAAATAGCGGCGCGACGTACCAGTAAAGTCTGCGGCAATAACCCCGCCTGCATGCATAGCTGAAGGCTCTGCTCAATACGTTCATTGCTTGCCAGGCAGAGATTGCGATGCGCCTGTTGCGCTACCGCCATTTCGCCGACAAACTCACATTTATGGTAAATAATTTCCATCATCAAACGACGCCGCTCCTCGGCGGCTGTCGCTTCGAGTATATAGACCAGAATTTCCCTTAAAACTGAGAGTGGATCGTCAGGAAATTTTGCCCGATACTCAATTTCAAGATCGGCAATGCTTGCCTCTGATAATTCCCAGATCTCGCTAAATAAATCAGACTTATTTTTGAAGTGCCAGTAAATAGCGCCACGCGTAACCCCCGCGGCTTGCGCGATATCGGCAAGGGAAGTGGCCGAAACACCCCGTTGCGAAAACAACTTTAAAGCCACATCCAGAATATGTTGTCGCGTCGCCAGCGCCTGCTGTTTGGTTTTTCGTGCCATAGGTCGATGAAAACAGGGGAGTCAGATTTACATACATTTATGAATGTATGTACCATAGCATGACGATAATATAAACGCAGCAATGGGTTTATAGACTTTTGATCCATTGATCAATTTTTGGAATCGGACACTCGAGGTTTTGATATGAACAAAAACAGAGGGCTTACGCCTCTGGCGATCGTTCTGATGCTCTCAGGCGGCTTAGCGCTTACAGGATGTGACGATAAACAGGAACAGCAACAAGCGCCGCAAGCGCCCGAGGTCGGTGTTGTAACGCTGAAAAGCGAACCTCTACAAATAACCACTGACCTGCCGGGCCGCACCAGCGCGTACCGCGTAGCGGAAGTTCGGCCTCAGGTAAGCGGCATTATCCTGAAGCGTAACTTCACGGAAGGCAGTGATATTGAAGCGGGTGTCTCGCTTTATCAGATTGATCCGGCGACCTATCAGGCGACTTATGAGAGCGCTAAAGGGGATCTGGCGCGAGCGCAGGCGGCAGCGAATATCGCTCAGGTGACGTTAAAGCGTTACCAGCGCCTGATTGGCACCAAGTACATCAGCCAGCAGGATTTTGACAACGCGCAGGCGGAAGCCCAGCAGGCTAACGCCGCCGTCGTCGCAGCCAAAGCGGCCGTAGAAACCGCGCGAATCAACCTCGCCTACACCAAAGTCACCTCCCCTATCAGCGGCCGCATTGGTAAATCCAACGTGACCGAAGGGGCGCTGGTGCAGAACGGCCAGACTACGGCGCTGGCGACTGTTCAGCAGCTGGACCCGATTTATGTCGACGTGACGCAGTCGAGCAACGATTTCCTGCGCCTGAAACAAGAGCTGGCGAACGGCAGTCTGCAACAGGAAAACGGTAAGGCGAAAGTCGAGCTGCTGACGCAGGATGGACAGAAATTCCCGCAACAAGGCACCCTCGAGTTCTCTGACGTGACAGTGGATCAAACCACCGGCTCCATTACGCTGCGCGCTATTTTCCCGAACCCCGATCGCACGCTGCTGCCGGGCATGTTTGTTCGCGCCCGTCTGGAAGAAGGGGTTAACCCGAACGCCATTCTGGTGCCGCAGCAGGGCGTAGCCCGTACGCCGCGCGGGGAAGCGACAGTAATGGTGGTTGGCGCAGGCGATAAAGTCGAAGTGCGTCCGGTTACCACTGCCCAGGCTATCGGCGATAAGTGGCTGGTAACCGACGGGGTGAAAGCGGGCGACCGCGTGATTATCACTGGCCTGCAAAAAGTGCGCCCTGGCGCGCAGGTAAAAGCGCAGGAAGTGGCAGCAAACCAGGAAAACCAGCAACAACAGCAGAATCCGCAACAGAATCAGCAACAAGCTGGCTCAGGCGAAGCCGCCAACGCAGGCGGTCAGTCAGAGCAACCGAAGTCTTAACTTAAACAGGAGCCGTTAAGACATGGCTAAGTTTTTTATCGATCGCCCCATCTTTGCGTGGGTGATCGCCATCATCATCATGCTGGCGGGGGCATTGTCCATTATGAACCTGCCCATCGCGCAATATCCTTCCATTGCGCCGCCAGCCGTGACGATTAACGCCACTTACCCGGGCGCTGACGCAAAAACGGTGCAGGATACCGTAACGCAGGTTATCGAACAGAACATGAACGGTATCGATGGCCTGATGTACATGTCCTCCACCAGCGACTCCTCGGGTACCGTCCAGATAACCCTGACGTTTGAATCCGGCACCGATGCGGATATCGCCCAGGTGCAGGTGCAGAACAAGCTGCAGCTTGCGATGCCGCTGTTGCCGCAGGAAGTGCAGCAACAGGGCGTAAGCGTTGAGAAATCTTCCAGCAGCTTCCTGATGGTGCTTGGCATGATAAGCACCGATGGGTCGATGACGCAGGAAGATATCGCTGACTACGTGGGCGCCACCATTAAAGACCCGATTAGCCGTACCAGCGGCGTGGGCGACGTGCAGCTGTTCGGCTCGCAGTACGCGATGCGTATCTGGCTTGACCCGAACAAGCTGAACAACTTCCAGCTCACTCCGGTTGACGTTATCAACGCCATCAAAGCGCAGAACGCCCAGGTGGCGGCAGGCCAGCTTGGCGGCGCGCCGCCGGTAAAAGGCCAGCAGCTTAACGCCTCGATAATCGCGCAAACCCGCCTGACCTCTGCTGATGAGTTCAGCAAAATCCTGCTGAAGGTGAATCAGGATGGTTCGCAGGTTCGCCTGCGCGACGTGGCGAAAGTGGAGCTCGGCGGCGAAAACTACGACGTTATCGCGAAGTTCAACGGCCAGCCTGCTGCGGGTCTCGGGATTAAGCTTGCTACCGGCGCGAACGCGCTCGATACCGCAGAAGCGGTTCGCGCGACCATCGCCGAGCTTGAACCTTACTTCCCGGCCGGTCTGAAAGTAGTTTACCCGTACGACACGACGCCGTTCGTGAAAATTTCAATCAACGAAGTAGTAAAAACGCTGGTTGAAGCTATCGTGCTGGTATTCCTGGTGATGTACCTGTTCCTGCAGAACTTCCGCGCGACGCTGATCCCGACCATCGCCGTACCGGTCGTACTGCTGGGCACCTTCGCCATCCTCGCGGCGTTTGGCTACTCGATAAACACCCTTACCATGTTCGGTATGGTGCTCGCCATCGGTCTGCTGGTGGATGACGCCATCGTGGTGGTGGAGAACGTCGAACGCGTCATGGTGGAAGACGGGTTGCCGCCTAAAGAGGCGACGCGCAAATCCATGGGGCAGATCCAGGGCGCGCTGGTGGGTATCGCCCTGGTGCTCTCGGCGGTGTTTATTCCGATGGCCTTCTTCGGCGGTTCGACCGGCGCTATCTATCGTCAGTTCTCGATAACTATCGTTTCCGCGATGGTGCTGTCGGTGCTGGTGGCGTTGATTCTGACCCCTGCGCTTTGCGCCACCCTGCTTAAGCCTGTGGCGAAAGGCGACCACGGCGAAGGCAAAAAAGGCTTCTTCGGTTGGTTTAACCGCATGTTCGATAAGAGCGCGCACCATTACACCGACAGCGTAGGCAACATCCTGCGCAGCACCGGTCGTTATCTGCTGCTTTATTTGATCATCGTGGTGGGCATGGCGTACCTGTTTGTTCGACTGCCAAGCTCCTTCCTGCCGGATGAAGACCAGGGCGTCTTCCTGACCATGGCGCAGCTGCCGGCGGGCGCGACGCAAGAGCGCACCCAGAAAGTGCTCGACGAGGTAACCGACTACTACCTGACCAAAGAGAAAGCGAACGTTAACTCTGTCTTTACCGTTAACGGCTTTGGTTTCTCCGGTCGCGGCCAGAACACCGGTATCGCGTTCGTTTCGCTGAAAAACTGGGATGAGCGTCCTGGCGCGGAAAACAAAGTCGAGGCGATTACCGGTCGTGCGATGGGCCGCTTCTCACAGATTAAAGATGCGATGGTCTTCGCCTTTAACCTGCCGGCTATCGTCGAACTGGGCACCGCGACAGGCTTTGACTTCGAGCTTATCGACCAGGCGAACCTGGGGCATGAGAAGCTGACTCAGGCGCGTAACCAGCTGCTTGGCGAAGCGGCGCAGCACCCTGACCTGCTCTCTCAGGTCCGTCCAAACGGCCTGGAAGATACGCCGCAGTTCAAGATTGATATTGACCAGGAGAAAGCGCAGGCGCTGGGCGTCTCCATCAGCGATATCAATACTACGCTGGGCGCAGCGTGGGGTGGCAGCTACGTTAACGACTTCATCGACCGTGGTCGCGTGAAGAAAGTGTACGTGATGTCTGAAGCGCAGTACCGCATGCTGCCAAACGATATCAACAGCTGGTTCGTACGCGGCGCTGACGGCCAGATGGTGCCTTTCTCCGCCTTCTCAACCACGCGCTGGGAGTATGGTTCGCCACGACTGGAGCGCTATAACGGTCTGCCTGCGATGGAAATCCAGGGTCAGGCGGTTGCGGGCAAGAGTACGGGTGAGGCGATGGCGATGATGGAAGAGCTGGCGTCTAAACTGCCGACCGGGATTGGCTATGACTGGACCGGCATGTCCTATCAGGAACGCCTCTCCGGCAACCAGGCCCCTGCCCTGTACGCCATCTCGCTTATCGTGGTGTTCTTGTGTCTCGCCGCGCTGTATGAGAGCTGGTCGATTCCGTTCTCGGTCATGCTGGTGGTGCCGCTCGGCGTTATCGGCGCGCTGCTGGCGGCCTCGCTGCGCGGCCTGAACAACGACGTTTACTTCCAGGTGGGCCTGTTGACCACCATCGGTCTGTCGGCGAAGAACGCCATTTTGATTGTGGAATTCGCCAAGGATCTGATGGAAAAAGAAGGCAAAGGCCTGATAGAAGCGACGCTGGACGCGGTGCGTATGCGTCTGCGTCCGATTCTGATGACCTCACTGGCGTTTATCCTCGGGGTAATGCCGCTGGTTATCAGCTCCGGCGCAGGCTCCGGCGCGCAGAACGCCGTGGGCACCGGCGTAATGGGCGGCATGGTGACCGCAACCGTACTGGCTATCTTCTTCGTGCCGGTCTTCTTTGTGGTGGTGCGCCGCCGCTTCAGTCGTAAGAACGAAGACATTGAGCACAGCCATCCGGTTGAGCATCATTAATCTAAAAGGCCGCGCAAGCGGCCTTTTCTTTTTAGCCTAATTATCCCTCGCGTTATTCCCGGTTTATTCTTTCTGACTCGCCCATTAACATCAGGGTTATTAATATTCGTCATCAATAAATACTAAGATTATTCTCATAAATAAGCCGTCAGTATTAGTGACTATTCCACAGAAAAGAAGGTTCGGGTTATTTATAGTTAAAAGCTGGATAGCCGAACCGTAAAGGCGCGCGCTCTTAACGTGGATATTCAGTTTTGCCTATATGATCGAGAGGCTTAACCGATTAATTGTAATTTTTCGTAATAGCGCGAGGAAAAATCCAAAAGCCTGTTTTATAGTTAAAGCAGATTGAAAATGGAGACCGAAGCCTTCATATAAGTGAAGTATCTGCCCCTCAGCCGTCACGTGGTAAAAATTTTCGCTAAAAAGGGGGTTGCGTATGGACGAATACTCACCAAAACGGCATGATATAGCCCAGCTAAAATTCCTCTGTGAAAGCCTGTATCATGACTGTCTCGCTAATCTGGGTGAGAGTAATCATGGGTGGGTTAACGACCCGACCTCAGCGGTCAACCTGCAGTTGAATGAACTGATTGAGCATATCGCCAGCTTCGCACTTAATTACAAAATTAAGTATGAGGAAGACAATGTGCTGATTGAACAAATTGATGAATATCTGGATGATACTTTTATGTTGTTCAGCAATTACGGCATTAATGCGCAGGATTTGCAGAAATGGCGTAAATCCGGGAATCGCCTGTTTCGCTGCTTCGTCAACGCCAGCCGCGCCAATCCGGTGAGTCTCTCTTTTTAAAACTATTACAAGCAGTTAAGGTGCAACGATGTCTACCAAACCACTCACTAAAATTGATTATTTAATGCGACTGCGACGCTGTCAGACGATCGATACTCTTGAGCGCGTTATTGAAAAAAACAAATACGAATTATCTGACAATGAACTGGCGGTTTTTTATTCCGCTGCCGATCATCGTCTCGCAGAGCTGACCATGAATAAGCTCTACGACAAAATCCCTACTTCAGTGTGGAAATTTGTACGTTAATTTTTTGTAAGTCCTTTAATTTTGAGCACCCTTTAATAAGTCGTGCGTTTTCCGCGTCTCGGGTTGACGTTACGCGTTGCTGTCGACGCCATGTTAGTGTTGAGCCATCTGGCTGATTTACCGCGCCGGGTTTGCCGCTCCATTAACATGGCTCCGTAACTGTTTCTGATATAGCGCCAGCGGTTCCGCTCCTCATATTTTTTCTCACTATTTTGTATTACCTTACAGACACCGATAACGGCCCTGGGCAGATACCGTCAGGTAGACAAAATATGAGTGAAGAAAAACGCAAAATGATCGCCGGCGAGCTTTATCGCCCGGAAGACCCGACGCTTAAAGCGGACCGCCTGCGCGCGCGACAACGCCTGCACGCCTTTAATCACAGCGAGCCGGAAGAGAAAGCGTTGCGCAACCAGCTTCTTAACGAACTGCTGGGCGCAGGGAAAAACGCTTATTTTGAGCCGCCATTTCGCTGCGATTATGGCTATAACATTTTCGTCGGCAACGATTTTTACGCCAATTTTGATTGCGTGATTCTGGATGTTTGCCCGGTGCGTATAGGCAATAACTGCATGCTCGCGCCAGGCGTACATATTTATACCGCCACGCACCCGCTGGACCCGGCGGCGCGCAACAGCGGCGCGGAATATGGCAAACCGGTGACGATTGGCGATAACGTCTGGATTGGCGGACGGGCTATTATTAATCCGGGCGTCACTATCGGCCATAATGTCGTCATTGGTTCCGGGGCCGTCGTAACGCACGATATCCCTGACAACAGCGTCGCCGTAGGCAATCCGGCGCGCGTAATAAAAACGCTTTAACCAGCACAGGCGCCAAACTGTTATAGCTATTTCGGCGCCTTCTGTTACTTTTTAACGCCTCTGCGCGCCAGTAAAATGGTTTCGTCACCCCGTCCTTGCGCAACGCAACAGAAAGGTTTTGCATGACAGAAATACAGCGCCTGCTTATCGCCACTATCGACGAGCTTAATCGCAAAGAAAAGCGCGACAATCGTCCACGCTTCAGCATTAGCTTTATTCGCAACCACCCCTGGCTTTTCATCGCCATGTATGTCGGCTGGCTTGCCACGCTGGCGGTGATGTTGCAGTCCGAAACGCTCGCGGGCTCCGTCTGGCTGCTGGTGGTGCTTTTCGTTCTGCTGAACGGCTTTTTCTTTTTTGATGTGAATCCGCGCTACCGCTACGAAGATATCGACGTGCTGGACTTGCGGGTTTGCTACAACGGGGAGTGGTATAACACGCGCTTCGTGCCGCCTTCCCTGATTGACGAGATCCAGCACTCGCCGCGCATCAGCGAAGAGCAAAAAGCGATGTTGAATAAAATGCTCGCCCGAAAAGGCGAACTCTCGTTCTACGATATCTATTCGCTGGATAAAGGCGTAGCGCCGCTCCCGGCGTCAATGTCCGCGCCTGTCCCTGCCCGTTAAAATAAAACCCCCGCCTGCAAGCGGGGGTTTTGCTTAACGTCGTTTTTTTCTGCCCTGCACCGCCTTAAAGCGCGGGTAAGATTTACAAATCACATACAGTCTCCCTTTACGCTTCACAATGTGGCAGTCCGGATGGCGCGCCTTCGCGTTACGTAATGAATTCAGCACCTGCATGGTTTAGCCCCGTTTTACATTGATAAAGCCCGCATAGCGCTGGCGGAAACGGGCGGCGCTGCCTTCGTTAGCGAAGGTTTTCTGGCGACCGGTGTAATAAGGGTGCGAAGCCGAAGAGACATCAATGGTGACATAGGGATAAGTCACGCCGTCGAGCTCAATCTCGCGATCGGTTTTCATGGTCGAACCCACTTTGAAGTACTCATTCGCGCTGGTGTCATGAAACACCACGGTGCGGTAATGGGGATGAATGTTCTCTTTCATATCCGCCTCATTTGATATGTTATAACGTATCAATATCGTAAGGGCGTTGGCAGACAATTGCAAGGGACAGAGAGAAAAAGCGAAGAAGAAAGGATAAGCGCGCCGGTAAACCGACGCGCCAGGGGTCAGAGACGGAAGCCAGCAACCACCAGATCGAGCTGCTGCGTCTGTTCGGTCATTGAGTGGGAAGCCGCTGAGACTTCCTGCACCAGCGCGGCGTTCTGCTGAGTGGTGCTGTCGAGCTGGTTAATGGCGATATTTACCTGCTCAATGCCCGCGCTTTGCTCACGGCTGGAGGACATGATTTCGCCCATCAGCGTGGTGACATTGCGCACGCCCTGCAACAGCTCTTCCATCGTGGCGCCCGCTTCAGTCACCAGTTCTGTTCCCACGTCGATATTGCTGACAGAGGTTTCAATAAGCTGCTTAATCTCACGGGCGGATTGCGCCGAGCGTTGCGCAAGGTTGCGTACTTCCTGCGCCACTACCGCGAAGCCCCTGCCCTGCTCGCCTGCGCGCGCCGCTTCCACCGCCGCGTTAAGCGCCAGGATATTGGTCTGGAAGGCGATGGAGTCGATGACGCTAATAATATCCACCACCTTGCCGGACGAAGCCTGAATGCTGCTCATGGTCGTCACGACCTGCTTCACTACCTCGCCGCCCCGCTCCGCGACCTGCGAAGCTTCATGCGCCAGCTTGTTGGCATGCGCGGCGTTGTCCGCGTTCTGGCGAACAGTGCTGGTCAGCTCCTCCATTGAGGCGGCGGTTTCTTCAATAGAGCTCGCTTGGTCTTCAGTTCGCGCCGAGAGATCCTGGTTGCCGGTAGAGATTTGCTGCGACGCGGAAGAGATAGCCCGCGCGCTGTCGCCGACCTGACGCAGCATGGTTTGCAGGTAAGCAATCACGCCGTTGAAGCTGTCGATAATGGCGTTGAACTCCGGGCTGCTGGTCGGCTCAAGACGTTGGGTCAAATCTGCGCCGCCCGCGGAGAGGCGGCTGATGTTGTGATTCAAATCCGCCAGACGGCGCATCAGCGAGCGAATGAACAGCACCAGCACGCCGAGCAGCAGCAGCGCCATCGGGATCTGCACCATGCTCAGGCGCCCCATGATGGTGCTGGTTTGCTGCGTCAGCAGCGAAGTCGGCAGGTCAACGGCGATAATCCACGGGCTGCCTTTAATCGCCTGCAGCATCACCGTATGCGATTCGCCCTCGTTGTCATACTCCTGCTCGCCGCTTTGTCCCGCCTGATAACCGTTCAGCATCGCCTTCACGGTCTGCGCCATCGGGTTTGCGCCCATCTCTGAGAGGTTTTTCAGGCTGGCGGTTTTACCAATCTGATCGGCGTTGCCGACGATTTTGCCATCCGCTTCCACAATCAGCACGCGTCCCTGGATAGCTTCATCCATCTGCTTCGCCAGCTGGTTGAAAAAGCCGAGCGTGACGTCGATGGTGGCAACGCCCCACGGCTCCCCGTCTTTGGTGATGGCCATCGCGCAGTTGGTGCGCGGCTGCGGGCTGGCGTCATCCTGATAGGCGTTAGCCCAGGCGCACTGTCCGGCAGGCGAAGCGAGGCCCGCTTTGTACCACACCTGCTCGTAATAGTTCGGCGCCGCTTCCGAGTTCCAGTAGGTATTCACCTCCAGCTGATTGCTGCTGGGGTTGCGGGCAAAGAAGGTGCTGAACTTATTGCGTCCCGCCTCCCGTTTCTCCGGCAGCGGCCAGATGCCGCCGCCAAACACATTCACATCTTTATATTGATCGACAAGCGCGGGCAGCAGGCGGTCAATCTCTTCACTCTGCATCGCCGCAGCGGTCTGGGTGACGGTGCGCATCTGCGCCTGCACGCGGTTCATCTGTTCAACAATGCTGACGGCCACATTGCCGACCTCATAGCGAATCAGCTGAGTTTCACTGCGTTTAATTTGCGGCGTGACGAAAAAATGAATGACCAACATGGTCACCCCCGTCAACACGGCGAAAAAGAGACACAGAGCCACAATAAAACGGGATTGGGTCGTTCTTAACATAATCAGATACCTGCTGGCTGTCTGGCGGTGCGCCTTTGGTGGACAACGGCAGGCGGCGGGTAAACTTGAATGAAAAATAGATCTGCGTAAAAGCTAATGGTTTCAGGCCGAAACTAACTTGCTGATCTGACACAAACCTTTCCGGTTTAATGAAACATTTTGAAATACTTTCGCTTATGCAACCGCTGCAAATGCTTCGAACCCTGCCCGTACATAACTTAGAAATTAAGGGTATTGGTCGGCAGAAAAACCTTCTGGCAGGGTAGAAGCCACTGCCGAACCAGACCAGAAAGGAAAACCGACATGATGCCGAGCCGCTGTTGTGCCCAACCGTTCACTGTTAACCGCACTGACCCTGTTTATGCTTACGGAGAACATTATGAGCACCGCTTCCCTCACCGCCCTGCCCCTTCTCGATCTCGCAAGGCTTAACGCCGGCCCCGCTGATAAAGCGGACTTCTTAGCGCAACTGCGCCAGGCGGCCCGCGACATCGGCTTTTTCTATATCACCAACCATGGGATTGACGCCGCGCTTTCGCAACGCGTGCAGCAGGAAGCGCGCCGCTTCTTCGCCCTGCCGGATGCGCAAAAGCAGCAGGTGGCGATGATCCACTCTCCTCATTTTCGCGGCTATAACCGCGCCGCCGCTGAGATAACCCGCGGCAAACCAGACTGGCGCGAGCAGTTTGATATCGGCGCCGAGCGCCCTGCGCTGTTGCTGGCGGAGAGCGACCCGCGCTGGCGTCGCCTGCAGGGGCCGAACCTGTGGCCGGAAAGCCAGCCTTCGCTCAAACCGGTGCTGCTGCGCTGGCAGAGCGAAATGACCCGGATGGCGCTGACGCTGCTGCGCGCCTTCGCCGAGGCGCTGGCGCTGGCGCACAACGCCTTCGACCCGCTTTATGGCGATAAGCCCAATGAGCACATCAAACTTATCCGCTATCCCGGCAAGCTGCCTTCGCAAAGCAACCAGGGCGTCGGCGCGCATAAAGACTCCGGCTTCTTGAGTTTCCTGCTGCAGGATGAGCAAAAAGGCTTGCAGGTGGAGGTGTCGCCGGGCCGCTGGATTGACGCCGCGCCGCTGCCAGGCACTTTTGTGGTGAATATTGGCGAGCTGCTGGAGTTGGCCACTAACGGTTACCTGCGCGCCACGGTACACCGCGTGGAATCGCCGCCCGCAGGCCAGGAACGCCTTTCCATCGCGTTTTTCCTTGGCGCGCAGCTGGACGCGACTGTACCGGTCTACGCTCTGCCCGAGCGGCTTGCCCGTGAAGCGCACGGACCGGAGAGCGATCCGCTTAACCCGCTGCTGCGTGATGTGGGCTGGAACTACCTGAAAGGCCGTCTTCGCTCGCACCCTGACGTGGCCGAGCGCTATTACCGTGACGTACTGCGCCAGAGCGCGGAAATTATCGCCTGATTAACAATAAGGAAAACGACCTATGAAACATGCCGCATTTAAACTGGCAGGGGCCGCGTTGTCCCTCTCTCTGGCGCTCTCCGCTTACGCCGCCGAGCCGCTGCGCGTTGCGGCGGACCCGGTACCGCACGCGGAAATCCTCAATTTCATTAAGAAACTCGACCCGAAGCTCGATTTAAAAGTGGTCGAACTCACAAGCGGCGTTAATGCCAACGAGCTGCTGGCGAACGGCGACGTAGACGCAAACTATTTCCAGCATGTGCCTTACCTGAAAGACCAGGAAAAAGCGCTCGGCAAAACCTTCGCCGTGGCGGCCACGGTGCACATAGAGCCGCTTGGCATCTACTCGCACAAGTATAAAGATCTTAAATCGGTGCCGGAAAACGCCACTGTCGCGGTACCGAATAACGTCACCAATTTAAGCCGCGCGCTGTTCCTGCTGCAAAGCCAGGGCTTGATTAAGTTAAAGCCGGGGTTCAACGATCCGGCGAATAATCTCGCCACGCCGAAATCGATCGCGGAAAATCCGAAAAAGCTGAAGATCCTGGAAGTGGAATCGCCGCAGATCCCGCGCTCGCTGGATGATGTGGATCTGGCAGTCATCAACGGCAACTACGCGCTGGAGGCGGGGCTGACGCCAGCGAAAGATGCGCTGGGCCTTGAGAGCGCGGAGCATAACCCCTACGCCAATATTCTGGTGACCAACCCCGGTCTGGCAAGCGATCCGCGCATTAAAGAACTGGCGAAAGATCTCCAGTCGCCGCAGGTGGCGGAATTTATTCGCAAGCAGTACAACGGTTCGGTGATCCCGGTGGCGCCGCAGTCATGATAGTTATTGAGCGGCTGAGCAAAGTGTACGCCGGAGAAGGCCGACCGGCGCTGAACGAGGTCTCCTTAACCGTGCCGGACGGCGCGATTTACGGCATCCTGGGCCGCAGCGGCGCCGGAAAAAGCACGCTTATTCGCTGTCTCAATCTGCTGGAGCGGCCCACGTCGGGCCGCATCCTGATGAACGGGCGGGATATCACGCAGCTCACGTCGCGCGAGCTGCGTCAGCATCGCCAGCGCACCGGCATGATCTTCCAGCATTTTAATTTACTGCATGCCCGTACGGTGGCAGACAACGTGGCGGTGCCGCTGGAGATAGCAGGCCAGCCGCGCGCGCAGCGGGAAGCCCGGGTGGCGGAGCTGCTTGCGCTGGTCGGGCTTCACGACAAAGCCCACGCCTTTCCCTCACAGCTCTCCGGCGGGCAGAAGCAGCGGGTCGGCATCGCCCGGGCGCTGGCCGCCCGTCCCGACGTTCTGCTGTGCGACGAAGCCACCAGCGCGCTCGACCCGGAGACCACCGCTTCGGTGCTGGCGCTGCTCGCCGATATCAATCGCCAGCTTGGGCTGACTATCGTGCTGATAACCCACGAACTGGAAGTGGTAAAAGCGATTTGCGACCACGCCGCGCTGCTGGAACAGGGGCAACTGATTGAAAGCGGGAGCCTGAGCGAACTGCTGCAGGCGCCCTGGTCGAGGCTGCGCCAGACGCTGGTGCGCGACAGCGTCGCCCAGCAGGCCTTTTTGCGCCGGCATGGCGTTGACGGGAGGACGTTATGGGAAGTCGCATGAGCTGGGAGGAGGTCTGGCCGATACTGCTTAACGGCACGCTGGAAACGCTCTATATGGTGGGACTGGCGGCGCTGTTTACGGTGCTGGTCGGCTTGCCGGTTGGGGTGCTGCTGTTTATCTCGCGCCGCGACGGCGTCTTGCCGCTGCCCCACCTGAATGCGGTGCTGGGCGCGGCGATAAATACAGGCCGTTCGCTGCCGTTCATCGTGCTGCTGGTGGCGCTTATTCCCTTTACCCGCCTGCTTATCGGCACCACGCTTGGCAGCACCGCTGCGGTCGTGCCCATTACCCTCGGCGCGTTTCCCTTTTTCGCCCGGGTGGTGGAGAACGCGCTCGACGAAGTGGATAAAGGACGCATAGAGGCTGTACTGTCGATGGGCGGCACTATCTGGCACGTCATCGCCAAAGCGCTGCTCCCCGAGGCGTTGCCCGCTATTCTGGCCGGCATCACGCTGACCGTGGTGATGCTGATTGGCTTCTCTTCGATGGCGGGCGTCATCGGCGGCGGCGGGCTTGGTGACCTCGCCATCCGCTACGGCTATCAGCGCTTTAACGACCAGATTATGGCGGGCACGGTGGTTATCCTTATCGCCCTGGTCCAACTGGTGCAATCCTCCGGCGACCGGTTGGTGCGCCGCCTGGCCCATCGCCGCTAATGCTCGCGCCGGGAAAGCTTATACCTCGTCGCGCTTAAGCAGCAGCGTGGTCAGCATGAACGACAACACCAGCGACAGCGCGACGCCCAGCAGGGCGAAAATAAAGTACGGGCCGAGGTAGGCTGGCAGACTAAAAATACTCGACAAAATGTAGCCATAAAGCCGCACGCCGAAAAAAGCGATGAAGGCGGACGCGAGCGAGCTTGCCGCCGTTGCGGCGATAAACGCTTTTTTATAGCGCGTCAGCACGCCAAACAGCGCCGGTTCAGTAATGCCGAGCAGCGCCGAGACCGCCGCGGAAAACGCCACGCTTTTATCGTTGCGCCCACGGCTTAAGCGCCAGATAGCGAAGGTAGAACCAGCAATGGCCATATTGGCCATAAACATCATCGGCATCAGCATGTCGTAGCCGCGGTCGCTGAAGTTTTGCAGCGCGATGGGCGTCATAGCGTGGTGCATGCCGGTGAGGATCGCTACCGGGCGGATCGCCCCGACAACCAGCCCGGCGAAGCTTGCAGAGACGCCAAACAACCCTTCAATAAACCACGCCAGCGCTTTGCCAAGCCAGATGCCGAGCGGACCTATCGCCACCAGCGCCGCCAGCGCGGCAAGAAACAGCGTCAGCGTTGGGGTAAAGACCGTTTTCAGCGTATCTGGCATAACGCTGTCTACCCAGCGGTGGATATAGCTCAACGCCAGCACGGAGAAAATGACGGGGATGACGCTTGCCGAATAGTTGAATACGGAAACCGGAATGGCGTTCAGAAACCAGAATGCGTTCACCGCGTCCGGCGCATGGCTGGCGAGCGCTTTCGCCGCCTCGATAAGCGAGGGGTACATCAGGCAGGCCGCCACCGCCGCCGCCAGGTACTCATTGGTTTTAAAGATTTTCGCGGCGGAAACGGCAAGGAAAAAGGGCAAAAAATAGAAGACGCCGCTCGCGATAAGATCGATAACGATCACCGTATCGCTCTTTGCCGGAACGGCGCCCAGGGCAACCAGCCCGGCCAGCAACCCTTTTATCATCCCCGCGCCGGCGATAGCGGGAACAATCGGGCCGAAAACGCCGGAAACCGTATCCATAAACAGTGAAACCAGGCTTTTTCGTCCCTTTTCGCTTGCCGCAGGCGCTTGCTCACGGCCACCCAGCGCCACCAGCAATTGCTCATACCAGCTGTTCACTTTCGGCCCGATGATCACCTGGAACTGGTCGCTTTGCAGCTGCGCCCCCAGCACGCCGGGCACTTTTTTAATTTCCGCCTGCTCCACTTTATTTTCGTCGATTAAGTCAAACCTTAAACGCGTCATGCAGTGCCAGACTTTATTAATATTTTCCGCCCCGCCCACGAGACGAATAATATTATTTACGGCCTCATGCGTCCCCATTTCATCTCCCGCTATCACATTATTATTCTGGCGTTATTGAGCTTACAGAGTAGGGAAAGACAAGCCATAAAACAAACCAATAAAATCAGACAATAGTCACAATTTGCGATAGCCAAGGCGCCAGAAGGGCCGTCCGTTGTGAATTGGTACGGTATTTTTATAAATAATGCGAAAATAACAAACCAATAAAAATAGTCTGGAAAAAGCGGTTTACGCGCCCCTTATTTTGCGGCAATAGTAAATAAACGCGTTTTAAAATAGTTCTGACCCGCCGGGGAGAAATTACAGTGTTGCCAACTCGTATCGAAAATGTCGAATGCTTTATTACCCGCCCTGACCGCCATAATCTGGTAGTCGTGCGGGTGCGCACAAACAAAGGCGTGACCGGCCACGGTTGCGCCACCTTCCAGCAGCGCCCGCTGGCGGTCAAGACCATGGTCGATGAGTACCTCAGACCGCTGCTGATGGGGCGCGACGCCAACGATATCGAAGATTTATGGCAGCTAATGATGGTCAACGCTTACTGGCGCAACGGTCCGGTCATCAACAACGCCATCGCTGGTGTGGATATGGCGCTGTGGGACATCAAGGCGCAGCTCGCTGGCATGCCGCTTTATCAGCTCTTCGGCGGCAAATCAAAAGACGCTATCGCCGCTTATACGCACGCCAGCGGCGATACGCCTGAAGCGCTGTGTGAAGCAATAGACGCTCTGCTTGCACAGGGCTACCGGCATATTCGCTGCCAGACCGGCTTTTACGGCGGCGTAGCGCAGGCGATGCACCTCACCCGCGCCCCGTCTCCCGGCGCTTATTACGATCAGGATGAGTACATCGCCAGTACGGTCGGCATGTTTAAAATGCTGCGGGAGAAATATGGTCAGCGCTTCCATATTCTGCACGATGTGCACGAGCGGCTTTTCCCCCAGCAGGCGGTGCAGCTCGCCAAAGCGCTGGAGCCTTACCAGCCGTGGTTTCTCGAAGATATCCTGCCTCCTGCGCAAAGCGCCTGGCTTGAGCACGTGCGCATGCACAGCAGTGTGCCGCTGGCGATGGGCGAGTTATTCAATAACCCGGCGGAATGGCATGACTTGATAGTTAACCGACGCATCGATTTTATTCGCTGCCACGTTTCGCAGATTGGCGGCATTACGCCTGCGCTCAAGCTCGCCGTTTTCTGCCAGGCGTTCGGCGTGCGCGTGGCGTGGCATGGTCCGGGCGACATGACGCCCATCGGCGTGGCGGTGAACACGCACCTGAATATCCACCTGCATAACGCCGCTATTCAGGAGTACATTGCGCATAATGACGAGACCGGCTCGCTCTTTCCTGGCGCCATAACGCCTGAAAACGGCTATCTGTATGCGCCGCAGCAGCCAGGCATTGGCGTGGGATTTGATGAAGAGAAGGCGAACTGCTGGCCGGTGGTTTATCGGCCCCATGAGTGGACGCAAAGCCGCCTGCCCAACGGCGCTATCCACACACCCTGACATCAGGCTTCGCCCTGGCGGAAAGCGAGATTGTCGCGGTTGAAGGGAATCACATAAGTGCAGCTGTAATTAATATCGATGATCTCGCTTATCTCATACACCCTGCCTCCTTCCAGAATGCCGCGATTGCTGATGCGCATGGCCGGCATTCCCTTCCTGCAGCCCAGCAGCGCCGCCTGCTCGCGGCTTACGCTCACCGCCTGGTAGGCCGTGAACAGGTGTGAAATGCGGTAGCCTTTGCTCAGCACATACTGCTGAAGCGAGCGCTCAATAACCTGCTGCGTGAGATCGGGGAAATCTTTTACCGGCAGTCGGGATACTTCAATCTGCACCGCGACGTCGTCTACAAAACGCAAGCGGCAGAATTGCCAGATATATTCCCCTTCGGCAAGCCCAAATGCCTGCTGCGCCTCGCCGTCCGGCAGTTTCTTGTGCAGGCTTATCATGCGATAGCGGATTTGGTCGAAGCGTTTTTCGGTGATGGAGTTGTAGACCAACGGATTACTGCGCGCGTGCTCGTTGATCCAGATGCCGGAACCCTGCACCACGCGCACCACGCCAATGCTGACCAGCTTTTCCAGCGCCTGACGGATAGTAAAGCGCGAAACGCCATAATCAACGGCAAGCTGGCGTTCGGGCGGCAGCTTGCGCGGCCCGTTCTCGTCGCGCTGATAAATCTTGCTCAGAAGATCCTGCGTCACGAACTCTTTTTTCTTCACTCGCCCTCTCCCGCAGCGAAATCATGCTTCGCCGCTGTGCAAAAATTTCCCCGGATCGCTATGCTAACGTGAGCCTGATGTTTTGTATAAACATCAACAGGAAAGTTGGGGATGACGTGAAGACAAAACATCGAGTAAGTCTGATTACCGGCATGCTGACGCTGGCCCTGCTGCTGCCAGTGCTGTTCAGCATCTGGTTTGCCCATCATCAGGCGGAAAAACGCTTTCGCAGCGAACTGAACAGTTATACCGACCGCACGATACGTCGCACCGGCCAGGTGGAAGAGCAGGCAAAACTCGCGCTGTGGGAGATTAACCGTTTTCAGGGCGAAACCTGCAGCCCTGCACACCTTCAGGCGATGCGTCGGCTCACCTTCAGCTTTCGTCACGTTCAGGAAGTGATGTATATGCGCAACCGCACGTTGCTCTGTTCCTCGCTTGAAAGCCGCGGCGAGCAAATGCGCTGGCCGCGCCCCGATCGCATCAACGCGGAAGGCTACGCCGTCTGGTTTACGCAAAGCAACGATCTCAATTTTTATCACTATATGGTGGCGCTCGGTATCGGATCGCATGTTGTCGTGATGGATCCGATGTCGTTTATCGACGTTATCCCCTTCGGCAGTTGGCCTATTGAGGTGGCGCTGATTGGCCTGAACCAGAACCGGGTCATCGCAAGCAGCGTGCGCTTTGATGAGAGCGTCTGGCAGCGCGCCCAGCAGGGAAAGCTCAGCAGGCTTGAATATCAGGGCAATGTTTATCTCATCCGTCGCCAGCCCGAATCCGGCTTTGCGCTGGTGGTCTGGGCCTCGCGCCTGCCGCTGGAAAAAGAGAGCCGAGACCAGATGATGGTCTGGCTGCCGCTCGGCGTGGCGATAAGCGCCTTCGCCGTGGTGCTCATGCTGCGCCTGCTGCGACGGATCCAGTCGCCGCGCTACCGGCTGCTGGATGCGATTAACGCCTCCGAATTGCGGGTCTATTATCAGCCTGTCGTCAACCTTTCCAACGGTCGGGTGGTGGGTGCCGAAGCGCTGGTGCGCTGGCCGCAGCCGGACGGCTCCATGCTAACGCCCGATATTTTTATTCCGCTTGCCGAACAAACCGGGCTTATCTCGCGCATTACGCGTCAGGTGGTGCAGAGCGTGTTTCGCGATCTGGGCGACTACCTGCACGTTCATCCCGACATGCATATTTCCATTAATCTTGCGCCGGAAGATTTATTTTCAGATGACCTGCTCGATTTGCTCACGCCGCTGCTGGCGCGCTGGCAGGTGGAGCCGCAGCAGATAGCGCTGGAGATAACCGAGCGCGGCTTCGCCGACCCGAAAGTCACCTCGCCGGTTATCGAGCGGCTGCGCGAAGCGGGGCATAAAGTTTATATCGACGATTTCGGCACCGGCTACTCCAGCCTGAGCTACCTTCAGGATTTACCCGTCGATATTCTGAAAATCGACAAATCCTTTGTCGACGCGCTGGAATACAAGCAAGTCACGCCGCACATCATCGAAATGGCGAAAAGCCTGCGGCTCGAAATGGTGGCCGAAGGGGTGGAAACAGAAAGCCAGGCGGACTGGCTGCGCCTGCACGGCGTGCAGTACGGGCAGGGCTGGCTCTACAGCAAAGCCCTGCCGCCAGGCGAATATATCGCCTGGTTTAATCAGCAAAACGCCACGCTACTTACGTAACAGTTGCTGTAGCCGCTGCTGCTGGCGGCGCGCCAGCCAGTCCCCCAGCACAAAAAGCTTTATCCCGCTCACGGCGATAAGCCCGCCCCAGATAAGCGTCGGCCACATAAACCAATAATGGCCGGGCGACGTAAACAGGTTAATGAGCGTAAGCCCGCTACAGACCACAAACCAGGTAATAAGCTGCCGCCAGAAGGCGGATTCGCGGGCAAGGCGCGCCCGGGCCGCCTTAACGCGCTTATCCAGCGCGTCATCCTGACCGGGCGGCGTGGCCTCCTGGGTCAGCTCAGCGACGTTCACGCCAAAGGCGGCGGCAATGGCGCCCAGGGTATCCAGGCTCGCCTGGCCGCCGTTTTCGATGCGCTGAATGGTGCGCACGTTTAATGAAGCGAGCTCTGCCAGTTGTTCTTGCGACCAGGCCCTGGCGAGACGCCGTTCGCGAACGCTATTCTTATTCATAAACCCCTCCGGATAACGAGACCTGGCAAGCGTAAAACGAGGCGTTCGCCAGCGCCACGACACGCGCACGACATCCGCACGACACCTTCCCGACAGGCGCGCGGCGGCGGTTTCTCTTCTACGCTGGAAGTATAAGCAACGCGAGGATCGCCATGACAAAGAAAGTGGGTTCCCGCAACTGAAAAGGCGCGGCACTGGCTGGAACCCGGCCCGGCGGCGCTGATTAGCGCAGTGGAAAGCGGAGCATAACATCATGACGCGGGGCGGGCATACCGTCCGGGTGTTATGCCTGCGTCGGGCGCCGTCTTTACGATGAGGCGATATCGGAAAACGATAACGTTTTTATCGTTGCAGTCGTCAACGCGCGGCTGCGGCCGCAGCGGCCCCGCACGCTGCCTTACGCCGGGGCCGGTTAGTTTCGCACTGACGGCGAGGTGCCTGAGCGCAAAAAGGGCTTATCAGCCGCTCGTCGCACTAGTTATCCAGAATCGGCATAAAGCCGCCGTAAATCATCCGTTTGCCGTCAAAAGGCATCTCATCGCCAAGCGCCTTCATGCGCGGGTCCGCCATCATTTTTTCATTGGCGGCGTCGCGCACCTCTTTGGAGGGGTATTCAATCCAACTGAACACCACCTCCTCGTTATCCTGCGCCTGTACCGCGCGACGAAAGTCGGTCAGCCTGCCGTCGGGCACATCTTCGGCCCAGCATTCCACGACACGCAGCGCGCCAAACTCCTTAAACAGCGGCGCGGCTTTTTCAGCCAGCGCCTGATAGGCCGCTTTATTTTCCGCAGGCACCGCCACGACAAAACCATCAACATAGTTCATTTCATACCTCCGTAACGAAGGAACGGGCGGCGAAGCGCCCGCGTTGATCGTGCGAGGATAAGTGTAGCGGCGCGCCCGGTTTCACGCCTGTCGCCAGCTAAAGCTGTAATGCAGACGTTCTTCATTGAAAATAAATTCTGGCGCGACGCTGGGGCTCCAGGAGTCGTCGCCGCCCACGCCCATATGGAACGCGTCAAGGTTGAGCCAGACGCCCGCCTCTTCGCGCAGCAGGTGGCGATGGCTGGTCTCTTTAAGCTGCTGCGCGCTGTAGCGGCTCAAACCAAAGTGGAAGACTCCCTGTAGCAGATGCGAACCGTAACGCAATTCATGTGTATCACAGCGCAAGCCGTTTTCGCCCGGGAAGATATAGGGCGTATGCAGCGAGTTTAACGGCAGCGTCCAGCGCCCCTGTTGCGCCGCGAGGCGTCTGTCGGGGTAGTTTTCATGCGGCCCCAGCCCCAGCCACTGCACCTCTTCCGCCACTTCCGCAAGCTGGCAGCTCAGGCCGATGCGGGCGGGCGCCGGGATACCCTGGGCTACCTGCACGTCTACGCTGCCGTGCAGCGCGCCGCTGGCGTCAATACGCCAGTTTTTCTCGCTGATAAACAGCGTCTGGCCCGCGTGTCGCCAGGCGTGAAGAGTGCGGATAAGCACCTCGCGCCCGGTCGTCACCGCCTCGCAGCGCAGACATTCCGCCGTCATTTCATACATGCCCGCCGCTTTCCAGCGCTCTACCCAGGCGTTCGGGTCAATTCGGGTCGCCTCGCTCACGCCGATGTCGTTATCCAACGGCGCGCGGGTAAAGTTATCCTTAAGCGGCGACAGCAGCGTCGGCAGGCCGTCGCGCCACCATTGCTCCAGCCAGCCGCTCTGGCGGTTGAAGCACCACGTATTCTCGCCTTGCCGCACGCGCAGCGCGGTTTCGGTAACCTTGAGCTGCGGCGTTTCGCCCTGCGCTACCGGCTCCGGTAAAACCAGCGGCGCCGGCAGCCGCCACTGATCCCACGCGCAGCGGTGTCCGGCTGCTGACCAGGCGGTCGCCTGCGGCTGCACCACTTCTACATTCAGCCAGCGCTGGCCGGGCGGCAGGGTTTCCGGCAGGGTCAGCGTAAACAGCTGTTTCCCCTGCGGCGCGAGCTCGAGCGTCATCTCCCCCTGTCCTGCCGTTTCGCCTTCCACTTCCAGCCGCCAGCGCAGCCGTTCGTTATCCGTGCGGCGGAAAAGGTATTCGCTGGTCACTTCCACCACCAGCGGCGTGTGGGAAACCAGACGAAACTGGAAGAATTGCTGGGCGCGCTGCGCTTCATAAAGCGCGGGATGCGGGGTGCGGTCCGGAAAGACCAGGCCGTTCATGCAGAACTGGCGGTCATTAGGCGTATCGCCGAAATCGCCGCCGTAAGCCCAAAAGGTGTTGCCGTCGGCATCGGTTTTACACAGCGCCTGGTCGACCCAGTCCCAGACAAAGCCGCCCTGCAGGCGCGGAAACTCGCGAAACGCCTGCCAGTAGCGGGCGAACCCGCCGAAGCTGTTGCCCATCGCGTGCGCATACTCGCAGAGGATCAGCGGGCGGGTTTCGCCAGGCAGGCCAATCCACTTTTTCAGCGACCACTTCGGCACCGCCGGGAAAGGCTGGTCCTGGTCCACACGGGCGTACATCGGGCAGATAATGTCCGTCGCCGCCGTGTTCGCCCCGCCGCCTTCATACTGCACCGGGCGTGTGGGATCGTTGGATTTGATCCACCGGTAGAGCGCGTCGTGATTCGCCCCGTGGCCCGATTCGTTGCCGAGCGACCAGATAATAATGCAGGGATGATTGCGGTCGCGCTGCACCATGCGCGTGACGCGCTCGCTCATGGCGGGCAGCCAGCGCGGATCGTCGGAAAGACGGTTCATCGGCTCCATGCCGTGCGTTTCAATGTTCGCTTCATCCACCACATACAAACCGTACTGATCGCACAGCCGGTACCAGAGCGGGTGGTTAGGATAATGGGAGCAGCGCACGGCGTTGAAGTTGTGCTGCTTCATCAGTTCGATATCGCGGCGCATGGTTTCTTCGTCTACCACCTGCCCACGCTCGGGATGGTGCTCGTGGCGGTTCACGCCGCGGATAAGCAGCGGCTGTCCGTTGAGTTTCAGCAGCCCTTCGCTGATCTCCACCTTACGAAAGCCGATGTCGCACGCCTCGGCTTCCAGCAGCGCGTTATGCTCGTCATAAAGCGCCACCACCAGCCGGTAAAGATGCGGCGCTTCGGCGCTCCACAGCAGCGGTTTTTCCACCGGCAGGCGCAGCGTTACGCGGTCGCTCCAAGCGCCGCGCTCGTCGATGATTTCGCTGCCGAAGGGGCTGTCGCCCTGCGCGACGCACGCTCCGTCGCGCCAGAGCGACAGCGCCACGCGGCAGGCGGCAACGGCTGGGCCTTCCGCGCGCGCCAGCACCTCAAGCGTCGCGCGGCTAAAGTCCTCATTCAAATGGGTGCTGGCCTGGTAATCCGCAAGGCGGGTGGCGGGCTTGTGCTGTAGCGTGACGTCGCGAAAGATGCCGCTCATGCGCCACATATCCTGGTCTTCCAGATACGTTCCGTCGCACCAGCGCAGCACCAGCACGGCGAGGCGGTTTTCGCCGGCATGCAGCACACCGCTCAGGTCAAACT
Source organism: Franconibacter sp. IITDAS19 (assembly GCF_023079515.1). Taxonomy (NCBI): domain Bacteria; kingdom Pseudomonadati; phylum Pseudomonadota; class Gammaproteobacteria; order Enterobacterales; family Enterobacteriaceae; genus Franconibacter; species Franconibacter sp. IITDAS19. The sequence continues at coordinate 304,579 of NZ_JALJCP010000001.1, read as the reverse complement.
CCGCAGGCAGACGACTATCCTGCGAATACCCTACCCAGCGTCCATTGCAGAAGAGGTAAAACGCAGAGTTTACGCCGTCAAAAACAATGCGCGTCTGCCCCTGGGTCAGCCAGCTTTCCTCAACATTGAATGTGAGCGAGTAACAACCGGTCGGGTTCTCTTTGGGCACACAGGGCGGCGTGACGGGAATGGGATAGGTGACGTTGGTGTAAATCGGCGTATCGAAACCCTGCATCTGCCAGTTGGAAGGCACCGGCATCGCCGCTGCTTGCGGCAGATCGGTCAACAACCAGCTTTCCGGCACCTGTTCCGGTGCGCTGAAGAAAGAGAACCGCCACTGGCCGTTCAGGCTTAGCCTGTGCGCCGGGGCAGACGCTTCACGCGCCGCTTCCACGGTGCGCCAGCTGTGAAACGGCGGGTGGGCATCAAGCCGGTTAAGGCTGGTTACCAGCGGATTTTCCCAGTCGCGGCGGGCCAGCAGCGTCTGTAAAGCAACAGTCTGGGCAGGGGCGGTCATCGTTACCTCATCTATTTTTGCGAAGCGCTCACAATAAAGTCACGATGCACCAGGATTGCGCTCAGGTAAAGCAGGAGATCGTTATCCGTCGAGGAGGATCACAGAAGCATCAAGCGTTTTTCAGCATCGCCACTTCTGCGGCCAGCTGGCGAAGCGCCTGGGCAAGGCGCTGCGCATCCGGCGCATCCTGGCGCGGCGCGGTAGTCCGCCGCTCAACCAGAGAGACCGGCAGCACGCGCTGGCCGGCTCCCGGCGGTTGCGTAAGCCCCGCTACCAGTCCATCCACCGCCTGTTCGCCCAGTTCGCGGAAATCCTGCCGAATGGTGGTGAGCGGCGGCGAGTACCAGGCGCTGTCGGCGGTGTCGTCATAACCGATAACCGAGAGCGCCTCCGGCACGTTGATGCCGCGCTCGGCGCAGGCGCGAAGCACGCCCAGCGCCATTTGATCGTTGGCGACGATAATGGCCTCCGGCCGGGAGGCGAGCAAGGCGTGGCACTGCTGGTAGCCGGAAGCGGCGCTCCAGTCGCCCTGCGCCACCGCGCAGGGTTCCAGATCCGCCCTAGAGAGCGCCGCAAGCCAGCCATCGTGACGCAGGCGCGCCGACACCGCGTTTTGCGGACCGGCCAGGAGCGCGATACGCCTGCGCCCAAGCGCCAGCATATGTTCCACCGCCAGCCGCGCGCCGGCAAAAGCATCAAAAACCAGGCTGCTGACCCGGGCCTGCGGCCCGACATCAAGAAACAGCGTCGGCAGCGGATGGCAGCGCTGCGCCAGCCGCTCCGCCTCCTCCTCTTCCAGCGGCACGTTGATGAGCACGCCATCCACCCGCTGCGCCAGCAGATTGTCCACCGCCGCATGGCAGGCTTCGGGAAGGTTTTCATCAAGCATAGAGATGACCACGCTGAAGCCCCGCTGGCTGGCGCGGATTTTCATGGCGGCGGCGATTTGCGAAGGGGCGTGCAGCGCGAGCGTCGTGGTTACCAGCCCGAGCGTCATGGTGGGCTTGCCGGCGAGCTGCTGCGCCACGCGGTTAGGCACGTAGTGCAGCTGCGCCATCGCCTGTTCGACTTTCTCGCGGGTACGCGTTGATACGTGCTCCGCCTGGTTTATCACCCGCGACACGGTCTGGTAGGAGACGCCCGCATGGCGGGCAACGTCGTAGAGCGTAATGGCTTTTGGCTTCATGGCATCGCCGGTAAAAGTAAGAATCTTGCTATTCTAGCGCAACTTAGCGGGCAATCATGCCACTCTTTTTATTACGGCTTTTCTAAATTGTAAAATTAAAAAGAAGTCGTAATTTAGATTACAGCGTCAAATTAACTTCATTCATTATTAATTTAAAATAAAGCGATTTAATAGCTGTTGCATTAATTTACGGCGCACATGACTTTCCCGCTTACGGCGATCTTCTGCCGATCATCCATTTTTACACAGCATTATTCTGAATAAACTGCATATAAAGCGGGATAGCTTTCGTGAACATAGATAAAAAACAGGCGCGCTCCGTATAATCTGCTTTACCTGGCGAGCATGATGATAATTACGTCCTGTTTTCAGCAATATCTATTGAATCCCATTTAAAAGGAACAAAAATGAAAAAGGATTTATACAAAGATGAAGATTTAAATAAACAGCAAACCGCCCCCATTTTACCGTTGCGTAACGCTCCCCTTTCCGTCGCAGGCATCATCAGCCTTGGCGTGACCTTCTGTCTGCCTTCAGCCTACGCAGAGGAAATGGGCAGCTTGTCAGGTTCGAATATCACCCTTCATGATGGCGATCATATTATTGCGGATAAGCGAGACGCTTATATGGCGTTATACGGCCTGATGAGTTCGCCAAATGACAGAGGGAAATATGACCTGGCGAATAACGTTATTATAAGCGCGAAGGATACCGGAGCGAATGGCGCCGCTAAAGGAATGCTGCTGGAAGCGAATTATAGCGAGGTTAAAGGAAACGCGTTATATATTGACGTCGAGGGAGTAAAATCGGCCGCCGGGATTGTCGCTCTTGGCAAAAATATGAATATAGACCTGGGAAGCGGCAGCCAGGTGATAGTCAATAAAACCGACAATCTGGTGGCAGGTAGCGGAGGCCTGCTTATCAGCAACGGTTCAGATCTCAACGCTAACGCACTCACGTTAACAACCACGGGCAACTATTTACCTAGCCTGATTATAGAAGATCATGGAAGTCAGGTTAATGTTGGCAGCGAGAGTAAAATTACGACCAGCGGCTCACACAGCTCAAGCGTGCTAGTCAGCGGTCTCAATGGTTCATCTTATGACGGGCTGGCGACGTTTACCGCGAATAACCTGGCAATAGTAACCGCCGGTGAAATGTCTCATTCCATAGAAGTGCAAAAATCAGCGAAGGTCGATTTAACCGGTAAAACCGTTATCACGACAGAAAGTACGCTTTCCAGCGCTGTGGTGAACATGAGCGGCCAGTTTAATGCACAATCACTGATTATCAATGCGACAGGCGATAACACGCGTGGCGTCGAAAGCTATACGGGTTCGCAAACACATATCGGCGCGGGCAGCGCTATTTCAACGAAAAACGCAGGCGGATTAGTTTCCAGCGCGGCCACAATTAATTATCTGGGAGAAAAAAACAACCATAATAAAATTACCGTTGGCGATTCTTATGGCGCCTCCGCCCAGCAGAACGGCGCACAACTGAATCTCGCTTACACCGATATAGAATTAAACGGCAATAACACCACCAGCATCGGTCTTTGGGCGATGCACTACGGTATTATTAACGCAAACAACCTTTCCATTTCCGGCCAGCAAGGCATGAAAGGGATTTATACTGAGACGACTGGCCAGGTTAATCTGACTGGCGATACAACAATTATTATGGGCAATCAGGCGGATATGGCAATCGGCACAAAAAGTACGCCAGGCTATAACCCAGGCCAGATTAATGCAGTCGGTAAAATGACCCTGTTTGGCGGTATATATTCTTATGGTGGGCTGATTAATGTCGATATGCAGCCTGGCTCAGAATGGCGCGGATTAGCCTATAGCGATCACGTTGATAACGGTGAGCTTAATATTTCATTGGATAATAGTGTTTGGCATGTGGCAGGCAATTCGAATATCGATAAGGTTATGCTTAATAACGCTGTTATTGATTTTACTCAGCCTGCCAGCAGTGGTTACTCAACATTGACAGTGGCGGACTTAAGCGGTAGCGGCAATTTATTTATGCGCAGTAATATTGCTGGTGAAGGCAATGGCCTGAACAATGCTGGCGATAAACTGATAGTGACAAACAGCAGCGCTGGCGACTATCGCATCACGGTACAAAACCAGGGCGCTTTGCAAACAAACGGCACGGAAACCTTGACGCTGATTGAGACGCCGGATGGCCAGGCGCACTTTTCCGCGACGTCTCAGGTTGAGCTGGGCGGCTATCTTTATGATGTGGGTCAAAACGGCACAAACTGGGAGCTATACGCTGCAGGCGCAACGCCGCCAGACCCGACGCCGGACCCCGAACCGACACCTGACCCTGAACCGACACCTGACCCTGCCCCCGCGCCGGATCCTCAACCCGCTCCGCAACCCGAGCCAGAACCGGCCCCGGCCCCTAAACCGACCAATCCCGCAGACGCCGGAGCCAACTATCTTAATATTGGCTATCTGATGAACTATCTTGAAAATCAAACCCTTCTGCAGCGACTGGGCGATATACGGCAGGAGGCGGGAGACGGCAACGGATGGATTAAAAGCTATGGCGGGAAATTCGCCTCTTTTGCAGGCGAAAAGCTCCGCGCTTTTAGCCTCAAATACAACGGGGTTCAGTTAGGGTTTGATAAACGTCTTTCTGACAGCAGCCCTATGCATTTTGGCGTATTTATGGGGCTGACCCGCGGTACGCCCGATTATCAATCCGGAACAGGAAACGTTCAGTCGCACCATGCCGGCCTTTACACCACTTTTCTTTCGCAACGCGGATTTTATATCGACGCCATTGCTAAGTTGTCGCGTCTGAAGAATGTCTTCAATGTACTGGATAGCCAGAGCAATACGGTAAGCGGCAGCGGTAACTCCAGCGGCTGGAGCTTTTCTCTTGAAGCAGGACAGCGCATTTATCTTCAGGAGGAGAAGAAGGGGTTTTATATCGAACCCCAGGCGCAGTACACCTATAGTCATCAGCAAGCAGCGCATATTAACGAAAGCAATGGCCTGGATGTGGATCTCGGCAGCTATGCCTCCTCACTTGGCCGCATGAGTATGCTGCTGGGTTATGAACGTAATACCGGAGCTGTCAAAACCAACGCTTATTTTAAAACTGGCCTTGTGCGCGAATTTTCCGCAGACACCTCATTCTGGTTAAACGGCTCGCGTGAACGACACAGCTTTAAGGGAAACTGGTGGAGCAACGGGCTTGGAGTCAGTACACAGATAGAAAATCAGCATGTTTTCTATCTGGAAGCCGATCTCGCAACGGGAAACAAGTTTAACCAGAAGCAACTTAATATGGGCTATCGCTACAGTTTTTGATAACCCATACCTTGCAGGGCGCATTCATTCATCTTTGCAAAGGTTATGAATGGTGCCCTGCCTGAACGGCCCCTGCCACCATGGGTGATGGAGCGCGAAACCATGGCAGGCAGAGCTGAATAAGCGGTCCGATAGTGAGCGCATACAATACGGTGCCGACGCCAAACGTGCCGCCCATCGCCCATCCCGCCAGCAGCACCGTCACTTCAATCGCGGTGCGGATGCTGCGCACCGACCAGCCAGTACGAGCGTGAATGCCGGTCATCAGGCCGTCGCGCGGTCCGGCGCCAAAGCCAGCCCCAATATACATGCCAGTGGCGATCGCGTTTACTGCCACCGCCGCCGCCAGCAGCACGCCGCGGGCAACGAGCGATTCCATTGGCGGCATCACCGCCAGCGCCGCGTCTGCCGCCAGCCCCAGCACCACCACGTTGCTTACCGTGCCGAGACCCGGCCGCTGGCGCAGCGGTATCCACAACAGCAGCACCAGCGCGCCTACCAGAATCATCACCATGCCGATATTGAGTGAAAAAATCCGCGCCACGCCAAGGTGAAAGACGTTCCACGGGTCGGCGCCCAGATCGGCCCGCACGAACATCGCCGTGGAAACGCCGTACAGCACCAGGCCGCTGTAAAGCTGAATTAATCGACGCACCATTTTTTCATCCTCTTTTGCGTGAATGGCTATCACTCTACGCTTTCCGGCCTTACTATTAAGGTCCAGTTTTCAGAAAGTGGACTGCTTATGAGCCTTCGCCGTACCGCCACCGCCTCTCTGTTGCGCCAGCTTGGCCGCTGGCAGCAGGAAAACAGCCGCGCCCCGGTATACCGCCAGCTGGCGGATGCGTTGCGCCTGCTCATTCTCGACGGCCGCCTGCCGCTGGACAGCCGTTTACCCGGCGAGCGGGAGTTTGCCGCGGCGCTCGACGTGAGCCGCACCACCGTCGCCAGTGCGCTGGGCGTGTTGCGCGATGAAGGTTATTTGACGAGCCGCCATGGCTCCGGTTCCGTGACGCAGTTGCCCGCCAGCCGGGAGAGCATCCCTACCCGCACCGGTGGTACGCCGCTGCTCGATCTCTCTACCGCCGCCCTCAGCGCCGGGCCAGAAATCCATCATGCCTACCAGCAGGCGTTGATTGCGCTGCCGCCGCACCTTGCCAGCACGGGTTATGACCCGCAGGGGATCGCGCCGCTGCGAACCGCCATTGCGCAACGTTACCAGGCTCGCGGTTTGCCGACCACGCCGGAACAGATCATGGTGGTAAACGGTGCGGTCAGCGGCTTCGCGCTGGTGTTACGGCTGCTCACAGGCCCCGGCGACAGAGTCGTGGTCGATCACCCCACCTACCCGCTCGCCATCGCCGCCATTCAGGGCGCATCATGCCGTCCGGTGCCCGTCGCACTGCCGCAAACGGGCTGGGATACCGACGGGCTTGCCGCCACTATCGCCCAGACCTCGCCGCGTCTGGCTTACCTGTTGCCCGATTTTCATAACCCGACCGGACAGTGCATGGATGCGAAAACCCGTGCGCAGGTGGCGCACATCGCCGCCCGTACCCGCACCACGCTTGTGGTGGACGAGACGATGGTTGACCTCTGGTATGACGCGCCGCCCCCGCCACCGCTTGCCGCCTTTGATGAAGATGAGCGGGTGATTACGCTGGGCTCCGCCGGCAAGAGCTTCTGGGGCGGGCTGCGGCTTGGCTGGATCCGCGCCAGCGCGAAAACCATCGCCTCGCTGATTCAGGTGCGCGATACGCTGGACTTAGGCTCGCCCGTGCTTGAGCAACTGGCGGTCGCTTCACTTATCACCCGCAGCGAAGACTTTCTCCCGGCGCGGCGGGCATGGCTGCGTAAACGCCGGGATGACTGCGCGGCGATGCTGGCGCAGCTTTACCCGAGCTGGCGCACCGTTACGCCGCCGGGCGGCCTCTCTTTCTGGGTGGAATTGCCCGGCGCGCTGGCGACGCGCTTTGCCGCCAGCGCCGAAAACGCCGGCGTTCACCTTGGCGCGGGCACACGCTTTGGCGTAGAGGGCGCCTTTGAGCGTTATCTGCGGCTGCCTTTCACGCATGAGACTGAACTTCTGCGTCAGGCGCTGGAAAGCGTGCAGCCGCTCTGGCTGCAGCTGGAGCAAAACGGAAATAATGCGATGCGCCGCGTAGTGTGAACCTGAGCCAGATTCTTTAGCCAGCCGCATTTGCCATGATAGTGAAGAGAGAGGATGCCGTTGACATCCGTCAACAAAATCGTTGACAGGCGTCAACAACACTATCATGATAGGCAGGAGGCTAATGAAGGGACACCCTGATAAAGATATACGGGCAGCCATCGACTATGCGTTGTTAAAAGGCGGGTATTTCGTCCAGGGCGGCAACAGTTCGCATTGCTTCGGACGACTCAAGTGCGGCATACCGGAGCACAGGGATCACATGATGAGCATCTGGTCTACGCCCCGGGACCCACGGCGCCACGCCAGACAGATTATCCGGCTGGTGGAGCGCTGCGAGCCTGTTAAGCATTGAGCGCGACAAGGCGGGGCGACCCGCCTTTTTATCACACTGAAAAAAGAGGGATCTATGGCACTTTACCATTTCACGCTTACCCTGTCTGGCGTCACATCAGACACCGAAGGGCTTGAGGACGCGCTCTTTGCCAGCGGTTGCGACGATGCGCTTATTTGCTTCTATGGCACGTCGGTCTGGCTGGAGTTTGATCGGGAATGCGACACGTTGAGCAAGGCGGTGCTGAGCGCCATCAGGGATATCGAATCGGCGGGCATTAACGCACGCGTTGAGTCGGTGGATTCTGCACTGGTCGGCCTGAGCGATATTGCCGAACTGACGGGCCTCTCCCGCCAGGCGATAGCGTTGCTGAAAGATGGCGCCCGCGGTTCGCGCAACTTTCCTTCCCCGGTGCAACGCGTAAAGGGGAACTCGCCCCTCTGGCGCTGGAAAACCGTGACGGACTGGCTGGTTAGCGAAGGACGCGTGAAGGCCGATGACCCGCTGGTCAGCAATGCGCGGGTGCTCGACAGCCTGAACCTGGCGTTGCAGCTTCGCGCTACCCGGGAAAGCGACGACGTCGCACACTATCTTGACCTTCTTAACCACCCGGAGAAACGCTCTGCTTGTTGCTGACATCTCCGCCTGGCTCCTTTCAGGCATGCAGAATGTTCAACGTTACCCGGCTTAAAAAGACCGTAAGAATAAACAGCAGCCAGGCGCACCAGACGCCCATGACAACGTTAAGCGTTATCTCACCAAGGGAAAATAAGCGACGCATCACGATACCGGACTCCCGCCACGTTATTGACTGAGAACGAAGCCAGGATAAAACGGCAATGTTGCAGCTAAATGATGGAAGAAAATAAGAAGCGGAAAAACAAATGACGAGCCCGAAGGCTCGTCACAAACAGCATCATCCGTGATGGCACATTGCGAGATGGTGAGGCATGTTTTTATTTTATAGCTGCATCCTGACATCTCAACACGTCGGGGTTATGACGTTTTTATGAAAATAATGCGTCACTATTATTGCATTACCATTACGCCTGACGCGGGATCGGAAACCCTTTCACGGAAATAACAAAAACGCCCTCTTCGCGTTTTATTTTCGCGCCTGCATCGCACCAGTCTGAGGCAATACGAAAAAACTCGTCGCTGCCGATATCCCAACCCAGACGAACTTTTTTCACATAGCCCGAGCGCAGGAGTTCACAGGCTTCGCGATAGGTGGAAGCCGTAGGAAGTGTGGTTTGCGTTTTCATTTTTTCTTCTTCAGCAGTTTTCTTAATGCTTTGATCTCTTTGTGATTTAGAGGGGAGATATCCTCTTCTTCGGTATGCTGGTTATCAATATCTTCATGGCCAGGCTCAGGCGATTCATTGGCCGCGAACAGCGCCTGAGAGAGCAGTTTTTCAGTGATGGCGCTGAGGGTTTCGTTGTTTTGCTCAGCATGAAGGCGGATCTGGTCTTTTAACTCTGCGCTAATTTTAACGTTAAGCACCGCTGTACTCATAAGAAAATCCTTTGAGAAGAAAAGCAGGGGGTTATTTAATACCGTAAATAGCTATTAATATCCAGCACTAAGACTTACCTGATTCGATTAAGCGCGCATAACAAAAGAACACAATATTATTATGACAATAATATGACAGTTAAATGACATTATTAAGACAGGAATAAAGCCAGACAATAAAAAATAAAGGAAGGAGTACATTAGTGAAATTACCGCCCCGCCTGTAAAGGCAGAGCGGTATGCGAGATTACGCCGGGATAAGCTTATCGCGCTTCAGTTGATCAAAGAGCGCGAACAGGTCGTCGCGGGTGCAGTGATAACCCAGAAAGCCCGCTTTGCGGCTTTTGCTCATGTCGGTGAACACTTCCATCGGGCGACCCAGGTCGGCATCAGTATGCCACCAGGAGGCCAGCCGGTTGACGTCCGGTTCACTGAGCTGATGCGCCTGAGCGACCGCTTGCCACAATGCCGGAGCGTTATGGCGCGCCATGTTCGCTTCCAGCGGTTGTTCCGTTTCCGGGAACGGCGCCGCCTCGATACCGAAATAAGCGGCGATTTCTGACCACATCCATTTCCAGCGGAACACATCACCGTTCACGGTGTTGAAATCGTCGTTTTTCGCCGCAGGCGACGTGGCGGCCCACTCCAGCTGCTCGGCAACCAGGCTCGCGCTGCTCATGTCCGTTACGCCATTCCACTGCGCCGCTGAGCCCGGGAAGACAAACGGCAGGCCGTGGAATTTACACAGCGAGGCGTAAACCGCCAGCGTCTGGCCCATGTTCATGGCGTTGCCAATGGCGTAGCCGATGATGGTGTGCGGACGGTGCACGCTCCAGCTGTAACCATACTTTTGCGCGCCGGCGAACATCTCATCTTCCTGAGCGTAATAGAAGTTGGCGACCAGCTGGCGGCCCTGCTCTTCACGAAAGGGGGTGAGCGGCACTTCGCCTTTGCCGTAGGCATCGAACGGGCCGAGGTAGTGCTTCAGGCCGGTGACCAGCGCAACGTGGCTGCCGTTGAGCTTTTCACCCAGCGCCTCGATAACGTTACGCACCATGCCGCCGTTAACGCGAATGTTATCTTCTTCATTTGCCTGGCGCGCCCAGACGCTGAAAAAGAGCGCGTCCGGCGTAATCTCTTTCACCGCCTCTTTTACGGACGATTCAGAAGTGAGATCCGCCGTCAGGGAGTGGCAGCCCTCTGGCACCGGCGTACGCCCGCGCGAAAGGCCATAAACGTCCCAGCCCTGCTCCAGTAACCGTTTCGCCGTAGCGGAACCCACAACGCCGCTGATCCCGGCGATAAGCGCTTTTTTCTGCATTGAACTCTCCTTCAGGTAGTGAGATAAAGCTTAATCGGGAATGTGAGTCTTATCCCGGGTATAAAATCGCGGCATACGGGAAAAATATTCATCAATCATGATTACCGAAGAAAACCTGAAAGGCATAAGCTGCTTTGTCGCGACCGTCGAATGCGGCAGTTTTAGCGCCGCCGCCGGGCGGCTGAACCTTACCGGCTCCGCCGTGAGTAAAAGCGTGGCGCGCCTTGAAAGCCGCCTGGGCTCGCGGCTGCTTGACCGCACCACCCGCCGCATGGCGTTAACTGACGCAGGCCAGGCCTATTACGACACCTGTCAGCGCATCCTGAGCGAGCTCAGCGAAACCGAAGCGATGCTGGCGGCGCAGCGGCGCATTCCCGCAGGCAGATTGCACATCGCCCTGCCGCAGACTTTTGGCCGCAAAGAGGCGATGCCGCTGCTTAACCGCTTCGCCAGCGCCAACCCGGAGCTGCGCCTTACCCTCGCCTTCTCCGACCGTTTTCTCGATCTGTTTGATGAGGGGGTCGATCTCGCCGTGCGCATCGGCGGCCCGCTCGACTATCCGCAGACGCTTTCGTCCATGCTGCTCGGCATGGAAAAGCGCGCCTTCTTCGCTGCGCCTGATTACCTCGAGCGGCATCCGCCGGTGTGCAGCGTGGAAGATTTACCGTCGCATCGGGCGATTGTTTATCAACTGGCGGACGGCAGCCATAAAGCCTGGCGCATTGTGCAGGAGAACGGCCAGGCGGTGGACCGTCCCGCGCCGTGGCGCATGGCGGTAGGCGATGGCGAAGCGCAGCTGTCGGCCGTTAAAGCGGGGCTTGGCGTGGCGCAGATGGCGACCTGGCTTACCCGTGAAGCCGAAGCGGCGGGCGAGCTGGTGCGGCTGTTGCCGGAACGAGTCGTGGAAGGCTTGCCGCTGATGCTGGTGTGGCCGCGTAAAAAGACATTAACGCCGAAGATGGAAGCGCTGCTGGCAGCGATGCAGGCGCTAAGGATTGAGTGAGGTAGAAATGGGTGGGGGCCCTGCCAGCTAAGGCTAACTCTTACTTTTCAATCAACCAGAAGCATGTGGAACACGGCCTTTGTACCGCCAGATGAAGGCGCACTCAGGCCATCTCTCTTTAATCGTACTTATTAATTGGCTATCTGCTTTCACATTGACGTGGTCTCTGTTTTAGCATCGTAGCTCGGTATTAAGTTCATGCGGGGAAAACAACGGAGTCGCGTAAAAAGATTGCCGAAGCGAAAGCGTCGCCCGGCAATATTGAGTTGAGTAAAGAAATAAACCGATCAGGATGCCGGCGGCGTTAACGGCTGAACATCATTGCTATTCACCCAGCCGTGCGTCATTTTTCCGCTGTTGCCGGGATACTCAACCTCTGTCCAGCCGCCCTGGGTTTGTATTACCCCCACCACGTCTCCTTTAACGATCCAGGCTTTACGTCGGGTCGCGGCATCAGGCGTGGAGCTTAGATAAGTCCGTGGGCTGATTACCTGCATCAGCGTTTGCCAGTGTGTCTGCTGCGTCGTCTCCAGCTCCAGACCTGTCGCAATTTCAGGCATCAGCACATTCATACAACCCGCATGATTTTGCCCATCGGGAATGGCTAATGTGACACCCGTATTATTCGCGGTAATATGGCCCGAGAGTACAGATGAAGACCAGGAAGTGATGGCGTCTGGCTGTTGCGCTGAAACAGGGCCTGCCAGAAAGAAAGTGCAGGTACGTTTCACGCTGTCTTCAGCCGATTCGGAGTAATAGCCGGTTATCTTTCCCGTCGGTGAGACGGCCAGCAGTAAACCTTCATATACGCCAGACTGTAGTGTCGCGGCATACGAAGAAAACACCGCCATTAAGAGTGAAAAACCGCCAACCCTGCGCAACATTTTTGCTTTCATCACCGTCCCTTCTCCAGGTTTTCATACGTTCTGCGAATTTTAACGTCATAATCGCCGAAGTCGCTGCCGTTATAGTTATATGCCATATTGTAAAAGTCCTTATTTACCATTGCCGACAGCAATGCGCTGTTCTTCTTACACAAATGTAAAAAGGCATTTAATTGCTTACCAGCATTTGCCTTCATATCTTTTAAAAATGAGCTGAGATCTTTATAACCGCACGATTCGTAATTAAAGCCCATTATCTGGAACATTCCCCATGAACACGCTTTTATCGCAGCATCGGCATCCAGCGCGTAAGCCGCCGCCAGCGTATTCCATGCGGAAGTCTGGTCGATATTGTTTTTTTTCCATTCCGGACCCGCTTTTGACACATACCTATAGGACAAAAAAGGGTGGGTTTGATCGTATTTTCTTTTAGTGTATTTGCGGAAAATATGCCCTTCATAAGCAATAATCGGCAAATTTAAGGTATTAAAACCAGACCGACCGCCCGACTCCACAATAGAAAACGCTTTGATGATATTCAATTCAACCCGGCGGTTAAGATTTTCCCAGGCGTTGGTATAGTCCTGCTCCGTCAGCGACACAGCCCCATCAATGCCGGATGCCATCAGCTTGCTGCGCTCAAGAGTTTCATTTACAACGTTGTAACGCTCTTTTCTCAGGTAGTCGTTCACCATCTGACGGATGCTGTTTTCATTGGCAGAAGATTGCGTTGGAAATGAGGGAGCAAAAGACGGTTGTCGGGCCGCAACAGGATATTTCATCGCCGCGGCAATTAATCCACGGAAAGTCTTCCCTTCAGGCTCAATAACCCCATCGGGGTGCTGGAACCGCAAATGAATGGACTGGAATTGACTGATGGTTCTGATTAGTGTGGGAGAAATCATCCCGTCTTCGGGAATGTCATACTGAATGATGGGCTTGATAAGGTTGAACAGGTATTGAACGATGATGACGTCGCGCTGGAAGTTGCCTGCTTTACCTGGCGTGCCTACGGCGCTTCTCAATAAAGGTGGCAAGCGCCTGAGAGAATTATCCATTTCTTAATGCTCACAGATGAAAACATATACGGTTAGTGGGAAACAGCACCTCATGTCGCCAGCAAAAAGCTGATCGCATCCAGCATGCGTTGATACGCCACTTGCGTCGTCTTATCACCAGGATAAAACTGAAAAAAAGGAATTGTTGAGCAGAAATGGGTGGGGGCCCTGCCAGCTACATCCCGGCACACACGTCCTTTGCTTTGGCTGCTTCCTTCCGGACCTGACCAGGTAAACAAAGTAGCGTTGCGGGAGAACCAACAGGGCCCCCATTGAGGGCGTCGTTAAACGCGCAGGCGGCATTATGTCGCCTGCCCCCGTCAATTGCAAGCAAGCCCGCGCCGGATGCCGGTTTATTGCGCAGTGGCGACTGCGCTGAAGGGTTTCCGGCAAGCCAAAATCTCAATCTTTTTTGCTCCCTTCCGCTTTGCGAGCCGCCTCGCATTGCCTTTATTTACCCCTGTAGCACGCTGCTGTAACATGCTCGCGCCACTGGCAAAATCCAGTGGTCGGGATTTGCAGCCCGCCAACACAGCCAACCTCTTCCATTCATTACTCAGGACTATGACCATGAAACAAGACTGGCATCGGGCGGACATCATTGCAGCCATCAAGAAATCAGGTTCTTCGCTTGCCGCGCTCTCTCGTGAAAACGGACTCTCCTCCTCCACCCTTGCTAACGCCCTGTACCGACACTGGCCGAAAGGCGAACAGATCATCGCCGCAAAAATAAAAACACCGGCCAAAGAGATCTGGCCTTCACGCTACGGTGAATAAAAGCGCTATGCGGCGAACCGCTGGGCTCGCCGCTTTCAGGTTAAGACTTTTGATGTTTTTGCTAAGCGCGCAGCCAGCCCCTTCCCTCCTCCCCCACTCCTCACTATCCTTACTGTCTCATCTCACGGAGTGCGAATGATGGATAACCCGGACAGTTTCCCGATGCGCGTTTATCAGATTGTCGCGGCCATTCCTGAAGGATGCGTGACGACCTATGGCGAAGTGGCAAGGCTTGCGGGCTCGCCGCGAGCGGCGCGGCAGGTAGGCGGCGTGCTGAAAAGATTACCGGAAGGCAGCCAGTTGCCCTGGCATCGGGTTGTGAATCGCCACGGCGCGATTTCGCTTACCGGGCCCGATTTACAGCGTCAGCGGCAGGCGCTGCTGTCGGAAGGGGTTCAGGTCTCCGGCAGCGGACAGATAGACCTTGCCCGCTACCGCTGGCGCTATTAAAAACGCCTCCGAAGAGGCGTTAATGTTCAACTCAGAACTGCGTGGGAGCCGGAACCGCTGACGAAGGGTTAACCTGCGTTGGCGACGTGCTCGGCACCGTTGTCGCCGCACCGCCGCCTTCCTGTAACGGGATCGCGGTCTGCTGCACCGGCACCAGGTTCAGGTCGATTTTAGTGCCGCCCTGGGTTACTGCTGGTTTAACCTGGTCAGTTACCAGAACAATTTTGTTGTCGATGGTGATGGCGGCGCTCAGCAGAATGCGGGCATTCGGCTGTACGTCGGCCGGGTTAAACGGCAATACGAAGCTGAATGGCGCCTGCTTGCCTTCGGTACGTACCGCTTTTTGCGCGATAACACGGGAAGGCGCGTCAGACTGCGAGGCGTCGGCGAGCGTTACGGTCAGCACGGCATCCGGCGGCAGCGCCACTTTCTGACGGACCCAGACCGTACCGGAGACGTTAGGCTGTTTAATAACCGGCTGTGTCGCCACGCCGGCGGTGTTCGGATTCGGCGCCGGAACCGCTATGTCCGCGCTTTTATCCTTTGCGCAACCCGCCAGAGCAACCGCAACCGCTAAACCACTTAACATGTGCACGAGTTTCATTGCGTTCTCCTTATTTTCAATGCACCAGTGAGCGCGATAACTCACCAGAAGTGAGTGGTCAGAACTTGCTTGTCGTGCTAAGTGTGGCACAGGTCACTGATTTTCGCCTGGTAATGGGCCGCCATTAAGATAATTCCACCCCTCGGACCAGTTGTGGTTCTACGTTATACTCTCGTTACTTTCCCGGCACCGCTGTGCTTTCTTTTGCTGTTGAGGACCCGTTATGAGTCAGGCGCTGAGCAACCTACTGGCATTGTTGAATCTGGAAAAAATTGAAGAGGGGCTGTTTCGCGGCCAGAGCGAAGATTTAGGTCTGCGGCAGGTCTTTGGCGGCCAGGTCGTCGGGCAGGCGCTTTACGCTGCTAAAGAGACCGTGCCGGCAGAACGTCTGGTGCACTCTTTCCACAGCTATTTCCTGCGCCCGGGCGACAGTCAGAAGCCGATCGTGTATGACGTTGAAGTGCTGCGCGATGGCAACAGCTTCAGCGCCCGGCGCGTAGCGGCTATCCAAAACGGCAAACCTATTTTTTACATGACCGCCTCGTTCCAGGCGCCGGAAGCGGGTTTCGAGCATCAAAAAACGATGCCCGCCGCGCCGTCGCCCGAAGGGCTGAAATCGGAAACCGATATCGCCCGGGCGCTGGAAAAGTTCCTGCCACCGCAGGTGAAAGAGAAGTTCCTTAGCGATAAGCCGCTCGAAATTCGCCCGGTGGAGTTTCATAACCCGCTGAAAGGACACGTGGCGGAGCCGACGCGCCAGGTGTGGATCCGCGCTAACGGAGCGATGCCGGACGATTTCCGCGTGCACCAGTCGCTGCTGGGCTACGCCTCCGACTTTAACTTCCTGGTAGTGGCGCTGCAGCCGCACGGCGTGGGCTTCCTGGAGCCAGGCATGCAGGTGGCGACTATCGACCACTCTATGTGGTTCCACCGTCCGTTCGACATGAACGAGTGGCTGCTCTACAGCGTGGAGAGCACCTCCGCCTCCAGCGCGCGCGGCTTTGTGCGCGGCGAATTCTGGAGCATGGACGGCAAACTGGTCGCCTCTTCTGTGCAGGAAGGGGTGATGAGGAAGCGCGGTTAAGTAAGCCGTTACGGCGGGCCGCCCTGACGTTCAGGCGCGCCGTTTGCTGGCTGAATATGCGAAACGCCACCGGAAAGACGCTGCGCCACTGGTTTTTCCTCTCCCCTGAAAATAAAAAACCTCCCGCACGCGGGAGGTTTCAACAGGAGAGATGCTCTACTCAGGCGTTGTAGGCATTCTCGCCGTGGCTGTTGACGTCCAGACCTTCGCGCTCCTGGTCTTCCGGTACGCGCAGACCAACCGTCATATCCGCCAGTTTGTAGCCGATGAACGCCACCACGCCGGACCAGACCACGGTAACCGCAATACTTTCCAGCTGCACCAGCACCTGGTGACCCATGGTCACGCCTTCTGCGTAACCCACGCCGCCCAGCGAGCTTGCTGCGAACACGCCGGTCAGGATGCAGCCCACGATGCCGCACACGCCATGCACGCCGAAGACGTCGCACGGGTCATCAACGCGCAGCCAGCGTTTCAGCATGGTGACGCCCCACAGACCCGCCAGACCCGCCGCGATGCCCACAATCAGAGAGCCGCCGACGCCGATGTAGCCGCAAGCCGGAGTCACACCTACCAGACCCGCGATAGCGCCGGAGCAGGCGCCCAGCAGAGAAGGCTTGCCGCGCAGCGCCCATTCACCGAAGACCCAGGCGAGAATGGCGGCGGCTGTCGCCACAACGGTGTTCAGGAACGCCAGACCGGCGATTTCATTCGCCGCACTGGCGGAGCCAGCGTTGAAGCCAAACCAGCCAAAGTAAAGGATCGCCGTGCCGATAAAGACCATCGGCAGGTTATGCGGTTTGAACGCTTCTTTGCCAAAGCCCACGCGTTTACCCACCAGGTAAGCGCCTACCAGGCCCGCCACCGCGGCGTTAATGTGCACAACAGTGCCGCCTGCGAAATCCAGCGCGCCATGAGAACCCAGCAGGCCGCCGCCCCACACCATGTGGGCGATAGGCACGTAGGAGAGCGTCAGCCATACCACCACGAAAATAAGCACGGCGGAGAAGCGAATGCGCTCAGCCAGCGCGCCGACAATCAGCCCCACGGTAATACAGGCGAACGAACCCTGGAACGCCACGTGGATGTACTGGTAGAAGCTGCCCATGAGATCGGTGATGTTAATGCCCTTCAGCAGGATCCAGTTAAGGTTGCCGAAGAAGCTGCCGCCGGAGCCAAACGCCAGCGAGTAGCCATAAACCACCCAGAGAATGCAGACCAGCGCGAAAGTGACGGAGATCTGCGTCAGCATGGAAAGCACGTTTTTACCGCGCAGCAGGCCGCCATAAAAGAGCGCCAGGCCAGGTACGGTCATAAAGAGCACCAGCGCGGTGCAGATCATCATAAAAGCGTTGTCCGCTTTGTCCGCCACCGCCGGAGCGGCCATGGCAAGGCCGGGCAGAAGCGAAAGCAGGCCGAGGCCAGATTTCAGTGCTGTGTGTTTCATCTTTTCCATTCCTGTCACGGTTGGCCAGTTACAGTGCCGCTTCGTCGGCTTCGCCGGTACGAATACGAATCACGCGTTGCAGCTCGGCAACGAAAATTTTGCCGTCGCCAATTTTGCCGGTATAGGCAGCTTTACTAATGACATCAATCACTTCATCAAGTTGATCGTCTGCAATAGCAACGTCAATCTTCACTTTCGGCAGGAAGTTAACGCTGTATTCGGCACCGCGGTATAACTCGGCGTGGCCCTTCTGGCGACCAAAGCCTTTCACCTCGGTTACCGTCAGCCCCTGAATGCCAATTGAAGAAAGCGCCTCGCGCACGTCTTCCAGTTTGAATGGTTTGATTACCACGGTAACCAGCTTCATAAATCCCCTCCAGTCGAATTGGGTAATGGCCGCAGCTAACAACGTTATTAAAGCAAGCGGCGTGCCAGGAATGAAAAAGCGGGAGTTTTTGCGCCCGGCGAGCGGGCATTCATGGAGTAAATGAGTAAGAAAAAAGTGTGACCGGGATTCAGATTGTTCCTGGAAAGCAAAAACGCACCATGCTGGTGCAGGGTGCGTTGCATTTTTGCACCAGCAAAGCGAGCGCCCGGTGCGGTGCGTAGTTTTAGTGCATCAGGCGATAAGCGACTCTTCCCGCTCGCTCGCTTCCAGCTCTTCGCCTGCCAGCTGAAGCTGGTACATCTGCCAGTAGCGCCCTTTCGCGGCGAGCAGTTCCTGATGCGTGCCGCGTTCAACGGCCTGGCCGCGGTGAAGCACCATGATCGTATCCGCTTCCACAATGGTGGAAAGACGATGCGCGATGACCACAAGCGTGGTGTGTTCACGGATCGCCGCCAGCGCCTGTTGAATCGCCTGCTCGGTGCCGGAGTCGATGTTGGCCGTCGCTTCATCGAGAATCAAAATTTGCGGCGTCTCGACCAGCACGCGGGCCATCGCCAGCAGCTGTTTCTGACCGACAGAGAGATTATTGCCCTGTTCGCCAAGGCGGGTGTGGATACCCTGCGCCATGCCGCGCGCCAGCTCCGCCAGCTGTACCGTCTCCAGCGCCTGCCAGACCTGTTCTTCGCTGATGTCGCGCCCAAGAATGACGTTGGCGAAAAACGAATCCGCCAGCACCACCGGGTCCTGCTGCACCATCGCCACTCCCTTGCGCAGCGCGCCATGGCTCAGGCTCTGGAGCGGCCGCCCGTCAAGACGGATTTCGCCGCGCGTCAGCGGGTAATATCCCATCAGCAGGTTCGCGAGCGTGCTTTTACCGCTGCCGGTATGGCCCACCAGCGCAACGAAATGACGCGACGGAACATGCAGATCGATATCCTGCAAAACCAGACGATCGTCGCGATAAGCGAACGAGACATTGTCGACGTCGATCGAACCGCTTTGCAGCGGCCTCTTATCATCGCCGTAGTTCTGGCGCGGCCTGTCCATCAGCTCGAAAACGCGTTCGCCCGCCACCACCGCCTGTTGCAGCATCGACTGCTGCGTGGTGAGCTCAATAAGCGGTTCGTTGAGGCGGCCCAGATAGCTGATAAAGGCATACAGCACCCCAACCTCTATCGTGCCGACTGACGTAAAGCCGAACAGCATCAGCAACCCGCAGAGCACCAGCGCGGAAAAAAGGCTTAACAGCGGACGCAGCAGGAAACCATCCAGGCGCAGCGTCTGCATGCGCGCCAGATAGTGCGAATGGCTCGCTTCATTCATCCGCTCCCCAAAGCGCGCCTGCTGGCGAAACTGCTGGATGACGCTCATGCCGTTGATCACTTCGTTAAAGCCGTCGTTGATATCCGCCAGATAAGCCCGCACCCGGCGCACGATGGGGGTGCTGTAGCGCTGATAAATCAGCATTACAATCAACACCGCCGGGAAAATGGTGATAGCCACCAGCGCCATCCGCCAGTCGAGGCTGAACATGGCCACCAGCATCGCGCCCACCAGCGCCGCGCTGCGCAATACCGTTGCGACAACGGTGACGTAGAGATCGCGGATAACTTCAGTGTCGTTGGTCACGCGGGAGATAAGCTGCCCCACCGGTTGGGTGTCGAAGGCGCCGAGCGGCTGGCGCAGCGCGGCGTCCATCGCATCGGTGCGAAGCTGCTGCACCACCCCCACCGCCGCTTCGTTAAACAGCAGCGACTGCCAGTAGTGCAGCCCGGCGGCGAGCAGTTGCAGCAGGAGATAAACCGCCGCCAGCCCGCTGACCAGCGCAAGCGGCATACGATGCTGTGCGACGAGATTGTCAATAAAGTAGCTGATGAGCGCCGGGCCGCTGACTTCCGCCGCGGCGGCAACCCACAGCATAACCACCGCCATCGAAAGCGGTTTACGCCAGGGCTTGCCATACGCCAGCAGGCGTTTTAGCGTCGGCCACAGCTGACCAAAATTACGCATTTATCGCCTCCTGTTGGTTCTCTTCCGGCGCGTCGTCCAGCGCCGCTTCAAGCTGCTGATAGCGGTACATATCGCGATACCAGCCCGGCTGGCTCGCCAGCTGGTCATGCTGACCCCGCTGGGCTACATGACCGTGCTGCAGCACCAGAATTTCGCTCGCTTCGGTCAGCGCCGAAAGGCGATGGGCGCTGATGATAACCGTACGGTCTTCTCCCCACTGGCGCAGGTTGTGCAGGATCTGGTGTTCCGTGCGCCCGTCCACTGCCGAAAGCGCGTCATCCAGAATCAGCATCTCCGCGTTCAGCAACAGAGCGCGGGCAATGGAGATACGCTGCTTCTGCCCGCCGGAGAGCATCACGCCGCGCTCGCCCACTTCGGTGTCGTACCCCTGCGGCAGGCGCAGAATATCTTCATGCACGCAGGCGAGTTTCGCCACATGTTCAATCTCCTGCTGCGTGGCTTCAGGCTTGCCGAGGGCGATATTGTTCGCCACCGTGTCAGAGAAGAGGAACGGCGTCTGGTTCACGACGGCCAGCCGGGCGCGCCAGTCATCCAGCCTCAGACGAGGCAGCGGGATGTCATGAAAGCGAATCTCCCCTTCATCAACGTCGAAATGACGCTGTATCAGCGTTAACACGGTGCTTTTTCCCGCGCCGGTCGGCCCGCACAGCCCTAACATCTGCCCCGGTTTCAGGGCGACGTTGAGGTTTTGCAGCGTCGGCTGGGTAGCGCCTGGATAACGGAAGGCGCGGATAGCCACGCGCAGTTCGCCGCGCCCCGGCGGCGCGCTTTCATCGCCGTCGTGAACCACGGGCGCCTCAGCAAGCATGGCGCGAATGCGGCTATACGCCGCGCTGCCGCGCTCGACGATGTTAAACATCCAGGCCAGCGCCAGCATCGGCCAGATCATCAGGCCCAGATACATCGTGAAGCTGGTGAGCTGGCCGAGCGTCAGCGTGCCGTTCATCACCATCCAGCTGCCGCCGCCGATAGCCAGCAGGTTCGCCATGCCGATGGCGATGTAAATGGTCGGGTCAAAGCGGGCATCCACGCGCGCCACCCGCAGGTTCTTCTGCCCCGTCTCCCGCGCATCTTCGGCGAACAGCGCCGACTGACGGTCTTCCAGGCCGAACGCCTTGATCATGCGGATGCTGGTCATGCTCTCCTGAGTACGATCGTTAAGCGTTGAAAACGCCGCCTGCGCCGCCTTGAAGCGGTGGTGTAGCTGGTCGCCGTAGCGCTTAATGACAATGGCCATCACCGGCATCGGCAGTAATGCCAGCAGCGTAAGCTGCCAGCTTATCTGCGTGCTCATGACTATCAGCACCGCGCAGCCCATCACCAGCGAATCTACCAGCGTTAATACCCCTTCGCCCGCGGCAAAGACCACGCGGTCGACATCGTTGGTGGCGCGCGCCATTAAATCGCCGGTGCGGTGGCGTAAGTAGAACTCAGGATGCTGGCGGCTGAGCTGGCGATAAAAATCGCGGCGCAGCTCTAC
The DNA here is from genome assembly GCF_023079515.1 of Franconibacter sp. IITDAS19. Lineage (NCBI taxonomy): Bacteria > Pseudomonadati > Pseudomonadota > Gammaproteobacteria > Enterobacterales > Enterobacteriaceae > Franconibacter > Franconibacter sp. IITDAS19. Next base: position 282,994 of record NZ_JALJCP010000001.1, on the reverse strand, counting down.
GGCAAGCTGATAAGACGCGCCGAACAGCAGCACGCGCCAGACGTAGCGCAGCAGATAAACCACAATCGCAATCGCCACCATGACGCCTATCCACAGTAAAATCTGCCCGGCGGTGTAGTGGCGTTGGGTGACGCCGTCCACAATAACGCCCACCAGTTTTGGCGGCACGAGTTGCAAAACGGCGATGATGATAAGCAGGGCTACGGCGCCGAGATAGCGTCGCCACTCCCGGCCGAAGTACCAGCTTAACTGAGCAAATAATCGCAAAACGTTTGTCCTGATTGTCTTTAATGACGATAAGCGCAGGGATGGAGTATAGGTGGCCGCTAAAGGCTACGCCTCCACCGGCAGGGCTGTGGTGTATTTTATCTGCTCCATGGCGAAACTCGAAGTGACCTCGGAAAAGCCCGGCACCTGGTTCACCAGTCGCTTGTAAAACTCGTCATACCGCTTCATATCCGCTACCTGAACCTGCATCAGGTAGTCGTACTCCCCCGCCATGCGCCAGAAGCCCAGCACCTCAGGCATGCCGCTTACCACCGAGACAAAGTGGCTGTACCACTCGCGGTTATGGTGCTGGGTTTTGATAAGCATAAACGCCGTCAGGCCGAGGCCGAGCTTTTCCGGGTCCAGCAGCGCCACTTTACCCGTGACATAACCTTCTTCTTCCAGACGCCGGAGCCGTTTCCAGCAGGGGGTTGTTGTCAGATTAACGGCATCAGCGAGCGCCTGCAAAGAGCGGGTGCAGTCACTTTGTAGCAACGCAAGGAGCTTGCGGTCAATTTTATCTAACATAGCGGCCACCAGGAGAATAATTTTCTCTTATTCAAGCCGCCTGTAGGTTAAATGGCAACGTTTTTCCCCGCGCTCTTCGTTACTCTAAGCACAAATTGACAAACGGATCACGCGCATGACCAGCTCCTGGGTACGCCACGCCATTACTGAAATCAACGCTGATAACCAGCGTTCTGCGGATACGCACCTGCTGCGCCTGCCGCTGCCCGCCTTTCCGGGCATTTACCTCTATCTGAAAGATGAAAGCACTCACCCGACCGGCAGCCTGAAGCACCGCCTCGCCCGCTCTCTTTTTCTCTACGCCTTAAGCAACGGCTGGATAAAAGAAGGCACGCCGATTATTGAAGCCTCCTCGGGGTCGACTGCTGTTTCAGAAGCCTGGTTCGCCCGGCTGCTGGGGTTGCCTTTTATCGCGGTCATGCCCGCCTGTACGGCGAAGCGCAAAGTTGAGCAGATAGCGTTTTACGGCGGCCGCTGCCACTTCGTGCAAAGCGCCTGCGAAATTTACGACGCGTCCGAGACGCTGGCGCGCGAGCTTGGCGGCCATTATATGGACCAGTTTACCTACGCCGAGCGCGCCACCGACTGGCGAGGCAACAACAATATCGCCGACAGCATTTTTCGCCAGATGCGCCATGAGCCGCATCCGGTGCCGGCGTACATTGTGATGAGCGCAGGCACGGGCGGCACTTCCGCAACGCTTGGCCGTTACCTGCGCTACCAGGGACACGACACGAAGCTGATGGTAGTAGACCCGCAAAACTCGGTGTTTATGGATTACTGGCACACCCGCGACAACACGTTGCGAAGCGGCGTGGGAAGTAAGATTGAGGGCATCGGCCGCCCGCGCGTGGAGCCTTCTTTTATTCCGGACGTCGTGGATGAGATGTTGCGCGTGCCGGACGCCGCGAGCGTCGCCGCCATGCAGTGGCTGGAGACGCAGCTTGGCCGCAAAGTGGGCGCCTCCACCGGCACCAATATGTGGGGCGCGTTGCAGCTGGCGGCGCGCATGCGCGACGAAGGCCGCCAGGGGGCGATTGTCACCCTGCTGTGCGACAGCGGCGAGCGCTATCTCGATACCTATTACCAGCCGGAATGGGTGGCGAAAAACATCGGCGACCTGGCGCCGTATCAGGCGGCGCTGGCCTCGCTGCTGGAAGAAAAAAAGCCGGGCTAGCCCGGCTTGCTGGAAATCCTCATCATTCGGGGGAATAAGTAAGGTGTGGTGTATCCAGCCAATGTGTTAAATAGTGTGAAACCGCCTGTCGGCTACAGTGACCTATCACCGGCAGGTGGGGTAAATCCGCTATCAGCTGCGGCATGGCGTTGCCCATAATCAGCCCATGCCCGACCAGCGAGAGCATCTCGCGATCGTTCATGGCGTCGCCGAACGCCATGCATTCCGCCAGCGTATAACCCAGATGCTGGCTCAGCACGGCCAGCGCTGCGCCCTTATTGCATCCCGGCGGCAGCACTTCCAGACAATCTGAGGCGGAAAAGCACAGGTGCGCGTTGTTTCCCAGCGCCTCGTTAAGCTGAACGCGCAGGCGACACAGATCGTCATGATCGCCGCAGAAGCAGATCTTCGTCACCCGGTGCGCCGGGATCCGTTTGAGATCCACCAGTTGATAACGAAAGCCGCTATAGCGGTGCGCGACGAGCAGCTCCGGCATATCGCGGTCGGTCAGCCAGCCGTCATCATTAAAGACGTGAATGCTCGCCTGTGTATCCCAGTGGCTGTGCAGCACCGTTTCCGCCACGCCGGGCGCCAAATCCTGGCTGTGCAGCAGTTCCCCTTCCAGGGTATGAATGCGGGTGCCGTTGCCGGTTATCAAAAACGCTTCCAGAGAAAACTGGCCGAGAAGGGGTCGCATCTCCATGACGTGCCTGCCGGTCGCAAAGGCCAGCGCAATGTCCCGCTCCTTCAGGCGGCGCAGCGTGCTGATAGTCTTTTCGCCCAGCCGATGGTCCGGCATCAGCAGCGTGCCGTCCATATCAAAGGCCGCGAGTTTCGCCATGGTTATCTCCTGTGTGAAGCTGATTGCATGCCGAAAAGTATCGCCTGGTATATACGGAACTAATAGTGAATACTTGCCAGAAACTGTTCCGGGTTTTGTATGCGACTGCTCAATCGATTAAACCAGTTTCAACGTCTCTGGCAGCCTTCAGCGGGCTCGCCTCAACAGACCACCGTGGCGGAACTGGCGGCGCGCTGCTTTTGCAGCGAGCGCCACGCCCGCTCTCTGCTGCGTCAACTTGAAGAGGCAGGCTGGCTGACGTGGCAGGCGCAGTCAGGACGGGGAAAAAGAGGCACGCTAACCTTTCTGGTTAGCCCGCAAAGCGTGCGTGCGGGGATGATGGAAAAGGTGTTACGCCTGGGGGAACATCACAACGCCCTTGCGCTTGCGCAGCTGGCGCCGGAGCAGTTGCGTCATCTGCTGACGCCGTTTCTGGGCGGCCAGTGGCAGAACGACACGCCAACCCTGCGCATTCCCTATTACCGTCCGCTGGAGCCGCTAACGCCCGGCTTTTTGCCAGGACGCGCCGAGCAACATCTGGCAAGCCAGATTTTTGCCGGGCTGACGCGCTTTGAGGCGGCAAGCCTTCGTCCACACGGCGACCTGGCGCACCACTGGGAGGTTTCCCCCGACGGCCTGACCTGGCGTTTTTATCTTCGCTCCACCCTGCACTGGCATGACGGCAAGCCGGTCGAAACGGCGCAGCTGCTTACAAGCTTTACCCATCTCCTGACGCAGCCCGCGCTGCGCCAGCTTTTCTCAAGCGTTAAAACGGTCGACTCGCCCCACGCCCGGTGTTTGCGCTTCACGCTCTTCAGGCCCGATTACTGGCTTCCCTGGCGGCTCGCCAGCTACTGCAGTTTTCTCGCGCACCCGGATGATAATCAAACTGGCTGCGGCCCGTTTCGGCTCACGGCTTTTACGCCTGAGCTGGTGCGGCTGGAAAGCCACGAGTTTTACCATCTGCAACATCCGTTGCTGAAGGCGGTGGAATACTGGATAACGCCGCAGCTTTTTGACCGCGCGCTCGGCACCAGCTGCCGCCATCCGGTGCAGATAGCCCTTGGCCAGGAAGAAGAGCTGGCCCATCTGCGTCCAGTCAGCAACAGCATCAGCCTCGGCTTTTGCTACCTCGGCGTACGCCAGGCCGGACGTCTCTCCATCGCACAGGCGCGGCGGCTTATCAGCCTTATCCACCAAAGCGGCATGATTGACGCGCTGCCGCTGGACGAAGGGCTGATTACGCCGAGTCGCGAAATGCTGCCGGGCTGGGAACTGCCGCAATGGCCGCCGCAATCGGTGCAACTGCCGCCCCGGCTGACGCTCTTTTATCATCTGCCGGTCGAGTTGCATGTTATGGCGCAGCAGTTACGTGAACAGCTGGCCTCTTTGGGTTGCGAATTAACCCTCCATTTTCACGATGCCAAAAACTGGGACGGCTGCGGCGAACTGGGGAAAGCGGATATGGTGATGGGCGACAGGCTTATCGGCGAAGCGCCGGAATATACGCTGGAGCAGTGGCTGCGCTGCGACGCGCTCTGGCCGAATTTGCTGACGCTTGCGCAACAGCAGCATCTGTTCGCCACACTCGATTCCGTACAGCGCTATCCCGATGACGAGACCCGTAACGCCGCCCTGAAAGCCGTGTTTTATGAAATGATGTCCGCAGGCATCATCACGCCGCTCTTTAATTATCGCTACCAGATAAGCGCGCCGCCGGGGATTAACGGCGTTGAGCTTAACGCGCGCGGCTGGTTTGATTTCACCCGCGCCTGGCTGCCGCCGCCTGAGCAAGGCAAAGAAGCTGGTTAGCATGGCGCTACGGCGCTACCATACCGTTTTTGCGATTAAGAACCACAGGGTTGATTATGAAACGTGCCGTTGTTGTCTTCAGCGGAGGACAAGACTCCACCACCTGCCTGATTCAGGCGCTCCAGCAGTATGATGAAGTTCATTGTGTGACGTTTGATTACGGCCAGCGCCATCGGGCCGAGATTGATATCGCCCGCGAACTGGCGTCCAGGCTGGGCGCACGGGCGCACAAAGTGCTGGACGTCACGCTGCTGAATGAACTGGCGGTGAGCAGCCTGACCCGCGACAGCATTCCGGTGCCGGATTACGACCCGCAAGCGAGCGGCATTCCCAGCACCTTTGTGCCAGGCCGCAACATTCTGTTCCTGACGCTCGCGGCCATTTACGCCTACCAGGTACAGGCGGAAGCGGTAATAACCGGCGTTTGCGAGACCGATTTTTCCGGTTACCCGGATTGTCGCGATGAATTTGTCAAAGCGCTTAACCATGCCGTAAGCCTTGGCATGGCGCGGGACGTGCGTTTTGAAACGCCGTTGATGTGGCTGGATAAAGCGGAAACCTGGGCGCTGGCGGACTACTGGGGCAAACTCGAGCTGGTACGCCATGATACCCTCACCTGTTATAACGGCATCAAAGGCGAAGGCTGCGGCGAGTGCGCCGCCTGCAACCTGCGCGCCAACGGCCTTAACCGTTATCTTGGTGACAAAGCGGGCGTTATGGCCGCGCTCAAGCAGAAAACGGGGTTACGCTAATCGCGTTTCGCCCGCTTTCAACCGCTCGAACTCTTTGGCGTCATGGCTGCAAAACAGCGTGACGCCAGCGTTAGCATCGGTCGCCAGCGCCCTTAAGCGGCGCTGGTTATTCAGCCGGGCGTCTTTATCTTCCTGCATCATCGTCTGGTAAAAGCGCAACCCCGGCGTGCAGTGATAAGTGGGCGCCATTTCTTCGCGGAAAAACCACGCATCGCCGCCGTGTAATAGCCAGCCCCCTGGCGTATCTATCGCCACCCCGGCGTGCCCCTGCGTATGTCCACGCAGTGGGATTAACAAAATCTCCGGCGGCAGGCCTTTTAACTCTCTCACCGACTCAAAACCAAACCACGCTTCGCCTCGAGGCTGATAGCCGTGCCAGCCTGAAATCGCGCCCCACTGACCGGGCCGATAACGCTCGCGCGCCAGCCAGCCGCGACGGTCGCTGGCGGTATTGATTTCAGTCTGCATCAGATGCACCTGAGCGTTCGGGAAATCGCTCAGGCCGCCGGCATGGTCGAAATCAAGATGCGTAAGCACAATATGGCGGACATCACCCGGCGTAAAGCCCAGCGCCGCAAGCTGATACGCAGCCGTAAGCTCTTTACGGTACTGAATATTGTTCATTGCCCGGAAAAACCACGGCAGGCGATGGGAGGGCTCCGCCATATCTTCAAGCCCGAAGCCGGTGTCCACCAGCACCAGACCATGCTGGTCCGTCTCTACCAGCAGACAGTGGCAAATCAGGTGCGCGTGCGCGCCCTTGCTGAATCCGTCATAAAGTTTGCCGCCCAGCGGGCACATACAGCCGCAGTTAAGATGGTGAATCCGCATTGCACCTCCGGTTATACGAGTCCATAACCTGAAGTATAAGTGGTTAAAAAATATAAGCAGAACGGCAGGGGGTGATTAGTTTTGGAATGGAAGATGAAGCAAGAAACAGACAGGCGACAGCTAATAATGTGCTCTGTTGCGGTTTACCCCGCCCAGGCGGGGAATACCAAAGCGAAACGCGCTGGCGTCATTTTCAAGGGGGGTCCCCCGCTTACGCGGGGAACACCAGCCTTCGCAATACCAGATTATCTACCGGGCTGAGGAGCCAAAAGCCATCAGGCGTCATGAAAATATTTTTAAGCCATTAGGCTATTAATTTTTCCAGCTTTTCACGCAGCTCGCCTTCAATCGGCAGCGCTTTTTGCGTTTTGAGATCGATGCAGACAAAAGTGATTAACGCGTCGGCGACCACCTGCCCTTCTGGCTCGAGCGTAATTACCTGGCTCAGAACGCCGCTTTTACCGTTAAGCTGTTTCATTTCACTGGTTACGGTAAGCAGATCGCCCAGCACGGCGGGACGGCGATAATTGATGTTGATGTTTACCACAACAAAAGCAATGTTGTTGGCCGTCATCCACTGAAAACTTTCTTCATGCTCAAGGCCATCCCAGCGCGCCTCTTCAAGAAACTCCAGATAGCGGGCGTTATTAACATGTTGATAAACATCAAGATGAAAACCCCGTACTTTGATTTGTGTCTGCATAGCGCTTTAACCCTTGTCATTGTTTTAATCGATACAGAGGTCACACCACTGGTATGACCTCTTTAGTCTGGCAAAAGTTTTTAACTCTGCAAGGACAAGTTACGGTTAAAGCGTGAGGTTAGGCAGGTTCCTTTCCACCAGCGAATCGCCCATGCCAGGCACCTGTTTTAACTCTTCCAGCGCTTTGAAAGGGCCGTGCTCTTCGCGATAGCTGACGATAGCCTGCGCTTTTTTCTTACCCACGCCGTTCATCGCCTTCGCCAGCTCATCTACCGTGGCGGTATTGATGTTGACGGTGCCTTCTTCGCTTTGTGATGCTTTTTCGCCAGGTGTCATCGCTTTGCTATCGGCGCTATCGGGTCGGGTTTGCGTTACCTGCGCTTTTCCTGCAGAAGGCGCCGCCAGTGAGGTGCTGCTAAGGCCGCAGCCTGCTACAGCCAATGCCAGACAGAGTGCTTTGATTCCACGTTTCATGCTGTTTTCTCCTTGTTTGTTGACAGCAGAGCTACCTTATTGCGCCAGCCGTAACGCGACAAACAGCAATCTTTAAAAATGGAAAAGGCCGCGTAAGCGGCCTTTGTCTGTTTGCAACGTATTGCAAAAATGTGCGAAACGTCTCGTTATTGCTGCTGTTCCGTTACCATGTCGCCCATTTTGATTTTGGCTTCTTTACGCAGGTTGCTCATCAGCGCCTCGAAAGCGACCTGGGCATTATTCTGGGTGATCCCCTGCACCATCGCTTTCTTCTGCTCTTCCGGCAGCGTGCCGCTGCGCACTTCGTCCAGCGCCAGCAGAACCACGTTCCCCTGCATATCGTTGCCCATACCGTAGCTGGGTTTGCCCTTAGCTGGCAGCGGCAGGGTGAAGGCGGTTTGGCTCAACGGATCCTGACCGGTGCGGCTCAGCGTTTTCGCTTCGCCAAAGCTCAGGCCAGCGGCTTTCAGCGCCTCGTCGCCTTTGCCGTTTTTGAGCGCGCTCAGCAGTTTCTCAGCGTCAATTTTCGCCTGCTGTTCAGCTTTCTGATGCTTAACCGCGTCCACCACTTCGTTACGCACGTCCGCCAGCGGTTTTGTCGCTTCCGCTTTGTGATCGGTAACGCGCAGCACAAACGCACGGTCGCCTTCAACGGTAATGATGTCAGAGTTGCTACCCGGCGTGCCGTTCTCGCCAATCAGGCTGCCACCGAAAATCGCATCCGCTACCGGTTTGAAGTTCAGCTCCTGCGGCAGATTGTCGTGGCCGAACCAGTCGGTTTGCACGGCCTTAACGCCCGCAGCTTGCTCGGCGCCCACCAGCGATTCGTTGTCATTGCTGGCCGCCTCGCTCACTTTCTGCTGCAGCGCGAAGTAGGCATCCAGCGCTTTTTCCTGCTTCACTTTTGCGGCAATAGCGTCATGCACTTCGGCAAGCGGCTTCACCTGCGCCGGCTGAACGTCATCCAGACGGACTATCAGGAAACCTACCGAAGACTTGATAACGCCTGAGAGCTGGCCTTTCTCTTTCAGACCGGCGTTTTTCAACTCTTCCGGCGTAGTGGCAGGCTCAAGCCAGCCCATGTCGCCGCCGTTACGGGCAGAAATGATGTCGGCTGATTTCTCTTTCGCCAGAGCAGCAAAGTCACCGCCCTGCTTCAGCGTATCCAGCACCGCTTTCGCTTCCGCTTCAGTTTTCGTCTGAATGACGCTGTACCGATTACGCTGCGGCTGGGTAAACTCATCCTGATGCTGATCGTAATAAGTCTGGATTTCCGCATCGCTCGCGGTTTCCGGCATCGCAGCCGCGTCCAGCTTGATATAGCTTACGCGAAACTGTTCCGGCGCCACGAAACGATCTTTATTCTGCTGGTAGTAGTTATTGATTTCGGCATCGGAAACCTGCTGTTTAGCCGCCAGCGCGTTTACGTCAATGGTGGCTTCACGCACCAGACGCTGTTGAGAAACCAGCGCAGCCAGTTCATCCGTTTCGCCGTTCAGCATAAAGTCGGTGCCGACGATAGCGTTAATCAGCTGTTGCGTGGTCAGCTGATTACGCAGCGCCTGCGCGTATTGATCCGCCGTCATTCCCATTTGATTGATGATGGCGTTATAGCGCGTGTTATCAAACTTGCCGTTGCTCTGGAACGCGGGCTGCTTAAAGATAGCTTGTTTTACCTGCTCATCGCTGATGCCAAGGCCCAGCTTTTTGGCGTACTGATCGAGAAGGGTCTCGTCTATCATGCGCTGGAGCACTTGCTGGCGCATGCCTTTCATGTAGCTTTCGTTCGCCGCCAGCGCAGAGAACTGATCGCCAAGCTGCTGCTGCATGCGGTTGCGCTCGCCCATGACCGCGTTTTCAAACTGCGCCCGGTTAATCTCCTGGCCGTTAACTTTTGCGGCATAATTATTGTTACCGCCAATCAGGTAATTACCTACGCCCGTCAGAATGAACGAGACGATAATTAAACCCAATATGATTTTGAGCACGACGTGATTAGCCGCCGCACGTAAATTGTCCATCATGGTGTAACAACACTCCGCTGTAGTGTAACTGGTAAACCCTGCACAGAGACGTATCGCGTCCTTCGGAACACGGCTCTGCCGCTGCGCCCTGAGGCGTATTGTGACAAGAAAACGGGGCGGTTGTCAGCCCACGCGCCTCATAAAAATCCGGGCATATAAAAAAGGCACATCTGACGATGCGCCCTTAGTTTCAAAAACCTTACGGGACTTCCGCAAGCGTTTCTTAATTTACCGCGTCTTTAAGCGCTTTACCGGCACGGAAGCCAGGCACTTTAGCCGCTGCAATGGTGATCTCTTTACCAGTTTGCGGGTTGCGGCCAGTGCGGGCAGCACGCTCACGAACAGCAAAAGTCCCAAATCCAACCAGAGCCACTTCGTCCCCTGCCTGCAGAGATTCAGTAACGGAAACAATCAAAGCATCTAACGCACGTCCAGCCGCGGCTTTGGAAATATCAGCGCTTGCGGCAATTTTGTCTATCAGTTGAGATTTATTCACTCTTCTCTTCCTCTCTTTATTATTTATATCGCACCCGATCCCTTCGTAGCGCGACCGCGCAGCAGTTATAACAGGCATGCATCGCCCTTACAACAGTAGTTATTGATGGCACGCCCGGTCAGCAATCTAAATTAGCTATACAAAAAAAAGCTGGCAAGTGACAAATCACTCGCCAGCCCTGTTTTTATCAGTGCTCTTTGCGTCAGGTCACTATTTCGCAGTGACTACCTGCATACCGAACGGTTCGTTCTGCAGCGCCAGCGTCAGCACCTCTTCAATGCGTTTCACCGGATGGATATCCAGATCGGCAATGACGTTCTCCGGAATTTCTTCCAGATCGCGCTTGTTGTCATACGGGATCAACACGGTTTTAATGCCGCCGCGATGCGCCGCCAGCAGTTTCTCTTTCAGACCGCCAATCGGCAGCACCTGGCCGCGCAGCGTTATCTCGCCGGTCATCGCTACGTCGGCGCGAACCGGGTTGCCAGTCAGGCAAGAAACCAGAGCGGTGCACATCGCAATGCCTGCGCTTGGACCATCTTTCGGCGTCGCCCCTTCCGGCACGTGAACGTGAATGTCGCGTTTCTCGTAGAAATCCCCGTTGATGCCGAGTTTTTCCGCGCGCGCACGTACCACGGTCAGCGCAGCCTGGATAGATTCCTGCATCACTTCACCAAGCGATCCGGTGTAAGTAAGCTTGCCTTTACCCGGTACGCAGGCGGTTTCGATGGTCAGCAAATCGCCGCCCACTTCGGTCCAGGCAAGACCTGTCACCTGCCCTACGCGGTTTTCGTTGTCGGCGCGACCGTAATCGAAGCGCTGAACGCCCAGGTAATCTTTCAGATTGTCGCCCGTAATGGTTATCTGCTTAAGCGCCGGGTCGAGCAGCAGCTGTTTCACCGCTTTACGGCACAGCTTAGAGATTTCACGCTCAAGGCTACGCACGCCCGCTTCGCGGGTGTAATAGCGGATAATGCCGATAATCGCGCTGTCTTCAACGGTCAGTTCGTTCGCTTTCAGGGCGTTACGCTCAACCTGCTTCGGCAGCAGATGGCGCTTCGCGATGTTAAGCTTTTCATCCTCGGTATAGCCGGAGAGACGAATCACTTCCATACGGTCCAGCAGCGGCGCAGGAATATTCATGGAGTTAGAGGTCGCCACAAACATGACGTCGCTGAGATCGTAATCCACTTCGAGATAGTGGTCGTTGAACGCCACGTTCTGTTCTGGATCGAGCACCTCAAGCAGAGCGGAAGCCGGATCGCCGCGCATGTCGGATGACATCTTGTCGATTTCATCCAGCAGGAAGAGCGGGTTTTTCACGCCGACTTTCGCCATTTTCTGAATAAGCTTACCGGGCATAGAGCCGATGTAAGTACGGCGGTGGCCGCGGATTTCCGCTTCATCGCGCACGCCGCCCAGCGCCATACGGACATATTTGCGTCCGGTGGCCTTCGCAATGGATTGCCCCAGAGACGTTTTACCTACCCCCGGCGGTCCCACCAGGCACAGGATGGGCCCTTTAATTTTGTTTACGCGGCTCTGCACAGCGAGATATTCAAGGATGCGGTCTTTCACACGGCCCAGACCGTAGTGGTCAGTATCCAGAATCTCCTGCGCCTGACGCAGATCTTTTTTAACCTTGCTGCGCGCGTTCCACGGAACCTGCACCATCCAGTCGATATAGCCGCGCACCACGGTCGCTTCCGCAGACATCGGCGACATCATCTTCAGCTTCTGCAGTTCCGCTTCGGCTTTTTCCTTCGCCTCTTTCGGCATTTTCGCCGCATCGATTTTGCGCTTCAGCGCTTCGTTTTCATCCGGCGCGTCGTCCATTTCGCCAAGTTCTTTCTGAATGGCTTTCATTTGCTCATTCAGATAGTACTCCCGCTGGCTTTTCTCCATCTGCTTTTTCACGCGGTTGCGGATACGTTTTTCAACCTGCAGCAGATCAATTTCCGATTCCATCATCGCCATCAGATATTCAAGGCGCTCGTTGATATCGGACATTTCAAGCACGGACTGTTTGTCGGCGAGCTTCAGCGGCATATGCGCGGCGATAGTATCGGCCAGGCGCGCCGGGTCGTCGATGCTGTTCAGTGAAGTCAGCACCTCCGGAGGAATCTTTTTGTTAAGTTTGATGTAGCCTTCAAACTGGCTGATCGCAGTGCGAACCAGTACTTCCTGCTCGCGCTCGTCAATAGCCGGCGAGTTCAGGTATTCAGCTTTAGCCGCAAAGTGTTCGCCATTATCCGACAGGGTGGTAATACGCGCGCGCTGCAAACCTTCTACCAGCACTTTTACCGTGCCGTCAGGCAGTTTCAGCATCTGCAGAATCGAAGCCACTGTACCTACAGTGAAAAGATCGTTCACACCCGGCTCATCCGTTGAAGCTTCTTTCTGCGCGACGAGCATGACTTTTTTGTCATTGTCCATGGCCGCTTCAAGACAACGAATGGATTTTTCCCGTCCCACGAATAAAGGAATAACCATGTGCGGATAAACCACCACATCGCGCAACGGCAATACGGGGATTTCAATGCGTTCAGAACGCTCAGGATTCATAGAGCTCTCTCTTAGTTTAGTTTCCGCCAGGTGATGGGTGCACGTGAACCCACTTCACGGCATCACCAACAAGTAAATCAGTATATGGGGATGTTTCCCGGACATTCAATGTCAGGATGGCAGGAAAAATAAATGGGGGATTATTTCCCCCATTTATTGTTTAACGGATTGTATAAAGAGGCTATTTATTCGCCGGAGGCTTGCGCTTCCGGTTTGCCGTAGATCAGCAGCGGCTCAGACTGGCCCGCGATAACCGATTCGTCGATAACCACTTTTTCAACCTCTTCCATGGAAGGGAGATCGTACATGGTATCCAGCAGCGCGCCTTCAACGATAGAGCGCAGGCCACGAGCACCGGTTTTGCGCGACATCGCTTTCTTCGCGATGGCTTCCAGCGCTTCGTCGCGAAACTCCAGTTCAACGCCTTCCAGGTTAAAGAGCGCCTGGTACTGCTTGGTCAGGGCGTTCTTCGGCTCTTTCAGAATCTGGATAAGCGCTTCTTCGCTCAGTTCGTTCAGCGTAGCGACAACCGGCAGACGACCAATGAACTCAGGAATCAGGCCGAATTTAATCAGATCTTCTGGCTCCACCTGCGAAAGCAATTCACCTTCTGTCGCTTTCTGCGATTTGCCTTTCACCGTTGCGCCGAAGCCGATACCAGAGCCGGTTTCGACACGGTTGGCGATGACTTTATCAAGACCTGCAAACGCGCCGCCGCAGATAAAGAGGATTTTGGAGGTATCAACCTGCAAAAACTCCTGCTGCGGGTGCTTACGTCCGCCCTGCGGCGGTACTGCCGCCACGGTGCCTTCAATCAGCTTCAGCAGCGCCTGCTGCACGCCTTCGCCAGAAACATCGCGGGTGATGGACGGGTTATCGGATTTACGGGAGATTTTATCAATCTCATCAATGTAAACGATGCCGCGCTGCGCTTTCTGCACGTCGTAATCGCATTTCTGCAGCAGCTTCTGAATGATGTTCTCAACATCTTCGCCCACATAGCCCGCTTCAGTCAGGGTAGTGGCGTCCGCCATGGTAAACGGCACATCCAGCAGGCGAGCCAACGTCTCGGCAAGCAGGGTTTTACCGCTGCCGGTTGGGCCTATCAGCAGAATGTTGCTTTTACCCAGTTCAACACCATTAGAGCTGTCGCCGTTACGCAGGCGCTTGTAATGGTTATAAACCGCTACCGCCAGGACTTTTTTAGCTTTTTCCTGACCGATGACGTAATCATCAAGATGGCTGCGAATTTCATGCGGCGTAGGCAATGCGCTACGTTCGCGATGCGGAGCCACTTCTTTAATCTCTTCGCGAATAATGTCGTTACATAAATCGACACACTCGTCGCAGATATACACGGACGGTCCGGCAATCAGCTTACGCACTTCATGCTGGCTCTTGCCGCAAAAAGAGCAATACAACAGTTTGCCTGAACCGTCTTTGCGCTTATCTGTCATGAGTCAAAACCTCTTTTCTGTTCTTCGTGCCGCACGCGACCACGCAATGCCCCATACAGGCGCCAGCCGCCAGGGTGACTAAGGCAGCCGCTTACTAACTATAGTATAGCGGCTGCCTTTGGCGGGCATTAGTTACGATGGGTCAAAATGGAGTCAACCAGGCCGTACTCCACCGCTTCGTTGGCGGAGAGGAAGCGGTCGCGCTCTGTGTCTCTTTCGATTTGCTCAAGAGATTGACCCGTATGTTGCGCCATAAGTTCATTCATGCGTGCTTTCACTTTCAGGATTTCGCGGGCGTGGATCTCAATATCCGTCGCCTGACCCTGATAGCCGCCGAGCGGCTGGTGGATCATCACGCGCGAGTTGGGCAGGCAGAAGCGCTTGCCTTTAGCCCCCGCCGTCAGCAGGAAGGCGCCCATAGAAGCCGCCTGGCCCATACAAATGGTGCTGACGTCCGGCTTAATAAATTGCATGGTGTCGTAAATCGACATCCCGGCGGTAATAACCCCGCCCGGCGAGTTGATGTAGAGATAGATGTCTTTTTCCGGGTTTTCCGCTTCCAGAAACAGCATCTGCGCCACAATCAGGTTAGCCATCTGGTCTTCGACCTGGCCTGTCAGAAAAATGACACGTTCCTTAAGCAGACGGGAGTAGATATCGTAAGAACGCTCACCGCGTGAGGTTTGTTCAACCACCATCGGCACCAGCGCCATATGGGGTGCAAATTGATCTCGTTCGCCACTGTATGACATATCCGTCTCCTGGATAAAAATTCTGAGTAACCTGCTGTACTGATCCTACATGAGCCTGCATCAGGATAACGATGCCCTTAGCGGCTCTCAACCTTTACGGACGGATTATCAGTCAGAGTCTTTACACTGCCTAACCCTTTAATGGGGATAAGTTTGGCCTGTTTCAAGCATAACAATCTTTTGCTGTTACGCTAACACCCAAAGGCGCTAATTGGCACCTCTACGCCAGGTTGCAGCATAAAAAAGCCCGTCACCACCGGGTGACGGGCTGATTAAGCGCTTCCTGAGAGAGGAATACGGGCTTATGCCTGCTGGTTCATCAGCTCGTTGAAAGAGGTCGCTTTTTCAGTCACTTTGGCTTTGGACAGCACAGCTTCAACAGCCTGCTCTTCCAGCGCGACATTGCGCATGTTGTCCATCAGCTCTTTGTTTTTGCTGTAGAACTCAACTACTTCGCTCGGATCTTCGTAAGCGGAAGCCATCTCTTCGATCAGAGACTGTACGCGAGCTTCATCAGCTTTCAGCTCGTGGGTGCGGATAACTTCGCCCAGCAGCAGGCCGACAATAACGCGACGTTTAGCTTGCTCTTCGAACAGCTCGCGCGGCAGCTCCAGCGCTTGCTTCTCGTTGCCGCCAAAACGCTGTGCAGCCTGGCGACGCAGCACGTCGATTTCGCCGTCGATCAGCGCAGCCGGTACGTCGATTGCGTTAGCGTTTACCAGACCGTCGATAGCCTGAGACTTGATGCGGTTACGCACAGCGCCTTTCAGCTCGCGCTCCATGTTCTTACGCACTTCAGCGCGCAGACCATCAACGGAGCCATCTTCCACGCCGAAGCGCTTGATGAAATCAGCGGTCAGCTCCGGCAGTTCACGCTCTTCCACTTTCTTCAGGTTGATAGCGAATTTCGCGGCTTTACCTTTCAGGTTTTCAGCGTGGTACTCTTCCGGGAAGGTCACATCGATGGTGAACTCTTCGCCCGCTTTGCGGCCTTTGATGCCTTCCTCGAAGCCCGGGATCATGCGGCCCTGGCCCATCGCCAGCACGAAGTCAGAAGCTTTGCCGCCTTCAAACTCTTCGCCGTCAACAGAACCGGTGAAATCGATAGTCACGCGATCTTCAGCGTCAGCCGCGCCGTCTTTATCTTTCCAGGTCGCCTGCTGCTTACGCAGAGTATCCAGCATGGTGTCCACGTCAGCGTCAGTGACTTCGACCACCGGCTTCTCAACCTCGATGGATTCCAGACCTTTCAGCTCAACTTCCGGATAAACTTCGAACTCAACGGCATAGGTAAAGTCTTCGCCCAGCTTGTATTCGCCCGGAACGTAGTTCGGCGCGCCGGCCGGGTTGATTTTTTCTTTAATGATAGCGTCAACGAAGTGACGGCTCATCAGATCGCCCAGCACATCCTGGCGAACAGAGGCGCCATAACGCTGAGCAACGACGTTCATCGGTACCTTGCCCTTGCGGAAGCCGTCGATACGAACTTTTTTCGCCACGTTGACCAGCTCGCTTTTTACAGCGTTTTCGATGCTGTCAGCAGGGATAGTAATCGTTACACGGCGCCCAAGGCCCTGAGTGGTTTCAACTGAAACTTGCATCTTGTTACCTCAAAAAATCACAGTGCTCGGTCAACTCTGGAAGCCCTTATGATGGTCATCGCTTCGCAGAACCGGGATCTTTTCTGAATCAGAATCACAATCCCTGTCGCCAGAATCATCCCGAAGACATTCCGAAAAATAAGACGCGCATTATAGCGGCATCCCTGGGGGTAGTCGAGAAAAGCAAATGTACCGCTTTGCGGCTTTTTTCACACTTCCCGGCTCTTTTTTGCCTGAACCGCCGTTAATTCGTGCAAAATTCAGACAAAACAAAACGGCCCGTAGGCCGTTTTACACGTTTAGCTCTGGCGCAACATACTGGAAAAAGCCTCGTCGTTGCAAATTCCTCTGCTCAGGCGATGCTGCCCGCGCCGCGACAAGGGGGCGAGGCGAAAACCGTATCCTGCAACCCTTCCCATTCCTTTATAGTGTAGGTATGCAGCGCAAGCGCGTGTACAGTGCCGGCCAGCTCTTCGCTTAAGGTGCCGTAAATAAGGCGATGGCGGTTTAAAAAACGTTCGCCCGTAAAGCGATCGCTCACTAACACCACTTTAAAGTGGCTTTCTGAACCAGCAGGAACGTTGTGACGATAGCTTTCATCTACGACTTCCAGAAACACGGGATCAAACGCTGCCCTTAATTTTGATTCTATTTGCTCGCGTACCATCATAACGATCTCCTCGACAACGCTGTGATGCCTGCCATGTCTATAAATGTTAGCCGCATTTACCGTTTACATAACCGACAGGCAACAAAATTTTAGCTTTTCATTCCATTATTTCGATGAATGCCTCACGAGGTAAAGCTAAACGGAAGGAGCAAAGGCTTTTTCTTACCAAAAAACAGCTTACTTGCTCAGAAAAAGGCCAACGCGATGAATTTACATCCATTCCCTCTTCCCCTTGCGAATGGCGATGTTATGATGGCGAGAATTTTATTCTTGACAGCCCAAGGTACTCCGAGAGCCACAATATGTTAAAAAAACTCTTTTTCCCGCTGGTTGCCCTTTTTATGCTGGCTGGTTGCGCTACACCGCCTACGACTATTGACGTTTCACCGAAGATTACGCTGCCGCAGCAGGATCCGAGCCTGATGGGCGTAACCATCAGCATCAACGGCGCCGATCAGCGTCCCGATCAGGCGCTGGCCAAAGTAACCCGTGACAATCAGCTCGTCACGCTGACCGCCTCCCGCGACCTGCGCTTCCTGCTGCAGGAAGTGCTGGAGAAACAGATGAGTTCTCGCGGTTATATGATTGGGCCGAACGGCGCTGTAGATTTGCAGATAATCGTTAATCAGCTGTATGCCGATGTTTCCCAGGGCAACGTACGCTACAACATCGCTACCAAAGCGGATATCTCTATCATCGCCACTGCGAAGACCGGTAACAAGATGACCAAAAACTACCGCGCAAGCTACTCCGTTGAAGGCGCGCTTCAGGCGTCCAATAAGAATATCGCTGAAGCGGTCAACTCTGTCCTGACTGACACCATCGCCGATATGGCGCAGGACACCAGCGTTCACGAGTTCATCAAGCAGAACGCCCGTTAATCTCACCTTCACTGGCCCGGCATGCCGGGCCAGCTTTTTATTATGCCCATGTCCAGTCACGCGCTTCGTATCTTTCAGCAGCCTAAATCCGCCATCCTCCTGATGCTGGGCTTCGCCTCCGGTTTGCCGCTTGCGCTGACCTCCGGCACCCTTCAGGCATGGATGACTGTCGAGAATATCGATCTGAAGACTATCGGCTTTTTCTCGCTGGTAGGGCAGGCCTATGTCTTTAAATTCCTCTGGTCGCCGCTGATGGACCGCTATACGCCGCCGTTGTTTGGCCGTCGTCGCGGTTGGTTGTTGTTGACGCAAGTTCTCTTACTGATTGCTATCGCGGCCATGGGTTTCCTCGAACCGGCCACTCACCTGCGCTGGATGGCGGCGCTGGCTGTCATTATCGCCTTCTGCTCCGCTTCGCAGGATATTGTATTCGATGCCTGGAAAACGGACGTTTTGCCTGCGCAAGAGCGCGGCGCGGGCGCGGCTATCAGCGTACTCGGCTACCGCCTCGCCATGCTGGTTTCCGGCGGGCTGGCGTTATGGCTTGCCGACCGCTGGCTTGGCTGGCAAGCGACTTACTGGCTGATGGCCGCTCTGCTTATTCCCTGCATTATCGCCACGCTATTTGCACCAGAGCCGCACGACGCTATTCCCGTACCGCGCAGCCTTGAACAGGCGGTGGCGGAGCCGCTGCGTGATTTTTTCGGCCGAAATAACGCCTGGTTAATCCTGCTGTTGATCGTGCTTTACAAGCTCGGCGACGCCTTTGCCATGAGCCTCACCACCACATTTTTGATTCGCGGCGTGGGGTTTGATGCAGGCGAAGTGGGCGTCGTGAATAAAACGCTGGGGCTGTTTGCGACCATTGTCGGCGCGCTCTATGGCGGCATATTAATGCAACGACTGTCGCTGTTTCGCGCACTGCTGATTTTCGGCGTGCTGCAGGGAGCGTCTAATGCTGGTTACTGGCTGCTTTCCATAACGGATAAACATATGGTGAGCATGGCGGCGGCGGTATTTTTTGAAAACCTCTGTGGCGGCATGGGCACCGCCGCTTTCGTCGCCCTGCTGATGACGCTGTGCAACAAATCTTTCTCCGCCACGCAATTCGCCCTGCTTTCCGCGCTTTCAGCCGTAGGCCGGGTCTATGTCGGGCCGATTGCAGGCTGGTTTGTGGAAAGCCACGGCTGGCCGAGCTTTTACCTCTTTTCCGTCTTCGCCGCCGTGCCGGGCATTGTGCTGCTGCTGATTTGTCGCGATACGCTGGAATATACCCAGCGAACCGAAGGCTTCCTGCAACGCCGCGCTTTCCCGCAGGCTTATCGCTTCTCGCTCTGGTTGCTTGGCGCAGGCGCTTTGCTGCTGGGCATAGGGTTATCAGGTCTTATCGCTGATGCACTGGATGTCATCGTTTTCGTCCATAGCGCCATTTTGCTGGAAGGCGGCGCGCTGCTGGCAGTGGCAGGCGTCGTGCTGGGCGCAACGCTTGACTATCTGGCGCTGCGTAAACAGACCTGACGGCATTTTTACTCCTTAATGGGTAGCCATAATAAAAAGTTATTTGCCGTGGCAATCACGAAGGGGAATTATAGCGGTGAAATAAGCAACAATTTATTTACCAACATTTTTGTTTTTTTGTGCGACTAAAAACGATGAAAATTAATCAATCGAAAAATATGAATAAATTGCCTTTATCGATTCAGCTCAGGTAATATTAATTTTAAGTTCTTTAATTGTCCTTTTATTGATAATTAATTGTTAATTATTTGTGTGTTTAAATTCCTGTTTATGCCCTTGCCCCGCGCGTTCCTCCTTTGAAAGCCTCTTTCGTTATAAGCCTTCTCAGCAGCCCATTCCTTGTATAAATTTGAAATGCGCTGAAACAGCTGTGACCTATGCGGCAGAAGCCACTAACACGGGCCTGACAGTACTTCAACCATGTTTACAGTAATGTAACCTTCCCGTAAAATGCCGCCACACTTTAAGCGACAATAGAGCCCCCTGAATTGAGGTCGTTAAATGAGACTCAGGAAATACAATAAAAGTTTGGGATTGTTGTCATTATTCGCAGGCACTGTATTACTCAGTGGTTGCGATTCTGCACTTCTCAATCCAAAAGGACAGGTTGGACTGGAGCAACGTTCGCTGATACTGACAGCCCTCGGGCTGATGTTGATTGTCGTTATTCCGGCCATCGTAATGGCGATTGGCTTTGCCTGGAAATATCGGGCAACCAATAAGGACGCTAAATACAGCCCCAACTGGTCGCACTCGAACAAAGTTGAAGCTGTAGTCTGGACCATTCCTATCCTTATCATCATCTTCCTTGCGGTACTGACGTGGAAAACTACACATTCACTCGAACCCAGCCGTCCGCTGGCAAGCGATGTGAAGCCGGTTACCATCGAAGTAGTCGCACTGGACTGGAAATGGTTCTTCATTTATCCGGAGCAGGGTATCGCTACGGTGAATGAGATTGCCTTCCCGGCAAACACCCCGGTGGAATTCAAAATCACCTCTAACTCGGTGATGAACTCCTTCTTTATTCCGCGCCTTGGTAGCCAGATCTATGCGATGGCGGGCATGCAGACTCAGCTGCACCTGATCGCCAACGAAGCCGGCACCTATAACGGCATCTCCGCTAACTACAGCGGTCGCGGCTTCTCCGGCATGAAGTTTAAGGCCATCGCCACGCCGGATACCGAAACCTTCAACCAGTGGGTAGCGAAAGCGAAGCAGTCTCCGAACGCCATCAATGACATGGCGACCTACGAGAAACTGGCGGCGCCGAGCGAATACAACAAGGTTGAATACTTCTCCAGCGTCAAACCGGGTTTGTTTAAGGATGTTATTAACAAATTCATGGGACACGGGAAGAGCATGGACATGACCCAGCCGGAAGGGGAACACGCATCCCATGAAGGTATGGAAGGCATGGACATGAGCAAAGCGGAAACCTCTCATTAAGGGGCCGAGGAATATTACGATGTTCGGAAAACTTACACTGGATGCAATCCCGTACCATGAGCCGATTATCATGGTTACGGTGGCTGCGATTCTCGTCGGGGGACTGGCGTTAGTTGCAGGCCTCACTTACTTCGGTAAGTGGTCTTATTTGTGGAATGAGTGGCTCACCTCCGTGGACCACAAGCGCCTCGGGATTATGTATATTCTCGTGGCAATCGTTATGCTGGTGCGCGGCTTCGCCGACGCCATCATGATGCGTACCCAGCAGCTGCTGGTTTCCGCCGGCGAGCAAGGCTTCTTGCCACCGCACCACTACGACCAGATCTTTACCGCCCACGGCGTTATTATGATCTTCTTCGTAGCGATGCCGTTCGTTATCGGTCTGATGAACCTCGTGGTGCCGCTGCAAATCGGCGCTCGCGACGTGGCCTTCCCGTTCCTGAACAACCTGAGCTTCTGGTTCACCGTTGTTGGGGTTATCCTGGTGAACGTATCGCTGGGTGTGGGCGAGTTCGCGCAGACCGGTTGGGTTGCTTATCCGCCGCTGTCGGGCATTGAGTACAGTCCGGGCGTGGGCGTTGACTACTGGATCTGGAGCCTCCAGCTCTCCGGTATCGGTACAACGCTGACCGGTATTAACTTCTTCGTTACTATCCTGCGCATGCGTGCGCCGGGCATGACGATGTTCAAAATGCCGGTATTTACCTGGGCGGCGCTCTGCACCAACGTGCTGATTATCGTCTCCTTCCCGATCCTGACCGTGACTATCGCGTTGCTGACCCTGGACCGCTATCTGGGCACCCATTTCTTCACCAATGATATGGGCGGCAACATGATGATGTACGTGAACCTGATCTGGGCCTGGGGCCATCCGGAAGTGTACATCCTGGTTCTGCCGGTATTCGGTGTCTTCTCTGAAGTTACCGCGACCTTCTCCAAAAAGCGTCTGTTTGGTTATACCTCACTCGTTTGGGCGACCATCGCGATTACCGTGCTGTCGTTCATCGTGTGGCTGCACCACTTCTTCACCATGGGCAGCGGTGCGAACGTTAACGCCTTCTTTGGTATCACCACGATGATTATCGCCATCCCGACCGGGGTGAAGATCTTCAACTGGTTGTTTACCATGTACCAGGGTCGTATTCAGTTCCACTCCGCCATGCTGTGGACCATCGGCTTCATCATCACCTTCTCCATCGGTGGTATGACCGGCGTACTGCTTGCAGTACCAGGCGCAGACTTCGTTCTGCACAACAGTCTGTTCCTGATTGCCCACTTCCATAACGTGATTATCGGTGGTGTGGTATTTGGTTGCTTCGCCGGTATGACTTACTGGTGGCCGAAAGCCTTTGGTTACACCATGAACGAAACTTGGGGCAAACGCGCCTTCTGGTTCTGGATCATCGGCTTCTTCGTGACCTTTATGCCGCTGTACGCTATGGGCTTCATGGGTATGACCCGTCGCGTGAGCCAGGACATCGATCCGATGTTCGAACCGCTGATGATTGTGGCTGAAATTGGTGCGCTGCTGATTGCCTGCGGTATCTTCAGCATCATCATGCAGATCTACACCTCTGTTCGCGATCGTGACCAGAACCGTGATCTGACCGGTGACCCGTGGGGCGCGCGTACGCTGGAGTGGGCAACCTCTTCTCCGCCGCCGTTCTACAACTTTGCCGTAGTGCCGGAAATCCAGGAGCGCGACGCGTTCTGGGAAATGAAGAACAAAGGCGAAGCGTATAAGCAACCGACGCATTATGAAGAAATTCATATGCCGAAAAACAGCGGCGCAGGCGTGATTATCGGCTTGTTCAGCACCATCTTCGGTTTCGCCATGATCTGGCATATCTGGTGGCTGGCGGCGCTGGGCTTCGTAGGTATCCTGGTTACATGGATTGCGAAAAGCTTCGATGAAGACGTGGATTACTACGTACCGGTCGCTACCGTTGAGAAACTGGAAAACCAGCATTTCGATGAAATTAGCAAAGCAGGGCTGAAAAATGTCAACTGATTCACTTGCACACTCTGGAGCCCATGCGCACGACGTAGGGCACCACGATGCGGGAGCCAATAAGGTCTTTGGCTTCTGGATCTACCTGATGAGCGACTGCATTCTGTTTGCAACGCTGTTCGCTACCTATGCCGTTCTTGTGAACGGCACGGCGGGGGGCCCGACCGGGAAAGATATTTTCGAGCTGCCGTTTGTGCTGGTTGAAACTTTCCTGCTGCTGTTCTCCTCCATTACGTACGGCATGGCGGTTATCGCCATGAACAAAGACAACCGTAGCCAGGTTATGGCCTGGCTCGGTCTGACGTTCCTGTTTGGCGCAGGCTTCGTCGCTATGGAAATTTATGAGTTCCATCATCTGATCGCCGAAGGCTTCGGCCCTGACCGCAGCGGCTTCCTGTCCGGGTTCTTTACCCTGGTAGGCACCCACGGCGTTCACGTAACCTCCGGTCTTATCTGGATGGCGGTGATGATGTTCCAGATTTCCCGTCGCGGCCTGAACAGCATGAACCGCACCCGTCTGATGTGCCTGAGCCTGTTCTGGCACTTCCTGGACGTCGTGTGGATTTGCGTATTCTCTGTTGTCTATCTGATGGGGGCGATGTAATGAGTCATTCTACCGATCACGCAGGCGCCCATCACGGCAGCGTAAAAACCTATCTGACCGGCTTTATCCTCTCCATCATCCTGACGGTCATCCCGTTCTGGATGGTGATGAATGGCTCTGCGTCTCACACGGCTATTCTGGGTACCGTCCTGGTCACGGCAGTGGTTCAGATTCTGGTTCACCTGGTGTGCTTCCTGCACATGAACACCTCCTCTGAGGAGCGCTGGAACCTGGTGGCCTTTGTCTTTACCGTGCTGATTATCGCCATCCTGGTAGTAGGCTCAATCTGGATTATGTGGAGCCTCAACTACAACATGATGGTTCACTAAGAGCGGCGAGTATGTTTAAGCAATACCTGCAAGTAACGAAACCAGGCATCATTTTCGGCAACCTGATCTCCGTGATCGGGGGGTTCCTGCTGGCCTCCAAGGGCAGCATCGATTATCCCCTTTTCCTCTTCACGCTGGTTGGGGTGTCGCTGGTAGTGGCGTCGGGTTGTGTGTTCAACAACTACATCGATCGCGATATCGATCGCAAGATGGAAAGGACCAAGAATCGGGTGCTGGTGAAAGGCCTGATCTCTCCGCAGGTCTCGCTGGTGTACGCCGCGTTGCTGGGTATTGCTGGCTTTATGCTGCTGTGGTTTGGCGCCAATCCCCTGGCCTGCTGGCTGGGGGTGATGGGGTTCGTGGTCTATGTGGGCGTTTATAGCCTGTATATGAAACGCCACTCCGTCTATGGCACGCTGATTGGTTCGCTCTCCGGCGCTGCGCCGCCGGTGATTGGCTATTGCGCCGTGACAAATGAGTTTGACAGCGGCGCGCTCATCCTGCTGGCTATCTTCAGCCTGTGGCAGATGCCTCACTCTTACGCCATCGCGATTTTCCGCTTTAAGGATTATCAGGCGGCGAATATTCCGGTTCTGCCGGTGGTGAAAGGCATCTCTGTCGCCAAGAACCATATCACGCTTTACATCATCGCTTTTGCTGTCGCTACGCTGATGCTGTCGCTTGGCGGTTACGCCGGCTACAAATATCTGGTGGTTGCGGCGGCGGTGAGCGTGTGGTGGCTCGGTATGGCCCTGCGCGGCTATAAAACCGAAAACGACAAGGTGTGGGCGCGCAAGCTGTTCGTCTTCTCCATTGTCGCCATCACTTCGCTTAGCGTGATGATGTCGGTCGATTTTATGGTGCCTGACTCACATAATCTTCTGACTTACGTCTGGTAAGACGCCAGTCTGCTAAAAGGGTGCTTCGGCACCCTTTTTTATTAGCAGCATCAATAGATAACCTCTGAAATATTTCCTAAATAAGCGATTATTTACCCTCCCCCGCCGTGGCACTACACTAGGGCCTGCTTTTTATCTGAGGTGGTAATGAACGATAACAAAATGACGCCCGTCGAGCTGCGAGCGACGTGGGGTTTAGGGACGGTGTTCTCGCTGCGCATGCTCGGCATGTTTATGGTGCTGCCGGTTCTTACTACTTACGGAATGGCGTTACAGGGCGCGAGCGAAGCGCTGATTGGCTTCGCGATTGGCATCTACGGCCTGGCGCAGGCCATCTTCCAGATCCCTTTCGGCCTGCTTTCCGACCGTATCGGCCGCAAGCCGCTGATTGTGGGCGGTCTGGCGATTTTTGTGGCCGGCAGCGTGCTGGCCGCGCTTTCTGATTCTATCTGGGGCGTTATCCTCGGGCGCGCGCTCCAGGGCTCCGGCGCGATAGCCGCCGCCGTCATGGCCCTGCTTTCCGATCTCACCCGCGAGCAAAACCGCACCAAAGCGATGGCATTTATCGGCGTGAGCTTCGGCGTTACCTTCGCTATCGCCATGGTGTTAGGGCCGATTATCACTCATGCGCTGGGGTTGCAGGCGCTCTTCTGGATGATAGCTCTGCTGGCGAGCTGCGGCATCGCCCTTACTCTGTGGGTTGTGCCAAACAGCACCACGCACGTGCTGAACCGCGACTCCGCGATGGTCAAAGGCTGCTTTACTAAAGTGCTGGCGAATCCGCAGTTGCTGAAGCTGAACTTCGGCATTATGTGTCTGCATATTCTGCTGATGTCGACATTCGTCGCCCTGCCCGGCCAGCTTGAAGCCGCCGGTTTCGCCGCCGCTCAGCACTGGAAAATCTATCTTTGCACCATGCTGATTTCCTTTGTCTCCGTCGTGCCTTTCATTATTTACGCCGAAGTGAAACGCCGCATGAAGCGCGTATTTCTGTTCTGCATAGCGGTTCTGCTGATTGCCGAAATCGTGCTCTGGGGTTCAGGACCGCACTTCTGGGAGCTGGTGGCGGGCGTTCAGCTTTTCTTTCTCGCCTTCAACCTGATGGAAGCGCTGCTGCCTTCGCTTATCAGCAAAGAAGCCCCGGCGGGCTATAAGGGCACCGCTATGGGCATCTATTCCACCAGCCAGTTCCTCGGCGTGGCCATTGGCGGCTCGCTGGGCGGTTGGATTGACGGTCTTTTTGATTCCCAGACCGTGTTTCTGATTGGCGCGTTGCTGGCGACATTCTGGCTGCTGGTGAGCTCTACCATGAAAGAGCCGCCCTATGTCAGCAGCCTGCGCATTGCCTTGCCTGAAGGAATTGAAATCGACAGCGCGTTGCAGCGGCGCCTGCTGGAGAAGGAAGGGGTGAGCGAGGCGGTGATTGTGCCGCAGGAGCGCACCGCTTACGTGAAAATTGACAGTAAAGTCACCAACCGGTTTGAAATCGAACAGGTTGTCAAAGGAGCATAAAAAAGGGCGGAATTTCCGCCCTTTCCTTTTGCTTAATCGCGGAAGTTTTTGAACTGGAACGGCTGCCCCAGGTTTCCGCCGCGCACCAGCGCCATGGCTGACTGAAGGTCGTCGCGGGATTTCCCCGTTACGCGAATTTCTTCGCCCTGAATCTGGGTTTGCACCTTCAGTTTGCTGTCTTTAATTAGCTTAACGATTTTCTTCGCTACGCTGGCTTCGATGCCCTGCTTGAGCTTCGCTTCCACGCTCCAGGTTTTACCGCTGTGCACGAACTCTTCCGGTACGTCCAGCGAACTGTTTTCAATGCCGCGTTTAAGCAGCTTCGCACGCAGAATATCCAGCAGCTGATTTACCTGGAAATCGGACTCGCTCGTGACTTTTATCGTCTTACTGGCGTCATTGAGCTCAAAGCTTGCGGTCACGTTACGAAAATCGAAGCGCGTATCCAGTTCACGGGTCGCATTTTCCACCGCGTTACGCACTTCCTGCAGATCAACTTCCGACACAATATCAAAAGATGGCATGTTTTCTTCTCCCTCTCTTTTTGTTGCGATGCATAATACCCGCAAAGTTGCATAAAACAACCCGTAATCGGGCCGCCAGACGCAGCCTGGTCGACAACGCTATAATAGACGCAATATAAAACGCCTGGCGCCGTTGCAGGTGGGGAGGAGCAATGAAAATTACCGTACTGGGGTGCGGTGCGCTGGGGCAACTGTGGCTTTCCGCGCTAATAAAGCAAGGCCACGACGTACAGGGATGGCTGCGGGTACCGCAGCCTTTTTGTCAGGTAAACCTGCGTGAAACCGACAACACGGTGTTCAACGCCTCGCTCATGGCCAATAACCCGGATTTCCTGGCGCAGAGCGATCTGCTGGTGGTGACGCTGAAAGCCTGGCAAGTCTCCGGCGCGGTGAAAGCGCTGGCTGAACGTCTGCCGGCCAGCAGCCCTGTGCTGCTCATCCATAACGGCATGGGCACGATAGAGGAGTTGAAAAACCTGGCGCAGCCGCTGCTGATGGGGGTAACCACCCACGCTGCGCGCCGTGAAGGCAACCTCATCATTCATGTTGCGAACGGCATTACCCATATCGGCCCGGCCTCCTCCTGCCGTCAGGATTACAGCCAGCTTGCGGCGGAACTCCACCACGCCCTGCCTGACGTGGCCTGGCATAACGACATCAGCGCCGCCTGCTGGAAGAAGCTCGCGGTAAATTGCGTGATCAACCCGCTGACCGCGCTCTACGACTGCCCGAACGGCGAACTGCGTCATCGGCACGACGAGATCCGGGAAATTTGCGAAGAGGTCGCGCAGGTTATGGTGAGTGAAGGTCTTCACACTTCGGCCGAAAGCCTGTTCCTCTATGTGGATCAGGTCATGGAGAGCACCGCGCAGAACATCTCATCCATGCTGCAGGACGTACGCCAACAGCGGCATACCGAAATCGACTATATCACCGGCTATGTGTTGCGCCGCGCCAGGGCGCACGGGCTAACGCTGCCTGCCAACACCCGCCTGTATGAACACATCAAGCGTAAGGAGAACCATTATGAGCGCATCGGCACTGATCTGCCTCGCACCTGGCACTGAAGAGACCGAAGCGGTCACCACCATCGACCTGCTGGTGCGGGGCGGCATTCGCGTTACGACCGCCAGCGTGGCGAGCGATGGCGATCGGGTCATTACCTGTTCACGCGGCGTGAAGCTGCTGGCGGATGCGCCGCTGGTGGAAGTCGCAGATGGCGATTATGACGTTATTGTTCTGCCGGGTGGGCTGAAAGGGGCGGAATGTTTTCGCGACAGTCCGCTGTTGGTGGAAACCGTACGCCAGTTCCATCTTTCAGGTCGCCTCGTCGCCGCCATTTGCGCGGCGGCCGGCACGGTGCTGGTTGCGCATGATCTCTTTCCCATCGGCAACATGACCGGTTTCCCGGGGCTTAAAGACCGCATTCCACAAGAGAAGTGGATGGATAAACGCGTGGTATGGGACCCGCGCGTCAAGCTACTGACCAGCCAGGGCCCCGGCACGGCGATGGATTTCGCGCTGAAGATTATCGATCTGCTGGCGGGTCGCGAGAAAGCGCGGGAAGTGGCGGCGCAACTGGTGCTGCCGCCCGGCATTTACAACTATCACGACTAATAAAAAAGCCTCCGCAAGGGAGGCTTTTTGTTTACAGACAATCCATAACACGTTAAGGGCGATACACTTTCACGTTTTTAAAGCCCTGTTCGTGCAGATAGAGCGCCTGCAGGCGGCTCATCACGCCACGCTCGCACCACAGCAAGTACGTTTTGCTCTGGTCGAGGTCGCCGAATTTAGTGCTGAGCTTATAGAACGGCAGGCAAACGACCTCTACCCCTTCGACTTGCAACGGCTTGTCGTCCTGTTCGTCGACAGAGCGGATATCCAGAATCGCGTCGTCAGGGCCAAAACCGTTTACGGTTTCCACCTCTACCACGTCCTGTTCGGTCTGCTCGGCGATTTCACGAATATCGACGTTAGTCGCGTTTTCCACAACGCTATCGAGGATAGAGAAATCGAAGTTTGCCTCTTCCGCTTCAATCTTCGCTTTTACCGCTTTCACGGTCGGGCTTTTTGAAATCACGCCGCAATATTCCGGCATGGTGCGGGCAAAATCTTCGGTGCCGATTTTTCTTGCAATATCAATAATATGCTCTTTGTCGTGCGAAATAAGCGGACGCAAAATCAGCGTATCGGAGACATTATCGATAAGGCGCAGGTTGGTCAGCGTCTGGCTGGAAACCTGCCCCAGCGCTTCACCGGTCACCAGCGCCTGCACGCCGTAGCGTTCGGCGACTTTCGACGCGGCGCGGACCATCATGCGCTTGAGCACCACGCCCATCTGGCCGTCGTCCACTTTCTCGAGAATTTCGCCGACCACTGGCTCGAAGTTAATGGCGACAAAGCGAACGCGATGCGAGCTGCCGAAGCGGTTCCACAGATAATGCGCGACCTGACGCACGCCGATTTCGTGCGCCGCGCCGCCCAGATTAAAGAAGCAATAATGCACACGGCAGCCGCGGCGCATCAGCATATAGCTGGAGACGCTGGAGTCGAAGCCGCCGGAGATAAGCGACATCACATCTTCCTGCGTGCCGATCGGGAAACCGCCAATCCCTTCGTAACGCCCTTTTACCAGCAGCAGACGATCGTCTTCGATTTCAAGATGCACGGTGACGTCCGGGTGCGTCAGCTTCACTTTCGCCGATTCAATATGCTGATTGAGACCGCCGCCGACGTAGCGTTCTACTTCAATAGAGCTAAACTCATGCTTGCCGCGACGCTTTACGCGTACGCAGAAGGTTTTGTTCTGGAGCTTTTCGCGCCAGTCGGCGAGCGTTTTTTCGAAAATATCGTGCAGGTCGGTAAAGGGAACATCCTCTACCTCCAGAATATGGTGAATGCCCGGAATACGGGTCAGGGCGTCGCGCACGGCGGGACGCTGGTTTTCATCTTTAGCGCGAACTTCGATGTGGTCCCAGTGACGGACGACAGCGATCTCCTCGCTGTAAGGCTTCAGAACGTTACGAATGTTCCCGGTCAGGATTTTAATAAAGCGCAAACGCACAGATTGGCTTTTAATGGTGATTTCCGGGAACAATTTAATGATAAACTTCATGGCGGCTATGATTCGTTGGCAAGCCCTTTGGGCTTAGAAAGTAGTACCGCAAGGCAACCATCGCGCTTGCATCGTGAGCGCGCAAGTATATCACCATCGTGATGCGACTGCGCACATAACCAACCCACAAGGCGTTATTTGCTAATCAATTCGTCTCCGCTACCATGCAGTGTTGCGAAGATGATAATTAACCCAAGAGTCAGACATTCACTATGCCGAAGAAAAACGAACGCCCGGCCAGCTTTGAAACGGCGCTGGCGGAGCTTGAGCAGATTGTCAGCCGTCTGGAAAGTGGCGATCTGCCGCTGGAAGAGGCGTTAAACGAGTTTGAACGCGGCGTGCAGCTGGCGCGCCAGGGGCAGGTGAAGCTGCAACAGGCCGAACAGCGGGTACAGATCCTGCTCTCTGA
The DNA here is from genome assembly GCF_023079515.1 of Franconibacter sp. IITDAS19. Taxonomy (NCBI): domain Bacteria; kingdom Pseudomonadati; phylum Pseudomonadota; class Gammaproteobacteria; order Enterobacterales; family Enterobacteriaceae; genus Franconibacter; species Franconibacter sp. IITDAS19. Next base: position 252,790 of record NZ_JALJCP010000001.1, on the reverse strand, counting down.
CAGCGAAGAGGCGCCGCTGACGCCTTTCACTCCGGACGCTGAGTAATTCAATGGATTTTAATCAACAGCTCAAGCGGCAGGCTGAACGGGCCAACGCCGCGCTACAACACTTTCTTGAACCCCTGCCGTTTCAGAACAGTCCACTGGTTGAAGCGATGCACTACGGCGCACTATTAGGCGGTAAGCGCCTGCGCCCGTTCCTGGTTTACGCCACTGGCGAGATGTTTAACGTATCGCCTCAGGCGCTGGACGCGCCCGCCGCCGCCGTTGAGTGCATTCACGCCTATTCGCTGATGCACGACGATCTTCCTGCAATGGACGATGACGACCTGCGCCGCGGTCAGCCGACCTGCCATATTAAATTTGGCGAAGCAAACGCAATTCTCGCCGGTGACGCGCTGCAAACGCTCGCTTTCTCTATACTTACGGATGCGCCGATGCCCGACGTGGCGCTGCGCGACCGACTGGCGATGGTCTCTGAACTGGCCCGCGCAAGCGGCGTCGCAGGCATGTGCGGCGGCCAGGCGCTGGATCTGGATGCGGAAGGCAAGCAGGTATCGCTGGAAGCGCTTGAGCGCATTCATCGCCACAAAACCGGGGCGCTGATCCTGGCGGCGGCGCGCATGGGCGCGCTTTGTGCAGGCGACGCCGGACGTGAAGCGCTGCCTTATCTTGACCGCTACGCGCAGAGCATCGGTCTGGCGTTCCAGGTACAGGATGACATTCTGGATGTGGTGGGGGATACTGCGACCCTTGGTAAACGCCAGGGCGCCGATCAGCAACTTGGCAAAAGCACCTACCCCGCCCTGCTGGGTCTTGAGCAAGCCCAGGCCAAAGCGCGCGATCTCTGCAATGAAGCCCTCGCGGCCCTGCAACCTCTGGCCGCACAGTCGCTGAATACCGCGACACTGGAAGCGTTAGCGAATTATATAATTCAACGTGATAAATAACGTATAAACACCACAACGAGTCTCTGATGAGTTTTGATACAGCCAAATACCCGACCCTGGCACTGGTGAACGCCACGCAGGAGTTGCGCCTGTTGCCTAAAGAGAGCCTGCCGAAGCTGTGCGACGAGCTGCGTCGCTACTTGCTCGACAGCGTGAGCCGCTCCAGCGGCCATTTCGCCTCCGGGCTTGGCGCAGTGGAACTGACCGTGGCGCTGCATTATGTTTACAACACGCCATTCGACCAGCTTATCTGGGATGTCGGCCATCAGGCTTACCCGCACAAAATTCTCACCGGGCGTCGCGATCGCATCGGCACCATCCGTCAGAAAGGCGGCCTGCACCCCTTCCCATGGCGCGGCGAGAGCGAGTATGACGTATTAAGCGTCGGCCACTCTTCTACCTCCATTAGCGCAGGCATTGGCGTGGCAATCGCCGCGGAGAAAGAAGGTAAAGATCGCCGTACCGTCTGCGTGATTGGCGATGGCGCCATTACGGCGGGCATGGCGTTTGAAGCGATGAACCACGCGGGCGATATTCGCCCTAACATGCTGGTTATCCTCAACGATAACGAAATGTCGATTTCAGAAAACGTCGGCGCGCTGAATAACCATCTGGCGCAGCTGCTTTCCGGCAAACTCTACTCCACGCTGCGCGAAGGCGGAAAAAAGGTCTTCTCCGGCGTGCCGCCGATCAAAGAGCTGCTTAAGCGCACCGAAGAGCATATTAAAGGCATGGTGGTTCCCGGCACGCTGTTTGAAGAGCTGGGCTTTAACTATATCGGCCCGGTGGATGGCCATGACGTGCTGGGGCTGGTGCATACCCTCAAGAACATGCGCGACCTGAAAGGCCCGCAGTTCCTGCATATCATGACTAAAAAGGGCCGTGGCTATGAGCCTGCGGAGAAAGATCCCATCACGTTTCACGCCGTGCCGAAGTTCGACCCGAAAAGCGGCACGCTGCCGAAAAGCAGCGGCGGTCAGCCGAGCTACTCGAAAATTTTTGGCGACTGGCTTTGCGAAACAGCGGCGAAAGACGACAAGCTGCTGGCCATTACGCCTGCGATGCGCGAAGGCTCCGGCATGGTGGAGTTTTCCCGTCAGTACCCGAGCCAGTATTTCGACGTGGCGATTGCCGAACAGCATGCGGTAACGCTGGCGGCGGGCTTCGCCATCGGCGGTTACAAGCCGGTTGTCGCCATCTACTCGACCTTTTTGCAGCGCGCCTATGACCAGGTTATCCACGATGTCGCTATCCAGAAGCTGCCGGTGCTGTTCGCTATCGATCGCGCCGGTATTGTCGGCGCCGACGGACAAACTCACCAGGGCGCGTTCGATCTCTCGTTCCTGCGCTGCGTGCCGGATATGGTCATCATGACCCCGAGCGATGAAAACGAATGCCGACAGATGCTTTTCACCGGCTACCACTATAACGACGGCCCCAGCGCGGTGCGTTACCCACGCGGCAACGCCCTCGGCGTAGCGCTTGAGCCGCTGCAAAAGCTGCCGATTGGCAAAGGGGTTATCAAGCGTCAGGGCGAGAAAGTCGCCATCCTCAACTTCGGCACCCTGCTGCCGGAAGCGGCAAAAGTGGCCGAGGCGCTCAACGCTACGCTTGTGGATATGCGCTTTGTGAAGCCACTGGATGAAGCGTTAATTCTGGAACTGGCTTCTCGCCATGCGTCGCTGGTCACCGTGGAAGAAAACGCCATCATGGGCGGTGCGGGCAGCGGCGTAAACGAAGTGTTGATGGCCCACCGCAAACCGGTGCCGGTACTCAATATCGGCCTGCCGGACTGGTTCATCCCGCAAGGCACTCAGGATGAGGCTCGTCAGGAGATAGGCCTTGATGCCGCCGGTATGGAAGCGAAAATCCGCGCCTGGCTCGCCTGAGCCCTTCCGCCCTCCCCTTTCCGCTCCTGCTATGCTTAAAGGTAACCTTTGTTACCCTATGGCAGGAGTGGAACCATGCAATACAACATGTTAGGAATAACGGATCTCAGGGTTTCCCGGCTGTGCCTTGGCTGTATGACCTTTGGCGAACCCGATCGCGGCAAGCACGCCTGGACGCTTCCCGAAGAGAGCAGCCGCCTTATCATCAAGCATGCCATTAACAGCGGCATCAACTTTTTCGACACCGCAAACAGCTATTCCGACGGCAGTAGCGAAGAGATCCTCGGTCGTGCGCTAAAAGATTTCGCCCGCCGCGATGACGTGGTCGTCGCCACCAAGGTTTACCACCAGGTGGGGGACTTACAGGAAGGGCTTTCCCGCGCGCAGATCCTGCGCTCCATTGATGACAGCCTCACGCGGCTCGGCATGGATTATGTTGATCTCTTTCAGATTCACCGCTGGGACTACAACACGCCGATTGAGGAGACGCTGGAAGCACTTAACGATGTGGTAAAAGCGGGCAAAGCGCGCTATATCGGCGCCTCTTCCATGCACCCTGAGCAGTTTGAGCAGGCGCTGAAGCTTCAGCAAAGCAACGGCTGGGCGCGCTTCGTCACTATGCAAAACCATTACAACCTGATTTACCGTGAGGAAGAGCTGGAGATGCTGCCGCTCTGCCTGCGAGAAAATGTGGCGGTCATTCCCTGGAGCCCGCTGGCCCGCGGCCGTCTGACTCGCCCCTGGGGCGAAGCCACGGCTCGCTCGGTATCGGACGAATTTGGCAAAACGCTCTATAACGAAAATGACCAGACCGACGCGCAGATTGCCGAGCGTCTGGGACGCATCGCAGAAGATAAAGGGCTGACCCGCGCGCAAGTGGCGATTGCCTGGGTGCTCAGCAAGCCTGGCATTGCCGCGCCGATTATTGGCGCGTCGCGTGAAGAACAGCTTGAAGAATTAGCGCAGGCGGTGGATGTGACGCTTACCGATAGCGAAATCGCCGAGCTGGAAATGCCTTACCAGCGCCACGCCGTGGTGGGTTTCCGCTAAAAAAGCCTTCCCCCTCCCCTGACGGCGAGGGGGAATAACTCAGAGGATGCCAATCGGCCAATGGTGGCCAATGTAGTAGAGGATCCCGGCGGAGATAACCCCGGCGACAATATCATCCACCATGATCCCCATGCCGCCGTGCACGTTACGATCGAACCAGCGGATCGGCCACGGCTTCCACATATCCAGAATGCGGAAAATAACAAACCCCGCGGCGACCCATTGCCAGTCGCCAGTGGGCAGCGCCATCAGCGTTATCCACATGCCGATAAATTCATCCCAGACGATAGCGCCATGATCGTGCACGCCCATATCTCTGGCGGTCTGATGACACAGATAAACGCCAAGGCTAATGCCTAGCATTATTACCAGCGAGTAAAGCTGCCAGGGTAAAAAGGTCATCAGATACCAGAACGGGATAGCGGCAAGCGACCCCATGGTGCCGGGCACCCAGGGACTTAGCCCACTGCCGAATCCCGTCGCCAGCAGATGCCAGGGATTACTGAGTTTCAGGCGGCTTTTCGCCACATCCTTAAGCGGTTTTGAAGTGGTCATAGCCTTTCCAGTTTAGTGTTACCGGCTCGCCGTCGCGCACAAACTGCATGCCTTCCGAAGGCGGCATGACCTGGCCGATACAGGTAAACGGCACGCCCAGATGACCGAGCGCCACATCCAGCGCGCCGCGGTTAAGCTCCGGTACGGTGAAACAGAGTTCATAATCTTCGCCGCCGGAAAGCGCCCAGCGCTGCGCCTGTTCGAGCGTCGTCACGCTGCGCAGCTGTTCCGATAACGGCAGATCGTTGAGTTCTACGCGGGCGCCGCAATCGCTCGCCTTAAGGATATGACCGAGATCAGAGATAAGCCCGTCAGAGAGATCGATAGCGGCGCTGGCGCGATCGCGTAGCGCCTGGCCCTGCAGCACGCGCGGCGTCGGCCGCAGGTGACGCTGCACCAGGTAATCAGCGCATTGCGCATCGGAAACCTGAAGCTGCTTTTGTAAAATCGCCAGCCCGGCGGCGCTGTCGCCCGGCGTGCCGGTCACATAAATCCAGTCGCCCGGACGCGCGCCGGCGCGCTTAAGCGCGCGACCCACCGGCACCAGGCCGTGAATGCCAAGCGTCATGGAGAGCGGGCCGCGGGTCGTGTCGCCGCCAATCAGCTGCATTTCGTAATAGCTCAATTGCTCAAACAGGCTATCGCTGAATGCCGCAAGCCAGGCCTCGTCCACTTCCGGCAAGGTCAACGCGAGCGTCAGCCACGCGGGCGTCGCGCCCATGGCGGCCAGATCGCTTAAGTTCACCGCCAGCGCTTTATAGCCCAGATCGCGCGGATCGATATCCGGCAAAAAATGGATGCCCGAAACCAGCGTATCGGTGCTTATCGCCAGCGTCTGTTTTTCCGGCACGTTCAGCAGCGCGCAATCGTCGCCAATACCGGTTTCCACATCCAGGCGGGCCGTTCTGACGCGATCAAAGTAGCGAGCAATCAATGAAAATTCGCCGCAAGCCATACGTTATGCCTCAGCAGGAAAAGAAGAAAGGGCCGGAAAACCGGCCCTGAGATTACTTTTTGTGGGGGCGGATCTGCGGGGCGGCTTTATCGAGAACGCCGTTGACGAACTTGTGGCTGTCTTCAGCGCCGAAGGTTTTCGCCAGTTCGATCGCTTCGTTGATGGCGACTTTGTAGGGCACATCATCACGTTTAGAGAGTTCGAACAGGGCGATACGCAGCACCGCTTTCTCGACCTGGCCCAGCTCTTCGAGCTGACGGGACAGGTAAGGCTTCATCAGCCCATCGAGATATGCGCTGTTGGTCGCCACCCCGGAGAGCAGTTCGCGGAAATACATGACGTCCACATCTTTTACGTCCTGTTCCGCCAGGAACTGGTATTCAACATCAGCGATGTCGTTCTGGGACAACTGCCAGGAGTAGAGCGCCTGGACGGCACACTCACGGGCGCGGCGACGAGCAGCAGGTTTCACGGAATTCCCCTTACAAAATTCAGGCTTGGATAGCTTTCAGGACATTAATCATTTCAAGCGCGGTCAGCGCCGCTTCGGCGCCTTTGTTGCCGGCTTTGGTGCCAGCGCGTTCGATGGCTTGTTCAATACTTTCAGTGGTGAGTACGCCAAAGGCTACCGGGATTTCGCTCTCCTGGGCTACGTGAGCCAGGCCATTGCTGGCGCCGCCTGCCACATATTCAAAGTGGGCGGTGCCGCCGCGAATCACCGTACCGAGCGCGATAACCGCGTCGTATTTACCGGTTTTTGCCAGCGCCTGCGCCGCGAGCGGCAGTTCATATGCGCCTGGCACCCAAACCACGGTGATATTTTCATCTTTTACCTGGCCGATGCGCTTGAGCGCATCGACAGCGCCTTCAAGCAGGCTGTCGTTGATGAAGTTGTTAAAACGCGCGATGGTGATGGCGACGCGAGCGTCCGGGGCAGCAACGGTAGCTTCAATAATGTTCATACTCTTACCTTAGGGTTATGTAGCCCCCGCAGGGGGGCGGATTCTATCATAATCTTTGCAGCACTGCTTACGTTTTACCGCACCGGTTTCACGCAGGCGTTAAATGCAGACAGATATCAGGGCCAACGGGACGTATCTCGTTGAATGCAAACTGCGGCGCATCGGCAAGCCGCTCAAGGCCCGGCAGTTGAAAAAGACCGCGCGCATTATCGCCCAGCAGCGTCGGCGCGAGGTAGACGATAAGCTCATCCACCAGCCCCGCCTGCAGCAGCGCGCCCGCAAGCTGCGCGCCAGCTTCCACCCAGACGCTGTTAATCTGCCGCTTGCCAAGCTGCATCATCAGCAACACCAGGTCGAGGCGGCCGTTATGCTCCGGCACAATCAGCTGTTCGACGCTCTGCGGCCATAGCGCGTCATCCGCCCGGGTGCGCGCAAGCCAGGTTTCTCCCGGCTGCTGCACAACGCGATGCTGCGGCGTAACGCGGTTATGGCTGTCGATAATCACGCGCAGCGGCTGGCGAAGATTCTCCTGAGGATAAAGCGCCTGCGTATCCGCGCCGAGCTCTTCCCGGCGCACCGTCAGCGCCGGGTCGTCCGCCAGCACCGTTGCGCTGGTGGAGAGAATGGCGTGGCTCTGCGCGCGCAGACGCTGTACGTCGCGGCGCGCTTGCGGTGAGGTTATCCACTGGCTTTCGCCGTTCGCCATCGCCGTGCGGCCGTCGAGCGACGCGCCAAGCTTCAACTGAATATAAGGAAAGCCGGTGCGCATGCGTTTAAGAAAACCTTTATTAAGCCGCTCGGCTTCACTCATCATCAGCCCGTGGCTGACTTCGACGCCCGCCTGTTGCAAGCGATAAAGGCCGCGCCCCGCGACCTGCGGATTCGGGTCCTGCATCGCCGCGACGACACGGGTTACTCCCGCCGCAATCAGCGCTTCGCAGCAGGGCGGCGTGCGCCCATGATGACTGCAGGGCTCAAGCGTGACGTACGCCGTCGCGCCTAGCGCTTTCTCCCCAGCCATCCGTAATGCATGCACTTCCGCATGCGGCTCGCCCGCCCGCAGGTGAAACCCCTCGCCGACGATGTCGCCATCCTTAACAATGACACAACCGACGTTAGGGTTAGGATGCGTGGTAAAGCGTCCGCGGCTCGCAAGCTTAAGCGCGCGCGCCATGTAAATTTCATCGGACATGCGTTAATCCTGTAAGCGGGCGATCTCTTCGCCAAATTCGCGGATATCTTCGAAGCTGCGGTAGACCGAGGCGAAGCGGATATAAGCCACCTTATCGAGCTTTTTCAGCTGGTCCATCACCAGGTTGCCGATCATTTTGCTGGGCACTTCGCGCTCGCCGGTGGCGCGCAGGTGCGATTTGATATGGTTGATAGCCATTTCCACGTCATCAGAGCTGACCGGACGCTTCTCCAGCGCCTTCTGCATGCCGCTGCGCAGCTTGTCTTCATTGAAAGGCTCGCGCACGTCATTGCTTTTTACCACGCGCGGCATAACCAGCTCCGCCACTTCAAAGGTGGTGAAGCGCTCGTGGCAGACCAGGCACTGGCGGCGGCGGCGAACCGAGGAACCTTCGCCTACCAGGCGGGAATCAATGACTTTGGTGTCCACAGCGAGACAAAATGGGCAATGCATAGCGCTTCCTGAAAGACAAAGTTAACTTCCCGTAGTTTACCCTGAACTGCCGGGACTACAAAGGCGCAACGTTTTGAGAATAAATCGCTATGGCAACAAGGGTAGCCCGTTCTACGCTTAGCAGAGGCTATTTTTAAGGAATTTCTACTATGACAAGACGTTACCTGAAGCTGTTAACCGCCGCCAGCGTGCTGGTGTTAAGCGCCTGCGCCCCGCAAAGCGAGGTGCGCCAGATGCACCAGAGCGTGAGCACGCTAAACAGCGAAATGACGCAGCTGAAAAAAGAGACTGTGAAAATCACCCAGCAAAACGCACTTAATGCGAAATCCGCCAGCGGCGTTTATTTGCTGCCGGGCGCCAATACCCCGGCGCGGCTCAACAGCCAGCTTGGCATGCTGCGCATGTCAGTAAGCAACATTAGCGCCACCGCGAATGGCACGCAGGCCACGCTGAATATTCATGGCGAATCAAACACGGCGCTGCCCTCTTTTACCGGCACCGTTGAATGGGGACAACTGCAGGGCACGACCGAAAATTACCAGGAAGTGAACGTGCAGAACCAGCAGTTCAGCGCCCCGGCGAGCCAGCTTGCGCCGAGCGATATCGCCATTCCGCTGACGCTCCATGGTATTACGCCGGAACAGCTGGGTTTCTTGCGTATCCACGATATTCAGCCGCTTTTGCAGGATTAACGCACTCACAGGCCGGCAGAGAAACCGGCCTTGCGTTTTGTTACAAAGCACAGCACAGAAAGCTTATCCCCCGCCTTGCCTTTTTCGCACAAATTTCATTCAACCGTCATCCTTTGATGCCGTTTTGTTTGGCTTGGAAAACCAAAGCCACTAGAATCGCGACGTTCAATGTACGCAAACGTGAACGCAATCGATTACGCACATGAGAAGAATGTGAAACAACACATATTTTTGTGAGCGAGGATTTCTATAATAGGGGCCTCATCCAGACGGTAACGGTTGTTCGCGAATTACCGGGTGCGTTTTACTCTTCCCGCTTACGGGATTTCCTTAAAACAGTGGCATAATTATGAAAAAAATTATTCTGGCTGCCGGTGCTGCGCTGGCGCTTTCCGCTTCTTTCGCTGCAAACGCTGATGATACCAGCAACAGCGAGTTCGTTTCTGACTGGTGGCACCAGAGCGTTAACGTTGTAGGGAGCTATCACACCCGCTTCGGACCGACTATCCGCAACGATACCTATCTGGAATACGAAGCCTTCGCTAAGAAAGACTGGTTTGATTTCTATGGTTACCTGGACGCTCCGGTGTTCTTCGGCGGCAACACCGACGCTAAAGGTATCTGGAACCATGGCTCCCCGCTGTTTATGGAAATCGAACCGCGTTTTTCTATCGACAAGCTGACCGGCACCAGCCTGGCGTTCGGTCCGTTTAAAGAGTGGTATTTCGCGAACAACTATATCTATGACATGGGTCGCAACGAGTCGGGCCGCCAGAGCACCTGGTATATGGGTCTGGGTACCGATATCGACACGGGCCTGCCGATGAGCCTCTCTCTGAACGTCTACGCTAAATACCAGTGGCAGAACTACGGGGCGGCAAACCAGAACGAGTGGGACGGTTACCGTTTCAAAGTGAAATACTTTGTGCCGATCACCCAGCTGTGGGGCGGCAACCTGAGCTATATCGGCTTCACCAACTTTGACTGGGGTTCAGACCTCGGCGATGAATCCGGCTATGCCCTGAACGGCGTGAAGTCGCGCACTAACGACTCCATCGCCTCCAGCCATATTCTGGCGCTGAACTATGACCACTGGCACTACTCGGTAGTGGCGCGTTACTGGCACAACGGCGGTCAGTGGAATGACGACGCTGAACTGGCCTTTACCCGCTACAACACCCGCACTACCGGCTGGGGTGGTTACCTGGTGGTCGGTTACAACTTCTGATTTGCCAACGCCAGCCGTTATCCAGCGGCTGGCTTTCTATTCCCTCTCCTTTTCCCGCTTTTCCCGCTTCTGCCGTCGTAAAAAGTCCTGTAGCGATAAATCCGCGCGCGGCGAAAACGTCCTGCCCGCAAGGCTTATGTCACTGCAGCGATCAAGCCGAAAGCAGCGGTAACCCTCACGGGTTTCGCACCAGCTCACCATGACCCAATGCTCGCCCCAGAAAGACAAACCGAGCGGATATATATTTCGCTGCGTCGCTCTCCCCTGCTCGTCCTGATAGCGGATATGTAAAACCTGAAGGCTATTGATAGCTTCATGGCAGACGTCAAACCAGCGGCGGACCTGGGGATAACGGTCAAAATCCGGGGCCAGAATGCGGCTTCGTTCGGCGATGAGGCGCCGCTCGGGTGAGAGCACGGCAAGCAGCTTTTCATGAGCCGACTCCGCCGCCTGGGCCATCGCATTTCCGCTCCAGGTTTGCACCATTCTCAGCGCGGCGATCGTCGCTTCCACCTCCCCGGGCGTCAGCATTAACGGCGGCAGGTCGAAACCGGCAAGCAGGCTGTAACCGCTCCCCGCCTCGCCCCGTACCGGCACGCCGGAAAGCGAAAGGTCCTGGATATCGCGATAAATAGTGCGCTCTGAAACCGCTAACCGCTCGGCCAGCAGCCGCGCGGTGACGTGTCGTTTTCCACGTAAAATCTGCACTATCTGAAAAAGCCGGTCAGCTCGTCTGCTCATGGAACGCCTTTTGTTGAAGCCCTGCCCGGTATGCAGACAGGGCTGGCGAGTATATCAGCCGTCAGGCAGGCTGATGCAACCCAACGCGGTTGCCTTCGCTGTCGATAATCATCGCTATCGTGCCGATATTATGCGGCAGCGCCTGTGGGGGCATACAGCAACGACCGCCCGCCTCCTGCGCTTTCTCAAGCGCCGCCTGAAGGTCAGGCGTGTGCAGATAAACCACCGTGCCCTGGTCGCCGGGCGTAAGCCCCGCCATTTTTACCAGCGCGCCCCCGGTTGCAGGCTTAACGTGCGGAAAAACAGCCATGTCGATACCGGCTATCGTTTCGCATCTGAAAGCAGCATCGAACAGCTTTTCGTAAAAGGCGATAGCGCGGTTTAAATCCTCTACAGGAATTTCAAACCAGTTGATTGGGTTATTCATTGCGTTGTTCCTCTGTTGATTAGCGACAAGGCAAGCGTAACCCCCTGCTCCTGACAGCATCCTGTCAGGAGCCTTTTTGCAGACGAAAAAAAACCGCGAAACAGGTTCGCGGTTTTTTCAGTTTCCTGACCTTACGGCAGGATTGAGGGCTGGTCCGCCCCCTCTTTCTCGACCTTCTGCTGCAGCAGGTGTTCACGTTTCATACCCAGCTTCAGCGCCAGCGCAGAAGCCACGTAGATAGACGACGCGGTACCGATGGAAACACCGATAAGCATTGTCAGCGAGAAGCCCTGCAGCATCGCGCCGCCGAAGAGGTAGAGCATCAGGATCACCACAAGCGTCGTGCCGGAGGTGATTAAGGTCCTGTGCAGCGTCTGGGTCAACGACACGTTAAAGATTTCATAAGGCGTTCCGCGGCGGATCTTGCGGAAGTTCTCACGAATACGGTCTGAAACCACGATGCTGTCGTTCAGCGAGTAACCGATGACCGACATCAGCGATGCGATGATGGTCAGGTCAATCTCAATATGGAAGAGCGACAGCACGCCCATGGTGATCACCACGTCGTGCGCCAGCGCGATAACCACGCCCGCCGCCAGACGCCATTCGAAGCGAAAGCCGACGTAAACGAGGATGGAGATCAGCGCCACCAGCAGGGCCATCGCCCCCGCCTGGGCGAGGTCGGCACCGACGCTCGGGCCGACAAACTCGATACGTTTCACCGCGGCGTTCTGGCTGGTGGCGTCATTAATGACGCTCACCACTTTGCTGCCGAGCTCCTGGCCCCCGGTTTCGCCCTGGGCAGGCGGCATGCGCACCATAATGTCGCGGCTGCTGCCGAAGTTCTGCAGCAGCGGCTCTTCAAAGCCCGCTTTCTCCAGCGCTTCACGCATCAAATCCATATCCGCCGGTTTTTCCAGCGAAATTTCAATGACTGTACCGCCGGTGAAATCCAGCCCCCAGTTAAAGCCGCGCACGCCCATGATGATGATGGAAGCGACGAGCAGCAGACCAGAGATGGCGAAGGCCCAGTAGTCCCAGCGCATAAAGTCATAGACTTTACGGCCGTGGTTCAATTGTTCAACGGTATATTCCTGTGCCACAACGCACTCCTCAGATAGACAGCTTGTTGATGCGTTTGCCGCCGTACAACAGGTTTACGATGGCACGGGTGCCGACGATGGCAGTAAACATAGAGGTCGCCACGCCGATGCCGGTAGTAATGGCGAAGCCTTTAATCGCGCCGGTACCCACCGCATACAGGATGATAACCTTGATGAGCGTCGTCACGTTCGCATCAAAAATCGAGCTGAACGCGCCGCGGTAACCTTCATCGATCGCCTGCTGCACCGTACGCCCGTTCTTGAGCTCTTCTTTGATACGCTCGTTGATAAGCACGTTGGCGTCCACCGCCACCGCAAGGGTTAACACAATGCCCGCAATACCCGGCATGGTCAGCGTCGCCCCCGGCAGCAGCGACATAATGCCGACAATCAGCACCAGGTTGGCAATCAGCGCGGTAGTCGCGATAAGACCAAACTTCTTATAGAAGAAGACCATGAAGATAATGGAGACAGCAAGACCGGCGAGGCATGCTTCCAGACCCTGCTTGATGTTTTCCATACCAAGGGTTGGGCCGATGGTGCGCTCTTCAACAATCTGAATCGGCGCAATCAGCGCGCCCGCACGCAGCAGCAGCGAAAGCTGACGCGCTTCGTTCGGGTTATTGATGCCTGTGATGCGGAAGCTGTTGCCAAGACGCGACTGAATATTCGCGACGTTGATAACCTCTTCCTGCTTCACCAGCACCGCGCGGCCATTAGCGTCTTTCTTACCGCTGTCCTTGTACTCCACAAACAGGGTCGCCATCGGCTTGCCGATGTTGTCCTTGGTGAAGTTAGACATGATGTTGCCGCCCGCACTGTCCAGCGAAATGTTAACCTGCGGCTGGTTATATTCATCAGTGCTGGAAGTGGAGTCGGTAATATGGTCGCCGGTCAGGATAACGCGCTTATAAAGTACAACCGGCTGGCCTTCACGCGTCTGTTTCACTTCCGAATCACCCGGCACGCGGCCGGACGCGGCGGCGGCCTGATCAACGTTAGTGTTTACCAGACGGAACTCAAGCGTGGCGGTCGCGCCCAGAATCTCTTTAGCGCGCGCGGTGTCCTGAATACCTGGCAGCTCAACCACGATGCGGTCTGCGCCCTGGCGCTGCACCAGCGGTTCAGCAACGCCGAGCTGGTTTACGCGGTTACGCAGGATGTTGATATTCTGCTGCACCGCATATTCACGGGCTTCTTTCAGGCGAGCGTCGGTCATCACCGCGCGCAGGCTGTTGTCGCCCTGGTTGGAGATAACCAGATCGCGGTGGCGGCCTGTCAGGTAAGTGACCGCGTTATCACGCGCCGACGCGTCGCGAAAGGCGATGGTCACGCCATAGTTATCCGCTTTGCGAACGTTGGTATACGCAATGCCTTTTTCGCGCAGGTCACTGCGCAGGCCATCGATATTCTGCTCCTGAAGCTTGCCGAGAGCGGTGTCCATATCCACTTCCATCAGGAAGTGAACGCCGCCGCGCAGGTCAAGACCCAGCTTCATCGGTTCAGCGTTGAGCGCCGTCAGCCAGCGAGGGGTTGCAGGGGCGAGGTTCAGCGCGACGACATAGTTGTCGCCCAGCACGCCCATCAGCGCTTCGCGGGCGCGCAGCTGCGTGTCGGTGGAGTCAAAACGGGCGAGAATAGCGCCCTCTTCCAGTGCCACAGACCTGGCGGTAATTTTTTCTTCTTTTAAGGTGTTCTGGACCTGGATCAGCGTTTGCTCACTGGCGGCGACGCCGCGCGCGCCAGTGATCTGAACAGCCGGATCCTCACCATACAGGTTGGGAAGTGCGTAAAGCAGGCCGACGAGAATCACGACGACCAGCATGATGTACTTCCACAAAGGATAACGGTTTAACACGGCAGTTCCCTTTGGGAAAACGAAAGATTACAGCGCCTTCATGGTGCCTTTCGGCAGGACGGCTGCGACGAAGTCACGTTTGATAACCACTTCGGTGGTGTCGTTCAGCGCGATAGCAATGTAGCCGTTTTCAGCCACTTTGGTCACGCGGCCCACCAGGCCACCGTTGGTCAGCACTTCATCGCCTTTCGCGATGGAGTCCATCAGCTTTTTATGCTCTTTGGTGCGCTTCTGCTGCGGGCGCAGGATCATGAAATAGAAGATCAGACCAAAAACCACCAGCATCAGGATCAGTGACATCGGGCTGCCCTGCGACGGAGCATCAGTCGCCGCTACCGCATCAGAAATAAAAAAGCTCATTAAAATTCCCTCATTATTAAATTAATCAACGTTCAACGGAGGCACCGGCCGCCCCTGACGTTGGTAGAAGTCCGCTACGAAGTGCTCTAATTTACCCTCTTCAATAGCCTTGCGTAAACCAGCCATTACGCGCTGGTAATAGCGCAGGTTATGAATGGTATTCAGGCGCGCGCCCAATATTTCGTTGCAACGATCGAGATGATGCAAGTAGGCGCGTGAATAATTGCGACAGGTATAGCAATCACACTCTTCATCAAGCGGCGCCGTGTCGCTTTTGTACTTCGCGTTACGGATTTTTACCACGCCGGTGGTGACGAAAAGATGGCCGTTGCGGGCGTTGCGCGTCGGCATAACGCAGTCGAACATATCGATGCCGCGACGCACCCCTTCGACCAGATCTTCCGGTTTGCCCACGCCCATCAGGTATCGTGGCTTGTCCGCCGGGATCTGCGGGCAGACATGCTCCAGAATGCGGTGCATATCTTCCTTCGGTTCGCCGACCGCCAGGCCGCCGACAGCGTAGCCATCAAAGCCTATTTCCACCAGACCCTTAACGGAGATATCGCGTAAATCTTCGTAAACGCTGCCCTGAATAATGCCGAACAGCGCGTTTTTGTTGCCGAGCGAGTCAAAACGGTCGCGGCTGCGTTTTGCCCAGCGCAGCGACATCTCCATTGAGCGTTTAGCGTAATCCCAGTCCGCCGGGTAAGGCGTGCACTCGTCGAAGATCATGACGATGTCGGAGCCGAGATCGTACTGGATCTCCATCGACTTTTCCGGGTCAAGGAAGATAGCGTCGCCGTTGATCGGGTTGCGAAAGTGAACGCCCGCTTCGGTGATTTTACGAATATCGCCCAGGCTGAAAACCTGGAAGCCGCCGGAGTCGGTCAGGATCGGGCCTTTCCACTGCATAAAATCGTGCAGGTCGCCGTGCAGCTTCATAATTTCCTGACCCGGGCGCAGCCACAGGTGGAAAGTGTTGCCAAGGATAATCTGCGCGCCGGTGGCTTCCACCTCTTCCGGCGTCATCCCTTTTACGGTGCCGTAGGTACCAACGGGCATAAAGGCCGGCGTTTCCACCACGCCGCGATCGAAAATCAGACGGCCGCGGCGCGCGCGCCCGTCAGTGGTTTGCAGTTCGTACTTCACATTTCCTCCAGCATCAGAGAAACAGTCTGATGAGTAAACAAGCGCCGCAGAGAGATTCTGCGGCGCGGTATGCTGTATAAATTTATCGCCGCCAGCCCGACAAACGGCTGCGCATCGGCCTTTCCCGCAAGGTTATTCGCCGGGGCGTTCGTTTACGGCCTGCGGATTATGCGTGATAAACATCGCGTCGCCGTAGCTGAAAAAGCGATATTCCGCTTTTACCGCCTCTTTATAGGCGCGCATGGTGTGCTGATAACCGGCAAAAGCGGAAACGAGCATGATAAGCGTCGATTCCGGCAGGTGGAAGTTGGTGACCAGCGCATCAACGACTTTCCACTGGTAGCCCGGATAAATAAAGATCTGCGTGTCGCCGAAGAAGGGTTCGATAAGGCTGTTTTTCGCCGCCTGCGCCGCGCTTTCCAGCGAGCGCACAGAGGTCGTGCCCACGGCCACCACGTTGTTGCCGCGCGCTTTCGCGGCCAGCACCGCATCCACCACATCCTGCGGCACTTCGGCATATTCAGAGTGCATGATGTGATCTTCAATGCTGTCCACGCGCACCGGCTGGAAGGTGCCTGCGCCTACGTGCAGCGTCACAAACGCCATTTCGATGCCTTTTTCACGCAGCGCGGCAAGCAGAGGCTCATCAAAATGCAGGCCCGCCGTCGGCGCCGCGACCGCGCCAGGCTTCTGGCTGTAGACGGTCTGATAAAGCTCGCGGTCCGCCTCTTCGTCCGGGCGCTCGATGTAAGGCGGCAGCGGCATATGGCCGATGGCGTTAAGAATATCCAGCACCGGGCGTTCGTCGTTAAACTTCACTTCGAACAGCGCGTCGTGGCGCGCCACCATGGTAGCCTGTACGCTTTCATCATCGCCCAGCAGCAGCTCAGCGCCCGGCTTCGGCGCTTTCGACGCGCGAATGTGCGCCAGCACGCGGGTTTCATCCAGCATGCGCTCTACCAGCAGTTCGATTTTGCCGCCGCTGGCTTTACGGCCATACAGGCGCGCCGGGATAACGCGGGTGTTGTTGAACACCAGCAGGTCGCCAGGCTTGAGCTTATCGAGCAGATCGGTGAAAGTGCCATGCGTGAGCTGCCCCGTTGGTCCGTCCAGCGAGAGCAGACGGCAGGCGCTGCGTTGCGGTTGAGGATAATGAGCAATCAGGGATTCAGGCAGTTCAAAGGAGAAATCAGCTACGCGCATGGCAAGAAACTCAGACGTAAAAAACAAGCGGCTTAGTCTAGTGCCGGGGCGCTTTCCCTGCAACCAGTAAGCCGCTTTATGGCCCATTTCGGAAAAGAGAATTATGAATTTCCTTGCACACCTCCACCTTGCCCACCTTGCTGAAAGCTCGCTGCTTGGCAACCTGATGGCGGATTTTGTCCGCGGCAATCCCCATGACGAGTGGTCTGGCGAGGTGGCGGCGGGCATCCAGATGCACCGTCGCGTTGACGTGATGACCGATAACCTGCCGGAAGTGCGCGAGGCGCGAGAATGGTTTCGTCCACAAACGCGCCGCGTGGCGCCCATCACGCTTGACGTGATGTGGGACCATTTTCTTTCGCGCCACTGGGAGACGCTCTCCCCGGCGCTGCCGCTTGGCGATTTTGTCGCGCTCTCGCGCGAGCAAATCGTTCCGGCGCTGCCCTCTACTCCGCCCCGCTTTGTGAATCTCAATAACTTTCTGTGGTCGGAGCGCTGGCTTGAGCGCTACAGCGAAATGGATTACATCGCAGGCGTGCTCGACAGAATGGCTATCCGCCGCCCGCGCCTCGCCGCGCTGGGCGACTCCTGGCACGACCTGGACGCCCACTACGACGCGCTTGAAGCGAAATTCTGGCAGTTCTACCCGCGCATGATGGCGATGGCGCAGGAGAAAACGCTCTGAGTCAGGCCGCTTTCCCTGCGTTGACCTCCCGCCACAGCCGCCAGGCGAGCAGCAGCAGCCCGGCGGCGCCCGCCACCAGCACGCCCCAGATAAGCCAGGTTTGCAGCTGGTTGCGCTGCGCAGCCGGGTCTTTCGCCGTCAGGCGCGCCTCGCCGCCCAGTTCAACCTGCTTACCGGCCTGAGCGTAAGGCAGCGCGTCCAGGCTCGCCGCCTTATTTGCCTTTGCAGGTATGAGCGCCTGCAATGCCAGCGTCTGGGGCGTCGCCGCGCCGTTGCCCCAGGCAAGCAGGAACGGGCCGTTCCCCTGGGCGTTAAAGATAAGGGTCTTTTCATCGCGCTCGCCGGTCACCTCTACAAGCGTGTCTCCCAGGCGCTGGTTGATTGCCTTCACGCGAACGGCTGCAATCGGTTCGCCCTGAAGGGGCACAGACACGGCAGGACTATCCGGAAGACGATAAATCACGGTGCGGGCCAGCGGTCGCCACGGCGCTTTCTCATCGCTGCGGTACTCAATTTCCACCGGCATGACGGCATTCTCCTGCGCCGGGCGCAGCGTCAACGCATCCAGCGGCTGCGGCCGCGCCCAGCGATAGACCGCCGTGTCCTCCGCGTTTTTTTCGCCTTGCGCCGGTAAAGCGATACGCGCCGGTTGCAGGTGCGCAGTCTGCCATTCTCCGCTGACGGCGGTGAAATCGAGCGGTGCGCTGGCGTTTTTTACAATCACCAGCAGGTACCTGGCGCCGGAAAGCGCCAGACCTGCGTCAAAGTCCAGCTTATCGAGCAACAGCCGGTTATCGCCGGAGGTCAGGTCCATCAGCGGCGCATCGCTTATCTCCGGCTGCCAGTGGCGCAGCCCTTCGCTGCTGTAGATATCGACGCGCGCCTGCCAGCCCTCGCGCTGGCGCGGCCAGCTAAAGCGCAGTTGCTTCAGTGAGCTCCCGGCTTCGCCTTCCCCCAGCGGGATAAGCCAGGTACCGCTCAGCGTTTCATCGCGTTGGCTGGCGAGGCGGATCTCCACGCCCTCTGGCGTTTTCAGCAGCACGGCGCGGTTACCCTCTTCATCCTTTTGCTGTAATGGCTGCGATTCAAGCTTATACAACGTCAGCGGCGCCGTCTGCGGCGCTGGTGCAGGCGGGACGGTGGTTTCCAGCGCAAAAGGCAGGCTCTCCCCTTGCTGATTAAAGACCCGGATGTCGCGCAGATCCGCCCAGGCGCTTTGTTGATAGACCGCCTCAGGCAGCGGAATTTGGTACCAGGGAGAGCCGCCTTGCGCGCTTAGCTCCACGCCGCGCAGATAATCCTGCGGGCTTTCCGGCGCGTTTTGCCCGTAGCAGACGGCGGAAAACGCCGCCATCGCGCCAATTACGCCTGCGTATAACCTTTTCATTGCGCATCTCCTTGATCCGCAGAAACCGGCTGCGCCGCTTTGGGCGGCAGCGGAGAAAAATAGCCGACGATGAGCACCAGCACCGCCACGCCAATAAAAGCCACGGCGCGCGCCAGTCCGCCGCCGCCCGCGCTGTCCACCAGCATGAGTTTCACGATGACCACGCCCAGCAGCCCGGCTCCGCAAAACCAGCTCTGGCGCGCGCGACGCCGGGTAGCGCGCACCATCAGCAGCAGCGCGAGCAGCATCCACAGCAAGGCGAAAGTGGTCTGCACCAGCCTTGATCCCCAGAGCGTCTCCATCTGCCAGGGAATGGCGTCAGCCCAGGCGAGGGTCCGCAACACCACGCCATTCCCCCACCAGAAAAGCAGCGCCGGTAAAACCAGCGGCGTCCATGAGGCCGTCTGGCGCAGCCGCGCGGCCCACCAGTGCGAGAGCAGCCGCCACCATACCGCCAGCGCCAGCAGCCCGAACCCGGCGCCGAGCTCAAGCGGGTTGATAAGCGGCAGGTAACGCCACGTCGTCATCACGCCATCCATCAGGTTGGCGGTTATCAGCAACAGCAGCAGGCCGGGCGCCAGCGGTAATAAACCGGGCCCGCAGTAAAGCGCAGGCCAGCGGGCGAAGGGCCACCACTGACGACGAATCGCCTGATTCACCAGCAGCACGATAAGCGCGCTGAACGCCAGTACGATACCGGCTCGCCACTCCTCGCTACCCCAGGGCAGGCTTTGCGTAAAGCGCCAGATCTCCGCGCCGAACGCCAGCAGCACTAACCAGAAAAACGTAAGGTGCAGCCCCTGTTGAAGCCTGACGGAGAGCGCGGCGGCGTCTTTTCTCAGCAGCCATAACGCCGAGGGGAGCGCCAGACACCAGACGAGGCTCGGCCAGCCCGCCCGCAACAGCGTGCCATCAAGCAGCAATTGACAGGCAAGCGTCGCCGCCATGCCCGGCCACAGCAGCCAGACGGCGAGTGAAAGATCGGGCCAGCGGAACCGAAGCGCGCTGAATCGCCATAGCCAGACGGAGAGCGTCAGCAGCGCCAGCATGCAGGCGACGCCGGCGCCCGGCGCGTTAAACGGCCAGCGCGCCAGTTGCAGCAGCGCCGTCAGCCAGAAAAACAGGCCGCCGCCAAGCAGCGTCCGGCTGAGAATGCGCAGCGGCTCTCGCCACAGCCAGCCGCCCGCCAACCAGCAGAGCGCCAGCACGGCGCTGATAAACGAGGCGTTCAACACCCCCAGACCGTTGCTCCAGGCGTAAACGCCGCTCGCCGCCGCCAGCACCAGCAGCGCGCTGCCGCTGTAGCTCATGCGACGCTGCCCCTGCTGCATTCCAAACCACAACAGCCCCAGCCCTTCCAGCGCCCAGGCCATCGCCGTCCAGCGCGCTGAAAGCGCGAGCGGGATAGCTAACGTAACAAACGCGCCGCCCAGCGCCAGCCCACCGAGCGCCAGCATTCTGCCCTGGTCGGGATAGCGGCGCAGCGCTATTCTTGCGAGCAATAAATAGACCAGCCCATAGCCGAGCGCCGAAAAGGCGGGGCCATAAGCCCAGTGGCGCGTAATGGCATACTGCATGCCAAAGCCCACCAGCGGCGGAACGAACAGCAACACGCCGTCGATAATCTTTTGCTGTTTTTGCGCGCGCAGCGACAGCGCCACGCACAGCACGCCGAAAAGCAGAATATTGGCTATCAGGAAGAGCTGGCAACTCAGCCAGTCGCCGGGCTGCCAGGCCCGCATTCCCCACAGACCGGCGACCCCGAAGGTAAACAGCAGCCCCAGCAGGTTAAGCTCCCGCCAGTGCTGCCAGAAGCTTATCGCCGCAATACCAAGCGACAAAAGCAGATAGAAAGAGAAGAGCGCGATATGGCTCCCGCCGCCGCTTGAGAGCAGCAGCGGCGCAAGATAGCCGCCAAGGCTTGCCAGCATCGCGAGGCTCAACGCGCGCTGCAGCACCGCGAGCGCCACGCTCGCCGCGCAGACGACAAGCATCAGGCCAAAGGCGAGCGGCATCGGCAGCATCTGCCAGAGCCGGAAAGCGCCAAAGAGCGTAATATAGAGCGCGCCCACCGCGCCGCCCTGCAAGATCAACCCATACAACGGCGCTTTGCGACGCAGCCGCCAGCCGAACGCCAGCAACGCCAGCGCGGCGACGCCCGCGCCCGCCACGCGCAGCTCCAGCGGCAGCAGGTCGCGCTCGACGCCATAGCGCAGCAAAAAAGAGAGACCAAGGAAGAGCAAAATAACGCCAATTTTGGCGAGCGGATTGCCCTGCATAAACCAGCGCAGCAGACTGGAGAGAAGGCCGCCCGCCGCCCGGCCGGAAGCCTCTTCCTGCGGGCTCGCGCCGCGGCGCGGGAAGGCTTTACGCAGGTTTTCTGTTGCCTCTTGCCGTACAACGCGAACCGCCCGCGACCAGACCGGGGATGCCGACTCACTGGCTGCCGCCGGTTCGGGTGCGGGTTCAGGTACAGAGGTCAAAGCAGGCGACGGCGCAGTCTGCGGTGCATCCGCCGTTTCGACGGTGACAGAGACGTGGCCCGCGGTTTCGCCTGCGGCGGCAGGCGGCACGGCGGCAAGCCGCGCTTCCAGCTCCTCAACCCGCGCGCGCAGGCGAGCAAGCTCAAATTCGTTACGCCCGCTTTTGTTGAGCGCCATGATGGCAAGCGTCGGCACAACCACGACGCAAAAAAGCCCAAGCAGTGCGGCAAAAACAAAAATCTCATCCATTGATTTCAGACCCTGCGGCGAAAGTGCGGCTACTTTCCCATATCTGAGCAAAAAGCGGTATTCCTTTACCGCTTTCCCCCTAAGGCTAGTAGTCGGAGCGCAACACCGCCGCCGTGTTTGCTGCAAGCCGTAAAGACAGCCCGGCTATTTCCCCCGCTCCTTCCAGCCGTTGCCATTCACAACCCGCCAGCAGTGGCTCGTCAAAAAGCGCCACCTCGCAAGCCTCGCCGCGGTTTATCGCCACCAGCACCCGTTCGCGCTGATAAACGCGGACAAAGACAATGACATCCCCTTCGGCATAAAGCACCTGGCAGCCTCCGGCGCGCAGGGCCTGGCTGCGGCGGCGCAGTGTCGCCATACGCTGATAAAGCGCCAGCAGTTCGCCGTCCTGCTGCTTTTTATCCCACGGGAAAGGCTTGCGGCAGAAAGGATCGTGGCCGCCATCCAGCCCTATTTCGTCGCCATAATAAATGCACGGCACCCCCGGCCAGGCGAACAGCCACACCACGCCAAGCGGCAAACGCGCGACATACTCTCCCAGCCGCGTTTTAAAACGCGGCGTATCATGGCTGTCGAGCTGATTAAACATGCGCAACTGCTGCTGGTGAGAAAGCCCGGCGCGGTACTGGTTCATCCAGGCGACGCAGTCGGCGGCGTCGAGCTGCTGCGGCTCATCTGAGTTATCTACGCACGCCAGGAAACTCCACACCGGAATAGAGAAGCCCCGGTAGTTCATCGCCGCGTCTTCGGCATCATTTTGCAGCCACTGGCGGGCATCGCCGAAGTGCTCGCCCACGATATAGGCTTGCGAATTAACGGCTTTCGCCGCCTGGGAAATGCCCGCCACATGGATAAGATTGTTTTTCGCCCCGCCTTCTTCGCCAATCATATGCGCCACGTCCAGCCGCCAGCCATCCATGCGCCACGGCTCGCTTAGCCAGTGCTTCACAATGCTGTTCTCGCCTTCGTAAATTTCGTCCACCAGCCCTGCGGAGCGGAAGTCGAGCTTGGGCAGGCTTGAGAAACCCAGCCAGTCGAGCGCCTGGCCCTCCGGCGAGAAGCTGTACCAGTCGCGCCAGGGCGACTGCGGATTGTGGCTGGCGCCTTTTGCGTGCGTTTTATGGCGGTCAAACCACGGGTGCGTTTCGCCGCTGTGGTTGAAGACGCCGTCGAGAATCAGCTTCATGCCTGCTTCAAGGGTGTTTTTGCGCAGGCGCAGCAGCGCTTCGTCGCCGCCAAACTGCGGGTCAACGTGGCGATAGTCATGGGTATCGTACTTATGCACGCTCGGCGCGCTGAAGATGGGGTTGAGGTAAAGCGCGGTGACGCCGAGCTTTTTCAGGTAGGGCAGCTTTTCGCTGATGCCGTCGAGGTCGCCGCCGTAAAAGGTAGAGCCGCCCTCCTCCTGAGTGACCGGGTCATCCCAGTCGCGCAGCGTAATATCCCGTTTTGCCGCGTGGTAATAATAGACATTGTCCTGACCTGGCTTGCGCGGTTCGCTGCGGGCGAAACGGTCCGGGAAAATTTGGTAAAAGATTTGATCCTGCACCCAGTGCGGCCCGTCGTCAGGCTTGTCGACGGCGAACATCTCAAGCCTTGCGGGCGGATAAGCGCTAAAGCCCAGCGGAGAAAACCAGCGCTGCCTCGCTTTCCAGAGCAGCTTAAAAGCGTAGCGGCGACGCGGCTGCCCCTCGCTCAGGTCGATGGCGGCGCGCCAGGCGCTCACCCCTTTCGCAGGAGAAGCGCGTTGACGCTTCATCTCAACCGCGGTCTCTTCGTTGTCTCTTTCATAACGCATCATGACCTTTTCCGGCAGGTCGTCGCCCGCCAGCCAAAGGGTGATATACAGCCGCGCTTTACGCTCCTGAAGGAATGGCGCAACCGGCAGGTGCCAGGCTTTCAACATTCTACTGCTCCCCGTGTCAGAAAATGCGCTCACCATGCCACACCCGCTTCGCAAAACACTCCTCACCGGCAGTGATTTTGCCGGAGGAGACGGGAGGCGGAGCCAACTTTCGAAGCGTAGAGCCAAAACAACATCCCCGCCAGGCGGCGGGGATGGAGGAGAGCGGTATCAGGCTGGCAGTCGCGCGGCGCGGCGGCGCTTAAACGCCCAGCCCACCAGCAGCAAGGCTATCCAGGCGAAGCCCACATAGAGCGAAATGCGGGTGTCGGGGTGGTAGCCTATCAGCGCGATGATAAAGGCGAGGAACACCAGGCCGACGATAGTCGTCGCCACGCCGCCCGGCACTTTGAACTTCAGCGCCTTAACCTCTTCTTTCGACAGCCGACGGCGGAACGCCACCTGCGACAGCAGGATCATGATCCACACCCAGACGGTGGCGAAGGTAGCAAGCGAGGCGATAACCAGGAAGACATTCTCCGGCATTACGTAGTTGAGGTAGACCGCCAGCAGCATCGCCAGGCACATCACCACCACCGTCACCCACGGAATGCCGTTGCGGGAGGTTTTGGCGAACGCTTTCGGCGCGCTGCCCTGTTCCGCCATGCCGTGCAGCATGCGGCCCACGCCGAATACGTCGCTGTTGATAGCGGAAAGCGAAGCGGTCAACACCACAAAGTTCAGGATGCCCGCCGCGAAGGTAATGCCCATATGCTGGAAGGTCAGCACGAACGGGCTGCCGTTGGTGCCCACCTCGTTCCACGGGTAGATAGACATAATCACAAACAGCGTGCCGACGTAGAACACCAGAATACGCAGCGGTACAGAGTTAATGGCTCGCGGAATAGAGGTTGCCGGGTCTTTCGCTTCGCCGGCGGTGATGCCGATAATTTCAATGCCGCCGTAAGCGAACATCACCATCTGCAGCGCCATTACGGTGCCAATCCAGCCGTTGGCGAAGAAGCCGCCGTTGCTCCAGAGGTTATGAATGCCGGTCGGCTGGCCGCCGTTGCCGATCCCCCAGATGATGATGCCAAAACCTGCCAGAATCATGATGATAATGGTGGCGACTTTGAAGAACGAGAACCAGAACTCCATCTCACCGAACACCTTCACGCTCATCAGGTTGATGGCGCAGATAATCAGCACCACGCTCAACACCCAAACCCAGTGCGGCACGGTGGGGAACCAGACACCCATATAGATGCCGAAGGCGGTCACGTCGGCGATGGCGACAATCAAAATCTCAAAGCAGTAGGTCCAGCCAGTGATATAGCCCGCCAGCGGCCCGAGGTTCTCCTGGGCATAGCGAGAGAAGGAGCTGGCCGCCGGGTTATGGACCGACATTTCGCCAAGCGCGCGCATGATGATATAGGCCGCCACGCCGCCGATAATATAGGCCAGCAGCACGCTCGGCCCGGCCATTTTAATGGCGTCCGCGGAGCCATAAAAAAGCCCGGTGCCGATAGCGGAGCCGAGCGCCATAAAACGGATATGTCTGGTGCTCAACCCGCGTTTGAGCTTGTTGTTTTCCATCGTTCCAATACCACTTAACAAAATAAAAAACCACGGGGCGGGACCCCGTGGTTAAACATTAACCCATCGATTTAGTGGGCGGCGGAGGTAACCTGCCGTCCGGCTGCGCGGTCCCAGACTGCCGTGATGATAACCATCGCGACGGTCGGCAGCAGCCACGCCAGATTCTGGTCGCCCAGCGGCAGGTGTGCGGTCCAGCCGGGGAGTATACCGCTCAACGCCGACGCTTTCACGCCATCAATTAAACCAAACAGCAGGCTGATGAGCATCGCCGGGGCGATAACGCGGGCGGAGCGGTGCCACCACGGGCGGGTGAAGCTCAGCACCACCAGCACGATGCACGGCGGATAAATAGCTGTCAGCACCGGAATGGAGATCTGAATCAAATGGCTCAGGCCCAGGTTCGAGACCACCATGGAGAAACCGCCCAGAATAAAGACCAACGTGCGGTAAGAGAGCGGCAGATACTGGGCGAAGAACTCCGCGCAAGCGCAGGTCAGACCCACCGCCGTCACCATGCAGGCGATGAAAATCAGCGCCGCCAGCAAGAAGCTGCCCGCCCCGCCGAAGGTGTGCTGAACATAAGCGTGCAGGATAGCCGCGCCGTTCGCAGACTGCTCCACCAGCGCAGAGCTGTCGGAGCCCAGACGGAACAGCGCCAGGTAGAGCAGCGTCAGGCCGATGCCCGCCATCAGGCCCGCCCAGATGGTGTAACGCGTCAGCAGGCGAGACTCGTTAACGCCGCGCGAGCGAGCGGCATTGACGATAACAATGCCGAACACCATCGCGCCCAGCGTATCCATGGTCAGATAGCCATTCACAAAGCCGTTGGAGAACGCCGCTTTCTGATAAGCGTCGGTCGCCACGCTGATATCGCCCGCCGGCCAGATAATCGCGGCCACGGCCAGCACAATCAGCGCCACAATTTTAAGTGGCGCAAGGAAGTTGCCGACGGTATCGAGGAGCTTGCCCGGGTAGAGGGACACCAGGATGACCAGCGCGAAGTAGATAAGGCTGTAGATGAACAGCGGCAGCGCGCCGTCGCCAGTCAGCGGGGCGATGCCCACTTCAAAAGAGACGGTGGCGGTGCGCGGCGTGGCGAACAGCGGGCCGACGGCCAGATAGGCGACGGTGGCGAGCAGAATGCCTGCGCCGCGGCCAATCGGGGTGCTGAGGCTATCGATGCCGCCGCCTACGCGGGCGAGCGCCACCACGGTCAGCACCGGCAGGCCCACTGCGGTAATCAAAAAGCCCAGCGCGGCGGTCCAGACGTGTTCACCCGCCTGCAACCCCACCATGGGAGGGAAAATGATATTGCCCGCGCCAACGAATAACGCAAAGGTCATAAAGCCCAGTGCGATAATGTCGCGCGTTGTTAACTTGTGGGTCATAAGATTTACTGCCTGTGGATGTGGTGTTGAAATCGTTGAAATTATTACGTTCGCCGCATGACGAAACGCGGCCATTTCAGACAAAAGACAGCGGGATATGCTTCCCGATTGCGTTGGCGAAGAATTGTTTTTCGATTAACCACGCAAATTCAGTCGGTCTGCCAACGGCAGGGGCGCAATTTAAACGCTTATAACGTTTGAAGGCAATACGGGATCGCAAAACCAGACTATTATTCTGCACAGGCCATCAGACATAGTGGGAAACGCTAAGATATAAAAATAGCACCACCTTTTCGTGCGAACAAAAAATAATCAACAGAGTAAGTGCGGCATAAGAAAACGTAATAGAAGAAAAAAAGGCCAGTCAGACTGGCCTTTGGCAAGCAGCGTTTACACCATGAAGGGCATTACTCGGCGAGCGCTTTCTCTTTGGCAATCAGCCGTTCGGGCAACAGAAAGGAAAAACGGGCGCCTTTGCCGGGCGCGCTGTCGATTTCAAGCCGCGCGTCGTGGTGGCTGATGGCGTGCTTGACTATCGCAAGCCCAAGGCCGCTGCCGCCGGTCTGGCGTGAACGGGCCTTATCCACGCGGTAGAAACGCTCCGTCAGACGCGGAATATGCTCCGCCGCAATGCCCGGCCCGTCATCCTCCACGCTAAACAGCGCGCCGTGCGGCGCACGCTGCCAGCGCACGGTAATATGCGTGCCTTCCGGCGTATGGTTCACGGCGTTATAGACCAGGTTCGACATCGCGCTGCGCAGCTGTTCTTCATTGCCCAGCACCTTAAGCGTGGCGTCAACATCAAAAGTCAGCGTATGGCGCTGCTGGCTGAGGGTTGCCGCCTCGCGCTCCACCACGCGCAGCATCATCGGCACGTCGACTTTTTCATTCAACTGCAGCGCGGGCGACGCTTCAATTTTCGACAGCGTCAGCAGCTGTTTCACCAGCCCTTCCATACGGGACGTTTGCTCGCGCATGGTATGCAGCGCTTTGTCCCGCAGCGGCCCTTCCAGCGTCTGCTCCTGCATCATCTCCAGGTAGCCCTGCAATACCGTCAACGGCGTACGCAATTCATGGCTGACGTTAGCGAAGAAGTTACGCCGCGCGCCTTCGAGCTGGTGCATCTGCGTCACGTCGCGCGCCACCATCAGCCACTGCTGTTCGCTGTAGGGCATAACGCGAAACTCAAGATGACGGCCGTTGTTCAGCACCAGATTAAGCGGGCGGGTGAAGTTTTTTTCGCGCAGGTAACGGGTGAACTCCGGGTAGCGCAGCAGGTTGAGGATATTCTGGCCGTTGTCGTCCGGCCAGCGCAGGTTAAGGAGCTGCTGCGCCAGACCGTTGCACCAGAAGATAGTGCCCTCTTCAGTGGTCAGGATCACCGCATCGGGCAGCGATTCGGCGCCGCTGCGAAAGCGCTTGATAAGATTGCCAAGCTCCCGGCGGCGCTTTTTATTGCGCAACTGCATCTGGTGCAGCCCGTACAGCAGCGGCTCCCAGCTTCCTCTTCCCGGCGGCGGCGTCATGCTGCGATCGACCCATAACCACCAGGAGAGACGCAGCAGGTTCCAGTAATGCCAGATAAGCAGCCCGGTCACCGCCGCCAGTAAAAACCAGGCCAGATAGCCGAAAAACGCCCCGAGGATCAGCGCCGGGAGACAACACAACACCAGCTCCAGAGCCAGCCTTTTCCATGACAGCCGTTCGAGCACGGTCACACTCCAGGTTATGAGTTAAAAACGGGTTGAGAAACGATACCCCGTACCGCGCACCGTCTGCACCATTCTGTCATGCCCGCTGTGCTCCAGCGCCTTGCGCAGGCGGCGGATATGCACATCCACCGTACGATCTTCGACATACACATTGGTACCCCAGACATGGTTCAGCAGTTGCTCACGGCTGTAAACACGCTCCGGGTGCGTCATAAAGAAGTGTAAAAGCTTAAATTCGGTCGGCCCCATGTCCAGCGGATTTTCGCCGGTCATGACGCGGTGAGAGGTCGGGTCCAGGCTCAGGCCCTGCATCTCGATAACCTCTTCCACCGCCATAGGCGAGATGCGGCGCATAACGGCTTTGATGCGCGCCACCAGCTCTTTTGGCGAGAACGGCTTGGTAATGTAATCGTCCGCGCCGGTCTCCAGCCCGCGTACGCGGTCCTCTTCTTCACCGCGCGCGGTCAGCATCATCACCGGGATATCGCGGGTCATCGCTTCGCGCTTGAGGTGCTTAATAAACTGAATGCCCGAACCGCCGGGCAGCATCCAGTCGAGCAGGACCAGATCGGGCCAGGGTTCGTTGAGCTGGTTTACCGCACTGTCATAATCTTCAGCTTCAACGGGCTGGAAGCCGTTTTGCTCGAGCACAAAACAGACCATTTCACGAATCGGTGCTTCATCTTCTACGACCAGAATACGTCTCGCCATAATTAGCCCTGTAATATAAAGTCAACATTATCCAATGCGGCGCCATTATGCGTCAGATTTATGACAGATTTATGAAAAGATGACCGTCTGATGACTCCCTCTGCGGCATTTATGACACCCGTCCGGCAAGCCGTTCAGGACACCAGCCCGCCTGCTTGTTTATAATCACCCTCTTGCTTTTTCGCCACAGGGAAATCTATGCGCATCCTCCACACTTCCGACTGGCATCTTGGTCAGAATTTTTATACCAAAAGCCGCGCCGCCGAGCATCAGGCCTTTCTCGACTGGCTGCTGGAGGCCGCGGTGGAACATCAGGCAGACGCCATCATCGTGGCGGGGGATATTTTCGACACCGGCTCGCCGCCAAGCTACGCGCGCGAGCTTTATAACCGCTTCGTGGTGAAGCTGCAGGCTACGCAGTGTCAGCTGATTGTGCTGGCGGGCAACCATGACTCGGTGGCGACGTTAAATGAATCCCGCGAGCTGCTCGCCTGCCTGAACACCCGCGTTATCGCCAGCGCCCAGCAGGATCCGGCAAGCCAGGCGATTATCCTTAACCGTCGCGACGGCGCGCCCGGCGCGGTGCTCTGCCCTATTCCGTTTCTGCGCCCGCGCGATATCCTGCGCAGCCGCGGCGGCCAGTCCGGCAGTGAAAAACAGCAGCAGTTGCTGGAGGCTATCACGCAGCATTACGAACAGTGCTACAACGCCGCCTGCGCCCTGCGCGGCGAACAAGCGCTGCCCATCATCGCCACCGGCCACCTCACCACGGTGGGCGTAACCAAAAGCGACGCGGTGCGCGATATCTACATCGGCACGCTGGACGCTTTTCCCGCTCACCTCTTCCCGGCGGCGGATTACATCGCGCTCGGCCACATTCACCGCGCCCAGAAGGTGGCGGCAAGCGACCATATTCGCTACAGCGGCTCGCCCATCGCCCTGAGCTTTGATGAAACGGGTAAAGAAAAAAGCGTCTTTCTGGTGGAGTTCACGCAGGGCAAGCTGCGCGACGTGACCGCGCTGCCGGTGCCGGTAAGCCAGCCGCTCGCGGTGGTAAAAGGCACGCTTGAGGAGATTGCCCAGGCGCTGAACCAGTGGCGCGACGCGCCCGCCGGGCCGAAAGTGTGGCTTGATATTGAAATCGCTACCGAACAGTTCCTGCACGACATGCAGCGCCAGATAACTCAGCTCACCGAAGACCTGCCGGTGGAAGTGGTGCTGCTGCGCCGCAGCCGCGAGCTGCGCGAGAAAAACCTCGGTACGCTGCAAACCGAAACGCTGAGCGAGCTGGGCGTTGAGGAGGTTTTTGAGCGCCGTTTGCAGCAGGAACAGCTGGAAGAAGAGGAAGCGCGGCGGCTTCGCACCCTCTTCGCGCAAACGCTGGAAAGCCTGCATCAGGAGGAAGAGGCGTGAAAATACTCAGCCTGCGGTTAAAAAACCTCAACTCGCTTAAGGGCGAATGGAAAATCGACTTTACCGCCGAACCCTTCGCCAGCAACGGCCTGTTCGCCATCACCGGCCCGACCGGCGCGGGGAAAACCACGCTGCTGGACGCCATTTGCCTTGCGCTTTATCACCAGACGCCGCGCCTGAACACTATCTCACAGACGCAAAACGACCTGATGACCCGCGATACCGCCGAGTGTCTGGCGGAGGTGGAGTTTGAAGTGAAAGGGGTGGCCTACCGCGCTTTCTGGAGCCAGTACCGCGCCCGCAACCAGCCGGACGGCAAGCTCCAGGCGCCGCGCGTGGAGCTGGCGCGCTGCGATTCGGGCAAAATCCTCGCCGACAAAGTAAAAGACAAGCTCGATCGCATCGCCACCCTGACTGGCCTCGACTACGACCGTTTCACCCGCTCGATGATGCTCTCCCAGGGGCAGTTCGCCGCCTTTCTGAATGCCGACGCCAAAGACCGCGCCGAACTGCTGGAAGAGCTGACCGGCACCGAGATTTATGGTCAGGTTTCCGCCCGCGTGTTTGAACAGCATAAGCTCGCCAAAGCGGAGCTGGAAAAACGGGAAGCGCAGGCCCAGGGAGTGAAATTGCTGAGCGATGAAGAGCAACAACAGTTGCGCTCAGGTTTGCAGGCGCTTACTGATGAAGAAAATGCGCTGCTGTCGCGCCAGCAACAGACGCAGCGCCAGTACGAATGGCTCACGCACGCCGAGAAGCTTGAGCAGGCGCAGGCGGCGGCCCGCAGCGGTGTGGAAAACGCCGCGCGCGCGTTACAGGCCGCCGCGCCGGATCTTGCAAAGCTTGAAGCCGCTCTGCCCGCGGAAAAACTGCGGCCTTACTGGCAACGCTTGCAGGAACAGGAAGCGGCGCACGCCGAAACCCAACGGCAGTACGAAGAAGTAAGCGTTCGCTTACACACTGCCCGAACCCGACGTCAGCAAATCCGCCAGGTGGCCGCCGACGAGCTTGCGCGCTGCGATGACGGGCTGCGCCAGCTTGCCGCGTGGCTTACTGAACATGAACGCTTTCGCCAGTGGAGCAGCGAGCTGGCGGGCTGGCGGGCCGCCTTCAGCCAGCAAAAGCGCGACCAGCAGCAGGCGCAGACGCTGCGCGAAAGTCTCGCGGCGATTGAGCAAAAACGCGCGGCGCTGGCTCCGGTCAGCCTGACGCTCTCCCCCGATGAGATTGCCGAACAGCTCGCCGCCAGCACCCGCCTGCGCGCCACGCGGGAAAAGCTCTCCGTCCTGCACGCCCAGTTCGCCCCGCTGGCCCAGCGCAAAACCCGCCAGGCGCAAAGGCAGGCCGCGCTTGAGCAGGAGCTACAACAGCTGGAAACACAGCTTGCCGATAAGCGCCAGCGCTACAAAGCCAAACAGGAAGAGGTGGCGCAGGCGAAAAAAGTCTGCGAGCTGGAGAGCGCCATCGCAAGCCTTGTGGAGGAGCGCAACCGCCTGCAGCCCGGCAGTCCCTGCCCGCTCTGCGGCGCGACGGAACACCCGGCCGTGGAACACTACCAGGCGCTGAAGCCCGATCTCAATAAACAGCGGCTGGCGTTGCTTGAGCAGGAAAAAGATGAGTTGGGTAAAGAAGGCGCCACCCTTCGCGGCCAGCAAGAAAGTCTGTTAAAGCAGAAGCAGCAACTGGAAAGCGAAGCGGCAAGCCTTGCACAAGAGGAGCAAGCACTCACCTCACAGTGGCATGCTCTCTGCGCGGCGCTGGAGATAGCCTTTCTGCCGCAGGACGATATCGCCCCCTGGCTTGAGGAACAGGCGCAGCATGAACAGCAGCTTCATCGCCTCCAGCAGCATCAGTTGCTGGAAAACCAGCGCCAGCAAACGCAGCAGCAGCTCACGCAGACAGAATCCGCCTGCCAGGCGCAGCAGGAAAGCCTGCATCGGCAGCTCAGCGAGCTGGCGCTGACGCCGCCGCAGCCGGGCGACGAGGCGCGCTGGTTCAGCGAACGCGAGGCGGAAGCGAAAACCTGGCAGCAGCAGCAGGAGCAGCAGACGCAGCTGCGCGAAAAACGCGCCCACTATGAAACGCTGTTGACCGCCCTGCCGCAAGAGCAGGAGGTGGCGCCGCTGCCGGAATCGCAGCGGCAGGCAGCGCTTAGCGAAGGCCAGCAGAGCCACACGCTTTGCCTTTCGCTTGAGGCGCGCAGCCAGGCGCTGCACCAACAGATGCGCCAGGAGCAGGCGCGCTGTCAGCAGGCCCGTGTCGATTTTGAAACGGCGCTGGCGGCCAGCCCCTTCAGCGAACAGGCCGCCTTTTCCGCCGCCCTGCTGGACGAGGCGACGCTTCGCGAGCTGGAAGGAGTGAAAGCGCGGCTGGAGCGGCAGCTGCATCAACAGCAAACCCTGCTGGAGCAAGCGCAGGCCCAGCTGGCGCAGCACCTTACGCAACGTCCGGCAGAATTAAGCGAGCAAGAAAACAGCGAAGCATTGCAGCAGGCGCTGGCCTCAGTCGCCGGCATGCTTCGCGACAACGCCAGCCGCCAGGGCGAACTCCGCCAGCAGCTGCGCCAGGATGAGCATAACCGCACGCAGTTGCAGACGCTGATGCAGGAGATTGCGCAGGCGACGCGCACCCTGGCGGAGTGGGGACATCTCAATTTGCTGATTGGCTCGCAAAAAGGGGACAAATTCCGCAAGTTTGCTCAGGGGCTGACGCTTGATAACCTGGTCTGGCTCGCCAACAACCAGCTCACGCGCCTGCACGGGCGCTATTTGCTCAAGCGCAAGCTTAGCGAGGAGCTGGAGCTGGAGGTGGTCGATACCTGGCAGGCCGACGCGGTGCGCGACACCCGCACGCTTTCCGGCGGCGAAAGCTTCCTCGTGAGCCTCGCGCTGGCGCTGGCGCTCTCGGATCTGGTGAGCCATAAAACGCGCATCGATTCGCTGTTCCTTGACGAAGGGTTCGGCACGCTGGACGCCGAAACGCTTGATACGGCGCTGGACGCCCTCGACGCGCTGAACGCCAGCGGCAAAACCATTGGCGTAATCAGCCACGTTGAAGCGATGAAAGAGCGCATCCCGGTGCAAATCAAAGTGAAAAAGGTGAACGGCCTGGGCTTCAGCCGGCTCGCGCGCGAGTTTGCGGTGCCGTAAAAAAGGGCGCTTTACGCGCCCTCGCCTTTACTCACCGAGCGGCCAGAGCCACGCCGCGCCGCGCACGCCGCTGGAGTCGCCGTGTCGCGCCTTGCGAATGGGGGTTTCGCACTCGCCGCCAAACAC
Organism: Franconibacter sp. IITDAS19; assembly: GCF_023079515.1. Taxonomy (NCBI): domain Bacteria; kingdom Pseudomonadati; phylum Pseudomonadota; class Gammaproteobacteria; order Enterobacterales; family Enterobacteriaceae; genus Franconibacter; species Franconibacter sp. IITDAS19. The sequence goes on along the minus strand of NZ_JALJCP010000001.1, from coordinate 219,278 downwards.
CCACGGCTTGATGAGCTGCGGCACGGTTTTATAGAGCCGGTCGACGTTGCTCATGCCGCCGCCCAGCACAATCACGTCCGGGTCGAGAATATTCACGATATGCGCCAGCGACTTCGCCAGCCGCAGCTCGTAGCGGCTGAGCGCCAGCTCCGCCAGCGCGTCCTGCTCGCTTACCAGGCGAATGATTTCGTTGCCCTTTAATGCATGTCCGCTCAGGCGCTGATAGTCGGTGGCAAAGCCCGTGCCGGAGATAAAGGTTTCGATACACCCCTGTTTGCCGCAGTAGCACGGCACTTCTTCGCGATAGCGCAGCTCATCTTCGTCCATCCACGGCAGCGGATTGTGCCCCCATTCGCCCGCGTTGCCGTTGCCGCCAATATGGCTGTGGGCATTAAGCGCGATGCCCGCCCCGCAGCCGGTGCCGATAATCACGGCGAAAACCGTCTGCGCGCCCGCCGCCGCGCCATCCACCGCTTCGGAAACGGCAAGGCAGTTGGCGTCGTTCGCAAGGCGCACCTCACGCCCCAGCCGGGCGCTGAGATCTTTATCGAAAGGCTGGCCGTTCAGCCAGGTGGAGTTGGCGTTTTTCACCACGCCGGTATAAGGCGAAATCGTGCCGGGGATCCCTACGCCGACCGTGCCGCGCTCGCCGGTCGCCTCTTCCGCCAGACGCACCAGTTCGGCGATGGTTTCAATGGTCTGATGATAGTCGTTGCGCGGCGTCGGCAGGCGGTGGCGAAAACGCTGTTCGCCCTGGTCGCTGAGCGCGATGACTTCAGTTTTGGTACCGCCTAAGTCAATCCCAATACGCACGTGTTGCTCCTTATATCTGATGAATTATCAAGAGAGTAGAAGGCGCGCCCCGGAAAGGCAATGAAACGGAACCCCCGATTCGCTATCATGCCCGCTGCGTTTAATAAGCAGGCCGTGGAAAAGATTATGCTGTGGTTCAAAAATGTAATGGTATACCGTTTAAACCGCGACGTTTCCCTTCGCGCGGATGAGATGGAGAAACAGTTAGCGCCCCTTTCCTTTACCCCTTGCGGTAGCCAGGATATGGCGAAAACCGGCTGGGTGTCGCCCATGGGCTCGCACAGTGATGCATTAACCCACGCCGCCAACGGACAGATTGTGATTTGCGCCCGCAAAGAAGAAAAAATGTTGCCCGCGCCGGTTATCAAGCAGGCGCTGGAAGCGAAAATCGCAAAGCTTGAGGCAGACCAGGGCCGCAAGCTGAAAAAAACCGAGAAAGACTCGCTGAAAGACGAAGTGCTGCATTCGCTGCTGCCGCGCGCCTTCAGCCGCTTCAGCCAGACCATGATGTGGATAGATACCGTCAACGGACTCATTATGGTGGACTGCGCCAGCGCCAAAAAAGCGGAAGATACGCTGGCGCTGCTGCGCAAGAGCCTGGGTTCGCTGCCGGTGGTGCCGCTGACGCTTGAGACGCCTATCGAACTGACGCTGACCGAATGGGTGCGCAGCGGCAGCGCGGCGCAGGGCTTCCAGCTGCTGGATGAGGCCGAACTGAAGGCGATTCTTGAAGGCGGCGGCGTGATCCGCTGCAAACAGCAGGAGCTGGTAAGCGACGAGATTGCGGTGCATATCGAAACGGGCAAAGTGGTCACCAAACTGGCGCTCGACTGGCAGCAACGCATCCAGTTTGTGCTGGCCGACGACGGTTCAATCAAGCGGCTGAAATTCGCCGATGAGCTGCGCGACCAGAACGAAGATATTGACCGGGAAGATGTCGCGGCGCGTTTTGACGCCGACTTCACGCTAATGACCGGCGAACTGTCGGCGCTTATCCAGAACCTGGTGGAAGGGTTGGGCGGCGAAGCGCAGCGCTAATCCTCGTGTTGCGCCACAAAGAAAAAAGCACCGTTTAACGGTGCTTTTTTACAGGGTTCGGCTATCAAAGGTAGCGGCAGAGGTAAGTGGTGGTATCTGCCACCTGCAGATGAAACTCACTGTGGCCCGGCACGTTAAACAACTGGCCCGCTTCGTAGGTTTTCCATTCCGTTTCGCCCGGCAGCAGAACATGCAGCGCGCCGCTTATTACCGTCATCTCTTCCGGCTGCGCGGTGCCGAAGGTGTATTCACCCGGCTCCATCACGCCTACGCTGGCGCGGCCCGTGCTACTGCTGGTAAAACCGATGGATTTCACTTTACCGGAGAAGTACTCATTACTCTGAAGCATGGCCTGGCCCTTTTAAAAATGGTTGGAAAAACAATATAGAGGGCAAGCCGTCGGCCTGTCACGCAAATTGTTAACGCCTCTCAGACCAGCAATTCCGCCGCCAGGCGGGCTACCAGCACGTTTGATAGCAGTACCGGCACATCCAGCGCTTTTTGCAGTAGATCGCGGTGTTTTTGATAAAAGCCGAGGCAGTCGAGCACCAGCACATCGGCGCCGCGGCCAACAAGTTCGCGTCCGGCGTTTACCAGCTCTTCATCGGTGCCAAATACCGGGTTCGCCAGCGCGTAAAACGGCGCTTTCTCCAGCGTGTGCCACTTTTGCGCCTGCACATTTAACAACTCCGGCACCGGAATGATGACCCCCACCTGATGCCCGTCGACAATAGAAGCCACCAGCGGCGGGATAATACGCTCCGGCTCCAGCAGCATGGAATTGCGTGCTTTGAGGTAGTTGAAGCGGTAGGTGCTCATCAGCAAAATAACGTCGTAGCCCTGGTTATCCAGCACCTCGACCAGGCCCTGCAGCGCCTTCTCCACTTTATTGCGCGAAACCTCCGCCGCGCGGTTATCGTTAAGCAGCGTCAGCATGACCTCATCGCCCGGGTCAGGCGAGTAGTCCTCCATTACCTCTTCGCGGGTAATCTTCCCAAGCAGGCTGATGTGGGTTATCTGGTCTTCAGAAATGTGTTCGGTTAATAGCGGCAGAACTGCACTTACCGGCACCACACCGACAGTAAGTATCGCCAAGGTTGCACTCATTCTTATTCCGCCTTTCTTAACTCCAGTTTGCTGCGACAGTTTGCTGCGACGCAGGCTACCTGACCTGGCAGGATTGATAGGTGAGATCAAAAAGCGTAGCAGTTTTCCTCTTATGCGCTTCCCGGCTTTTGGCTGCATTCACCGCAAGGCATAACTTAATAGTAACGGATTATTAACGAAGCGAATGGATTAATGGTGTGATAATTCACTGCGGGGACGATTTTCAGAATCAGGGACAGGGTTGCTTATGCAACCCACTTCCCTTGTCATGGCGGTCAGGTTTTATCCGGGTCTTCATAGCGGCGCTGCGCGTCCAGCGCTTCCTGCTCGGTCGGGTGTTCGCTGATAAGCGTATTCGGCTCCGGATGATCCGCGCGCAGTTGGTACCAGGTGACGGTTTTGTCTGTACCGCCCTTTTCAACGGTAACAATGCGCGATTCGCGGGGGTAAGGGGGTCTTGTCGGCATAATGCTTCCTTTTTATGGTGAAGAAGCAGTAAGTATAGACAATCCCGCAGGTTAGCTTGCCTGAGCCAGACGCAATGCCGCGAGGATTGCCGCGACAACCTGCTCCGGGGACCGGGCTGCGTTAATCACATGATGGGCGGCCTGACGGTAAAGCGGCTCACGGTCGGCGAGCACTTCGCTTATCTCTTGCGAAACCGGTTTGCCGGTGAGCGTAGGACGCTGCCCCTCTTCCGGAAACGCCTCCAGACGACGCGCCAGCTCTTCCGGCTCCACCTGGAGATAGATAACCGCACCTTTCTCGCGCATAAACTGACGGTTTTCCGCCGCGAGGACCATGCCGCCGCCGGTCGCGACGAGCGTGGAAGGCGCGGTGACCGACTTAAGCGCCTGCGTTTCACGCGCGCGGAATCCCGGCCACCCTTCGCTTTCTACAATTTCTGCGACGGTCATGCGCGTGCTTTCCAGCAGCCAGTGATCGGTATCGACAAAGGCGTACCCCAGGGCTTTCGCCAGAGCTTTCCCAATGGTGGTTTTGCCGCAACCGCGGGCGCCGACCAGGAAAATGGGTTGGGTCATGGATGGATTATCCTCAGTCGCTGTTGCCAGGACAGATTAAGCGTAAAGATGATGACGGGTGCGTCATCATATCATTAAACTAGTACGCAAGACAGGCGTAAAATAAAAGTTACAGCTATGTTTCAACTCTCTGAATTTACAATTTAATTTCATTTGAAACCTGGAGTCAGCTGTAAAGCTTATCTGGCACATTTGAGAGCGCCCACCTTACTTGAAAAAGATGGCCGGGCACAAGCCCCTGCGGGCGAGCCTTCGGTAACACATTTCTTAATAGCTTTACGAATCAGGCTGTTTACAACCGCCAAATTTTCTCCAGACTTAGTTTTATGACTCAATGACAGAGGTGTAAATCATGCAATCGGAAGAACAACGTCTGATTGATGGACTTTTTTCCAGACTGAAAACCGCTGAGGCCAACAGCGCGCCGCGCGACGCGCAAGCCCAGCAGTTAATCGAACAACACCTGCGCGAGCAGCCCGCGGCGGGCTACTACATGGCGCAGACGATCCTTATTCAGGAAGCGGCGATTAAAGAGCTCAACAGCCGTATTCAGGGGCTGGAAGCGCAGGTCGCGCAGCTACAGCACGCCGCGAAACAGCAGCAGAGCAGCGGCGGCTTCCTGGCGGGCCTCTTTGGCGGCGGTTCCCGCGCGAGCGAACCACAACAGCAGGCGCAGACGGGTCGCAGCGCAGACCCTATCCCTGGCGCGCAAAACTACCAGGGCGCCGCGCCGGGCAGCTATAACAATGCCCCTGCGCAGGGTTACGCCCAGCAAAACTACAGCGCGCCGCGCGGTGGCGGCTTTATGGCGGGCGCGCTACAAACGGCGGCAGGCGTGGCGGGCGGCGTGGTGCTTGGCAACATGCTCACCAGCATGTTCAGCCATCACCAGCCGGAAGAGATTGTGAATATTATCAATGAACCGGCGCAACCGGCTGATAACAGCGCGGTTAACGCGGTGGAGGATTACAACCAGGCCGATGACAGCCAGCTGCTGAACCAGGACGCCGGGCTGCAGCAAGACGACACCAACGACTATTACGCCAGTGAAGATATCAACAATGACTTCAGCGGCGATGATTTTGGCGGTGACGACTTCGGCGGCGACGACGACAGCTGGGTTTAAGCCTTAACCTTTTTTGCCGCTGAGCCACTTATCGAGCTCGGCGGCAAAACGCTGCCGGTCGCGCTGGCTCAGGCTGTCAGGCCCGCCGGTCTGAATGCCGCTTGAGCGCAGCGTATCCATAAAATCACGCATCGTGAGGCGCTCTTTAATGGTCGCTTCGCTATAAAGCTCGCCGCGCGGGTTAAGCGCCGCCGCGCCTTTCGCCAGCACTTCCGCCGCCAGCGGGATATCCGCGGTAATCACCAGATCGCCCCGCTCGCATAACCGCACAATCTCGTTATCCGCTACGTCGAAGCCCGCCGGCACGCGCATAGCGCGTATAAACCGCGATGGCGGCACCCGGATATTCTGGTTCGCCACCAGCGTGACGGGGGTTTGCGTGCGCTCCGCTGCGCGGAACAGCACCTCTTTAATAACATTCGGACACGCGTCGGCATCCACCCAGACTGGCATTACGACTCCTGTTTTTCGGCGGGAATAACGGCAATTTTGCCGTTTTTCTCAAGAATGGCGAATTTTATCTGATCCAGCCGCTCAATGCCCTGGCTAGTGCGTGCCGAGCTTAAAATATCCTCTTCGGAAATCCCCGAGCGCCGCATTCGCTTCTCCAGCAGCTTGCCGTTTTCCACCAGTATCAGCGGCGAGCCGTCAATAATAAGATCAAGACGCGGGATCGTATTTTTCAGGTAGCTAAAGAGAATATCGAGCACGATCAGGGTGATGATGGTAATCGCCGCGCCGGTCAAAGAGAAATCGTTGCCCAGCAGCGCCTGCTGCGTTGCCTCGCTGATAATCAGTAGCAGCACGAAATCAAAGGAATTCATCTCCAGCAGCGTGCGCCGCCCGGCTATTTTCAACACAATCAGCAGCAGCACGTACATTCCCGCAGCGCGAAGTACGCTTTCCATTTTTCTCTCCTAGGGATAAACCCACTGTTTCAGCGTGACGGCGTCAGCGCCTTCAAGCGCGATCTGCGAGGTGAAAAGCCCTGCCGTTTGCGGCTGGGTCATCAACCAGACGGCGTGTTCTCCCGTTTTGGTGGCAGGAAAGGTCAGCGAGATTTCATGCGTTGAGGAGTGCGTGACCAGCGGCTGCGGGCGCAGCGTCTGGATAACAAACTTATCCATGAAGTCGCCGGCAAGCCGCACGGTTACCGGTTTATCAGGCTCGCCTTTAATACGCAGCGTGAAAGGCTCATCGCTCTCTGAGCGCAAAAAACGTTGATATTCCACCGTCAGCGTCCCCTGCGCGTTCGCCTTTGACGTTTCGCTCAGCCAGCCGTCGGAGAAGCCGCCAAGCAAGGCGATAACCACAATGACATAAAGCAGCCAGTTGCCGCTACGCTGCAGTACCCACTCCACTCGCTGGGCGCGCATATCTTCCTGAATCGGATAGTGACGACTGCGGTATTCATCCGTTGTCTTATCCATATCAGCCTCCTGGTTTTTCATTTAAGCCTAGCCGAAGCCTTAACGAATCGCCCGAAAGCGCGTTAAGCTATACCCCTTCTGACTACTTACGCGACAGAAACGGAGTGAAGCTGTGGAAAAGAAAATAGGGTTTATCGGTTGCGGCAATATGGGCAAGGCTATCCTGGGCGGGCTGCTCGCCAGCGGCCAGGCGCGGGCGGACCAGATTTGGGTATATACGCCGACGCCGGAAAATGTCGCTGAGCTTCAGGAGGAGTATGGCATCAACGGCGCCGGGAGCGCGCAGGAAGTGGCGCAAACCGCCGATATCGTTTTTAGCGCAGTGAAGCCGAACATTACCGTGAAAGTGTTGAGCGACATCGCTTCCAGCTTCAATAAAGAGTCGCTGGTGGTCTCTATCGCCGCGGGCGTTACGCTGGATCAGCTCGCCACGGCGTTGGGCCACGACCGAAAAATCATCCGCACGATGCCGAATACACCGTCGCTGGTGCAGGCGGGCATGACCTCCATCACCCCCAACGCGCTGGCGACGGCGGACGATATCGACGCCGTGCTGGCTATTTTCAGAAGCTTCGGCGAAGCGGAAGTGGTGGCCGAATACCTGATTCACCCGGTTGTGGGTGTTAGCGGCTCGGCCCCGGCGTATGTCTTTATGTTTATCGAAGCGATGGCCGATGCCGCCGTGCTGGGCGGCATGCCGCGCGCGCAGGCTTATAAATTTGCAGCCCAGGCGGTGATGGGTTCGGCGAAAATGGTGCTGGAAACCGGTAAACACCCGGGCGAACTGAAAGATATGGTCTGCTCCCCTGCCGGCACGACTATCGAGGCGGTACGGGTGCTGGAGGAGCGCGGTTTGCGTTCCGCCGTGATTGAAGCGATGCAGGCTTGCATGGCGAAGTCGGAAAAGCTCAGCAAAGGGTAAGAAAAAGGCCCCCGCAGGGGCCTTTTTTTATCGTCCGATGTCGCGAAGCTTTTTGCCCGCCATCAGGTTTTTCTCGATATGTTCCAGCGTGACGTTTTTGGTCTCCGGAATAAGCCAGAAGGTGACGCCGATAAAGGCGACATTCAGCAGCGTATAGATCCAGAAGGTGCCCGCCGCGCCGACGTTATCAATCAGCGTCAGGAAGGTCGCGCCGATAACCATGTTCGACACCCAGTTGGTGGTGGTTGAACAGGTGACGCCAAAGTCGCGGCATTTCAGCGGCTGGATTTCAGAGCACAGGATCCAGACCACCGGCGCGGCGCTCATGGCATAACCGGCGATGCACATCATGGTCATGCCGACAGAAAGCCAGGAGATGCCGCGCGAGACGTCGCCGCCATTGACCTGCATCAGGCAGTAGCCCAGCACCAGCGTGCCGATGGCCATGACGCTAAAGCCTATCTTCAGCGCCGGTTTGCGCCCGGCTTTATCCACGGTAAACACCGCAATAAACGTGGCGAGCATAAAGGTCAGCCCCACGACCACCGTGGCTATCATCTGCTGTTCAGTGCTGGCGAACCCGGCCATCTCAAAAATTTTCGGCGCGTAATACATGATGATGTTCATGCCGGTGAACTGCTGCATCGCCTGCAGCAGCATGCCGAGAAAAACGGCGCGGCGCACGTTGCGGTTGGCTTTGAATAATGACCAGCCGCCCTGCTTCACCTTCAGGCTCTCACGAATATCGTTAAGCTCCTGACGCGCTTTCTCGGACGTGTCGCGCAGCATGCGCAGCACCTCTTCCGCTTCGATATGCATCCCCTTCGCCGCCAGCCAGCGCGGGCTGTTGGGCAAGAAAATCACCATAATCAGCAGCGCGATGGCGGGCAACGCCAGCACGCCGAGCATGGCTCGCCAGTTGCCGCTGTAGCTCAGCGCCGTGTCGGATAAAAAGGCGAGCAGGATCCCAAGCGTCACCATCAGCTGATAGAGACTTATCATCTTGCCGCGGACGTTCTCCGAGGCCATTTCAGAGAGGTAGAGCGGCGCGGTATAAGAGGCGATACCCACCGCCACGCCCAGCACCACGCGGAAAATCAGTAACATCTCAAGCGAAGTGGCGAAAGCAGAGCCCAGCGAGCCGAGAATAAATAAGATTGCCCCCGCCAGCAGGCTATATTTTCGTCCCAGCCGCGAGGAGAGCCAGCCGTTAAAAAGCGCACCAAGCGCAGCGCCTAGCATCATGCTGCTCACCACCCACTCCTGCGCCCGGCTGCTCAGGGAGAAATGGTGAGTAATAAAAGGCAAAGCTCCGGAAATAACGCCGATATCAAGGCCGAACAATAACCCGGCGACGGCGGCGGACACGGAAACAAAGAGATTCATGCGGCGCACTTTACGCTCGTGCGCGGTTAATCCAGGCGTGACATCACTTACCGAGGACATCTTTACTTCTCCCGTTGAGAGGCACGTTGCCAACACGATAACGGTAGAAGAATCCTGCAAAGAGAGTCAGGCGTTAAAGCGGCGCAGATATGGATAAATATGCTGCACACCTCTGTTTTGTGACGCAACCATCAAAATAAAAGGGCGAGTGACGTCACCTTATTGCTCAATTAATCACCATAAAATGTGATTGCTGCACAATTAACCGTTCCGTTTGTCACTTTCCTGCGAATAAGCGGCATGGACGATTATGCAATGGGGAGTCGTTACGGAAAAGCCACGGCGCGCCTGATATGTCCATAAAAAAACCGGGGCGCTAAATAAACGCCCCGGTTGTTCTGGCTGCATAAAACGCTCTGCGGTGATTACCCCTGCGCCGATAAAATAATCTCCTGCGCTTCTTCCAGGGTTAACGGCTGCTGCATTCGCAGCAACAGCGCCGCCGTGCCGGTGTAATAGCCGCAGCTGAACACGGCTTTCAGCACGCCAGCTTCACCGTAAAGGGCGATAAATTTTTTCTCTGCAAAGGAGCCGATAAATTTAAAATTATCCCAGTTCTTCGTGTGGCCGAGATATTCATAGCGAGTGCCGTAATGGGTGGTCCAGAAAAAAGGCGCACGGTCGAACACCTCATTTTTGTCCAGCATATTGCGGGCGGCGATACGCCCCTGCTGCTGCGCCACGCGCCAGTGCTCAACGCGCCGCACGCCTTCCGGCGCCGGATAGCTGGCGATGTCGCCCACCGCCCAGATGCCGGCGCTGGCTTCGAGCCGATCGTTGGTGCGCAGGCTGCCGTCCTCTTCCTGCGCCAGCGTATGCGTAAAACCCGTAACCGGTTGGATACCGGTAGCGAAAACGACCACTTCAGCCGCAACATGGCGGCCATCTTTGAGCGTCACGCGGTGAACGTGGTCGTCGCCTTCCAGCGCCTGCGGCTCGCCAATGACAAAACGCACGCCGTTTTGTTCGTGCAGCTGGCGAAATCCTCGCGCCACCTCTTCGCCAAACTGCTTCTCAAACGGCTGCGGATGGCGTGCGATTACCGTTACGTCGATATCCTGATTGCGCAGCGCTGAGGCGAGTTCGAGAGCGATAAAGCTGTTGCCGATAATCACTAACCGCTGCTCGCTATTGACCTCCCTGAGCAGGCGTTCAGCCTGCCCGATGCTGCGCAGCACATGAACGCCTTTTAGCTGGTTGCCGGGCAACGCAGGGCGCTGCGGCGCGCCGCCGGTCGCCAGCAACAGTTTGTCGAAAGCCAGGGTTTCTCCGCTGGCAAGACGCAGCTCGCGAAGCGAAGGGTCAAGGGATTCGACCTCTTCACGAATAACCTCCACGCCGGGCTGCTGCCAGAAATTTTCATCCAGCGGGTGCGGCACCTCGCTGATTTTCATTTTGCCGGAAGGAACGAATTTACTGAGCGCGGTGCGGTCGTAGGGCGCTTCGCGCTCCCGGTCGATAAGAATTAATTTGCCGCTGAAGCCTTCATCACGCAGCGTAATGGCCGCCGCGCTGCCCGCCGCCCCGACGCCGAGGATAACGAAGGTTTGCGAGCCATCGCCGCGAATTTGCGGGCGTGAGGCGGGCGACATCGCCTTCGGGCTCACGTAGACCTTGCCCTCTTCCACGCGCACCGGATACTGACGCAGGCTGGAGAGCGCTAACGGCTCGCGCCATGCACCGTTGCTGATGTCAAACACCGCTTTATGCCATGGGCAGACCAGATGCCCTTCGCAGACCGCGCCTTTTTCCAGCGGCGCCCCCGCATGCGGACATTTGCTCTGAAATGCGCGCACCGTCTCACCAGTGCGGATTAGCACCACCTCGCTTTCGCCCACTTCCGCTTTCTGCGGCTGGCTTTCCGGTAATTCATTCATGCTCGCCACATACTGATAATTCATCGCAATGCACCTCCTGATTGTTATTGTGCGTCGACGCGGCTTATCCGCCGCGTCGCGAGAGTCGGTTATGTTGCAGCGCTCTTTTAAGCCTGGCAGAGATGGCGGGGTCGGCAAACGAGGAGGATCAGGCGGCCACTTCAGTGCGGTTGCGGCCCGCTTTTTTGGCTTTGTAAAGGGCGTTATCCGCCGCTTTCAGCCATTCGCGGTAGTGGGTCATTTGCGGCGTGAGCGGCGCCACGCCTACGCTTATGCGCACCCGCAGATCCGGCGCGGAGTCAAAGCGATAGTCATCAAGATGTTCATGCACCCGGTGCATGGCGGCGATGGCGCTCTGCACCGACGTGCCTGTCATAAACACCGCAAATTCGTCGCCGCCAAAGCGGCCGATAACGTCGGTGGTGCGTAGCGTGAGCTGTAAATGCTGCGTGATGGCAAGAATCGCTTCATCGCCGACATCATGCCCGTAGGTATCGTTAATCGTCTTGAAGTGGTCGAGATCGATTAACAACAGCGTGGAAATGCGCTGATAGCGTCGGCAGTTGTCGAACTCGTTATGCAGCAGATGCTCCCAGTGGCGTCGGTTATAGACGCCGGTCATGCCGTCGCGGGTACTGAGAAGCTGAAGCCGACGCTTGCGTTCAGCCAGGTTGATGGCGGTGCGGTAGGTCACAAAGCCAAAGAAAACCGGGTAAATAAGCAGCGCGGGCAGGCAAACCCACATCTCAAGGGGCGTGGTGGTGATATCCACCGGCAGGTTAATTATCGCAATCGTCGTAAAGCAGGCCGCCGCTTGTAGCAACAGACCGACCAGAAACAGCTTTACGCCCCCTGCCCCCATATTATTCATGTTGACCATCATCAGAATAAGTATGGAGGGCAGCGCGTTGAGCCCAATTGCGCCGATCCAGACGCCGCCCATCACTGAATCGAACGTCAGGTTACGCTGTTCGGCGGCCATCGGGTTCGCGGCGCGGTCCGCCAGCAGCCAGGCGACATGCGGCCAGATAAACGCGTAAATCGACAGCACCAGCCACCACCACGCGGAGAGCGGCTGGGTGAGCAAAATGGGGGCGAGAAAAAGAAAGCTGATGCCGTGGCCTACCGTGCGCGGCAGCCAGATGCGGCGTGCGAAGCGTTGCCCGGAGCGCAGATAGTCATCCGTAAAGCGAGCCTGTTGGCGGGCCTGCCAGGAGGTCCATCGACTAAATATTTGTTGTTGATTCATTTTTTCGGGACGGTTTCGCAACATTTCCCAAAGTATAAGGAGGCGGCAAACGGCCCGAGTATGAAATTTCGGGTGAGCGGTTTTAGCCACTCACCCATATGAACTACCAGCCAGATTGCGCCATACAGTCGCCTGCCGCGCGGCGGCGTTCGTCGCCATCCAGCATCTGCGTCTGCGCGCTGCATTTTTTCATTTGCTGCTCACGCGGCGTAAGGCTTTTATCGCGAGGCGCGCTCTGGCGATTTTGCAGGCAGTTGCGAATATAAACCTTGCGGGCGTCGCCGGTGATTTGCGCGGCGGTAGCCTGCTGATTGCAGACGGTGCGCGATGGCGGAAGCAGAGCGCCGCGCTCGGCGCTCCAGGTCGGCGCTGGAGAGAGCATCCCCATCACCAGCGCGGTAAGCAGCGTGGTTTTCATTGTTTCTCCTGCAAGCGATAGCCGCACTTTAAGCCTGGTCAGGAGAGCGGAGGAAAACCACCCGCCAGCGTCAGGAATGTCTGCCCGGTAGCATTTTTTATTACAGGCCGGGGGGGTTCCTGATGCACAAGAGCGGGCTTGATCGGTTATGCACGCTACAGCGGCCGCGTGCGGGATGTTGTCAATTTTCACGCCGCGGCGCAAGCGGCGGCGCCAGTAATGAAACCAAGTTTATGGTTTTCTTATCAAGGAGATAGCGGGTGTACTGGTCGGTCAGCGGCAGCGCGGCAATACCTTTAAAAAAGCCGCCGGCACCCTCGGCGTCATTGCGCGCTGCCGTTATTTCCGAATCATCGATACCATCGTCAATTCACAGAATACTTTTTTGCCGGCCGATTATTTAATGAGGCGCCAACGCTTCAGTTTTATCGCTCGTCAGACGGCGCGCGCCGGCTGGCTGAGTAATATCACCTCGCGCCGCCCGATTATCGAGCCCGGACGGTTTGCATGCGCGACACTGGCCACAACACAACTCAACGATGATATTAAGGCAATTGCTATCGCGCACTTTTTCACCCTATTTTCGACCTTTAAAAGATAAAAAAGAAATAACAACAGCGCGACGATAGAATCAAATTATGACGGCATCATGACGAACCATGATGCCGTTAACAGACTAGCTTCTGGGGTGCCGTAAAAGCTTTTTTACATATTGGTTGAGTAATTCAGTATCGCGATGTGGAACTTCGCTCGGCGGGGTTGCTTCCTGCAAGGCTCCCTCAATGCCCTGAATCAGCGCTTCCTGCTCTTTCTGCTCCATCCGGCGCAGCATGGCAGTCACGATAATTTCCAGTGCCTCGACCTGGGCCACCAGCTCTTTTGACTCTTCCTCTTTTTGTGCAAGCTTTACCAGCAATTCGGCAATAAGATTTTTCATAACCCAATTCCCTTAGTTAATACCGGGGGGAAGTTATCACCCCGTTTCAAAGTTGCAAAGTAAAAATGAACCAATTTTTATATTAATTTAATGGAAGTGTGGTTCAGAACAAAAAGCAAGCAACAGCGAAACGTTTTTGTTATTTAACTTAAATTCCTGGCACAGATATGCAGAAAAAACCCTTCTTTTTTCTTATTGTTATTAAGTAAAGATTAATGCAATACATTTCATTAAGTTAAGTCCTGCTTTCGCTGCAAGGCGCTTAACTGCTGCTGGCGCAGCGCACAGGCTAACTGAACCACATTCACCAGCACCACCAGCGCGGTGGCGATAAAAACCCAGCGATAGCCCGCCATCGCCGAAATGCCCGCCCCCATCAGCGGCCCCAGCACGTTGCCCAGATACATAAACGACTGGTTGTATCCAAAAATGCGTCCTGTTACCTGGTCGCTTGAATACTTCACCAGCAGCGTCTGCACCGCAGGCAGCATGGCGCCGTCGGCGAAGCCGAGCAGAAAGCGCAGCACGGCGAGCTGGGTTGGCGAGGTGACAAAGGACATGGCGAAAAAGAGCGCGACGGCGAAGATAAGCGTCGCCATCAACACCCGGGCGGTGCCGATGCGGTCGCCAAGCTTGCCAAGACGCGGGGCGGAAAGCAGCGCCGAGACGCCCGGCACGGCGGCGATCATACCGCTCAGAAAAGCGATATTGTCGCTCTGCGGCGAAAGCGCCTTAATAAACAGCGCCAGTATCGGGCTGATGGAGCCGTTGCAAAGCTGGATAACCATGGTGGTAATAAAGAGACTGATAACCAGCCCCGGATAAGGCAGCGAGGCGAAGACCGCCTTGCCGGAAAGGCGCTGGGCTTTGCTGCCTGCAGGACGCACGCCTTCTTTTATCAGCAGCAGCGTCACCAGGAAACTTATCATCAGCAGAAGCGCGGTCACCGAAAAGACGGTGCGCAGACCAAGATGGTCCGCCAGAAAACCGCCCATCAGCGGGCCGCAAATCACGCCGCTGATTTGCGCCGTGGAGAGGGTGCTGAGCGCCCAACCGCTGCGCTCGCGCGGCACTTGCGAAGCCACCAGCGCCATGGCGTTGGGAATATAACCCGAGGTCAGCCCCATAATGGCCCGCAGGAAAAAGAGCTGCCAGACGTTGGTGGCGAACGCCTGCAACAGAATCGCTATCGCCATGCCGAGGGAAGCGCGCAGCAGCATTAGCTTGCGGCCTTTGCGGTCGGCCAGGCTGCCCCACATGGGAGAGACAATCGCCGAAACCAGAAACGTGACGCTGAAGGTTAAGCCCGACCACATCGACAGGGCTTCATGAGAGGTCACACCCAACTGGGCAACATAGAGCGGCAGAAACGGGAGGATTTGACTGATGGCGAGGCCGGTGAAAAAGCAGCCGAACCAGACCGAGATAATATTGACCTTCCAGGATTCCATACGCCCGCGACAAAAAGAATTAAATGAATAAGCCCACCATACCAGCCGCCCGCTTCCGGCGCGTGGCATCCCTTGCGCTCTGATTCATTTCAGGATTTTATCTTTCAGAGCGAGTTATTTGTGATATTTATCACATAAGCCGCCGTCACTGCCGCACTTTCCTCTTTAACGGCAGATGCCGAACCCCCGCATGCCCAGATGAAAATGGTTGGCATGGGCGGCGTTATAGTCCGGCCCCAGCGAATTGCCGAAGAACGGACAGCTCTGGTCGAACAGCGCGCGCAGCGTTTCTCCTCGCGCGTTTTGCTCGTTCCACCCTTTCAGCACGGTGATGTGCTGGCCATTGGCGAAACGAAAGCCGCTGATATCCAGCGCGTCCGCCGTCGCGTGCTCACTTAACCGCGCGCCGGGGCGGTTGTAGATATTGCGGCAGGCATAGCTGCCTAAATGATCGATGCGCGTCAGCTCGCTCTTCATAATGGAAGCGGCAACGGGCTTTGCGCGCTGCTGGACATACATGGCGCTGCTTAGCGCCAGCGGACAGCTGGCAAGAAACGAACTGCTGAGCCGCACGTCGCCAAATTGGGTGACGCGCACCGGCGCGTCGAGCGGACATTTTCCCGCTACATTATTTTGCTCGCGAAAGCTAATCATGCCCTTGTCGCTCGCCTGCCTGAGGATGGCAAGGCAGGCCTGCGGCTCGTTTGCCATCTGGCGCAGCTTATAGCGAGTCACCATGGTGGGCGGGTCATCGGGCGAGAGCGGCGCAAAGGGGTTGTACCAGGCGGGAAGCCAGTTATACAAGCTGTACGCGATAAGCGCCGCTACCCCGACTCCCGCCACCACACCTCCCGCTTTCGCCATGCGCTCTCCCTTTTTCTGACCTGAATCCTGAGTATAGCCGTCGCTTTCCAGCGTACCGCAGGAAGCGCATGAAACGCGCCTTATCGCGTGCTATGTTGTCAGCTTTCGTAAGCATTCAGGATGGATTGTGTGATGGCAAAACTGCGCGTGGGCATCGTCTTTGGCGGAAAATCGGCGGAGCATGAAGTGTCGCTCCAGTCGGCGAAAAATATCGTCGACGCCATTGATAAAGAGAAGTTTGAGGTTGTACTGCTGGGAATTGATAAACAGGGCCAGTGGCACGTCAACGAGGCGTCCGGCTACCTGCTGAACGCCAACGACCCGGCGCGCATCGCGCTTCATCGCTCAGAGAAAACCGTCGCGCTGGTGCCAGGCCAGACCGAAGCGCAGTTAATTGAGGCGAACAGCCGTCAGGCGCTGGATCAGGTAGACGTGATTTTCCCCATCGTGCACGGCACGCTTGGCGAAGATGGCTCCCTGCAGGGCATGCTGCGCATGGCCAACCTGCCGTTCGTCGGCTCCGGCGTGCTCGGCTCGGCGGTCAGCATGGATAAAGATGTCGCCAAGCGGCTGCTGCGCGACGCGGGCTTAAACGTGGCGCCTTTCGTTACGCTCACCCGCGCCAGCCGCAACCGCGTGAGCTTTAGCGAACTTGAGCAAACCTTCGGCCTGCCGCTGTTTGTAAAGCCCGCGAATCAAGGCTCCTCCGTCGGCGTAAGCAAAGTGACCAGCGAAGCGCAGTTTCACCAGGCGGTGGCGCTGGCCTTTGAATTCGACCATAAAGTGGTGGTGGAACAGGGCATTAAAGGACGTGAAATCGAATGCGCGGTGCTCGGTAACGACGAGCCGCAAGCGAGCACCTGCGGCGAAGTGGTCGTCAACGACGAGTTCTATTCTTACGACACCAAATACCTTGATGACAAAGGCGCGCAGGTGGTGGTGCCCGCAGCCATCACGCCGGATATTAACGATACGATCCGCGCCATCGCTATCCGCGCTTATCAGGCGCTGGAGTGCTGCGGCATGGCGCGCGTCGATGTCTTTCTGACGGCGGATAACGACGTTATTATTAATGAAATTAACACGCTGCCAGGCTTTACCAATATCAGCATGTATCCCAAGCTGTGGCAGGCGAGCGGCCTTAGCTACCAGGCGCTGATCACGCGCCTGATCGAGCTGGCGCTGGAGCGCCACCGCGCCGACAGCGCGCTGAAAAGCGCCATCACCCGCTAACGGTTATTCTTTTGCCGCGTCCGGTTTCTCTTCTTCCGGACGCCGGCGAATAATCAGCCCCGCCAGCCAGAAGCCAATCACCCAGGTCACCAGCCCGACGGCGTAGTTTTGCCAGCCTTTTGTCTCAACGCCCAGCAAACCGATAATTCCATTGAGGATAAAAATAAGCCCGATCGCGAAAGCATAATAATGCCAGTCGCGGCGGATTTTCACAGGCAGGTTCATTGCGGCTCCGGAGGAAAAAAAGCCATCATCGCATATCCTTTTCAGGCTGTCTGTGGCCCGGATCGCGGCGGATGGGGAAAATCTGAAATGTTACCTGTTGATTAATAAAGTTACGTAAATGTGAGAATCGACATAAAACTGACATCCAGGAGTAATCCACCCCTGAAATTACCAGAAATCCGATATTGACATTTGTTAACTCCTGTCAAACTCACCTCTAGTCAGCTGGCATAACGCCAGCGTGCAGGTATACCCCTGGAGGTCTGTATGGCAGAGATTATGTTGTCGAAACCTGGCTTCGCCAGGAAAAAACGCGAAACAACCCTGCCTGGCAATATCGCTTATGCCGTGTTTGTGTTGTTCTGCTTCTGGGTAGGCGCACAGATTCTGAACCTGCTGGTTCATGCGCCAGGCGTGTTTGACCATCTGATGCAGATGCAGGAGAACGGCCGCCCCCGCATTGAGATGGGGCTTGCGGTGAGCACGCTGTTTGGCGTGGTTCCCTTCCTGCTGGGTTGTGTTATGGCTGGCGCCTTTGCGCTTTATCTGCGCCTGCGCCAGCGCTTTTTCTAACCCTTCTTCATACAGCGGGCCCGGCGATCGTCCACGCGTTTAGCAAACCAGGCGGTGGTTAAATTGCGGGTAATTTTCGGGCTTTCCAGCTGAATGCCGGGCAGCATCTCCCTCGGCAATTTTTTGCCTGCCTTTTGTTCAGCCAGCTTATACACCTTCTGGTAAAGATCGGTCTCTTCGAAATCCAGGCTGTCGCCTTTGCTGAGCGCGCGGTGAATGGCGCTGTCGCTCATGCCGATTTTGCCGGCGAGCTTGCGTACCGCCAGTTCCGTACTGCCCGGCTCGTCGCTGTTATAGCGAATCAAATCGCCGTCGAGCGCCAGCTTCACGCCGCTCGCCTTGCTGACCGCGTTCTGGAAAGCGGCGTTACGGCTGGCGTACCAGCCCGCGTTAAAGTCCGCAAAGCGGTAAAGCGGCTGCGTGTAGTTCGCCGGATAGTTAAGCAGATGATAGGTGCCAAACCAGAGGCCGCCGCGCCGGGTAAACACCTCCTGGCGCACCGTGCCCTCCATTTTGTATGGGTAGCCGCGCTCATGCTGCTCGGCGAAAGCGATGCTTACCTGCATCGGCCCGCCGGTATGCACCGGGTTAAGATTGCCAAACAGGGTCTGGCCGAGCGGCACCATGCCGATAAAATCGTCAAAAATGGCGCTCAGCTGCTTTTCCGTTTTCACCTTATCGAGCCGCTCGCTGTAGCTTTTGCCGTTGGGGGATTTAATCAGCAGCGCCGTGCGCACCACGAAAGCCGGAATATGCAGCTTCCCGGCGCGGCGCTCAATCTCCTTCCAGGCGATGTTGTTGAGGCCGGGCACCGTCGGGTCCGCCTGATAGTTCGCCTCCTGTTCCGCCACGGCCAGCACGGAGCAGATGTTCTCTTCGGTAGCGGGCAGCTTCTGGCTTTCAAAAGCGGTGGCGATATCTTTCGCCCAGCCGTCGCGGTCTTTCACGCTTGCCGGCATTTTCTGTTTCACCACGCTCTTCACATCCAGCGGCTTAACCTTTTCCGCCGTTGGTTCGCTTTTTTGACTGGTACAGCCCGCCAGCGTGAAAAAAGCGGCCAGGCCAAGCGTGAGGGCACGCCGCGACGGGCGGGCTATCGGGGGAAGCGCGTTTTCCATACCGTTCCTGTTTCGTTTTAAAAGTCCGCCCGAGCGTAACATTTTCGCAAAAAGCGGAGAATCGGAATCGGCTGGCGTAACGGCATAAAAAAACGCTCCCGAAGGAGCGTTGAGGTTACAGCGCCTGCTGCGGCTCGTTGAGCGGCTCGTTATCCAGCTCGCGCTCGAAGCTGCGCAAACGCTTATAGATGGACATCAGCTCCACAAGCGTCGTCCAGGAGCTAATCAGATACTGGAACGCGCCGCGCACCTGGCCGAAGACGTTGTTGATCTGCTGCATCAGGCCAAGCGTGATAGCGCCCGAAACAATAGACGGGAAAAGCAGGAACAGGCCAAACACGTTATCCACCTGCAGATACAAAATGCGGGCGATGTTGAAATACATGTAGTGGAAATAGAGGCGGAAGTAGTTGCGGCGCACGTTGGCGAACAGCTCGCTCACGGTTGGCGGGCTGGCGCGGGTCGGGTCATCTTCGCCGTAGACCAGCTCTTTACGGTAAGCGGCTTCCACGCGCTGGTTTTTAAACTCCAGCCCCGGCAGCTTAATGCCCACGACCGCCAGCAGCCCCGTACCGAGCAACGACCAGACAATCGCCGCAATCACCAGACCGTAAGGGATATGCCCGATAATCGGCAACTCCTGCACGTGAGGCGACAGCGCTACCAGCACCGGCAAGAAAGCGATAAGCGTCATCACCGCGCTGATAAAGCTCACGCCCATATCTTCAAGCGTGGTGGCGAAGCGCATGGTGTCTTCCTGCACGCGCTGCGCGGCCCCTTCAATGTGACGCAAGCGCTGCCAGTGCGCCATGTAATATTCGTTCATCGCCGTGCGCCAGCGAAACACGTAATGGCTGATGAAAAAGTTATTCAACACGCCGACCACCACGGCAATCAGCGCGATGCCGAGGAACACGCCAACCTCATGGTAAAACTGCTCGATCTTAACCTTATGGGGCGCGCTTAACGCCGTCTGGATGAGATCGTAGAACGGCGCATACCAGGCGTTGACCGCCACGCCCACTTCCACCAGAAACCAGGTCACGAAAATAATCAGCGCCGAGCCAAGAATCGACCAGTGCTGCCAGCGGTGCGGGCTGTAGAGCATCCAGAAGAGCGCAAAAACCCCTACGCAAAGCGCGTAGTACGCGTAAAAGACCAGATAATTCACCGACCAGAAGCGCGCCGCGCTGATGGGGACCTCTTTTTCAGCGCCAGCAAGACGCAGCAGCCAGTCGCCGCCGCCCGCCTGCCAGAAAATGACGGCAAGCATCGCCCAAATAAAGGCCGACACAAAGAAGGCGGTCGGCCGGGGGAAAAAAGATTTAAACATCACTTCACTCCTGCACTTCTGATTGTTATCGCGTTGCTGCGCTTCATCTTCGCCGTTTTTAACCACGGAGGGCGTTAGCTTACCTAAAACCGTCCGTAAGGCGCGGTGAATGTTGTTGCTAAAAATAAAAGGCGCCAGACCGCGCTGCGCCTGTTAAGACAAAACGGGAAAAGGTGAGTTCGTCCGCCACGCGTCAAGGATAGTTTGGGTGGGAAGCACCTGCGGCGGATTAGCCGGCGCAATGAACGAGCGCCAGACATCGTTGTAGTGACGGATAAGCACGTCCGCTGGCGCTGCCGGACGGTCGGCGGTGGTATGGGCGTCTTCTGCAATGGTAATGCGATAACCCCGGCTGACGCCGTTTTTGATGGTGGCGTCCACGCAGTAATCTGTCGCGCAGCCGCAAATCACAAACTCATCGATGCTTTGCTCGCGCAGCAGCGCATCGAGCGACGTATTATAAAACGCGTCGCAGGCGCTTTTCGTCACGTAAAACGCCCCTTCAGGCTGGTTAAGCTCCGCCAGCAGCGCGAACGCCTCGCTCCCTTCCGGCAACGCTTCCTCGTCGGCATGCTGAATAAAGATAACGGCGTCAGCCGCCTGCGTCAGCGCATTGATGCGCGCCGCGCACGCTTCGCGGTTAAGCCGCGGCGTGGCGAAGACGCCGTTTTGCATATCAACAACCATAACGACACGTCGGGTTGGCATGAGAGGCTCCACAATGAATTAAAAGGGAAGATTGTAGCCTGGCGCAACGTAACGGTGAAAAAGAGTATGAGGGGAGAAAAGAAAAAGTGCTGTGGTTACTCATCGTTACGCTTTTTCGCGTTTTATGTCGCTAATCGGCCCTTTGCACAACGGCGCAGAGTAGTATAAATAGCCTTTACCCCTTAATAACTGTATGGATCCGTCCGTTGAAACGTTGCTTGCTTTTTCTCGCTGCGCTGAGCGCTGCGGTGTTGCCTGCGGCCCAGGCTGCCCCCGCCTCGCCTGACCCGGTATTTGCTTCCGAAATCGTTGACCGTTATGCCAATCATATTTTTTATGGCAGCGGCGCCACCGGCATGGCGATGGTGGTTATCGATGGCAACCAGCGCGTCTTTCGCAGCTTCGGCGAAACCCGCCCCGGCAATAATGTGCGCCCGCAACTCGATTCGGTCATCCGTATTGCTTCCCTGACCAAACTGATGACCAGCGAAATGCTGGTAAAGCTGCTCGACCAGGGCGTGGTGCAGCTTAACGATCCGCTCAGCAAATATGCGCCTGCCGGCGCGCGCGTGCCCACTTATCAGGGCAAGCCGATTACGCTTGTGAACCTCGCCACTCACACCAGCGCCCTGCCCCGCGAGCAGCCCGGCGGCGCGGCGCACCGCCCGGTGTTTGTCTGGCCGACCAAAGAGCAGCGCTGGAACTGGATTAGCCAGGCGAGCCTGAAGGCGGCGCCAGGCTCTATCGTCTCTTATTCCAACCTGGCGTTTGATCTGCTGGCGGATGCGCTTTCGCGGGCGGCGGGCAAACCGTATCCCCAGCTTTTTGAAGAGCAGATAACCCGCCCGCTCGGCATGAAAGACACCACCTTCACCCCGTCGCCCGACCAGTGCAAGCGCCTGATGGTGGCGGAAAAAGGGGCCAGCCCCTGCAACAACACGCTGGCGGCCATCGGCAGCGGCGGCGTGTACTCCACGCCTGACGACATGATGCGCTGGATGCAGCAGTTCCTCGCCTCCGACTTCCATTCACGCGGCGCGCAGGCGGACCGGATGCAGACGCTGATTTACCAGCGCGCGCAGTTCACCCGCGTGGTCGGCATGGATGTGCCGGGCCGGGCCGACGCGCTGGGGCTGGGCTGGGTCTACATGGCGCCGAAAGCGGGCCGCCCTGGCATTATTCAAAAAACCGGCGGCGGCGGCGGCTTTATTACCTATATGGCGATGGTGCCGCAAAATAATATCGGCGTTTTCGTGGTGGTGACCCGTTCGCCCTTAACCCGTTTCGTGAACATGAGCGACGGCGTTAACGATCTGGTTACGGAACTGAGCGGCAACAGGCCTTTGCCAACGCCCGCCTCCTGAATGCCTCTACGGCGCGGGGTGTCAGCCTGCGCCGTTTTTTACGCCTCCTCCCCTTCCCCACAAGAAAAGCGCGTCAATACCCCGGCCTCGCCGCTCCGTTAATGGCCAGAGTGTCATCTATACTCCTTAGGGTTCTGGTTACAGGAGATAAAAATGAATGATGCTATCGAACGCGCTACCACTAAAGTCAGAGAGTACCTTCGTGCGAAAGGCCTGAAGCTTGCCACGGCGGAGTCATGCACCGGCGGGCTTATCGCCTATTCGCTATGCGCCACCGGCGACACCACCGATTTCTTCTCCAGCGGCTTTACCACTTACACCAATAAAGCGAAGCAGAATATGCTGGGCGTCAGCGAAGAGACGCTGCGCCTGTACACCGCCGTCAGCGAACAGACGGTAAAAGAGATGGCGCAGGGCGCGCGCGACCGCTCCGGGGAGGATGTCAGCCTGTCGGTCAGCGGCTACGCCGGGCCGGACGGCGGCGAAGACGGCACGCCCGCGGGCACCGTCTGGTTTGGCTGGGCGCTAAATGATGGTCGCGTGGTGGCGGAAAAGCGTCATTTTAACGGCGACCCAAAAACCGTTATCGACCAGGCGGCGGCCTTCGCCCTGGAACGTTTAATCGAACTGCTTAAAGAGCAAGAGTAACCCGCCTTATGGTCTGCCTGTAAACTCAAAACATGGCCCTGTAAGGCAGACCATACTCCCGGCACAATGACGCCAGTTCATTCAAACACGTCGGGAGAATCACCATGTCACAACGTCTTAACTACTTCCAGGCCGCGGGCGATCTGGCGAAAAAGTGTATGGAACTCAGCGCCGCGCTCAACCAAAAGCCGGTCATCAAAGAGCTGGGGCAGCTTATTATGCTGCGCGCTTCTCAGCTTAACGGCTGCGCCTTTTGCGTCGATATGCACGTAAAAGAGGCGAGAATGCACGGCGAGCGCGAGCTGCGTCTGCATCATGTCGCCGTCTGGCGCGAATCCACGCTTTTTTCCGCCCGCGAACGGGCGGCGCTGGCCTGGACCGAGGCGCTGACCCGCCTGACCAACCAGGAGGTCTCTGACGAAGAGTGGGGCGCGGTGCGCGAGCACTTCAACGAAGAAGAGATTGCGCAAATCAGTTTCCAGATAGCCGCCATCAACAGCTGGAACCGTATGGGCGTGGCGTTTCGCGCGACTCCCGGCTCCGCCGACGCGGCTTACGGGCTGGATAAAGCGGGCCTGAATTAACCCTGCAGGGCCAGGGATGGCCGTTTAGCGACCATAATCGTAAAACGTCGCGCAATAAATCGGGTAAAATAAGGGTCTTTCTTGCAGACAAAAGATAACCGCCATGTCCGATTTCTCCCTGATTTCCCGTCCGCGCCGCCTGCGTAAATCGCCTTCGCTGCGCGCTATGTTTGAAGAAACCTCGCT
Organism: Franconibacter sp. IITDAS19; assembly: GCF_023079515.1. Taxonomy (NCBI): domain Bacteria; kingdom Pseudomonadati; phylum Pseudomonadota; class Gammaproteobacteria; order Enterobacterales; family Enterobacteriaceae; genus Franconibacter; species Franconibacter sp. IITDAS19. Next base: position 195,585 of record NZ_JALJCP010000001.1, on the reverse strand, counting down.
GAGCCGCAACGACCTGGTGCTGCCAATCTTCGTTGAAGAGGGGCTGGATGATTACAAACCTATCGCTGCGATGCCGGGCGTCGTGCGCATTCCGGAAAAATACCTCGCCAAAGAGATTGAGCGTATCGCCAACGCGGGCATCCGCTCGGTGATGACCTTCGGTATCTCCCACCACACCGACGAGTGCGGCAGCGACACCTGGAATGAAAACGGCCTGGTGGCGCGCATGTCCCGCATCGCTAAAGACGCGGTGCCGGAGATGATCGTCATGTCTGACACCTGCTTTTGTGAATACACCACCCACGGCCACTGCGGCGTGCTGTGCGACCACGGCGTGGATAACGACCAGACGCTGATTAACCTCGGCAAGCAGGCCGTGGTGGCCGCACGCGCGGGCGCGGACTTTATCGCCCCTTCCGCCGCGATGGACGGCCAGGTAAAAGCGATTCGTCAGGCGCTGGACGCGGCGGGCTTTACCGATACCGCCATCATGTCTTACTCCACTAAATTCGCCTCGTCTTTCTACGGCCCATTCCGTGAAGCGGCGGGCACCGCCCTGAAAGGCGACCGCAAAACCTACCAGATGAGCCCGATGAACCGCCGCGAAGCGATTCGCGAGTCTCTGCTGGATGAGGCGGAAGGCGCGGATGCGCTGATGGTGAAACCGGCAGGCCCGTATCTGGATATTCTGCGCGATATCCGCGAACGCACCGCCCTGCCGCTCGGCGCCTATCAGGTGAGCGGCGAGTACGCGATGATCAAATTCGCCGCGCAGGCGGGCGCGATTGATGAAACCAACGTCGTGCTGGAAAGCCTGGGCGCTATTAAGCGCGCCGGCGCGGATCTCATCTTTACCTATTTCGCGCTCGATCTGGCCGAGAAAAACATTATCTGATGCGTTAAAAGGCGGCTTACGGGCCGCCCTTTTTATTAAGCCCCGCTATTGTCGTTTTTTAACGATCGTTTTTGAGCTTTTTCGCTTACCAACTCGTCTGAATGCCTTACCAGCCCTGCGTTTTACGGGCAGAACCTCAATGGTTAACAATTACGCTACAACACATGTTATCTTTCGCCATAAAGTCGTTATTCCAGGCTAAAGAGAGGTTATTTACGCCCATTTGATGACGCATTCGCGTCAAAAAGCGTTAAGTGCTCTTTTTTCGCTGCGCTCACGCTGTGACGTTTCCTTCATGGTGCTGACACGGCGCCGTCATCTTTTCTCGTTATGTTCACCTCGTTAACGCGAGGAGAGCCTGGCATGTTCAGTATCGATAACGTTCTGCACGACCTTAACCCCCACGGCAACACCGCCCCCTGGCTAAAGCGCGTATTAAAAAGTCTGCTTCACGAAGAGGAATTCCGGCTTTTCGCCGACCGCCACCGTCACCTTAAAGGGCTGGATATGGTGGAACAGGTGCTGGAACATCTGCAGATCCGCTGCGACATCGCGGCAAGAGAGCTTGAGCAAATTCCCGATCGCGGGCCGCTGGTGGTGGTGGCGAACCATCCCACCGGCACGCTTGACGGCCTGCTGCTGCTCTACGCGCTCTCCCGCGTGCGGCGGGATATCAAAGTGGTGGCTAACCGCATGTTGAGCCATCTCGAACCGCTCTCTTCGCTCTTTATCGCCGTGGATAATCTGGGCAATCGCACCCGGAAAAGCGCCATTAAGCAGATGGAAGCGCAGCTTGAGCGCGGCGGCGTGCTGATCTTTTTCCCGGCGGGCGAAGTGTCGCGTCCGGCGACGCAGGGCATTGTGGATAAAGCCTGGAACCCGGGCTTTGTTAAGCTTGCCAGCCGCTATCGCGCTACGGTGCTGCCGGCGTACCTGGCCGGGCGCAACAGCCTCGCTTTTTACGGCGCCTCGCTGCTCTCTCCCACGCTCGCCATGCTGATGCTGATTGGCGAAATGTTCCGCAAGCGCGGCGCCACGCTGCCTGTGCGCATCGGCGAACGCATCCCCTGGACTTGCTGGCATGAGCCTGACGCCGCGGCGAAAGAGACGGCGGCGCGCTTTCGCCGCCATGTGCAGCAACTGGGTAAAGGCCGCAAGGGCGTTTTTAACAGCGAATGCGCCATCGCCAGACCGGAAGACCGCGCCACGCTGCGCCACGCGCTGGCGCAGGCGGAAGTGTTAGGGCAAACCCCCGACGGCAAGACAATTTACCTCTGGCAGCGGCGCGGCGCGGAAGAGGCGCCGGTGCTGCGCGAACTGGGCCGCCTGCGGGAAATCGCCTTTCGCGCGGTGGGCGAAGGCAGCGGCAGACGCCGCGATATCGACCGTTACGACGACGACTATCAGCATCTGATCCTCTGGGATGACGCGGCGCTGGAGATAGTCGGCGCTTACCGCTTCGCCCCCTGCGCCGGGCTGGTGGCGCAGCATGGCTTTGACGCGCTCTACAGCCATACGCTCTTCCACTATGACGAGCGAATGAAGGCGATAGTCAGCCAGGGTATTGAACTGGGACGCAGCTTTATTCAGCCGCAATACTGGGGACGTCGCGGGCTGGATTATCTGTGGAGCGGCATCGGCGCTTATCTGGCGCGTTATCCGCACTACCGCTATCTTTTTGGACCGGTCTCTATCTCCGGCGGGCTGCCGCCTGCCGCGCGCGATTTGCTGGTGGCGTTTTACCGGCTCTGGTTTCCGGCCCCCGAGGCGCTGGCCGCCTCCCGTCGCCCTTATCCCGTTTCGCTGCCCGAGGCCCTGGCGCAGTTCAGCGGCGCAGATTATGTGGAAGATCTGACGCGCCTGAAAACGCTGCTCGGCAATCTCGGCTGCGGCATTCCGCCGCTCTATAAGCAATATTCGGAGCTTTGCGAACCCGGCGGCGTGCAGTTTATCGACTTCGGCAGCGACCCGGCGTTTAACGACTGCATTGACGGGCTGGTGCTGGTGGACTTAACGCGCCTTAAAGCGTCGCGGCGCGAGCGTTACATCAGCGCCCATCAACGCGCGGCGGACGGTTAAGACAAACGATGCGCTGACGCAGCGCCAGCCTATGCCAGTTCGTTTCCCCGTCGCCGCAGCTGGCTCAGCTTGCGGTACTTTTGCGGCGTCATGCCGACATATTTATTGAAGGTGCTGTAAAAACGGCTGCTGGAGCCAAACCCGGCGGTCAAGGCGATATCCAGAATGGTTTTGTCCGTATCGCTAAGCAGCGCGCGCACGTGGTTGATGCGCATGGCGGTAATGTACTGCTTCATGGTGAGCTGCATGACGCGCTGGAAAATCCCCATCGCATAGTTGGGATTGAGCTTTACATGCTCGGCAATCGCGTCAATGGTCAGCATCTGATCATAATTAACGGCGATAAATTCCAGCATCTGGCTGACGTAAAACTGCGCGTGCCGCGAGACGCTGTTTTTATGGGTGCGCGAGGTTTTGTTCACCAGAATCGGCTGCCAGCCGGAGAGGCTAAAGCGCTTGAGCATCAGGCCGATTTCATCTATCGCCAGCTGGTGTATCTGTTCATTATCGCTGTTGAGTTCGTTCTGCCAGCGCTGCACCTCGAAGGCGCTTAACTGCTGGGCGGCCAGCGACTTAATCACCATGCCGTGAGTAACGTGGTTAATAAGTTCGCGATCGAGCGGCCAGGAGAGAAACAGGTGCATCGGCAGATTGAAAATCGCCATTTGCGTGCAGTCGCCAGGCCGCGTCAACTGATGCGGGGTACAGGCCCAGAAGAGCGTGATGTAACCCTGTTTAATGCGCACCACTTCATTGTTTATCAAATACTCCACGTCGCCGTCGAACGGCACATTCACCTCCACCTGTCCGTGCCAGTGGCTGGCGGGCATCGCGTGCGGCGGGCGCAGTTCAACTTCCATCCGCTGATATTCTGAATAGAGCGACAGCGGGCCGCGGGTCTCTTTCTCATCGCCGCTGCACATATCCGGTCTTGCCGGGGATGGCGTCGTTAGTTTTCCCATCTTCTCCCTCTTTCCTGGATTCTCATTTTCATGCAGCGGATGCCGGCTTGCTCTTCCAGTTTAGCCAGTCGGGTTGCCGTTAACTCTGCTAAATCGTCTCTTTTTTCCCGAAACCTCAGATCCCGCGCGCCGCATGGCGCGATCTGAGGTTTCGGGAATGCCCTGCCGGGAAGAGAGCGGATAGCGCAAAAAGGGTGTGCCACGCTAAGCAGACATCACCACACCAGGGAGAAAGCTATGTCCGCTCCAAAAATTACCTTTATCGGCGCCGGTTCCACGGTTTTTGTGAAAAACATCCTCGGCGATGTCTTTCAGCGTCCCGCGCTGAAAGCGGCCCACGTCGCGCTGATGGATATTGACGCCGCGCGGCTGGAAGAGTCGCATATCGTGGTCCGTAAACTGATGGACTCCGTCGGCGCGCACGGGCAGATAAGTTGCCATACCGACCAGAAAAGCGCGCTTGCCGACGCCGACTTTGTCGTCGTCGCCTTCCAGATTGGCGGCTATGAGCCCTGCACCGTCACCGACTTTGAGGTCTGCAAGCGCCACGGCCTTGAGCAAACCATCGCCGATACGCTCGGCCCGGGCGGCATCATGCGCGCGCTGCGCACCATTCCGCACCTCTGGCGGATTTGCGAAGAGATGACGGAAGTCTGCCCCAACGCCATCATGCTCAACTACGTCAACCCCATGGCGATGAACACCTGGGCGATGTATGCCCGCTACCCGCACATCAAACAGGTTGGGCTGTGCCACTCGGTGCAGGGCACGGCGGAGGAGCTGGCGCGGGATCTTGACCTCGACCCGGCTTCCCTGCGCTATCGCTGCGCCGGCATCAACCATATGGCGTTCTATCTGACGCTTGAGAAAAAGTGCGCGGACGGCAGCTACGTCAGCCTCTACCCGGAGCTGTTGCAAGCTTATGCCGAAAAACGCGCGCCGAAGCCTAACCTGCACGGCAACCCGCGCTGCCAGAACATTGTGCGCTACGAAATGTTTAAAAAGCTGGGCTATTTCGTGACCGAATCCTCCGAGCATTTCGCCGAATATACGCCCTGGTTTATCAAACCCGGACGCGAGGATCTGATAGCCCGCTATCAGGTGCCGCTGGATGAGTATCCAAAACGCTGCGTGGAGCAGTTAGCGAACTGGCGCAAGGAGTTAGAGCAGTTTAAAACGGCCGACCGCATCGACGTGAAACCCTCGCGCGAATACGCCAGCACCATCATGAACGCCGTCTGGACGGGCGAACCGAGCGTGATTTACGGCAACGTCCGCAACGATGGGCTTATCGACAACCTGCCGCAAGGCTGCTGCGTGGAGGTGCCCTGCCTCGTGGACGCCAACGGCATCCAGCCGACCAAAGCAGGCCGCCTGCCCGCACATCTGGCCGCCATGATGCAAACCAACATTAACGTGCAGACGCTGTTGACGGAGGCGGTGTTGACGGAAAACCGCGATTACGTTTACTACGCCGCGCTGATGGATCCGCATACTGCCGCCGTTCTGGGTATTGAGGAGATCTACGCGCTGGTGGACGACCTTATCGACAGCCACGGCAGTTGGCTGCCCGCCTGGCTGCACCGCTAATGCCTGCACGGCAGCCGGGCCAACGAGCCCGGCTGCTTTCGCGCTCCCCCTGCCCGACACTGAAAGAGGCAATCGGTACCCTATGAGTATTTCAATGACAACAAAGCTCAGCTACGGATTCGGCGCGTTTGGTAAGGATTTCGCTATCGGCATCGTCTACATGTACCTGATGTATTACTACACCGATATTGTCGGCCTGTCGGTCGGCATGGTCGGCACCCTGTTTTTGATAGCCCGCATTCTCGATGCGCTGGCGGACCCGATCATGGGCTGGATTGTGGAGTGTACCCGCTCACGCTGGGGGAAATTCAAGCCCTGGATCTTGATTGGCACCCTGGCGAATTCCGCCGTGCTCTACATGCTGTTCAGCGCGCACCACTTCGAAGGCGCGACGCAGCTGGTATGGGTCTGGGCGACCTACCTGCTGTGGGGTTTTACCTACACCATCATGGATGTGCCGTTCTGGTCGCTGGTGCCGACCATCACGCTCGACAAGCGCGAGCGGGAACAACTGGTGCCCTACCCGCGCTTTTTCGCAAGCCTTGCGGGCTTTGTCACCGCAGGCGTGGCGCTGCCTTTCGTAAATGCGGTGGGCGGTGCGGATCGCGGTTTCGGCTTTCAGATGTTCACGCTGGTGTTGATTGGCTTCTTTGTGCTTTCCACCTTCGTCACCCTGCGCAACGTGCATGAGGTTTACTCTTCGGATAAACAGGCTGGCGCCGGGAGCGACACGATGGGCCTGAAGCAGATGCTGATGCTTATCGTTAAAAACGATCAGCTCGCCTGTCTGCTGATTATGGCGCTGGCCTATAACACGGCGGCCAACATTATCGACGGCTTCGCCATTTATTACTTCACTTACGCGCTCGGCAATGTCGACCTCTTCCCGTACTACATGTCTTATGCGGGCATCGCCAATTTGCTTATTCTTATCCTGTTTCCGAAGCTGGTGAAACTCTTCTCACGGCGGATATTATGGGCCGGAGCGTCGATATTGCCGGTGCTGGGCAGCGGCGTACTGCTGTGGATGGCGATGACGGGTTTTACCCATGCGGTCATCATCTTGCTGGCGGGCGTGCTGTTTAGCATCGGCAAAGCCTTCTTCTGGGTGTTGCAGGTGATTATGGTCGCCGACACCGTGGACTACGGGGAATATAAACTGAACGTGCGCTGCGAAAGCATCGCCTATTCGGTGCAGACGCTGGTAGTCAAAGCGGGCGCGGCGTTCGCGGCGTACTTTATCGCGGTTGCGCTCGGTCTTATCGGGTATGTGCCGAATGCTGCCCAGTCCGCCAGCACCCTGATGGGGATGCAGCTTATCATGCTGGCGCTGCCTGCGATCTTCTTCCTCGTTTCGCTGCTGGTTTACTTCCGCTTCTACAAGCTCAATGGCGATCTGCTGCGCCGCATTCAGATCCACCTGCTGGATAAATACCGGCATGTCGATCGGTCGCCGGCGAAGCCGGATCGGGCGGTCACGGCTGAACAGGTCGGGGCGTAGGTATGGAATGGGTGAAGATAATCGGGTATCTGGCGGCGAGCCTGACCACGCTGTCGTTTCTGCCGCAGGCGATAAAAGTGCTCACGACCCGCAATACGCAGGGTATTTCGCGGATGATGTACGCCATGTTTGTCTGCGGTCTGGTGCTCTGGCTGGTGTATGGGATGTTGATTAACGACATCGCGGTTAGCGCGGCCAATCTGCTGACGCTGCTGCTGGCGTTGCCGATTCTGCTGATGACGCTGCGCCGGGAGTAAGCGCGGCTGAAACGTCACAAAAAAACACCCGGCGAGCCGGGTGTTTTGCGGGGGGACAAACGAATGAAACTTATGCGGCAGGCTGGGCAGCCGGTTTAGCGGCGGTGTGTTTTACCGCTTTTTTGTGATGCTTTTTAGCGGCCTGCGCTTTCTGCTCTACCGGTTTTTTCTGCTCGGTGGTGGCAGCCGCTTTTTTATGGTGCTTTTTAGCCGCCTGGGCTTTCTGCTCTACCGGTTTCTGCTCGGTGGTGGCAGCCGCTTTTTTATGGTGCTTTTTAGCCGCCTGCGCTTTCTGTTCTACCGGTTTCTGCTCGGTGGTGGCAGCCGCTTTTTTGTGGTGCTTTTTAGCCGCCTGGGCTTTCTGCTCAACGGCTTTCTTGTGCGCTTTCTTATGGTGCGTTTTTGCAGCCGGGGCTTTCGCCGGCGCGGAAGTGGTGGCGGTGGCAGCCGGAGCCGGCGCAGCAGCGTTATCTGCAGCGAAAGCGGCGGCGGACAGGCCCATGGTCGCAGCAACAATCAGTGCTAATACTTTTTTCATCTCTTTACCCTCAACGTTGTTTTGTTCGCTACCCCACTGCGGGGCCGTTGAAGTCACTATAGAGAAGCCGCGCCGCCGCTTCCGTGAGTGATTGGTATCGGCGTGTAACCGAATGTACAAGGCGGGAGAGCCGCCCCTTTCGGGGCGGAAAACGCGCGTCTACGCGCGACGCTGACGGGCAAGCGCGGCGATATCCTGCGGCGTGGTGCGACAGCAGCCGCCAATCAGCTTCGCGCCCGCTTCCCGCCAGGCGGGCAGGTAGTGTTCAAGCGTATGGCAGGCGTGGCCGCGGTGGCGCCAGGTTTTACTTGCCGCGTCATACTCCTCGCCGGAGTTGGGGTAAACCACCAGCGGCAGCGGCGTTAAGCTGTGCAGGTGAGAAAGCGCGGCGGTGGTTTTCTCAAGGGCGATGCAGTTAATGCCGAGCGCCACAATCTGCGGATTATTCTTCAGCGCTTCCACCACCTCGCCGAGCGGCGAACCGTCGCTGATGTGCTCGCTGTCGCGAAGCGTAAACGAGAACCACGCGCGAGCGGCAGGAAACTCTGTCAGCAGCGCGGCCAGCGCCCGCGCCTCGGCCAGCGACGGCAGCGTTTCGCAGGCCAGCAGATCCGCCCCCGCCGCCAGCAGTGCCGCAACGCGCGGACGGTGGAACGCGTTAAACGCCGCTTCGCTAAGCTGGTAGTCGCCCCGGTATTCCGCGCCGTCGGCAAGAAAAGCGCCATACGGCCCTACCGAGCCCGCCACCAGCAGCAGCGGCGCAGCCTGCGGCTGTTCTTTAAGAAAATCCTCCCGCGCCTGGCGCGCCAGCTCCACGCTGCGGGCTATCAGCGCGCAGGATTGCGCTTCATCCAGCCCGCGCGCGGCAAAACCTGCGGGCGTGGCCTGGTAGCTCGCGGTAATGGCGCACTGCGCTCCGGCGCGAAAGTAATCCAGATGCACCTGGTAAATCAGCTCCGGGTTTTCCATCAGCACTTTCGCTGACCAGAGGCTGTCCGCCAGGTTGCAGCCGCGCGCTTCAAGTTCGGTGGCGAGCGCGCCGTCCAGCACGACATAAGGCTGCTGGCTCAACAGCGCATTTAAAGGATTATTCAGTGGCATGGCGCGGTTCCTCACGGGTCTGACGCGTTGAAAAGGCGTGCGTAACATAATAGGCGCCATAGCAGAGCGCAACAAAAGGCAGCCCGCACCACAGCGCAATGCGCTGGCTCGGGTCAAACGCCAGGCCCACGCAGGCCACCAGGCAGAGGATAAAGCCCAGTATCGGCGTCAGCGGGAACCACGGCGCGCGGTAGTGCAGTTCATCAAGCGCGCGCCCCTCGGCCAGATGGCGGCGGCGGAAAAGGTAATGCGACGCGCAGATGCTCAGCCACACCGCCACCACCGCGAAGCCGGAAATGGCCGACAGCGCGACAAACACCGTATCGGGCGCGATAACGCTTGAGAGCAGCGCCAGCACGCCGCCCAGCATGCTCACCGAAAGCGCGGTCAGCGGCACGCCGCGACGCGTCAGGCGGGAAAAGCAGCGCGGCAGCGTGCGCTCGTTAGAGAGCGACCAGAGCATGCGCCCGGAAGCATACAGCCCGGAGTTCGCCGCCGACAGAATCGCCGTCAGGATGACAAAGTTAAAAATGTCCGCCGCATACGGGATGCCGACTTTTTCAAACACCAGCACGAACGGGCTTTTCACCACGCCCGCCTGGTCCATCGGGATGAGCGCCGCCAGCACCAGCACGGTGCCGATAAAAAAGATAATCAGCCGGGCGATGGTGGTGCGGATAGCCACCGGCACCACGTGCTGCGGGTTTTCGGTCTCGCCGGCGGCGATGCCGATAAGTTCGGTGCCGGAGAAGGCGAAGTTCACCGCCACCATGGTCATCAGAATAGGCAGCACGCCGTGCGGGAACCAGCCTGCCGCCGTGAGGTTGTGCAACAGCGGCGCGGGCGAGCCGTCTTTCAGCGGCAGCCAGCCAAACATCGCCGCCCCGCCGAGCACGATAAAGGCGATAATGGTAATGACCTTAATCAGCGAGAACCAGAACTCCCCTTCGGCGAAAAGCCGGGTGGAGAAAACGTTGAGTGCAAAAATCACCACGCAGAACACAAGGCACCAGATCCAGACCGGCACCTGCGGGAACCAGTACTGCATGCAGAAGCCTGCGGCGGTAAAGCTTGAGCCGAGCGCCACGGTCCAGGTAAGCCAGTAAAGCCAGGCCACCGTGTAGCCCGTGGCCGGGCCGAGGTAGCGCGCGGCGTAAACGTGAAATGCGCCGGTTTCGGGCATGGCGACCGCCAGCTCGCCCAGGCACTGCATTACCAGCCAGACTACCAGCGCGCCGATAAGATAGGCCAGCAGCGTGCCCGCCGCCCCGGTGGTGGAAATAATGTAGCCGGTGTTGAAAAAGAGCCCGGTGCCGATCACGCCGCCGAGCGAGAGCATCACCAGATGGCGGGTTTTCATGGTGCGTTGTAGCTGTTGCGATTCCTGCATGTCACCTTCTATACGTTCAGACGTCTAAACATCCATAAGCGAACGTTATACCGACATGCGCGACAAATTGCAAAACCGCCTGTTTTCTCAGACGTTACTCTGCCTGTTTTCTGCGCGACTGCGCTATTTTTCGCGTTTCGCTTAGCCCTTACCGTACATACTTCGCAACATCCCTTTCTGGCGAAGCCCTGAGGCCATAGCTACCTTTAAACCACTATAACGAGAACGCATCCCGTCGGGAAAAGACGTTCTCATCAGCTGCGGCGCCGTTCGCCGACAGCCACTGGCAAGGTTGAGGAAGCATAATGAGTGAGTCTCTCTGCACCCTGTTTTACGACGGGCGGCCGGTTACTGGCCCTGCGAATGTCCCGTTGATCGATTTTCTGACCGCAGGGGGCCTGACGCTGCCCCACGTCTGTTACCACCCATCGCTTGAACCGATGCAGACCTGCGACGTCTGCTGGGTCGAATACCAGGGCGAACTGGTGCGCGGCTGCACGCTGAAAAGCGCAGAAGGGATGGAGATAACCAGCCGCACGGAAAAAGCCCAGGCGGCGCAGCACGAAGGCATGGACCGCCTGCTGGCGAAACATGAGCTTTACTGCACCGTTTGCGAACACAACACCGGCGACTGCACGTTGCACAACACCATGGCGGATATGCATATCCCCATTCAGCGTTACGAATACCAGCGCAAACCTTACGTTAAAGATCACTCCAACCCCTTCTACACGTACGACCCCGACCAGTGCATTCTCTGCGGCCGCTGCGTGGAGGCGTGCCAGAACGTCGAAGTAAACGAGACGCTGAGCATCGACTACACCATGGCGCACCCGCGCGTGCTGTGGGACGGCGGCGAAACTATCGCCGGCTCAAGCTGCGTGAGCTGCGGCCACTGCGTGACCGTCTGCCCCTGCAACGCGCTGCTGGAAAAAACCATGCAGCCCGACGCCGGGCCTTTCACCAACATCAAACAGACGCTCAAGCGTCCGATGATCGATCTTGTGAAAGCGATAGAGAACAGCACCGGAGCGGAAATCATCACCGGCATTTCGGTGATGGACATGCACTGGCGGCAGCCGGAAATCAAGCGCACCAAAACCGTCTGCACTTACTGCGGCGTGGGCTGTAGCTTTGAGATGTGGACGCGGGACCGCCATGTGCTGAAGGTGCAGCCGGTCGCCGATGCGCCCGCCAACGGCATCTCTACCTGCGTAAAGGGCAAATTCGCCTGGGATTTCCTGAATGACAAGGAGCGCCTGACCACGCCGCTGATACGCGAGAACGACCGCTTTCGCAAGGCGAGCTGGGACGAGGCGCTGGAGCTGGTGGCCCGCCGCCTGCTGCAAATCCGCGACCAGCACGGCCCGCAGAGCATTGGCTTTATCGGCTCCAGCAAAGCGAGCAACGAAGAGGCTTACCTGACGCAAAAAATCGCCCGGCTTATCATCGGCACCAACAGCGTCGATAACTCCTCGCGCTACTGCCAGAACCCGGCCACCAAAGGGCTGTTCCGCACCGTCGGCTACGGCGGCGACGCGGGCACCATCGATGACCTGCAAAAAGCGGAGCTGGTGATTATCGTCGGCAGCAACACCGCTGAAAACCATCCGGTTATCGCCTCGCGCCTCAAAGCGGCGAAAAAACACCACGGCCAGAAGCTGCTGGTGGTGGACCCGCGCCGCCACGAAATGGCCGAGCGCGCCGACCTGTACCTGCGCATCCGCCCCAGTACCGATATGGTCTGGGCCTCGGCGATGTCGCGCTATCTGTTTGACAACGGTTACGCCGACAAGGCGTTTCTGGCGAACCACGTCAATCAGGTGGATGAGTACCGCCAGTCGCTGGCGCCCTTCTCGCTGGAGTTCGCCGCGAAAACGACGGGCCTTTCCGTGGAAGAGCTGACCGCCGCCGCCGAGCTTATCGGCAACGCGGGGTCGGTTTGCATTGTCTGGGCGATGGGCATTACCCAGCACAGCCACGGCGCCGACACCAGCACGGCGCTCTCTAACCTGCTGCTGGTGACCGGCAACTACGGCCGCCCCGGCACTGGCAGCTACCCAATGCGCGGCCACAACAACGTGCAGGGCGCGAGCGATTTCGGCTGCCTGAAAAATTACTACCCCGGCTATGAATCGGTGAGCGATGAAAGCGTGCGCGCCAAATGGGCCAACGCCTGGGGCGTTGAGCCGGAGCGGCTCTCGCTTGAGGTGGGTTCGGACAACTTCGAGATGGTCGAGCACGCACGCACGAAGCAGATTCGCGCCATGTACGTTATCGGCGAAGAGACGGCGTTTTCGGATGCCGACACCACCAACGTTCACGAAGGGTTTACCGACCTCGATTTTCTGGTGGTGCAGGATCTGTTTTTAAGCCGCACGGCGCAGTTCGCCGACGTGGTGCTGCCCGGTTGCCCGAGCGTGGAAAAAGAGGGCACTTTCGTTAACACCGAGCGGCGCATCCAGCGCTTTTACGAGGCGATGGCGCCGCTTGGCGACAGCCGCCCGGACTGGCGCATCCTCACCGACCTTGCCGCGCGCATGGGTCACGACTGGGGCTACACGCACCCTTCGCAGATCATGGCGGAGGCGGCAAGCATCGCCACGATTTTCGCAGGCGTAAGCTATGAGCGGCTCGAAGGGTGGAATTCGCAGCTCTGGCCGGTGAAACCGGATGGCGAGAGCACGCCGCTGCTCTACACCGACGGCTTTACGTTCCCCGACGGGCGCGCCGTGCTCTACCCGCTGGAGTGGCAGCCGCCCGCTGAAGCGCCGGATGAAGAGTACGACCTTGCGCTCAACAACGGGCGCATGCTGGAGCATTTCCAGTCCACTAACCAGAGCGGACGCGGCGGGCGCACCATGTCGCTCTCGCCGGACTGGTTTGTGGAAATCAGCCCGCAGCTCGCCGCCGAACGCGACCTTGCAGAGGGGGACTGGGTGAAGCTCACCTCGCGGCGCGGCTCGCTGGAAGTGCCGGTCGTGGTGACGGACCGGGTAGCCGGCGGCTCGCTCTTTATCTCAATTCATCAGGGCAAGCCGGGCATCAACCTGCTTACCGGCGAACATCACGACCCGGTGGTCAACACCCCGGCCTACAAAGAGCTGGCGGTGAAGCTCGAGAAACTCTCCCGCGAGCCGCATCCCTCTCCCCTGCCCCGGCATAATTTCCGCTATGGCAAGCGCACTCCTATCACCCACGTGCCGGTCGAGGCGAAATGGCAGCGTGACGACTATACCCCGCCGCCCGCACAGGAACCGCATCCGGAGAAATTTTAATGGCTAAAGCGATTGAATATCAGGTGGAGCCGCCCAAAATCGGCCCCACCGCCGAGGAAGAACTTCAGCGCCTGTTGCAGACGCTGCATGAGCATGGCGTGCTGCGCCTCGCCAACGATCTGGTGGCGTCCAACAACGAGTGGATGCAGGTGATCGTAAGCGGCCTGAGCCGTAAAGGCTCGCTGAACACCATCCAGAACATCTCCGTGCTGCTGCTGGCGCTCTCCACTATTCCGCCTGAGCGCATGTACAAACTCGCCTTCGGCCTGCGCGATTTTATGGCCGAACTCAGCCGCGAAGAGCAGGAGGAAAGCGCGGCCGACAGCGCGCCCGGCGCGCGCGGCGCCTGGAAAATGCTGCACGACGACGAGCTGTGGCATTCGCTTACGCCGCTTTTAAATGGCCTGAAGGCGTTTTCCCGCCGCATGGAGGAAGAAGTGGATAAACCGATTTCGTCGTTCAGCGGTAAACCAAGCGACGCCTGAGTTTTTGCGGAGGAAGCATGATAAGCCAGGAGACGGCTTTACTACTGGCGCGCAGTCAGTTCGCTTTTACCATCGGTTTTCATATCGTGCTGGCGGCGTTTACCATCGGCCTCGCGCAGTGGCTGATGCTGCTGGAGGGGCTGTGGCTGTGGCGCAAGCAGCCGGTTTACCTCAACCTCTATAAATACTGGAGCCGGGTTTTCGCGCTTAACGTGGCGGTCGGCGTAGTGACCGGGGTGCTGATGGAGTTCCAGTTCGGCACCAACTGGGGCGCGCTTGCCAGCCGCGCCGGCGCAGTAATGGGGCCGATGATGTACATGGAGGTGCTGATCGCCTTTTTCCTTGAGGCCGGCTTTATGGGCGTAGTGCTGTTCGGCATGGGCAAGGTGCGCCCGTGGGTGCACTTCTTCGCCACCTGCGTGGTGGCGGCTGGCTCCATTTTCAGCGCCTTCTGGATACTTTCCGCCAACTCCTGGATGCAGACGCCCGCAGGCTTCGTCACTGGCGCGGACGGCCGTTTTCAGCCCGTCGACTGGTGGGCCGTTATCTTTAACCCCTCCTTTCCGTATCGTTTCGCGCACATGACGATAGCCGCGATGCTGGCTGCCGCCTGCCTGATAGCCGCCGTGGGAGCATGGCACCTGCTAAAGCATCCCGATAACCGCGGCGCGCGGCTGATGTTCTCCTGGGGGCTGTGGCTACTGCTGGCGGCGGCGCCGCTTCAGGCGGTGGTGGGCGACCTGCATGGCGAGAACACGCGCGATCACCAGCCGGTGAAGCTCGCGGCGATGGAGGGAAGCTGGAACCCGCCGCCGCCAGGCCAGGGGGAGCCGCTGCGGCTCTTCGCCATTCCCGATATGCAGGCGCAGCGCAACCATGCCGAACTGGCTATTCCCAATATCGGCTCGCTCTATCTGCGCCATAACCTTTCCGGCACCATCCATAGCCTGAACCAGTATCCGGCGGATGAGCGCCCCTGGGTGCCGGGCGTGTTTTTTTCGTTTCGCGCCATGGTGGGGCTGGGGCTGCTGATGATCTTTTTCGGCGTGGCCGGGCTGGTGACGCGACTGCGCGGCAAACTCTGGAGTGCGCGCTGGCTGCAGCGCGGCATGGTAGCGATGGCCCCGGCGGGTTTTTTCGCCATGCTGGCGGGGTGGCTGGTGACGGAAACCGGACGCCAGCCCTGGACCGTCTATGGGGTGCTGCGCACCGCGCACAGCACCTCGCCTGTCGCCCCCTCGCTGGTGTTGACCTCGTTTATCGCCATCGTGTTGGTTTATCTCGCTATCTTCGCCATCGGCCTCTGGTTTCTGCTGCGTCTGCTGGGCAGAGCGCCGCAGGGCGATGAGAAAGAGGCCAACGCCGAGGTGGCGGAACAGACCGGAAGCGGCATTACGCCGCAGAGCATAAGAGGACGCTACGATGCTTGAGGTTGCCCTCTCCCTGCCGCCGCTCACGCTGCTCTGCGCCATGGCGCTGGCCTGCGGCGTGCTGATTTACGTGCTGCTCGACGGCACCGACCTCGGCGTGGGGCTGCTGGCGCCGTTTCAGTCCACCGACGCCCGCCAGCAGATGAACCTCACCATTCTGCCGGTATGGGACGGCAATGAAACCTGGCTGGTGCTCACCGCCGGCGCCCTGCTGGCGATGTTTCCCGTCGCCTTCAGCATTCTTTACAGCGCGCTTTATTTGCCGGTTTACATCATGCTGCTGTCGCTTATCGTGCGCGGCATGGCGATTGAGTTTCGCCACCAGCGCCCGGCGCTTTTTGATGCGCTGTTTATTGCCGGCTCATGGATCGCCTCGTTAAGCCAGGGGGCGACGATGGGCGCGTGGATCGAGGGGATCAGCCATAACGGCCAGCACTTCACCGGATCCGCCATGGACTGGCTCTCGCCTTTCTCGCTTTACTGCGCCGTGGCGCTAAGCGTGGGATACGCGCTGCTGGGCGCCTGCTGGCTTATCTGGCGCTGCGAAGGGGCGCTTGCCGCCTGGGGCCGACGTCAGGCGATGCGGCTTGCGCCGCTAACCGTCCTGCTGCTGGCGGCGCTGGTGGTCTGGACGATGCAGTTGCAGGAGAGCTACCGGCTGCACCTGCTGGCGTGGCGCTACAGCGGGCCGCTGGCGCTGATCGCGCTGCTGGCGCTGGCGGGGCTTGGCGCCGCGCTGCGCGGCAAACGTGAATTTTTACCGCTGGCCATGACGCTGACGCTGTTTGTCGTTGCCTTCGGCGGCATGCTGCTGGCGGTGTTTCCTTATTTATTGCCGCCCGACCTGCTGCTGACCCAGGCCGCCGCGCCGCCTGCGACTCAGAAGCTAATGCTTATCGCCTTCGGCGCGTTTGTGCCCGTCACGCTTATCTACAACAGCTGGGGCTTTTGGATCTTTCGCGGCAAGGTTCACGCCGCGCGTGAAGAAGAACGCCCCTGACGCAGCGCCTGCGGCGGCACGCCAAAGCCGCGCACGAAAACCTCGCGCATATGGCGGCGGTCGCGAAAGCCCGCTTCGCGGGCGATGGCGTCCATCGAAAGACGGCTTTGCTCAATCATCAGGCGCGCCGCCTCCAGCCGTAAGCCTTCAATGGCTTTCGCCGGTGATTTGCCCGTCTCTTCGCGAAACAGGCGGCTGAACTGGCGCGGACTTAAATGCACGGCGCTGGCGAGATCCTCCACCGTCAGCGTGCGGCTTAAGTTTTTGCGCGCATACTCCAGCGCGCTCTGAATGCGATCGGATCGCGGCGAAAGCGCCAGCATCTCGGAGTGCTGCGTCTGGCCGCCGGAGCGACGGTGATGCATCACCAGCCGGTGCGCCACAGAGCGCGCCACTTCCGCGCCCAGATCTTTTTCTACGATGCCGAGCGCCATATCCAGCCCTGCCGTCATGCCCGCCGATGTCCAGACCGCGCCGTCGGTAATAAAGATGCGGTCTGATTCAATAAGCGCCGTGGGAACTCTGGATTTTAACGCTTCAGCGTGCGCCCAGTGGGTGGTGACGCGCTTGCCGTCCAGCAACCCCGCTTCGCCCAGCACAAACGCCCCGGTGCAGATGCCCGCAATGCGGCGTGAGTTAAGACTCGCGGCTTTCAGAAAATCGACCACCGCAGGCGTTGGCGGCGCTTCCAGCGGGTTTATTACCCCGCCGACAAGCCAGGTATCGGCGCGCGAATGCTCGCTTAACGGCTGGCTGCTGACCGTGACCCCGGCTGACGAGCGCACCGCCCCGCCCGCTTCCGACCAGGTCTCCAGTTCGTAAAAAGGCTCGCCGATCACCAGATTGGCGAACTCAAACACCG
This sequence comes from Franconibacter sp. IITDAS19, assembly GCF_023079515.1. Taxonomy (NCBI): domain Bacteria; kingdom Pseudomonadati; phylum Pseudomonadota; class Gammaproteobacteria; order Enterobacterales; family Enterobacteriaceae; genus Franconibacter; species Franconibacter sp. IITDAS19. The sequence continues at coordinate 178,217 of NZ_JALJCP010000001.1, read as the reverse complement.
AGGGCGTCGAGAGCGCCAATAGCTGAAAGCCGTCCGCCAGTAAAAAGCCAATCTTGTGCATGCACGCCTCCGGAGCGAAGAAGAGTTCTCTTTTTACGACAAAATGCGCGTCGTCGAACAGGGGGCGGCGCACTTTTCCTGCTCGCGCCGTTTCGCCCGTTCGGACACCGCCAGGCTTGCCAGCGCCAGCGCCAGCAGCAGCACGGAAAGCCCGAGCAGCCCGCCATAGCCGAAGCGCGGATAGACCCACGCCGCCACCGCCGAACCAAAGCCAATGCCGCAGAACATAAAGGCGCTGGTGAGCGCGAGCGCAATACCCCGCCACGGCCCGGCGACCTCCACTATTCGCCGCTGCTGGGTCGGCCAGAGAATATCGGTGGCGAAAGCCCAGACGGTGAACGCGGCGAAAAGCAGCGAAAGGTGCGGCGGCGCGGCCAGCATCAGCAGCATGTCGACCATCAACAGCCCGATGCCCGCCACCAGCAGCCTCTCGGCGCTGAAATGACGCGCCGCACGAGCGACCGCCAGGTTGCCGACAATACCAGCGACGCCCAGCACCGCCAGCGCCACCGATACATCGTGCGCCGTGCCGTGAAAGCTGTCGCGCACCACCGGGGCGATAAACGCATAGGTGGCGAAGACCCCTGCGGCGATAAAAAAGACCACCAGAAAGGCGCTCAGCAGTTTCGCATTCGTCAACACGTCGCCGATGGTGGAGAGCCGGATGCGCACGCCCGCGCCCGTTTCCGGCACCGTCAGGCGAATATTCAGCGCCACCAGCAGGCTGACCGCGCCCACCGCGCCAAACAGCGCTCTCGGCCCCCAGGCGTCGGCAAGCCAGGCGGCGAGCGGGATACCGAGCATGCTGGCGAGCGACAGCCCGAACAGCACTTTCGCAATCGCGCTGCCGCGCTCTTTCTCGTGCGCCAGTTCGGCACCCAGCCCCACCAGCACCGGCCCCATCAGCGAGGCGCCAAGCCCCATCACGATGCGCGACGCCGCGAGCACGCCGTAATCGGGCGCCAGCGAAAAAAGAAACGCGCCGCCGCCGAAGGTCGCCGCGCCATAAAGCACCAGCTTGCGGCGCGGCAGATGGCCGAACAGCACCTGAGAGAGCGGCGCGGCAAGGGCGAAGGTGATGCCGAACAGCGCCAGCAGCCAGGCGCTTTGTGATTCGCTGATGGCCCACTCGCGGGCAATCGGCACCAGGCTGCCGGACACCGCCAGCGAACCGGTGGCCTGTACGAAATAGGCGAAGCTTAACGCCCGTAAGGCCCGGCGCTGGGGCAGTGAAAGTGAAGGTGTCATGCGCGTCTCCCGCCTGAGAGAAAGGCCGGGCGCCAGGCCCGGCATGAGAATTAATGAACCGGAATAGGGTTTTCCGCCATCGCCTGGTTGAACTGGTTCACAAGCCCATGTTCGTTGCGGCCAGGGTTGTCGCGCACCGGCAGGACGCGGTCGACAATCGCTTCCTCTTCACCCGCCGCCAGTTTCTCCAGCGTCTCGCGGATGAAATCATCCAGCGGCATGGCGCGCTCGTCGCCGCTTTTGTAGATAAGGTCGGTATCCACCCACGGCGGCGCAATCTCCACCACGCTGACGCTGGTATCACGCAGCAGGAAACGCTGAGAGAGCGTGTAGGAGTGGATAGCCGCTTTGGTGGCGGAATAAAGCGCGGTGGCGGCAAGCGGCAGGAAGGCGAGCACCGAGCTGTTGTTTATCAGCCACGCCTGCGGCTGCTTTTTCAGGTGGTCGACAAAGGCGGCGCTGACGCGCACCGGGCCTAACAGATTGGTGGTGACAAGCGTCACCGCCTGGTCGTCATCCAGCGCGCCGGCGGCGTCGTCAAACGGCATGATGCCCGCGTTGTTGATAACCACGTTCAGCGACGGGTACTTGGCGATGAGCTGCTGCGCCGCCTGTTTAATCTGCTGCGGGTCGGTGATGTCGAGCTCAACGAAATCCATACCTGGATTCGCCTTGCTGACCGCCTCCAGCAGCGCCCGGCGACGCCCGGAAATGATCACCTGGTTGCCAAGCTTGTGCAGCGCTTCTGCCAGCCCACGGCCAATACCGGATGTGCCGCCAGTGATGAAGATGGTGTTGTTGGTCAGTTTCATGGTTTTCTCCAGATTTCTTATTGAGCGGCCTGGTAACGAGGCGCGGGTTTATTCACGGAAAGGTGTTGCATCATGGTCTGGCGAGCGGCTTCAAACGCCTGCCATTCGCTTTCGTCCTGCAAAGAGGGCAGCGTAATCAGCTCGCCGCGGTCGAAGCCGACAAGGGCGGCGTCCACCAGCGCCTGCGGCGTCATTACGATGTCTGGATCTAAATGCTCAAGCGCCAGCCCGCCGGTTTCCCAGAAGTCGGTGGCGGTCGCGCCCGGCAGCACCGCCTGCACCTGGATCCCCTGGCCGTGCAGTTCGTGGTGCAGCGACTGGCTGAAGGCCTGAACGTAGGCTTTCGAGCCGCCGTAAACGCCGTTTAAGATTTCCGGCGCGATGCTGACGATGGAGGCGATATTGATGATGGCCCCCTGCCCGCGCGCCACCATGCCAGGAACAACCGCGTAGGTCAGACGCGTGGGAGCAATGACGTTGAGATCTATCATCTGCTCCATGCGGTCAATATCGCTTTGCAGCAGAGAGGTATGGGTGCCGACGCCCGCGTTATTCACCAGCAGCGTGATGCTGGCGTCCTGACGCAGCTTTTCTTCCAGCGCGCGTAGCGCCTGCGGGTTGTTCAGGTCAACCGCCGCCACCTCCACGTTCTGGCGCGTTTCGGCGGAAATCTGGCGGGCCTGCTGGTTCAGTTTGTCGCGATTGCGGGCAACGATAATCAGGTCGTAGCCGCGACGCGCCAGGCGGTCGGCGTAAACGGCGCCGATGCCGCTGGATGCGCCGGTAATCACCGCAGTGCCTTTGTGCTCTGCTGCTCTGTTCATGCTGCTTCTCCGGTTCAGGTAAGGTGTTGTTGTGTTTGTGTTGTGTCGATGTTGTGTCGATGAACAGAGATTACGCGAACCCGGCATGACCTGAATGACGAATAGGGTAGTGATTCAGGACATCCTGCAAAAAGGTGGCGGAAAACCGTCGCGGTCGGTAAAGGGGGTTATTTACAGGAAGGCTTAATAAACGCCGGCGACAGTAAGCAAGGGAAAATGAAAACCAATGAAAATAATAAAAATAAAATGCGAGGCGGCTCGTAATTTAAAGCGGAGTGAAGAATGACAATTTATTAATAACGGCAAAAGTACGCACTTCGCCGGAAATAAATAGCTGAGATAAGGCAGGTTATTTATTATTTGCGCGGGCGCCTGAGGCTTTCTGGTTTCAGGCAACGTGTGGTTTCCAGAAAGATGAAGGCCCCGAGTTAATGACTTAACCCGAGGCCGACACATGAACCCAAACAGTCATGATGTTAGCCTCTTACTCGCCTCACGGCAAGGAGAAAAGGCTATGAAGCACAACACTTCTGTATGGCGTCTGGTTATCGTCTGCGCGACGGTGCTGGCAATAATACTCCTTACCCGGGAAAGGCTTTACGAACTCCGTTACCGGGATGGGGAAAAAGAGGTAACGGCTTTATTAGCCTGTAAGCCCTGAAAGTAAGCGTCTACGCGGGGAGCAATCCCCGCGAATCAGGCTGTCAGGATCATGCCCAACGGCGCCCTTTTTTCATTATTTTAATAACGGCTTTATGTAAGACGTTATTTATTTTCGCTTCCGCCCTGGCTTTTTCTTAATTAATTAGCGCCAGGTTAATTTATTCCGTCGTTAATTGCGAAAGGCGACTGGCGGTGCGCGCAATGTCTTCCTGCTCCACGCCCGCCACCAGCTCCGTAAGCGGACAGGCGGCGGCGATAAACAGGCGGCGCTGCTGGTCGTAGAGCACATCGACCAGGTTGATAAAACGCTGCTGCGCGGCGGGGCTGACGCGCGCAAGCGGCGGCACGCCGTCAAGGAACCAGCGCTCATGCCCTTCGCACAGCGCCAGATAGTCCATTACCGCCGTGGGCGCCTCGCAAAGGCCAGCAAAGGTAAAATGCAAAAACTCGCCCGGCGCGGAGGCGGCGTGCAGCGTGCGGTGGCCGACAGTCAGCGCAACCACCCCGGAGGCGTCCGGCAGCCCCAAAGCCTGCCGCCGGGCCGCACTGGCGGGCCACAGATAAGCGCCTTCGCTGAAAACGCCGTGGCCCGTCGCCTGCTGGCGATAATCCCGCGGACCATTGAGCGCCATAACGGTCATGTGGCGCTCAATAAGCGCAATGGAAGGCACAAAGCGATCGTGATAAAGCGGGTTCGCCAGCAGCGCGCGCGGCGGATAGTTTGAGGTGAAGATAAGCGCCACGTTGCGCGCTATAGCCAGCGCTATCAGCCTTTTCACCAGCATCGCGTCGCCGATATCGTGCAGATGGAACTCATCAAAGCAGAGCAACCGCGCCTCGCCCATCAACTCAAGCAGCGCGGCGTCCAGCCCCTGGCCGTTAAGCTGCTGATGCAGTTCGCGAAAGAAGGTATGAAAGTGGGCGCGCTTTTTTTGCGCCAGCGGCAGCGCGGCGAAGAAGCTGTCGACGATAAAACTCTTGCCGCGTCCGGGTTGCCCCCACAGGTAGAGCCCGGCGAAAGCGGCCCGGCGGCGCAGCAGCGTTTCGGCAAGCGTCTCCAGATGCCGGATGAGCCGCTGCTGGTCATTATCAAGCTGAATCCCTTTCTCCTGCGCTTTACGGTTCATCACGTCGGTAAAGTTCAGACGCGGTTCTTTCAGCAGCATCGCTTTTCTCAATTGTTTTGTGAATGAATTGTTATTTACCCATAAGCGGGCGTAATTTTCAAAAGCTTCACCAAAAGGGCGCACGCCCTGCCACTTCACGAGGCAGCGCCTCATACCGGCGGGTGAAAAGTTGCCCGTTTTGCCGCTGGTACACTCCTTGCAATAGCCCTGCGGGATATCCGTTTATTGGCGAGGTGAGTAATGAGAATGCAAACCGAACAGTCCGGATTAAAACGCACGCTGGGCAGCTTCCGCCTGTGGGGCATTGCCGTGGGGCTGGTGATTTCCGGTGAATATTTTGGCTGGAGCTACGGCTGGTCGCAGGCGGGCACCATGGGTTTTCTTATTGTAGCGCTGGCGATAGCCGCCATGTATTGCGCGTTTATTTTCAGCTTTACCGAGCTGACCACCGCCATTCCCCACGCAGGCGGCCCCTTTGCTTACGCCTACCGGGCATTCGGGCCAACAGGCGGGTTTATCGCCGGTTTCGCGACGCTGGTGGAGTTTGTTTTCGCGCCGCCCGCCATCGCCATGGCGATTGGCGCTTACCTCAACGTGCAGTTCCCTTCGCTCGATGCGAAATGGGTTGCCTGCGCCGCTTACGTTATCTTCATGACGCTGAATATTCTGGGCGTCGGCATCGCCGCGACGTTTGAGCTTATCGTGACCCTGCTCGCCATCTTCGAACTGCTGGTCTTTATGGGGGTGGTGTCGCCGGGCTTCTCGTGGAGCAACTTCACCGCCAACGGCTGGGCCGGGTCGGAAACCTTCAGCAGCCTGGCGCTGCCGGGGATGTTTGCCGCCATTCCGTTCGCTATCTGGTTTTTCCTGGCCATTGAGGGCGCGTCGATGGCGGCGGAAGAAGCCAAAGATCCGAAACGCACCATTCCCCGCGCCCTCGGCGGCGGCATCATTACGCTGACCTTGCTGGCGGTAGGAGTGATGATTTTCGCCGGCGGCGTGGGCGACTGGCGCACGCTCTCCAACATCAACGACCCGCTGCCGCAGGCAATGAAAATCATCGTCGGCGCAAACAGCGGCTGGCTGCATATGCTGGTGTGGCTGGGGCTGTTTGGTCTGGTGGCGTCGTTTCACGGCATCATCATGGGGTACTCGCGGCAAATTTTCTCGCTGGCGCGGGCCGGATATCTGCCGGCAAGCCTCGCCAGAATCAACCGTCGCACCCGCACGCCGCACCTGGCTATTCTTGCGGGCGGCGTGGTGGGCATTGCGGCGATTTTTTCTGATTCGCTCATCACCATTAACGGCATGCCGCTGACCGCCAGCATCGTCACCATGTCGGTTTTTGGCGCTATTGTTATGTATATCGTCTCTATGGCGTCGCTGTTTAAGCTGCGCCGCAGCGAGCCGGGGCTGGAGCGCCCGTTCCGCGCGCCGCTCTACCCCCTCGCCCCGGCCTTCGCGCTGGGCATGGCGGTGCTGTGTCTCGCGGCGATGGTTTACTACAACCTGGTGCTGGCGGCCATCTTCGCCGTCATGATGCTGGCGGGCTATCTGTGGTTCCGGCTGACGGCGCGCGCCCGCGCCAGCGCCGCGCTGGACCCGCAACTGCGCGTCGCCTCGTAAGGAGTCACTCGTGTACCAGACTACGCTTGCGCATACGGTTTACCGCTTCTCTTCTCTGAAAGATTTGCTGGCGAAAGCCTCCCCGGCGCGGTCCGGGGATGTGCTGGCGGGCGTCGCCGCGAAAAGCGCCGAAGAGCGCATGGCGGCGAAGATGGCGCTCGCCGACCTGCCGCTGCGCGAGCTGCTCAATAACCCGCTCATCCCTTACGAGCAGGATGAAGTCACGCGTCTGATTATCGACACCCACGACCGCGACGCGTTCTCCCCCATCCGCCATTTAACGGTGGGGGCGTTCCGCGACTGGCTGCTGGACGACGCCACTACCTCTGAGACGCTCTCCCGGGTCGCGCCTGGCGTCACGCCGGAGATGGCGGCGGCGGTGAGCAAGCTGATGCGCAACCAGGACTTGATTCTGGCGGCGAGCAAATGCCGCGTCGTCACCCGCTTTCGCAACACCATCGGCCTGCCGGGCCATTTAAGCGTGCGCTTACAGCCCAACCACCCGACGGACGACCTGCGCGGCATCGCCGCCAGCATGCTCGACGGGCTGTTCTACGGCTGCGGCGACGCGGTGGTCGGCATCAACCCGGCGAGCGACAGCCTGCCGGTGCTGGAGCGGCTCAACTATATGCTCGACGACGTTATCAGCCGCTTTGCGATCCCAACACAATCCTGCGTGCTGACCCACGTCACCAACACGCTCCAGCTCATCGAGCGCGGCGCGCCGGTGGACCTGGTGTTTCAGTCGGTGGCGGGCAGCGAGGCGGCCAACAGCGGCTTTGGCATCAATCTCGCCCTGCTGGAAGAGGCGCGCGAGGCGGCGTTAAGCCTGGGTCGCGGCACGCTTGGCGATAACGTCATGTATTTCGAAACGGGTCAGGGAAGCTGCCTTTCTTCAAACGCGCATCACGGCGTCGATCAACAAACCTGCGAAGCGCGGGCCTACGCGGTAGCGCGACACTTTAAGCCGCTGCTGGTCAATACCGTCGTGGGGTTTATCGGCCCGGAGTACCTCTACGACGGCAAACAGATTATTCGTGCGGGGCTGGAAGATCACTTCTGCGGCAAGCTGATGGGGCTGCCGCTCGGCTGCGACGTTTGCTATACCAACCACGCCGAGGCGGACCAGGATGATATGGATACGCTGCTTACCTTACTGGCGAACGCCGGGTTGACGTTTCTCATCGGCGTGCCGGGGGCGGATGACATCATGCTCAACTACCAGAGCACCTCGTTTCACGACGCCCTCTATATTCGCCGCCTGCTGGGCCTGAAGCACGCGCCGGAGTTCGCCGCCTGGCTTGAGAAGATGCAGATTATCAACGCCCAGGGGCAGCTGCGGCTCACCGGGGCCAACCATCCGTTGCTGGCGGCGCTGCCGCAGGAGGTATAGCGATGAGCACCCACGACGCCTGGGATCTGTTACGCCAGTTTACCGACGCCCGCATTGCGCTGGGGCGCAGCGGCGCCAGCCTGCCTACCCGCGAAGTGCTGAAATTCGGCCTCGCCCATGCGCAGGCGCGGGACGCTATTCATCAGCCTTTCGACAGCGAACCGCTGCGCGGCGAACTGGAGGCGCTGGGTCTGGAAACGCTCACTGTTCACAGCGCCGCCGCCGACCGCGATACCTATCTTCACCGCCCCGACTTAGGCCGCAGGCTGGATGAGGAGAGCCGCGCGCTGCTGGCGCGCCGTAAAGGGAATGCCGACCTGCTACTGGTGATTGGCGACGGGCTCTCTTCGCATGCCGTGCACCGCCAGTCCGTTGGGCTGATTCGCGCCCTGCTGCCCTATATTGAAACGCTCGGCTTAACGCTTGCGCCGGTGGCGCTGGCGCATCAGTCGCGGGTGGCGCTGGGCGATGATATTGGCGAAGCGCTCGGCGCGAAAGCGGTGGCTATATTGATTGGCGAGCGGCCCGGCCTCTCGTCGCCCGACAGCCTCGGGGTTTACCTTACCTGGAAACCCGAACGTTCGCGCATCGAGTCCGAGCGTAACTGCATCTCCAACATCCGGCCTGAAGGGCTGCCCTGGGAAGCGGCGGCGTTTAAGCTCGCCTGGCTGCTGGAGCAGGCTTTTTTGCGCAGGCTTACCGGCGTGAAGCTCAAGGATGAGAGCGACAACCCGGCGCTGCATGGCAAAGTAAAGCCGCTGCTGCGCTAACCTCCTGCAAAGCGGGGTCGACAGGCGCACCGTTCTGTGTAAAAACGGTGTTTTACTGTTGAGAAAGGAAGCCGTCATGACAGCGATTCCCGCCGCACCTGAACTTCATACCGAACGCCTGCTGCTAAAACCGCTCGCGCCGGAAGATGCAGAACAGATTCAACAGACCTTTCCCCGCTGGGAAATTGTGCGCTACCTGGTGGCGAGCGTTCCCTGGCCCTATCCGCCGGACGCGGCGCGGCATTATGTGAATAACGTGGCGCTACCTGCGGCGGCGGAAGGCCGCGGCTGGTTCTGGACGCTGCGTCGCCGCGAAGCGCCGGCGCAGCTGATTGGCGTTATCTGCCTGCTGGATGAGCCAGACAACAACCGCGGCTTCTGGCTGGCGCCGGAGCAACAACGCCTGGGGCTGATGAGCGAGGCGTGCCGGGCGGTGAACGACTTCTGGTTTACCGTACTCGATCGTAAGGTGCTGCGCGTGGCGAAAGCGCAGGCCAACGACGCTTCACGCAATCTCTCAAACCGAAGCGGCATGCGGCTTATCCGCCACGAAAAAAAGCAGTACGTCAGCGGCGAGCTGGATTCCGAAGTGTGGGAAATTACGCGTGATGAATGGCTGCAAGTAAAGCAGGCGGATGGCGTTTAAGGGATAACGCCGCGCTAATAGTTTTTTATGGCTTCAGTTTAATTTTAGTGACGCTAAACTCTTGAATAACGCTTAAGTTTGGTATTGCAGTAAAAGTGTCACACTTCTCCCCTACCCTAAGATAATTCTTACTTCGTAACGGGTTATCTGTTTAATGGATATTCCACTGGCGCTGGCCTCCTCGTCGCAGCAGCTTAACGCCGGGATCCTGCGCATCGCGGTGCCCCACGTCACGCCGGGTTCCACCAATCTGCAGGTGATGGCGCTCTTTAACGAACATAAATCGCTGATTGGCCTGCCGGTGCTGGAGAACAACCGGCCGATTGGCATGATCAACCGGCACATTTTTCTCTCGCAAATGAGCCGCCCCTTTTTCCATGAGCTTTACGATCAGAAAAGCTGCATCGCGTTTATGGATAAAACGCCGCTTATCGTCGAGGCGGACGCCGGGCTGGAATATCTGGCCGAGCGGGTGGTGGAGACAGGCGACAAGGCGGTCGCTGAGGGGTTTATTCTCACCGAGGCGGGCGGCTACGTAGGCATCGGCCTTGGCATCGATCTGATTAAAACCGTCTCTGGCCTGCAGGCCCGTCAACATGAGCAGATTATGCAAAGCATCGAATACGCGCGCGTGATTCAGGACTCTATGCTAAACCGCTCGCGCCAGACGATGGAAGCGCACCTGCGCGACTGGTGTCTCTCCTGGTATCCGCGCGACTGCGTGGGCGGCGACATTTACGCTTTCCAGCGTTACGAGCACGGCTGGCTGCTGGTGATAGCCGACTGCACCGGCCACGGCGTGCCCGGCGCCTTTATGACCTTTATTTTCTCTTCCGCGCTGGAAAAAGCGCTGACGCAGGCGGCGCCCGACGAGCCGGACCGCCTGCTGAGCCTGATTAACCAGTACATCAAACAGACGCTGAGCCAGCTTCAAACCACGCCTAACCATAGCCAGTCGAACGACGGCTGCGATGCCATCGCGCTGTTTGTCGACGCCCGCGACGCGCAGATTGTCTGGGCGAATGCGCAGATGCACGCCTTTGTGCTGGGCGAGGGGGAAGACGAGGTGGCGCTGCTGGAAGGCGATCGTAAAGGGATGGGTTATATCGACACGCCTGCCGATTTCCGCTGGCAGCGCCATCGGCGCGCGCTTAAGCCTGGCGATCGGGTGCTGATTGTCACCGACGGCGTGACTGACCAGATCGGCGGCGAGCGCAACATCATGTTTGGCAAAAAACGCATCCAGTCGCTGCTGCTGGCGCAGCGTCACCTGCCGATGCGCGAGTTTTCCGACGCGCTCTTTGCCACGCTTCGCGAGTGGCAGGGCAAACAACCTTCCCGCGATGACATGACCTGGTTTGGCTTTCGCTGGTAAATAAAGAGATGAGCATGAGTGAATTACAGGTAAAAACAGCGACGCTGTTGCCGCTGCTTACCCCACAGCGACAGGGCGGCGTCGCCCTCTCTTACACGGGTTTTATTTCGCAGCAGAATATTGTGTCGATGGGCGAAGTGGTCCGCGCCTGGCTTGATGAAAACGAAGCCTCCGCGGCGCTGCGCCGCAAGCTCTTTTCGGTGTTTGTCGAAATGGGCCAGAACATTGTGCGCTACTCCTCTGACGAACGCTTTTTGCATAAGGGCGAAGAGGCGCTGCGCTACGGCTCGCTCTGCTTTCACGCCGACTGCACCCGCTATTACCTCGAAACCGCAAACCTGGTGGGGCCGGAAGAGTCCTCTTTGCTGCGCGCCAATCTGGAAGTGCTGCGCGCCATGACGCAGGACGAAATCCGGCAGGCCTGGAAGCAGGGATTGCGCAGCGAAGCGCCGCCCACCAGCAAAGGCGCCAACATCGGTCTGCTGACAATGGCGCGGGACACCAGCGAGCCGCTGGAATACCGTTTACATCCCCTGGCGGCGAGTCATCTGTCCGCCTTTCACCTGAAGGCGACGTTCTGCCATGACTGAAACTACCTTAACGCCTGCCGTTGTGCTGGCGGCGACCCACTCCACGCCGGAAGTGAATTTTGATTTCGCCGCCCATCGCCTGTGGCTGAAAGGCGAAGCCTACCCGGAAAACGCCGCCGCCTTTTTCCGCCCGCTCATTCAGGCGGTGGAGAACTGGCTTAACGCCTCGCCCGTCGATGCGCAGCCCATTGCGCTGCACGTGGCGCTTAGCTATTTCAACAGCTCCAGCACCAAGCTGCTGTTTGAGTTTTTCGAATGCCTCAACAGCTTCGCGAAGCGGGGCAAACGCTGCGAGCTGCACTGGTATTACGATGAAGAGGATGACATTTCCGAGGAGTTCGGCCAGGAGCTGAGCCTGGACTTCACCTCGCTGACGGTGCTGCTGAAGCCGGAACTGAACGCATGCTAGATATTAACGAGCTGTTCCAGGACGAGTATGCCGTGCTGGAAGAGGCCCGCCTCGCGGCCGCCAACCCGCAGCTTAGCGCCGACGCCTGTCGCGATAAGCTGTGGCTGATAGCCAAACATTATCAGCGGTTGATTCGCCACTCCTACCGGCTGATTTCCCGCAGCGACCGGGCGGAGCGGGAGCTGACGCGCATGAACGAACAGCTTCAGAAGCTGGCGCGGCAGCTGGAATACGAAGCCACCCATGACGCCCTCACCGCCGTCTTTAACCGCAGCGCCATTATCCACCAGATAAACCAGGCGCTGACGCAAGGCAACGTGGGGCTTATCCTGCTGGATATCGACCACTTCAAGCGCATTAACGACGAGCACGGCCACCCCACCGGCGACCGGGTGATCTGCTCGCTGGTGCAAAGGGTGCGCAAAGCCCTGCCCGCTCACGCCGCCATCGGCCGCGTGGGGGGCGAGGAGTTTACCGTGCTGCTGCCGGGCAGCCGCGTTGAAGAGGCGATGATTATCGCCAGCTATATTCACGCTTCGCTGAACGCCTCGCCGCTTGATGTCCTGCCCGAACAGCGGGTGACGGTAAGCCTTGGCGTCAGCCTTGGGCTGCGCGACAGCGATTTCGAAACGCTGTACGGCGCGGCGGACGCGGCGCTTTATGTGGCGAAAAAGCGCGGGCGTAACCAGGTGGCGCTCAGCGACACGCTTTTTCGCCCGCCGTCGCTGCCTTTAGCCGCGGGAAAGCTGCGAATGGAGTAACCCGCCGCACGTTGTTCGCCGCGCTGGCGGCGCGTTTCAGGCGCCGCGGATAGCGTCGTCAGAACGTGCCGGCGCCGCCGTCGGCGCAAAAGACCTGGCCTGACGAGTAGCTGGTTTCCGCCGCCGCCAGCGTCACGTAGAGCGGCGCTATCTCCGCAGGCTGGCCCGGGCGGCCATAAGGCGACTCGGCGCCAAACTGTTCGAACTTCTCTTTCTTTTTACCGCAGCTTGGTTGCAGCGGCGTCCAGAACGGGCCCGGCGCGACGGCGTTCACGCGTATCCCTTTTTCGGCGAGCTGCTTAGCAAGGCTTTTGCTGAAAGCGACAATAGCCGCTTTGGTGGAGGCGTAGTCGAGCAGGTTAGCGTCCGGCTTATGCGCCTGTACCGAAGCGGTGTTGATGATGGCGGCGCCCGGCTTCAGGTGCGCCATCGCCGCTTTGGTTATCCAGAACATGGCGTAAACGTTGGTCTTGAAGGTTTTGTCGAAAAACTCGGTGCTGAGATCGTTAATCGACTCCACGTTGCGCTGGCGCGCGGCGTTATTCACCAGAATATCCAGCCCGCCGAGCTGGGCGGCTGCGTCGTTCACCAGCTTCTGGCAAAAGGCTTCGTCGGTAATATCGCCCGGGATCGCCACCGCTTTGCGCCCGGCGGCTTCGATGAGCGCAATAACTTCGCGGGCGTCCGGCTCTTCCACCGGCAGGTAGTTTATCGCCACATCCGCCCCCTCGCGGGCGAAAGCGATGGCCGCCGCGCGCCCGATGCCGGAGTCGCCGCCGGTTATCAGCGCCTTGCGCCCGGCAAGCCGCCCGCTCCCCTTGTAGCTCTGCTCGCCGTGATCGGGACGCGGGTTCATTTTGCTCGCCAGCCCCGGCGGCTCCTGCGTCTGGTATTCGAAAGGCGGTTTCGGGTAAGCGTCGCGGGGGTCTTTGCCGGTGAGCGGGTGCGGCCCGGGTTCCGTGGTTTGGGTTTGCGGGGTGCTTGCCGCGTTAGCGTGGCCCGCGACGGCGGTCACCGCCATGCTGCCCACGAGGCCGCCAACGAGCTGGCGGCGTGAAATGCCGGAGTTATCCTGTTGTGACATCTTTCCTCCTGCTTTAAGCCAGACGGTTCAACGAAAGTGACATCCGTAAAGCCTGGACGCTATCAGTACGATAAGCCCAGCGGGAGGCGAAAAAACAGCAGCGGCGGCTCGTTACAACCCCATTCATGATCACTTGCCGTAATACATCCCCTCGAGCTTCATGCCATCCGGGTCGAGGAAAAAGACAGCGTAATAGTCAGGATAATATTCACCGGCAGGGTCAACGATAGTCGCCTGCTGCGCCTCCAGCCACCGCTGGAGTTCATCCACTTCGGCGCGGCTGCCAAGGGACCAGGCGTAGTGGTGAAAGCCGGGGTTGCCTTTGCGATAAGGCGTTTCTTTTCCCTGTTCATCGGCCTGATAAATCCACAGGCGCGTGACCTCATTGCGCCAGCCGATGGCGTTTTCCATTTCGTCCATTATCTCAAAACCCAGGAATTTCATTAGCGGGCCGTAGAAGGCTTTCGAGCGGGCAAAATCGCTGACGGACAGCACCAGATGGTCAACACCGGTTACGCGTGGCATGGGCGGCTCCTTATTTAAGGTAAAAAGTAACTATAGACCGCGGCGCGCGCCCATAAAAAAACCGGCGGCCTGGGCCACCGGTTTAAGGTATATCGCGTTACAGGTAGAGCGACGCTTCGCCCGCCGGGCGGGTCTTGAAGCGGCGGTGGATCCAGAGATACTGCTCCGGCGCGCGCAGGATTTCCCGCTCGATCACTTTGTTCATGTAGCACGCTGCGGCGGCTTCGTCGTTGCGCGGGTAATCTTTCAGCTCCGGCTGGATTATCAGCTGATAACCGCTGCCGTCCGCTTTTCTTATCATCACGATAGAGAGCAGCGCCGCGCCGCTGAGGCGGGAGAGCACGAAGGTGCCTTTGGTGGTGGCCGCGTCATTCACCGCAAACAGCGGCGCGAAGGTGCTGCCGCGCGGGCCGTAGTCTTGATCCGGCGCGAACCAGACCGCCTCGCCTTTTTTCAGGGCGTTGACCATGCCTTTGAGATCTTTGCGATCGAGCATCGCCTTGTTTGACCGCATGCGTCCGCGGGTTTGCGCCCACTCCAGCGCCGGGTTGTTGTGCGGACGGTACATCGCCATCATCGGCCGACAAAGGCCCATTACGCGCCCGCCCAGCTCCAGCGACATAAAATGCACGCCGATAACAATCACGCCGCGGTTGCCATCAACGGCCTGTTGCAGATTGTGCAACCCTTCAACATCAAACCAGCGCTTGATGCGTTTATCCGACCAGAACCAGGCCATGCCCGTTTCCAGCAGCGCCATGCCGAGCGAGAGGAAGTTATCGGCAATCAGCCGCTCTTTCTCATCGGGTGAAAAATGGGGAAAGCAGAGCTCGAGGTTGCGACGCAGAATTTTCTCGCGTCTTTTCAGCACGGGCCGAGCCTTCGCGCCGAGAAAAGCGCCAAGACGCATCAGCAGCGGATAAGGTAGCTGCACCAGCAGCCAGAGCAGCCCCAGACCGCACCAGGTAAGCCAGTAGCGGGGATGCAGGAGCGATGAAGAGAAGTGTCCGGTTTTGTTCATGATTGACCCTTTATGCCTGTAGCGGTATCGCATAAAGAAACCCTTTCGTTAGCGGTACACTCTGTTTTGTTTGATGTAGACGACAGAAAAAACGCCCGTGCGTGAACCGGCAGTACCCCCTGCGACACGCGGACGCGAAAACATAATGCGCGAATGATAAGTAACCCTGATTAGCTGTTTAAACGTTGCGACGGTCTACGCGACCCGATTTTTTGTCCGCCGTGCGGCGAGAAAAAGGAGGGTTGAGTTGAAAAGACGAGCCACCTGTTTGGGGCGATGGTCAATGAAGCGATATGACTGCGACGATGAGGCCGCCCGTCACCACAGTGGGCTTTCCGCCGGTAAAAAGATAGCGAAATTTTGTAAAGTAAGTGAAGAAATTATAAAGCTCTGCGGGCGAAGCGAAGCGCTGGTTTCACCCGCAAGCGGTCTGTTCTGATTTTAACCTTTCGTGCGGTTAAAAGACGTTCAAATAGTGGTCCAGGCCGTAGTAAGCCCAGTAGAGCGCGGAAGCGCCGACATAGGCCCAGCATCCCCACCAGGCTATCGGCTCGCGGTCCGTTTTGGCGCGGGGAAGAAAGGCGAACAGATAACACACCGCTGCGATCAGGGCGACAAAGTAAAAGAACTTCATAACACCGCTCCTTATGTCCCAAAGACTTAAGTTTTCAGGATAGACAGCTTTGGCGGGTTACGCCTGCGGCGGCGTGTGGCGAACAATGTTAAACCCTTCATCCGGAGCGGGGGCAGTAAAGTAGCGGGTGATCAAAGTAAACTGGGCGTCGGTGGCGGCGAAATCATGCGTTCCCGCTTCGTTGCGGGCATGCAGCCGCGCCTTGCACAGCGCTTCCGGCACATCCAGATAATGCAGCTGATGCGCCGCGCCGCTCGCCTCGATGACCTGCTTCATCCAGGCGCGGTTTTCCACCGTATTGGCGGGAAAATCGAGCACCACCGACACGCCTGCGCGCAGCAGCGACGTCAGGTGCGGCTGCATCGCCTCCCGAAGCCTTGCGGCATAACGAACGTAATCGGCAACGCTTTGCATCTCCTCGCCATAAAGACGGGCGAGCCAGGCGTCTTCGCTGACGAGCACGGTGCCGGGCTTGTCGGCAAGCGTGGCGGCAAGCGTCGATTTTCCTGAGGCGATTTTGCCGCACAGCAGATGCAGTACGGGCGTGGATGTAACGGACATAGCGACCTCGCGCTGTGAATTTCAGTCACCCGATAATAAAGCGCCTGCGCTATTGCGCCAGCCCCGCAAACGGGTGGGTTTTTGCGCTTTTGCCCGCCGGCGGAAAATAAAAAAGTAAGACGGTTTCTACGCCCGATTTTTTGCTTAAGGTTACCCGCCTCGCTTTAAAAAAGCGTGCGTAAGGTTATCTGAAAACCAGCGGAAAATTCGAAGCGCTGGCAGCACATTATTTTACAAAACAAATTTCATTATTTTTCTCACCGCTGCGCTTATAAGGAATAAATAAAACCGTGCATGGCCTATTCGCCGTTCCGTTTTTTGTTTTACCGTTGTTGACGCTTCTGGCCATACGGCCGTCCGGGCGCTTATGCGTTTAAAATAAACATTGCTTAATTAATTTTTCCATGTCTTAATAGCGTCATCGGTTTGGAAAACAGACCTTATGAAAGCAGTTTTAGTAAAGCAGTCCTCAGTTCAAGTGTTATCCCCAGATACCCTTCTTCATGAGTCTTCTCCTAAGCGCCTAATAAGTAACGCTCTGCATAACAGGCCATCATCGCCGCCCTGAGTGGCTCATTAATTAAGGAAGTATCTATGTCTGGTAAAATGACTGGTTTAGTAAAATGGTTTAATTCCGATAAAGGTTTTGGCTTTATCACGCCGAATGACGGCAGCAAAGATGTATTTGTACATTTCTCTGCAATCCAGAGCGATAATTACAAAACGCTGGATGAAGGTCAGCAGGTTTCTTTCACCATTGAAAATGGTGCTAAAGGCCCGGCAGCCGCCAACGTTACCGCGCTGTAATAAGCGTGAGTTATCGCCGACGCTTACGATAGCGATGAAGGCAATGACCTGAGCAGTGAAGCGTTGCGATAAGCAATAAACCCGCCCCGAGCGGGTTTTTTATTATCCAAAATTTGTCTTGCCACGGTTTTAAATATTTCTGTCGCCTGCCCGGCCTGTTTCCCTTGATAAAATATTTGCAGCGAATGCCTACCCGTTCAGGTAGTTTAAAAAGGATGTTGTAACTAAGAAAGAAAAAACACGCTATGCTGTTTCTTTTCTGCTGCCGGAGCCTGAACGCGTATGTCCGCCTTTTCTCTTATCGCCATTCCGCTTTTTCTTTGCGGGATGATTATGCTGTTGCTGGCCGCCACGCTCAAAAAGCGCGGTTTTCTTAGCTCGGGGGTGGCTCTGACATCTTCTTCGGTGGTTTTCGCCACACTCGGCATGACGCTTTAGCGGCATGAAAAAGCCCCTTGCGGGGCTGTGTTTATTACGGCTTCAGACACACGCTAACTGCGTCTGGTCGCTTACGCGCTTTTCAGCACCTGCTGAATGGCGCAAGAGAGTTCGTTAATTTCGAATTTCGCCACGTAAGCGTTGGCGCCCACTTTGCGCACGTGTTCTTCGTTGGCGCTGCCGGAAAGCGAGGAGTGGATAACCACCGGAATATGCTGCAACCGTGCGTCGCGCTTGATGTTGCGCGTGAGCGTAAAGCCGTCCATTTCCGGCATTTCCAGGTCGGTCAGCACCAGCGCGATTTTATCGTCGATCGACTTACCTTCCGCCTGCGCCTCGTCGGCCATGATTTTAATTCTTTCCCACGCCTCTTTGCCGGTGGTGTGCAGCAGCGCCGGAATGCCCATCTGTTTAAGCCCCTGCTCGAGCATGGTGCGCGCCACTTTAGAGTCTTCCGCCACGATGGCGACCGCGCCGGGCTTGAGGTTGAAGCTCTTCATGCGCGCCTCTTCCGCCTGCGGGCCGCGCGAAGCCGGGATGATGTCATAGAGAATTTGCTCAACGTCCAGCACAAGCGCGAGGTTGTTGCCCTGCCTGTCGCCATCGATGCAGGCGATGCTGGTAATGTTGCTGCGGCTGCTGACGCCTGCCTCCGCCGTATGCACCTGGCTCCAGTCCAGACGCACAATGTTATCGACAGATTCCACGGCGAACGCCTGGGTGCTGCGGGCATACTCGGTGATAAGCAGCAGATTGAGGCCGGTTTCCGGCTTGCAGCCCGCGATGGCCGGCAGGTCGATAACCGGGATAATCTGGTCGCGAATATTGGCCACGCCGAGCAGCGGCGACTTCATGCCGGCTGCTTTCGTCACGGCGGGCATCGGGATAATTTCGCGAAGCTTGAAAACGTTAATGCCAAACAGCTCCGTTTTGTCCTCCTGCGCGTCTTTCCCCAGACGGAACAGTAAAAGCTCAAACTTGTTCGATAAGGCGAGGTTCGCCCTCTCATCAATCTCTTTCTGAAAATTGTCCATCTTTGCCTCTAAGCCATGTCAGGGAAGTACGCTCGCGAACCGAAAGCCGCAGGTCGCCTGTAAGGGTTATCGGCAGAGAAAAGAAAAAGCACAGGGAGATTTTTCGCCAGGTGATGTTTATCACGCTAACACCTGAATAACGATAAAACGTGGCGGCGTTTTTTTAAGCGAAGCAGCAAAAGGGGACTATTCTTAGAACAAGCAGTAGAAATAAATAAGCCGTTTAATGACCCTCGCCAGAATAACGCGAAGCCAGCCCGCCATTTAGTTTTTGTATAAACCCTGAGCCAGAAATAAACATAAGGTCCGGAACATGAAAACGCTGCTGATAGCCTTAATCACGATACTGGCTGGCTGCACCACCACCACGACCACCCTGCCCGTACCGCACAGCAAAGCCGACTGCGAAACCACCGGCATTGGCGGCGACGCCTGTCACCTCACGCCGTCGCCGCCTGCACTGCCGCCCGCCGCAGATAAATAAAGCTAACGCCAACGCGTTAACAGGCCTGATAAAGCGGCAACCTGGTACGAGTTATCTTTCTGATTTTAGCCTACTTATTAATAGGTAATTTCCGCGAAATGTCCTGCCGCCTTGATTTCACGCAATAATCCCCTGCCCTGGGTTGCTATTTTCCCCCGCCGTAAATCGTCATAAAAAATGGGGATAAAATGAACGTCAGCCGCAGAAAGTTTTTTAAACTCTGCGCCGGCGGAATGGCAGGCACAACAGCGGCGATGCTCGGCTTTGCTCCGCAACCGGCGCTGGCGGAAGTGCGCGAATATAAATTGCTGCGCGCGAAAGAGACCCGCAACACCTGTACTTACTGTTCCGTAGGGTGTGGATTATTGATGTACAGCCTGGGCGACGGCGCGAAAAACGCCGCCTCCAGCATTTTTCATATTGAAGGGGACCCGGACCACCCGGTCAGCCGCGGCGCGCTCTGCCCGAAAGGCGCGGGGCTGCTCGACTACATTCACAGCGAAAGCCGCCTGCGCTACCCGCAATACCGCGCGCCAGGTTCCGACAAATGGCAGCGCATCAGCTGGCAAGAGGCGTTTGAGCGCATCGCCCGCCTGATGAAAACCGACCGCGACGCCAACTTTATGGAGCGCAACGCCGCCGGCGTGACCGTCAACCGCTGGCTCTCCACCGGTATGCTGTGCGCCTCGGCGGCCAGTAACGAAACCGGCATGCTCACCCAGAAATTTGTCCGCTCGCTTGGCATGCTGGCGGTGGATAACCAGGCGCGCGTCTGACACGGACCAACGGTAGCAAGTCTTGCTCCAACATTTGGTCGCGGTGCGATGACCAACCACTGGGTGGATATCAAAAACGCCAACGTGGTGATGGTGATGGGCGGCAACGCCGCGGAAGCTCACCCGGTCGGTTTTCGCTGGGCGATGGAAGCCAAAAACAACAACGACGCCACGCTGATTGTGGTGGACCCGCGCTTTACCCGCACCGCGTCGGTGGCGGATATCTATGCGCCCATCCGCTCCGGTACGGACATTACGTTCCTCTCCGGCGTGCTGCTCTATCTGATAACCCACAATAAAATCAACGCGGAATACGTTAAGCACTACACCAATGCGTCGCTGCTGGTGCGCGAAGACTTCAACTTTGAAGATGGCCTGTTCAGCGGCTACGACGAAGCTAAGCGTCAGTATGATAAGACCTCCTGGAACTACCAGTTCGACGAGAACGGCTTTGCGAAGCGCGACGAGACGCTGAGCGACCCGCGCTGCGTCTGGAACCTGCTGAAAGCGCACGTCTCGCGCTACACGCCGGAGGTAGTGGAAAATATTTGCGGCACGCCACGCGCCGATTTCCTGAAGGTGTGCGAGGCGCTCGCCTCCACCAGCGCCGCCAACCGCACCGCCACGTTCCTCTACGCGCTCGGCTGGACGCAACACACCGTCGGCGCGCAGAACATCCGCACCATGGCGATGATCCAGCTGCTGCTCGGCAACATGGGCATGGCGGGCGGCGGCGTGAACGCGCTGCGCGGCCACTCCAACATTCAGGGGCTGACCGACCTGGGGCTGCTTTCCACCAGCCTGCCGGGCTACCTGACATTGCCTTGCGAGAAGCACACCACGCCTGAAAGCTACCTTGCAGCCAACACGCCGAAAGCGACGCTGCCAGGCCAGGTGAACTACTGGAGCAACTACCCGAAGTTCTACGTCAGCCTGATGAAAGCGTTTTACGGCGACGCCGCGCAGAAAGAGAACGGCTGGGGCTTTGACTGGCTGCCGAAGTGGGACGTCGCTTACGACGTGCTGAAGTACTTCGACATGATGGACCGCGGCCTGGTCAACGGCTATATCTGCCAGGGCTTCAACCCGGTGGCGTCGTTCCCGGATAAAAACAAGGTGGTGGCGAGCCTCAGCAAGCTCAAATATCTGGTGGTGATCGACCCGCTGGTGACCGAGACGTCCAACTTCTGGCAAAACCACGGCGAGATGAATGACGTTGACCCGTCCGCCATTCAGACCGAGGTGTTCCGCCTGCCCTCCACCTGCTTCGCCGAAGAAGACGGCTCTATCGCCAACTCCGGACGCTGGCTGCAATGGCACTGGAAAGGGGCGGACGCGCCGGGCGAAGCGCGTAACGACGGCGAGATCCTGGCCGGGCTTTACCAGCGTCTGCGCGAGCTGTACCGCACCGAAGGCGGCAAAGGCGTCGAGCCGCTGCTGAAGATGCGCTGGGATTACAAACAGCCGGACAAACCGGAAGCAGAAGAGATCGCTAAAGAGAACAACGGCTACGCGCTGGAGGATCTCTATGACCAGAACGGCGTGCTGCTTGCGAAGAAAGGCGAGCTGCTGAGCTCGTTCGCGCTGCTTCGCGACGACGGCGCCACCGCGTCGGCCTGCTGGATCTACGCCGGAAGCTGGACCGCCCAGGGAAACCAGATGGCGAACCGCGACAACAGCGACCCGTCCGGACTTGGCAACACGCTGGGCTGGGCCTGGGCCTGGCCGCTCAACCGCCGCGTTATCTACAACCGCGCCTCGGCGGACCCGCAGGGCAAGCCCTGGGACCCGAAACGGGTGCTTATCGAGTGGAACGGCGCGAAGTGGGTCGGCAACGATGTGCCGGACTTCAACACCTCGGCGCCAGGCAGCGGCGCCGGGCCGTTCATCATGCAGCCGGAAGGTTTAGGCCGCCTGTTCGCCCTCGACAAGCTCGCCGACGGGCCGTTCCCGGAACACTACGAGCCGTTCGAGACGCCGCTTGGCACCAACCCGCTGCACCCGAACGTGGTCTCAAGCCCGGTGGCGCGCCTCTTTGCAGCGGACGCGAAGCGTATGGGCAACCATAAGGCGTTTCCGTATGTCGGCACCACCTATCGTCTGACCGAACATTTCCACACCTGGACGAAACATTCGCGCCTCAACGCGATTGCGCAGCCGGAGCAGTTTGTGGAAATCAGCGAACAGCTTGCGAAAGCGAAAGGCATCCGGAACGGCGACAGCGTGAAGGTGAGCAGCAAGCGCGGCTTTATTCGCGCGAAAGCGGTGGTGACGCCGCGCCTGCAAACGCTGAAGGTGGCGGGCCGCGAGGTAGAAACCATCGGCATTCCGCTGCACTGGGGCTTTGAAGGCGCGGCGCGCAAGGGCTATCTCGCCAACACCCTGACGCCATCGGTGGGCGACGCCAACTCGCAAACGCCAGAGTACAAGGCGTTTCTGGTCAACATTGAGAAGGCGTAGGGAGCGAACTTATGTCCATGCAATCTCAGGATATTATCAAACGCTCGGCGACCAACAGCTTCACGCCCCCACCGCGAGGGCGCGATGATAAAGAGCACGTCGCCAAGCTTATCGACGTCACCAGCTGCATCGGCTGCAAGGCGTGCCAGGTCGCCTGCTCGGAGTGGAACGACATTCGCGACGAGGTGGGGCACTGCGTCGGGGTGTATGACAACCCCGCCGATCTCAGCGCCAAATCCTGGACGCTGATGCGCTTTAGCGAGACGCGCCAGAACGGCAAGCTGGAGTGGCTCATCCGCAAGGATGGCTGCATGCACTGCGAAGACCCCGGTTGCCTGAAGGCCTGCCCTTCCGCCGGGGCCATCATCCAGTACGCCAACGGCATCGTCGATTTTCAGTCGGAGCACTGCATCGGCTGCGGCTACTGCATCGCCGGCTGCCCGTTCCACATTCCACGCCTTAACAAAGAGGATAACCGCGTTTACAAATGCACGCTGTGCGTGGACCGCGTGACCGTAGGCCAGGAGCCCGCCTGCGTGAAAACCTGCCCCACCGGCGCTATCCGCTTCGGCACCAAAAGGACGATGCTGGAGAAGGCCGAAGCGCGGGTTGAAACGCTTAAGGCGCGCGGCTACCCGAACGCGGGGCTTTATAACCCGCAGGGCGTTGGCGGCACGCACGTGATGTATGTGCTGCACCACGCCGACCAGCCGGAGCTTTATCACGGCTTGCCGAACGATCCGCAGATTGATACGCCCATCAGCCTGTGGAAAGGGATCCTCAAGCCGCTGTCGGCGGCGGGCTTTATCGCCACCTTCGCCGGGCTGATTTTCCACTACGTTGGCGTGGGCCCGAACGAAGAGACGGATGACGAGGAGGAAGAGCATGAGTAAACGCAAAATGATTGTCAGGACGACCTTCATCGACCGCGCCTGCCACTGGACGGTGGTGATTTGCTTCTTCCTGGTGGCGCTCTCCGGCATCGCGCTCTTTTTCCCGACGCTGCAATGGCTGACGGAGACCTTCGGCACGCCGCAGATGGGGCGTATTCTGCACCCGTTCTTTGGCGTGCTGATTTTCTTCGCGCTGATGTTTATGTTTGTGCGCTTCGTGCATCACAACATTCCGGATAAACACGATTTGCCGTGGCTGAAAGGGATTGTCGAGGTGCTGAAGGGCAACGAGCATAAGGTGGCGGACGTCGGTAAATATAACGCCGGGCAGAAGATGATGTTCTGGAGCATCATGAGCATGATTTTTGTGCTGCTGGTAACCGGCGTGATTATCTGGCGGCCTTATTTCGCCGACTTTTTCCCGATCAAGGTGGTGCGCTACAGCCTGCTTATCCACGCGACCGCCGCCATTGTGCTTATCCACGCCATTCTGATTCATATGTATATGGCGTTCTGGGTGAAAGGCTCCATCAAGGGGATGATTGTCGGCAAGGTCAGCCGCCGCTGGGCGCAGAAGCATCACCCGCGCTGGTATCGCGCCATTCTCGCGAAAGAGGCGAAAAAGGAGAGCACCGAGGGGCTTTAGGGCCCGGTGCGCTGAAATGAAAAAAGCCGGGGAAACCCGGCCTTTTTATTTTAATGCGCAGGATGAACAAGCTGCCCGGTGCAGTCTTCGTAGCCGCGTTCGGTCAGTACGAAGCAGGGTTCTTTAATGAAGTCGCACAGGTGGCAGACCAGGTCAAACAACAGGCCGGTGAGCGGCTTCGCCAGTTCCGGCGTTAAGGCGCGGCTCAACAGTGCCATGTTCAGCGCCCGGCAGTAGCCTGCCAGAATCGGCTCTTCGCTGCCAAGGCACAGGGGAAGCTCCGGGGAAAGTTCGCTTGCAGTGAGCGACGGGTAAAGATGCGCCGGGATGGGCCGCTCCAGCGCCGCCGACAGCGCGTCCAGCGCACAGGCGAGCCTGCCCGCAAGCGCCAGAAACAGCGAGTCATCGTGGCATTCCAGCAGCTCGCTCACCAGTTTCTCGCTCAGCGTGGCGAGGTGGAAGAAATCCATTTCTGACGTTATCGCACCCTCGCGGAGCGTTGTCTCGTTCAGGAAATCCGGCATGGGCTGAACAGGAGAACTGACGACGGACAGCCGCGCCGTATTGCGCGGATGAAGTTTGGGAAAAGGGTAATCAAATTCAGGGCGAGCGTATGTGTTACTATTGGCGGTAGCCATAGCTGTTACCTCTTTTAACAGATTGTGGTCAGACGCTCCGGTTGTGGTGGTGCACACCGGAGCGTTGCTTTCGGTTACGTTCGGTTTTATCGTACGTACGTAACGACACCCATCATCTTTATTACGTACGTACATGTCAACGATCAAACGAGACAAAAGCCCTAAAGGAACCGGCTGGTCCCCTACCTTTCAGATTCGGATTACCCCGGAGCTGAAAGCGCAGTTTGAAGAGGCTGCCAAAGCGCAGGGCATGAGCCTTGGCAACTGGTTTAAAAACCTGGGGCGGGAAGAGCTGAAGAAATTAGGTATTGAGCCGAAAGGGTAATGCAGGCATTTCATAAATTCTGGTAGCCGTTAGTCTGTAGGCAACCTTTCTAAAAATTACCTGGCATAAGACAATTTATTAAAAAATGATTTTACTGTTTTATGCTTTGCCTGAAACCTTCACATCATTCCCCGTATCCTGACGTTCCCCGACTCATCAAACCCTCTCGTCACAAGAAAGCAAAAGGGCTGCCAGCCTGAACTGACAGCCCGTTTAAAGGCGCTCGCGGTATGCTGACCCATCCTGTAAAAGCGGGGTCGCCCCCGCTTTCGGGTTGCTACTTACCGGATTCGTAAGCCATAAGCGCAACAACCTCCCTGAATCCGTCCTTATAGTGAACGCCGCAGAGCGGGTTTCGCAGCAGGAAAACGAGTAATAACAGCGTTACACAGACCATTAATGCTCGTAAGATCCGGGGGTTATGCAGCAGCTTCATAGCGTTGTCTCCTTGCCTTTCGGCGGGTAAGAGGCTACTCTGGATGTGTCGAGCATGCAGAGTAGGCCTCGTTGGTTAATAAAATGACCTTCGGGGCTTTCTTCTTTCTGCCTCAACACTATCCGCACTTCTGCCGACGGCCTGAAGCAAAAAGCCTCAAGCGCCACCGCTATCATACTCTCCCGGCTCGTTGATACCTTACACAAAACCGCCCTGTTCGCCCGCCGCTTTTTCTGAAAAATATCTATTACAGCAATAAGTTACAGGAAATAAAAAAGGAGGCCGCAGCCTCCTTTTTATATGAACCGCTCAATCAGAAGCTGTAGGTACCGCTGACGGAGAAGTTACGCGGCGCGCCGTATACGCCATATGTGCCCAGGTAGTTGTAATACTCTTTGTCGAACAGGTTATTGAGGTTCGCCTGCAGCGCAAAGTTTTTGGTGACCTGGTAGCGGCTGAAGAGATCGACCACCGCGTAGCTGCCCTGGGTAATGCGCTCATCGCCGTTCGGGCCGGCAACGTCACGCCAGGTTTTGTTCTGCCAGTTCACGCCGCCGCCCACGGCCAGCGCTGGCAGCATCGGCAGCTGATAACGGGTGAAGAGCTTCAGCGTAGTGCGCGGCTGGTCCGGGTTGACCGCCGTGCCGTTGTTCTCTTCCGCCACGTAGCGGGTAGCGCCAAAGGTGAGCTGCCAGTTGTCGGTGAGCGCGCCGTTCAGCTCGAACTCCACCCCGCGGCTGACCGCATCCACAGACTCATACGCTTCCTGACCGCCGCTGTTCGGGATGTACTCGCCGGTGCCGACCGGCACCCCTTTCTGCTCGGTGCGGAAGACCGCAAGCGTGGTGGTCAACGCCGTGTTGTTCCAGTCCGCCTTCAGCCCCGCTTCGTAGCTGCGGCCTTTGGTCGGGTCAAGGAATTCGCTGTTAATGTCGCGCTGTTCCGTCGGCTGGAAGATTGAGGTGTAGCTGGCGTAAGCCGACCAGGTGTCGTTGATATCGTAAACCAGGCCCGCGTACGGGGTCACATCATCGAACTGGCTGTTGCGGATCTCATCCGGCTTGCGCTCGAGGTTGTACTGCGCGCTCCAGTCGGTATAACGCGCGCCGACGATCAGGTGCAGCGGGTCTGCCAGCGAAAACCGCGCAGAAGCGTAAAGCGATTTCTGACGGATGGTGTCGCGGCTGTAGAGCGCCCAGTCGGTCCACTGCGGGTCCGCCAGCTGGCTGCCGTCGTTGTAGGCGTTGCCAATCGGAATGATGCCCGCGCTCGGGTAAGAGTTATCGTAGTTGTTGCGCTGACGGCTGTAGCTGCCGCCGACCATGATTTCATGCTGACGTTCAAACAGCTCAAAGCCGCCGCGTACGAAGGCATCCACCGCATCCTGCTTGCGGTTGCCGCGGTTCCAGCCGCCCCACGCGCCCTGATACGCCGCCGGGTCCATATAGCCGGTGGAGCGTTCCGGGTAGCCATCCCAGTACATCAGCTTGCTGTCGAAGTTGGTTTCGGTGTGCATCGCGTTAACGCGCGCTTCCCAGCCGTCGCCGAAGCGCTGCACCAGGTTGGCAAAGACTTTGCGGGAATCGTTATCGGAATAGGCCCAGTCCGCCGCCGGGTTGAACTCGCGGTCGTAATGGGTGCGGCTGCCGTCGCTGTACCAGGTCGGCCAGCCGCCCCAGGTCGGGCTGTCTTCGCTGCTTTCCTGGTAGTCGTAACCGAGCGAGAGCGTGGTGGTGTCGGTCAGGTCCGCATCTACGATGCCGTAGAGGAATTTTTTGCGGTAGTGGTTGCGGTCAAGCCAGGTGTCGTTGTCCTGATAACCGGCAATAACGCGCCCGCGCACGTTGCCCGATTCGGTGAGCGGCGATTGCAGGTCCAGCACATAGCGCTGCTTATCCCAACTGCCGTACGTGGCGGAGGCCGAGCCCTGGAACTCGCGGCTGTCGGCGTGCTTGCGCACGAGGTTGATGTAGGCGGACGGGTTGCCGGTGCCGCTCATCAGCCCCGCCGCGCCGCGCACCACTTCCACGCGGTCATAAATGGCGGAATCAAGCGCGGTATCGCCGAAGTTCCAGCGGTCGCTGACCGTGGTCGGCAAGTCTTCGTAAGCGTAGTTGTTGATGAAGAAACCGCGCGCGTAGAAAGTGGTGCGGTTGCTGTCGATGGTATTGGTGGTAATGCCCGTGGTGTTGCTCAGCACCTCGCCCACCGAGTCGAGATCCTGGTCCTTGATGCGCTGCTGGCTGATAACGCTGACGGACTGCGGAATATCGCGCGGCACCAGCAACAGCTTAGTGCCGGTGGTGGTGGTTTTCACGCTGTAATCGGTTGAGCCGTCGGCGGCGGCCGGGGCGCTGCTTTCCACCACGACGGTGTCTTCGGTTTTGATTTCAGCGGCCTTCGCGGCTGCAGGCAGCAGCGCTAAAGCGATGCTGGCCGCCAGTAGCGAGGGCGCAACGGCAGGCTGAACCTGCACCTTCCTGGAGCGAATAGTGAAAGACATCATTAACCTTTTTAGTATTTGAAATGATGACGCGCCGCCAGCGCAACGGCGATAAGCGCGTATGTAGTCGTTTTTATGCAAAAATTGCGCATGAAAATAAGAATGAGAAATATACTCATTTGGTTTAATGATGTAAATGCGTGAGACAGAATGTGTACAGCGAAGCGCAAAGGTTCACAAAAAATCGGTAAGCAAGGAGTATCGAGAAAGGAGCGTTGCCGGGCGGCCTGATGCCGCGTTTTGTAATGCCCGGCGGAGTCCCGCCAGGCCCACGCGTTTAATGGTGCAGCGATAAGCCCTTGATGGCTTTATCCACCGCTTTTTTCGGCCCGCGCAGAGCCAGCCCCACCAGATTTAAGTTGTCGGCGTCTTCCGCCATAAAGACCTCCCGGTTGGCGGCGTCATGGCCCGTTGAAAACATGGCGAAAACATAAGGCACCAGCGTCAGCTCCCGCTCAACCCCTACCCGGTGCGCCTTTTGCAGGCCCGCAAGGTCGCCTTCAAACACCAGCACAGGTTGGCCAAGCATATTGCCGTACTGGCGGCCTTTGGCATCGACATAAGGCTCTCCCATCGCGTCGGGCGCGGCGGAAGCCACGCCCGTCGCCAGAAAGGCCACAACGTTCAGACGCTGCCAGACGGCCAGATCGTCACGGACAATAATCGCTACTTTGGTATCAAACATCAGGTTCTCCGGATTCATGGACGGCAAAAGCCCATCATCGGAATTCTGACAGGATGAAATCTAGAACGTTTGTGCAGGAAGGAAACCGCAACGCGTGCGCAGGGCGTGACGGTTCACTGCGCGTTCGCGCACTGGCGCTGATAGGCCGCAGGCGTTAGCCGGTAGGCGCGCTGAAACCAGCGCCCCAGATGGCTCTGGTCGGCAAAGCCCACCTGCGTCGCCACCAGCGCAGGCTTAAAACCCTGCGCCAGCAGCGTGCGCGCCGTGCGCAGCCTTAAGCGCACAAGGTAAGTGTGAGGCGATAAGCCGAACGCTTTTTTAAACTCGCGGGTCAGCCGAAAGCGGTCGACGCCGGCGTAGCGGGAAAGCTCGTCAAGGCCGATATCCAGCGCCATGCCGTCATGCAGATAGTCACGCACCCGCAGCATCTGGCTGGCGGCGTCGCTGTAAACCGACTGCGGCCGGGTACAGATGTGCTTTGAGAGCAGCGCCAGCAGGTGATCGAGCGTCTGGTCGCGGGCGAGCCGCCCTTCGCCATGGTGGATAGCCGCAAAGGCCTGCACGATGGCGTTATTGAGAAAGCTGTCGTCGGTAAGGGTATATTTGAACGCCGCCTGTAGCGCAGATACGTCGCCCAGCCCGCGCCGGGCCAGTTTTTCCGCCACCCACGCCTGCGGCAGGTAGAGCATCAGGTAGGTAAAACCTTCCGCGTGCGGGGCGTGGCCGTCATGCACCGCGCCAGGCTCGATGAGAATCGCCCTGCCGGGCGTACTGGTGTGCAGCGAGCGGTTGCAGTTAAAGCGTTGAAGCCCCTGCTGCGTAACGCCGACCAGGATTTCATCGTGGTCGTGCGGGTCGTACGCGTGGCCGCAAAAATGGGCATGCACGCTCTCTATTCCGGTTTCCCCGTCGCGCTGCAGGTGGATCCAGTCCCGGCTTGCGCCCTGTTGCCCGCCCGTTTTCATACGCTATGCCCCGCCTTTTAAAAAACGCTGAACAGGAAGTATCCGCATTTGTGGGGCTTCATGCAAAACGAGAGGGGAAAAAAGCGCGGAAGGGGTTCCGCGCTCTGAGGGATTATCGCTGCGCCTGCTTCATGACCTCTTCGAATTTCTCCCACGGGCAGAAACCGTTAGCGTCGGTCGGGCAGCCGTTCAGCTCAAGCGTCACGCGCTGAGGCGGGCTTGCCAGCGAAAGCGGCGTGGCGTTGCGAAGCTGTTCGGTGCTCTGGTAGACATACTCCACCTTCATCAGGTTCTTGTTGTTTTTTTCGTCGTGCCAGCGCTGGAAAACAATCTTCCCGCCAATCGGCGTGCGCTCGTACTGGTCGTGAAGTTGATAAGGCTTGAAATCAAGCGCCGTCAGCAGCGAGGCGATATTGGAGTCATGCCCCACCAGTACCGTCACCGGCGCGCGTGTTTTGTTCTCCACCAGCGCGCCGTCGATATATTTCACCAGCGGCGCCGCCACGTTGCGCGCCACCTCCGGCGAGGTGAAAAGCGTATCCTGGTAGCCGTTTTTCAGGGCGGAAAGCTGCCGCCACTGTTCTGGCGTTTTGATCTCCCCCCACGCCACCTGGTCTTGCGGGAAGCCTTCGTAATACTGAAGCGTAAAGGCGTCCGCCAGCGAGTTGCCCACCTTCAGCGGCCCGGAAACGCCCGGCTCTTCGCCCGCGTTGGCTTTAAAACTGTCTTTGCCGTTAGCCAGGTCGCACTGCTGCTTCTCCTTGCAGGAGGCGGAGTCTTTGTAGTCGGTCACCTGCTCAAGCAGCTTATAGCTTTCGTCCAGCGCATAGTTTGCACGCTGCTTTTCCATCGCCTGCACGGCCTGCTGGTTGAAGGCGCTCTCTTTGTTGGTGATAACCGGGTTGAAGGTCGGGTCCATCTTGCCCATCGCCGCCTGATGATGAACGGTGATGTCGCAGCCGGGGAAAGCGCCGTTAGTAAAGAACTGCGCGGTGGCTACGGTACGCTGAAGGCTGTTGGCGTACACGTAAACGCTCGCCGGCTGCGGGCATTCGTTCTCTTTAATAAGCCCCTGCTGCGCCAGCCATTCGCGCATATAGTGGCCCATATAGACTTCGAGCACGCCGCCTTTGGTGGTCAGCTCGCCGCCAGGCACGTCCCACTGCGGCCACTGCCGGGTGGTGGATTGCTCCAGCACGCTGCCGTTATTGGCAAGCGGCGCGCGCAGGTTGTGGCGGCTCATCATCAGTACCTGTTGAAGCTGGTATCCCTCCGGCGCGTCCTGCGTCTGCGCCAGTGCGTTGACGGATAAAGCGCTGATAAGCAAAGCGAGTGTTAAACGGGTCATGCAGGCTCCTTTTTTGTAAGTAAAGTCACCCGAGAGTATGACGTTTTTGTGACACCCCGCCGTTACCGCGCTCCCATTTAGCCAGACGAAGATCGTATTGATGCGAAATAAGGGCTTAGCGTTGATAAATATCCGGTCGCGCTATCTGCCAGACAAAGTCCGGCGTGTTTACCGCCTTATACCCGACCTTTTCATAAAGCCAGGCGGCGGTAGAGGTCACGAGCATGATGCGTCGCAGTTTCGCCATTAGCGGATGGGACTGGCAGCATTCAATCAGCCACAACCCCAAGCCGCCGCCCTGATGCTCCTCCAGCACATACACGTCGCACAGATAGCCGAAGGTGGCGAAGTCGGTCACAAGCCTGGCGAAACCTATCTGCGTCTCGTCAGCAAACAGGCCAAAGCAGAGGCTGTTCGCCACCGACAACCGCACGGTCTCTTTATCAATGCCCTCCGCCCAGGAGGAGCGGGTGAGATAAGCGTGAATAGCGTCAATATCGAGCCGCGTTTTATCGGTCGTGATGCAAAAACGCTCGCGGCGCCAGTTAAGCGGTGCGGTCATGTTTATCCTCAGGTTGCTTATCGTTGCAGTTCCGCCACCGTCATGGTGAAGCTCAGCGGCTCGTTGTTTTCATTGGCATATTCATGGGGAACGTCGGTACGCGCCACCGCTGCGCTCCCCTGCGTAAGCGCTGTGCGAACGCCGTCGACAATCAGCGTCAGCGTGCCCTGCTCCACGTGAAAAAGCTCAAACGTGCCCTGCGGGTGGCCTGGCGAAGCGAACCGCTCGCCGGGCGGCAGGCTCCAGCGCCAGAGCTCAACCATATCCGGCCCGCTGCTCCCTGCCAGCAGCCGCGCCGCACCGCCCTTCTCGCCCGTCCACAGCACGGGAATATCCGCCTCGTCGATCACGTGCACGTTCGGTTTGCTGGCGACATCCACCATCTCCGCCACCGAAACGCCCATCGCCGCCGCCACTTTACAAAGAATGGCGATACTGGGATTGGCCATTCCCTTTTCCAGCTCCACCAGCATCCCTTTGCTGACGCCCGCACGGTGTGAGAGCGCATCCAGGGTGAGTTTCTGCTGTTTGCGCCAGGCTTTAATGCGCAGGGCCACCGCCTCGCTGACCGACTGCACGTCGGCGCCGCTTTCAGTCAGTATATTGACTTTATTGGTCACTAGTCACTACCATGAAATAAATTAGTCATTACAGGATTATCAAATGGTCGCCATTACGCCGTCAATCGATCCCCGTGTTACCGCTCTGGCGCCCGGCTTTCGCGCGTTGAGTATTGCTGTGCAGGCCGCGCCTGTGGTTAACCCGCAGGCAGGCGAAGCCGCGCTTGCCCTGGCCTGCCGGCAGGTGCTGGCCAACGACGCCGCGTGGGCGCAGGCGCACCTGGATGCCTGGGCCCAGGTGTTCCGCCAGTTTGGCGCAAAACCGAACCGCACGCCCTGCTCCGCCGAAGCGCTGCGCAAACGCGTGTTAAAAGAGGGCTCGCTGCCCGCTATCGATCCGGTTGTCGATTTATACAACGCCGTCAGCCTTCGCTACGCCATTCCGGTGGGCGGAGAGAATGCCGCCGCCTACGTCGGACAGCCGCGCCTGACCCTTGCCGATGGCCGCGAGCGCTTCGATACCCTGAAAGCCGGCGAGCCCGTTGTTGAATCGCCGGAGCCGGGCGAGGTTATCTGGCGCGATGACGAAGGGGTGACCTGCCGCCGCTGGAACTGGCGCCAGGGCGTACGCACCCGCCTCGGCGTGGAAGCGCAACAGATGTGGTTTATTCTGGAAAGCCTGCCCGCGATGCCGCTGGAAGCGCTTCATGAAGCTGGCAGCGCGCTCACCGAAGGGCTGCGGCAGATGATGCCAGGCGCGGAAATCACTACCACGCTGATTGAAGGCTAAGCAACGCCGCGCGGTGGCGCTGAGTCCTTTTCAGCGGCTATACTCGCCCTGCCCCTGAATACGCTCATTAAAAGGACTGATAATGCTGATAAAAGGTGTAGTACGGCTGCTGGCCGCCGCCGCGTTAGGGAGCGCCACGCTCAGCCACGCCGTCGATTTATCACAGCTGACCGCCGCCGCGCAGCAGGAAGAGAAAACGCTCAACGCCCGTATCGGCGTTGCGGTGCTGGACACCGCCACCGGCAAAACCGCCAGCTACCGGGGCGATGAACGCTTCCCGTTGAACAGCACCCATAAGGCGCTGCTGTGCGGCGCGCTGCTAAAGCAGGCGGACGAGAAAAAAGTCAGCCTCACCGAGGCGGTACGATTCGATCAATCCCGGCTGGTGGAATACTCGCCGGTGACCGAAAAGCACACCGCCCCGCAATCCATGAACTGGCTGCAACTGTGCAGCGCGGCGGTCAGCTACAGCGACAACACCGCCGCCAACCTCATCAGCCAGAAAGTGGGCGGGCCGCAGGGCGTCAACGCGTTTTTACGCGCCAACGGCGACAAGACAACGCGCCTTGACCGCGTTGAGCCGGCGCTGAACGAAGCCCGACCCGGCGACGAGCGCGACACCACCACCCCGCAAGCGATAAGCCGGACGCTGCAAACGCTGCTGCTTGGCGATGCGCTGTCCGAAGCGTCGCGTAAACAGCTCACCCGCTGGATGATCGACGATAAAGTCGCCGACGCGCTGCTGCGCCAATCGCTGCCAAAGGGCTGGACGATCGCCGATAAAACTGGCGCGGGCGGCTACGGCTCGCGCTCGATTATCAGCATGGTCTGGCCGGAAAAAGGCACGCCGCTGGTGGTCGCCATTTATATCACCCAAACTGACGCTTCGCTCTCGCAGAGCAACGCCGCCATCGCCCGCCTCGGCCACGTCATTTTCCAGCAACATTAAGGCCTTTGCGGGCCTGTTGCCGCCGCTCAGCGCACCGCCCAGCAGAACCGGGGCCTCTTTAATAGTCGGTGCGCTTAATCAGGGTGGTGTGGTTTTCGCCATCCTGCCGCGCAATGTTGAATTCATCCACGCTCAGCAGAATAAGCATCACGCCCCGGCCGCTTTCCAGATCCATTTCGCTGTCGCTGCCGATTTTGTTCCACGCCCTCTGGATGGCGCCTTCCGGCATCGGCGCGCCGCGGTCGGTAAACTCTACGCGCACTTCGTCAGGCTGGCGCTCGAAAGACACACTAAAAACGCAGTCGCTCTGCTCGTTCAGCGCGTGACGAATGATGTTCGCCGCCGCTTCGCACACGGCGAGATCGAGCGCATAGCGCCACGCGTCGTCCACCGGTAAAGGCGCCATGTGTTGCGCTAACCACTGCGCGATGTCGGGCAGCGCGCTTAAGGCTGCCGGAAACGTCACAGAACCGTTCATAACGTTACGGGTTAAAACGGGACAGCGCCGAGGCGCGGTCGGGGCTGATGGTAAATATCCGGTCCATTCTGGTCAGCGCGAACATATTTTTAATACCGGGATTCAGCGCGCAGACCACCAGTTCGCCTTTGCCGTTCATCATCTTGAGCAGCGAAACCAGCGTGCCGAGGCAGCTGCTGTCGATAAAATCGACCCGGGTAAAGTCGATAATCACCGATTTCGGCTCCGCGTTGATTTCCCGCGCCACGCCATCCCGAAACGCGGCGGAAACCGAGGCGTCAAGGCGTCTTACCGCCGGCGTCAACACGTTGACGGCGGGGTGGCGTTCGATTTCGATATTCATTGGGCAACTCCTCTGCGTTCAATAATCAGCAATGACACATCGTCAGTCATCGTTCCGCTGTGGCGGCCCGCGTCGCTGCGCCAGTGGACCAGCTGCTCGCCAAAGCGCGGCAACAGCGCTTCTACCGTAAATCCGGCATGCTGCTGTAGCCACGCTTGCAGCCGGACCTGGCCAAACTGCTCGCCCGCCGGGTTTTCACATTCGGTAATGCCGTCGCTGAACAGGCATAGCCGTTCGCCCTCATTGAGGGTAAAGGCGGTATCCTCCCACGCCAGGTGCGAAAACAGCCCCACCGGTGCGCCGCCGTTGCCGGTCTCTTTTGCTTCGCCGGTCGGGGTCACGATAAAGGGGGTGGGATGCCCCGCCTGACACAACCGCCCTTCCCCGCTGCGCAGGTCGATGACGCCGTAAATCATGGTGAAATAGCTGACGATGTCCGGCTCTTCGCTACAGAACCTCTCGTTTAGCATGCGCACCACTTCCGCAGGCGACGTCACGCCGCCCTGCTCGTCAAACAAGAAACGCTCCACCACGCGCCCGTGTAAAAATTGCCGCGCCACAGCGAGGGACATCATCGCCGCGCCAACGCCATGCCCCGCCACGTCGACAAAATAGAACCCCAGATGGTTATCGAGCGCAAACACGTTAAAGATATCGCCCGACACCCAGGCGGAGGGCAAAAACAGCCAGTCGGCGAAATAGTCCTGATAGCGCAGCCGGTGCGACGGCAGCACCGACTGCTGCAGCCGCGCGGCAGCCTGTAAATCTTGCTCTATCTGCCCTAACGCTTCGCTTAACCGCGTGTTATGCGCGGCCAGGCTTGCTTCAAGCTCAAGAATGCGGATGCCCGCGTGCAGCCGCGCCCGCAGTTCGCTCTGGTTCACCGGCTTGCTGAGAAAATCGTCGGCGCCCGCGTCAAAGCCTTCGGTCAGATCGTCGGCGCTCTCGCGGGCGGTGAGCAAAATGATGTAAACATAGTGGCCAAATTGCCGCTCGCGAATGGCGCGACAAAGCGTCAGCCCGTCCATTACCGGCATCTCCCAGTCGCTGATGACCATGTTGACGGCGGTCTGCGCGAGGATGTTCAGCGCCGCTTCGCCATTCTCCGCCTCGCTGACCTGATAGCCCCATTGCGCCAGCATTTTCGCCAGCAGGCGGCGGTAGACCAGCGAGTCATCCACAATCAGTACATGTTGCGACATCGCAGCTCCTTAAAGCGGTAAATACCAGATAAGGCTGACCGTGCCTTCGCGGAATTTGGCGTTGCCATTCTGATGGCCCGGAAAGCGCGTGCCGGCATAATTGGCGTATTGAACAGAGAACGAACCGGGCGTATAGCCCGCGTAGCCGAAGCTGTAGCTGTAGTCGCCGTTCCAGGGCTGTTGCTGGCTGCGGTCGGGATACCAGAAGGCGGTGGCGCGAATAAAAAAGTGCTGCTTAAAGGTGTAGCCGCAGCCGCCCAGCAAGACGTTTTTATTTTTCTTCAGGCCGTTACTTTCAACGTCATAATAGCGAGGCACCCAGCTGTAGCCCGCCTGGCAGATAAGGGAATCGCCTTTGTTAATCAGCAGATGCTTTTCCAGCGGCTTCGGCAGCGAAAATTTATAAGCAAGCGTAACCGCGCCCTGCTCAAAGTAAGTGCGCCTGTCGTTGCCGGAAGGCCAGAAGTGGTTATCGCCATAGTTGCTGTAAACCAGGCTTACCGTGTTGGCGTGCCAGTCGTCATAGCCGAAGCTGTAGCGAAAATCCGTGGTGTAGCGGCTGGTATCGGTGACCGGCATGCGCGTGGTGATATTGGCGAACCAGTAACTGTAAGGCGAGTATTGCAGGCTCAGGTTCAGGGTCTGATTGATCTTCTTTTTCTGTTCGGCGCTGTGTGAGCTGTTCGGAATGGTTATCCACTGCTCTTTCAGGCCGGAACTGAAGCTTAACGCGCCGGAAAAGGGCTTGTCATTGCCGGAAAAAAGCCGTCCCCAGCGGCTGGTGAAGACCCCCGCCTGCACCGGCTCGCCCTGGCTGTCCCGCAGGGTTTCGTCATGGTTTGTCTGCGTTTGCGCCGCATACGCGGCGGGCGTCGCACTCAGCAAAACGCCTGCCAGCAAGACCTTTTCCCGCATCCTCTTTTCCCTCAGTTGGGTATCCAGCGCGCGCCGACGTCATATTTCGCCATTAACCACAGCACGCCCAGCGCCACAGCGTGTACCAGGGTGTTGGTGAACCAGGCTTCGCGCCATAAATCAAAAGTGACCACCTGGCTTACCGCCAGCACCACGTACACATGCAAAATAAAGGTGTAAAGCGAATGCTGCCCCAGCGGGATAAAGAACCAGCCGGCAGCGCGCCAGAGCGGCGTCCAGCAATAAGTGAGCAGTAAATAGACCGCCACCATCAGGCTGATGTCGTTCAGCACCCGCACCGGGCCAAGACCGTTTTTCGCAGCCCAGGTGTGGTAAAACGCGTTGAAATCCGCAGGCGAAATAACGTGCATCAGCAAAGCGGGCGGCATAAACGGGTTGGTGTGGTTTTGCGCCACAAACGCGAGCGCCAGCGCGATAACCACCAGCACGCCCACCGTGATTTTGCCCGGCGGGGTGCGGGCAAGCGACAGCAGCTCCGCCTTGTACCAGCCGCAGGTCATGCCGATAACGTAGATAAACTGCCAGGCGAGCAGCGGAAAGGCGAACTCAAACTCTGAAACGGTGACGCGCACCGGCAAGCGTTGCCAGAGACAATAGACCGCCAGCGACCCGGCGAGCAGCCAGGCCGCTTTGCGCTTAATCAATAGCCATAAAAAGAGCGGGCTGACCAACAGCAGGCAAATATAGAGCCCCAGAATTTGCGTCTGGTGCGGGCCGATTTGCAAATAGAGCACGATGTTAAACCACGTCTCTTTAATTTGCGGCGTGGTGGGAAAAAGCGCCCAGGCGGTGCCGGAATAACGATCGGTAAAATGCGTTACCTCAAAAGTATTAATAAACGGCAGGTGCGATAACAGATAAATAGAAAGTATGATGATGATATTTACCTGATATATTTTCCATGCCCGCTGCCAGAGCCCCCAGGATACCGTCAATAAATATGCTTTTTGCAAACGCTGGCGGTTTAGCATTCCCAACATAAAACCTGAAAGAATGACAAATCCTTCCGCCCCGGTGGTTAAACCAAAACGCTCCCAGGTAAATATATTAAATACCGACATCACCTCGGTATGCGCCACCACCATCATCACCAGCGCGATGCCGCGCATAAAGTCGATGCGCAAATCGCGTTTATCCGCCAGAGAATAACGCCAGGCCGCTGATTTCAGCAGCCTTTCTTTCGCAGGCGAAGGTGCAGTCTGGCTTATGGACATGGCGTTCAGCAGGCCTCAAAAAAACGATGCGGGATATAATTTAATAGCTTAGTTCGCTTTTAACGGCAAAATTCGCGCTGTTTTAAAAAGAGAAAATATATCCTTTAGCACTACTAATCATAAAATAAAGCAGAACTGAAGATTCAAATTCATTAGCGTTTCTGGAAAGTTAACGGCGGCCATCTACACTCACTATTAGGTTTATTTTCATCAGGTTTATTAAACACGGACAGGCTGATCATTTGCTTTGGCAAATTATTTCTCCATGAATTATTAAAACATCAGGACACCGGTTGCTATGGGGTTTTATTTCTCGCGATTTGAATCACGCTTGCCGCCTGAACCATTGCAAACGCCGCGCTGGGTGAAAATTGCCTGGCAAATACTCGCGGTGGCCGGGCTTATTCTTGGCGCTAACTATATTCGCTGGCGCTGGATGTCCTCGTTGAATATGGACGCCCTCTGGTACGCCATTCCGCTGGCGCTGGCGGAAACCCTCGCCTGGATTGGCACGCTGCTTTTTACCATCAACCTGTGGAAAGAGGTCGACCCGCCGCAGCTCGCGCCGCCCGCCGATATCAACGAGTGTCTCGCGGAGCAGGACCATACCGAGCCGCGCCCGGTGAAGGTTGATCTCTTTATCGCCACCTACTCCGAAGATGTAGAGCTGGTGCGGCTCTCCATTCGCGACGCGCTGAAAATGGCTTACCCCTTTCCGCTGGATTACCGCATACACGTGCTGGATGACGGCCGCCGGCCGGAGATGAAAGCGGTCTGCGACGAAGAGGGGGTGAATTACATCACCCGGCAAACCAACATCGGCTACAAGGCGGGCAACCTGCGAAACGGCCTGGAGCAGACCGATGGCGATTTTCTGGTTATCTGCGACGCCGACACCCGCGTTTTTCCTACCCTGCTCAGCCATACGCTGGGCTACTTCCGCGACCCGGATGTCGCCTGGGTGCAGACGCCGCAGTGGTTCTTCGACCTGCCGGAAGGCGAACGCCTGCCGCGCTGGCTGGCCCGTCGGACGGGCAAACCGGGCTACGCGCTGGGCTGGACGCTGGAGAAAATCGTTGGCCCCGTCACGCTCGGACGCGACCCGTTTTTTAACGATCCGCGTATGTTCTATGACGTCATCCTGCGCCGCCGCAACTGGGCGAACGCCGCCTTCTGCTGCGGCGCGGCCTCTGTCCACCGTCGCGAGGCGGTAATGCAGGCGGCGCTCAGAAGCTATGTGTGGAACGTGGAAGAGGAGATTGAGCGCCACACCCGCGACATTCAGGACCCGGCGATGCGCGAAGCGCTGCAGGAGGCCATGCGCCCGCACGTGGCGTTTGACACCGAGCTGACGCCCTATAAATTTCACGTTTCGGAAGATATTTATACCTCCATCGTGCTGCACGGCGACGACGCGCGCCGCTGGCGCTCGGTGATGCACCCGCGCATTGAGTCGAAGATGCTCTCGCCGCAGGATATGCTGACCTGGATAATCCAGCGCTTCAAATATGCCGCAGGCTCGCTGGATATTCTGTTTCACGACAACATCTTCAGCCGCCGCCGTTTTAAGCTTTCGCTGCCGCAAACGCTGATGTACGGCACCACCTTCTGGTCCTATCTCGCCTGCGTCTGGAACACGGTGTTTCTGATCTCGCCGATCGTCTACCTCTTTACCGGGATCCCGCCGGTTTCCGCCTGGTCGACGCCGTTTTACCTTCACTTTCTGCCCTTTTTTATTGTTTCCGAACTGGCGTTCATGTTCGGCACGTGGGGGATCTCCGCCTGGGATGGGCGCGCCTCGTATCTGGCTTTTTTCTCCATGAACCTGCGGGCGTTGAACACGGTGCTTAAGGGCGAGCAGATCAAGTTCCACGTGACGCCGAAAGAGCGGCAGACCGGACGGTTTCTCTACCTGGTGAAGCCGCAAATCGCCATCGTGGCGCTGACGCTCGCCGGGCTTATCTGGGGCGGCATTCAGGTGGCGCGCGGCCAGGTGGATGACCCGTCGGGCTATGTGATTAACATCTTCTGGGGTGCGGTGAATATCGCCGCCATGCTGCCGCTTATTCTCGCGGCGATGTGGACGCCCGCCGACGAGGAGGCGTCGTCATGAAAACCGGGGAGGCGCTGCTGAGCGCCCGCAGCTACATCACCATCCTGCTCGGCTTTTTGCTCGGCTTCGCCATTGTGGTCTGGGTGGAGCGGCAGATGCCGACCCGCGTGGAGAGCAGCGCGGGCATGACGCTGAGCGAAAATTTCCCGCCGCTGCCGGCGCCGCGCGAGCTGACCTTCAACGAAGCGGTCTGGGCGCGGGTCGCCTGGCAATACTTCGTCAACAACACGCAACCCAATGGCCTCGCCAACGCCCATGACGGCGCACCCTGGCTGAACCTCTGGAGCACCGGCAGCTACCTTTTCGCCGCGCTCGCCGCCCGCCAGCTCGATGTCATCACGCAGGCGGAGTTTGACGAACGCATCACCGCCGCGCTGTTCGCGCTGGGCCAGCTGCCGCTGAACGCGCAGGGCCTGCCCGCCGCCTATTACCACGCCGACACGCTCACGATCCTCGGCAAGCCCGACAGCTCCGCCATCGGCATGGGCCGCCTGCTGATGGCGCTGGAAACGCTGCTCTGGCGCTATCCGGGCCATGCGGCGGAGGTACGGGATCTCTTCAGCCAGTGGCAAACCGGCGCGCTCATCACCACCGGTGCAACCACCCGCGACTCCCTGCCGGTGCGCCACTGGACGCTGGCGACGGACGAACCGCGCAACAGCTTTGGCTACCGGCTTTACGCCAGCCACACGCTGCGGCTTATCGACAGCGCGGCGGGGCTTGCCGTCACCAACCCGCCCGAAGGCCAGCAGATGATGGATATCGACGGCATCATGGTGCCGGACGAGGGGCTGCGCACGCCGTGGGGGCGGCAGCCCTCGCTGGTGAGCCTGCCTTATCTGCTTACCGGCCTTGAGCGCGGGTTTGACGCGCAGAGCGGCGAAATCGCCTGGCGCATTATGCAAATTCAGCAGCGCCGCCACAGCCTGCGGGTGCGTAAGCCGCCCATCAGCACCGATTACGCCGAGCCGGCGCCCGATTACACGCGCGATCGGCCCAATCAGCCGCCGGTTAACGAGCCACTGCTAAGCGACATGCCGCCGGAGCAGCGCGCCATCACCTCAACCCGCTCCGCCTTCGCCTGGTATGCGCTGTTTCGCAACGAGTGGAGCGAGGCGCTGCGCCAGCAGGTGCAGGCGCTGCAGGTCCCGGGCAAAGGCTGGCAGCGCGGGCTGAACCTGAATAACAGCACAAATAACGTCATTGATGCGGATACGAACGCGGTGGTGCTAGAGAGCCTCTCCTTCATCGCGCATGGCCAACTGCTGTGCCTGGCCTGCCTGAACGATACCCCGCCCCGCCCCTCTTCTCTTGCAGGAGCTACGCCATGAAGCTGAACTGTTTGTCCCTGTTTCGCCGGTGGGTCGGCTATGCGGCGCTCGGTCTGTTGTTAAGCGGCGCCCAGGCCGCAACGGAGCTGCCCGCCTCCGGCTATCCGGTGCGCAGCGGCGAGCTCACCGCCCAGGAGATGACGATGGCGAAAAACGCCTGGCAATATTTCGTCGCCAACTATCAGCCGACTACCGGGCTTGTGAACGCGGTAAACAAATACCCGTCCACCACCATGTGGGACAGCGCTTCGTATCTTGCCGCCATGACCGCGGCCCGCGAGCTCGGCATTATTGATAAAGCGGAGTTCGACCGCCGCATGCTGAAAATTCTCGCCACGCTCAACACCATCCAGCTCTATAACAACGAGCTGCCGAACAAAGCCTATAACACCATCAACGGCCAGAAGGTGAACTACCTGAACAAGCCCGGCGATATCGGCTTTTCGGCGCTGGATATCGGCCGCATGCTTTTGTGGCTGAAAATCATCAAAGAGCGCTACCCGGAATATGGCAACAGCGTGGATAACATCGTGCTCGGCTGGGACTTCTCCCACGTCGTCGACCCCTGCGGCACGCTCTACGGCGCGGTAGTTGAAAACGGCAAACCGAAATATGTGCAGGAGGGACGGCTGGGGTATGAAGAGTACGCCTCGGCGGGCTACCAGCTCTGGGGCTTCAACACCTGCCAGGCCAACCGGCCGGAGCCTTACGATCTGGCGGAAATCTATTGCGTGATGGTGCCTTATGATTCGCGCGACCCGCGCCAGACCTATCAGCATAACTATGTCGTTACCGAATCTTATCTGCTGCACGGGCTGGAGCTTGGGTTTGATAACCCCACCGACCGCGACGACAGCCCGCGTAACTTTACCCACCCGTGGATGAAAAACTTCGCCGACCGCGTTTATCAGGCGCAGGAGAACCGTTACGCCATTACCGGCATTTTAACCGCCCGTTCCGAGCACCAGCTCGATAAATCGCCCTACTTTGTCTACGACACGGTTTTCAGCGACGGCTTTAACTGGAACACCATTACCGATAAAGGCCAGTACGTGCCCAACTCGGCGGCGGTGTCGCTGAAAGCGGCGCTGGGCATGTGGGCGCTGTGGGACTCGCCCTACACCGATCGCCTGCTGACCACCATTGAAAACGCCAGCCAGCAAGGCCTTGGCTACTACGAAGGGCTGTATGAAAACGGCGACGGCCCTATCAAAGAGTTCACCGCCAACAACAACGGCATCATGATGGAGGCGCTGCTGTTCAAAAAAGAGGGCAAGCTGCTGCGCTTTAACACCAACCAGCCCAAAAACAAAGATTTCGCCCCGTCGCTGTGGGAGAAAAAGCTGGTCAACCTGTTTGAGGAGAACAACACCCGCCGCAACCGCCCCTTTATCGACCCGACGCCGGGCGTGAAGAACTGGTGCGAACAGACCGGCACCGCGCTGCGCACAGCGCCCTCCTGCCAGGCGTGCCAGTGCGCCTCCTGTAAGGACGATGCGCCTGTCAAATTGCCTCCGGTGACCGCCTCATGCTTAAAACAGTAAGCCGCCTGCTGTTGCTGGCGCTCCTGATAGCCCTGCTCGCTTTTGCGTTCGCCGCAAGAGACGGCGCGGGCTGGCGCTGGCTCACCAAAGGAGGCTGGCACACCACGGCGCGCATCAGCGCCCTGACGCCGCAGGAGCGCGAATGGGCCGCGGTTGCCTGGCGCTACTTCGTCAATAACACCCAGCCGCAGACGGGGCTGGTGAACGGCAGCGACAAGCAGCCGCGCGTTACCCTCTGGCAGATGGGCGATACGCTGATTGCGCTGCTCGCCGCCCGTGAGCTGGGGCTGGTAAAAGAGGCGGAGTTTGACGACCGGCTGACGCGCCTGCTCGGCACGCTCAACCGCCTGATGCTCTCTGAGAGCCGCACGCCGGGGCGAATGTACTCCACCCAGTCCGCCACCATGGTCGATTTCGCCGGCAAGCCGGTGAAAAGCGGCTGGTCGGCCCGCGATATGGCCCGCCTGCTGCTGGCGCTGCGCCTTACCGCCGACTGGGCGCCGCAGTATCAGGAGTACCTTGAGCGCATCGTGCTGCGCTGGAATTTCTGCCCGGTTGTCGATAAGCACGGGGAGCTGTGGTCATCAATGCTGG
Source organism: Franconibacter sp. IITDAS19 (assembly GCF_023079515.1). Lineage (NCBI taxonomy): Bacteria > Pseudomonadati > Pseudomonadota > Gammaproteobacteria > Enterobacterales > Enterobacteriaceae > Franconibacter > Franconibacter sp. IITDAS19. The sequence continues at coordinate 135,034 of NZ_JALJCP010000001.1, read as the reverse complement.
TGGAAGGCGCGCCGACGCTTCGCGAAGAGCTGCGTCTTGGCGAAAGCGAGTATGCCGCCAGCGCGTTTCGTCTCTGGGGCTTCGACCCGCAAAAAGCGCTGAACCCGCCTGCGCAGAACGTGATTATTTACCAGCGCGCGCTGGCGGTAGACGCCCGTGACCCGCGCACCACCTGGCAGCCTTCGCTTATCTCTACCCTGCCTTACATGCTGCCGGGCCTGGAGTTCGGCTGGCAGCCGCCCGGCATCAACGACGAAATCAGTCAGTCGCTGCGCGAGCGGGCGAATCTCGTCTATCTCACTCAGCAAACCCGCTGGGAAAAAGAAAAGGTGCTGACCGCCCGCGCCGACTATTTTGTCGGCGAAGCGCCCTGGCACGTTGCCGACACCGTCTGGGGCAACGGCTTTGCCTGGAATACGCTTGGCGACGACGGCAAGTATTACCCGCGTCGGGCGCAGGTCACCACCAAAGCGGTGTTCGCGCTGTGGGCGCTCTGGGAAACCCCTTATACCGACGCCCTGATGCGCGTCGCGCAGCGGATGTTCGACGACAAGCGCGGCTGGTACGAAGGCCGGGTGGAAGCGACCGGCGATTACAACCGCATGGTGACGCTCTCCACCAACGCCACGGTGCTGGAGGCGCTCTTCTATAAGGCGCACGGCGGCCCTTTGCTGCGCGGCGGGCTTATCGAAAACGATAGCTACTTCAGCCAGCGGGCGCAGGACACGTTTACTTCGCCGGGCCTCTGCCTGCCGGGCGAGCGCCGTACGGAGGCCAGAAAATGAAATTCTACCGCGACCTGTTTGACGCAAGCCTGAGCCGGGTTTTTCCGCAGGATGACAAAACGCCCTTTTTCAACGCCTTTTACGAGAAGTTCATCCATATGTCGCCGGAAACGGAGCGCCATTTCCAGGCGGTGAACGCCGATGACCTGCGCCGCCTTATCCATAAAAGTTTTTTCGCCATGCTGGCGGTGGACGGCTCGCTGTTCGTGCCTGACTTTCTGGAAAGCCTGGCCCGCGACCAGGGCAGCGGCGGGATTGGCCTGCCGCCGGGCTTCTTCGCGCTGTGGCGTCTGGCGATGCTCAATACCGTGCGCGAGCGCGACCCGCTGTGCGACGAAGAGGTGCTGACCGCCTGGGCGATGTCGATTGCGCCAGGGCTTGAGTATCTGCGCCGCCAGGCGGAGCTGCACTATCAGGCGGGAGAGCAGCCATGAACGCGCACTCGCAATACGATCTTAATGCCCTGCCGGCGGCGGTGATGATTTATGACGCCGAAGAACGGCTGGCGGCGTGGAATGAGAACATCACGCGCTTTTATCCGACGCTCGCGCCGCATCTGCATAAAGGGGCCACGCTCTCAGAGCTGGCGGTCCGCTTTATTGACGCCGCCTACGATACCGAGCCGGGACGTCGCCAGGCGCTGGCGGCCTCCATCGTCGCCAACTGTCGCCAGGATAACCATTGCGAAGTGCGCCACGCGAGCGGGCGCCGCGTCTTCGTGCAACACCAGCGGTTGCCGGATGGCGGCATCGTCAGCCTGCACACGGACATTACGCGTCTCGACATGGCCCGCAACTCCCGCCAGTTGCTGCATGACGATTTTCTGCTGGCGGCGGAATCCATTCATATCGGCATCTGGGACTGGCAGGTCACGCCCGATATTTTGCAGGTTAACGACGCGCTGCTGATGCTCACAGGCCAGCCGCGCGGCGAGTGGCATTACAGCGCGCGCTTCCTTCAGGGGCTGGTGCATGAAGAGGACCGCCCCGTGCTGCGTGAAGCGATGCAGAAGGCGCGCAAACACCACCAGCCGGTGTTTGAGTGTGAGATCCGGGTGCGGCATGCGCAGGGGCACTGGCGCTGGATGCTGCTCTCCGGCCAGGTGATCACGCTCACGATGGACGGCGAAATGGAGCGCGTTATCGGCACGCTGCAGGATATTACCCGGCGTAAAGAGGCGGAGCTTATCGCCATTGACGCGGCGAAAGCGGCGCGCCAGGCGAACGAGGCGAAAAGCGCCTTCCTCGCCAATATGAGTCACGAAATTCGCACGCCGATGAACGGCATTCTGGGGATGACGCAGCTGTGCCTGGAAACAGATCTCAACGCCGAGCAGCGCGACTATTTGACCCTTGTGATGAGTTCGGCCCAGTCGCTTTTGCACATCATTAACGACATCCTGGATTTCTCAAAAATCGAGGCGGGGAAAATTGAGCTGGAGGAAGAGGCGCTGGCTATCCGCCCCTTTATTCAGACGCTCATCCGCCCGCAGATGCCCGCCGCCAGTGAAAAGGGAGTGGAGCTGCTGGTGGATATCGCCCCGCAGGTGCCGGACGTGCTGCGGTTCGACAGCGTGCGGCTGCGCCAGATCCTCACCAATCTCTTAAGCAACGCGCTGAAGTTTACGCATCAGGGCGAAGTGCTGCTGGCGATAGAGCCGGATAAACGGGCGGGCCGTTGGCGCTTTCGCGTGCGCGACAGCGGCATCGGCATTCCTGCTGAGAAGCAGCAGCTGATATTTGAAGCCTTCAGCCAGGCGGACAGCTCCACCACCCGGCGCTATGGCGGCACCGGGCTTGGGCTGACCATCTCCGCGCGGCTTGTCGGCATGATGGGCGGCCTGCTTGAGGTGACCAGCGCGCCGGGCCTCGGCAGCGAATTTTCGTTCTCGCTGGCGCTGGAAAGCGCCCTTTCCGTCAGCGACAACCGCAAAGAGCAGCGTTTCAGCGGCGAGCGGGTGCTGGTGGTGGACGATAACGCCACCAACCTGCGGCTGCTGAACGCGATGTTGACCGCCATGGGCCTCGCGCCCCGGTGCGTGGATAACCCCCGGGAGGCGCTGGTTCAGGTGTCGCAGCAGCCCCCTTTCCCGGTGATTTTGCTGGATGCGCAAATGCCCGACATGGACGGCGTTTCGCTGGCGCTGGAGCTCTCCGTGTTGCCGCAGGCGCGACAGAGCCGCATCATCATGCTGAGTTCCATGAACCGTCATTTCGACATGAACACGCTTAAGCGCATCGGCATCGCCCATTACCTCCACAAGCCGGTGGATCAGAGCGAACTGCATCAGGCGCTCAATGCGCTGCTGCGCCCCGCCGCGCCCGCCGCGTTGTCCGCCGCCTCGCCCCAGCCCGCGCCAGGTGAGACGCCGCAGCGCCCGCTGCGCATTCTGCTGGCGGAAGACAATCTGGTGAACCAGCGGCTGGCGAACCGGCTGCTGGAGCAACTGGGGCACCGTTGCGAGACGGTGGGCGACGGCGCCGCGGCGCTGGCGCGCTGGCGCGAAGAGAACTGGGACGTGGTGCTGATGGATTTGCAAATGCCCCACATGGACGGCGAAACCGCCATCGCGCTGCTGCGCGAAGAAGAGCGGCAGCGCGCGGGGGCGCGTCAGCCCGTCATCGCCATGACCGCTCACGCCATGCAGGGCGATAAAGAGCGCTGTCTGGCGATGGGCTTCGATGGCTATATCGCCAAACCGATAACGCGGGAAGCGCTGACCGCTGAGCTTAACCGCGTGACGGCGACCGCGGCGCCTGCGCCCGCGCCAAACGCGCAAACGACGCCTGCGGACGAAGGGCTGCCGGTGGAAGCCGCGCTGCTTGAACAGTGCGGCGGCGACCCGCAACTGGTGACCGAGCTGATGGCGATTTTTCGCAGCGAGATAGCCTTGCTGGTGGCGGAGATAGAACAGGCCATCGCCGGGCAGGATCGGGAAGCGCTGCGCCGCGCCGCCCATAAGCTGCGCGGCGAAGCCATCACCCTCGATTTTAACCGGCTGGGCGAGCTGCTGCGCCAGCTGGAAACCGGCGCGAAAACCCTGAGCGAGACGCACCTTAACCAGCTGTTACAAGCCTTGCGCCAGGAGCAAACCCGCGTCGTCGCCTGGCTGCAACGAAGAGAGGAGAAGCGATGATACGTTACGCGCTTGCGCTGTGGTGTTGTGTTGCCGCCTTCGCTCAGGCGACTGCGCTGCCGGTCACCTGGTCTCTTGCCGGCGACTGGCGCGCCCATGACGCCAACGACCCGGCCTTTGACGGCGTGCGCGCCCGCGATGACGGCTGGTCTCCTCTGCGCGTGCCCGCCAACTGGTACAGCGCGGGACGCGATCACCAGGGGGCGCTCTGGTATCGCCACGCCTTTACCCTGCCGAAACTTAGCGATGATACGCTGGCGACGCTCACCTTCGACGGCGTGGATTACTTTGCCGATGTGACGCTTAACGGCCAGCCGCTCGGCCGCCACGAAGGCTATTTTCAGCGCTTCTCGCTGGATGCGACCGACGCGTTGCGCCGCCATAACCGGCTGGCGGTGAAAGTGGACAGCCCGTTTGAAGACCCAAAAACTATCTGGCCGCTGCATAAAAACATGGTCAAGGGCGTGCTGAACCAGCACGACACGCGCCCCGGCGGCGCCTGGTCGCCGGAGGGCCAGGACGCCAACTCCGGCGGCATCTGGGCGCCGGTGCGGCTGCACCTGAGCCGCGGCGCGGCGATTGACGAGGTCATCGTACGCCCCGACTGGCAAGCGGGCCTGGAGAAACCCCGCCTGGGTGCGGAGATAGTTTACCGCGCCCGCGAAAACCGTCACGCCACGCTGCGCCTGACGGCGTCCCCCGCTAACTTTGCCGGCGACAGCTTTCGTCTTGAGCAGCCCGTGACGCTCAGCGCCACCGGCAAAACGGCGCAGCGTCTGCGCGTTACGCTGCCGATGGACGGCGCGAAGCTCTGGTGGCCCGCAGGCTACGGCAAGCCGCATCTCTACCAGATTCGGGCGAGCCTGCACGACGCGCAAGGGGTGATGGACGTGGCGAAAACCCGTACCGGGCTGCGTAAAGCGCAGGAAATGCCCGATAACCAGGGCTGGCGGATTAACGACAAACGTATTTTCATCAAAGGCTCCAACTACATCGGCTCGCCCTGGCTTAGCGAGATGACGGCGAAAACGTATCGCCGCGATTTTCAACTGGTGCTGGCGATGAACGCCAACGCCATTCGCGTGCATGGCCACGTGGCGGGACGGCCGCTTTATCAGGTGGCGGATGAGATGGGGTTGATGATCTGGCAGGATGTGCCGCTCCAGTGGGGGTATAACAACAGCGAGGCGTTTGCCGACAACGCGGCGCGCCAGACCCGCGAGATGGTGGCGCAGTTTGGCAACTCCCCGGCCATTATCGCCTGGGGCGGCCACAACGAGCCGCCATGGAACTCGCCGTGGATGGAAAAACGCTTCCCGGACTGGAATAACAATCTCAACCGGATGTTGACGGAGCGCGTGGCGGATGCGCTGGCGGAGGACACATCGCGCATCGTCCACCGTTTCTCCGCGGTCGAAGAGCACTACTGGCAGGGGTGGTATTTCGGCACCATGCGCGACATGCTGGCGCCCGCCAAAACCGGCATCATCACCGAATTCGGCGCGCAGGCGCTGCCGGACCTGGCGACGCTGAAGACCATTATTCCGCCGCAGCTGCGCTGGCCCGCCACCACGGCGGCGGACGACCCGGGCTGGACGCGCTGGAAATACCATAACTTCCAGCCGTTCCAGACCTTTAAGTTCGCCCACATCCCGCGCGGCGAGAACCTGGAAACGTTTATCCATAATACCCAGCGCTACCAGGCGCAACTGGTGGCGCTAGCGGCGGAGAGCTACCGACGCCAGCGTTACCAGCCGGTCACCGCGCTGTTCCAGTTTATGTTTGTGGAGACCTGGCCTTCGATAAACTGGGGCGTGGTGGATTACCTGCGTAAGCCCAAGGCGGGCTATTACGCCCTGCAGCGCGCCTATCAGCCGCTGCTGCCCTCCATCGAACCGGTGACCGCCGTCTGGCAAAAAGGCCAGCCTGGCAGCGTTGGGCTGTGGGCCATTAATGACACCTTCGCCGATTGCCGGGCGTGCACGTTAAAATGGACTGTGACGCAGAATAACCGCACCCTGCTTGCGTCGCAGACGCGCCGGACGCTGGCCGCCGATAGCCTGAACAAGATTGAGACGCTGAACATCACGCCGCAGGCGGCGGGCGAGCTTCTGGTGAGCTTTACCATTTACGACGCGAAAGGAAAGGTGGTGGGGAAAAACCGCTATCGCGAAACGGTGAAAGAGTAAGGTTTATCGGGCAATGAACAGGCCGGGCGCCCCGGCCTGTATTGTCTGGTCAGAAAACGACGCCGCCGGTGCCGAACGCCTCGCTGTGGATTTGCGCCTGCGGGATCCCGGCGTTAATCAGCGCGCGGTGCTGTTCCTGCATAAAAGGGAGAGGGCCGCAGAGATAATAGTCCGCCGTTTTCGGCAGGTACGACGGCGGCACTGCGCTGAGATCGAGCCGCCCGTGCAGATGGTAATCCGCGCCCTGCACGTCATGCTCCTTCACCTCTTCATACGCGATAAACACATGCAGATTGCGGTTCTCTTTCGCGAGCGCCTTAATCTCCTTGCGCAAGGCGTGTACGTCAGAACCGCGGGCGGCATGCAGGAAATAGATCTGCTTTTTATTTCGCTCCGCCGCCTCGCCGCCGCTTTGCCCCGGATGGCTGTGCGGGTCGGCGGTTTCCGCCAGCAGATGGTTGACCATAGAGATCATCGGCGTCAGGCCGACCCCTGCGCTTATCAGCACGTTGTCTTTATCGGGGTTTAGCAGATAGAAGTTGCCGGTGGGCGCGCTCAGCTCCACCGTGTCGCCTTCGTTAATGGATTTATGCAGCGTGGAGGAGACGTAGCCCGGGTCCTGCCCCGGCGCGCGGGCCTCTTCACGCTTGACGGAGATACGCAGGTAGTTATCGCCGGGGCTGCTGGAGAGGCTGTACTGCCGCGGCTGCTTCATGCCCAGCGCCGGAACGTAAATGCGCAGGGTGACATATTGCCCCGGCTTATAGTCAGGCAGCGCTTTACCGTCTTTCGCTACCAGGTAAAACGAGGTTATCTCCGCGCTCTCCTTGACCTTTTTATCCACCACGAAATTACGCCAGCCGAGCCAGCTTCCCTCGGTGTTCTGGTGCGCTTCGTAGATTTTCTTCTCGGTAGCGATAAAGATATCCGCCAGATCCTGATAAGCCGCGCCCCAGGCGCCAATCAGCTCATGATCCATGGGGATGGTGAGCACTTCGCTTATCGAATGCAGCAGGTTTTCGCCAACGATATCGTAATCCGGCGCGTTGATATTCAGACTCACATGCTTATGGCAGATAAGCTCAATGACCGGCGCCAGCACGCCAGGATTATCAATATTTTCCGCATAGGCCAGCACGGCGCCCGCCAGCGCTTTCGCCTGCGCCCCGCTGCGCTGGTGCCCCATATTAAATACCTCTTTTAATTCAGGGTTCTTTCGCAACATACGTTTATAAAAATAATCCGTTAACGCCACGCCATTCTCTTTAAGCACCGGCACGGTATCTTTCACTAATTGTTTTTGCGTTTCCGTCAACATAGGACCTCACACGAATAGTTATCGTCATCGTGACGCTTTATAGAGAAGATCTCCTTAACTGCCGTAGGGCTATAACGAGTATAAGAGGAAAAGCAAGGCCCTGCCGGGAAGGGCCAGGATGCGCCTGTGGCGACGGCAAATGAAAAGGCTGCCGCCTGGTATGACATTTGTGGCTGTAACGTTGCTGTCAATTTCGTTACTTAAGTGACGCTCATCAAAATTCCCATTCCGTTATCACATTCTCCCTTACCTGTGCCGATAACGGTTTAAGGCGGAGCATGTCTTGCGCCCGAATAAAAAATAAAAAGAGGTTTCATCAGGTGAACATCATTTCTGGTAAGCATGCTGAGCCGTTTACGGGCCGCATCAAGGAAAGCATTAAAAAAACGCTGGCGGTGCTGGTATCGCTGTTGGGGGTTATTTTTCTGATAGCCATTTTCGCGCTGCTGAACATTGCCCACGATCTTAATGAGCACGCCGACGATCACAGTCGGTTGCTGTTGCGCAAGGCGCTGTTCAGCCGTCAGGACAGTATCCGCTCCCACCTTCAGGACAACGCCGCCTGGGGCGAAGCTTACGAAAACCTGCACCGGCGGGTTAATCCCGCGTGGGCCTGGGATAAGCAGAACCTCGGCGCTTCGCTTTACAAGAACTTTGGTTATGAAGGCGTTTTCGTGCTCGACGGGAAAGACGACACGCGCTACAGCATTCTTAATGGCAAGCGCCAGTCCCGGACACTGGCGGACTGGCTGGGAAGGAACCCGACGCCTGAACTGCGCCAGGCGCTGGCGCGCTCGCAAGGCAAACCGGTTTCCCGGCTGATGCTCGCCCAGGGCGAACTTATTTTGCTGGCCGCCGCCTGGATTACGCCCGGCAGCGATATTAACGTGACGCCTATACCTGGCGCCGCGTCAATGCTGGTTTTTGTCGATCGTCTTACGTTCAGCAAGCTGCAAAGCATGGGGCTTGAATACGGCATCCACGATACGCAGGTGAAAACCCCCGCTACGCCTGTGGCGAACTATCCGCAAGCGAGCCTGACGCTGCCGGTTTATGGTGGCTCTATCCAGCTTGTCTGGCGCAGCGACAACCCCGGCGGCGCACTGCTGACCTGGGTGCTGCCGCTGCTGGTGTTCCTGATGTTCGCCACGCTGGTATTCGCCTTCATGCTGATGCGCAATACGCTGTTGAAAGCGCAGCGTAATGATGAAAATACTTTTCTGCTGGAGCAAAGCCGCCTCGCGCTGGCGGCCAGCGAAAATCGCTTTCGCGATGTCGCCGAGGCCGCCACCGACTGGATCTGGGAGACGGACGAGCAGTTGCGCTTCACCTGGATCTCCGAACGCTTTCCGGCTATTACCGGTTACCGCATCGGCGACTGGCTGGGCCAGCCGTTAACGGAGTTTTTGCAAAACGACAGCTTCGCGCTGACGCAGTGGCTGAAAAACCCGCAGTCTGCAAACAACCTGACGCTGACCCACTGCCGCTATCTTTCAGGCCAGCAGCGCCAGCGTTACTGTAACCTGACGCTGAAAAACGTCACCATGATGAATGGCCAGCGCGGTTTTCGCGGCACCGCGACGGACGTTACGCTTGAGATAGAAGCGCAGCAGCGGGTTGACTACCTTTCCCATCACGATGAACTCACCGGTCTGCCGAACCGCGTGCAGATGAAAGCGTTTCTCGAAGGCAAGCTGCGGGCCAAACCCACGACAGAGCGGCCGCTCGCCATGATCATGCTGGATCTGGATAAATTTAAACCGGTCAACGATCTCTTCGGCCACGCGGCGGGCGACGACGTGCTGCATGAAATGTCCAGCCGCCTGCGCCGCTGTCTGGGGGATAACGGTCTGGTGGCCCGGCACGGCGGCGATGAGTTTATCCTGATCGTGCCGGATATTCGCAGCCGGGCGGCGGTGGAAACGCTTTGCCAGCAGCTGATCGTGGCGATCACCTGCCCCTACCAGATTAACGGCCATGAGATTTTTATCGGCGCGAGCATGGGCATCGCGCTGGCGCCGCAGGACGCGACCGACGCCAACGACCTGCTGCGCTTTGCCGATATCGCGCTGTATCAAGCCAAGACCAGCGGGCATAACCTGTGGGTGTTTTACCAGCCTGATATGAGCGAGCAGATTGTGCAGCGGCGTGAAATGGAGCAGGCGCTGCGCGAGGCGATACGCGCAGACCAGCTGCGGCTGGTTTATCAACCGCGCTACGACATCAAATCCGCCCAGGTATACGCCGTGGAAGCGCTGGTGCGCTGGCAGCACCCTCGCCTTGGCCTGCTGACGCCGGATCAGTTTATTCCGCTGGCGGAAGAGACGGGGCTGATTATCGAACTGAGCGACTGGGTGATGCTGCAAGCGTGCCGGGCGATGCAGCAAACCTTACCGGAGCTGGCGCTGTCGGTGAATATCTCGGCAAGCGAGTTCCAGACGCCCGGGCTGGTTGAGCGGGTCCATAGCGCGCTGGAACAGAGCGGCTTCCCGCCCTCGCGTTTTGAGATAGAGGTGACGGAAAACGCCACGCTGAAAGCGCCGGATATCGCGCTGGAGATGATGCGACAGCTCAAGGCGATGGGCGTGCGTTTTCTGATTGATGATTTTGGCACCGGCTACGCGTCGTTGAGCTATCTGCGAACCTTCCCGTTCGACGGCATTAAGCTGGACCGCTCTTTTGTTATTCCGATGGCTGATTCCGAAAGCGCCTGCCTTATCGTCAAAAACATGATTGGGCTGGGTAAAGCCTACTCCCTTAACGTGACGGCGGAAGGGGTCGAAAACTCGCAGCAGCAAGAGCTGCTGAAAAAATATGAGTGCGACATCCTGCAGGGATATTACATTGGCCGCCCGGCGCCGCTTGAGCAGATCAGGGAGCAGCAGGCGCCCGCCGTCAGCGCCAGAGCGCGCCTTGCGCTGGCAAAAACCTGATCGGCGCGCCGGAGCAAGCAGCCAGGTGCGCTATCGGCTTTTCGCGTAAGCGTAAAGCCTGTCGCGGGCGAGGTTTTTCATTTTGACCTCGCACATGATGTCGAAATCGGTAAACGAAAGCGCCCAGTCATTCAGCGTGGGGTTGAAGTAGTAATCGGAGTGGGCGCGCAGTTTGGTTTTCGGCACGCCGAGCGCGGCTTGTTCAGGGAAGCCCTGCGCCGGGATAAGCCCCTCCTGCGAAATGGAGTAGTGCAGCACGGGCCGCACGCCGCGCCAGGAGTCGATAACCTGCGCGATACGCGGGTCATCAGGCCTGATAAAGGCATTCTCTTTTACCCAGTGGTGGTGAATATCCACCACTACCGGGCAGAGCGCCTGCGCCTGCAAAACATCGTCCAGCGAGCAGGAAATTTCGTCGTTTTCCACCGTCAGCATCCGCCTCGCTTCGGGGCTCAGTTTGTTGAACGCGCGCGTAAACCCGGCGAATCCGGCTTTGCCGTTCATGTGAATATTGATTTTAAAATCCTGAAAGGTTTTGCCGTAGCCCATCAGCCGCGCGCAGAGGGCGTGATACTCCACATCCTCTATCGCCCTTTCCACCACGTCCGGGTTATCGGAGGCTAACACGGAATACTGGCCGGGATGAAAAGAGAGCCGGATGTCGTTCGCCCGGGCGACATCGCCGCAGTCGGCAAACAACGGATAGAGATCGGGCAAAAATTCGTTATAGAGCCGCGTCGCTTCCGGCACCGTATACAGCGGCAGCAAATCGCTGCCGATGCGCATCATGCGCAGGTCGGCAGGCTCAAGGGCGAGCGCCTGAAAGATAAGCCGCAGATTGGTGAGGTTGGCGCGGGCGAGTTCATAAAGCAGCGTGGCCCCGGTTTCGTTATCCAGGCTCAGGAATCGCGTGCGGGTCGTCGCTTTGAAAGGAAAAAGTTGTTTTTGTTCAGCGTTTAAAAATTTACAAGCGAAGCCTAATTTCATGATTCCTCCGGATTAGCATGCAATAAGCTTAGCAGTTGCAACCCGGCGGCTGCGGCGCACATAAAAAAGCCCGAAACGGGTTCGGGCTTTGCCGCGTGCGTGACAAGGCTCAGAAGTTATAGGTTAAGCCGAGGGTATAGCGGCGGCCATCCAGAATGGTGTCGTAGGTGGCGTAATCAATCTGTTTATCGAAAACGTTATAGACCCCGGCGGTGAGTAGCAGATCTTTCGCGGCGTGATAACGCAGCCCCACATCAACCTGCGTGTAAGAAGGCGTGCCCTGCGCCATCGCGGTGCGGCTTAAATATTCCGAGCTTTTGCCGCGCAAGTTGAGGCGGCTCCAGAAGCCGACATCCGGCGTTGCCTGCCAGTCGAGCGTGGTGTTGAACATATGCTTCGGCATCTTGTTCAGCGGTTTGCCGGAGAACTGCCCGCTTTTTTGCTCCGACTCGGTAAAGGTGTAGTTCGCCGTCAGGTTGAGGCCTTTAACCATCTCCCAGCCGAAGGTGGACTCCACACCGCGCATATTGGCTTTATCCACGTTAACGCGGTCGCTGACAAAATCGTAGCGGTGGTTGCCAATCTGACAGGCCGGGTCGGCGCTGCTGTTGCAACGGCGCACTTCGGTGATTTTGTCTTTAAAGTCCGTGTTGAAGAGCGTGACGCCCGCGTTCAGGTTATCGCCGTTATCCCACAGCAGCGCGATCTCTTCGCTCAGGCTCTTTTCCGGCTTGAGATCCGGGTTGCCGACGATAATGCCGTCAAGACGGCCGCCGCCGGTGACCTGCCCCCAGCTTGCGGAAGACTGGCGCAGCTCCGGGGCTTTATAGCCTGCGGAAACGCCCCCTTTCAGGGTCCACTGGTCATTGAGGTGCCAGACACCGTAGCCGCGCGGCGTCCAGTTGGTGCCGTAGTTCTCATCTTTATCCATGCGCAGGCCCGCCGTCAGCGTGAAGCTGTCGGTCATCGCCCACTCATCTTCCGAGAAGAGCGCCCAGCTCCAGCGGGTGAGTTTGCTCAGGCCCTGCGCCGCTTCCAGCTGGTTGCCGTTGTCGCGCAGCTTTTCATAGCGATATTGCCCGCCTACCGTCAGCGTATGGTCGCCGAGGAAGATCTGGTTCTGGGTGTTGAACGTGGTGTTCCAGGCCTTCATTTCACGTTCCGGGTTGTTCGATATCTCCTGCTGAATGTAGCTGGTGGAGTTGAAATCGTCGTAATAACCGTGGTGCGTCAGCGCATACGTGGTGTGCTCGTAGCGGGTTTCGCTTTTCTCATTCGGCGTGCAGGTCGCGCCGCGACACACTTCAGCCTCTGTCGACATGCCCGGCGTGCTGTTGCGGTCCTGCAGTTCGCGGGCGATATCAAGGTCAAAATCGTTTTTGTCATCCGGCGTAACGTTCAGCGTAACGGCGCCGTTGCGCATCCGCTGCTCGTTATAGCCGTTGACAATGCGGTCCTCCTGGCGACGCGAGAAGAGCCCGCTCACCTTCACCCCCAGCAGCCCGTCAATAAGCGGCCCGGAGGCGTAAGCGTTGGTCTGGTAGAGATCGCCGGAATCGCGGTTCTCCTGGAAAGTGGCGTCGCCGTGCACCGAGCCTGTCCAGCTTTTGGTGTTCGACACCTTTTTGGTAATGACATTAATGACGCCGCCCATGGCGTCGGAGCCGTAGAGCGACGACATCGGGCCGCGAATTACCTCGATGCGCTCGATAGACTCCAGCGGCGGCAGCCAGCCCTGCTCAATGCCCGAGTTATCGCTATTCGGGCGAGTACTGCGGGTGCTGATGCGCTTGCCGTCCACCAGGAACAGCGTGTACTGGGAGGACATGCCGCGAATGCTGATGTCGCTGCTGCTCGCCCCGCCGGTGACCACCACGCCCGGCACGTCCCGCAGCGCGTCGGTGACGTCGCGATAGGCTTTATCTTCAATCTGTTGTTTGGAAATAACGGAGATAGAAGCGGGCGCATTCTGGATCTTCTGCGCAAAACCCGTTGCGGTAACCACCATCTCGTCTTGTTCAGCGCCGAAGAGGTAAGGCGAAGCCGTGGCGGCGCACAGGGCCGCCGTGATGAGTAAACTGCGGGACATAACGTGTTATCCATTCCATGTAATGAGCGAAAATCCACCAGAATTCACCCTTTTAATTCAGCGGGTTTGCGCAGGCGAAGGCCCTTCTGATGGGAAAGCGGCGACAGTGTGCAGAAAAAAATAATTTGTGTAAACAAAAATGATATTGATTATCATTTGTATTGATGCGGCTATTGGCGCGTTCCGCAAGGTGCGAGGGCTGTAAAACAGGTGTTTTAGTGATGCAGGTGAGCTAACCGCCTGTTTAACAGACGGGCGTTTGTTCAGAACACGTCTATGCTTATCCGCCTTACCACTTTTTTCGCAATTGATTAGTTAACTTTACGCTTTCACCTTATTTTAAAGGTGATAATGAGAATTATTGTGTTAATATCCGGTTATATATTGGTAAAAACTGGATGTATGTGGCTGTAATCTAAGGAAGGAAAGGTCAATTGGCTCACCACTGACCGGTGCCAGACCCTGCATATATCCTGATGCCAGCCAGGAACGACTTATGGATCCTATTGTTTACGTTGTAGACGATGATACTTCGGTAAGGCAATCGCTGGTCCGCCTGCTGTCAGCGGAAGCGTATCGGGTGGCCGATTTTCCTTCTGCCGACGCTTTTCTGGCGCACGGTTTCAGCCCCGATCCCGCCTGCCTGATCCTGGATATGAACATGCCGGAAGCCGACGGGTTTTCCGTTACCGAAGCGCTCGCAAGTCTCGGCTATTTGATCCCGACGATCTTTCTTACCGGCTACGGCACCATCCCGCTTACTGTAAAAGCGATGAAAGCAGGCGCGTATGAGTTTATGACCAAACCTGCGGTGCCGAATCTGCTGTTAAAAGCGGTGGCGGACGCGCTGAAACTTTCCGAAACCAGAATGGGCGAAACGCGGGAATTACAGACGCTAAAAGCGCATTACGCCTCCCTGACGCCGCGTGAGCAGGAAGTTTTCCAGCTTGCTATCGGCGGCTTGCTCAATAAGCAAATCGCCACTGCGCTCGGCGTGAGCGAAATTACCGCGAAAGTGCATAAAAAACGCGTGATGGAGAAGATGCAGGTTCGCTCGCTGACGGATCTGGTCCGCGCGGCGGAGCGTCTGAATATCGCGAAAACACAAAGCCGTTAAACCGTTTGCCGCAGCCTTGCTGCGGCGGTCGCAAACGTTGACACTTCCAGGAGACCCCATGACCACCGACCCTATCGCCGAGCCGCGCGCGCAGCTTAAAGCCCTCTCCTCAACCCTCAGAAAATTGCATAAAGCGCTGGTGGATTTTGAAACCGTGCGCTTTGGTGACCCGGGCAGCGCCTTTGAACATTTGCAACTGCTCACCAGCCACCCGCAATTCGCCTGGCTGCGACAAATTTCGGAAATCCTGGTGGAGATTGACGAGCGGCTGGATAACAAAGAGGAGCCGGTGGACGCCGCGGCGCTGGAAACCGTGCGTAAAACCGTGGGCGGCCTGCTGGCGCTGGGGCCGGAGAACGGCAGCGAGTTTCATCAGAAATACCTCGATGCCCTGCAGGCTTCGCCCCAGGTGGCGATGGCGCACGGCGAGCTGCGCCATCTGCTGGCGGCGTCCCGCCCGTAATAACAAGGCCCGACCGTCGGGCCTTTTACTCATCGTCGCTGTCGGTCGGCAGAATAAAGGTAAAGACGCTGCCGTAAGGCTCGCGCGAGTGCGCCGTGAGCTTCCCTCTGTGCTTTTCAATAATGTCGTGGCTAATGCTAAGCCCCATCCCCATGCCGTGCGCTTTAGTGGTATAGAACGAGTCAAAAAGCCGCGCTTTCACCTCCGCGCTCAGCCCGCACCCCGTATCGGCGATATCCAGCTGGATCTTGCCCGGCTGCGGGTTCTCCGAGCGGATCGTCAGAATGCGCCCCCGGCTGTGGATCTCCGTCATCGCGTCAATGGCGTTCACAATCAGGTTTAGCAGCACCTGCTGGATCTGCACGCTGTCGCCGTAGATAAACGCCTGCGCAGCCCTGAGCTCGTACTCCAGCAGAATTTGCCGCCGCTCCAGTTCGCTGCGCGAAAGGGTCATGATGTGGTAGACGATATGGTGCAGGTTGACCCGCGAATAGCTTGTCGTCTGGTTGCGCGTCAGCGCCTGCAGGCCGCGAATAATGTTCCCGGCGCGCTCCCCTTCGCTGATTATCTCCTCAAGGCTTGCGCGCGCGTTATCCAGCATCGCCGGTTCGCGGCTGAGCCAGCGCAGGCTGGCGCCCGCATTGGCGACGATGGACATCAGCGGCTGATTGATCTCATGGGCGATAGAGGCGGTAAGCTGGCCGACGGTGGTGGCGCGGGAAACGCGGGCGAGATCCGCCTGCGCCACGCGCACGGCGTCCTCCGACTGGCGGCGCGCCGTAATGTCGGTGATAACGCCGAAATATTCCGCCACGCTCGCTTCATCGCCCACCGGGTTGCCGACGCCGAGAATGTAGCGGCAGTCGCCGTCGGGGCGAAAAACGCGAAACTCCGCCCGCATCGGCACGCCGTTGCTGACGCTGTCGGTCACAAGCTTGCTGATGCGCGGATAATCTTCCGGATGCACCAGCGTCAGGAAATCCGCCATGGAGAGCGTGCGCTGCCGCCCCGGCAGCCCGAGAATGCGGGCGTATTCGTCAGAGACGAACATCAGGTCCTGCTCAAGATCCCAGCGCCAGGTGCCGGTGTGGCTAATGCGCTCGCCCAGCATCAGCGAGGTCTGGCTGGCGCGCAGCTCTTTTTCCACCCTGCGGCGCTGGATGTTCTCTTCCAGCAGCTCGGCGTACAGGCGCGCCGTTTCCAGCGACACCGCCGCCTGGGCCGCGAGCATGCCGACGATGCGCGAATGCTCGGCGGTAAACATCTCCGGCATCACCCGGTTTTCCAGGTAGAGCACGCCCACCATTCGCGCCTGCTTAAACATCGGCACGCACATCACCGCCGCGCCGGAGGTCACCAGGTACGGATCCTGGCCAAAGGGGCTGAAGATCTCCGGCTTGCTGGTGCGGATCTCCTTACCGGTGCGCATCACCGCGGCAAGAATCGAGAGCGGCAGATCGCTGGCGGTGGGCGCCTCTTTAACAATGCGCACCTTTACGCCGTCTGAGGAGGTCTCCGCGCAGGCCTGGATTTCGGCAATGTTGCTATCGGGAATGCGAATCAGCAGCCCGCGCTGCGCCCCGGCGCGCTCAAGCAGCATGGTCATCAGCGTGTGGATCAGCCGGTCGAGGTTGATCTCTTCGGTCATGGCGCGGATAGCCCGCAGCGCGCTTTCGAGATCGTGTATCACCTCGTTCTGGGCGAAGGCGATGGTGTCGTAAGGGGTGCTCTGCCCGCCGGGGGCGAGATGCGGATAGCGCCGCTCAAGCTGGCGCAATTTGGCCGTCGCGCCCCAGCGGCGCCAGGCGCTGAACGCGCTGCGAAAGTAGGCTTCCGAAGCGATGTGGTAACCGCAGGTCCTGGCAAAACGCCCGGCCATCTCGCAGGCGAGCCCGTTGATGTGGTGAAACTCCGCGCCGCCGGAGAGCTGGATGGCTTTCTCATAGTGCGCGGCGGCCACGTCGTTCTTTTGCGACAGGCGCGCCAGCTCCGCGCTAATCAACGCCTCTTTATCGGCAAAAGTCGCTGGATTATGGCGCGCCCACAGGGCGATTTTCTCATAATGCGCCGTGATTTTCGCCAGCTCCGCTGCGGTCACGCGCCCCGGCGCCAGGGAGAGGGTCAGCGAAAGCGCGCTGTAGAAGTGGTAATCGAGCAGGTGAATATAGCCCGGCACCGCGCTGGCGAAGGGTTCGGCTCGCGCCAGGCAGCGGCGAGCATCGCTAAGCTCGCCCGCCATAAAGTGCGCCATCCCCCGGAAGAGCCAGAACCAGAACTGCGTCAGCGGCATCGGCTGACGCCCTTTTTCGCCCTCTCTTATCAGCAGCGAATCCGGAAAAAGATCCGTGCCGGTAAAGCCGTCGGCAGCGCCGCTGCGCAGCTGCGTCACATAGAGACGCTGAAGCTGCAGCATGATCTCCACATCCGGGAAGCGCAGCTTGCGGATAAAGGTCAGCCCGCGTTCGATGGTGGTCATCACGCTGTCGAGATGCTCGCCGCGCGTGAGGAAATTCATGGTCTGATGGCGGATGATAAAACAGGCGACGGTCAGGTCGCCCTGCTCCACCGCCGTGGCGAAACACGTTTTCGCGCTCTCCACCGCAAAGCTCAGCGGCTGCTTCCAGGCGCTCGCCAGATCCACCGCCAGCAGCGTTCTGCTTTTAAAAGGGTTGAAGTGGTGCTCCATCACCAGGTCACGCCCCAGCAGGGCGTAGCGAAAGCCGCTGTTGTACTCATCATAGCGGCGGCCGATAAGCACGCCGTACCAGGCGAGCGCGGAGGTAGAAGCGCCGCACAGGCCGTTGTCGAGCGTCATGTGCATGATTTTACACAACAGCAGAAAATGCAGCCGTGGCGAGGCGAAGGCCGCGAACATGCTGGCGCTGAGCAGCAGGCTCATGATCGCCTCGGCTTCGCAGTCGCCACAACGCGCCAGCTCGTTGAACGTTTTAAACGGATTTTCACCCGCCCGCGCCTCTATCTCCCGCCATGCCGTCTCGCAGTCGCCGTCGTCGGGGTGACGGTTCAGATGAACGCCGAAGGCGGCAAGCCACGCCAGCGCCGTTTCAAGCGCCAGCGGCATATCGGACTGCCGCATATGGATTTCCGCCATCATGCAGGCGGCCACCGCTTTCTGCTGCGGGCTGCCGGGCGTGATCATCAGCTGATTGCAGAGCGTGAGCGCGGCAGAGAGGTTGCCCTGCAGGAATTCGCACTCCGCCTCTTCAAAGCCAAGCAGAAACGCCTCGTCCGGCGCTTTCACTAACGCATCGTCATACAGGCTTTTCGCCGTGTGCAGATAGCGCACCGCAGAGGCGTAATCGCCTGTGCTGCGCGCCCGTCGGGCGGCCAACTGGCAAACCGCCCGGTAGCGGTCGCGCTCTGGCGAAAAGCGGATATGCCGTAGCGCGCGGGTAATATGGTGTACGGCCAGGAAGAGCTGCTCGTTACTTTCGTTCTGGTTCAGCGCCTCGGTAAAAAGGCCGGCGGCGGCGAAATTAAGCCGTTCGATTTCGTCAGGCTCAAGCAGCGCCTGGGCCGCTTTGTGCACCCGGTCGTGGGTAAAGGCGTATTCATCGCCGGAAAAACGAATCAGGCGCGCGACGACGGCGGGCTGCAACTGCTCCTGAAGGCATTCCGGCGCAAGGCCTTGCATCTGGCTTAGCAGCGCCAGCTTGCCGGTTCCGCCGACGCAGGCGAGGCAGCCCAGCAAACGGCGTGCGGTCAGCGGCATCTCCTCAAGCTGCTGCAACACCAGGCTCGCCACATTTTCCGTATAGTTGCGCGCCTTGATGGCGGGCAAATCGTAGTGCCACTTGCCGTGCAGCTTGTTGTAGCTAATAAGCCCGTCTTTGACGATGCGCTGAAAAAATTCGTGGGTGAAGAGCGGGTTGCCGTCGGTCTTTTCATGAATCAGCGCCGCCAGCTCGCCAAGGCCCGAAACGCGGGCCTGGAACAGCTCGGCAAGCCAGCGCGATATCGCCTTTACGCTAAGCGGCGCGGGGCGGATATCCACCAGCAGGCGCGCGCCGGCGCGTAATTTTTCCAGATAATGCGCGGCGTTGCCCGTGGGGAACGCCTCCGGCTCGCAATGCGAAACCACGATCAGCAGCGGCAGCGATTCGCTGTTGCTCACCAGCGACTCCAGCAGATGCAGGCTCGCCGGGTCAATCCACTGCAAATCTTCAATCACTAAAATCAGCGGGCATTCGCGGCTCGAGAGCGCCGCCACCAGCCGCGCCGCCATCTGATTGCAGCGGGCGCGGGCATCCGCCGCGCGGACGTCGGCAGGCATAAAGGTTTTACTTTCAAGCAGCAGCCCCAGCTCCGGCACCAGATTCACCGCAAGCCCGGCGTAGCTGCCGAGCGCGTGCGCCAGACGGCGTTTCCAGAGCGCCACCTCCTGCGCATCAAGCCCTAACAGATGCAGCGCCAGCGAACGAAACGCGCCGGCTATCACCGAATAAGGCAGCACCGCGGAGTATTGATCCGCTTTGCTGACCGCAAGCAACGCGGGCTGGTGGCTAAGCTTTCGCAGCGCAGAGGCGATAAGCGAGGATTTGCCGATGCCAAGCGGCCCGCTGACCGCGGCGAGCGTCAGCGTCCCGCTGGCGGCGACCCGCTCAAACGCCGCCGTCAGTTCGTTATCCTGCGGGTGCGCCAGAAACAGGTTATCGGGCCGCAGCGGCGCAGGCACCACATCCTGCAGGCCCGGCGTAAACACCGCAATCTCGCCGTTTTCTGCAAGGTGCGCCTGGCAGCGGCGCAGATCGGCAATCAGCCCTTCCACCGTCTGGTAGCGCCGCTCCGGCGACTTCTCAAGCAGGCGTAAGATAATGGCGCAGAGCATCGCCGGCACGGCGGGACGCACCTCCTGCAACGGCCGGGGCGCGGAGGCGATATGGTGATGCGCCCACTCCGCCTGCCCGCCTTCGCTGAGGGCAAAGGGCAGCGCGCCGGTCAGCAGTTCGTAGAGCACGATGCCAAGGCTGTAGAGATCGCTTCGGCTGTCCACCGCGTCCCGGGTGCGGGCGGTGTGCTCCGGCGACATATAAGCCAGCGTGCCGCCCGACACGATAAGGCGCGTTTGCGTGGCGATATCCGCCGCCCCGCTGGCAAGCCCAAAACCCGCCAGCCGGTAGCTGCCGCCCGGGTCGAGAAAAAAGTTGCCGGGCTTGATATCGCTATGAATAAGCCCCTGCGCGTGCATCTGGCGCAGCGGCGCGCACAGACGAATGGCGAGCGAGAGAAAATCGGCGATGCCGCCCATTTTTAAGTGAGCCGACTGCGCCAGCGTGCGAAAAGGAAACGGCGCGTAAACCAGCGCATAACGTCCGTGGTGGCTGGTGGAGCTGATGGGCTTCACCGCCCACGCGCCGGAAAGCTGCATGCGCAGCGCGAATTCGTTTTTCAGCAGTTGGGTCGTCTGGTAAACCGCCTCTTCGCTGGCTGCGGCAGCGCTGGCGAGAATAAAGCTGTCCGCGGCGTGCAGCGGCTGGCACAGCGTCCAGGCGATGCCGCCTTCCTGCGCCAGCGGCGTGAACAGGGTATCGTCAGTGAGGGTGAATACCTCACCCTCCATCACGCTTCCGGCGGCGGACAGTTTTTCACTCATAGCAATCCTCACGCAGCGAGTTCCCGGCGAATGTATTCCAGCAGCGTATCAATATTGATGGGTTTGTGTAAAAACGCGACGGCGCCGCAGCCGAGGGCGTAGCGCTGCATATTTTCATCGCCGTGGCCGGAGATAAATATCACCGGCGGCGTGGCCGGTTGCAGGATGAGGTTTTGGTAAAGCTCAAGGCCGCTCATGCCGCGCAGTTTAACATCGAGAATGAGCAGGGAAGCCTCAGCCAGCGCCGCCTCGTCATTGAGAAACGCCTCCGCGGACTCGAAGGCGCAGGTATCGTAACCCTCCGACAGCAGAAGATTGCTAAGTCCGCTGCGAACGGAGCGTTCATCGTCAACAATGACAATGCGTGCTGACAGCGTCATGCTGTTGTCCTCGGTCTGGGCTCACGCGACGGTGAGCGGCGCTCCTTCAGGGTGCTTTTTTGTCTTGCGCAGGCGGAGTGCCGCTGATTTTGGGCACGCATTCATGACGAAACCATGCCAGTGTAACCGGTTGACGGTTAAGCAGCCGTCGGCCTACCGGAATAAGCTGTTCACCCACCAGCATGCCGAACAGCCCCAACAGCGCGATGACCGGAGGTGCGGGCGAATGAACCTGCATTGCGCCGTAGATGACACCCGCCAGAAGACCGGTCACCAGGGAAACAAGATAGGATTTCAACATAGTCAGCCTGTCCGTGTATAGCCCGACGCGGGGTTCGCCGTCTGAGAAGGCGCGGCCTGCGAGGCGCGCGGCTCGTTATGCGAGACGAGCGCGGAAGTGATCTGCTCGCCAACCAGCATCCCCAGCAACCCCACCAGCGCGATGGCGGGGGGCGCGGGGGAGCGGACTTTTAACAACGCATAGACGAGGCCGATCAGCACGCCCGCGCCAAGAGAGATAAGCCCTGTGCTCATGGGGTTCTCCATAAAAGGGGAAAGGCTGGCGCGCGGCCAGCCCTTTCGTCTTATTTGTTGGCCGGAACCGGTGCCAGGGTGTGGTGAGAGCCTTTGGCGCGGGCTGGCGCTTTGTGCACCATGGTGTAGGCGTAATCCACGCCCATGCCGTAGGCGCCGGAGTGCTCTTTCACGATGTCCATCACCGCGTTGTAGGTCTCTTTATGCGCCCAGTCGCGCTGCCACTCCAGCAGCACCTGCTGCCAGGTGACCGGAATAACGCCCGCCTGGATCATGCGCTGCATGGCGTAGTCGTGCGCCTCTTTGGAGGTGCCGCCGGACGCATCCGCCACCATATAAATCTCATAGCCGCCCTCCAGCATGGCGCACAGGGCGAAGGTGTTGTTGCACACCTCAGTCCACAGGCCGGACACCACCACTTTTTTCTGGCCGTTTTTCGCCAGCGCGTCGCGCACTTTCTGGTCGTCCCAGGAGTTCATGGAGGTGCGCTCAAGAATGTCGTGTTCCGGGAAGACATCCAGCAGTTCCGGGAAGGTGTTGCCGGAGAAGCTTTCGGTTTCCACGGTGGTGATGGTGGTGGGAATGTTGAAGACTTTAGCCGCTTTCGCCAGGCCAACGACGTTGTTTTTCAGCACCTGACGGTCGATAGACTGCACGCCAAAGGCCATCTGCGGCTGCTGGTCGATGAAAATCATCTGGCAATTCTGAGGAGTCAGTACTTCAAGCTTAGTGTTGGTCATGAGAATACCCATAGTCGTTAAGTAGCAAGTAAACCGCGAAAGAGAAAGCGGAAGGAAACTGACAGTGACCGGGGTATCGCTCATCTGGCGTAACGCTTTCGCCGGTCCGGCCCGAACGTCGCTGTCGGGACGGATAGTAAAAGTCCTTTTCCGGCAGAACTATTATCTCTGTGTATAACTATACGTTCGTATACCTATACCTTCGTATAACTAGACGCCGTTTTCTCCTGCTGAACATAATCCCGCCAGCTTCGATGCTCTGCTACGCCAGGGCACACCATCTTACCGTCCGGCGGCGCGCCGCCTTTTGGACGTCACAGACAGGAGGACTTATGGTTTCGCTCGGTAAAGCAGAGCTGATTTTACTCAACGGCAAATTTCACACCGTGGACAGGGAGAACCCGCTCGCCGAGGCGGTCGCCATCCGCGACGGCAAGTTTCTGGAAGTCGGCAGCGAAGCGGATGTGATGCAACACCAGGCCGAAGGCACGAAAATTATCGACCTCAAAGGCAGCACCGCCATTCCCGGCCTTAACGACTCGCACCTGCACCTGATTCGCGGCGGGCTGAACTACAACCTGGAGCTGCGCTGGGAAGGGGTGCCTTCACTTGCCGACGCGCTGCGGATGCTAAAAGCGCAGGCGCTGCGCACGCCTTCACCGCAGTGGGTGCGGGTGGTGGGCGGCTGGTCGGAGTTTCAGTTCGCCGAGCGCCGCATGCCGACGCTGGATGAAATTAACGACGCGGCGCCCGACACGCCGGTATTTATTCTTCACCTCTACGACCGCGCCCTGCTTAACCGCGCGGCGCTGAAAGTAGTGGGCTACACCAAAGATACGCCTAACCCGCCGGGCGGCGAGATCCAGCGCGACAGCAACGGCAACCCCACCGGCATGCTGATAGCCCGTCCGAACGCCATGATCCTCTACGCCACACTGGCTAAAGGGCCGAAGCTGCCGCTGGAGCAGCAGGTCAACTCCACCCGCCAGTTTATGCGCGAGCTAAACCGCCTGGGGCTGACCAGCGCCATCGACGCGGGCGGCGGTTTCCAGAACTACCCCGATGATTACGAGGTCATCAGCGAGTTGCATGCCAAAAAGCAGATGACCGTGCGCATCGCTTATAACCTCTTCACCCAGCGCCCCGGCCACGAACTGGAAGATTTCGAAAAATGGACCGACATGCTGACGCCGGGCCAGGGCAGCGATTTCTTCCGCCACAACGGCGCGGGGGAGATGCTGGTCTTCTCCGCCGCCGACTTTGAAGATTTTCTCGAGCCGCGCCCTGATCTCGCGCCGGGCATGGAGGATGAGCTGGAGCGCGTGGTGCGCCATCTGGTCGAGCACCGCTGGCCATTCCGCCTGCACGCCACCTATAACGAATCGATAAGCCGCATGCTGGATGTCTTCGAGAAAGTGAACCGCGACATTCCGTTCAACGGCCTGCACTGGTTCTTCGACCATGCCGAAACGGTAACCCAGGCCAACATCGACCGCATTAAAGCGCTGGGCGGCGGCATCGCCGTGCAGCACCGCATGGCGTTCCAGGGCGAGTACTTCGCCGAGCGTTACGGCATGGAGGCGGTGCGCCACACGCCGCCGGTGGCGAAAATGCTGGAAACCGGCGTGCCGGTGGGCCTTGGCACCGACGCCACCCGCGTCGCCAGCTACAACCCGTGGACCGCGCTCTACTGGCTGGTTTCCGGGCGCACCGTCGGCGGCATGCAGATGTATGACGTCAACGCGCGCCTCGACCGCGACACCGCGCTGATGCTCTGGACCCAGGGCAGCGCCTGGTTCTCCAGCGAGCAGGGCAAAAAGGGGCAGATTAAAACCGGCCAGCTCGCGGATCTCGCCGTGCTGAGCAAAGACTATTTCCGCGTGCCGGAAGAGGAGATCAAGGGCATCGAATCGGTGCTGACGGTGGTGGGCGGCGACGTGGTTTACGCCGCCGGCCCTTTCAGCGCGGAGGCGCCCCCTTCCCTGCCGGTACTGCCGGAATGGTCGCCAGTGGTCAACGTGCCGGGCCACTACCGCAGCGCGCCGGTGCAGCAAAGCCGCGTGGGGATGATGCCCGCCGCGCACCATTGCAGCGGTCCGTGCGGCGTACACAGCCACCAGCATGACGTGGCGCGTCGCTCCTCCGTTCCGGTTTCAGACGATAACGCCTTCTGGGGCGCGCTCGGCTGCAGCTGCTTTGCCTTCTGACGCCTATGAAAAGTTCATCGGCTGTGCCGCCCCGCGTTGATGCGGGGCTGTTCTTCCTGCGCCTCACCGGCAGCCTGCTTTTGCTTTACGTGCACGGTCTGCCGAAGGTGATGCATTTTGGCGAAGAGCTAACCCGAATTGAAGATCCGTTCGGCCTGGGACCGTGGGCGAGCCTGCTGCCCGCGATTTTCGCGGAGGTCATCTGCCCGGTCTTTATCATTCTCGGCGTCGGCGCGCGGCTCGCCTGCCTGCCTGTCATCGGCGTGCTGCTGGTGGCGATGCTGGTGGTGCATCCTGGCTGGAGCATCGCCGAAGGGCAGTTCGGCTGGCTGCTACTGATTATCTTCACCACGCTGGCGTTAACCGGCCCGGGCCGCTGGCGGCCCGGCCTCACCCAGACACGGGAGCTGCCGTATGGCGCAGGTAAATGATATCCACGCGGCGACAGCGCAAGCCGCCGCACCGCACCCGGCGCCCGCCTCCTCCTGGCAGCCGCTGCGCAACCGCGTCTTTCGCATGCTGTGGATTGCCACGGTGGTCTCCAACATCGGCTCCTGGATGAACGACGTGGGGGTGAACTGGACGATGCTGACGCTCAGCGCCGACCCGCTCTCCGTGGCGCTGGTCCAGGCGGCGAGCAGCCTGCCGATGTTTCTGTTCGCCCTCCCCTCCGGGGTGATGGCGGATATCGTCGACCGGCGCAAGTATTTGCTCTTTTCGCAGCTCTGGGTGTTTATCGCCGCCGCCGGGCTGACCCTGCTGTCGTTTACCGGCTACGTCACGCCGGGCGTGCTGCTGGTGGCCGCGTTCCTGCTGAGCGCCGGGGCCGCCATGAGCTCGCCGCCGTTCCAGGCCATCGTGCCGGATCTGGTGGAGAAAAGCGAACTGGCGCCCGCCGTGGCCCTGAACTCGCTTGGCATTAATATCAGCCGCGCCATCGGCCCGGCGCTGGGCGGGTTTATCCTCTCTCTTGCCGGGCCGTGGGTGGTGTTCGCGCTGAATGCGCTCTCCGTGCTGGGCGTGGCGTGGGTGCTGTACCGCTGGAAAGCTGAGCCGAACATTCAGCGGCTGCCGCCGGAGCACTTCTTCCCCGCCGTGCGCGCCGGGCTGCGTTACGTTCACGCCGCCCCTGTGCTGCGCAACGTGCTGGTGCGCACCGTGGCGTTTTTTATCTTCGGCAGCGCCAGCTGGGCGATGCTCCCGCTGGTGGCGCGCCGCGAGCTGGGCCTCGGCCCGGGCGGTTACGGCGTTCTGCTGGCGTTTATCGGGCTGGGCGCGATTTGCGGCGCGGTGGTGCTGCCACGCCTTCGCCGCCATCTCAACCCGGACCGGCTGATGGTGGCGACCAGCCTGCTGTTCGCGGCAAGCACGCTGGCGCTCGCCTTCGTGCGTCATTTCTGGCTGCTGAACGGGTTTATGTTCCTGACCGGCTTCGCCTGGATTGCGGTGCTCTCCACGCTCAACATGGGCGCGCAGCGCAGCGCGGCGAAATGGGTGAAAGCGCGCGCGCTGGCGGTTTATCTCACCGTCTTTTTTGGTTCGATGACGGTAGGCAGCGCCATCTGGGGGCAACTGGCTTCGCACTTCAGCATTCCGTTTTCGCTCTGCGTGGCGACGGTAGGCATGGTGCTGGCGAGCGCGACGACGCTACGCTGGCGGCTCAATGAGAACCCGGACCTGAACCTCGACCTGCGCGACGTGGATAACCGCGCCCGCGAGATGGACGTGTCGCTCGACCGGGGTCCGGTGATGGTTATTTATGAGTATCAAATTGATGAGGACGACGTGTATGACTTCGTGGTCGCCATCCAGGAGATGCGCCGCGTGCGCCAGCGCGGCGGCGCGCTGAGCTGGTCTGTGTATGAAGATATTCAGCGCCCCGGCATGTTTATGGAGACGTTCGTGCTCGGCGCGTGGATAGAGCATCTGCGCCAGCAGGAGCGCCATACGGTGAATGACCTGCTGCTCATCGGCAAGGTGCAGGCGTATCACCGGGGCGGGGAACCGCCGGCAGTTCGCTATCTGATAGCGCCCATTACATCAACGTCACTCCCTTAAGCCTTTTACTCACATTGAGGATTTGTTATGAGCACGATTAAGACGCAGGATGGCACTCAGATCTATTACAAAGACTGGGGTTCAGGCAAACCGGTACTCTTCAGCCACGGCTGGCCGCTGGATGCGGATATGTGGGACAGCCAGCTGAATTTCCTGGCCGAGCGCGGCTACCGCGTTATCGCTTTTGACCGCCGCGGCTTTGGCCGCTCCGACCAGCCGTGGGAAGGGTATAACTACGATACGTTCGCCTCTGACATCAACGATCTGATTAACCACCTCGACCTGAACGACGTGACGCTGGTGGGCTTCTCCATGGGCGGCGGCGACGTGACGCGCTACATTGGCCGCTACGGCAGCGCCCGCGTCAACGCGCTGGTGCTGCTGGGCGCGGTGACGCCGATTTTCGGCAAAGCCGCCGACTACCCGCAGGGTGTGGATCAAAGCGTGTTTGAAGGCATTCGCGACGGGCTGCGTAAAGACCGCGCCCAGTTTATCAGCGACTTCTCCACGCCGTTCTATGGCCTTAACGCCGGGCAGACGGTCTCTCAGGGCGTGTTGACCCAGACGCTGAACATTGCGCTGTTGGCCTCGCTCAAGGGTACCCTTGACTGCGTTAGCGCTTTCGGGGAAACCGATTTCCGCCAGGATATCGCGAAAGTCGACGTGCCGACGCTGGTTATCCACGGCAGCAATGACCAGGTCGTGCCGTTTGAAAGCACCGGCAAAGTGGCGGCGGAGATGATCCGCGGCGCGCAGCTTACCGTGTATGACAACGCGCCGCACGGCTTTGCCGTGACGCATCAGGATCGGCTGAACGAAGACCTGCTGGCCTTCCTGCAGTCGCTGTAACAACCCGGGGAAAACGTCCCCGTCGGATCTTCATCATTTTCGCTGTCTTCACAGCGCTGGCTTTCTGTCCCACCCGCGCGCCGCCTGGCGGTACGCGGAGCAAAGCCTGTTGCCGGTTACCCTCTGCGTAGGGGTAACCGGCTTTTTTATGGCTGGCGCTGAGCGAGGCTGAGCCGCATCGCGCAGCGCGTGTCATACGCGAAACCATGCGCCGCTTCCGCCAGCAGCACCGCTTTGAGGCGCGCATCAAGCTCGCTTTCCTCCAGCACGCGAAACCCGGCCCGCTCATAGAAAGGCTGGTTCCAGGGGACGTTTCTGAAGGTCGTTAGCGTCATCGCCGTCACCCCCTCTTTTTGCGCATCGGCGATGGCCCGGTTTAACAGCGCCCGCCCTACACCGCGGCCCTGTATGGCGCGCGCCACCGCCAGCCCCTGAATATGGCTTTCGCTTCCCCGCCGTTCTGCGATGAGAAAACCCACGGGGCTGTTTTGCTCATCCACGGCCACAATCGAATAGCCTTCATTGACCCGCTTTCTGTGCTCGTCCTCAGACCAGCCGCCGTCCCGGGCAACCCAGGCGAGTTCCGGCAGCGTCAGGAAGGCCTCATCCGCCGCGCTTTCCACCGCAGGCAGCAGCGGCACATCCTCCGACGTTGTTTTTCTTATCAGCAACGTTATCTCCTTGTGCAATGAAGCGCACTGTCAGGCCGCGCGCTGTGTTAAAACTATAAACAGAATGAATGGGCGAACGCTGTCGTCAAGCCATACCGCCCCTCGCACCGCTTTTTATTGTCCCTTGTGAAGCAACTGTCGTCATTTTTAAGGAGTGATTATGAACCTACACGCGTGGCTGAACGCCCTGCATATTATCGCCGGCATGCTCTGGGTTTTCGGCCTGCTGCTAATGGCTTTCGCTTATACGGTGGCGGCGCGCAATCTGCAAGGCCACGGCGCGCTGCTGGAAGGGGTGCGCCGCTGGAGCAGGCAGGTGACTACGCCGTCGATGATTGTGCTGTGGGTGGCGGGCGTGGTGATGCTGGTGATGTACGGCCAGTTTCCCCACGCGTGGCTGGTGCTGAAAATTGTCGTGGTGGTGGCGCTCTCGGCGCTGCACGGCCTGCTTACCGGGGCGCTGCGCCGTCTTAACAGCGGCGAGCGTTCGCGCTTTACCTGGCTTAGCCAGACGCCTGCGCTGCTTATCGTTGCAGTCATCGTCATTATCGTGCTGGCGATCGTCCGGCCGTTTTAAGCGCCCGCGTCGCGAAAAGGCGTCCGTCACCGGTCGGACGCCCGCTGCTTAAAGAAAGTGAATATGCTTTTTGCCGTGGTAGGGCGAAACTTCAATGCGGGTCTCCACATGAAACACCTCCCGCAGCATCGCTTCGGTCAGCACCTCGTCGGGCGTGCCGCTCGCGACGACCTCCCCTTTCAACATGACGATAAGCGCGTCGCAGAACATGGCGGCATGGTTGAGATCGTGCAGCGCCACGATGCTGGTGACCGGCAGCGCGCTTATCAGCCGCATCAGTTGCATCTGGTGGTGAATATCGAGATGGTTGGTCGGCTCGTCCAGCAGGATCTCTGAAGGCGACTGCGCGAGCGCCCGGGCGATATGCACCCGCTGGCGCTCGCCGCCCGACAGGCTCTGCCAGCCCTGCTCGCTGCGATCGCGCATCTCTACCCGCTCAAGCGCGGCGCTGATAATCGCCTCGTCCTCCTGTGTCCAGGAGGAGAGCGGCGAGTGGTGCGGTATGCGTCCAAGCTTTACCACGTCGCGCACGCGAATATTCGCCTCCGTCATGGTGTGCTGTTCAACAAAGGCGACCCGCCGCGCCACGCTTTTCTTCGCCATGCCGGCGATATCGCGCTCATCAAGCAGCACCCTTCCTGCGCAGGGGCGGCGCAACCCGGCGAGGATGCGCAACAACGACGATTTTCCCGAACCGTTCGGCCCCAGCAAACCCAGCGTCTGCCCGTTTTTCACCTCAAGCGAGACGTTGTTGACGATACATTTTTTCCCGGCGCGCCAGGAGATATTTTCTGCGCGAATGCTCATGCTGCGGTCCTTGAGCGGTATAAAATCACGGCGAAAAACGGCACGCCGACCAGCGCGGTAACCACCCCGACGGGCAGGCTCTGCGGGGCGATAGCGGTGCGCGAGACAATGTCCGCCAGCACCATAAAAATGGCGCCCATCATGGCGCATGCCACCAGCAGCGTGCGGTGCAGCGGGCCGAAGAAGTAGCGCATCACGTGCGGTACCACCAGCCCGACAAAGCCTATCGACCCCGCCATGCTGACGATGGTTGCGGTCATCAGCGCGGTTACGGCAAAGAGCATCAGGCGCACATAGCCCACCGGTATGCCGAGCGACGCCGCGGCGTCATCGCCAAAAATAAACGCATCGAGCGCTTTGGCGTAGTAGAGGCAGACCGCAAGCCCCAGCAGGACCACGACCAGCACCAGCTGAAACTCCGGCCAGCGCACGCCGCTGAAACTGCCCAGCAGCCAGAACATCACGTCACGCGCCTGCTGCGCGCTGGCGGAGGTGCTGATGGTGTAAGCGGTAATGGCGTTGAAAAGCTGCGACGCGGCGACGCCAGCCAGAATGGTTCGCTCATTGCCGCCCCGCGCGCCGTTGGTCAGCACGGCCACAAACAGGAAGGCGAGAAAAGCACCGGTGAAAGCGCCCGCCGAGAGCGACACCGCGCCGGATCCCACGCCCAGCACCACCACTGACACCGCACCGGTGGACGCGCCTGCGGAAACCCCCAGCACATACGGCTCCGCCAGCGCGTTTTTCAGCAGGCTTTGCAGCACTGCGCCGCAGATGGCGAGCCCGGCGCCGCTGCAGGCCGCCACCAGCGCGCGGCTTAAGCGGAAATCCCAGATAACGGTTTCATGTATGCGGTTCAGCGGGATAGCGGTAAGCCCCAGCCGGTTAGTGATGGCAAGGAGGGTGGTCTTAAGCGGAATGGAAAGCTCGCCCACCCCGACGCCAAAGGCGATAACCAGCCCGAGCAGCGCCGCCGAGGCGAGAAACAACCCCAGCCGCTGCGCCGTTTTCCGCGTCTGATGCGAAACCGCCGCCATCGTCATTATTTCAGCCCCAGTTTCTCAAGCTGCCCGGCCACCTGCTCCGCGCCGTACAGGGTGCGGATGGTGGGGTTCATCGCCTGGCCGTCCATCACCACGATGCGCCCTTTTTTCACCGCCTCAAGCTGGCTGACCGCCGGGTCGCTTTTCAGGAACTTAATTTTCTCCTGCGCGTTATCAAGCGCCCAGCGGTTACGGTCGAGGTTCGAGACCACAATCACATCCGGATTGGCGGCGATAATGCTCTCCCAGCTTACCGTCGGCCATTCGCTGTCAGACTGTATGGCGTTCTTACCGCCAAGCAGGCTCGCGATAAAGCCCGAGGCGCTGTTTTTACCGCCCACATAGGCGTCTGAGGAAGGTGAAGCGCTGGAGAACCAGAACAGGTAAGTGGTCTCTTTGCCGGCGTGGCCGAATTTCTCGCGAAGCTTACTTTCACGGGCTTTGAAATCGGCTATCAGCGCCTTGCCCCGCGCTTCGACGTTAAAGATGGTCGCCAGCTCTTCTATCTCCTGATAGAGCCAGGACATGTTCCACAGCTCGCTGCGGCTGCCGTAGATATCGCCGGTGTTCTTTTTCGTGACGCAGACGCCGGGCGAAAGGTAGCTGTTTATTCCCACCGCCGCGAAATCTTCGCGCTTCGCCACTTTGCTGTCCGGCCCCAGCAGCAGCGGGAGCTGCGCGGCGACAAAATCAGGCGACTGCGCGAGAATAGATTCAAGCGTCGGGATCTCCACCGTCAGCACCTTAACCTTTTCGTTCTGCTTCGCAAGCGCTGGCAGCACTTTCGTCGGCCAGAAGGCGCTGGCGACCATTTTGTCCTGAAGCCCCAGCAGCAGCATTATCTCGGCGGTGTTCTGTCCCAGGGCGACCATGCGCGCCGGGGGCTGTGTAAAGGTGACTTTCTCGCCGCAGTTTTCAAGCGTCAGCGGATAGACTGTCGCAAGCGCCGCGCTGCTGCCTGCCATCAGAAGCCCTGCCGCCAGCAGCAGCGTTTTTACCCTTCTCATCATTAACCTTTCTTTTTTTATAAGCTGTCACCCACGCCTGCGCCCGTGCCGGAGCAGACCCTGACCACCCGGCCTGCACGCTCGTCGCTGCATTTTCTGCGGGCAGGCCGTTCGCTGCGACGATGTAAATGAAACTCATTCGTAGCGAATGAGCGGTTATACCGGGGCCTCCGGGCCTTGTCAATCAAGGCGCCGCGCCGCTTAAGGGCGGCTAAATAGTTTTACTTTTAACTATTTGCCGCATAACGATTCTGCTAACCCGATGCAGCGCAACGCCGCGATTCCTGCTACGCTTTTGCGCCGCTAATGGACAACGCAGATGGATGGAGCATGCCTGCCTTTTTTTATCGCCCCCCTTCACGCCTCTGGCCGCCCTTGCTGTTAGGCAGTCAGCTGGTGTTTAACATCGGCTTTTACGCCGTGGTGCCGTTTCTGGCGATTTTTCTGCGTGACGATATGCGCCTTTCCGGCGGGGCCATCGGGTTGGTGATTGGCTTACGCACCTTCTCCCAACAGGGGATGTTTTTACTGGGCGGCGCGCTGGCGGACCGCTTCGGCGCGCGCAGCGTTATCCTCTGCGGCTGCCTGGTGCGCATTTCCGGCTACCTGCTGCTGGCGCTCGGCGCGACGCTCTGGCCGATTGTGCTGGGCGCCTGCTTAACCGGCATCGGCGGCGCGCTCTTCTCCCCGTCGATTGAAGCGCTGCTGGCGAAGGCGGGCACCCAAAGCGAGGCGGCAGGCAAGCGTAGCCGCGCCGAGTGGTTCGCCCTGTTCGCGGTCTGCGGCGAGCTTGGCGCGGTGCTTGGCCCGGTGCTTGGTTCGCTGCTGGCGGGGTTCGGCTTCCAGCGGGTGGCGCTGGCGGGAGCGGGCGTATTCGTGCTGGCGCTGCTGGTGCTTTTCTTCACCCTGCCGCGTACCCCGCGCAAGCAGGCGGCGCTGCACATCGCCCCCTGGTGGCAGACCTTCCGCAACCGCCGTTTCGTGGCGTTTATCGTCGCTTACAGCGCCTACCTTTTCAGTTACAACCAGCTCTACCTGGCGCTGCCGGTGGAGCTGCGCCGCTCCGGCAGCAGCGAGAGCGACCTCGGACCGCTTTTTGTGCTCGCCTCGCTGCTGATTATCGCGCTGCAACTGCCGCTGGCGCGCCTCGCCCGGCGCTGCGGCGCGGCGCGCATTCTGCCGCTGGGCTTCGCGCTGCTGGCCGCCGCCTTTGCAAGCGTGGCGCTGTTCGCCGCCGACACGCCGCCCGAAGGCTGGCAGCGGCTGCTGCCCGCCGTCTGCATGGTGACGCTGCTGACGCTTGGTCAGATGCTGATTGTGCCGGTGGGCATGGATTTAATTCCCCGCTTCGCAAGCGACCAGAACCTTGGCGCGCATTACGGCGCGCTGGCTTCCATGGGCGGCCTTGCCGTGCTGGCGGGCAACTTTGCGCTGGGCGGCCAGCTTGACCATGCGTTGACCCCTTCGCCGCAGGCGGCGCTGCCCTGGCTGTGGCTTGCCGCCGTGCCGCTGTGCAGCGCGCTGGCGATGGTGTTTATCTGCCGTCCTTTTACGCGAGCCGCCCGCGCAGGAAGTCGATAAACGCGCGCACCTTTTCCGACACGTGCCCGGTGTCCGGGTAGACCGCATAAACGCCCTGCGCCGGAAAGCGGTAGTCCGGCAGCAGATGGCACAGGTCGCCCGCTTCCAGCGACGGTCGCGCCAGCCAGTCGGGCAGCAACGCCACGCCGCTACCCTCCCGGGCGAACGCCAGCAATGCCGAGGCGCTGTCTGCCGACAGCACAGCGGGCCGGGTAATGGCAAAATCCAGCGTCTGCCGCTGTGGGCCGGTGAGCTGCCAGCGCAGAGGCGAAGGCAGACGGCTATGGATTATCCATTCTGCTTGTGCCAGCGCTTCGGGCGAGGCAATGGGGTTTTCTTTCAGCCACTGCCGCGAGGCGACGGGCAGCACCTCAAAACGGGTAAGCAGCGCCGCGCGGTAGGTAGAGTCCGCCAGCGTGCCAAGCCGTATCGCCACATCAAAGCGTTCGGCGATCAGATCGGCATGCTGCGACGACGAGACGTGGCGGATGCGCAGCGCCGGATGCGCCCGCCGAAACGCCGCCAGCGCCGGAATGACTACCTGCGCGCCATATTCGCTGGTACTGGTGATGCGCAACTCGCCGCGCAGCCCGCCGTGATGACGCTGCGCCTCTTCCCGCATCGCCTGCGCCTCCTGCAACAACGCGGCGGCGCGCCGGTAAAAGGCTTCTCCCGCCTCCGTCAGCGCCAGCCGCCGCGTGGTGCGCAGCAAAAGCGACACGCCTAACTCTTTTTCCAGTTGCCGGACGTTAAAACTCACGACCGCTTTAGTCATCCCAAGCGCGGCCGCCGCTGCCGTAAAGCTGCCCGCCTCCGCCACTGCCACAAAGGCCGCCACCCGCTGCAAATTCAGCATACCTGCCCTGCCGATTGTCAAAATAAGGTTGACAGTGTATCAGCCCGCCCCCCGTTTATCCGCCCTGTGCCGCCGCTTACAGTAGGCGTCTACCGGAGGAGGCGTTATGTCTTATCGCTGCAAAGTGGCCGTGGTTTACCTGCTCGGCTTTTTCATCGACCTGATTAATATGTTTATCGCGAATGTCGCTTACCCGGCGATAGCGCATAGTCTGCGGGCTTCCGTCGCCGGACTTGCCTGGGTCAGCAACGGCTACATTATGGGTCTGACGCTGGCCATTCCCCTGAGCGCCTGGCTTACGCAGCGGGCCGGGGCGCGGCAGGTTTTCCTGCTCTCGCTGGCGCTGTTTACCCTTGCCACCGCCGCCGCCAGCTTCGCGGATTCCCTCAGCGCCCTGGTGTTCTGGCGCGTGGCGCAGGGTGCGGGCGGCGGGTTGCTTATCCCGGTAGGCCAGGCGCTGGCCTGGCGGCTTTATGCGCCGCATGAGCGGGCGAAAATCGCCTCGGCGGTCATGCTGGTGGGCCTGCTGGCGCCGGCGCTTTCGCCCGCTGCGGGCGGCCTGTTGATTACGGCGCTCGGCTGGCGCGGGGTCTTTTTCGCCAGCCTGCCGCTGGCGCTGGCCACGCTTGCGCTGGCGTATTGCTGGCTGCGCCGCGAAGCGCCTGCCGACCGGTCGGCCCCGCCAGACACCACCGGGTTAGCCCTGGGGTGCGGCGCGCTGTTTCTGCTGCTGTTCGGCCTTACGCGTCTTAGCGACTCGCACGCAACGGGGCTTGCGGCGCTGCTGCTGTTGGCAGGCGGAACCCTGCTTGCGCTGTTTGCGCGCCGCTGTCGTAAACGCCCCGCCCCTGTGCTCAACCTGAACCTGCTGGCCGACCCGCTGCTGCGCTTTTCTATGGCGGTGTACCAGGGCGTGCCGGGCGTGTTTATCGGTATCAGCCTGGTCGCCATGCTCTGGCTGCAAAACCAGCTCGGCCTGACGCCCAGCGCCGCGGGCATGCTGATGATGCCCTGGTCGCTCGGCTCGTTTCTGGCGATTTGCCTGACCGGCAAAACCTTCAACGCCCTGGGGCCGAGGCCGCTGATTATGGCGGGCTGCCTGTTGCAGGCGGCGGGGATCGCGTTGCTCACGCAGATTGAGAGCGGCGAGCAGCAGGCCGCGCTGGCTGGCGCCTTCGCGCTGATGGGCGTGGGCGGCAGTTTGTGCAGCAGCGCTGCCCAGAGCAGCGCCTTTCTTAACACGCCGAATGCCGCCCTGCCGGACGCCGCCGCGCTGTGGAACATTAACCGCCAGCTCAGCTTTTGCTTTGGCGTGGCGCTTTTTACGCTGTTGCTTGACCAGCTCTGCGCGCACCTCGCGCCAGCGCAGGCTTATAGCTGGACATTCTGGTGCGCCGCGCTGGCGACGCTGCTGCCGCTGCCGCTCTGCTTTCGTCTTGATAACCGCGCGGTTAAGCTGCGCCTCGTACCGAAACAGGAGACCTCATGAACCCTTATTTTACCGAAGTGCTGCAAGCCCATGTCGCGATTGAAGCCTGGCTAGGCAAAGGCGATGGCGACGTGAACGCCCTTATCGCCCGCTTTAGCCCGGACTATTCCATGATTACGCTTTCCGGCGCGGTGCTGAACCACGAGCAGCTGAGCCAGTTTTTTCTCGCGCAGCGCGCCGCAAAGCCAGGCCTGCGCATTGAAGTGGATGAGATGCGCCTGCTTGCCGAGTGGCCGCAAGGCGCTGTGGTGAGCTACCGCGAACGCCAGAGCCTGCCGGGACAGCCCGCGACCACCCGCCGCTCTACCGTCATTTTCACCTTAAAAGAGAGCCAGCCGCTGTGGCGCCACCTGCACGAGACGGCGGAAGGCTAACCTCCCCGGCAGCAAAAGCGGTTTACGCCCATACTCAAACGCTGTGCAGTTTTTGCTTTCAGCGAAGGAGGAAGCGATGAATAACATCAGCGGCAAAGTGGTGGTGATTACCGGCGCCAGCAGCGGCATTGGCGAGGCGACGGCGCGGCTGTTGAGCGCACAAGGGGCAAGCGTGGTGCTGGGCGCGCGGCGGCTGGAGAAGCTTGAAGCCCTGAAGCAGGCGATTACGCAGGCGGGCGGAAAAGCGGAAGTGGCGCAGACGGATGTTGCAAAGCGCGAAGAGGTGCAGGCGCTGGTGCAAAAGGCGCTCGACGCGTTTGGCCGGGTGGATGTGCTTATCAACAACGCCGGAATTATGCCGAACTCGCGCCTCGACCAGCTGCGGGTGGAAGACTGGGAGCGCGCCATCGACATCAACCTGAAGGGCACGCTTTACGGCATCGCGGCGGTCCTGCCAGCGATGAAGGCGCAAAAAAGCGGGCACGTTATTACGATTTCCTCGCTTTCCGGCCACCGGGTGCGCCCGACCAGCGCGGTCTATTCCGCCACCAAGTTTGGCGTGCGGGCGATTGCAGAAGGGCTGCGCATGGAGATGACGCCGTGGAATATCCGCAGCACGATTATCTCCCCCGGCCCCGTAGATACGGACCTGCCCGGCAGCGTCACGGATGAAGCGGTGGCCGAGCAGGTGCGCAAGGTGCACGAGATGGCCATTTCCGCCGACACGCTCGCCGAAACCATCGCCTTCGCCATCAGCCAGCCGGAGTCGGTAGATATTAACGAGATCCTGCTGCGCCCAACGGCGATGGAGTGAACGCGACAAAAAAGCCGGGCTTACCCGGCTTTTTGCGTCACGCGGTTAGCGCTTTTATGCCGCGACGGGCGTTAGCGCCGCCGCTATCGGTTGCAGCGATTTTTCATCGCCGTTAGCCGGCAGCTGGAAAGTGGAAACGGAGGTGTTCAGCTGCGTCGCCTGGTCTTGTAAAGACTGCCCGGCGGCGGCGGATTGCTCAACCAGCGCCGAGTTGTGCTGCGTCATCGCGTCAATCTGGTTCACCGCCTGGCTCACCTGCTGAATGCCCTCGCCCTGCTCTCTGGAGGCAAGCGCGATTTCGCTGACGATATCAGCGACCCGCTTAATCGCTCCTTTCACGTCACCGATGGTCCCGCTTACTTGCGTCGCCTGCGCGGAGCCGTTTTCAATTAATGAAACCGAAGTGGCGATAAGATCCTTAATCTCTTTCGCCGCCGTGGCGGAGCGCTGCGCCAGCGTGCGCACTTCCCCGGCCACCACGGCAAAGCCGCGCCCCTGCTCGCCCGCGCGCGCCGCTTCCACCGCGGCGTTCAGCGCGAGGATGTTGGTCTGGAAAGCGATGCCTTCAATGATATTGGTTATCTCAGAAATTTTGGTTGAACCGGCGCGAATGTCGTTAATCGTGCTGACCATTTGCTGCACCGCAGCGTTGCTGTCGCCGGCAATGTTGTCGGCATCTTTCGCAAGAATGTTGGCCTGATGCGCGCTTTCCACATTCTGGCGAACCGTTTCCGTCAACTGGGTCATGGTGGAGGCGGTTTGCTCAATGGCGGCGGCCTGCTCTTCGGTGCGCGAGGCGAGGTCGGCATTACCCATCACAATTTCGCCAGAAGCGCTGGAAACGGCGCTTGCCGACAGTTTTATGCCGCTCACGATGCCCGCAAGCTGCGATTGCATTTCATTCAGGCTGAACAGCAGGCTGCTGCTGTCGTGCGGCTTCAGCGCCACCGAAGAGGTGAGATCGCCGCTGGCCACTTTTTTGGCGATCAGCGCCGCGTAATCCGGTTCGCCGCCAAGCTTGCGGTACAGGTTGCGGGCAAGGGTCCAGCCCAGCAGGCCGATCACCAGCATCAGCACGCCGCCAATCGCGAGCAACGCTTTCGCGCTCTGCCAGAAGGCCGTGTCGATATCGTCAATGTAATCGCCGGTTCCCACAATCCAGTCCCAGGGTTTAAACCAGACAACGCCGTAGAGCTTTTGTACTTTCTCCGTTGCGCCAGGCTTGGTTCCCCATGCGGTCAGCGTGGCGGTTTCCCGTCCTTCCAGCGCCGCGCGATAGCGTACGCCCGCCTCTTTGCCGCCTTTGGCGTCCACGGTGCCGATACGCTTCGCATCCGGATGAACGTAGTTGACGTCGTTAGCATACCCCCTTGCCCAGAAGTAAAGCTGGTCGTGCCGCAGGCTGCCGAGAATACGGCGGGCTTCCGCCTGCGCCTGTTCGCGGGTGAGCTTGCCAGCCTGTTCCTGCTCATAGAGTTTGTCGAGGGAGGATTTCGCCAGCGTCACCAGCGTGGTGACCTGCCCGGTGCGCTCCTGCAGCATGGTGTGCTTGAGGGTGGAAAGGGAGACGGCGGCGAGCGTCGTGACGCCAATCAGCGCCACCAGACAGAGCCAGAGAATGTGAGTACGGAGTTTCATTTTTAGCCTTATGTAAAATTTTATTATTCATATAGTTATCGTCTTGTTAATCGATTGCTTTAACTGGTACAACCACTTATACAGGCACAGTGTGCACGGCGCTGATAAGCTGAAATCAACCGGCGGTTACAGGAGGAAGCGATGCGCATTGCGCACATTACCGATATTCACGCCACGCCCGATAACGGCAATCTGGGGCGACTGCGCCGGGTTATACGCTGGCTGGAGACGCTCGCGCCCGATCTGCTGGTGGTGACAGGCGACCTGGTGGATGACGGCTGGTATGAGGGATACGCGATCGTCGAAGCCGAACTGATGCGCGCACAGTGCCGCCTCCTGATGCTGCCGGGCAACGCAGACAGTCGGGAGGCCATGCGCCATGTGTGGCAGGAAACGATGCGCTGGCCGCTCTGCGGCGCGCTGCACTTTAGCGACGTGATTAATGGCGTTCCCGTGATCGGCATCGATACCACCCTGCCCGGTGAAACCCGGGGCGATATCGCCCCGCATCTGACGTGGCTGACGGAAAAGCTGGCGGGCTTTACGCAGCCCGCGCTTATCTTCACGCACCATCACCTTTTTCGCTGCGGCATCGCGCCGATTGACGAGGTGATGTGCGGCGGCGACGCGGCGTTCTGGCAGGTGATAGCAGGCAATCCCGTTGCGCCGCTCGCGGTGTGCAGCGGCCACGTGCATCGCAGCATGTCGACGACAATAAGCGGCGTGCCTGCCTATATTTGCGGTTCAATCTGCCCTGCGAATCCGTTATGGCTGGACGAAAGCCGGATACCGCCGGTAACCGACCCGGCGGGACTAATGATTTATGACCTGCGAGGCGGTGGTCTCGTGGCAAGCCAGGTGAGCGTTTAGGGTGAGTAAGGACGACAATTCATTTGCCGATGCATTGCCTAACAGGGCGATGGATTTTTGACCGCTTCTGAGCGGGTGATAAACCACGCACTGCTCGCTCTCTTCAGGGCGGTCCAGCGCATCGAGCCAGGCCACATTTTCAAGGCGCATCGCATCGGCGTTCGCGGCCACCAGCTCGACCCTTCGCAGATGCCGGACTACAGCCCTTCCATTCGCGGGCAGGGCATTACCTGCAAGACTATCTTTGATTGCACCGTGCCCT
Organism: Franconibacter sp. IITDAS19; assembly: GCF_023079515.1. Classification (NCBI taxonomy): domain Bacteria; kingdom Pseudomonadati; phylum Pseudomonadota; class Gammaproteobacteria; order Enterobacterales; family Enterobacteriaceae; genus Franconibacter; species Franconibacter sp. IITDAS19. Next base: position 95,646 of record NZ_JALJCP010000001.1, on the reverse strand, counting down.
GGGCGCTGAAGTCGCGCTTTGAGCGCGCGCCGTTTGCGGATGTCGACCCCCGCCCGTTCGCGCCGGACTATTTGGCAAAACGGGCGAAAAAACCGTAACCCCACGGGCACGCCGCCGCTCCCGCTTTATTCATCCGCTGAATTATGATCTGATGGGCGCATGACTTAATGCTGAAAAAGGATAAGTAGATGTTCGCTAAATACTATTCGGTTGATGAAAAGCATATCGATTTTCAGGGCGTGGTAGACGGTCTTTATTACCCGTTCTACATGGAGTGGGCGCGCCACGCCTACATGCGGGAAGGGCTGGGCATCGATATTGAAGAGGAGTTCAAGTCAGGCCGCCTGTACATGGTGCTGGAGTATACGCTGCGCTTTCGCAAGAGCCTGCAAAAGGGCGACGAGATGGAAGTGACCTGCCAGCTTGTGAAAAACGAGAAGCGCAACCGGGTGAACTTCGAGCAGCAGATTCTGGTGGACGGCAAGGTCTACGCGGAAGCGACATTTGTCGCCACCTGCCTTGAGAACGGCCGCCCCTGCGTACCGGCCGCCATTGCGGACTATCTGGCCGACTAAAACCGCGCCTTTTCTGACCCGGCGGGGTCCTTCACCCCGCCGTTTCGCCACGCTTACTTTTTAATATCCACCTGATAAAAAATATGCTTGCCGAACGGGTCGATTTCATAGCCCGTCACCTCCTTGCGCACCGGCTCGAAGATGGTCGAGTGGGCTATCATCACCGCCGGCATTTGTTCGTGCATCATCTGCTGGGCCTGCACGTAGAGCGCGGCGCGCTGCGGCTGATCGGTGGTGGCTTTGGCCTCGCTGATAAGCTTATCGAACGGGGCGTAGCACCACTTCGCCGAGTTCGAGCCGCCGTTGGCGGACTGGCAGGTGAAAAGCGGGCCGAAGAAGTTATCCGGGTCGCCCGTCGCGGTGGTCCAGCCCATCAGCGCCGCCTGGTGTTCACCGCCCTTCACGCGCTTGAGGTATTCGCCCCACTCGTAGCTGACGATTTTCGCCTTCACGCCGATTTTCGCCCAGTCGGCCTGGATGATTTCCGACATGCGGCGGGCGTTCGGGTTATAGGGGCGCTGCACCGGCATCGCCCAGAGGTCGATAGTGAAGCCCTCCGGCAACCCCGCCTCTTTCAGCAGCGCCTTCGCCTTTTCTGGCGAGTACGCATAATCTTGTAAGCTCTCATCGGCGCTCCAGACGCCCGGCGGCAGCAGGTTTTTCGCCGCGGTGCCGGTGCCCTGGAAAACCGCATCGATAATGGCCGGCTTGTTAATGGCCATCGCCAGCGCCTGGCGTACTTTCACGTTATCCAGCGGCGGCTTCTGGGTGTTGAGCGCCAGGAAGCCGGTGTTCAGCCCCGATTTGCTCATCAGGTTGATATCCGGGTTCGCCTTCATGCGCGGCAGGTCCGCCGGGTTGGGGAAGGCCATCACCTGGCATTCGTTTTTCTCAAGCTTGGCATAGCGCACCGAGGCGTCGGGCGTGATGCTGAAGACCAGCCGGTCGAGCTTCGCCTTGCCCTGCCAGTAGTCATCAAACGCGGTGAAGAGAATGCGCGAGTCTTTCTGATATTGGGTGAGCTTAAACGGCCCGGTGCCGATCGGGTCCATATCCACCCGCTCCGGCGTGCCCGCTTTCAACATCGCATCGGCATATTCCGCCGACAAGATAGAGGCAAAATACCAGGCGAGATCGGGCACGAACGGCGCTTCCGGGTGGGCCAGGGTAAAGCGTACGGTGTGGTCGTCTATTTTATCTATCGCGGTGATGAGCTTGCCGAACTCCAGGCTTTCAAAGTTAGAGTAGTTGCCGTTAGAGACGTTGTGATACGGGTGCTTTGGGTCTTTCTGGCGCATAAACGAGAAGATAACGTCGTCGGCGTTAAAATCCCGCGTCGGCTTAAAGTATTTATTGCTCTGAAACTTCACGCCCTTGCGCAAATGGAAGGTGTAAACCTTGCCGTCTTCGCTCACCTCCCAGCTTTCGGCGAGGCTCGGCACCAGCTCTGTGGTGCCGGTTTTAAAATCCACCAGCCGGTTGTAGACCGGCACAGCGCTGGCGTCCACGCTGGTGCCGGAGGTGTAGAGCTGCGGGTTGAAGTTTTCCGGTGAACCTTCAGAGCAATAAACCAGAGTTTTAGCGCCAGCCGCCGAGCTGGCTGTCAGGATGGCGAGCGTCAGAGCATGAATCGTGTGCTTGCTAATCATCGTAATTCCTTTATGTTTTTTTACTACGTGCCAAAGGATTCTGATTCTTCGTCACTCATCAATAACATTAAAAACACAACGCAAACACCTGATAACACAAATAGAGAAGGATCCACCATGCCATCTGCGCTCGGTAGTCAATTAACCCAACGCTTCTTTCGCTACCTCGCTATCACCAGCCAGAGTAATGCGTCCGCCACTACCCTCCCCACCACGCCGGGCCAGCATGAGATGGCGCGCGCGCTGGCGGAAGAGCTGAGAATGCTGGGCCTGGAGCAGATAGAGATAGACGAACACGCCACCGTCACCGCGGTGAAAAAAGGCAATGTGGCGGGCGCGCCGCGCATCGGGTTTATCACCCATATCGACACCGTGGACGTCGGCCTCTCGCCGGAGATTCATCCGCAGATCCTCACCTTTACCGGTGAAGATCTCTGTCTGAATGCGAAAGAAGGGATCTGGCTGCGGGTAAACGAACGCCCGGAGATCAAGGCTTACCCGAACGAAGAGATTATTTTCAGCGACGGCACCAGCGTGCTGGGCGCCGATAACAAAGCCGCGGTGACAGTGGTGATGACGCTGCTGGAGAACCTGACGCCAGAGATGCGGCACGGCGATATCGTGGTGGCGTTTGTGCCGGATGAAGAAGTCGGCCTGCGCGGCGCGAAGGCGCTGGATTTGACGCGTTTCGACGTGGACTTCGCCTATACCATCGACTGCTGCGAGCTGGGCGAAGTGGTGTATGAGAACTTCAACGCCGCGCAGGCGGAGATTCGCTTTACCGGCGTGACGGCGCACCCGATGGCCTCTAAAGGCGTGCTGGTAAACCCGCTGCTGATGGCGACGGATTTCATCAATCACTTCGACCGCCAGCAGACGCCGGAGCACACCGCCGGGCGCGAGGGCTATATCTGGTTTAACGGCATGCAGGCGAGCCAGAACAGCGCGCTGCTGAACGCCAGCATTCGCGATTTCGACCTCGCCTCTTTTGAGCGCCGCAAGCAGCAGCTCAACGATGTGGCGCAGAAGATTGCCGCCGAACATCCGACGGCGAAGGTGGAAGTGAGCATCAGCGACGTGTACAGCAATATCAGCAACGCGATTGGCGAAGACCGCCGACCGATTGAGTTGATTTATCAGGCGCTGGATGAGCTGGGCATTACGCCGAAAACCATTCCAATGCGCGGCGGCACCGACGGCGCGGCGCTTTCCGCCAAAGGGTTATTAACGCCGAACTTCTTTACCGGCGCACACAACTTCCACTCGCGCTTTGAGTTCCTGCCGATTACCTCATTTGAGGCGTCTTATCACGTGGCGCTGAAGCTCTGTTTGCTGGCGGCGAAATAACGTTAAGGGGCCGGGAGACCGGCCTTTTTTATTTCTGGTAGCTGGCTACCTCCGCTTCGCCAGGGTATTTATGTCGCAGGTTATCAACGCGATGCTGTTTCGCTGAAAGTAAAAAAAGGACAGGGTTAAATGAAGGGTTATAACGGCCTGATTATGGCGGGGTTAATTGGTTTGTCTTTACCTGCGTACGCAGACATTACCTATTTCTCATGCGAAACCGGGAAAGGCACGGTCGCGTTGAAAGAAGCGAACGGCGTGCTTCACTACACGATGACCAAAAACGGCAAAGAGGCGTTCAGTTTTGCCTCGAAGGGGCAAGATTTTGCGGGCTTTACGTATAATCACTACGCCCGCTACCAGACGGATTACCTGAATGTCTCCTTCAGCAATGGCGGATACCGGTATCTGGTGTTCAGCAATGAAGAAGGTAATCAAGAGCGCCGCGGCGTGACCGTCATTAACCTGAAAAACAGCAAAGATTATACTTACGAGTGCACGTCTGCGGCCGTGGATCGCCTGAATGAGTTATCAGAGAAGCTGACGTGCGACATCGACTCGGCTCAGGGGTGCGAGTAGCCCTGCCCTGCTCTTTTTTCTTCACCGGCTTTTTGCGCTGCCCGGCGCCATCGGCCTTATGGCTTAAGCATAAAGACCACGGTGCCGCGATACCAGGGTGAGGCATTTAGCTGCGCCTCGGCCTGCGGTTCGCGGCTGCCGTTTTGCACCAGCCCAAGCTTAAACGGGATACGCAGCCGGGCGAGCGCGGGCAGGTACGCCTGATAATTCGCAACCGTATGCCGCCCCTGATAGCTTTGCACCACCAGCTCATCCACCGGCAGCGCATTCAGCGTGGCCACCTCGCCCGTTTTGGCCCAGTCGAGCAGCCCGGTAACGCCCAGCGCGAATTCCGGCGGCAACTGCTGGCGTAGCTCACGCAGAAAACGGGCGTAGTCTGCAAGCTGATGCGTCGCCGCATCAAAATCGACCTGCAACCCCACCACATGGTTCCCCGCCGCCTGCCAGCGTTGCATCAGCCGGACAAGCCGCGCCGGGATCGCCTGTGGCACCTCCAGCGTGGTGAAGCGCACGGTTAGCCAGATGGACGGAAACGTCAGGCGGCTGACCGGCAGCCCGAGGCGCTGAAACACGACCTGGCCCGAGCGCGTCAGCACCTCGCCCTGATGAAGATAGACCGTCTGCGCGTTTCGCAGCTCGTCGCTGGCCTTCACGCCGGACCACAGCCAGAAAGCAGCGTGGCGGCTTGCCGACACCGTCTCCGCCGCCTGCGCCTGGCCTGCCAGCAGCGCGGTTACCAGTAGTATTTGAGCTTTTGCGCCCACGGGCTCCCCGGATACTGCGTTTTTAACTGTGTGAACCACCCTTTGCGCTTCAGCTTATCGACCTCTTCCCCGCCGCAGTCGTTCGCCCCGGAGGGGGCATAACACATAATGGCGCGATAGAGCGCATAGCTTTTATCTTCAGGTTCTGCTTTGGGTGACGCGATGATGCGCTGGTAATAGCGCTGGCGATCGGACTGGCCGAACGGCTCCTTGCGGGAGATTGCCGCTTCGAGGACGCCATTGCCCGCACTCTCTTTCCACAAATCAACCTGCGTGCGCGTGGTGCGGAAAAACTCGCCCAGGCAGTTCAGCGCGTGCGGGTCTTTCGCGTTCTTGCCAAGCACGGTGACGGTTTCATGCAGGCTCTGGCAGACGTACCCCGGCTCCGTGGTGTCGCCGTTCCAGTCGAAAATGCTCAGGTTGACGTCGTCGAAGGCTTCACCAGTGACCGGCGGCGTAATGGCGCTGACGAGTTTTTTGTCATTCAACCAGTCACCGAAGCGGTTTTCGGTTAAATCGCGCACCAGCAGCGTGTGCAGGGCAATGGTGCGCTCCTCGCTGTTCGGCCCCTTTGTCGCCTGCTGGCGCAATAGCTCCGGCGAAGCCTGGGTTTTCAGCACGCGGGAGCGATAGCGCAGACTGGTGACGGCGCTGCCTGGCGCGAATACCGCCGCCGTGTCGCCCATGTAAACCAGCGTAGCGGCGAGCTTAGCCTGTACATACTGCTGCTGCTCGTTATCCTGGCTAAGCTTCAGCAACCGCAGCCAGAAATCACGCGCGGCGGGCCACTGCTGTTGCGCCATCAACGCCTCGCCGTAGATAACCTGCTCGCTGAAGACGAGGATATCGTGCGCGGGGAGCGTCTGTGCGGGCGCCACCTCCTGCAGCACAGCGGCGTAGTTGCCCGTCGCCATCCACAGGTTGAGTTGCAGGTTGCGCCACAGCGGCAGCTTGCCGCCTTTTTCAAACGCCGGTTTGCTGGTATTCAGCGCGTCCTGCGTCAGTACCGGTTTATTGTCGCTGTTGAGGCGAAGGGCGCGCAGCAGTTCGATAAAGCTCACCAGCGACGCTTCGGGAAACGCTTCTGTTAGGGGTTGCTCGTAGAACTGCATGCCAAAGACATTATCGTATTCAGTTACCAGACCGCGTAGCGCCTGCGGGCTGGCGGCGTGCTGGAATGCCTGCTCGTAGCGTTCCGCCAGTTGCGGCCAGGCCTGCAGATACCAGTTAATGCGGCGCAGCATGCCGCGTGCGGAGTCGGCATAGCGCCCCTGCGGCCAGCGTTGCAGATAAGCCTGCGCCGCGTTTTGCGCCTGGACGACATCGTCATGGCTGACGCGCGTCACGTCAAAATCGCCATACTCGCCCGTGCTCTGCTGGCTGCTTTTGTTAAGCGCCGTGCGCATCAGCATGTACTGCGCGGTTTCAGCTAACCATGGGCTATCGCTTGTAACCAGCGCGCTAAACCCCTGCGCAGCGCCTGCGTAATCCCCCTCATAGAACCGGGCGGCGGCGTCCAGATACGCTTTATATAACGCAGGCGCACCGGCCGGGAGCGCGGCTAACGAAGCGCTAACCTGCTCGCTGGTCGCGCCGGATAAAAGCGCCACCCGCGCCTGCGCCAGCGCGTGGCGCTGCTCAGGCGTTAATGCGCCATCCGCCAGCAGCGCTGCAAAAAACTGGCTTACGCTTTCTGTGTTATTCGAGACGAAGCGGTTTTCCTGCTCGCCGTTATCGGCGCGCATTGCTGCGGGGTCGATTTGCAGCGCGGCCAGTTGTTCAGCGAGGGTTTTATCTTCGACTGGCGCAGCGTCGGCAGAGGTAGATTGTGGGTTAACGTCATCCCACTGCGGATGGTAAGCGAAGTAGAAATCGCGGGAGCGCGTAATATCCGCAGGCATCGGCTGCACGGGCAGCGCGAACGACTTTGCCTCACTCAGCAAGCGCAGCAGGTTGTCGCGGGAATCATTATCCGGCGCCAGAACAGGAGCGCCTTTCAGCAGGCAGGTGTCGTCGCTCCAGGTGCAATCTTCAATATCGGAAGAGGCGAAGGCATGCGGGGTGTGAGCTAACAGCAGGCTTACGGTGACTGCAAGGGAGATCTTCCTGACCATAGCGTCAGTCCTTGTGGTTGTTTTTTATGGGCAAGATTTATATAGGGGAATGGTTTTGGCGGCAATGGGTTTTGGGGAGTCTGTTATGAACGAGGCGCGGGCAAGCGTGTTGTCCATTGCCTGGCTGCACTGTAAACGCTTTTTATATTTAATATTGCAATGTGAATAAACTAAAAATGACGAAGCAGACACTGGTTAATCACTTAAAAAAACAAGTGTAAGAATCAAAAGCCGGGTCGTTAATCCTGCTTTAACCATTAAAAAGATAAGTCTCAACAGAGGGAGTAGCAACCCTCATTGTTACTCCCTCTGACCAGAGTTATTATTTAGGAATACTGGCCTTCTCGAAAGCTTTAAAACCATCTTCAATAGTAGGAATAATTTCCACCATTTCAAAATAAGGTCTGGTTATAAGTTCCGAGTCCCTTAGCCGCTCAATAGCAAAATAAAATGCCTGCATGTCTTCTGCCTGGAACATAGCGACATCAGTACATTTTGTGGTAAACGCCTCGGCGTCAAACATTCTTAGCGTGACTTTATTATCGGACAAAACGGTAGATAATACGCTATCAGCAATGCGGTTTCTTTCAGCGCGCTCCAGACGGAGCCATTCCTTTGTCGTCTTAAGTAAAACAAAAACGGTTATCATAAGTACCTCATGTGTGGAGTATTTAAAACGTTACCATGTTTTTGTTCAGCAAATTTATTTACCAGCTACTCTTTTAGTAACAAAAAATTATTGAACACCCAGGCGTGGCAGAAAACCCCGATCTGTTAATTGCCACACCGGGAAACGGGGTGCGAGGAACATCTGCTTCTGGCACGACCGGAGAGAAGAGATAGCTGTCATGCCTGCTATGAGCGAGGAGCGGAAGCTCACAGTTGTCCTCAAAGTCGATGGAGGTATTGCTAACATTACCGCATATTAATCAATGAAGAGCAGGTCAATTACACGCCCGGTGAATCGTAGCAGTAAGGAGAACTTATGGATAATCTAACGAGGAATCAACATTTTATATCTCAAACAGAGCAGCGCAATAACTGCATTGACGAGAGCAGACCAAAAAATAAGCAGCGAATCTACAAATTTGAAATTGCAGATCGCGAAAATAGCGTTGTTCGCTTGACAAATACTGAAGGCGTCAAGATAAAGACGAACCTCTCTTTTAATGATCTCTTTAGTTTCGATGTAAAAAGCTCAAGATTAAGAAAAAATTTAGAGGATTTCTTTCAGAAATTTGAAATGGACTTAGTAACAGCAACTGGCCTCCTTATCTCCGTATTAAAGGTAAATTCTGGAAGCGATGTTTTGAAAGGCGCCGCTGAACGAGTGTTCAAAGCAAAATTCATGGGGTGGATTAGAAATCCCTATTTAATTGTTCGAACAATTAATATGTTTAAGGAATTAGTGGGGATGCATCCAACTGATCCTCTTTTGCTAGCCCACTTCTCCGATATACGCGCGGGAATAAAACCTCATTTAGCCGAGGTTTGCGCAGAGTTTGGGGTGACGAGTGAGCAGTATTTACAGTGGCTGGAGATTCTTTTTCTGGCATTAATGACTCCACCCGGAGCAAAAAAAAGTATCCTAGAGTCGTCTGTTGAGGAGATTTTTGAGTCAAAGGGAAAGATGGGTCATCTGATAGTAGCAACCTTTGACGACATTCCGGGTTGTAGAGTAGCTGTACCTGATACAGGCTACCTTCAAGGAACTGATGATCCCAATCATAATATGTTTCTTTTTAATTTGAGTCGTAGTGCGTTTGCTTCATTCAATGTGGTGGACTTGTCAAAGCAGACCCTTGTACAGATTCCGCCACGAATGAGGGGGCAAATAGAATCAATCAATATAAAATTCTCAGCACAGCATCATCACAATAATATTAGGTTACTTGAACGCTTTAACGTACTGGCCGCTTATCAAGCCCATTCTCATATTTTTTGCGCCGACCCTAAGATCTTCGGAATTACCACTATTTAATGAGTACAATTTCTTTAATTTACGGTGAGTAGTAGCAACGTCCGCTCTTGGCACGAAGCGGGCGAGTATACTAGGTTGAAGACCCGCTGTGAGCGAGGAGCGGACGGCTGATTAGGAGCGCTGGGGGAGAAAACCACCAACCCACGATTATTATTTTCGTTGATGTTTCTTCCTTCTCCAACCATTATTTTTTATTCCGCTTTTGTGAGGCCATTGTAAAAGATTTTTATAGATTTCATAATTAAACACCTCATCCATTCCTTTGCCACCCTCGAAATAAAATTCATCACTCTCAATTCTTGCAACTATTCTGAGTAATTCAGCATTGATTACTGAAATAAACTGCCTTGTATCTTTTTTTTTAATTTCCGATGGGGTAGAGACTCGGCTATGTATATCAATCCCCCCCTTCGAACGAGACAAACCAACATATATAGAATTTTGTTTTTTTTCTTCTAATTTCCTGCTCTGGATCATGGAAACAAAACTTGGAGAGTAATCATCTATTTCTCTTGCTACAAAGTTCCACTGTTTTTTTGGATGTAGATATAGAAGTTTTAACCATGCCTGCTCAAACTGAACATCTGGATAGCCCTCATTAGTTTCAGATGACCAAATGTAGTGATCCACCCAGATGGCTTTTGAGAACTCTTCAAGCGCCAAGACTGAAAGCTGAAATGCACTTGGGTACGAACCGTTCTCATAAAGTAGCATTGAGTCAAAATGAAGACGGATAGTATTTCTCAATGACTCTACGGCTATTTTATTTAGCTTATACTTTGAAATGCCTTCTTGCTTTTTCACTGATACTCCGTTTCAAAGGTTTACGCTTAGCATACGCTCCGATTGAGAGCGGCAAAACCATATTGTAAATAGGGTACCGTGACTCACATTGTTAGGATCATGTAGTCAACCCCACCCAATCGTTATTTACGTTGAATCGTAGCCAGCTTTGAGCTTTGGCATGAATAAAGAATCCAACAAAATTATTGTCTAAATCAAACTCAACGAAGACGTTCTGCCGGGAACTCACAGCAACACCAGTAAAGTGGCATAGTGGATCGAACAACAGCCAATAGTTAGGATCTGACGATACTGTGAAGCCTACCGTATTGAGCGCTAGATCAAATAGATATAGACCAGAAATATTGGATGATATATTTGGGTTGATGGACGAAGTTAGCTTGGGATTGATGCTTGACGTGAGATTTGGATTTCTGTTTGACGTGAGCTTGTAGTTGATGGAGCTAGTCAATTTGGGGTTAATGCTCAATGTAAGTACAGGGTTAATACTTGAGGTTAGTTTGGGATTGATGCTAGACGTTAACTTTGGATTAATGCTGCTAGTGAGACGAGGATTGATACTGCTCGTCAGGTTTGGGTTGAGGCTCGCCGTCAGCTTGGGGTTACGACTCGTTGGAATTCGCATAATGTCTCCCTGGCGGTAGATAGATTTCAGAATAGCCTGATGCTTATTTTAACGGTAGCCTCATATTTAACCACGGGTTAAACCGCCTAACAAGCGAGTCCACCTGTAAGTAATATATATGAGTAATTATAATTTAATTCAATCGTATAAAGAATGTCAGCTCCTGGCACAGAGCGGACAAATTGACAGTCCTGTCTGGCTCCCTAAGAGTTAATCATTAATGTCGTTATACTGCCCGGCATGGTCGGTCAGTCCGAACGAACCGCATCAGTTCCTAAGTTATGGGGGAAGTTTTTGGCATTCTGCCCTGTCGTTCATCCCGCAACTGCTTTACCTATTGCGCCATAGTAGAAAGACCAACGCTCATAGCAGTGGCCGCATCTTCAACGGTGTACTTCTGGTCAAGAGCCAGTGGAGCGGATTCGTGTTTAAACTCTGCGCTGAAACGTCTTCTTTTCATTTGGACACCTGTATTGTTCTGAGGTAAGGATATCACCTCTTTTCAGGTGACCTACTGCAGTGTGCCACTACAACAGCCAAAGAGACGCTGTGCCGCTATAGCAATTCCATCCACGATTTCGTCTATAAAACGAACAGAAAGCATTCCCAAAGTATGAAAATGTTCGATAGCAGCGAAAAGTAAAAGCACCGTTGCGGCCTCTTCCCTTAGTGTTATTTAACTAAAATCTAGCCACGTTTATATTAGTGAATTTGTTACATTTGATCCTTTACTTTCCACCCGGCGTTATAGGTACACTTTCTTTATGGATTTTTATAACAACATAAGGAAAAAGAGAAAATGGCTATTCCAGCTTACCTATGGCTTAAAGATGACGGCGGCGCAGATATCAAGGGATCTGTAGACGTTCAAGACCGTGACGGCAGCATTGAGATTAACGGATTCTCCCACAGCTTAAACATTCCCACAGACCCAATGACCGGGAAGATTACCGGGACTCGCAAACACTCCGCGCTGATTATCCAAAAGGAATTTGATAGCTCCAGCCCGTACCTTTACAAAGCTGTTGCCACAGGTCAGACGCTTAAATCTGCTGAGTTCAAATGGTACAAGATCAACGATGCAGGGCAGGAAGTGGAATACTTCAACATGCTGTTAGAAGGTGTGAAGATTGTAGGTGTTTCTCCCGTTATGCACGATACCAAAGACGCGAGCAAGGAGAAGCATAACCACCTTGAGTGTGTCGAGTTCCGTTATGAGAAGATCACCTGGAAGCACTGCGACGGCAATATTATGTTTACCGATAGCTGGAACGAAAGAGCGCAAGCATGAGGTATCCGACATTAGCGGCAAATCCTCACCCGCCGTATGAGTTATCTGCTATAACCCCGCCTGGTGTGAGTGTTGTCAATAACATGATGATGGCTCGCTTTCACCGTGGCCCGTCAGCCCTCACCTATGTCTGGTTTTACTATCAGGTAAGGAATCATGGACCGTGGGACTATAAGCAACGTGGCAGTAAATATGCAGCCTTTGGTAACTTTAACTATGGTGCGGTTGGAGCGGCTGCGGGTATCCCGGATCAGATCTTGCTACGTGGTGCAGGTGCTGCGCAAATTCTCGCAGGTACAAGCCGTCCGGAGTTTGCGGATTATCCAGGGCCCAATTCATATGGTGATGATCCTCAGGATCAGACTTGGATAAGAGCAGGGATAGACTATGCGAAACGTTCGGGTTTTTAAGTGGGTGGTGGTGCTCTTGCTCGTCGTGGCTTGCTATGGCGCGTATAAGGCGCTCAACTCGCCAATCGACCAAACTGTTTACAAGGTTGAGAAGGTTAACTCACAGGTGTCACTGTACGTCACAGAGGGCAGCGCAGGTGCTACCACAGCCTTTGTGTACCAGTTTTATTTAGTCCCTCCAAAAGTCACGGAAGCGACTTTCCTGAAAGGTATCGGGGATAAGTATCAGCCATTTTTATCAACGTCTGACGGCAACGCAAAGATCGCGATACGTGATAGTGCTATTCATCTGAACGTGAAAGGCGATGTGTACCGCTTCACCAATGGGGCGAGCTACTCAATCACGATCTATCTGAATGCTTCACCATTCTAAGAGCATAGCCAGCTTTAACGCTGGCTCTTTTCTTCTGATTTCAGACAACAGAAGCCATAAAGCCCCGTTAGTGGTATTAGCAACAAGCGGAGCGTAGCAATTTCATCAGATTGTCAGAAGGAGCACACCTTATCAGAGTACTCGTGTACCTTTCGGAACGTGAGCGAAGCGCTGGCAGAGCCGGATCTGTAGCTACCGGGGCATTAGTTTACGCAGCCACAAGGCCGCACATCGGGCTTAAATGCGTTTGATAATCTGCTTCGGGAGGATGTAGAGCCGTTGGCAGCGTCATCAGCTTCGAGTTGAGAGCAGTCCGTGGGGACTGTTCACGCTTTGTACCTGTTCGAGCTTTACAACTACAGAACTCCAGGCCGCTACGTACTAACATCCCTGAATAGCCACGATTAACCATAGCGGCAACTGTTGGTCATAGAATATTGTAAAAAGAGATCGTAGCCTGAGAGCGAAAATCTGTATAATTGATTGTTTTTTACAATATTTTTTTGTGTGAGTGCCGGTAATAGGAGTCGAACCTACGACCTTCGCATTACGAATTATAAGAACTACCTTTTAACACAGTAACTTACCGCGTCATCCCTGCGCTCACACGTCCCATGACGCGAAAACATGCAAAGCCCTGCAAACCGGTGCAAAGCCTTGCGTGTCTCACATCTGTCCCACCTACATCACCGGCGAATCGTCGAACTCCCCTCCCCGTGCATCATTAATGACATACGTCACCACGCCATAAACCTGACGCGTGTCGTCATCCTCGACCGGAAGCGGCCATGAAAAGTTTGGGTGGTCGATATTCTGCAGGCAGCGGCGAGAGATTAGCTTAAGCCGACGAAGCACCAGCTCCCCTTCATATGCACATACAACGATTGACCCGTCGCAGGGCTTAACGCTCATGTCGACGACCAACAGAGCACCGTTAAGGATGCCGGCATTCCAGTATGAGTTACTGGAGCGGAGGAAGTAAGTGGATGCCGGACTCCTGACGCAGAGCGCATCGAGCGATATCTTTGGCTCAAGATAATCTGTAGCGGGGCTGGCGAACATTCACAGCCCTCCGTTCGGATTGTAAAGCGCGAACGTACGGTTCTCGCCCTCTTCCGTCGAGACGTCTTTGAACGTGCTGACGCTTAACTCTATCCATCGATTGGCCTCACGCATCGTCCACATCCAGTTAACAGCGTGAAGCTCTTCAACGAATCGTCTGGTCGTTACAACCCGGCGCCCACTCTTATCTATCTCCATAGCGTTACGAAACGCGAACTCAATATCTTCTCTGCGCGGCATATCCCCTCCCAATAAAATTATACTGTTTGTATATACAGTAGTTTTATCGAGAGGGGAGATCAAGACGGAGCGGCCTATTGATCTATCGCGCTGATATTGATTAAGCGCTCAAGTGACTGTACCCTTTTGGTCTTCATAAGAGGTCATATCCCATGAATACATTTGCGAAAGTAAGTCATTGGTTTATCAGGACGATGGGGATTGCATGCCTGCTGATGTTGCTAACAGGCATGTCTTCTGCGAAGGGCTTCGTTGGTATTGATATCGCTATGATAGCGATATGGCTATGGGATGAGTATTCGCTATGGAAGCACAAGCAATAGCTATTTACTGGAAAATAAATCCTCAAGCTTGCTAATTCTGGCTTCCAGTTTCTGCCGTTCTCTCCGCTGATATGCAGCTTCTAACCACAGGCACTGGTCTGAACGAATGCCCCAGCGATTTCCCGCCGGCGTAACCAGAACTCTACCCTCAGGCTTTACAACCTCTGTCCAGGCTTCTTTAAGAATAGCACGACGTCCTGATTCATCCGGTTCTGCTGAATATTCGGCGGGGTGCTGTTTTACTTCTTCGGGTAAAATTTCATACTGGTCATCCCATTCATCATAACAGAGCAGGCCAAAACGTGTTCCGTCGATTCCTTTTGACTCGAATGCATCTTTAACTTGTTGTGCAATAACGCCAAAATGCCAGCGTGCTTCATTCTGCCCCTTTTCTTTAATAGAATTCAGCCACTGAAAAACGATTATTGATACATCACCCCACGCGTCAAGTATTGCATTTTCATCAGCAGCCATGGATTTAGATAGCTCTGACGCAGTGACTGGCTGTGATTTTTCACGGCCGTCTGAAGTATTAATTGACCCGGTCCCTGCAAACACAGTACTCCAGCGATTTACTATATCGCCAAGAGGCGTTAGATTGTCGTTACCAGGCGTAAGAGCCCGTTGAGCACCAGATGCAATTTTAATCTGAAGGCGCACTTCGCCACCTGACACAAACTTTAATGGCGTATCTCCTGTTGTGCCAAGGTATGTCCCATTGGGATCGGTTGTCAGGAAACCATAAAAACTACCAGTAGCCCCACCTCGCCAGTTTATGGCGTTAGCTAATTGCGACGGATCTATGCCAAAACCAGCAACACCGTTTTGCCACATTTTACCGAAATTTGGTGCGTAATAACCAAGCCCCTGAGTCTGGCGAACGTGAATGCCGACATTTGTTGTTGCGCTGAAAAGGTCTTCAATAAAAATACCGTTTTGCTGAAGTAGCTTTCCGCCATTAGTCACTGCAGCATTATTAATAAATACACCCATACGGCTTTCAACAGTACCGCTACCCGTAATAGTGGGTGATGAATACAAGCCCTCCATGTTTTGAAGGACACCACTTCCTGCATAATTAATGCGGTCCTGAAAACTGTATGCGTGATTGTGTGTGTTGGTTCCGGATACTATGACTGTTGAGTCAAAAGCGCCGTAACCACCGTAATCTGTAGCCTGATTAATAACGGTTTTATCTGCAAATGCGTGGCAGTTTGTAGGTGAGTTATCAAGCCTTCTTGAAACGTTAATAGCATCACGTAAAGCATCCGCTGGCGTTACGGGTTGATCGCCTACAACAAGATTGCCATAAGTAGATTTAATTCTTAAGGCCGGAGCTATTACTTCACCTGAAAACTCATCGCCTCTTTTATCGACAGCATTGCCAACTAAATTAACACCGTCGGCACTTGAAAGTTGCTCCCTCAATTCAGATGCATCACTCAATGGGGCTTTTGCATAGTAAAACTGCAAAGCATTAAATGCATCGTAAACAGCCATTGAATAGCTTTGCGATGTGTAGAAATTTGAAACCAGACCGTTATAAACTGGAAAACCACCAGAGTTTAATGTTATTGGCTGCTGGACTGGCACCGGAGTTCCATCTTCTCCCTTGAGGTAAACCTGAATTTGATTTTCAGGCAATGTAGGGTCGGTATCCACCTGACCTACATAAACTTTCCCGCCAGAAATAGGCTTTAATGTTTTTGGCGTGGTAAACGGTGAAGTTGGGGCGCCTATAAAAAAATCTGCAACAATGTCTGCCATTGGTTAGCTCCGGGCATAAAAAACCCCGGGCAAGCCGGGGTTGGTTAATTAATAAATATTGGAGAAATAAATGAATAAAACTATTCAGTGTATGAAGGGCGTTGCATTTTTTGTTTCGTTAACCTGCTTTGGGTTCGGCATGTTTCCTGAAACAAGATCTCAACCATATGGAGCATTTGCTTTCGCGTTTCTTTCGCTGGCGGTGATTATTGCGTGGAATGAAGTTAAGTCCTTAATCAGAAGATGACTTAGCTCCTTGCGATATTGCATTTATGAGCCTAGATAACTCTTCAGCTCTTTGTTCAAAAGCGGTCGTTCCAGGCTTAGTATTCGCCATGCGCAACATTGCATTTCTCACTGTCCTGCTTTCATACATGCGCGCAATTAGTCCATAGCTAACCCCCGCAGTTGCTGCTGCCGGGTTAGCAGCGGCGCCAAACCCCATAATCAGTGGCACTGCCTGCTGACCGGTAGGTGTGCTCACTCCAGCCCTTGCGGCCTGTTTCGTTGACTCAAGATAATTTTTGAGGCCTCGTATATAGGCCGCATCATCACCTTTGAATGCTATTCCAGTTTGGTTCGACATGATATTCAGCTGGCGCAGAAACTGGTCAGGTGATCCTCCTGATTTCTCCATTGCCTTGCCGATGATCCCGTTGCGCATTTGCACACGTCCGGCCTGGCCAACTGAGTTATAAAGGCTTTGAATCTCTGACTTGTTCTTACTGAACAGCATATTATTCACTACTTCAGGGGTCAGGTCCCCCTTCATCAGCACATTCTTCAGGCGCGTGTTTTGCAATTTGGTAGCTTCATCTGCGTAAACTGCATTGGCCTGACGATATTTACGCAGCGTTTCACTTCCGAGGCTCTTACCAATTGCGTTGTTTATGTCATCTGACATTGCCCTGTACACGCGCTGAACGGCAGCATCTGATCGGTTAGGAAGTAATGGCCTTTCCCCTTTCACGTCTATCCTGAACTGGCTTCGCAAATCGCTTAATTGCTTCAAATCAAGACTAACCGGACCATTTTGGCTTGCGTTTCTAACTAGCTCGTCGCGATACGACTGGAGTTTAGAAATCGTCTCATGGTCGGCAACCTCCCCTAGCTTTTGCAGATTTGATATTTCGTTATCAATCTGCTGAACAGCACGAGATGGCTGGATATTTATCCCTGCCATTGCGTTCTGCACCTGTTCAAGACGGCGACCTGCGGCCTGTTTAATGCCAGATGTCTTGGATTTCAGGCTGCTTACCACTTCTGACGGATTATACTCACCGAAACGATTAGCAAAGTTTTGAACGAGCTGGCTGCGAGACTCCTGCTGAGCCGCCCGCATCCCGGACGTGCCAACAAAGGGGATGTTCTCAGCAGTCGTTTGTGCGGCTCGGCCAACACGTGATGTTGGAGAGATTACGTCCGTGGTGGTTAGCGGAACGTTATTCTGCTCAGCAAAGCGGATAGCTTGCGCGGCTTCGGGTGCCATTGAGCCAGTCAGTGCGCGATACCCAGCGCCTGCGGCCCTGACTACGCCGTTTGCGGCAGCCCCAAGACCAACACCAAGCCCTAAATCTGTTGCCAGCGCGCCAGCGTCGTTTTTATCGCTATTAGCAGCCAGTGAACCAACGGCGTTCTCAGCCAGTAGGCGTGAGCCACCTTCAGCGATACGACCAGCGAGGCCCGGCGCTGCCGCCGCTGCTCTTTCCACACCAACAGGTGTCAGGTAAGGCAGGGCATCAGCAAAGATGCGCCCCTCGGTTGTTTGTGGGCTTAACGCGCCAGGCTGCAACCCGAAATCCTTCTCAAGTCCTTGAGTGGTGACACGCGGCGCTGGTTGATATGTTCCGTCGCCGATACCGAGCTTATTTCCCGCCCAGGCGGCCGCACTTGTGACGGCATCGGTGAGCTCAGCAGGGATGTTGGCCACATTGACGCCAGCCTGCAGCAAGCCACGGCCAGTTTCAGCTAGACCATTGCCAAGGTCAGACATAATTCCACCTTGCTGCTGAGATTGTTGCTGTGCGCTCGCTGCTGTCGATTGAGGTGGCTGCTGGCTGGTAGCCTGCTGCTCTATCTGAGCAAATGGATTGTTTGGATCTGACTGCACACCCGGCGCCACTTCCTGGGAGGATGATTGAGATTCAAGTTGAGCAAACGGGTTGTTCGGGTCTTCCTGAGGATGAACCTTTGCAGACGTGGCGCGCTGTTCTGCTGTTGTATCCGTTACAGGGGCTCTAGCCCATTGAGCAAACCGGCTATCAACATACCCCCGCCCTTCCGGGCCCGGAGTGTATTCACCACGCTTCGCCTTCATGACATTTCCAGGGCCATCGTGGTAAGCCTGAAGAGCGTCACGCCAGTTACCAAATTGCTGGTACATCTGCGCCAGATAACGAGCGCCTGCATCAGCCTGGTATTCAGGGCTTTGCATTTGCTCATCAGTGTAACCCATGTCACGCCATGTTCCCGGCATTACCTGAGTTAATCCTACGGCACCTGCAGAACTGACCGCACTAGGGTTATAGGATGACTCCTTTCCACCTAACGCAGTCATCAAGCCCTCTGGCACACCGTGACGTGCGCCAGCCTGCTCTAACAAATCACGGTAATTAGCCATTTACTGCCCCAAAGGTGGAAGATATCCGTAGCGGTTAATAAAGTCTGTGGAAAGCTCTGGATGCTGCTTCAGGTAGTCGATAGAAGCCTGCGGAGCTTCCATGCGCTTAATGCCGTTTTGCTGAACGTACTTACCAACCGCCTCGTTACGCTTTTGGTTTAATGTGTTCAGGATGACGCCAGCGTTTCGACGGAAAGATTCTTCGCTCTGCGAGTTCTGAAGAGAGCCGACAGCCTGGTCAAGCTTTTTACCTTCAGCATCAGATAGTGCCCCCATTCCCTTCATTGCTTGCACTGCGGTCAAATATGCCTGGGATTTAAAGGTATCCAGTCGCGCCTGCGTGTCAGCAGCTTGTGACCCCGGGACATTAGGAATCGCGCCGCGCAGTCCAGTAATACTCTTGAGTGCCGGAGAACTTACGATGTCATTCAACGTAAACATGCTGGTCGTCAGCGTGTTTATGCCGTCTTTGTAACCATCATTAAGTGTCTGCTGCTTCTGCTGCAGTTTCTGGTTATTTGCGTCAATCCTGCTCTGTATTTCCTGCCGTTTTAGGTCGTTAGTTTCTGACGCAAGCATTCTGTCAAGACGTTTGTTTTCGTTGTTAACTCGATTTGTTTCTGCGTCCAGATTAATTCTTTGTTGACCAAGGTCAGCTTGAATATCCTGGCCGCGCATCGTAATTGCCTGGTTACGGGCTGCTGTCTGAGCGTCTATATCCTGACCGCGCATGGTCACCTGGCGCCCCTGCATTTTATCCTGCAGGTCGAAATACTTCTCAGGACCTAAGCTGGTCAAACCGAGGTGGTCAACAAACTCTCCGAACTGCTGCGGATTCTGCTGGTACATCTGCGCGACATCCTGCGGATTTACGCCAACGCGAGCCAGTTCACCGGCATTGGACTTCAGCCAGTTAGCCATTGAATCAGAAGAAGAGGAGGCAAGACGCGCGCCGGCAGCGAGATTACCCACCGTGTTGCGTTGGTCTTCATCAATGAAACCCATACCGTTACGCACAGCATCGAACTGTTCAGGGTATTGCACTGCAAGTTTGCGCATTTCATTGCGATCTCCAGTGGCGTATGCGTTGGCGTATGCCTGCTGAAACTCCTGCTGCCTTTGCTGCTGTTGCGCCTGTTGTTGAACCTGCATTACGCTACCAATGCCCTGTAAAGCCTGCAGACCAACGTTGTTGGCACCTGAACGCTGAAGTTCGTTATTTTCACGAATAAGAGCCAGTGCGGCGTTAGAGTCGCTTACGGATGGCGCATTAGAGTTAATGCCTCCGAGTCCGGCAAGGAGGTTTCCGCCATTCCCCATATCCCATGTAGCCATGAATTCCCCCTTAGAACAGCGACCCAAGAACACCAATACCGGCGCCGATTGCAGTTCCGATTCCAGGTCCACCGAAAGCAGAGCCAATAGCTGCGCCTGTTGCTGCCCCTCCAATTCCACCGCTTAAGGCCGACTGGAATGATGATGGTCGACTGGCATTAGCAGCAGCAAGGTTTGCCTGTTGCTGATAGATAGACCCCATATTGTTGGAGTAGGTCTGGCCAGCATTAGCTTGCCCTTGCAGCGCTCCAAGCCCGATATTCGCCAGGTTGCTGTAATTCTGCATCTGCCCGCTAAGCCATGATTGGCCCAAGGTGGGCGCAATGGTAGCCAGTTGATTGCTGGTTGCAGTAGACCCCAACCCTCCCGTTGCTTCAGCGGCAGCAAGAGACTGATATCTCGCCTGCCCGGCAAGGTCCTGGTATTGCTGTGAGTTGTAATACTGATTGAGGGCATCTCCCTGGCCCTGAAGAGACGATAGGTTTTGCAGTTGCGAGACATACTGCTGAGCCAGTGGTGTAAATGGCGCAAGATTGTTCATCACGGTCTGCCATTGCTGACGCTGCAGATCGGTTTGCTTGTTCAGGGCTTTGGCTTGCGCACTGGCTCCGCCATCTCCGCCCTTCCCGCCTTTCAGGTACAGGCGATTCTCGAGATGCTTACTCGCTAATTGAAAAATGAGCATGGTTTTACCTACTTATGACGGGAGAGGAATTCTTGTATTTCTTCGCGGGTTGCAGAGTAGAAAGTTACATCATCGATGCCTTTGAAATACTTCTTGATGGTGCCTACGCGTTTAAGGCCAATCATGGCGCAGTACATCTGCCCGTGACGAAATTTTCGGGCCGCAAATGACGTGACGCATTGAAAAGTGGTATTGGTGAGAATATACCTCCAGAACGCTATTCCGATATCCTTACTGAACCCACGAATCTCTGGCAGGTACATGGCGTGACATTCGAAGGTCAGCGGCTGAATCTCCTGGTAATAGACAATGCCTCCAAACTGGCCATGCACATTAACTTCAAAGTATCGGCACTCTGGCTTGTAATCATAACCATCACCGTTATTGCTTCCTGCGATAATGGCAGGATGATTGCCGACAATTTCTATCAGATCGATGTTTCTAGTAGGCTTGAAAGTAATCATCCGTCTATCAACCCATGCGCCCTGACAGCATCTTCCAGACCCTTTAGTCTCTGGATGGTGGCGAGCAGATTATTAGATATTGCCTGCACCTCTGACTGTGTATACGTTGCACTCACCGGCATTGATGCATTTGCGTTGAAGGCTCCACGATAAGATGTCCCAGTAGCAGCGGTCCATCCTGTTACTCTGGGTCCAACAACCTTTACGCCGTTCACGGCATATGATGAAGCAACGTTTAGTGACGATGCCAGCGATTGAGATGAGGTGATTGTCTTTGATATATAATCACCCTGGATTGCGGTGATGGCATTTTCCGCACCTGTCAGCCTTGTTTTAATGCCACTAATATCTGCCTTGATGGTGGTTATCTCACCCTCAGCAGATGTAAGTCTTAACTCAACTTCTGCTATTCTTCCTGAGTTAGCGGTAATTCTGACCTCGTGTTCGTCTACCTCAACACGTAAATCAGATATTCGTTGTTCATGGTTTTGTAACTCCGCATCCTGATCCTCATTCTTAATCGTCGCCTGGTAAGCGATGTCGTTGGCATTATTGGAAGAATTGGCAAGGTCTTGAAGGTCAGAAGTTTGCTGCATTACATATAAGCGGTAGGGAAGAGAAAACACTGACGGCAAAATCGAAGCGTCTATCCTGCTAGACTTCACGGTTACCTTTTTGGGTTGCTCTGCCATTATTCCAGCCTTATCTGTGCCCCAGAAAGCGTTACTGGTGATTTAGTCACGATACGTATTTTAAATCCTATATTTTTCCGTATTCTCCCGATTCTTCGCCAAAGAATTCGGCGGTCGTAATCAAATGGCGAATTTTGCTCTATAAGCATTTCCTTTCCATAATTTATTCCATCTGTAGTTGCCGAAATAAATAACCTGTCTGCAATTTGGGCAACACCGGTCGAAGCCTCTAACTCAAAGTCAAAAGCTCTTGCGTTATCAGACTTATAAAGTGGCGTATATAGTATATGCTCCTGGCTTGCGCCATATAACTCAGATGTTGATGTATTTAGTTCGCCAATCCTTCCTGTCGCCTTATCGCCGCAGGTTATGGCATTCCCCTCATACATGAAATCAATTCCAGGGTGAACAGAATCAAAAAGCCCACCTTTTAATACGGACCATTGCGGCGCGGACTGGCTTGCTGAGCCATCATAAACCAGAACATGTCTTGGCAGATGAATTATAAGAAGCTCATGCGATTCAAAACGTACGGCCTCCATAACTCCTAATGCCAATTCACCGGCAGGGTAACTCTGAAGGATTTTTTCTATATGTGATGTGGCAATTTGCTGCACCTCTCCGGCGCTTATGACATAGACAGAAGGGGCTCCGGTTGCGGGATGGCTTATTATAGCGTGAGCTTCGAGAAACTTTGTTTTGCAGTATGTACCGGCAATACCCTTTGTTACCATCATTGATGGCTGAGCCTGATAAAGAGCTGAGCCGACGGCCGACGAGTTACCGGTAAGAGAGAAATATTCGGTAGTTTTCGCGCCAAAGCAAATCACAAAGTCTCGCCAGTCATCTATGCCAATAATACCATCTGGCTGACTTTCGGCGCGATATTGTGCGCTGTATCTGTCTGGCTTTGACTCATCCTCAAGATCGCTTATAAAAAAAGAATCCGAGCCCTCTTTGCTCCATATATAGCGAGACCTGTTCCGGCATACTTCTTGCGCATTGCCCAGATCGTATTGCGTATATCCAGAATCTGCCGGCCAGTTCGATATGTCTTTTATAGCTCCGTCGTATCGGAATAGCCTTACCGTTCCCTCTGCGCAAACAGCATGGCTTGTATAACTGGCGGCCATGCTTACCCTTGACAGCCCGCCAATAGAGGCAATAACTTGCTCATTCCGGTAAAGCTTGCTGCCACATACCCGATAAACAACGCCTTGCTGAGAGTTGAATATTGCGCCACGTGAAAATCCGGCCACATCATTCCTTTTTTTTACGCCGGGAAAAGATCTGAGATAACCATTAGAATTAAGCACCTCCTTTGGAGTTGCCAGCATATTTACTGGCAAAAGGTCCACATAGTCAGCGCTTCGATATGATTTACCCGTTCCCTTCATCAGGGGGAGTTGAACTATCGGCATCTTTATTATCCCGTCTGTGGAAGTAGTTCCAGCTGCTCAGTGTTGCGCACCTGTTTCCAGAACCTACTGGCATACGATTTGGATAGCCCATGGCGCCGGCTTTTTCTGCACGCTTCAGCGCTGTTACCTTGTAAAGCAATTCTTTACCGTAACGGGCTGTGGTAACTATCTTTGCGCTTGGCTCTATTTCGTAATCAGGAGCTATGCGGATGGCAAGGTTATGCACAACAGCGCTCACGGCTGACGGCTTCATTCCATGCTCGTCGCCATCCATAGGAGGCTCATCAGTTGCAAATGAATATCCAGCGTCAATCCCCGCTCCGTCCTGATACCATTCCGACATCATCATTTCGAGGTCAAGTACAGCGTCCTCTACAGACTGCGGCTCTACATCGGTCAGGGTGGCGTCAGAGGCAACACCAAGCTTTCGCAGGGCTGTATTAACCAAATCACCCTTCGTTTTTATGTTCATCACTTACCTCTTCTTGAGGTTCTTCTGCCGCTTCTGAGTTTGTTCTGCGCGTACGTTTGATTCTTGTTTGCTCTGTTTTTTGAGACATGACCTCGTCAGGATGCTTATGCCATCCTTCAGCAATCATTGATTCGACGTCGTGTTCTGGAACGATTGTTGTCTTATACTCTTTGCCCCAGACACGAGTACCATTACCTTCTTTGTAAAGCATTACGCTCATTGCTATCTCCAGTAAGAAAGGGGCCGGAGCCCCTTATTTTTAGCCTTCAATCGCAGTGGCGACGTCCTGATTTGCCAGGCCAACACCGATTGCTTCGGGGCGCACAGCGGTTGCCGCGTACCACAGAGCGATACGGCATTTGCCGCCGAGAATGTCGATGTCACCCTGGAAGGCGATTACACCGTTCAGACCTACTCCCGGGATGCTGAAGCTTTGAGACTTCATCCCTGCAAACAGGTCGTGGTCGAGGGGGATCGGCTGAGACAGCAGGCGAATAGAATCATCAGCCCAGAACACGTTAGTCGGCGCCGTGTCAGTGTTCAGGAGTGTGATTGCCGCGCCTGCAGCAAGGGAGGTGTTTACGTTGGCGTAAGCGCGCTGCTCGGCAGTAAGCGTTGTATCATCCAGCGCGATAGGTTTCGGCGTAATAGTCAGGTTATTACCATTCACCGCAACCACAGAGAAGGTGGCATCCTGAACCAGTACGTTTTTAGCCATCTGCGACAGGAATTTCACGCCAGCGATAGAGATTTTATCGCCGCGCTTAAAGCCAGTGCCTGAGCTTACAGCAACGGTAGCAGTGCGGTTGTCCACGTTCTCCCGGTTTCCATCTGTGTCCAGACGCCACGCTTCAGGCTTGAATTTCTGAGCGCCAGCTACGGTCACGCCAGTAACAGTGGAGCCGACCAGCGTCGGAAGCTTCGGAGAGCGCAGCACGTCATCGAAACCTGCGACCTGCTTCTGGATAACGCCGTTACGGTAAGCATCATCCTGAATGCGACCATAGAAGTCCTTACCGGCGAGGTCACGACCCGCGCCACGATAGTCGTTCGGGTTAAAGAAGAAGCTCAGGCCTGCATCGCGGTTTAGTTCGCGAGCAAACATCAGTGACTCAGCTTCAGAGATGAAGTCCCAGCCAGTGTTGGCGTTGCCGATTGGCCCGGTGCTGGTTACAACCAGTGAGCCCATTTCAACAGCCTGACGCGCGATTTCAGCTTCTACGTTGTTCGCCAGCTTCTTAGCGGAAGCCTGAATGCGGCGTCGGTAAGAGCGCTCATCACGTACATCATCAGCGCGCAGTGCAAAAAAATCGTTATCTGGCTCGTTAAGGTTAACTTTAACGGAAAGCTCCAGAATATCGGTTTCTTTGTCGGTTAAATCCCACCCGCGTTGGGTTGGCGCCTCCTGCTCCAGCGGCATCCACACCGTGTTACCGGATCGCTGCATTGAAGCGCCCGGCGGGGTGTATTTGCTGACGCGCTCAGCCATCGGGGTGAGGTTCTGTACAGTTTCGATTACCTCGTCGATAGCGTAGGTAATCATTTGGCCTTCGGTTAATGCCATTATCGTGATCCTTTAAGTTGAGCCTTAAGCTTGCGATATGTCTCTGTGTCACCTTTCGCTGCGGCCTTCTCCATCTGTTTTTGAATGGCTGAGACATTTGCAGCAGCAACACTTCCCTGCACCGGCTCATCTGCCGGCGGGGCCTTCGATACCTGGTTTGCTCGCGGCTTGAGAGTTAAACGTTCGGATAGTCGTGTTAATTCAATCAGCGCAGACTGGCCGTCCATTGACAGCAACTGGCGGGTTTTCTCCGGATTGGCGCCGAGGTGGTACATCAGTGCAGCTGACTTCTCAGGAAATAACCGCATGATGTCCACTCCTACCTGAGGAGGAACCAGTTGAAGGAATGCATCCTCTTTATCCTGGTAATCCGGGATGTTTAGCTTCTCCGCTGCGTCATAGTGCTTACGAGCGGCCTCTGCGTACTGTGCTGATTGTTGGGTAAACTCCTGAGTCTTGCGCCCCTGCTCGGCAACAGCATTACTGCGTGCGTCCTGAGCTTTGATGAGCCATTCGTTGTTAGCCTGCGTAAAAGCAGCCTGTGCGCGATTGGCATCCCATCCGTACTTCTCCATAGCTTCATCGGAGAAATAGTCGTTAGCGTTTGGCTGAGGCGGTAATTCAGGGGTTACCCGCAGGTTATCCGGCAATTCTCCGCGCTTGACCGCCTCCATCTGTTGCTCAAGCTCGCGCTGACGCTTGCGCTCAAGACGGCGGCGGGCAAACTCGGCATTAGTTGCCGGGTCCTGCTTTGGTTTGTTCTCATCGTCACTCAGGACAATCTCAAAGCCTTCTTCTTGCCCTGCGTTGTCGTTGGCATTATCGACAACAGAGCCATCAGCGGATGCCGCCGCCTGATTGCCGGGCAGGAGTGATTCTTCAGGTGCCTGAATTTCGGTGGTGTCTTGCATGATTAACTCTCTCTTATTGAGGTATCTCGGCTACGCCGCCGGAGGGGTAATTTGCTCTCTGCGATTGCAGGATGTTAGCTACGTCCATGCCTTGTTTGTGGCGCTGGTCGTTGCTTTTAAGGAGTAACTCAGCATTAGCACGAGCATCGTCGCTGCGCTGTTGCTGGAAT
The DNA here is from genome assembly GCF_023079515.1 of Franconibacter sp. IITDAS19. Lineage (NCBI taxonomy): Bacteria > Pseudomonadati > Pseudomonadota > Gammaproteobacteria > Enterobacterales > Enterobacteriaceae > Franconibacter > Franconibacter sp. IITDAS19. Next base: position 69,411 of record NZ_JALJCP010000001.1, on the reverse strand, counting down.
TTGGCGATGGATTCAAGGGCCTGACGCAATTCCTTCTGCTTATCGAGGTCAACGCCACTAAGAATTTCGGCAATCTTGGCTGCTGCCAGTTGGCTTTGAGCTTCCACCTTGGCCGCTTCAACTGCGATTTTCTTATCTTCGTTCTGAGCTTTGATAAGCTCGGCCTGGCCAGCCATATACTGCCCCTGCGCCACAAGTTGATCAGGATTCGGCTGCTGCTGTTGCTGCTGAGCTTCAATAAGCCACTGCTGCTCTTCAGGGGTTTCAGGCTTCTTGAGTCCGCGCACAATAAGCTGCTTGTTTGCATAGTCACGAGTAATGTCTATGCCCTTACCATCAAGCAACTGAAGGAATTGAAGCAATAAGATATTCCAGATGTCCGGGTTGGCCTGAATAAGACCAGGAGCGTTGAGAAGTTCACCTATCTGCGCCCTACTCTGGTCTTTCATGCTCTGGAATGACGGGCCAACGTCTGTGTAACACTCGTAGCGCCCGCGAATATCATTGAGCGTTACGGAATTACCCGTCTGAAGGTCAACCATCTGAGTGTAAAGCTGAACCTGCTTCTCGCTGCCATCCTCAAGAGTGACTGTCACATTCCGAGGAACGTCATAGATGTCATTCACCATTGATGCGTAAATTTCACCATCACGGCGCATGGCTGTAGCGAGGTTATCCTGAAAAACATACGTCTCAAGGTCGGCGCGCATGTTTAGCTGGTTAACGGTATCGAAAGACACCTGGCTGCCATTTACCTCTTCCGGGTCCACGCCGACTGTTGCCACCTGATTTACTGAGCTGGTGGCAGCCTCAAGCATGTATGCGTTGGCCTGAGGAACCTCAGGGTTCTCCATGTAGGCCACTGGCTGTGGAGGAAGGTCCCCTCCATTCTCGTCAGTCTTGTTGAGCAGGTAGTAGGGATAATCATCATTCCCGTTATACATATGCTCGTAACCGGCGATTTGCTCAGGGTGGAAGAACGGCTTCTTCTTAGGCGTGCGGGCAACGATATCTGCATTAAAGCTCATTATCATGTTGCGCAGGCGCTGGCCGTCCTTGGTGAGCCTTACCACCCCTTCATAAACCTCCTTGTCGCCAGCAAATGACCATTCACCAAAGACCGGAACAATCGGGATATGCTCCCCAGCAATTCGCTCGCGGTCTTTGAGGATTTCCGTCTGTGTGAGAAGTGTCTTATAGACCCGGCGGCGCTTCACTTTGCGCTCGCCAATCTTTACCATCCCACGGTCAGCCAGTTCATCGATAACGTCTTTGATATCGTCTTTGTAGTAGCTGACGGGCTCGCCGGTAAGCGGGTCCTGATAGATGTATACCGTCTCTTTCTTTTCCTCTACCTCGTAATATTCCCCGACATAGAACACTTCGTTAGTGGTCCATGGGAATATCCAGTTTGAGGATGGAGACTGAAAGGTCGGGCAATCGTCTTTATCAAGACCATACTCTTCAGCAAACGCATCCCAGCCGTCCTTACTCATCGCAGAGATAACGGTGCAGTGTTTTGCGTCGCTCTTGTCGAGTTGCTTTGCGTTGCTGTCCCATACGACATGAGAGCACGCTTCATGAATCGGCAGGCGGCGGATAACCTGATTGTTGCTCGTCGGGTTCTGGTCTTCGTATTCTGTCACCAGGCGCCAAGCACCGACGCCAGCTTCTATCTGCTCACGTACTGCGACGTTAACGGATATTTTCGCTGTGTTGTGCTGCATGTCAGTACGGTACATGCCCATAAGGATATCGGCAGCGTCAGGTGAAGCGCCGTCCTTTGGTTTATACAGCACATCAATGGGGTTCTTGCGCATTTCTGCGACAAGCTTACGCACTACCGGGCGGACGACATCGAACTGCCCGCGATACTGAAGTGTTGTGTAATCTGATAACCAGTCATCCCACTGGCTAACCCGACTGAAGAACAGGTCGTTTGTTGCCTCGGTTCTGGCCTCGTCGCTTGCAGTCCAGTCCCGGTCGAACTTCCGGAGAATGGTCTGCAATTTGTCGTTGGTATCTTCGGCCATTATCTACCTCGGGGAATTGGGCGAATTGGAGCCGGTAATGGCTTAGTTGGTTTGTTTTTGACTACCGGGAAAGCAAACGTCAGGGCTAATGCATCGGCGCGGTTTGGTGATGGAACGCCGCGGCGCTTCATGTCCTCCTTGGCCTCAAGTACGATGCGCCCATCAAGCTTAACTCTGTACTCGGGGGCGACGATTTCGTCTGCTGTCTGCTGGTCATCGATGCTGCCGCCCTCTTTGAGCCAGGACTTCATTGAGTTCCACATCTCACCGCGTTTGTTCAGCATGCCGGGGTCTTTGGATTCACCACCGAAGTTCACCAACTGCCATTTCCTGCCCCATGAGCGACCGATTGAGTGGATTCCGGTCCCATAGCCGAAGTCTATGAAGACTGCATCTGCCTTGTGTTCATCCTCAAAACCAGCCACGATTTGCGCGAACTTAACGTCGTCATCTGTTTTCGGGTAGGCGCCTAGCAGGCGTGCATGAAGACCCTGACGTAGATAAATTGAAGCCTCGTCAGTGCCGGTGTAAGCAGGGTCAACGCCGATTATTTTGGATGCAAACGTGTAAGAGCCAGGCTCAAGGGTGCGAGACATAGCATCGTCGACATACGCCTGAGGTATGAACTGTACTTCTGATGCCGAAGGGAATAGCCCGCGAACACGCACCTTGAAAAAGTCGCTGTCTTCGCCGTAATCCTTGCGCCACTCTTCGATGAGTTCTTTGTTGGTCATCTTTGCCAGGCGGCTGTCAATTTGACGTCGACGCCAGCGATGTCTGAACTTGCGGAAGCACTCACGGAAGCGCCCAGTGTTACGCGTCGGGTTTCCGAATGCGAACCAGAAAGGCTCGCCGTCAGTAAGACCGCCCTCTGCTACTTCCCAAATTTTGTCCGGGACCGCAGAGGCTTCATCGAAGATGTAGAACGGGCTTGAGTTAGCAGCATGCAGGCCAGCAAATGACTCGCTGTTTTCTTCGCGACACGTCTGGCCGTCACAGCGCCATGACTCCATGTGATCCACATGGTAGATGTTCATGTTGCCTTTGCCGTTGTTGTACTCGAACCAGTGGCCGGTGATACACCGCTTCTTCCACTTCCCAAGCTCACCCCATGTTTTGGTGCGTAGCTGTTCAGAGGTGTTGGCTGTTACGACGCCTTTGCAAAATGGCCGGGTGCTGAGGATGTACAGAATGACCCATGCAGTTAGGGCACTTTTGCCGATACCGTGACCGGAGCTGGTAGCGCAGCGATAGGCTTCAACTGGCTTGACGCCGTCAAAGTTGTTCGTCCTGATTGCGTCACCCCAATCTGTCAGAAACTCTTTCTGCCAGTCATCAGGGCCGTCAAATCCTTCTAGCTCTCCCAATCCCCATTCAAACGCATAAAGGACAAATCCGAGCGGGTCATAGAAGAACCTACCCATATCCTCGGCAAGCATTGCCTCGAATTCTGACATCACTCACCTCTTGCTCGTTTCCTTGCCTCCTGGATGCGCTCAACCAAGCCTACTACGCCAGAATGCTCAATTTCCTGCTTATCGCGCCACCTTGATTTCTGACGGTTCTTCAACCAGAAAATCATTGCGGTGACATCGCCGGGGATATGCTTCTCAGCGTCAATTTCTTTGAAGCCTTCAGCAGTCCGCTCTTCACGTTTCTCTTTCGCTGTGTAGCCCATCGCCCTGTTAAAGAGATTGCTCACTACATCGGCGTCAGCAAACTCCTTGCCCTTTTTTATGGACTCAAGAAAATCGGGATGAGCATGCTTCCAGGCATTGATTGTTTGCTCGCTAACCTCAAAGAACTCAGCCATTTCCGCATCGGTATGCCCCAACAAGCAAAGTTTCCTCGCTTGCTCGGCATACTCTTCTTTGTAGGCCGTGGGGCGACCGACTTTCTTTTCAGTCGCCATGTGCTTCTCTCTTACTGAAACAGCGACAGAGCTTCTTTCATGCCCTGTAGCGCTTTGGTTGTGCGTGATACGGCAGTAGGCTCGCTTTGTGAAAGCGCGTACTGACGCTTGAATAATTCTACCTTCAGCGGGTCATCACCGATTTCGCTGATAGCCTCTTGCGCAGCGGCAGTGTCATATTGCACAAGCGTGAGAATATCGAGGCGAAGCTTTTGCTGAGGTGTCAGCGATGATTGCAGGTTTTCGTCGGCCATGGTGGTCTCCTTTGTCATTATCGAGCACCCGTTAAGATGCTCTGTAATGCTCACTTCATCAGTGAGTACTGCTTGGAGAAATCGCCAGCTTCCATGTAGAACGGCTGACCGTCGATTGACTCAACGTAGTAGCCGCCTTTCTTCGGCTGGTTCTTGCTCATGTATTCACCGGATACTTCAAACTCCGGATAAAATTCATCCTCTGGCACAATAACTCCGGTGCCATCCACGGCCTGACGAACTTCTTTAATCTTCAGCGCCAGCACCTGGTTCTCTTTGCCTTTATAACGCGGCAGTTCTTTTCGCTTGAGTGACATGATTGTCTCCTGTGGTTATGAGCCAACAACTAAAAGCCTGCATGTAACCCCGGCGCCAGCCGCTTCGAATGGCCCCGATGATAGTAAAAGAGTCGCTCGTGACTGCATTACCGTCACGTTGCAACCTGTTGTGGTGATTTCAGAAGCAAACCCGGAAACCATTTGATTGCCGTTCCACGACGTTATCCCGTCAACTACCGGCGGAGTGGTGTAAGTGTTAGAAAACTTCACAGCCACTTTCTGGCCCGCCGTAACAACGGTTACAGTTACCTGCTCAGAGTAAAGCGATGTGCCTCTTGGCCCTTGAGGTCCAGTAGCTCCAGTAGGACCGGTTGCTCCTGTGTCCCCCTTGTCGCCTTTTGGTCCCTGCAATCCCTGAAGACCCGTATCACCCTTCAACCCTTGTGCGCCCTGTGGACCGGTATCCCCCTTTGGCCCCGATGGACCGGCTGCCCCGGTTTCACCTTTTAGCCCTTGCGGGCCTTGCGCACCTGTATCCCCTTTTAGGCCTGTAGGGCCTGCTGGACCAGTTAATCCGGTATCACCTTTAGGACCCTGAACGCCCGCATCTCCCTTGGGGCCTTGAATACCCTGAGCGCCCATCGAGCCTGTATCGCCTTTCTCACCCTTTTCGCCAGGCAATCCCTGATCTCCTGGGAGCCCCTGATCACCTTTATCTCCTTTGTCACCTTTCGGCCCCTGAGCGCCGGAGGCGCCTTGCGGGCCTGCTGGACCCTGCGGTCCTGTTTCTCCGGTAACGCCGCGAGGTATTGTGAGGTTGAGGGTCTGAGATGGTGCTTTTCCGGTGATGCTTGCGCTTGCCTGCGTTCCAGGATTGCTGGTTGTTACATTTCCGATTGATATCGTATTTGGCTCAGGAGATACGCCATCGACGCCCTTCGGTATTGCAAGGTTGAGCTCCTGCTTCGGCGCCTCTCCGGTTATCGACGCGCCGGCACCCTGGTCTGGCTGGTTAGTGACAACCTTACCTATTTTTAGCTCAGTGGTGGTGACGCGATCTGTCGTGACTCTCTCGACGGGACTGAATCCGTTTTGTGGATATAGCGGCATAGCTCACCTCACGTAACCATGATTGAAGTGGTGCCACCAGTAGAGCGAGCCCACATTTGCTGAGGTGGTGTCACGCCTATCCAGCCAGGTGACGAAACGGAATGACCTTTAGCGTTAGCAGATGGCTTGGTGGGAGAATCACGAAGCCACATTGTGCCACCCATCACCTGAATCTGGACCGTCTGTGTGCCATCGGTTATCTGCACCCATTCAGCGGTGAGGTTGATTTCTTTAGTTGCCATGACATTCTCCTTTAACCATTATCAAGCCCACCCATGGATGAGCTTTGTAATGGCTACTTCTTGCCCATGATGCTTTTGATGTCGTCCATCGCTTTATTCAGGCTGCTCAGGTGGTCATCACGCATCCTGCTGATAGAGCGAAGATGCTCTTCATTGAGGCGCTGAATCTCTTTCAGGTGCTCCCGCTCTCTGTGCTGCGTGCGAAGATTCCAGAACAGAACGCCAAGCCCGAACGCTGCGGCAATGTTCCAGAGCGTGTAGATGCTCATTTGGTTTCCTTTTCGCAGCGTGACTGTCGGGTTTCGTTATGCGTCAGTATCTGGCGGGCCGCCGGTTCGGAGATGGTGTCGATGTCTTTGTCAGAGAGGTAGATGTAAGAGGTCCAGTCGCAACCGGTATCAATTATCTTTGTCGGCTGGTACGCGCCATTTCCCGCGCAGCTTGTCACGGACATCGCTATCAGGCATGCGAGTAACGGTTTCCTGAACATTCTTTGCCTCACTTGCGGATTGCTGACGCACTTCTGCTTCTTTCCTGATGTCGTCGAGGATCTGTTTCGTTTGTTGCTCAGATGACTCTTTCTCGGCTTTAGCCTTCCCTTTTGATCTGCCGGTGAAGTACGCAACGATAATGCCGATGATGGAGCCAACTATGGTTACTCCGCCGAATGAGGTGAAGAAGTCCATCATAGCCGTCGCTCCATCTGGCGCTTCTCGTCCAGTAACTTACGCTGGCGAATAAATTGAGAGATAACGCCAAGCATTACCAGCCCCGGCCCGATGTAAGCCAGCCATGATGGAGGGATTAAGCTCTTTATCTCTTCAGGCATCGCCGACCAGGCGCTTAGCAGCGTGTCCGGGGCACTCATCAGAAACACGCTTAACGTTGCCCCGATTGATGCCAGCCAGACCGACCAGGCTTTAAACAGGAGCTTTGCATGCGCCACAAACTCAAGTTTCGTGTAGCGCTGCAGCAGGATAAACGTGATAGCAATCGCTGCTATGATTGCCAGCCATATAATCAAAGTCATTGCACACGCTCCATCCAGCCATAAAGAAACTCTTCGTTTGCCGGTCGTGATTCTGCAAGCTCAAGATACCGGGCTCCCTGACTACAGTTCAGGCCTTTCAACAGAACCGCCTCTCCCTTCTTCCCACGCACAGACAGGTAGCTCTTCAGCGCCGCGATGGTGCGCGGGCCAATCATGCCGTCAGCTGCAAGGTCAGGATAAAGCTTGCCCTGGTTGTTCATTGCCGTTAGCCAGCGTTGCAGGAATTTCGATGCAACGGATGGCCCCATGTTCACACCGGTATCAAAGCACTCTGTTGCGATGCTTTCCGATAACGAGGCAACCTGGTCAAATCGAGGCCCATACCAGTAATCCGCCTCGTAAATCTCTACCGCTTTAGCGCGGGGGAGATTACGCATTTCACCCGCGTAGCCATGAGCGCGAGCAACCTTCTCGGTGATGCCCCACATTGTGGCGCCGCCGGTGTCGTTAGGGTTGTTGGAGTAACCGCCCTCTTTGCCAATGGTTGCTTCGATGGCCTTATTGACTGCGTCCACATTAGTCATTTCAGATCACCTTTCTCAGTGGCTTTAAGTTCTTTTGCGGTTTGTTCGGGAAGAGTGTCGAGTTTCTGCTTTATTTCGTTAACTGTTTTGTCGCGCTGCTCCGTGCGGGGCAGTGTTTCCGATCGGAAATAGAAGTAACCGGATGCGACCCCACCTGCGAAAACACCAAGATATGAGGTGATGATAATCAGCACGCCTATCCAGTTTCGTATTCGCTCTTCACGGGTCATATCTGGTTCGGGAATGTGATTAGCGGTCCCGGTCATATCATTAGCTCCGTAATGATGAGCGAAGGTGGCTGATTTCCAGTGTCATCTCGCGCACCTGATTAGTGAGCATGGTGTTTTGCTCCCGGAGATAGGCCATAGAACTCTCCAGAGCTTCCAGGCGGGCCTGAGACTTAACAGAGGATTCAAAGTACTCACGAATCTGAGCGTCCTTCTGTCGTATCTCCTCTTCTTTCTCTTTGATGGTTTCTTTGTGGCCTTCGTTTTCTTTCACAAGGCGATCCATCATTGCTACAGACTGTGAGTCAGCGGCGTTAAGCGCCTTGTTGGTGCTGCGCATCCTTCCGAAGGCGGCCCAACCACCTAGCGCCGCCGGTATAGCTGCAGCCACACCGACAAAGAACTCCTTAGTTAATATCTCTAACGCCATAGCGCTGGCTCCGGCCTGCTGTGTAAAAAAGCGCCATAGGGAAGAGAGAGGGAATATCTCAGGCGCGAAACAAAAAAGGCCCGCCGAAGCGAGCCTAATAATTTGATTATTTTATGATTTCAGCAAAATAATGCTTGCCTGATGATATAGGTTAACCTATAATTTATTTCATCAGCAAGACGCTGAAACGGGAAGGCCCCTACCGAAGCAGAGGCCAACATGAGGAAGGGTTATGATGAAGTTAATCATCATCCTGATTGTTCTCTTAGTGATTAGCTTGCCGGCTTACTAAGACAGTCAGGCGGAGGGGAGAAATCCCCTCCAACCCACAACTCAAAATATAAGGTTGCAACATGGCACAGTCAACATCAGACATTCAGAAACGCAGTGACGATAAACGCGGCGTGAAGGTTAAAGGTATTAAGCTCCACGTTGACACTATCGCGCTACTCGAACGGCTTGCTGAGGAGACCGGTGAATCACAGGCTGCTGTAGTCACTAAGGCTCTTAACATGCTTGCTGAGAGCATTAAGAAATAGCTGCCGTAAACAAAAAGCCCGCTGTAATGGCGGGCTAATCAGTGTGCTTTTTCGATTTGCTTTGGTGAGCCGATTAGCTCAGGGATTTGGCTCAAATATCGTGGTTTTGTGAGCCGAATATTGTTGTGGTGGCCGGCGCTGAAATCCGGCATGTCTAGTGGGCGATGACCACCGTACGCATTTGTTAAGCCGGTTCTGCTTCCGGCATTCGCTTACTGCCCATCAGCCTGGGCACTCACCACAACGGAAAGAGCACTGACGAGCGTCGCCACAATTCCAAATCAACCTTTAGCATCTGCTAATCGGGGAATAAGGATTGCCGTCTGCCTAATGCTCTTACCTGTTATGAGCTCCGTTTCGTGGAGCTGACGGGAAGGAGCGCTACTCTTCCACCTCATGCAAGATAACGCCGTCACGATGACGCCGTGTTTTGCTGTTTACGTTGCTAATTAACCTTCACCGAATCCAGTTTTCATATTCACTTAATCCATATGGATTTCAGAGACAAAGAAACCACCGGAGTTAACCAGTGGTTTGAATTGGCACCGACCTCTCAGCCGGTACGGTTGGAGTCGTTTCGCAAACACGAAGCTAGACCAACTAGGCGGGATCGTTGATGGTTGCCGCCTCACTTTACCCATCAACCTGCTCTGTTCGCTTTTGCTCCTGAGCATACCTGAAATGTAATGGTTTCAGGTGACGTTTGCAAATTATTTTTGCATGTTTTTGCATTTAGGCTGCAATATCGTGACGGATAGCGTCAATTTCTTGCCTGATAGCGTGAAATACAGATGCCTCCAATAATTGCCTGCACCATCGAATGCGAGTTTTGGCGTTTTCGATATCCATTCCCGTCATCTTCGATAATTCAGCCGCGATATGTTGCGCGCACTTGCGTTCGCAGTAATGTTTAATGGCTACAGCGCGGATCGGATTGTCTGCTGTGAAAAGCTTGCACATCACCTGCTCTACTAAGTCGGCATCTTCCTGTTCGTTGGCGCGTTCCAGAAGAGAGCCTACCTTGTCGTTAAGCAGAATGATTTGCTGAGCCTTCGTGAACAGTTCGTTTCCGCTGTAGCCTTGCTTATGCAGGTCCATGACCACCTTAAAGATTCGTTCAGAGTCTTTATCACTCCAGTTCTGACGAATCATCAGGTGTCCTATCACGGATGATTTTGCTGTATCCGGCCCAACACTGCCTCCGTACTTACCGCCCCACACATCAAGAAGGCAGCGAACCCATGCCGATTGCAGTGGTGTTATTAACTGAACCGGCTTGAGGTAGCGCTTCTTTAAATCTGACTTACGCATAACCAGTGCCAGTTGAGATAATGCTTCGCTCTTCATGCTACGCCCCTTTAATCTCATCGGTTGATTCTTTGCGAGCCAACTTTACTGCCGCCTGCATATTGATATTCATCAACTTGCGGAGAACCCTATCTCTGCGGTATGGTCGCGGCTTAGGCCTGTGCTCGTATTTTTCGTGCTGGCTTAGCGAAGATGACTGACGGTATCTTTTGCCGCGTACGCTGCTTTCCTTGAGGTCTGCTGCGATAAGGTCTGCTGTTGTGCTCATACCGTCTCTCCTGCGTTCTGCTTTCTCTTTGACTTGCGGCGCTCACTGTTGCCGATGAGTTTCTGTGCCGTGTCGTCTCCGGGGCCGCGATGCTGACCCATGGCGCGCAATACGCTTTCACGCTCGTAGCGCTCTATCTGGTCTCTGGTCATGGCTTAACGCCCCGGCAATAACACCAAACCTCAAACATGCGCTTCACTACTTCACGCGCATACATGCCATCCGTATCTCGCGTAAGGTCGTATCTGTCGCCATGCCACAGGCGCATATACCACTCGAATGATTTATGAATGCTCATTTGCGCTTACCTCGCAGGTGAAGCCATTCGCTGAACAGGAGAGCCGCCGGGAGCAGCAAAAAGCCGATAGTGATGTAGTCGTGGTAGTTCATGCTGCCTCCTGCTGTTTAAGCATTTTGAGTTTTGCGCGGTATTCGTCGCGGATGCGGATGAAGTCTTCGCGGCGGTAGTTGGTCATTTCGTGGGGGCCATTGAGCCAATCGACGTACTCCTGCCCATAACGAGCGACTAAGCCCGCCTCGTATTTCTGAGCTACCGTCGATTCTTTTGCGGTGTATTTCCCTGCACCTGCATTACATGATTTGCATTGCTTATGGGCGTTACGCTCTTCAAAGCGCAACTCAGGATTAGCGCCGACTGTTTTGAAGTGCCCACAGTCCCATTGACCGCCATGCAGATCTGGAGGGTTGGTCACTCCGCAGCTGATGCATGGCAGACCGGCATCCCTGGCCCGAATGAACGCATTGAACGCCTGCTGAGCCTGCGCCTTGTAGTAACCTGTAGTACGTAACTCTGCGATTCCGGCCCTGCGACGTTTGCGGCCTTCTTTCTCCGCCTCATGCTGCGCCTTGATGCGCTTAGCCTCAGCTTTCACCTTCTCCTTTGCGCGGAGTTCGAGAGCGTATATGGCACCGTGCTCAGGGCAGCACCAACGGATATTGGCGTAAGCGGGTATGAACCATTCATTGCATACCTTGCACTTGCGGCGATGTGGTTTAGTCATCCTTCTTCACCTCCGTGCACTTGAAGGTGGATTTTCCGACGAAGAAACCGCCATTCCTGCGGCACTCTTCCGCAATCATGCTATGAGCAGCACACCAACCCATCTTGTATGCGGCATAAATGGCCAGGCAGAGCATAATTCCTTTAACCATGATTCTTCCTTGCAGACAGGCGCAGCCACTTCACATCAACGAGATGCGCGGTGTAGCCCTTTAGTGTTGGGATTTGGGATGGTGAGAGTTCCGCCTGCCGGCGCTTAGGCTTGTGAACCCTGAAAATGTGGTTGTTGATAACTCTGGCGAGTGGGCTATTCATACTTGCCACCCCGCTGAGCCCATTCGATACGATGCTTTGAGCTTTCGCTGAATTTGACGCCCTGCTGAGTGCCGAACCAGTAAATGGCCTCGATGACGTCAATCATGTACTTGCGGCTTGATTTGGAAGTGCGCACGCCGAAATAGACACGCCCGCCACCCTCAATTGCAGGAGCCGACTTTTGTTGCGTGCCGTTGCTCATCTCAACGAATACAGTTATGAGGTCTTTCCATTCGGTGTCGGAAAGTTTTTCGCCGTACCATGTGACCTGTTTTGACAGGTCATTGAGTAATGGCCAGAGGAGCCTGTTTTGTCGGTCGGTACGCGTTTCTTCGCGAATATCGATAACAATCGGAGCGCGAGGATTGGACTCGATGCTCTGAATGAATGCGATAGCGTTGCGCTTCACATTGTCGTTAACGAGGCAGTATTGAGTCTTCATGCGCCACCCCAGAGAGGTAGCGCAGAATGCAGAGAATCGCCGGTGCTGTGAGGCATCGGTGACAGAGGATATTTAGCGTTGTTTTGTGTCATAGACCTTATCTCATCTATGACACGCGAGTTTTTGGCTGTTCGGGCCATTGCCAGAGTTGTTCAGGCTCTGACCCTTTAATTATAACCTACTCGCTTCGAATGGAGTAAAAGAAAAAGGCTCCAAAGAGCCTTGTTTTTTGATTGGCGGCGGAAGGAGTTCAGGCCAATATTCCATTGCCATCACCCCTCCTTACCCGGCGCTGCTGGTAGCGGCTGCCAGTGGGTCGGCTTCCACGACGCGCCTGGAATTATCCACCCGTCGCGCGCGACGGGATGACCAGGGATGTAGATTCCCCACTTAGATGCCCATTCACGACCGAACCAGCACCCGACAAGCACAGCGGTTTTATGCGCTGGCATCCGCTCGCTGCACTTAATCCAGCCACTGGTTGACGTTTCCGCATTTTCCCGAAAATTGTTGGTTGACGAATTTGATATTTCCCGAAAATCTGGCGCTGCTGCGATGGCGGCGCGGCAGCCGTCTATAACTTTTTGTAGGCGGCTGTAATTTAACGTTGCGCCATGAGTAGGAACAGGGAGATCCCCCACCCATGCCAGAACCTTTTCAAGCTCTTCGATATCAGGCACAACCGGCGCGGGCGGCTCGGCGTACAGTTTAATGACGCGCCGCGGGTCGGCGTGCGGAGTGATCGGGTTAACAGTAAACAGATAACCGCAGCCGTGCTCAGCAACGTCCCGCAGCTCTTGCTCGTCAGTCCACGCCACAGGCTCCGCCCGCTCCCGCAGCGCCATCGGTTCGCTAAGCGCAACGACCTTATCGCCTTCTGTGATTACCCCGCTTTCCCGCAAATCCTCCTCACAACGAAACGTCAGCCACGACGGTCCTTCGCCAGGGTCTACCCGAAATGCTGCTGGACCTCTGAATTCACTTATTTCTCTCACGCTTCACCCCCCTTTTTCAAGGTTGATGCCCGCCAATTCCAGCGCCGCTTCTACAGCGTCGGCGTCGTATACCAGAGCGCCGTAAGGCCCTGCGTAGCCGCGTGGCAATTCCACCGTTACGGTTCGCGCCTCCAGCTCAGCGATGCGCGCCCGCGCTTCTTCATACGCCTGGCGATACACGTCAGCTAGAAGCTTCAAGTTGATGTGAGCGGCGACCAGCGCGTCAGTTTGAGCTATCAACTCCAGCACATCACGCGTTGAGACCATAAAGTTAGGAATGAAATTATCTTTTGCCTTCTCAGCCGCAGCTTTCAGTTTTGCTATGTCGGTCATGCGGCACCGCCTTTACGCAGCGCCATCATCAGCTCGCGCTCTACCGGTAACGGAATTTCGTCTGTTGTGCTCTGCGCACCGCCTTGACGCAGCTCTGTTGCCCACTCTTCCAGTGCCTGCTCTGCATATTCACCTGACAAGGCGTCAGGGGCTGGCAGTGGGTCGTTAGCTAACTCATCTTTGGCCGTCAGAATCATACGGACCACATCGGCGACCTCTTTAACAGGCTTATCAACGAAGCCGTGATCGAATGCAGCGGCAAGGCGGCTGGCTGCATAGTTAATGCCCTCGCTTCGAGCCTGCGCTCTTACTTCTCGCAGGAAAGCGTCTGTTGCGGGATTTTTCTTCATCACGTAGACCGTATCTTCTCCGGCCTCATGCCCGCAGATGTAGCCGTGAAGGATTGGCTGGTACGTTTCCCGCCCAAAAAGGGCAAGGCGTTCGCCAAGCTCCTGAATATCCCCGCCGTCGAGCGTTCCGCCATCAGCAGCGACGCGGAAACAGTGAGCGATAAACTCGCTTCTAACAGCATTCTCAGCCGCCAGTGCGACGCGCTGTGCTGCGAGTGCTGCGTAGTCTTCAAACTTTACATAGCGCCCGCTTTCTTCCAGTGTGCCGTAATCTTCAAAGTCGTAGCGCTCAACTGCCGTTTTTACTGTTACTGTGCTCATGCTGTTATCCTTCTCATTCATTTGCGTGCTCTCCGACGACGTTTGGCTTCACGGCGCTCTGCTGCTTTTCCGGTATTTCTTCCACCGGTAGGGTATCCAGTGGGATGCATAAAGCTCGACATCTCTGATACGTTCCATGTGCGGATATGCATTGGAACGTGGGCCATCATGATTGCGGCCGTCATTAACGCTATCTTCCTGCTCATGCCCTCACCTCCCTTGCTTGCCGGAGCAGGCTGTTAAACATGACCGTCATGGGGTTGCCGCAACCGAATGGAGTCGGCTCTGCATGCGTATAAATCCAGACCTTCGTTACAGGCTTTGATGTACGAGTAACCCGGCCTGCTTTGTGCAAATCAACGAGAACGGCACAGGCATATTCCGGCTCTACCTTCGCGCCGGCAGCGATTTCTTTTGCGCTTGAGTTCGGGTTTTCTTTGAGAAAGGCAATGATGCGGTCTTTGCCTTTTATGAAGGTGTCAGTGAGTCCGTAAAAGCCTTCGTTTCGACGCTTGCTGCAGATGAGCAGACCGTCGGCAGCCATGCGATTTAGCTCACGGCGGGTTTCGTAGATGCCGTGCTCAATGACCTGGCTGATTTCCTTCACGCCTGCAGACTCGCACTTCTGCAGGTAGTTAGTGATTTGCTCTCTCACGCTCGTTTCACTCCAAAAGTTTTAGCCAGCGCAGACTCCATCCTGCCCACGCATGCACGGATACGGTTGATTTCGGTCTCAGGGAACAGGCTGACAGCCATCTGCTCCAGTGCGCCTTTTAGCGGCTTACTCTCGACCTTTGGGATGCGGGCCTGAGCGTATGCTTTAAGCGCCTGCTTTATGCTGCGGCCTTCAATACGGGCCATGGCTCGACAGAGTTCGGCATTGAGGATGGTTTCGGGGAATTCGGGATAACACTCGTTGATGATTTCGCGGGTATTGCGTAGCTCTTTCATCAGAAGCCGCCTTTCTTGTTCGGTTTGCGCTCACGCTCAGCAATGCGGTCACGCGCCTGAGCCTGGTCGATGTCGTAGAGGATGCCGTTACGCTGTTCAGCGTAGATAACGCCTGTGCCGCCGTGACGGTTAAGTCGCAGGATGAGTTCTGTTTCGGATGAGCTGACGGACTCGTCGTCTTCTGACTCGCGATAGATGCCAAGCCAGTAGTCGCAATCCTGCTCAATTTGTCCGGTAGAACGGGAGTCGCTTGGAACAGGCCTTTTATTGGCGCGAGTCTCAGAGCCGCGGTTAAGCTGCGTGAGAAGCACCACAACGCAGTTCAGTTCCTTCGCCAGTACCTTGAGGCCTTTAGTGATGATTCCATACGCCTGCGCTTCCGTATCCGCTTTCTCGGCGGTCATAAGCGTCAGGTAGTCGACAAGGACCATCCCCACCTCCCCGCGTTCACGCTTGATGCGCCGGGACTCAGCAACGATGTGGCCCAGAGAAAGTCCCGGCGTGTCGTCGATGTAGAGGTTGTTGGTGTCAGCCAGCTCTGTCCCCTTCGCCAGCGCCTGAGCGAACTGGTTCTCGTTGTATCCGTTCTGGTAAAACACATCCGATTTAACCCGGGAGTGCTGAGAGATGATTCGCTCGACAAGTTGCTCGGTTGGCATTTCCAGGCTGAAAGCGAGGGTTGGCAGGTTTTCTACCAGTGCGCAGTGGATAGCCATTTTCTGGTAGACGGTCGTTTTCCCCATCTTCGGACGAGCGCCTACAACGAAAAGGGATCCGCGTACAATTCGCTTTGGCTCCAGCATCTCGTCCAGCCCCTGAATGCCCGACGTCAGGCCTATCGACGCTGTGTTTCCTTCCAGACGGTCGCCCACCTGATAAGTCCATTTTTTGAACGCATCGCGGAACGTCATCAGGCCACGGTGGTTCCCGGTTTTCGCCTTCTCGTCGACCTTCATCGCCAGCGACTGAACGGCTTCCAGCTTCTGTGCCGTAGTCATCCCGGAGCGCGAGTAAAGCACCTCAAGCATCTGCGTAGCCTGGGCGATTGCCATGCGTTCAGTGGACTTGTCTTTGACGACGTTTGCGTAGTGCAGGACGTTTGCAGCGCTGGGCGTGTTCTTTGAGATTTCAGCCAGGTAAGCGAATCCGCCGACGTTCTCAAGGTCGCCTTTAACCTCAAGGGCGTCTGACAGGGTAAGCAGGTCCATCGCTTTGCCCTTCGCGTTAAGGCTTTGCAGTGATTCGAATATGCGTCCGTGCTGCCGGTTGTAGAACATTTCCGGGCTTAGCAGTGATAAAGCTCTTTGCACGCTGTCGCTTTGAGGGTCAAGCATCACCGAACCAAGAACGGCCTGCTCAGCTTCGTAGTTACATGGCGGGGTTTTGATGTCATCGGTCATCGCGATCACCTTCACGTACTTCGATGTAAAGCTTCGAGTTAAGGAAGCTGTCGAACTTCATGCGGCGCCACGTTCTGCCTGTCTTCTGGTCGGGTCTGTCTTCCAGCATCCAGCGGCAGTTTTCGCTGATGTATTTCAGGTATCCCCTGAACCCTTCCATGTCGAGAGGCTTGCCATCCAGATTGCGGGCGATTTTGTTCGCCTTACCCCAGAAGCTGCGGATGAGGTTACGACGCTCATCAGTGAGACATCTCCATCCTCTGGCTTCTGGCAATTCGTCTTTCAGGCATTGCCAGACTTCTTCGCAGGAAAGTTTTGGCTTCTGCTCGACGGGTTTTTGAGGGCTTCCGGATTGGTCATTTGCGACATACTTATTACCTTTAGGTAATAAGTTATTAATTACTTCTTTGTTTGTGGCACTTTGTTGGCAATCTGTTGGCACAACCTCCTCCGCAGGCCTTGATACTGGCTGGTTTGCGTTGGCACTTTGTTGGCAATCTGTTGGCACTAGATTTTGCTGATAATCGTCATATTTCTGAACAGAAATGACGGTGAATTTTTTGTTAGCTGCCCGGGTAATCATGCTCAGCTTTTCGAACTTATTGAGCAAATATTTAATCCGATCGCTACCGATACCTGTCTCAGCAGCAAGGGTGTTTCTGCCGGTAATGAACTCGCCACGCTTGACCAGCGTTTCACCAAACTCCGTGGTGACAACAGCGGGGGCATGGTTGGCTGACAGGATGATATGGACCCACAGATGAACAGCTTCAGAATCCGTTCTGTAAAAAGGCAGGTCCTTGATTTTGCGATGCAGCAAGGCATACCCCTTACCGCCTGAATCTTGCGGCTGATAAGGCCGCCTTGCCTCCCGGGCGGCGGCCAGATTGGTAATGTTATTCACGGTCAGCCTCCTTTTTGGCTTTATGTTGGTTCAGCAGGTCACGCAGCTTCTCGCCTGTGACCTGACTGACTGAGCGGAGAAAGCGACCGCGAATCACGTTCTTGTGTATTTCGTCCTGGTAAAAACGCTTGGCTTTAGGCATTTTTAGTCGCTCCTGTTCTTTTCTGTATTTCTTCAGGTGTTATCTTCCCGCCAGTCAAACTGGATATGAGAGATACCTTTCCATCGGAGAACCATCTGGTTGGTATGATGTTTCTATTGGCGAGTTGGGATATGTAGGCAGGGTTAATCCCTATTTTTTGAGATACTTTCAATGGGCCGCCCGCTCGTTTTATTAGGCTGTAAACAAAGGTTCTTTTAACCTTCCTTTCGGCAGCCAGGGTCTTACCAAGCGATGTGTTGTGATTAACGGTGCTTATGTAGACATTTCCAGTCTCATAGGCTCCTGAATCCCCAACCCTGCACATGCAAAAGCATCCACTATCTCGACCTCTGGAAAGCCATTTCCCTGATTCAGTCCATATGTTCCACCAATCCCAGAACAGGAGACGCCACTCAACGTTGCGCTCTTTGGCATTCCTTTTTTGCATAAGGAATGCGTAGTAAGGAGATTTAGATTTTTCGGAGTAATGGCCGCATACAGAGTTAAATTGCTCTCTGGTGCAGCCATATTTTTTGAAGAAATCCTTTCGGCGTTGCTCTTCCCTTTTGGCGGCTTTCTTCTTGACGCCGCCATCTTTCCGGTTCAATCCATTTTCTTCCAAGATCTGCCTGACCCTCTCGCGGGAGATGCCAAACATTTCCGCCACTTCAATGTGCGTATTCCCCGCCTTATAAGCTTCGCAAACTTGCGGGTAATATTTCCTTTCTAGCTTAATCAGTGGCATAATCTCTCCTGTTGCGTTGTTGGCGTAACACAGTGATTAGGCCCTAAAAGAGTTACCGCTCTCTTGGGGCTTTTCTTTTGTCAGAATCATGGCTACCTGCTCAGCAAGCCTTGCCATATCGTCGTCTACCACTCCCCACTCCAGTACCGCGAGAAGCATCGACATCTTCGGAATCCAGTCTCTTTTCCACCGGCTGATCTGAGCCTTATCGACACCTACTGCTGCCGAGACTTTTTCCACGCCCAATAGAGCGATTTTGTTAAGCAGTGCGCTTTCAATCTTCAGCGCATTACGTTTGCGACTATTTGCGTCATGCATTTGTGATAATTCCTTTGTGATTGGTTAGTTAAAAAATGGTTGTGCCTTGTGCGTGATGCACAAAGCCTGTTAGGTTTTGATTGAATTCGCTTTTTCAGCGAGAGATGTGTAAGAGCAGGTTGTTCTTATGCTGCGGTTCTTTTCCGCGGGAACAAGGCGTCTAGGTCCGTCTTGCTCCCTAATTCGTTAAACGCCTCGACAAGGCGTCGGCACGACTCTAAATCTGGCGCCCGGATGCCGGACTCATAGTTGGCTAAACGCGACTGGTTCCAGCCACACGCGCCAGCCAGCGCAGATTGAGTGATGCCAAGTTTTTTCCGTTCAGTGGCGATGTTGTTCATGGTTTTCCTTACAGCTCGTTCACTCACATCTTATTCAACACGATTTGTGATTATCTGTCAACACGAATCGTGTAAAGCCTTTCAACACGGAGCGTGTTATAAAGTGCGCATGAACAGAACAGAATCGATTGCCGCGCGAATTAAGCGCTTACGAGAAGGCAGGGGTCTTTCACAGAAGGCTCTGGCGGAGCTTTGCGGCTGGGCTTCACAGTCTCGTATTGGAAACTATGAATCAGGTTCAAGAAGCGTTAGTGTTGATGATGCCGAGGTAATTGCTAAGGCGTTAGGTGTCAGCCCGGCAGAACTTCTGTTCGGCGACGATTACCAGGGACCATACAAGCCAGGGGATAAGTTTCCATTGATTAGCTGGGTTAGCGCAGGAGAATGGAGTGAGGCCTGTGAGCCGTATAATCTCCAACAAGTCGATGAATGGTATGAGTCGGATTGCCATATTCTTGGTGAAGGCTTCTGGCTTCGTGTGCAGGGTGATTCAATGACTGCACCCACTGGTCTTAGCGTACCTGAAGGAATGCTTGTGCTCTTCGATACCGGTAAAGAACCAGCTAACGGCAGTCTTGTGATCGCCAAAATTACTGACGCCAATGAAGCCACCTTTAAGAAGCTGGTCATTGATGGTGGCAACAAATACCTGAAAGGACTAAACCCGGCTTATCCGCTGATCCCCATTAACGGGAACTGCAAAATCATCGGCGTAGCTGTTCAGATGATGATGAAATTACCCTGATATAACCTGCATATATCCCACCAAACCCGCTTCGGCGGGTTTTTTATTGCCTTCGCGAAAATAAATCTCCTTATAAATCAAATAAAACACGCATTGTGATAAAAACAATCACAAATCGTGTTGACGAGTAAAACACAATATGTGATTATCTACTCATCGGCAGGACGCACTATTCACCAGGACGGTGAAGCTCTTAAAAATCTGGCGCTGAGAAAGCGCAAACATTCAAAGCAGCAAGCTTTGGACAGGCGTGTTGTGGAGCTAAGGCCTAAATCACTCGGGCCGGACTATGAAGCAACTTGAAATCCGGAAATTGAAACAGGTTCCGGCGCCTGTACCAAAGCTAACTGACAGGAGAATGACCATGAACGCACAAGACCGCCGCCGCGAGCGCCGCGCTGAGAAACAGGCTGAATGGAAAGCTGCAAATCCCCTGTTAGTTGGGGTGAGCGCTAAACCTGATAACCGCCCTGTTCTCTCGCTGAGCCGCAAGCCGAAATCACGCGTAGAAAGCGCTCTCAACCCGATTGACCTTACGGCGCTGGCTGAGTACCGCGAGCAGCTGGAAACGCGAGCAAATGCGATTGAGCGCAAAAATCATCGCACCTGGTACAGCAAGCCCGGTGAGCGCGGAATCACCTGCTCTGGGCGCCAGAAGATGAAAGGCAAATCAATTCCACTTGTTTGAGGTTAAGCATGACAGAGCTACAGAAGAGCAATTACGCGTTTTACGCTTCTGAGTGTCGCGAGGACGTAGCTGATTACCGTGAACAGGCTGCGAAGTACCGCGAACACCTGAGCCTCCGCACTTGCTACCTGCAACCTGCCTGGAAGAATCGTCGACAGGCTCGGGAATACTCACTGAAGGCTGCCTGATGGCGGCCTTTTTTATTGGCTGCGAGATAGCCGGTCGGGTTTCTTATACAGAGAGAGGGGAAAGAAGATGGAGTGGGTAAAGTGCAGCGAAAGGATGCCTGAACTAAATCAAAAAGTAATCGCCTGGAATGGCCACTTTGTCAGTCAGTGCGTTTATAAACAAAATCGCATAGCAAAGAGTGAAAGAGGCAGGAATCCACGCTTTGAAAATCATAACGGCATCTGGAGAGGAGTTAGCCACTGGATGCCTCTCCCTGAGCCACCAAAAGAATAGACCCGCTCCGGCGGGTTTCTTTTTGCCCAAACAAAAGCTCATCTCCGGGTGGGCTTCTTTTTTGGCAACAGACACGCGAGTAAATGTTCAACGTTCCGCGCCGCGGCGATAAGCGGGGAGATATGTATGCAAGCATTTATCGTTATCCAGCAGCATGCCTGGTCAAACGACCACGGTTTCGGCATCGGTTATTCCTCAGATTTGGAAAAATTTGATAAGCGGGAAACAGCAATTTCTCACGGCTTTGAAGTTGCCGGCTGTGATGACTTCAATATCGGTGTTATCGACGATGGCCGCCTAATCTCGCTCGACTGGATGGAAAAGCCTGTAGGTAACGGAAAAGGCGTATCAGTTGAGAAACTTCAGATTATTGCCGAGGAAATTGGCATGGAGGCCTCATGACCGTCACCCACAACGGAAAGCAGTACACCGTAACGCGCATGGCGGACGGTCTGCACTGGCAGCTTGTAGAGGTCGGAAACCCTCGCAACAAAGAAACCCGTAATCGTGACCAGATGCTGCTTGCAGGTCTGGCGCATGTACTGGAGTTGAAAGATGCAAATTAATCAAAGCCTGCTTCGTGCAGCGCAGAGTAAAGCCGCCATCGCTCGCTTCCTGGGTGATGGAGCTATGTGGATGCAGGCGCACGAGCAAATCAAAAGCGCTATCGGGATGCCGTGGCATAAACGTGACTCTGTGCCCGTTTGTTACTGAGGAGAGTGAGATGGAGCTTGTTCAGTTTATTAAGCGAGTCAGAGAGTATTACGACGACTGCACTCTTGGGTTCCCTGAAATCATCGAAATGAAAAATGAGTCAGGGCTAGAGAAGCAAGAGGACACGATTCACGGGATGCCATACGTTCTTGTTGAGCAGCATAGCTCATATCCTTGTGAAGACTGTTTTTACGGTTATCTTTTCTTCCCGCTAAAAAAGCGGAAATACATCCGCGTCCCGTTCGACATGTAATCCCCCACTCTTTTAACAGTCTGGCTGCTATCAAGAGCCGGTAATCCTTTTATCTGAAGGAGGGTTCAATGCAACTCAAATTCACCACTACATATGCTGCTATGCGCTCAAGTTCGCACGCAGGAAGGCAAACAATTGTCGCTGAGGATGTTGTTCTCGACGGCACAAACGACACTCGGGAAGTCCTCTCACAGCTTGACCAGCACGTTGTGGCTGAATGGCTGGCTGAGCAGGGTTACATCGTCACTGTAGCGCAGGAGAACGCAGCATGAGCGCATTAGAACAATGGGATGACGATGCGTTTGTCCGGCTGATGAAGGATGTCATCGCCGATTCCGAAGAGAGAAAAGAGCAGCCAGTAAATTTGGATGCAGAACGGCGAAACCCGGTCGTTAGCTGGGATGAATTCGCCGGTAACTTTAACTAAGAGAGATAGCCATGAAATTCGAAAAAGCCATGAGGAAGAAAGCCAGACTACGGTTGGCACTTACCGGGCCAAGCGGTTCAGGGAAAACATACAGTGCCCTTTTGGTAGCCAAAGGAATTGGCGGACGCATAGCGGTAATCGACACGGAAAAGGGTAGCGCATCGCTCTACTCTGATGTCGCAGAGTTCGATGTGTTAGAGCTGGATCCGCCCTTCACTCCCGAGCGATTTATTGAGGCAATTAATGCTGCCGAACAGGCGGGTTATGACAGCCTCATCATCGACAGCATCACTCATGAGTGGGGCGGCGTTGGTGGTTGTCTGGAGCTGGTAGACACCATAGCTAAAACAAAGTACCGAGGGAACAGTTGGTCAGCATGGAGTGAAATCAACCCGCGGCACAGGTCATTCCTTGACGCTATCCTCCGTTCCTCAATGCATATCATCGCAACCATGCGCAGCAAGACGGAGACGGCCCAGGTAGAAGAGAACGGCCGTAAGAAGGTCGCCAAGCTTGGCATGAAGTCAGAGCAACGTGACGGTGTCGAGTACGAATTCACCACAGTTCTGGATATCGGACACGAAACGCATCATGCGATCGCCAGCAAGGACAGGACAAAACTCTTTAGTAATTCCGATCCTGTAGTGCTCAGCGAGCAAACCGGCAAGCAGCTGTTGAACTGGCTGGAATCTGGCGCAGACCCGCGTGAAGAGGCTCTCAAGCAATTTGTTGCAGATGCCTCGTCGGCACAGTCAATGGAATCTCTGAAGCCAATGTTTGAAGAGGCATGGCGAACGCTACGCGGCTCTGAGCATCAGGCCAAAGCCAAAGAGGTTTACGACCTTCGCAAGTCTGAGCTGGAGAAGGCTGGAGGGGCCGCATGATGCAATATCGCAGCCGACGCGGTAATCAGGTTACGGTTGGCCGCGACTGGCTGGAAATGGATGTCCAGTTACTTAAAAAGCTTGCAGGGAGAACAAAGCCTAAGCTGATAGCTCGCATTCTAAACCGTTCATATGAAGCCACTCGCCAGATGGCTAAGCGCCTGAATCTTAGCCTCAAAGTTAGATAGCTATGGAGTTGCCGATGGAATCACCTCTCCCCGGGGCGGGTTCTCTGCGCCCTTTTTCCTCGCCCGGCACCCGTGAAGAGGTGCTGGAGCGCATCAAATCTCACCTGCAAGAGACGCTTGGAAAGCAGTACGAAACAGAGAGCAAGGAAGCTCGCATGACCCGACAGGCTGACGCACTGGCAGACAGCAGATTGAATCACCGCAATCTGGCGGCTTCGTTCTATCCGCGATGGCTTGTTGTCGGCCCTGTTAAACCTGAATACACCGATATCCGCGCGCGCTCGTTTAGGGGGCGTTACGGACACTGGAGGAGCGAATGAGCACTCAGTGGACATCAGAAGAACTGGCGCTTCTCTGGCGCCACAACAATGAGCAAGTGGCGGAGATAACCGGGCGTACCGTGGAAGAAGTCGGAGAGCGTCGGCTTAAAGCTAACTTCGAGCGGAACAACTGGCCGCAATTCGATCCGGAGCGTCGCTTATGAAAATCACATTACAAAAAGCGGCAATTAACAAAGGCCGGGAGGAAGTATGACTGAAGCAGCAATGATTATTGTCCCAACCGACATTAGCCAAAAGATACGCGAAATCGAAACTGCATATCAGCACTATCTTACTGAGTTTCGCATCCCTGACGACCACAAAATCGTGGTCAATTATTCAGGCGGTAAAGACTCCACGGTTACTCTGGCGGTGGCGTATGCTCTTTACGGAGACCGAGTACGGGGTGTCATGGCTGACACAGATAATGAACATGAACTCACGATCGCGTATGGCAAAACCATCCACGAACAAATCGGCTGCGCGCCGGTGCAGGTGGTGAAGAAAACCTACACCGAGGCGGACTTTTTGCGCCGCCGTGAATACCTGAAAAAGAACTGGCCGAAGCGACAGGTCATCCGCATGGGTGCGTACCGAGGCATTGTTATGCCTTCGCTTGCCCGTTCAGATACTAAGTTTGGTCAGGCATGGCTTCGCACTGCTGAGAGGTGGGGCATTGAATTTGAAACGGCTCTGGAAGCTGCTCTGTCAGTAATGCATCCGAGCGGTAACAGCTTTCTGGACTGTGCCCTTCTGCATGGAAAGTTTCCAATGTTGCGCGACAGGTTTTGCACTGACGAGCTCAAAATCCAGATAGCTTTCGAATCCGCGATGAAACCGATGCTCGATGAAGGTGATGTTGTCGTGCAGTGGTCCGGCGTTCGGGCGGATGAATCGTCCAAGCGATCCGGATACCAGAGATTTTCAACAGACAATCGCGATCCGGAATTTCTCTATAACTTTCTGCCTATTCACCAGTGGGCAGCCACTGACGTATTTGCTCTGCACAAACATTTCGGCATTAAACCTAATCCGCTTTATACCCAGGGTGCAGCGCGCGTTGGCTGCATGAACTGCGTGCTGTGCAATAAGGAAGAAATCGCGGAGACGGCGGCGCGCTGGCCAGAGCATATCCATAAGCATAAAGAATGGGAATTAAAAGTCCGCCTGACGTCCCGCTGGGTGCACTGGATGAGCGTCGGTGAAGTTAGCCAGCGCTGGATGAAGCAGTTCGACCTGCCACTTGGTCGCGAAGTGCAGATCTACGGGATACAGCCAGATGTACAGCATATCGACTGGTCCGGGTTTTATGGTCCGCGAGGAAACCTGAATTCACCGGGCGTTGATGAAGTGGTGGAGTGGGCCAAAACCGGCCGCGGCGGGAAGGTTTATGACCTGGTGAAAGCGAGCCTTGATACGTCGGTGTGCTCGTCTCGCTACGGGCTTTGTGAGTGAGGATGTATCATGAACGGCAAATACTCTCTCATCTATGCCGATCCCCCCTGGTCCTACAGCAACACCATCAGCAACGGCGCTGCTGCCGACCACTACTCCACTATGCGCCTCATCGACCTTAAGCGGCTCCCTGTATGGGAGCTTGCCGCAGAGAATGCGGTGCTTGCGATGTGGTACACCGGCACGCATAACCAGGAGGCGATCGAACTAGCCGAAGCCTGGGGATTCACCGTACGCACTATGAAAGGTTTTACCTGGGTGAAGTTGAATCAGAACGCCGAGCTACGCATTAACAAGGCGTTGGCCGAGGGTGAGATCAGCGACTTCTACGACTTCCTCGACCTCCTCAACGCCGAAACGCGCATGAACGGCGGAAACCACACCCGGGCCAATACCGAAGACCTGTTGATCGCTACCTGCGGCGCCGGGCTTGAACGCCAGAACGCCGGGATTAAGCAGGTCGTCTACAGCCCGCTCGGCGCGCACAGTGAGAAGCCGTGGGAAGTGCGTCACCGTCTCGAACTGCTTTACGGCGACGTTCCTCGCATTGAACTGTTCAGCCGCAGTGCGGCGCCAGGCTGGCACCACTGGGGCGATCAGTGCGCGGCGGCAGCGGTAGAGCTTCTGCCGGGCTGCGCCATTGACGCTGTGAAGACGGAGGCAGCATGAGGCTAATCAACCGCAGCAAAGAAAGCCCCGTTGGGCGCATAGCCTGCGACCTTGCGCTCAAAGCTCATCTGGAGAAGTTCGGCGATTACGGGAAGCAGGGAGTGGTAACGGATTACATGGTCAGAGCGGAAGGAGCGAAGATTCGCGTGGAAGTGAAGAACGGCAAGGAAAGCTACGTAGCAACAGCGATGACGGGTCAGCGGCGGCTTAAGTGTCTGCCGCGTGAGTATGGGAGGGAGTGATGAAAGAGTCCAGACAACCAGACTATCGCGCTATCGTTGAGCGCATCGCGGTAATTCTACACGGCAAGGTAACGGATATCGACCTGCTATCTGTAACGGTTCAGGCGATGAAAGAGCGAAACAGCAGGCTTGAGAGTCAGCACGAAAAGCAGCCCGCGCCTGTGGATATGCTAACCGCAGCTTTTCGCACTGCCCCGCCTGCGCCTTCGGACAGTCAAGGACGCAAGCGCGAGTCGATGGTTGTGCCTGATGAGATGCCAAAAGGGCTAGCGGGGCAGATTGTAAGCCTGTTAGCGCATAACATTGGTGACAAGCTTCTGGCGCAGAAAATTCGGAACGTCTGCCGCGCCGCCATGCTCACATCAAAGGAGACCAAATGAGTGATCGCGAGCAGTTTGAGGCGTGGTTTCAGCCGAGGCAGGTGGCAATGAAAAAAAATGGTATTGGTCTGATATCAATCAACCGACTCAAGCAGCGCCAGTGGGAGGCATGGCAGGCAAGCAGGGAGGCGCTTAAGGCTGAGCAGGGAGAGGGTGGCTGGATAGCGTGCGCGGACAGGATGCCGAATGAGGGTGATTTGGTTACAGTTTGCGACCATGGCATCGATGTTTATCCGGCAGTATTTTCGAGTGGTGAGTTTTACGAATACTCAGACAGGATAATCATCGAAGAATCTACCAGGATGTCCAATCCGACGCATTGGATGCCACTCCCCGCCCCTCCTGCTGTCAACCAACCCATCGATACAACTTCTCAGCAGTATGAGGCGCTAAGCAATGGAGAGAGCAATGCAAGCCAATCATGACCATGAAGAAGGCTGCGTATTCATTTCAATGACAATGGATGAGGCCAGTGTTTGTTACGACGCTTTAGAGGAAGCCATACGCAGGTTTAATGGCGAAGGTGATCAGCGGTTGAAGGATGCTTTGATAGACCTTCTATGCTGCGCAAATATCGAATAAGCCGCTAACCCAGCGGCTTTTTTAATGCGTGGAGGAAAGCAGTGGAACAATACAGCATTACTCTCGATGAAGCCTGCGCAATGCTCGGCATATCCAGACCAACCGCCACAAGCTGGATAAAGTCAGGACGACTACAGGCAACCCGTAAAGACCCCTCAAAACCAAAATCCCCATATCTTACTACCCGCCAGGCTTGCATTGCAGCCCTGAAATCTCCGCTGCATACTGTCGCCGTGAGCGCGGGTGATGGCATACGAGAGGAATTGATATGTCACTCTTCCGCAGAGGTGAGACCTGGTACGCCAGTTTCACATTGCCGGACGGCAAAAGATTTAAGCAGTCTCTTGGGACAAAGGACAAAAGGCAGGCCACGGAACTCCATGACAAGCTGAAGGCTGAAGCCTGGCGGGTAAGTAAGCTTGGCGAAACGCCGGATATGACGTTCGAGGAAGCGTGCGTCAGATGGCTTGAAGAGAAGGCGCACAAGAAATCACTGGACGATGACAAAAGCCGGATCGGATTCTGGCTACAGCATTTTGCAGGGATGCAACTGAAGGACATCACTGAGACGCGAATCTATAACGCGATCCAGAAGATGACCAACCGCCGGCACGAGGAAAACTGGAAGCTCAAGGAAGAGGCATTAAGGAAGAAGGGAAAACCAGTTCCGCCATATGTTCCTCGCCCTGCAGCGACTGCCACCAAAGCCACTCATCTTTCCTTCATCAAGGCACTGTTACGGGCCGCCGAGCGCGAATGGAAGATGCTGGATAAGGCGCCAATTGTGAAGGTTCCGCAGCCGAAGAATAAGCGCATAAGGTGGCTGGAACCACATGAGGCGAAAAGGTTGATTGATGAATGCCCGGATCCGCTTAAGTCCGTTGTCGAGTTTGCGCTGGCTACGGGGCTGAGGAGGTCGAACATCATCAATCTGGAATGGCAGCAGATAGACATGCAGCGCCGGGTGGCATGGATACACCCGGAGCAGAGCAAATCAAATCAGGCCATTGGCGTGGCGCTGAATGATACTGCATGTCGCGTGCTGAAAAGGCAAATAGGCAACCATCACAAATGGGTTTTTGTTTACAAGGAAAGCAGCACAAGGCCGGACGGAACGAAAGCGCCCACAGTTCGTAAAATGCGTTACGACGCAAACACAGCATGGAGAGCAGCGCTTAAACGAGCCGGAATTGAGGATTTCAGGTTCCACGACCTGAGGCATACTTGGGCAAGCTGGTTAGTTCAGGCAGGAGTACCAATTTCTGTTCTGCAGGAAATGGGGGGATGGGAGTCTATCGAAATGGTTCGTCGTTATGCTCACCTTGCACCGAATCACCTGACGGAGCACGCGAAGCAAATCGACTCTATTTTCGGTGTTTCTGTCCCAAATCTGTCCCACATGGGAAAACAGGAGGGAACGAATGATGTGTAAGTGCCTGATATAACTGGTGCCGGTAATAGGAGTCGAACCTACGACCTTCGCATTACGAATGCGCTGCTCTACCAACTGAGCTATACCGGCCCTGAGAGATGTGTCCACGAGCGTGAAGCACGGTGTAAAAGGGTAAGCAAAAGCGGGTGATGCGTCAATACGGTGTTGTTTCAACCGCCTGTTTTTGCATCACCCTGCCCTCAGTTAAGCACGAATGGTATCGTCGCCAAAGCCAATCCACTTGTAGGTGGTCAGCGCCTCCAGGCCCATCGGGCCGCGGGCGTGCAGCTTCTGCGTGCTCACCGCCACTTCCGCGCCCAGGCCAAACTGCGCGCCGTCGGTAAAGCGGGTGGAGGCGTTCACATACACCGCCGAGGAGTCCACTTCGTTCACAAAGCGGTTGGCGTTGCGAAGCGTGCGGGTGAGGATGGCGTCTGAATGCTGGGTGCCGTGCTCGCGAATGTGCTCAATCGCCCCGTCAAGGCCGCTCACCAGCTTCACGTTCAGGTCCAGCGAAAGCCACTCGTCGTCGTAGTTCTCCGCCTGCACCGCCACCGCCTTAGCCGGGCCGTTCGCCAGCAGCGCCAGCGCTTTCTCGTCCGCGTGCAGCGTCACGTCGCGCTCGCTCATCGCCTGACTCAGCTCCGGCAGGAAACGCGCCGCAATCGCGTCATGCACCAGCAGTGTCTCAACGGTGTTGCACGTGCTCGGGCGCTGGGTTTTGGCGTTGGCAATGATGTTCAGCGCCGGGGCGAACTCCGCCGTGTCGTCCACAAAAATATGGCACACGCCAATCCCGCCGGTGATCACCGGAATGGTGGACTGCTCGCGACAGAGCTTATGCAGCCCCGCCCCGCCGCGCGGAATCAGCATGTCGATGTACTTGTCCATGCGCAGCATCTCGTTCACAAGCGCGCGGTCCGGGCTTTCAATCGCCTGCACGGCGGCGGCGGGCAGGCCGCACTCTTCCAGCGCCTGCTGGATGACTTTTACCGTGGCGGCGTTAGTGCGCCACGTCTCTTTGCCGCCACGCAGGATGGCGGCGTTGCCGGTTTTCAGGCACAGGGAAGCGACGTCCACCGTCACGTTCGGGCGCGCTTCGTAAATCACCCCCACCACGCCCAGCGGCACGCGGCGGCGTTCGATGCGCAAACCGCTCTCCAGCAGCCCGCCGTCTATCACCTGCCCTACCGGGTCGGCGAGGTTGCACACCTGGCGCACGTCATTGGCGATGGCGTGCAGGCGCTGCGGGTTGAGGGCCAGACGGTCTAACAACGCCTCGCTCAGGCCGTTGCGACGCGCTTCCAGCAGATCCTGCTCGTTGGCGAGCAGGATCTCTTGCGCCTGCGCTTCTAAATAATCGGCGATCTTCTCCAGCACGCGGTTTTTCTCGCGCGAGGAAAGCAGCGCCATCTGGTAAGAAGCCGCTTTGGCGGCTTTGCCCATCTGTTCAAGCATTGCAGGCTCCTTAGCTGATGATCATGTCGTCGCGATGGACGGCTACCGGGCCATACTCATAGCCAAGAATAGCGTCAATCTGTTGTGAGTGATGCCCGGCAATACGGCGCAGCGCGTCGCTGTTGTAGCGGCTCACGCCGTGGGCGATGTCGCGCCCGTCAAGGCTGCGGATGCGAATGACTTCGCCACGCGAAAAGTTGCCGGAAACGCTCTTGATGCCTTTTGGCAAGAGCGAGCTGCCGCGCGCCTGAATGGCCGCCTGCGCCCCTTCATCCACGGTAATTTCCCCTGCGGGCGGCGCGCCGAAGATCCAGCGCTTGCGGTTCTCCAGCGGCGACTGCTGCGGGTGGAAACGCGTGCCCACCGGCAGCCCTTCCATTACGTCGCCAATCACGCCCGGCTTGCTGCCCGCGGCGATAACGGTCTCGATGCCGGCGCGGCCCGCCACGTCGGCAGCCTGCAGTTTGGTGCCCATACCGCCGGTGCCCAGGCCGGAGATGCTGTCGCCCGCGATAGCGCGAAGCGCATCGTCAATGCCATACACGTCCTGAATCAGCTCCGCGTCCGGGTTGCTACGCGGGTCGGCGGTGAACAAGCCCTGCTGGTCGGTGAGCAGCAGCAGCTTATCGGCGCCAGCCAGAATGGCCGCCAGCGCCGAGAGGTTGTCATTGTCGCCCACTTTGATTTCCGCAGTGGCGACGGCGTCGTTTTCGTTGATGACCGGCACGATGCGGTTATCGAGCAGCGCGGTGAGCGTGTCGCGGGCGTTCAGGAAGCGCTCGCGGTCTTCCATATCAGCGCGCGTCAGCAGCATCTGCCCGACATGAATGCCGTAGATAGAGAAAAGCTGTTCCCAGAGCTGGATCAGGCGGCTCTGCCCCACCGCGGCTAACAGCTGTTTGGAGGCGATGGTCGCCGGGAGCTCCGGGTAGCCCAGGTGCTCGCGCCCGGCGGCGATGGCCCCGGAGGTGACGATAACAATACGGTGCCCGGCGGCGTGAAGCTGGGCGCACTGGCGCACCAGTTCGACAATGTGGGCGCGGTTCAGGCGGCGCGATCCGCCGGTTAAGACACTGGTCCCCAGTTTGACCACCAGGGTCTGGCTGTCACTCATGATTCTCTGCCGTTTCAACGAAAATGGAAAAATTCAAACCAAAGAGACGTTGTAACAGGCGCGGCCCTTCTTGCCAACTGCTGCCCGGGAAAAGCGCACCGGATGTTGAGCAGGATCGGCAAGCGTAACGGCGGATATTGACATTTTTATGACGTTTACACTTTTTTAAGCGAATTTAAAATTTTTCTGAATCTGTAATAAATCTTTCATTTCGAACCGTTAAAACGCTCCTTGTTTTTTCACAGGTCTCACGACCCGCGAATATTAGCGCGTTTTACTTATCGGGATTTCAAAATGAAAAAGAGCACTCTGGCATTAGTGATCACTGGCGTAATGGTTGCCGCTTCCGCACAGGCCGCTGAAGTTTATAACAAGAACGGAAATAAACTGGATTTATATGGCCGCGTAAAAGCGGAACACTATATCAGCGATAACGCGTCCGTTGACGGCGACCAGTCTTATATCCGTTTAGGTTTTAAAGGCGCCACGCAAATTAACGACCAGCTGACCGGTTACGGCCAGTGGGAATATCAGGTTGCCGCTAACCGTGTGGAAGGCGACAACACCAACAGCGCCACCAAAACCCGTCTTGCGTTTGCGGGCCTGAAAATCGCCGATTTCGGCTCTATCGACTACGGCCGTAACTACGGCGTGCTGTACGACGTGGAAGCCTGGACCGATATGATCCCGGAATTTGGCGCCGACTCGATGGTGAAAACCGATAACTTCATGACCGGGCGCACCACCGGTGTCGCCACCTACCGCAACACCGATTTCTTCGGTCTGGTTGACGGTCTGAAGTTCGCCCTTCAGTACCAGGGTAAAAACGAGAACGACGGCCGCGCCGCCAGCAAAGCGAACGGCGACGGCTTCGGCGCTTCTCTGACCTACGCGCTGGGCGACAGCGGCGTGAGCGTGGGCGCGGCCTACGCGAACTCTAACCGCACGCTGACGCAGAAACGCGGCGTGTATGGCCAGGGCGACAACGCCGAAGCCTGGACCTCCGGCCTGAAGTATGACGCCAACAACATCTACCTGGCCGCCATGTATGGCGAATCCCGCAACATGACGCCGTTCTCCGGCACCGCGGTGATTAACGGCGCCAACGCCAGCGTCAGCGGCTTCGCCAACAAAAACCAGGCGTTCGAAGTGGTCGCACAGTACCAGTTCGATTTCGGTCTGCGTCCGTCCGTGGGTTACGTTCAGTCCAAAGCCAAAGATGTGGAAAACGGCATTGGCGATGTTGACCTGGTGAAATATATCGACGTGGCGGCAACCTATTACTTCAACAAAAACATGTCCGCTTTTGTTGATTACAAAATTAACCAGCTGGATGACAATAACGCGCTTAATCTCAACAACGACGACGTTGTCGCGTTAGGCATGGTTTACCAGTTCTGATTAATACCCCGGGCGTCCTTAATAAAGGGCGCCCAAAATAAATCGTGTGGCTACGATAAAAAATTAACCCCGCTCAATGGCGGGGTTAGTCTTTTATTCAGCGCGCGATTACGCGGTTCTTTTCAGTAACTGCTCGCTGAAATTTTCCGCCGGCTCCAGCGTTAATTCCAGTGAAGCTAACAGCTGGCGCAGCCTTTCATGGAAGCCCTGCAACGTTTGCTCAAGCTTCGCGGTCACTTCGCTGTCTTTGATGACGGTCGGAACCCATTTCCCTTCTTTATCAAACAGCCCAAAATGCCAGCTGTAGGTAAAGCCGGTTTCATGGCCTTCCAGCTCCATCCACCATCCCCAGAACTCTCGCTTCTCCGGCGCAGGCTTCACGTTAACGCAAACGGCCAGGCAGTCAAAAAAGAAGCGGTTTCCTTCACATTGCTCTTCCCGGATGTACGGGCCAAGGGCAGTAAATTTCTTGATCAATCGGCTTCTCGGGTGTCCACTCGGTAACGTCATTGCGATCTCCTTTTGTGATGCAACTGTTTTACCAAACCGATGGAATTTAGCAATCAATTAACGCAGTTTATGAATCATCCACCCGGTAATTTCCGTGAGCGCCTTGTCAAAGTTGCTGTATACCGGGCTGGAGGCGATCTCCAGCAGCTTGCCATCGGCAGATGACGAGGTGATTAAACGCGATTCTTCTTCCGGGCTGAACGGGTCGTCCTGCCAGAAACCGGAGAGCATCGGCGTCGGGCAACGGCGGCCGAGCAGCCCCTGGGTTTTCAGCGAGTAGCGGTTAAGCTCCACGCGCAGCGCGCTGTCGGAGGCGTCATACATGCCGAGACGGCTTGCCAGCACATCCATATACATCTCCGGCACCTGCGCCTGGCGCGCCGGGTCGCTCAGCAACTGATGCACCACCGGCCCGAGGCAGGCCACCGCCTTCAGGCGCGACGCTTCAAGATACGCCAGCCGCACCGCCACGTTGGCGCCGAAGCGAAAACCAAACGCCGCCACGCGGGTGTGATCCACCCACGGGAGATTCTCCAGCGCCTTCAGCACATGCTGGTGCAGCAGGCTTGAATCCTGGGTGAGTTTCCATTTA
Source organism: Franconibacter sp. IITDAS19 (assembly GCF_023079515.1). Lineage (NCBI taxonomy): Bacteria > Pseudomonadati > Pseudomonadota > Gammaproteobacteria > Enterobacterales > Enterobacteriaceae > Franconibacter > Franconibacter sp. IITDAS19. The sequence goes on along the minus strand of NZ_JALJCP010000001.1, from coordinate 36,141 downwards.
GAAGAAAAGCCGACGGAAGGCATGTCGATAGTGAGCATGGCGAGGCCGCGCGGCGCGAAGTAGTGCTCAAAAAGGTGATAGTAGTCGCTTTGCAGGGAATCGAGCCCGCCGCAGATAAGCACCGTCGGGAACGGGCCGTCGCCGCCTTTAGGCAGGTGCAGAAAGCCGTTAATCGGCGCGCCGCCGGGAACAGTAAACTCCAGCTCGCGCAGTTTGCCGGCAAGGCGGGTGGCGGCCTCTTCATAGGCGCGGTTCGCCAGCACCTGCGCCTGCTCCGCCAGTTCATCGCCCTTCAGGTGCGGATAGGCCGCGATGCTGTAGAGGTTCGCCGCCTGAAGCCAGGCTTTGCCGATGCGGGCTTCATCCGTTTCCTGCGCGGCGCGCTGCTGCCACGCCATCGCCTGCTTCGACCACTCATAGATCCAGTTGCCGCCGCGATAGCCGACCACCGTGTCGTACTGCGCCGGATCGGTGCGCTCGGCGTCGCTCAGCACGATGCGCGACTGCACGTCGAGAATTTCCAGCGGGTCGACGCCGCGCCAGACCCACATAATGCGGTTGATCATGCGATACCAGTGCGGCACCGTTTTGCCTTCCAGCGTGGATTCAATATGCGGCGCCGGCGCGTGATGCACGCGGCGGACCAGCGTCGAGGTTTCGGGGTGTTTAAAACGCGGCTTGAACAGGGTTTCGCTAAGGTTGGCCTGCGACATAGCTTTCCGGCTCCATGAAAACAACAGGAACTCTAATTGTACTCGCCCGGGCGCCAAAAAAACAAAACGCCCGGCAAAGCCGGGCGTAAAACATCGTAAGAATGGCGATTAACGGCCGGACAGCGGCGGCACGAAGACCACGCCCATGTCCCACGGCTGTTCAATCCAGGTATCCTGCGGAATGTCGATCACGTAGTCGTCCACCAGCGGCTTACCGGCCGGCTTGGCGAAAATGGTGACGAAACGCGCTTTTGGATACATTTCACGGATAGCGACGGCGGTGCCGCCGGTGTCAACCAGGTCGTCCACCACGATGAAGCCTTCACCGTCGCCTTCGGCGCGCTTAAGCACTTTCATTTCGCGCTGGTTATCGTGGTCGTAGCTGGAGATGCAAACGGTGTCGACATGGCGAATACCCAGTTCGCGCGCCAGCAGAGCGCCCGGCACCAGACCGCCGCGGCTAACGGCAATAATGCCTTTCCACTGTTCAGAAGGCAGCAGGCGGCTTGCCAGCTTGCGCGCGTGGATCTGCAACATATCCCAGGTGACAACGTATTTTTCGCTCATGTGAAGTGTCCCGGCCAGTTAAAAAAATGGCTTAAAAAGTGTTCAGGGGGGAAATAGGTTGCGCGAGATTATAGAGATCTGGCGCACTAAAAACCAGCCTTGCGCGGGTGCGCCTTGGTTTTTACTCGCTGCGGGCTACATGGCGCAGCATAAAGTGGTATTCTCAGCCCATCGCCCAGGCAAGGCTTGCGGCACATTTCAATGATAACCTGTGACCCGCCAGCGAGGCTTCGCCGGGTCGTCGTCAAGGAGACTTAACGTGTCTGAACTGTCTCAGCTTTCCCCCCAACCGCTGTGGGATATTTTCGCTAAAATCTGCTCCATTCCTCACCCTTCCTACCATGAAGAACAACTCGCCGAACACATCATGGGCTGGGCGAAGGAAAAGGGGCTATTTGCGCAGCGCGACCAGGTAGGCAACATTCTGATCCGCAAACCGGCCACCGCCGGCATGGAAAACCGCAAGCCGGTGGTGCTGCAGGCGCACCTCGACATGGTGCCGCAGAAAAATAACGACACCGTTCATGACTTCACCAAAGATCCTATCCAGCCTTACGTTGACGGCGAATGGGTGAAAGCGCGCGGCACCACCCTTGGCGCCGACAACGGCATCGGCATGGCCTCCGCGCTGGCGGTGCTGGCGGACGACGCCGTTCAGCACGGTCCGCTGGAAGTGCTGTTGACCATGACCGAAGAAGCGGGCATGGACGGCGCGTTTGGTCTGCAGGCGAACTGGCTGCAGGGCGATATTCTCATTAACACCGACTCCGAAGAAGAGGGTGAAATCTACATGGGCTGCGCAGGCGGCATCGATTTCATCACTACCCTTGCGCTTGAGCGCGAAGCGGTGCCGGCGGGCTACCAGACCGTTAAGCTGACGGTAAAAGGCCTTAAGGGCGGCCACTCCGGCGCGGATATTCACTTAGGCCTCGGCAACGCCAACAAGCTGCTGGCCCGCTTCCTGTTCGCTCACGCCAAAGAACTGGACGCGCGCCTGATAGACCTTAACGGCGGCACGCTGCGCAACGCTATCCCGCGTGAAGCGTTCGCCACGCTTGCCGTTCCGGCGGATAAAGCCGATGCGCTGAAAACCCTGGCGGCGGCGTACCTTGATATCCTGAATAACGAACTCTCTGCAAAAGAAAAAAACATCACCGTGCTGGTTGAGCAGGCGACGGCTGAGCATGGCGCGCTGACTGCGAAATGCCGCGATGCCTTTATCGGCCTGCTGAACGCCACGCCGAACGGCGTTATCCGCAACTCCGACGTCGCTAAAGGCGTGGTGGAAACCTCGCTGAACCTCGGTGTGGTGACGACCGATGCCGACAAAGCGCAAATCATCTGCCTTATCCGCTCGCTTATCGACAGCGGCAAAGATTACGTGGTGCAGACGCTGGAAGCGCTGGGCCAGCTTGCAGGCGCCGAAACCGTCGCCAAAGGCAGCTACCCGGGCTGGCAGCCGGACGCCTCTTCCCCGGTAATGGCGCTGGTGCGTGAAACTTACCAGAAGCTCTTCAATAAGACGCCGAACATTCAGGTTATCCACGCTGGCCTGGAATGCGGCCTGTTCAAGAAGCCGTACCCGGAGATGGACATGGTCTCCATCGGGCCGACCATTACCGGTCCGCACTCCCCGGACGAGCAGGTTCACATTGAAAGCGTGGGCCAGTACTGGACGCTGCTGACCGAGCTGCTGAAAGCCATTCCGGCTAAGTAAGCGAAAGCGTGTAATAAGGCGGCCAGCGGGCCGCCTTTTTTGTTTGTCGCGCTTACTCAGCACACTCCCCCGCAGAACGAAAAACCCCGCCTTACCAGGGCGGGGTTTTTTATTACTTCACGGGCGTAAAGCCTTTGCCCGTAAAGCAGCGCTGCGGGTTGCCGCGCGCTATCTGATGATGAAACCGCCGCCGCTGCGCCTTCTGTCCGGCGTGCTGCGCTTCCCGCAACGCTTCCAGCTTGTGGGCTATCAGCAGCCGCGCCAGCTTTTTATTGGCGTGCTGGCTGCGCTCTGACTGCACCTTCACGCTGATGCCGCTCGCCAGATGCGTGGCGCGTATCGCCGAGTCGGTTTTATTGACGTGCTGGCCGCCCGGCCCGGAGGCGCGCTGCGCCTCAAAGCGAATGTCGCTTTCCGGCACCTCGCTCACCGGCGTAAATACCTCCGCGCCAATAAACCAGTTTTTGCGGCCATGGCGCGGGCGATAAGGGCTTTCGCACGTCCACTGCAACGTGCCGCGCCAGCGTTCGGCAAGCGCCTGCGCCTGTTCGCCCGTGAGCGAAACCAGCACCGATCGCAGCGTGCCCGCCACGCGTCCCGGCTCTTCTTCCACCCTGTTCAGCGTTACGCCTGCGGCGCAGGCCTCCTCAGCCAGCCGCGCCAGCGCTTTGCTCACCGCCAGACAGCATTCGTCCGGCCCCTGAGCGGAGGAGAGTTGCAACAGCCTCATTCGCTTCGCTCCCCGCTGGTTTTCAGCGTCAGCACCGGCTTCAGGCGCGCCAGCGGCTTCACCAGCCCGGCGCCCGTGAGGCATTCCATCACGCTCTCTATTGATTTGTACGCCTGCGGCGCCTCTTCATAGATAAGCTGGCGGTCGCGGCAAATCACCCGGCTGCCAAGCGGCGTACGGGCAAGCTGCGCCGGGCTGAATTTCCCGGAAAGCCGCCCTTTGCACTCGGTGCGCATCCATTTGCGCCCGGCGCCGTGAGCCAGCGAATCAAGCGCATCGCTGCTGTTTAACGGCTGCACCAGATAGCTGTAATCGCCGCGCGAGCCGGGAATAACAACCGGGCCGCAGCTGGCGGGCGTGGCGCCCTTGCGGTGCAGCCAGCCGGGCTGGCCGTTGAAAACGTACGGCTCTACCAGGTTGTGGTTCACGTCGAGCAGCCGCTCCCCCTCTTCCCTGAAGTGCTCAAGCAGGCGACGGGCGATAAGCGCGCGGTTGGCGACGGCGAACGTAAGCGCGTCGTTATGCTGCGCCAGGTAATCGTTCGCCGCGTCGCTGCCCTCTTCCAGACCGCTGTGGGAGAAGCGCTCCACGTGGGCGCGCAGGATCTGCTGGCCCAAGCCGCGCGAACCGCTGTGCGCCAGCAGCAACAGCTGCTTTGCGTTAATGCCGAGCGCGCTGACCGCCTCGTCATCGTAAACGCTCTCCACCTGCTGCAATTCGGCGAAGTGGTTGCCGCCGCCGACCGAGCCGAGAGAAGCGGCATAGGGGTGCGCCGCCAGCGTCGGCGGCAAAGCCGCTTCCAGCCACTCTGGCGGCGCCGCATCGCTGTAGCTCTGCGCACGCTTTTCCAGCTTATCGAGATTCACTTTGCGGCTCTGCAGCGAGGTTTGCCACAGCCCCATGCCGCAGCCGATATCGTTGCCTACCAGCGCCGGGTAAAAATGGTTAACGGAGAAAAATGCCGCGCCGACGGGATACCCGCGGCCTGGATGCAGATCCGGCATGCCGACGACGCGCGTCATGCCCGGCAATCTGGCGGTGTTTAAAAGCTGCCGGGTGGCGTCGCTTTCGATCCAGAGGTCATCCGACGCAACGTAAGCGACGGCGTCAGATAAGGGACGTATAAAATTGCCCATATACCCATCCTGTAACAGGAAAAAAATAAGGATGTGGCAGACGAAAACCCGGGCAAAAAAAGCGAGGAAATTATTCCTGGGTCAGTCTGCAAAGCGTAATCAGCGGTGAGTAAGTCATGATGTGCCTCCTTTGCAGATGAAGAGAATGGAAAAAAACGGCTTGCATAATAACCACATGGCCACCCCGCCACAACCGCCAGCGGCGAAAAAAAGCGCCTGCCTATTAGTTTAGGTAGGAGCAGCCCGGGCTGCTTTATGTTGTCGACAGTGTTTTTACCATGCGGTAGTTAGTAAACGTTTCTCCGCGCAGCGCCACGGTTTGCACCTGCTCAATGCTAAAGCCGTTGGCCGCAAAAAACGGCCGCGCGGTAATACTCGCATCGGTAGTCAGACGGGTTAACCGCTGCTGGCGGGCCGCCTGCTCCAGACGCGCCAGCAGCGCGGCGGCAACTCCCCGGCGCAGGGCCTGCGGGTGGACAAACAGCAAATCGATATGCCCTTCATGCTCAAGCGAGATAAACCCAAGCCGCTTTTCACCGTCGCAGGCGACGAAAACGCGGGCGCGGGCGAGCCGTTCCCGCCAGCAGGCTTCGTCCACCTGCGCCCAGGCACGGATCTGGGCGGGGCTATAGTCCCGGCTGGCCACTTCGGTAACCGAGAGAATGAACAGCTGCGCCAGCCAGGGGAGATCCTGCGGCTGGTAGTCGCGAAGGGTGACATGGTTCATCGTGATTTTTCCGGTCGGCTGCTGGAGGAAGCGTAACGCATTACGTTTGTGTTGTCGTCAGCCACTCACCCCGGCGGGGAGGGAACCGGCCAGCGAGTGAATAGGCGCCCGCGCAGGTCCGCGCCTTTTCCCCTCGCCCTTCCTGGGAGAGGGCCAGGGTGAGGGTTTACGGCATACCCAGGGCGGATAAGCGCAGCGCCACCGCAGAACACTCCTGCCTGCCCTTAAAGCCCCAGCACCAGCTGACGCTCAATTTGCGGGTCGAGCAAGGTAACGTGCAGCCCCACCAGCCGCACGCCGCGCCCGCCCCGGCGTTCTTCCCACGTTTTACGGGCGGTGGCGAGCAAATCGTCTTTGTTCAGCATCGGCCAGACGTGCTCCTGCGTGGTGAGCTGGAAATCGTTGAATTTCAGCTTCACCCCCTGACGGGCGATGCGCAAATCCGGCTGTACGGCGGCGAGGCGGCGCTCCAGCTCCGGGTAAAGGCGCTCGACAATCGCCTCGCACTCGGACCATTCATGAATATCCTGTGCAAGCGTACGCTCCACCCCTACCGATTTACGCTGCCTGTCGCTGCTTATCTCGCGCTCGTCTATTCCCTGGCTGCGCTCCCACAGCACGCGGCCAAACTTGCCAAAGCGCTTGAGCAGCGCGGCGAGATCGCTGTTTTGCACATCCTCGCAGGTGCGCAGCCCGAGGCTTTCGAGCTTTGCCGCCGTCACTTTCCCCACGCCCGGGATCTTGCCGAGCGGCAGCGTGCGCAGAAACTCCGGCACCTCTTCCGGCGTTATCACATACTGCCCGTTGGGCTTGTTGAGATCGGAGGCTATCTTGGCGAGAAACTTCACTGGCGCGATGCCCGCCGACGCGGTGAGCTGCAGCTCGTCCAAAATAGTCTGGCGAATCTCTTTCGCCATCAGCGTGGCGGAGCCGTAGCAGTGCGGGCTGTGGGTGACATCTAAATAGGCTTCGTCGAGCGACAGCGGTTCAATCAGCGAGGTATAGCGGGAGAAGATTTCACGGATATGGGCGGAAGCTTCTTTATAGGCGTCAAAACGCCCAGGCAGCAGCGTAAGGTGCGGACAAAGCTTGAGGGCCATGGCGGTGGGCATGGCGCTGCGCACGCCATATTTACGCGCCGGGTAGTTCGCGGTGCTGATTACGCCGCGCCGTTCGCGGCTGCCGCCGATGGCGAGCGGAATATCGCGCAGGGCCGGATTGTCGCGCATCTCGACAGCCGCAAAAAAGCAGTCCATATCGACATGAATGATTTTACGCATCGCGAAGCCCCGCACTGTATGTTCATACAGTCTGGCAAAAAATGGGCGCGGCGGCAACCACCCTCCATTCACTGTCATAAAGCTGTGATACCAAGAAGCCTCCGCCGCCTGTTGAATAATAAAGATTAAGGAAGAAAAGCATGACCCGAGTTTCGCTTGCCACGCTGCTGCTTGCCGCCTCCACCCTGGCCTGCGCCAGCCCACAGCTGATAGCCCACCGGGGCGGCACCGGCGACGCGCCGGAAAACACCCTGCCCGCTATCGAGCTGGCGCTAAAAAACCGCGCCGACGCGGTGTGGGTAACGGTGCAGCTCAGCAAAGACGGCGTGCCGGTGCTTTATCGCCCGAGCGACTTAAGCGCGCTGACGAACAGCAACGGCCCGGTCTCCCGTTTCACCGCTGCAGAGCTCGGCGCCATCGACGCGGGCTGGAAATGGGGCGACACCACGCACCCCTGGCGCGGCAAAGGCGCCACCATCCCGACGCTGGAAGCCGTGCTGCAAAGGTGGCCGCAAACGCCGTTTTATCTCGACATCAAATCGCCGGACGCCGCGCCGGAGGAGATGGGGCGACGGCTGCTGGCGGTGCTTGAGAAAACGCGCAGCCTCGGGCGCGTGCGTGTCTACTCAACGGAAGACCGGTATATCAGCGCCCTGCCCGCCGCCGTGCCGCGCTTCGTCACCCGCAGCGAAACCCGCACCCGGCTGGCTACGGTTTCGCTCTCGCACCAGTGCCCGCCGCCTGTCGCCGATGAACAACCGCGCTGGTATGGGCTTGAACTGAACCGCAACGTGGAGGTGGTGGAAAAATTCACGCTGGGCGAAGGCGTCTCCGCTGCGACGCTGACCTGGGATAAAGAGGCAATGGCGTGCTTTCGCTCGCACGGCGAAGCGCACATCCTCTTTTTCGGCGTTAATTCGCCACAGGACTATGAAAAAGCGGTGGAACTGAACGCCGATGGCGTGATGGTGGATGCGCCGAGTCAGTTTAGCGCCCGCAAGGGTTAACGTTTCGCGCCGCGAAAGCGGCGCGCGTCATCTGAATTTTTACGTTTAAGCCAGACGTTTTTTGCGAACCTTCTGGCTCGTCTCCGGTCACATTACGCAGCGCTTTGGCGGTTTAAGTAAAACTGAAGTGTAAACGCAGCAGTCAACGCTTGCGAAAAATAACAGCGGTGCTAATGTGAGCGCTCCCGAGACAGAATAATCTTATTTTGGGCTCTCTCGCCGTCCTGGCATTGTTACAGATTTATCAAGGAAATAAGCAGTATGCGTAAAATTGCATTGTTTATCGCAATGCTCCTGATGCCGTGCATGTCTTTTGCCAGTTTGCTCAGCAGCGACAGTAACACCCCTATCAAATCAGAACTAAAACAGCAGTTAATGGGTTCGCCGGTCTATATCCAGATCTTCAAAGAAGAGCGCACGCTGGATCTTTACGTGAAGATGGGCGAACAGTATCAACTGCTCGACAGCTATAAAATCTGTAACTACTCCGGCGGTCTGGGCCCGAAACAGCGTCAGGGCGATTTTAAAAGCCCGGAAGGGTTCTACACCGTGGAGCGTCCGCAGCTTAAGCCGGACAGCCGCTTCTATAAGGCTATCAACATCGGCTTCCCGAACGCCTATGACCGCGCACACGGTTATGAAGGGAAATATTTAATGATCCACGGCGCCTGCGTGTCGGTGGGCTGCTACGCCATGACGGACAAAAATATCGACGAGATTTTCCAGTTCGTGACCGGCGCGCTGGTGTTCGGCCAGCCTCGCGTGCAGATAAGCATCTACCCGTTCCGCATGACCGACGCCAACATGGAGCGCCACAAGTACTCCTACTACATCAACTTCTGGAAACAGCTGAAGCCGGGCTACGACTACTTCGCCATGACCCGCCAGCCGCCGGTGGTTTCCGTCTCTAACGGCAACTACGTGGTGAGCAAGCCTATCAGCAGCCAGGTGGTTCACCCGCAGCTGGCGTCAAACTATACGCTCCCCAAGGCAGAATAACGCCCACTCGCCTGGCATTATCTTGTGCCAGGTTTCATTGCCCGTCAGCGGCTGAGTGGCAATCACCGTGACCACATCGTTAGGTGTGGTCTCTTTCTGGAAGTCTATCTCCACGTCCTGATCCAAAAGCTTCGCCACGCCAAACGGCGCGCGCCTTGTTATCCAGAACAGGTTAGTGGAGCAGAACGCCATCACGTAACGCCCGTCCGAAAGCAGCATGTTAAAAACGCCTTTCTCGCGAAGCTCGGTCGCCAGCGTGGCGATATAGCGAAACACCGCTTCCATATTGCCCGGCGTGCGCGGATAGCGCTGGGTCAGCTTGTGCAACAGCCAGCAGAACGCCTTTTCGCTGTCGGTTTCCCCCACCGGGCGGAACTGACCGGTTTGCAGCGTTTTGTAGCCTTTAAGCTGGCCGTTATGGGCGTAGGTCCAGTTGCGGCCCCACAGCTCACGGGTAAAGGGGTGGGTGTTTTCCAGCGCCACCTCGCCGCGGTTCGCCTGGCGGATATGCGCGACAACAGAGCAGGATTTTATCGGGTAATCCTGCACTAATTTCGCGATGGGGGAGTTATAGCTTGGCTGCGGATCTTTAAACGTGCGGCAGCCTTTGCCTTCATAGAAGGTAATGCCCCAACCGTCTTTATGCGGCCCTGTGCCGCCGCCGCGCTGCACCAGGCCGGTAAAGCTAAAGCAAATATCCGTTGGCACATTGGCGCTCATCCCGAGCAGTTCACACATTTCCACCTCCCACCGCGCTGAAAAGGGGGCCGCGGCCCCCGACTGCCTTACGCCTTCACCATCTCTTTTTCGATAAGCTGGATCAGGATATGGATAACCTTGATATGGATTTCCTGAATACGGTCAGCATAGCCAAAGTGCGGCACGCGGATTTCGATATCCGCCGAGCCCGCCATTTTGCCGCCGTCTTTACCGGTCAGAGTAATCACCTTCATGCCTTTCGCGCGCGCCGCTTCAATCGCTTTAATCACGTTAGCGGAGTTGCCAGACGTGGAGATGCCGAGCAGCACGTCGCCCTCGCGTCCGACCGCCTCCACATAGCGGGAAAAGATGTGGTCGTAACCGAAATCGTTGCCGACGCAGGAGATATGGCTGACGTCGGAAATGGCGATAGCCGGGTAGCCCGGACGGTTTTCACGGTAGCGCCCGGTAAGCTCTTCGGCGAAATGCATGGCGTCGCAGTGGGAGCCGCCGTTGCCGCAGGAGAGCACTTTGCCGCCCGCCTTGAAGCTGTCCGCCAGCAGCACCGCCGCGCGCTGAATGGCGTGAATATTGGCGTCTTCTTTCAGGAAATTCGCCAGCGTTTCCGCCGCTTCGTTCAGTTCGTTACGAATCAGATCCTGGTACATGAGGATGTCCTTCAGCATTTAGAAAATATCACCACGCAGTGTACCGGATAGCGCCGAAAGCGAGAAGCGTCGCGGGGTGAGCGCGGCGGCGGTTTTGTTTTTCCGTGCGGCAACAATGTGAGCCAGGTTGTAATTATTTTGTGAACACATTGCTAAAAAACGTCACATCCTCTACAACCATAACATCACAAGTGGTCAGACCTCCTACAAGCCAGGGAGCTTTTCTCTATGATGATTTTGAGTATTGTTGCAACCGTCATTCTGCTCGGTGCGCTCTTCTATCACCGGGTGAGCCTTCTGCTAAGCAGCCTGATTCTGCTGGCGTGGACAGCGGCGCTCGGCGCGGCGGGCCTGTGGTCCATCTGGGTGCTGGTGCCGCTGGCGATTATTCTTGTCCCCTTCCTCTTTACGCCAATGCGCAAAGCCCTTATCTCCGCGCCGGTATTCCGCGGCTTCCGTAAAGTGATGCCGCCGATGTCCCGCACCGAGAAAGAAGCGATCGATGCGGGCACCACCTGGTGGGAAGGCGACCTGTTCCGCGGCAACCCGGACTGGCAGAAGCTGCATAACTACCCGAAACCGCAGCTGACCGCCGAAGAGCAGGCGTTTCTCGACGGCCCGGTAGAAGAAGCGTGCCGCATGGCGAACGATTTCCAGATAACCCATGAAATGGCGGATCTGCCGCCGGAACTGTGGGCGTACTTAAAAGAGCACCGCTTCTTCGCGATGATCATCAAGAAAGAGTACGGCGGGCTGGAGTTCTCCGCTTACGCCCAGTCTCGCGTGCTGCAAAAACTGGCGGGCGTTTCCGGCATTCTCGCCATCACCGTCGGCGTGCCGAACTCCCTCGGCCCGGGCGAACTGCTGCAACACTACGGCACCGATGAGCAGAAAGATCACTACCTGCCTCGCCTGGCGCGCGGCCAGGAGATCCCCTGCTTCGCGCTCACCAGCCCTGAAGCGGGCTCCGACGCAGGCGCTATTCCCGACACCGGCGTGGTTTGCATGGGCGAGTGGCAAGGCGAGCAAGTGCTCGGCATGCGCCTGACCTGGAACAAGCGCTACATTACGCTTGCCCCTATCGCCACCGTGCTGGGCCTCGCGTTTAAACTCTCCGACCCGGACCATCTGCTGGGCGACCAGGAAGAGCTCGGCATCACCTGCGCGCTTATCCCGACAAGCACCCCGGGCGTGGAGATTGGCAGACGCCACTTCCCGCTGAACGTGCCGTTCCAGAACGGCCCGACCCGCGGCAAAGATATCTTCGTGCCGATCGACTACATCATTGGCGGACCGAAAATGGCCGGTCAGGGATGGCGTATGCTGGTGGAATGCCTCTCCGTGGGCCGCGGCATCACCCTGCCTTCTAACTCCACCGGCAGCCTGAAAACCATCGCGCTGGCGACGGGCGCTTACGCTCATATTCGCCGCCAGTTCAAAATCTCTATCGGCAAGATGGAAGGGATCGAAGAGCCGCTGGCGCGCATTGCGGGCAACGCCTATGTGATGGACGCCGCCGCCTCGCTTATCACCTACGGCATTATGCTTGGCGAAAAACCGGCGGTGCTGTCGGCGATTGTGAAATACCACTGCACGCACCGCGGCCAGCGCTCGATTATCGATGCGATGGATATCGCGGGCGGCAAAGGCATTATGCTTGGCGAAAGCAACTTTCTGGCCCGTGGTTACCAGGGGGCGCCTATCGCCATCACCGTGGAAGGGGCCAACATCCTTACCCGCAGCATGATGATCTTCGGCCAGGGCGCCATCCGCTGCCATCCGTACGTGCTGGAAGAGATGGCCGCCGCGCAGAACAACGATGTGAATGCGTTCGACAAGCTGCTCTTCCGCCATATCGGCCACGTGGGCAGCAACACGGTGCGCAGCTTCTGGCTCGGCCTGACCAACGGCCTGACCAGCGCCGCGCCGACCAAAGACGCTACGAAGCGCTATTATCAACACCTGAATCGCCTGAGCGCTAGCCTTGCGCTGCTGTCGGATGTCTCCATGGCGGTGCTGGGCGGCAGCCTGAAACGCCGCGAGCGCATCTCCGCGCGTCTGGGCGACGTGTTAAGCCAGCTCTATCTCGCCTCGGCAGTGCTCAAGCGCTATGACGACGAAGGTCGCCACGAGGCGGATCTGCCGCTGGTGCACTGGGGTGTGCAGGACGCGCTTTATCAGGCGGAACAGGCGATTGACGACCTGCTGCGCAACTTCCCGAACGGCGCGGTGGCGGGCCTGCTGCGTCTGGCTATCTTCCCGCTGGGCCGCCGTTATGACGCGCCTTCAGACAAGCTTGACCATAAAGTGGCGAAGATCCTGCAAATCCCGTCGGAAACCCGCTCCCGCCTTGGCCGCGGCCAGTACCTGACGCCGAGCGAGCATAACCCGGCGGGCCTGTTGGAGGCGGCGCTGGCGGATGTGATGGCCGCCGAGCCGATTCACCTGCGTCTGTGCAAAGAGCTGGGCAACAACATGCCGTTCACCCGTCTGGATGAGCTGGCGGCGCTGATGCTCAAAGAAGGTCGCATCAATCCGCAGGAAGCGGAAATTCTGACCCGCGCCGAAGCGAGCCGTCTGCGCAGTATTAACGTAGACGATTTCGAGCCGGAAGCGCTCGCCACCCAGCCGGTAAAGCTGCCGGATAACGTGCGAAACGTAGAAGCCGCTTAACCCTCAGCCCCGCAACATGCGGGGCTTTTTTATCCCACCTTTTGCCTCTTGCTCTTCTTGCCAGTTTGTTCGCCTCTCGTGCTACAGTGGAAACATCGCCCTTTTTACAGAGAGCCTTAATCGTGCCTGGTTTAAAACTCACCCTGTTGCAGCAGCCGCTGGTCTGGATGGACGGCCCTGCCAATTTGCGTCATTTCGATATTCAGCTGGAAGCCATTACCGGACGGGATCTTATCGTGCTGCCGGAGATGTTCACCACCGGCTTCGCCATGGAAGCGGCGCAGCAGTCAATGCCGGAAGCGGAAGTGGTGGCCTGGCTGCGGGAAAAAGCGCAGCAGACTGGCGCGATGGTCGCAGGCAGCGCGGCGCTGCAAACTGAACGCGGCCCGGTTAACCGCTTTTTGCTGGTGGAGCCGGAGGGCAACGTGCATTTTTACGACAAGCGCCACCTGTTCCGCATGGCTGACGAGCATCATCACTACGTGGCGGGCGAAGCGCGTCTGGTTATCGAGTGGCGCGGCTGGCGCATCCTGCCGCTGGTCTGCTACGACCTGCGCTTCCCGGTCTGGTCGCGCAACCGCAACGACTACGATCTCGCGCTCTATGTCGCCAACTGGCCCGCGCCGCGCTCGCTGCACTGGCAATCCTTGCTGGTGGCGCGCGCCATTGAAAACCAGGCTTACGTGGCGGGCTGCAACCGCGTCGGCAGCGACGGCAACGGCCACCACTATCGGGGCGACAGCCGCATCGTCAGCCCGCAGGGGGAGATTCTGGCTGAAGGGGTGGCCCATCAGGCGATGCGCCTTGACGCCGAGCTCTCGCTCAGCGCCCTGCGCGAGTACCGCGAGAAGTTCCCCGCCTGGCAGGACGCCGACCCGTTTACCCTTAGCTAACCGTCTTCGCCCTCCCCCGCGCGGCGAGGGCGACAAACTTGCCGTTAAACAGAATATTCAGCACGAAGGCGACAAGGCAGGTGGCGCTGATGCCCGAGTGAAACAGCGTGCGTACCCAGCCGGGGAACTGATCGTAAAAAGCGGGCATCACGATGGGGATCATGCCGAAGGCCAGCGACGTCGCCACCACCACCAGGTTCATATTCTCTTTGTAATCCACTTTCGACAGCGTTCGGATGCCGCTCGCCGCCACCGAGCCGAACAGCACTACGCCCGCGCCGCCCAGCACCGGCATGGGAATAGCGGCAACCACGCGGCCTAACACCGGCAGCAGGCCGAGCACGAGCAAAATCACCCCGCCCGCGCTCACCACAAAGCGGCTTTTAATGCCGGTGAGCGCCACCAGCCCAATATTCTGCGCAAAGGCGCTCTGCGGGAAAGAGTTAAACACCGGCGCCAGCGCGCTGGTGAGCATGTCGGCGCGCAGGCCGTTGGCGATGCGCCGCCCGTTGACGTCGGTGCCGACAATCTCCCCCACCGCCATCAGCCCGGCGGTGGTTTCGGTCAGCAGCACTAACACGATCAGGAACATGGAGAGAATGGCGGCGCTGTCAAACACCGGCATGCCGAAGGCGAAGAGCGTCGGCATCGCCAGCCAGTCGCCCTGAAAAACGGCGCTGAAATCCGCTTTGCCGGCGGCGACGCCCGCCAGCGTGCCGATGACCATCGCCGCCAGCACCGCGATGCGGGTAACGCCGCCGCGCCCAAGGCGGTTGAGCAGCAAAATGACGCCAAGCGTCAGCGCGGCGAGGCCGATATTCGACGGTGCGCCCCAGTCCGGCGCTTTCGCGTTACCGCCCATCGCCCAGCGGGCCGCCACCGGCATCAGCGACAGGCCGATAACCGTAATCACGCAGCCTGTCACCACCGGCGGGAAGAAGCGAATAATGTGCGCAAAGAAAGGCGTAATCAGCAGCCCGAGCAGCGAAGAGGCGATCACCGCGCCAAAGACCACCGGCAGCCCGCCGCCGCCGGAGACGATAGTCACCATCGTCGCCACGCCGGCAAAGGAGACGCCCTGCACCAGCGGCAGCTTTGAGCCGAAAAACGGCAGGCCGAAGGATTGCAGCAGCGTGGAAAGCCCGCTGATAAACAGCGCGGCGGTCACCAGCAGACCGATATCCTCCCCCGAAAGCCCGGCGGCGGAGCCGATAATCAGCGGCGGCGCGATGATGCCGCCGTACATGGTCAACACGTGCTGTAAGCCCCAGGCGAAGGTTTTTACCGCCGGGTAACGCTGGTCTTCCGGGCGCGCGCAGGCGCTTTCTCTGTTCATAGTGCCCTTCCGTTACGTGAGTGAGAATCAGCTGCCGCGGTAGGTGGACCACGACCAGGGAGAGATCAAAAACGGCAGATGGTAATGCCCGCCGCCTGCGGCAACGACGAAATCTATCTGCGCCGTCGGGTAGAGCGTTTCGCGCAGGGTCTGGGCAAAATAGAGACCAATTTCCGCCGTCAGCCGGTAGCGGCCAGCGCTCAGCGGCGCCTGCGTGAACGCGTTATAGCGGCCGTCGGCGTCGGTCAGCGCTTCGCAAAGCGTCTCCCAGCCTTGCGCCGTCTGCTGCTCCAGGCGAAGCGCCACGCCGCTGGCGGGCTTGCCGAGCGCGGTATCGAGAATATGGGTTGAGAGCGAACTCATGGGTGCAAGGCTCCTTCCAGCCGTAACAGGGTGATTTGCCGCAGCTGGTCCAGCGCTTCCGCCGCTTCCTGCTCAGCATCGTTCTCCATGCGGCGCGACAGCTCGCTTAAGATCTCCTCGCCGCTGCGCCCGCTGGCGCGAATAAGAAAGACGCGGCCAAAGCGCGCCTCGTAGGCGGCGTTGCCAGCCGCCAGCGCGTCGGCAAGCGCCGCGTCCCGGGCGTTAACCGCCGCCTGTTCGCCGCGTGAAAGCGCGGCCTCTTTGCTTTCGCCCCGCGCTTTTTCGCCAATGCGCGGATGCGCGCTCAGCGCCAGGTTCAGGTCGTCAAGGCTCCAGCCGCGCGCCAGCGCATCCGCTTCATCCAGCAGGTGGCCGGGCGAGGCGTAAGGCCGCCCCCGCACCAGCGACGCCGTCCAGTGCGGCAGGGCCACACAGGGAGAGATCATCGCCGCCGCGTCCTCTTCGCTCGCGCCGTTGAAGCGCGCCAGCGGCGAGGCGTGCTGCGCAAGCGTCGTCACCGTCTGGCTCAGGGCGACCAACGCCAGCGCCACGTCCGTTTCCTGCACCGCTTCCGCCGGATGATGGCTGACGCCCCCCGCGCAGCGCACAAACAGCATGCCGACCGGCCAGCGTTCGGCGATGGCGATGGCGTCGTGGCCCGCGCCGCTCGGCAGCCGCAGCGCCTGCCCCTGCGTCGCCTCCAGCGCGCCCGCCAGCGTCTCCTGCAGGGTTTGATCGCAAAGCGTCGCCGGGATCGCGTAATAGGTATCCTGACTGAAGGTGAGCCCCCGGCGGATCGCTATCTGCTCCGCCTCTTCCAGCAGGCGGGCCAGCAGCGTTTCCAGCTGCGCGTCGCTGGGGCTGCGGATATCCAGCGTCAGGTTGACCGCGCCGGGGATAACGTTCACCGCGCCCGGCTCGCAGGCGAGCGTGCCAACGGTCGCCACCAGCTCCGGTCCCCAGCTGCGGGTAGTCTGCTCGATAAACACCATCCATTCGGCGCTCGCCGCCAGCGCGTCGCGGCGGTGGCTCATCGGCACCGTGCCCGCGTGCCCCGCCTCGCCCGTAAAGCGGCAGGCAAGGCGTTTCGCGCCGTTGATGGCGGTGACCACCCCCAGCGCCAGGTTTTCGCGCTCCAGCACCGGGCCCTGCTCAATGTGCAGCTCCAGGTAAGCGCTGAAGTCCGCCGCGTTCCGCGCCGCCTCGCCGATGCGCGCGGGGTCAAGCCCGGCGTTAACCAGCGCCTGCGCCATCGTGACGCCCTGCGCGTCCCGCTCCTCCAGCCAGCCTGCGGGCCAGCTGCCGGTCAGCCCGCGGCTGCCAAGCAGCGTAACGCCAAAGCGGGTGCCCTCTTCATCGGCGAAGCCGACAATCTCAATCGCCTGCGCCAGACGCAGGTTATGGCGGTTGAGCCAGTCGACCAGCTCAATCGCGCTTATCACGCCCAGCATGCCGTCGTAGCGCCCGGCGTTGCGCACCGTATCCAGATGCGAACCGAGCAGCACGGCGCTGGCGCCTTCCGTCGCCCCCTCGTAGCGGCCGCAGATATTCCCCACCGCATCCTGCCAGGTGAGCATGCCCGCGTCGTTCATCCACTGCGCCACCAGCGCGTTGGCGCGCAAATGCTCCGGCGAGAGGTAAACACGGGTGAGCTGCCCCGGCGTTTCGCTGATGTGCGCAAGCTGGTCGCAGCGCTGCATAACGCGCGCGGCGCCGAGGCTCGCCTCGTGGCTGGTCATCAGTGCATTCATACGGCGCTCCGCGCATAAACGTCCCACGCCGCCTGCATCGCCGCGCCCTGGGTGGTTTTAAAGCCCAGGCGGTTGAGTACCGCCTCCAGCGCCGTCAGGGTTTGCAGCACGCAGTCTTTGCGAGCGTTGTAGCCCATGGTGCCGATGCGCCAGATTTTCCCCTGCAGCGGGCCGAAAGAGGTGCCAATCTCAATATGGAAATCTTCCAGCAGCAGCTTGCGCACCGCCTCGCCGTGCACCTGCGAAGGGATAACCACGCCGAGCACGTTATTCATCTTGTGACGGAGATCGCCGAACGGCTCAAGCCCCATGCCCTGAATGCCCGCCAGCAGCGCGTCGCCGTGCAGTGCGTGACGGGCGATAAGGTTATCCATGCCCTCTTCCAGCATGATCCGCGCGCACTCGCGGGCGGCGAACAGCATGCTGGTGGCTTCGGTATGGTGGTTCAGCCGCTCCGGCCCCCAGTAATCCATCACCATGCCGAGGTCGAAATAGTTGGAGTAGATCATCTCCTCATCGCCATCCTCATGGGCGGCGGTGCGAATGCCCTCCTCCACGTGCTTACGACGGCGGATAGCCTCTTCCATCTGCGCGCTCAAGGTAACAGGCGAGCTGCCGGACGGGCCGCCGAGGCACTTTTGCAGGCCGGCGGAGACAGCGTCCAGCCCCCAGGCGTCGGTTTGCAGCTCGTTGCCGCCGAGCGACGCGGTGGCGTCGGTATAAAAGAGCACGCCGTGGCGACGGCAGATGTCGCCCAGCTCCGCCAGCGGCTGGAGCATGGTGGTGGAGGTGTCGCCCTGCACGGTAAGCAGCAGGCGCGGCTTCACTTTTTTGATAGCCTCTTCAATCTGGTCCGGGGTAAACACCTCTCCCCACGGCACCTCAATAGCGTGCACCTCGGCGCGGCAGCGGCGGGCGATTTCACACAGCAGATGGCCGAAGCGGCCAAACACCGGCACCAGCACTTTGTCGCCGGGGCGAATGGCGGAGACCAGAATCGCCTCGATGCCCGCACGCGACGTGCCGTCCACCAGCATTGTCCAGCGGTTTTGCGTGCGAAAGACGTCGCGGTAGAGCGCCATCACTTCGTTCATGTAGCCGGTCATCACCGGGTCATACTGGCCGACAAGCTGGCTCGCCATGGCGCGCAGCACGCGCGGGTCGGCGTTAATCGGCCCCGGCCCCATCAGCAGGCGGTGCGGCGGGTTGATCTGCGGGTAGTGTGCATTTGCTGACATGAGAAATTCCTTTATGGTCTGGCCGGGCGACATGAAACAAACGATTCGTTAAGAATTATTTTGCAACTAATGTGCCACTGGCAAAAACAACGGCGAAAGCGAGAAAGCTCGCGGCCTCCGTCCGGAAAGGGAAAAGGTGCGAAATGACGCGCTGAACCAAAGCGGGACATCCCGGTGGTGCAACTGCACCACCAAAGGGCGTTAACGCTGCTCCAGTTCGTCCAGTTCGCCATAGAGCGCGGCGATATGATGAATGCGCTGACGGCCTTCGCTCAGCGTGTTGTGCAGCACGGCGTTGGCCAGCAGATTAACGAGGCTCATCGCCCCGCTGTAGCTGTCGAAGGCAGACACGCTGTCGAGCGGCGTGGCGAGATGCCAGCGGGCAAGCCCACTCAGGCCGCTCGCCTGCGGTTCGCTGATAAGCGCCACCGGGACGCCCTGCTGCTTCAACTGCGCAAGCAGCGGGCGGATAACGCGGGGCCGACGGCGAAACGCCACCACCACCACGCAATCTTCCGCGGTTAAATCCACCAGCTCTTCCGCCAGCGTCTGGCCCGGCTGCGGGATAAGCGTAACGCCGCCGCGGCTTTGCAAGAGTTGCTGGCGCAGATGCAGCGCCACCGGCGCGCTGTTGCGCAGGCCGAGAATAAAAACCCGGCGCGCGCTGCCGAGCGCGCCGACCACCCCGGCGAACTGCTGCGCGTCCAGCGCGTTCACCCATTGCGCCAGATTCGCCATCTCCTGCTTGTAGTGGCGCGCCAGCAGCGTGTTGCCCTGCACCGCGTCGCGGTTCTCCGCAAGCGGCATGCCGCTCTGGCGCAGCTCGCGCAGCTCTTCGCGCATCGCCTTATAACGATCGTAGCCAAGGCGCTTAAAAAGGCGGCTTACCGTCGCTTTCGATACCCCGCTAAGGCGGGCCAGCTCGACGCTGTTGTAGCTAATCAGGTCGTCGAAATGATCCATAATGAAAGCCGCCACGCGCTGCTCCTGCACGGAAAGCTGGCTGTAGCAGGCGCGCAGGCGCTCGTCTAACTGTTGCATGGCTGCTCCTGTAACTTTCGTTTCATCTTACCCTCGCACAATGAAACGAATACGGTCAACCTGGAACGGTTTTTGCCTCACCCCCTACCTGACTTGCCCATAAGAGAGCAACACGATGCAAAGCAATATGGCCCCTTCCGGCATGGCGGTAACACCGCATCACCTCGCCAGCGAAACCGCGCTTTCGGTGCTGCGCCACGGCGGCGACGCGATAGAAGCGATGGTGGCCGCCGCCGCGACCATCGCCGTGGTGTATCCCCACATGAACGGCATCGGCGGCGACGGCTTCTGGCTGATTGTGCCGCCGGAGGGCGAACCGGTGGCGATAGACGCCAGCGGCGCGGCGGGTTCGCTCGCCACACTTGAGTGGTACGCTGACCATGCCGCCATTCCCCATCGCGGCCCCCGCGCGGCGCTGACGGTGCCGGGGACGATAAGCGGCTGGGATGAGGCGCTGAAGCTTTCCGCCCGCTGGGGCGGCGGGCGCTTGCCGCTGTCTCGCCTGCTTGCCGACGCCATCCGCTACGCCGCCGACGGCATTCCCGTTACGCTCTCTCAGGCGCACGCCACAGAGAATAAATACGCTGAACTGGTGGAGATGCCAGGCTTTGCGCAGACCTTTCTCACCCGGGGCGAAACACCGCGCCCCGGCTCGCGTTTCTGCCAGCCGAAGCTTGCGCAAACCCTGACGCGGCTGACCACCGAAGGGCTGGAGAGCTTTTATCGCGGGCCGTTGGCAAAGCTGATGGCGCAGGAGATGGCGGAGCTCGGCATGCCGATAACGTACCAGGATCTCACCGCTCACCGCGCCCGTCAGCGGGTGCCGCTGCGCCTACACCACTCCCATGGCGAAATCTATAACATGACGCCGCCGACCCAGGGGCTGGTGTCGCTCGCCATTCTCGGCATCACCGACCATCTGGATATGGCTCACGCCGACGAAGAGGAAACCGTACACCGCATCGTCGAGGCGACCAAAAAGGCGTTTGCGCTGCGCGATAAGTACATTACTGACCCGCGCCACGTTACGCTGCCGGTGCAAAGCCTGCTGGAGGCAGACAAGCTGGCGGCGCTGGCGGCGGAAGTGGACGACAACCGCGCCGCCGGATGGGGCGCCGGCAAAGGCCCGGGCGACACGGTGTGGATGGGAGTTATCGACAGCAACGGCATGGCGGTGTCGTTCATCCAGAGCATTTATCATGAATTCGGCAGCGGCGTGGTGCTGCCGCAAAGCGGCGTGCTGTGGCAAAACCGCGGCGCCGCCTTCAGCCTCGACCCGGCGCATTTACTGGCGCTCGCCCCCGGCAAACAGCCATTCCACACGCTCAACCCCGCCGCCGCCCGGCTGGCGGATGGCCGCACGCTGGTTTACGGCTCCATGGG
The DNA here is from genome assembly GCF_023079515.1 of Franconibacter sp. IITDAS19. Classification (NCBI taxonomy): domain Bacteria; kingdom Pseudomonadati; phylum Pseudomonadota; class Gammaproteobacteria; order Enterobacterales; family Enterobacteriaceae; genus Franconibacter; species Franconibacter sp. IITDAS19. The sequence goes on along the minus strand of NZ_JALJCP010000001.1, from coordinate 15,220 downwards.
CGGCGACGGCCAGCCGCAAACTCAGGCCGCCATTTTCACCCGCCATGTGATTCAGGGGATGGGATTGCAGCAGGCGGTAAGCGCGCCGCGCTGGCTGCTCGGACGTACCTGGGGCCAGGCGAGCGATAGCCTCAAGCTTGAAGGGCGCTTCAGCGCGCAGACCTTCCAGCGGTTGCGCGAGCTGGGCCATGAGGTGGAAGCGCTGCCCGACTTCAGCGAGGCGGTGGGCCACGCGGGGGCGATTGTTCGCCATACCAACGGCATGCTGGAAGGCGCCTTCGACCCGCGCAGCAACGGCAGCGCCGCCGGATTTTAAGGAGAGAAAATGAACGAAACTTTCGAATGGCCGGCTTACATCCGGCTGATGGAACAGCTGCTGGCCGTGCCGCTGGACGATGCCCGGCGCGCCGAGCTTGAAACCCAGCTTTCGCGCATCGCCAGCATGGCCGCGCCGCTGCTCGCCTTCCCGCTGGACCAGCGCCAGGAAGTGGCGGGAGTGTACCGGCTATGAGTTTATCCATTAAGGCTATCCGTGAAGGGCTGGCGCAGGGCCATTTTTCCGCCGCCGAGCTGGCGCGACAGACGCTTGCCGCCATTGAGCGAAGCAACCCGGCGGTGAACGCGTTCACGCACGTTTCGCAGGAGAGAATGTTGCAGGAGGCGGCGCGCGTCGACCAGCTTCGTGCGCAGGGCCAGCCGCTGCCACCGCTTGCCGGCGTGCCTTACGCCGTAAAAAATCTCTTCGACATCGACGGCGTAACCACGCTTGCGGGCGCGGCGCTTTTCAGCCAGCAGCCGCCCGCGGCGAAAGACGCGTTCGCCGTCTCGCAACTACGCCGCGCGGGGGCGCTGCTCGGCGGGGCGCTGAACATGGACGCTTACGCTTACGGCTTTACCACCGAGAACAGCCATTATGGCGCCACGCATAACCCGCACGACCTGACGCGGGTGGCGGGCGGCTCCTCGGGCGGCTCCGCGGCGGCGGTGGCGGCCGGAATGGTGAACTTTACGCTCGGCACCGACACCAACGGCTCCATACGCGTGCCCGCCTCGCTGTGCGGCGTGCTGGGGTTGAAACCCACTTTCGGACGCCTTTCGCGCAGCGGCAGCGTGCCGTTTGTCGCAAGCCTTGACCACATCGGCCCGCTGGCGCGTTCAGCGGAAGACCTGGCGCAGGTTTACGACGCGCTGCAGGGCGCGGATGAGACAGACCGCTTTCAGTCGCCCCGCCCGGTTGAACCGGCGGCAACGCGGCTTGCAGCAGAGACGCCGTTGCGCTGCGCCGTGCTGACAGGCTACTTCGATACCTGGTGCGATGAAGACGCGCGCACGGCGGTGGCGCAGGTGGCGAAAGCGCTCGGCGCCCAGGAAACGCTGACGCTGCCGGAAGCGGAGCTGGCGCGTCAGGCGGCGTTTTTGCTGACCGCCGCCGAGGGAGGAAATCACTATCTGCCGCAGCTTCGAACCGAGCCGCACCGCTTTGAACCCAACTCCCGCGAACGCCTGCTGGCGGGCGCGATGACCCCTTCAGCCTGGTACACGCAGGCGCAGCGTTTTCGCGGCTGGTTTCGCGACCAGACGCTGGGGCTGTTCGATAATGTCGACCTGCTGCTGGCCCCCGCCACGCCCTGCTGCGCAACGGAAATCGGCGCGGCGACAATGCGTATCAACCATACCGATTTGCCGGTCAAAGCGAGCATGGGAATGCTGGCGCAGCCCATCTCGTTTCTTGGCCTGCCGGTCGTTACCGTACCGGTGATGACCGCGAAGGGGTTGCCCATCGGCGTGCAGCTTATCGGGGCGCCGTGGCGGGAGGCGACATGTTTGCAGGCGGCGAAACGGCTTGAAAATCTGGGTGTGGTCAACGTGGAGGTGAAGAGATGAACAGGGATAATATCGATCGCCCGGCGGTGTTAAACGAAGTTCGCGCCGCCTTTTATCGCTACGAAGAGGCGCTGGTCACGAATGATGTGGCGACGCTGGATGCGCTTTTCTGGGTGGACGAGCGCACGGTACGCTACGGCGCGACGGAAAACCTGTATGGCATTGAGCAAATCCGCGCGTTTCGCGCGGCGCGCCCTTCGCAGGGCTTAGACCGTACGTTGCGCAATACCACCATCACCACCTTCGGCGACGAGATGGCGGTCGCCAGCACCGAGTTCACCCGCGAAGGCAGCGATCGCATCGGCCGTCAGATGCAGACGTGGGTGAAGTTTCCGTTCGGCTGGCGCATTGTGGCCGCACATGTGAGTTTGATGGAATAGCGGCGTTTCGCTGCGGCCCCTCACCCTAACCCTCTCCCCATGGGGGAGAGGGAAACGGTATACGCCGTTGGTCAGGGCATTTTCACCGCGCTCAGGCTAAAAACCGTATCCATAAAGCCAAGCTGCTTTCCGGCGCCCCTCACCCCAGGGGAAAGGGAACCCGGGTTTCGCCGCTCTACACGCGCCTCTCCCACATCCGCAAAGCTGACCGACTCTCTCTCCCTGCCGGGGAAAGGGCCGGGGTGAGGGGCTACTTCGCGTAGGGGTGCGTTTTCAGCCAGTGGTCGGCGATATCCTGGCGGCGGCAGACCCACACGCGGTCGTGGCTCTGCACATAGTCCAGAAAACGCTGCAACGCGCGAAAACGCCCCGGTCGACCCAGCAGGCGGCAGTGCATGCCCACCGACATCATCTTCGGCGCGGTCTCCCCTTCGGCATACAGCACGTCGAAACTGTCCTTCAGATAGGTATAAAACTGCTCGGCGGTGTTGAAACCCTGGGCAGTGGCGAAGCGCATGTCATTAGCATCCAGCGTGTAGGGGATGACCAGATGCGGCTTGCGGCCGCCATCTTCGCACTCCACCTCCGTCCAGAACGGCAGGTCGTCGCCGTAATAATCGCTGTCGTACTGAAACCCGCCCTGCTCCACCACCAGCCTGCGGGTATTGGGGCTGTCGCGCCCGGTGTACCAGCCGAGCGGCTTTTTGCCAAACAGGGTCTCCAGCGTGTCGATGGCCTGACGCAGGTGCGCGCGCTCCTCTTCCACGCTCATATGTTGATAGTGGATCCAGCGCCAGCCGTGGCTCACCACGTCGTAATCCGCCGCTTTGATCGCCTCGACAATCGCCGGGTTGCGGGCAAGCGCCATACCCACGCCGAAGATAGTCATCGGCAGGCCCCGGCGTTGGAACTCTTCATGGATGCGCCAGAAGCCCGCCCGGGAGCCATATTCATAGAGCGAGTCCATCGACATATGGCGATCCGGGTAGCTTGCCGCGCCGATGATATCGGAGAGAAACTGCTCGGAGCCGCTGTCGCCATGCAGCACATGGTTCTCGCCTCCCTCTTCGTAATTCAACACAAACTGCACGGCGATGCGCGCCTCTCCCGGCCAGCGGGCATGGGGCGGTTTGCCTGCATAGCCCAGCATGTCTCGCGGGTAAGCTTCATTCAGGTGATGGCGGTGATCCGGTACAGTTTGCATCCTTAGTATCCTCTTAGCTCAGCATTTCAAAACAGCCGGTGAGCGGCTTTTTGTTGGGATACGCGAGGTCGCCGTGTTTACTGGTGCCAAGACCGAGCGACAGCAGGGATTCCACCATTTTCACCGCCGCCGTTACGCCGTCGATGACCGGAATGCCAAGCTCGGCGGTCAGCTCGCGGGCAAGGTTCGCCATGCCGCCGCAGCCGAGCACAATCGCCCCGCTGTTGTCTTCGTTCTTCGCCTGTATACAACGCTCGCGTACTTTCTGCTGAGCAAGACCCGTGCCATCTTCAAGCGCCAGCACCGGTAAATCGATGGCGTGCAGCGCTGCGCAGTGGTGTTCAAAGCCATACTGGCGCAATAAATGGCGGGCGATGATGACCGTGCGCGGCAGCGTGGTGACCACAGAAAAACGCGTCGCCACCAGCGTCGCCACGTGCATGGCCGCCTCGGCGATGCCAATCACCGGCCCTTTCGCCAGCTCCCGCGCCGCCAGCAGACCCGGGTCGCCAAAGCAGGCGATAATATGCCCGGCGACGCCCTGCGCCTGACCGCGCTTTATCTGCTCAAGCACCCCGACGGCGGCGATAGCTTCGTCGAAATGCCCTTCGATGGACTCCACCCCTTGCGTCGGGCAAACCGCCAGAATTTCTGTGCCTGGCATGGCGACAGCGCGGGCCGCCTCGCCGATGGTGCGCGTCATCTCAACGCTGGTGTTGGGGTTGATAACTTGTATACGAAAACCGCTCATGACTACGCCTCCGCCTTGCCAAACAGGCGGGTGAAATCCGCCAGGGTTTCTCCACTGCGTTCAAAGCAGAGGCTTTCTACAATGTGGGTGAAATGGTGCGCCAGCGCGTCCGTCAGCCCGGCGAGATCTTTTTCGCGCAGCAGATCGATAAGCTTTTCGTGATCGTCGCAACGACAGCCGCGCTGCCAGGGCGATCCCCATGCGGCGATAACGAGTGAGGAGCGCTGGGTAAGGCTTGTCACCATCTCCGTTAGTACGGCGTTACCGGAGATAGCCTGTAGCTGAATATGAAAAGCGGCGGAGTGGCGAATCGCCGCCGGGCCGTCGCCTTCGCGGTGCGCCTGCTCTTCCAGCGCCACGACCTTTTCCAGCCCCGCCAGATGAGGCGGCTGAAGGCGGGCAAGCACGTGCGGCAGGTTAGCGCACTCAATGACGCTGCGGGTCTGAAAGATAGCTTTTGACGCTTCCACCGTGGGGCTGGCGACAAATGCACCACGCCTGGGCGTCATGTCGATCATTTGCACCGCCGCAAGGCGCGTCAGCACTTTACGGATGCCGGTGCGGCTAACGCCAAACACCTCCGCCAGCGCCTCTTCCGGCAGCTTGCAGCCCGGCGGCAGCTGGTGCTCGACAATCGCATTCAGCAACGAGTGCCAGATATGCGCTTCTTTATCCGGTAATTCCTGCGGGGCGCTTAAGCCCGTTTCACGCTTCATTTATAGCTCCCGTCTATGGTCGGCTTTCACTTCTTGTATACAACAAATAATTCTCTTGTACACAAAAAAGAAAAACCTGGCCTGGTTCCTGCAAAGACAATGGCAGACATTTCGTCGCCATTGTTCAGAGGAGCAGATTCCATGCCAAACCATGAGCCCGCAGAAGTGAACCCGAATGCCGGATACAGCCCCCGGCTCTGTAATGACGACCTGGCCCCTACCCGCAACCAGACCTGGTCCTGGTACAATATCTTTTCATTCTGGATGTCGGATGTGCACAGCATGGGCGGCTACGTGGTCGCCGCCAGCTTCTTCACCCTGGGGCTTGCCAGCTGGCAGGTACTGCTCTGTCTGCTGGTAGGGATTTGCATCGTGCAACTGTGCGCCAATCTGGTGGCGAAACCGAGCCAGATGGCGGGCGTGCCTTACGCGGTTATCTGCCGCCAGGCGTTCGGCGTGTTTGGCGCGAATATCCCGGCGGTGATCCGCGGCCTTATCGCCTTCGCCTGGTACGGCATTCAGACTTACCTTGCCGCGAATGCGTTAATGCTGGTGGCGCTGAAGTTCTGGCCTTCTCTCGCAACCATGACCGAGGGGCATTTCCTTGGCCTTTCGCACTTAGGCTGGGTTTGCTTTGGCATTATGTGGGTGCTGCAGGCGATGGTGTTCTGGCACGGGATGAATGCGATTAAGCGCTTTATCGACGTCGCCGGGCCAGCGGTTTACGTGGTAATGATGGCGCTGGCGGGCTGGATTTTGTATCAGACCGGCTTTGACGGCATCTCCTTTACGCTTGCCAGCAAATCGCTTTCTACTGGCGAGCAGACCTGGCAGATGATTACCGCCACGGCGCTGGTCGTCTCCTATTTCTCCGGCCCGCTGCTGAACTTTGGCGATTTCTCGCGCTACGGAAAAAGCATGAGCGAAATTAAGCGCGGCAACCGCTGGGGCCTGCCGTTTAACTTCCTGCTGTTTTCCATCGTCACCGTGGTGATTGTCTCCGGCACGCAGTCGTTGTTCGGCCAGATGATAACGGACCCGATCGAGACCGTCAGCCGCGTGGGCAACAGTCTCGCCATGGCGATTGGGCTGCTGACGATGATCACCGCCACCATCGGCATTAATATCGTGGCCAACTTTGTCTCGCCAGCGTTTGACTTCTCTAACTGCTCGCCGCAAAAGATTAGCTTTCGCACCGGCGGGATGATCGCGGCGGTAGGTTCCGTTTTACTGACGCCGTGGAATCTGTTCCAGTCGCCCGAGTTGATTCACTATACGCTGGACGTGCTGGGGGCGTTTATCGGCCCGCTGTTCGGCATTCTGCTGGCGGATTTCTACCTGATTAAGCGCGGCAAGGTGTTCGTCGACGACCTCTTCGATGACACGCCGAAAGGCCGCTACTGGTACAAGAACGGCTTTAATCCGAAGGCGATTTTCGCGCTCATTCCATCCGTGGCGGTAGGCCTGATCATCAGCTTTATTCCAGGGCTGCATGAGGTGGCGAGCTTTAGCTGGTTTATCGGCGCGGCGCTGGGCGCGGGCTGCTACCGCTGGGTGGCGCGACATGAACGCGCGACGGACGTCAGCGGCTTCCCGGCGCAGGTGGCGATGTCGAAGGAATAACCGAAGGCGGAAAAGACGAAAGCCTGAATCATTGCTGATTCAGGCTTTCTGAATAGTGGCGGAACGGACGGGACTCGAACCCGCGACCCCCTGCGTGACAGGCAGGTATTCTAACCGACTGAACTACCGCTCCGCATTGTTCCCGTTGGGGAACGAGGCGCATATTACGGATTGCCCCCAGGGCCGTCAACGCTTTTTCTCACACTTTTAACCGTTTGCTGCAAATTTCGCCCGGCCGTTGAATTTCTCTTCATTATAGCCCGCCATCAGGCGCGCCACAGGCAGCTGCCGCCCTTTTTCTGCACCAGATCCAGACGCGATTCGTGCGCCATTATCTCTTCATCGCTGGCCCTTATCACCCGTAGCGACGAGGCCTGACGGACAACGCGCTGAATTGCCGCCTCGCCGCCCTGCTGCTGCTGCCCCTCGCCGTCCATAGAGAATTTCAGCGACGTCTGGCCGCCGGTCATCGCCAGATAGACATCCGCCAGGATTTGGGAGTCGAGCAACGCGCCGTGCAGGGTACGCTTGGTGTTGTCGATTTCGTAGCGCGAACAGAGCGCGTCAAGGCTGTTGCGCTTGCCCGGGAACATGCGGCGCGCCAGCGCCAGGCTGTCGGTAATTTTGCAGAAGGTTTCTGTCTTCGGAATGCCGCGGTTGAGCATGCCGAATTCATAATCCATAAAGCCGATATCAAACGAGGCGTTATGGATGATAAGTTCGGCGCCGCGAATATAGTCGAGGAAATCCTCCACCACGTCGCCGAACGTCGGCTTATCCATCAGGAACTCGTCGGCGATGCCGTGAACGCCGAAGGCTTCCGGGTCCACCAGCCTGTCGGGTTTCAGGTAGACATGAAAGTTGTTGCCGGTCAGGCGGCGGTTTATCACTTCGACCGCACCGATCTCAATAATACGGTGCCCTTCATAGTGAGCGCCGATCTGGTTCATACCGGTGGTTTCTGTATCGAGGACAATCTGTCTTGTAATAGCTGTGCTCATAGCGCTCGTTGTGTCAGACTTGGGCTTTTAATCACAGGAAGTCTACCAGAGATGCGTAAAGAGGTAGAAATTTTCACCGATGGATCCTGCCTTGGCAACCCGGGGCCCGGCGGTTACGGCGCTATTTTGCGCTATAAGCAGCACGAGAAAACGTTCAGCGCGGGTTATCGTCTTACCACTAACAACCGCATGGAGCTGATGGCCGCTATCGTGGCGCTGGAAGCGCTGCGCGAGCATTGCATTATCACCCTCAGCACCGACAGCCAGTATGTCCGCCAGGGGATAACCCAGTGGATCCACAACTGGAAAAAGCGCGGCTGGAAAACGGCGGAAAAGAAACCGGTTAAAAACGTCGATCTCTGGCAGCGGCTGGATGCGGCGCTTAGTCAGCATGAGATTAAATGGGAGTGGGTGAAAGGCCACGCGGGCCACCCGGAAAACGAGCGCTGCGATGAGCTCGCACGCCAGGCGGCTAATAACCCGACGCTTGAAGATGTGGGTTATCTGCCCGAAGCGCCCGCGCTTTAAGGTTTACGGTATTGCCTTGTCGCCCCGACGGCGGGGCGCAGCTGCGCTTTGGCTTTGCGCGCTTTCATTGGGTTGAGCGTAAGGGGAATGGTTCGCTTACGGGCCACGATAAGCTGCATACAGCCCAACGCCGGCAGGTGCGTGCTCAGCAACCTGCCGCCCTGCCGGTGCCAGGGCAGCACCTGAAAATTCCCGTGATGCATCACTTCAAAATTTAATAAGGTGAGCCAGTCCAGCTGGCGCATCATGGTGAACATGCGGCTGTTATAGGGCATTTTGCGGCGCAGGAAAGGCACCATTTTCCCGGCACCGAGGAGGCTTAACGGACTGAAGCTGCTGAGGATCATCCAGCCGTCGTCAATCAATACGCGATCGACTTCCCGCAGCAGGCGGTGCGGATCCGGGCACCAGGGCAGCGTATGCGCCAGCAGACAGGCATCCACCGACTTTTCGGCAAAGGGTAAATGAAGCGGGTCAGCTTTTACCTGCAACGTTTCCCCTTGCGGGGCAATGTTAACCTGATGTGAAATGGCGCAGGCTTCCGTGCTGACCTCCGCGCTCAGGTTGCCTATCTTAAGCAGATGAAAACCATACATCTTCCCAAGCCATGGCGTAAGCTGCTGCTCCAGCGCCGCGCGGTAAAAGTCGCCCCAGGGCAACTGGCTCCAGTGAGCGGGCGCGGTGAAGGCCGCAGGGGTCCTTGCAGGTTTCATCACAACCTTCCGTAACGTAATGTGAGGTGATTTATGAATCTTAACAGTATTCCTGCTTTTCAGGACAACTACATATGGGTGCTGAGCGATGAACAAGGAAAGTGCCTGATTGTCGATCCAGGCGAAGCCGCACCGGTTCTGAAAGCGATAGAGGAAAACGCGTGGCAGCCGGTCGCCATTCTGCTGACGCATCATCACGATGACCATACAGGCGGCGTTAAAGCGCTGCTGGCGCGTTATCCTGACCTCATTGTGTATGGGCCGCAGGAGACGGCGGGCAAAGGAACCACGAAGATAGTCCATGAAGGCGATGCGGTTGTCATACTGGGGCATGAATTCAGCGTTATTGCCACGCCCGGTCACACTTTAGGACATCTCTCTTATTTCAGTTTTCCTTATCTTTTTTGCGGCGACACGATGTTTTCCGCAGGCTGCGGTCGTCTCTTCGAAGGCACGCCAGCGCAGATGTACCAATCATTCCAAAAATTAAATCAGCTGCCGGAAGAAACCCTGATTTGCTGCGCGCATGAATATACGTTAAGCAATTTAACGTTTTCAGTGGCTATCCTGCCTGAGGATATGCACTTAACCCAATATTATCGAGAAGTTAAAGAGTTACGTGCAAAAAACCAAAAAACACTCCCCTCAAATCTGAAAAAAGAACGGCAAATCAACTTATTTCTCCGCGTGAATGATATTGATTTAATTAATAAAATAAACACAGAAACAACTTTGCAACACCCTGAAGAGCGATTCGCCTGGTTACGGGCAAAGAAAGATAGTTTCTAAAAATTTCTGCTTGTGCTCTGCGGTCTTCAAAGTTATCATCGCTCGTCTTTTAAGCAACTATTGACACACACATGAAGGCAAAAGCGATATTACTCGCCTCTGTCCTGCTTGTGGGGTGCCAGGCAACCAAGCAAGACGCCGGCGTTCAACAGCATGCACAGAGCCTTTCTGCGGCTGGTCAAGGGGAAGCAGGAAAGTTTGCTGGTCAGACTGCGCGATGGATGGACGATGGAACCTTCCTCGCGCAAGATCAGGACCTGTGGTCTTTCATTGGCGACGAGCTAAAGATGGGGATACCGGAAAATGACCGGATCCGCGATCAAAAACAGAAGTATTTGAGAAACAAGAGCTATCTCCACGATGTAACTTTACGGGCAGAGCCGTATATGTACTGGATAGCCGGGCAGGTTAAGAAACGTAACATGCCGATGGAGCTGGTACTCCTACCCATAGTGGAGAGCGCTTTTGACCCCCACGCCACATCGGCTGCGAATGCCGCTGGCATCTGGCAGATTGTGCCGAGCACGGGGCGTAATTATGGTTTAAAACAGACCCGCAATTATGATGCGCGTCGCGACGTGGTGGCCTCAACAACCGCCGCGCTCAATATGATGCAGCGTCTTAACCGCATGTTTGACGGCGACTGGTTACTCACCGTGGCGGCCTATAACAGCGGCGAAGGTCGTGTATTGAAGGCAATGAAAGCGAATAAAGCACGAGGAAAATCCACGGATTTTTGGTCGCTTTCACTGCCACAGGAAACCAAAATCTACGTGCCTAAGATGCTGGCTTTGAGTGATATTCTCAAAAACAGCAAGCGTTACGGGGTACGTTTGCCTACGTCCGACGAAAGTCGTGCGCTGGCGCGCGTGAAGGTCAATAACCCGGTTGATATGGATCAGCTGGCGGAAATGGCCGGCATGCCTGTCAGCAAGCTGAAAACGTTCAATGCGGGCGTGAAAGGCGATACGCTGGGCAAAAGCGGGCCGAAATACGTCATGGTGCCGCAAAAGCATGCTGAGCAGCTGAGAAGCTCGCTGGCGGCCGGGGAAATCGAAGCTATCCAGCCGCAGATGCTGGCGGATGCGAGCCCGGTTGAAAGCCGCACTTATAAAGTGCGCTCCGGCGATACGCTTTCCACTATCGCGGCGCGAATGAACGTTTCGACGAAGGATCTGCAACGCTGGAATAACCTGCGCGGCGCGAACCTGAAAATCGGCCAGACGTTAACAGTAGGCAGCGCCAGCGGCGCGACAAGCCTCGCCAGCAACAGCGACAGCATTACCTATCGCGTGCGTAAAGGCGACTCTCTGTCGAGCATTGCGAAGCGCCACGGCGTAAACATCAAGGATGTGATGCGCTGGAATAGCGATGCGGATAAATTGCGGCCTGGCGACCAGCTCACGCTCTTCGTGAACGATAGCGCGACGCCGGACTCCTGATCGTAACGCGAAAATGCTAAAAATGGCACCGATTCCCCCGGTGCCTTTTTTATTGCGCCGCTTTCAGACTAAGCGGGCGACCAAACGCGTTTATGCCACCCTATTTCTTCTCAGGCTTGCCCGGGCTGAATTCGACCAGCAATGGGTTATGGTCGGAAGCGCGGGTAACCAGCACGGAAGCTTCATGCACGGCTAATCCCCGGTAAAAGACAAAATCGAGCGGACGGCCAAAAGCGCGACGACGCTGGTCGTCAGTAAAGCGAACCTCACGCAGCGCCATCTCGCGGGCGAAGCGATATAACGCGTTTTTACGCGGCCGGCTCCAGGCGTTGAAATCCCCTGCCATAATGACCGGACCATTGTGATGCGCCAGCTGATCGCCAATCGGTCCTAACTGTTTACTGTAAACATCCACCCCAAGGCTGAAGTTTACCGCGTGCACATTCACCACCATCAGCATGCGGCTATCCGGCAAAGGATAGACCGTCACCAGCGCCGATTTCGCCAGACGCAGGATGGGCTCCCGCTCACGCAATGGGCAGCAATAAACTGGGTGAGCCGCAGCCAGCGTCATTACGCCGGAGGGGTGTTGCGGCAGCACGAAAGCAGGCACCTGGTCGGCAGCCAGATAATTTTTAGTGGCGAAAGAGACCAGTTCAGGCGTGGTCTGCGCCTCCTGGAGCAAAACCAGATGAGCATCTTTACCAAAGGTCTGTAATACGGATAACCATTCGGCACGCTGCTGTTTGAAGATGTTCCATACCAGCACACGCAGCACATCATGTCCGGGCAACGGTTCCCCCGCCGGCAGCGCCTGGCCAATGCCCGAGAAGGAGCCTGGCGGTAAGATTCGCTCTGCTGGCTGGCCGGCAATGTAGCGCATGGCATAGGTTGTTTTTCGCACGTTTCGCTGAATGCCTCCGTTGAGATAGCCGTCACAATGACGTGACGGCTTATCAGTTATAGGGATTTTAGCTCACAGTTTCAACGCCAGGCAGTGAGGAAATGTACGAACTGTCTTTAGCTAAAGTTAACCCAGCGCCAGACGCGGCTTGCTATCGAGACGGCCGCTCAGGCTCACCAGCACCAGGGCGACAGCCACAATCACCGCGCCAATCCACGGCGTCTGGGCAAGCCCGATATGCGCTACCGTCTGGCCGCCTATGACCGATCCCATCGCTATTCCTACGTTAAACGCCGCGATATTCAACCCGGAAGCGACATCGACAGCATCCGGCGCATACTGCTCCGCCTTTTGCACGACATAAACCTGTAAACCCGGCACGTTGCCAAACGCAAAGATGCCCATTACCAGCACGGTCGCCAGCGCCGCATACTGTATGGAAGCGGTGAACTGGAAGACAAGCAGCAACAACGCCAGCGCGGCAAAAATAAACTTAAGCGCAGGCACTGCGCCATGGCGATCGGCCAGTTTACCTCCCCAGATATTGCCGACAGCAACAGAAACGCCATACCCGAGCAGGATCCAGCTCACTGCCGCAGGGCTAAAACCCGCCAGACTCTGCATCATCGGCGCAAGGAAGGTGAACGCAGTAAATACGCCGCCGTAGCCCAGCGCAGTTATCGCGTAGATCATCAACAGGCGGGGATGCGTCAGCACGTTAAGCTGTGCCTTAAGGCCCGCAACGGCGCGACCAGGAATGTCCTTCGGCACCAGAATCAGGCTGCTGATAAGCGAAATCACCCCAAGCGCCGAGACCGCAAGAAACGTTTCACGCCAGCCAAAGTGCTGCCCGATGAAAGTCCCCAGCGGCACGCCGGTGACCAGCGCGACGGTCAGGCCGCCAAACATAATGGCAATGGCGGAAGCCGCTTTCTCTTTTGACACCAGACTTGTGGCAATAGTCGAACCAATTGAAAAGAAAACGCCGTGCGCAAGGCCTGTTAGCACTCGCGCCACAACCAGCGTTTCATAACCCGGCGCCAGCCAGGCGAGCACATTGCCCGCGGTAAAAAGCGCCATCAGCCCGACCAGCAGCTGTTTACGCGGCACTTTTCCCGTCAGCGCGGTCAATACCGGCGCGCCAACCGCCACGCCCAGAGCATAAAGCGAAACCAACAGTCCCGCAGAAGGCAGCGAGACGCCAAGCTGTTCAGCGATAGTGGGCACAAGGCCAACGATAACAAATTCGGTCGTGCCTATTGCAAAGGCACTGATGGTCAGAGCGAGCAATGCCAGAGGCATAATTTATCTCCATAAGCAGTGGTTCAGTGTTGGCGTGCAGTATGGAGAAATGCTTAAATAACAAAAATATTCAAAATCACAATAAAATTTTGCCGGAGAAGCAACAATGAAGGCAACATCTGAAGAGCTAGCTATTTTTGTCGCGGTGGTGGAAAGCGGCAGCTTTAGCCGGGCGGCAGAACAGCTACGGCTCGCGAACTCGGCGGTAAGTCGATCGGTTAAGAAGCTGGAGATGAAGCTTGGCGTGAGCCTGCTGAACCGCACGACGCGTCAGCTTAGTCTCACCGAAGAAGGCGAACGCTATTTCCGTCGCGTTCAACAAATTTTGCAGGAGATGGCTGCCGCCGAGAATGAGCTAATGGAAACCCGCCATACGCCGCGCGGTTTACTGCGGATTGATGCCGCTACGCCTGTAGTCCTGCATTTTTTAATGCCGCTAATCAAACCTTTTCGTGAACGCTATCCGGAGGTCACGCTCTCGCTGGTCTCCTCTGAAACCTTTATCAATCTCATTGAGCGTAAAGTGGATGTGGCTATTCGCGCCGGTAATCTGACAGACTCCAGCCTGCGGGCTCGCCCTCTGTTCAGCAGTTACCGTAAGCTCGTCGCCTCGCCTGACTATCTGGATCGTTATGGCGTACCGCAAACCGTCGAAAATCTCGACGATCATGTTTGCCTTGGCTTTACCGAACCCGTGTCGCTGAATACCTGGCCGGTGGCGCGGCAGGATGGTCAGCTGCATGATATTCAGGTGGGATTATCTTCCAACAGCGGGGAGACAATTAAGCAACTCTGTCTGACAGGTAATGGGATTGCCTGTCTGTCGGACTATATGATTGATAAAGAAATAGCGAGTGGAGAGGTCGTGGAATTGCTCGCTGAGCATCGCTTACCCGTAGAAATGCCGTTTAGCGCAGTTTATTACAGCGACCGTGCCGTTAGTACACGCATCCGGGCATTCATCGATTTTCTGAGCGAACATGTGAAACAGCCCCGTGAAGGGCTGTAAATAGAGCAGACGCTTAGTCCCACTGGGGCGCTAAACCTTCCGGGCTTACCAGACGCTCGTTACGATCGAGCGCGGCGATGGCGTTCATATCTTCCTCATCAAGCGTTAGCTGTTGCGCCTGCAGGTTACTCTGCAGGTTTGCTCGCTTCGTTGAAGACGGAATGACGGCATACCCCAGCGCCAGTGCCCAGGCCAGAATAACCTGCGCAGGCGTAGCCTGATGCTTTGCCGCAATACGGGCAATGGCTTCGTCTTCCAGCGCCTTGCCGTAAGCCAGCGTCATATACGATGTAACAGGGATACCATGTGCTTTAGCCCATGCCGTGACCTTTTTATTTTGCAGATAAGGCGAAAGCTCAATCTGATTAGTCGCAATCTGTTCAGCACCGACAGCGGCAATGGCCCGTTCCATTAGCGGAATGGTGAAATTAGAGATACCGATTTCACGCGTCAGCCCTTCTTTCTTCGCTTCAAGCAGCGCTTGCATAAATTCTTCAACCGCCACGGCATCACCAGGCGATGGCCAGTGAATCAGCGTCAGATCGACATAATCAGTGCGGAGTTTTAGCAGACTCGCTTTCAGGCTGGGAATGAGCTTTTCCTTGCTCAGATTTTCGGTCCAGATTTTTGTCGTGATGTAGAGATCGCGACGTGCAACGCCGCTCTCTTCGAGAGCCTGACCAATAGCTGCTTCATTGTCATAAATTTGTGCGGTATCGATAGCGCGATAACCCAGCTCAAGAGCGGTTTTAACGGACGCGATGACGACGTCATCTTTGAGACGGAAGGTACCAAGACCAAATGCAGGAACTGTCATAAATCCTCTTTAACTCATTTTCGTTGAGAAAGAAGATTATCGAGGGTCAGCTGCAGAAGAAAAAGATCGCTAGTGACAGAGGATTATTGCTGTTAAAGCAATAATGGGGCTGCAGAAACAAAAAAGCCCTGAGCTAATGCTCAGGGCTTCATAATAA
>NZ_JALJCP010000018.1:0-1568 GCF_023079515.1 Franconibacter sp. IITDAS19 | reverse complement strand
CATTGAGCATCAAACTTTAATTGAAGAGTTTGATCATGGCTCAGATTGAACGCTGGCGGCAGGCCTAACACATGCAAGTCGAGCGGTAACAGGGATCAGCTTGCTGATTCGCTGACGAGCGGCGGACGGGTGAGTAATGTCTGGGAAACTGCCTGATGGAGGGGGATAACCACTGGAAACGGTGGCTAATACCGCATAACGTCGCAAGACCAAAGTGGGGGACCTTCGGGCCTCATGCCATCAGATGTGCCCAGATGGGATTAGCTTGTAGGTGGGGTAACGGCTCACCTAGGCGACGATCCCTAGCTGGTCTGAGAGGATGACCAGCCACACTGGAACTGAGACACGGTCCAGACTCCTACGGGAGGCAGCAGTGGGGAATATTGCACAATGGGCGCAAGCCTGATGCAGCCATGCCGCGTGTATGAAGAAGGCCTTCGGGTTGTAAAGTACTTTCAGTGGGGAGGAAGGCGTGATGTTTAATACGCATCGCGATTGACGTTACCCACAGAAGAAGCACCGGCTAACTCCGTGCCAGCAGCCGCGGTAATACGGAGGGTGCAAGCGTTAATCGGAATTACTGGGCGTAAAGCGCACGCAGGCGGTCTGTTAAGTCAGATGTGAAATCCCCGGGCTCAACCCGGGAACTGCATTTGAAACTGGCAGGCTTGAGTCTCGTAGAGGGGGGTAGAATTCCAGGTGTAGCGGTGAAATGCGTAGAGATCTGGAGGAATACCGGTGGCGAAGGCGGCCCCCTGGACGAAGACTGACGCTCAGGTGCGAAAGCGTGGGGAGCAAACAGGATTAGATACCCTGGTAGTCCACGCCGTAAACGATGTCGACTTGGAGGTTGTGCCCTTGAGGCGTGGCTTCCGGAGCTAACGCGTTAAGTCGACCGCCTGGGGAGTACGGCCGCAAGGTTAAAACTCAAATGAATTGACGGGGGCCCGCACAAGCGGTGGAGCATGTGGTTTAATTCGATGCAACGCGAAGAACCTTACCTGGCCTTGACATCCAGAGAACTTTCCAGAGATGGATTGGTGCCTTCGGGAACTCTGAGACAGGTGCTGCATGGCTGTCGTCAGCTCGTGTTGTGAAATGTTGGGTTAAGTCCCGCAACGAGCGCAACCCTTATCCTTTGTTGCCAGCGGTTAGGCCGGGAACTCAAAGGAGACTGCCGGTGATAAACCGGAGGAAGGTGGGGATGACGTCAAGTCATCATGGCCCTTACGGCCAGGGCTACACACGTGCTACAATGGCGCATACAAAGAGAAGCGACCTCGCGAGAGCAAGCGGACCTCATAAAGTGCGTCGTAGTCCGGATTGGAGTCTGCAACTCGACTCCATGAAGTCGGAATCGCTAGTAATCGTGGATCAGAATGCCACGGTGAATACGTTCCCGGGCCTTGTACACACCGCCCGTCACACCATGGGAGTGGGTTGCAAAAGAAGTAGGTAGCTTAACCTTCGGGAGGGCGCTTACCACTTTGTGATTCATGACTGGGGTGAAGTCGTAACAAGGTAACCGTAGGGGAACCTGCGGTTGGATCACCTCCTTACCTTAAAGA
>NZ_JALJCP010000017.1:0-2846 GCF_023079515.1 Franconibacter sp. IITDAS19 | reverse complement strand
TCTCTCAAATCACGCCAAAACATCTTCGGCGTTGTAAGGTTAAGCCTCACGGTTCATTAGTACCGGTTAGCTCAACGCATCGCTGCGCTTACACACCCGGCCTATCAACGTCGTCGTCTTCAACGTTCCTTCAGGAGACTCAAGGTCTCAGGGAGAACTCATCTCGGGGCAAGTTTCGTGCTTAGATGCTTTCAGCACTTATCTCTTCCGCATTTAGCTACCGGGCAGTGCCATTGGCATGACAACCCGAACACCAGTGATGCGTTCACTCCGGTCCTCTCGTACTAGGAGCAACCCCCCTCAATTCTCCAGCGCCCACGGCAGATAGGGACCGAACTGTCTCACGACGTTCTAAACCCAGCTCGCGTACCACTTTAAATGGCGAACAGCCATACCCTTGGGACCTACTTCAGCCCCAGGATGTGATGAGCCGACATCGAGGTGCCAAACACCGCCGTCGATATGAACTCTTGGGCGGTATCAGCCTGTTATCCCCGGAGTACCTTTTATCCGTTGAGCGATGGCCCTTCCATACAGAACCACCGGATCACTATGACCTGCTTTCGCACCTGCTCGAGCCGTCACTCTCGCAGTCAAGCCAGCTTATGCCATTGCACTAACCTCCTGATGTCCGACCAGGATTAGCTGACCTTCGTGCTCCTCCGTTACACTTTGGGAGGAGACCGCCCCAGTCAAACTACCCACCAGACACTGTCCCCACGCCAGATTATGGCGCCAGGTTAGAACATCAAACATTAAAGGGTGGTATTTCAAGGTTGGCTCCACGCAGACTGGCGTCCACGCTTCAAAGCCTCCCACCTATCCTACACATCAAGGCTCAATGTTCAGTGTCAAGCTGTAGTAAAGGTTCACGGGGTCTTTCCGTCTTGCCGCGGGTACACTGCATCTTCACAGCGAGTTCAATTTCACTGAGTCTCGGGTGGAGACAGCCTGGCCATCATTACGCCATTCGTGCAGGTCGGAACTTACCCGACAAGGAATTTCGCTACCTTAGGACCGTTATAGTTACGGCCGCCGTTTACCGGGGCTTCGATCAGGAGCTTCTCTTGCGATAACCCCATCAATTAACCTTCCGGCACCGGGCAGGCGTCACACCGTATACGTCCACTTTCGTGTTTGCACAGTGCTGTGTTTTTAATAAACAGTTGCAGCCAGCTGGTATCTTCGACTGGTTTCAGCTCCGCGAGCAAGTCGCTTCACCTACGCACCAGCGTGCCTTCTCCCGAAGTTACGGCACCATTTTGCCTAGTTCCTTCACCCGAGTTCTCTCAAGCGCCTTGGTATTCTCTACCTGACCACCTGTGTCGGTTTGGGGTACGATTTCGTGTTACCTGATGCTTAGAGGCTTTTCCTGGAAGCAGGGCATTTGTTGCTTCAGCACCGTAGTGCCTCGTCATCACGCCTCAGTGTTGAAGTGAACCGGATTTACCTGGAACACCCACCTACACGCTTAAACCGGGACAACCGTCGCCCGGCCAACATAGCCTTCTCCGTCCCCCCTTCGCAGTAACACCAAGTACAGGAATATTAACCTGTTTCCCATCGACTACGCCTTTCGGCCTCGCCTTAGGGGTCGACTCACCCTGCCCCGATTAACGTTGGACAGGAACCCTTGGTCTTCCGGCGAGCGGGCTTTTCACCCGCTTTATCGTTACTTATGTCAGCATTCGCACTTCTGATACCTCCAGCATGCCTCACAGCACACCTTCGACGGCTTACAGAACGCTCCCCTACCCAACAACACATACGTGTCGCTGCCGCAGCTTCGGTGCATGGTTTAGCCCCGTTACATCTTCCGCGCAGGCCGACTCGACCAGTGAGCTATTACGCTTTCTTTAAATGATGGCTGCTTCTAAGCCAACATCCTGGCTGTCTGGGCCTTCCCACATCGTTTCCCACTTAACCATGACTTTGGGACCTTAGCTGGCGGTCTGGGTTGTTTCCCTCTTCACGACGGACGTTAGCACCCGCCGTGTGTCTCCCGTGATAACATTCTCCGGTATTCGCAGTTTGCATCGGGTTGGTAAGCCGGGATGGCCCCCTAGCCGAAACAGTGCTCTACCCCCGGAGATGAGTTCACGAGGCGCTACCTAAATAGCTTTCGGGGAGAACCAGCTATCTCCCGGTTTGATTGGCCTTTCACCCCCAGCCACAGGTCATCCGCTAATTTTTCAACATTAGTCGGTTCGGTCCTCCAGTTAGTGTTACCCAACCTTCAACCTGCCCATGGCTAGATCACCGGGTTTCGGGTCTATACCCTGCAACTTAACGCCCAATTAAGACTCGGTTTCCCTGCGGCTCCCCTATACGGTTAACCTTGCTACAGAATATAAGTCGCTGACCCATTATACAAAAGGTACGCAGTCACCCTCTTACGAAGGCTCCCACTGCTTGTACGTACACGGTTTCAGGTTCTGTTTCACTCCCCTCGCCGGGGTTCTTTTCGCCTTTCCCTCACGGTACTGGTTCACTATCGGTCAGTCAGGAGTATTTAGCCTTGGAGGATGGTCCCCCCATCTTCAGACAGGATATCACGTGTCCCGCCCTACTCATCGAGCTCACAGCCTGTGTGCCTTCGTGTACGGGACTTTCACCCTGTATCGTGCGACTTTCCAGACGCTTCCACTGACACACAAGCTGATTCAGGCTCTGGGCTGTTCCCCGTTCGCTCGCCGCTACTGGGGGAATCTCGGTTGATTTCTTTTCCTCGGGGTACTTAGATGTTTCAGTTCCCCCGGTTCGCCTCGTTAGCCTATGTATTCAGCTAACGATAGTGCAACGAATTGCACTGGGTTTCCCCATTCGGACATCGTCGGTTATAACGC
>NZ_JALJCP010000016.1:0-1197 GCF_023079515.1 Franconibacter sp. IITDAS19 | reverse complement strand
CACGCCCAGGCGCAGCAGCAGCAGGAACAGCCCGAAGTGAATGAACGACTGGTAAAACGGGTACTCCAGGTTCAGGTGCGCCAGCAGCGGCACAATCAGCAGCGCGTATGCCAGCGTTGCGCGGCGGGTTTTCAGGGCGCGGATGAGCATCCTTACCCAGCCCGCGAACAGCACGAGCATGCCCGCCAGCGCCGTGATGCCGCCCTGGAACCAGGCGTACAGCAGCTCGTTGTGCGGGTGGGTGACCGGCACGCGGAAGGTGTAACCCGGGTGCGCCAGCAGCCAGCGGCTGAAGGCGTACTCAAACGTGCCGTAGCCCCATCCCGCCCACGGGTGCAGCATTATCATCTGCCAGGTGATGTGCAGGATATGCCGGCGCTCCTGCGTGGAGCCGGCGTAATCCCGCGCCATCAGGAACGGTTCGCCGTTGACCAGCACCGTGACGTGCTGTGTGATGTACCAGCCCGCCCAGGCGCTGAGCGCCATCACGGCCAGCGCCGCGCCTGCACGGAGGGCTTTTCCCCGCCCGGCAACGGCGCAGAGCGCGGCAATGACGGCGACAGCGCCGACAGCCCCGGCGCGGGACTGGTTCAGGGCCAGCACAAACGCAAGCACGCCGAGGCCTGCGGTTATCAGCACAGCGGTTATCCCCCTGGCGCGCCGTTCCGTCAGCAGCAGCAGGAAGCCGCAGCCGGCGCCGGTGGCGAGAAAGCTCGCCAGCAGGTTCACCTGCTGGAAAATGCCGTAGGGGCGGCCCTGGTTGCGCAGCCAGTCGAACTCATACAGCCGGGCGGCGAGGTGCGGGCAGAAGGCCTGCAGCAGGCCGCTGCCCGCCTGGCCCAGCGCCAGCACAAACACCGCCAGCAGCGCCGCGCGCCGGTGGCGTGGCGTGAACGGCAGGCGCAGCAGCGCCAGCCACAGCAGGAGCGCCGCCAGCAGCACCCACACGCCGGGGTTGCCGCGCGCCTGCAAAAGCCATGGCAGCAGGAGCAGCAGCCCGCCCGCCAGCAGCAGCGGCTGGCGCTCCGCCCCGCCTTTGTTATGCCGCCACGCCAGCACCATCACCACCAGCCCCAGCCAGCAGAGAAACGTGAGGTTAAAAGGCAACGCCACGCCGGACCCGCCGGAGTCGGGAATATAAAACAGCGTCAGGCAGAGTAATAATAACAGCAGGGTTTTCATTTGATATTCACAATA
>NZ_JALJCP010000015.1:0-6608 GCF_023079515.1 Franconibacter sp. IITDAS19 | reverse complement strand
AACCCGGACAGCATCGACCAGACCGTGAATCTGGGCCAGGTGTCCAACGTGGCGCTGAAGGCCAGCGGCAACACCGGTACTTCCGTACCGCGTAATTTTGAAATCAAACTGGAAAACTGCGACACCACGACCCTGAAGTCCGTCAAAACCACCTTCACCGGTGCGGAAGGCGCGACTGACGGCTCACTGGGCATCACCGGTACCGCCAAGGGCGCAAGCATCATCCTGACCAACGGCGACGGCGAGCAGATCAAACTGGGCGAAGCCTCTGCGGCGCACATGCTGCAGAACGGCAACAACACCCTGCTGTTCTCCGCCTACCTGAAGGGCGACGGCGCCTCTGCCACCGTGACCCCGGGTGACTTCACTGCGGTGGCCGACTTCACCCTGGCCTACCAGTAATCGCAGTCCCCCCTTAACGCATGCCCGCGCGGGCGGGCATGTGTTTTTTTCAGACACCAGAGACGGAACTCATGAACAGATTCTTACGCGGCGCCACGGCGTTCGCGCTGCTGGCGGCTGCCTGCGCGGCGCAGGCCTCCCGGCAGGCGGCCACGCCGGGCAGCGAATTTGACCTGGGGCTTACCGGGCGGGTGAGTATGGAAGGCGTCATTCTGTCGAGCGCCTGCGACATCACCACCGGCGACAGCGACCAGACGGTGGCGATGGGCAGCGAGACGCGCGGCCATATGCGGCGCACCGGACAGGGCGAGCCGCATCCGTTTTCCATCAGCCTGACCGGCTGCGCGCTGGCGCAGGCGGACGACCCGGCGCCCTGGCAGGTGCTGCAGGTGACCTTTGACGGCGAGCGCGAGGACGGGCTGTTCCGCGTCGGCGGCATGGCGTCCGGCGTGGCGCTGGAGCTCACCGACAGCCGCGGCGCGGTGATACGCCCCGGCGAGGCCGTCTCTTACCGCCAGGCGGCGGCGGACGATATCCGCCTGGATTATTACCTGACGCTGAAAACCACCACGCGCGAATTAATGGCCGGCGACTACCGCGCCGTTATCCGCTACCGGGTTGATTATTTCTGACTGTTTTTCATCCTCTGGCGGATATAACGGACATGGCTGACGTTTCTATTAATAAAACGCGTAATAAAGCGCGCGACGCGACGGCGCGAATCAATCACGGCGCGGTCAGAATAATAAAACTTTCCGCACTGACCGTCTGCGTGCTGGCGGGGATCCGCGCGCCGGCAGTGGCGGCGGACGACATCCAGTTTAATACCGACGTGCTGGATGTGAAGGACAAACAGAATATCGATTTAAGCCAGTTTTCAAAACGCGGCTATATCATGCCGGGCGACTACACCTTCCGCATTAAGGTCAACCAGAACGAACTGGACGAGCGGACGGTCAGCGTTTACCCGGCGGAAACGGACAAAAACCGCTCCGTGGCCTGCCTGGCGCCGGAGGTGGTGAAGAGTTTCGGCCTGAAGGAAAAATACCTGGCGGCGCTGAAGCCCTGGCACCAGGGGCAGTGTCTGGATGTCACCGCGCTCAGCGGCGTGGAGGTGACGCCGGACCTCGGCAACGGCCTGCTTGCGGTGAGCGTGCCGCAGGCCTACCTCGAGTACAGCTCGGACGACTGGGTGCCGCCCGCGATGTGGGACAACGGCATTCCCGGCCTGCTGGCGGACTACAACCTGAACGCCCAGGCGCGCCATAACGAGCGCGGCGGCGATGACAACACCGTCTCGGGCAACGGCACCGTCGGCGCCAACCTCGGGGCGTGGCGCGCCCGCGCCGACTGGCAGGCGAACTACGACGACCGCAGCGGTGAATACAGCAGCGGCCAGAAGCAGTGGACCTGGAGCCGGCTGTACCTCTACCGCGCGCTGACCGGGCTGAAGGCGAAGCTGACGCTCGGCGAGGACTACGTGAACTCGGCCCTGTTCGACAGCTTCCGCTTCACCGGGGCGAGCGTGGTGTCGGACGACAACATGCTGCCGCCGAACCTGCGCGGCTACGCGCCGGAGGTTACCGGCGTGGCGAAGACCAACGCCCGGGTCACCGTCTCCCAGCAGGGGCGGGTGATATACGAGACCCAGGTGGCGGCGGGGCCGTTCGCCATTCAGGACCTGAGCACCGCGGTCACCGGCACGCTGGACGTGCGCGTCCAGGAGCAGGACGGCTCGGTCCAGGAATACAAGGTCAACACGGCGAGTATCCCGTACCTGACCCGGCCGGGCAGCGTGCGCTACAAGTTCTACGCCGGCAAGCCCACCAGCTATGACCACCATGCCGACGGCGACACCTTCGGCACCGGCGAGTTCTCCTGGGGGGTCAGCAACGGCTGGTCGCTGTACGGCGGCATGGTCTCGAGCTCGAAGTACATCTCGCTTGCCGCCGGTATCGGCCGCGACCTGATGGCGCTCGGCGCGCTGGCCTTCGACGTGACCCGCTCGGACGCCAAGCTTGAGAACGAGCACCGCCACGGCCAGTCGTACCGGGTGAGCTACTCGAAGACCTTTGACGGGACCGGCAGCCAGGTGACCTTTGCGGGCTACCGCTTCTCGGAGAAGGACTTCATGAGCTTCGCCGACTACGTGAGCTACCGCTCGGATTACGGCGACTACATGCAGAGCAAGGAGATGTACACCGTCACCTTCAGCCAGCAGTTCGAGAAGCTGGGCCTGAGCGCGTACCTCAACTACTCGCACCAGACCTACTGGAACAACCCGGCGGAGGACCGCTACAGCCTGTCGCTGTCGCGCTACTTCGATATCGGCAGGTGGAAGAACATCAGCGCCTCGCTGACCGCCTACCGCAACAAATTTAACGGCGAGAATGACGACGGCATGTACCTGTCGCTCTCGGTGCCGTGGGGGGATGCGGGCACGCTCGGGCTGAACTCGTCGTACAGCGGCGACGCCAGCAGCCATAACCTGAGTTACTACAGCCGGCTGGATAACGGCGACAACTACCGCGTTGCGGCGGGCGGCACGGATGACGGCGGCAGCCTCAGCGGCTACTACGACCACCCGGGCGACCTGGCGGAGGTCACCGGCAACCTGGATTACCAGCACGGGCAGTACAGCGCGGCGGGGCTCTCGCTGCGCGGCGGCCTGACCGCCACGGCGAAGGGGGCGGCGCTGCACCGCTCGAACGTGGCGGGCGGCACCCGCGTGCTGGTGGATACCGGCGACGCGGCGGATATCCCGGTGCACGGCTACAGCAACAACACGTACACCAACCGCTTCGGCAAGGCGGTCATTACTGAGGTCAGCGACTACAGCAAGAACAGCCTGAGCCTGGACATCAACAACCTGCCGGAGAACGCCGAGGCCACGGCCTCGGTGGCCCAGGCGACGCTGACCGAGGGGGCCATCGGCTACCGCCGGTTTAACGTGATTGCCGGGCAGAAGGCGATGGCGGTTATCCGCCTGGCGGACGGCAGCTACCCGCCGTTCGGCGCCAGCGTGCGCAACGCGGAGAAACAGGAGGTCGGCCTCGTCAATGATGAGGGCCAGGCGTACCTCAGCGGCCTGAAGCCGGGCGCCAGACTGAGCGTGAGCTGGAACGGGGCGGCGCAGTGCGCGGTGACCCTGCCGGCGAGCCTCGCAGGAGTGAGCCAGAACGGAAATCTGTTACTGCCGTGCCACTGAGGCACGGCGCAGAACCACTTTTACCGAGTATGCAGAAATGAAGCCATTAATCCGTAAACCGAACCTTTCCGTTATCAGTGTTGCCCTGGTGAGTATCCTCACCGCGCAGCAGGCCTGCGCGGCCATCGCCCTGGACCGCACCCGTGTGGTCTATAACGGCGGCGAGAAGTCGGTGAGCCTGAACATCAGCAACGAGAACAAAAAGCTGCCCTACCTGGCCCAGGCCTGGATGGAGGACGCGCAGGGCAACAAAATCACCAGCCCGCTGACGGTGCTGCCGCCGGTGCAGCGCGTGGAGCCGGGGGCGAAGAGCCAGGTGAAGGTGCAGGCCGCGCCGGCCGTCGCCGCGCTGCCCCAGGACCGGGAGACGCTGTTCTACTTCAACCTGCGGGAAATCCCGCCGCGCAGCGACAAGCCCAACACCCTGCAGATAGCGCTGCAGACCCGCATCAAGCTGTTCTACCGCCCGGCGGCCATTGCGCTGGACAAGACCCAGGCGGCGAAGGGCGACTGGGTGGAAAAAGTCACGCTCACCCGCAACGGCGACAAATATGTGGTGAACAACCCGACGCCGTACTACCTGACCCTGGTGGAGGGCACGGCGGGGGTGAAGGGCAAAGCCGTGCCGTTTGAGCCGGTGATGGTGAGCCCGAAGGGCAGCGCCACCCTTGAGGCGTCCGCCGCCGCGTTCGGCGCCAGCCCGGTGCTGACCTACGTCAACGACTACGGCGGCCGCCCGCAGCTTCAGTTCAGCTGTGGCGGGGCCACCTGCACCGGCAAGCTGGTGCAGGACAAAAACTAACCGCCGGTGAAAGGAGGCACAGGATGAACAGGATGAGATTACTTGCCGGCCTGCTGGCGCTGGCCGCGGCCGGTGCGGCGGCGGATGAACTGCCGCTGGCGGATAACGGCCAGCTTTACGTGTACGGCAGCCTGCTGGAGAACACCTGCCGGCTGACCATGGACTCGGCATACCAGGAGGTGGACCTGGGCGCCACGTCACGGGCGCAGGTGCGCCTGACGGGCGAGAGCGCCCGGCCGGTGACGGTGACGCTGCGCCTGCGCGACTGCCCGGTGCTCGGCAACTGGAGCAGCAACATCACGCCGCTGACCGAAACGGTGAGCACGCAGCAGCCGCCCTACCGGGCGCGTTTTGTGGCGAAGGCGGACGACACGAACCCGGAGCTGGTGAAGGTGACGGGCGCATCGGGTATCGGGCTGCGCCTGCGCGACAGCCGGGGGCAGACGGTGAAGCTCTCGCGTGAGAGCGACACGCTGCTGCTGACGCCGGGCCAGGACCGGGTGACCTTCACCCTGGCGCCGGAGCGTACCGCCGCGCCGTTCACCGCCGGGCCGTACCATGCGCTGATTAACTTCAGCATGATTTACGAGTAGGGGGCGGGCGATGAAAAAGCGGATGCTGCCCCTGCTGCTGCTGGCCTGTACCACGCAGGCGCCGGCGGCGGCGGATAATGTGCATTTCTCCGGCACGCTGGTGGCGGAGCCCTGCACCCTGCCGGATGCCGATACCGATATCCGGCTGGATTTCGGTACGGTGGTGACGAAATACCTCTACCAGTACCAGCGGACAAAAAGCCAGCCGTTCGCCATCCACCTCCAGGAGTGCGACCCGGCCATCATGAAGACGGTCAGCGTGACTTTCCAGGGCACGGCGGATACCGAACTGCCGGACCTGCTGGCGACGGATGCCTCGGGCACGGCAAAAGGCGTGGCGGTGGGTATTGAACGCCAGGACGGCACGCTGCTGCCGGTGAATAAAGCCAGCCCGGAGATGCCGCTGGTGAGCGGCAGCACCACGCTGAACTTTAACGCCTTCGTGCAGATACAGCCGACCGTACTGGCAAACAGGTCGCTGACCGAAGGCAGCTTCACCGCCATCAGCACGTTTATCCTGGGCTACCAGTAAGGAATGAAGTTGAAAAGGACGACATACGGCCTGCCCGGCGGTAACGGGCGGGGGACCATCAGGACGGGCAGGGCATGGAAACTGCTGCTGGCCGCGCTGCTGACGTGCGGCGTCATCCACGATGTGGCTGCCAATAAGGGCGACCAGTCCTCCATGAACATTAGTATCACGGGGACGGTCACGGCGAACGGGAGCTGTGAGTTTAACCAGGGCGGGTCGCTGCAGGTGGACTTCGGCCAGGTCCGGCTGAAGGCGACAGGCGCCACGACCGTCCAGCTGGACGGCAGCTATGAGCAGCCGCTCGCCGCCAGCTTCACCTGTTCGGGCGACAGCGCGGGCCTGCTGCAGATGAAGTTCACCTCCTCTTCCGGCAGCTATGAAACCTATAACGGCACCAAAGTGCTGGGCACGGACAAGGGCATTGTGGGGATTGAGCTGCTGGTGAACGGCACGGCGCAGACCATGGACGCCTGGTTCAGCATCGACCAGAAGAACCCGCCTGCCCTGCGGGCGAAGCTGGTGCAGGTGAGTACCGCAAACAGCAAGAACGTGGTCAGCGGCGATGTCTTCACCGCCTCCGGCTCGCTGGTGATGGCGTTTAACTGAGGACGTGAAGGATGAGAACAGAACGTATCGCCCTGCTGCTTGCCGGGGCCGCCATGCTGGCGGCGGGGCTGCTGCAGACGGCCCGGGCAGCGCAGACCGGCGACAGCATGAGCGTGAATTTTCGCGGTGAGTTTGTGATGGTCACGGCCTGCACCGTTAATAACGACCAGGTCATTGACGTGGCGTTCGGCCAGGTGGGGGTGAACAAGGTCAACGGCACTAACTACCGGCAGCCCATTCCCTATACCGTGGACTGCAAGGGGGCCGCCGACAGCTCGCCGCTGAGCCTGACGATGAGCGGCACGGCGGCGGGCTACGACGACGCGGCGGTCACCACCAGCGCGGACGGGCTCGGTATCCGGATAGAGGCCAACGGCCAGCCGCTGACGCTGAACGCGCCGCTGGAGACCACGCTGGGGGCGCTGCCGTCGCTGAAGCTCACGGCGGTGCCGGTGCAGGACCCGG
>NZ_JALJCP010000014.1:0-26094 GCF_023079515.1 Franconibacter sp. IITDAS19 | reverse complement strand
GGGTTAATTCTCCTGAACGGAAAAGGGCGCTTCGGCGCCCTTTTTTATTGCCCTGAGTTCCTTAAACAGCCCACTTTCACAGAGTGCCGTATCTGTCACATTTGTTCGCACTTCTCTTAAATTCACCCTGCAGGCACCCGCCGCTGTGCTATTGTAATCATAACTATTCTCATTTACACTTTGAGCATAAATTAAACGGGAGCCATCATGTACGTTTGTTTGTGTAACGGTGTAAGTGATAAAAAAATTCGTGAGGCGGTACGCCAGTTTCACCCTCAGTCTTTTCAGCAGCTTCGGAAATTTATCCCGGTCGGCAACCAATGCGGTAAATGCGTGCGGGCTGCGCGTGAAATAATGCAGGAAGAACTGATACAGATCCCGGAATACAAAGAGATTGCCTGAAGCTTTATCTTTTTTTTGACTTACTCCGCAGCGCATCTACGCTTCAAGTAGTGGAAGCGGAGGGAAGAAAAATGAAAGGTGATATTAAGATAATAACTTATCTCAATAAATTATTGGGAAATGAGCTGGTCGCAATCAATCAGTACTTTCTCCATGCGAGAATGTTCAAGAACTGGGGCCTGATGCGCCTTAATGATGTTGAATACCACGAATCAATTGATGAAATGAAACATGCCGATCAATATATTGAGAGGATTTTGTTTCTGGAAGGTATTCCCAACCTGCAGGACCTGGGAAAACTTCACATCGGTGAGGATGTTGAAGAGATGCTGCGCTCAGACCTCGCACTTGAGATGGAAGGGGCGAAGGATCTACGGGAAGCTATCGCTTATGCTGACAGCATCCATGATTATGTCAGCCGTGACATGATGATCAAAATTCTTGCCGACGAAGAGCATCATATTGACTGGCTGGAGACGGAGTTAGACCTCATCAGCAAAATCGGTCTGCAAAACTACATCCAGTCCCAAATCAAAGAAGAGTCTTGATGCTTTGCTCTACCGGTGCGTAAAAAGTTCGGCAACTAATAATCAACCCCGCAGCGACCAGAAAAGGTCCAAATGGCTGCGGGGTTTTTAATATCTCTTGCCGATGGAAAAGTTTCGCGCCGGCAATAAGGGTGATAAGCCCGCCAGCGGCGGCAAGAAAAACAATGGCTGCAATTTCCTGCCAGCCATGCCAGGCGCCGAGCGCGGCGAGTAGCTTCACATCGCCAAACCCCAGTCCTTCATAACCTCGCCATCTTCTAAAAACCCAGTATACAGTCCAGAAGAAAAGATAACCCGCTATCGCGCCGCTAACGGCAGCCTGCAAAAATTCATTCCTCCAGAACAGATAAAAAGCCAGACCGCTCCAGAGAAGAGGGCAGGTGAGGCGATCCGGCAAGAAACCACTTTTATAGTCCGTCCAGGCCAATCGCAGACTCAGCAGGTAATAAAGGCTAATGAAAAGAAGAGATACCATAACAATGCCTCGCTTTGTTTTTCGCTCATCGTAGAAGCGTTCCTGAAAGAAAAAATGGCGATGAAACTAAAGCAGGGCGCGCATCCTGATATTTCTCCAACTGTTGCACTGCATTGCAGCGATGAACGAGAAAGCTCCCGTGCGCTTATTTTATAATCACTACTTGCGCCTGCGTGAGATTTACGTATAATGCGCGGGCCTGTCATTAATGACGGCCGGTTCAATCAGAACCCTGGCAGCATCTTTTTTGTTGCCAACAACGTTCCCAATCGGGGAACTACGCAAGAACGGTTACACTCCCCCATCAATCGTAATGGGTGCGAGGAGTAATCATTTTCGTCTATAAAATAATTGGAGCTCTGGTCTCATGCAGAACCAAAGAATCCGTATCCGCCTGAAAGCGTTTGATCATCGCCTGATCGATCAATCAACTGCGGAAATCGTCGAGACTGCTAAGCGCACTGGTGCGCAAGTCCGTGGTCCGATCCCGCTGCCGACCCGCAAAGAGCGCTTCACCGTTCTGATCTCTCCGCACGTTAACAAAGACGCGCGCGATCAGTACGAAATCCGCACTCACAAGCGTCTGGTTGACATCGTTGAGCCAACCGAGAAAACCGTTGATGCTCTGATGCGTCTGGATCTGGCTGCCGGTGTAGACGTGCAGATCAGCCTGGGTTAATCAGGTCATTGAGCGATTGAGAGGTTGAAACAATGATTGGTTTAGTCGGTAAAAAAGTGGGTATGACCCGCATCTTCACTGAAGAAGGCGTATCTATCCCAGTAACCGTTATCGAAGTTGAAGCAAACCGCGTTACTCAGGTTAAAGATCTGGCTAACGACGGCTACCGCGCTGTACAGGTTACCACCGGTGCTAAAAAAGCTAACCGCGTAACCAAGCCGGAAGCGGGTCACTTCGCTAAAGCTGGCGTAGAAGCTGGCCGTGGTCTGTGGGAATTCCGCCTCGCTGATGGCGAAGAATACACCGTAGGTCAGAGCATTAGCGTTGAGCTGTTTGCAGAAGTTAAAAAAGTAGACGTAACTGGCACCTCTAAAGGTAAAGGTTTCGCAGGTACCGTTAAGCGCTGGAACTTCCGTACCCAGGACGCTACTCACGGTAACTCCTTGTCCCACCGCGTTCCGGGTTCTATCGGTCAGAACCAGACTCCGGGCAAAGTGTTCAAAGGCAAGAAAATGGCAGGTCAGCTGGGTAACGAGCGTGTAACCGTTCAGAGCCTGGACGTAGTACGTGTTGACGCTGAGCGCAACCTGCTGCTGGTTAAAGGTGCTGTCCCGGGTGCGACCGGTAGCGACCTGATCGTTAAACCAGCTGTGAAGGCGTGAGGAGATAGCAATGGAATTAGTACTGAAAGACGCGCAGAGCGCGCTGACTGTTTCCGAAACTACCTTCGGTCGTGATTTCAACGAAGCGCTGGTACACCAGGTTGTAGTTGCTTACGCAGCTGGTGCTCGTCAGGGTACTCGTGCTCAGAAGACCCGTGCTGAAGTGACTGGCTCCGGTAAAAAACCGTGGCGCCAGAAAGGTACTGGCCGTGCGCGTTCCGGTTCCATCAAGAGCCCGATCTGGCGCTCTGGTGGCGTAACCTTCGCTGCGCGTCCGCAGGACCACAGTCAAAAAGTTAACAAAAAGATGTACCGCGGCGCGCTGAAAAGCATCCTGTCCGAACTGGTACGTCAGGATCGTCTGATCGTTGTCGAGAAGTTCTCTGTAGAAGCGCCGAAAACCAAGCTGCTGGCACAGAAACTGAAAGACATGGCTCTGGAAGATGTGCTGATCATCACCGGTGAACTGGACGAAAACCTGTTCCTGGCTGCGCGCAACCTGCACAAGGTTGACGTACGCGATGCTGCAGGTATCGACCCGGTTAGCCTGATCGCCTTCGACAAAGTCGTAATGACTGCTGATGCTGTTAAGCAAGTTGAGGAGATGCTGGCATGATTCGTGAAGAACGTCTGCTGAAGGTGCTGCGCGCACCGCACGTTTCTGAAAAAGCGTCTACTGCGATGGAAAAAACCAACACCATCGTTCTCAAAGTTGCTAAAGACGCGACTAAAGCAGAAATCAAAGCTGCTGTGCAGAAACTGTTTGAAGTCGAAGTCGAAGTCGTTAACACCCTGGTTGTTAAAGGGAAAGTTAAACGTCACGGACAGCGTATCGGTCGTCGTAGCGACTGGAAAAAAGCTTACGTCACCCTGAAAGAAGGCCAGAATCTGGACTTCATCGGCGGCGCTGAGTAAGTCGGAGGAGTAATACAATGGCAGTTGTTAAATGTAAACCGACATCTCCGGGTCGTCGCCACGTTGTTAAAGTGGTTAACCCTGAGCTGCACAAGGGCAAACCTTTTGCTCCGTTGCTGGAAAAAAACAGCAAATCCGGTGGTCGTAACAACAATGGCCGTATCACCACTCGTCACATCGGTGGTGGTCACAAACAGGCCTACCGTATTGTTGACTTCAAACGCAACAAAGACGGTATCCCGGCAGTTGTTGAACGTCTTGAGTACGATCCGAACCGTTCCGCGAACATCGCGCTGGTTCTGTACAAAGACGGCGAACGCCGTTACATCCTGGCCCCGAAAGGCCTGAAAGCTGGCGACCAGATTCAGTCTGGCGTTGATGCTGCAATCAAACCTGGCAACACCCTGCCGATGCGCAATATCCCGGTTGGTTCTACCGTTCATAACGTAGAAATGAAACCAGGCAAAGGCGGTCAGCTGGCTCGTTCCGCTGGTACTTACGTACAGATCGTTGCGCGTGATGGTGCTTATGTCACCCTGCGTCTGCGCTCTGGCGAAATGCGTAAAGTAGAAGCTGAGTGCCGCGCAACTCTGGGCGAAGTTGGCAATGCTGAGCATATGCTGCGCGTTCTGGGTAAAGCTGGTGCTGCACGCTGGCGTGGTGTTCGTCCTACCGTTCGCGGTACAGCGATGAACCCGGTAGACCACCCACATGGTGGTGGTGAAGGTCGTAACTTTGGTAAGCACCCGGTAACTCCGTGGGGCGTTCAGACCAAAGGTAAGAAGACCCGCAGCAACAAGCGTACTGATAAATTCATCGTACGTCGCCGTAGCAAATAATTTTAGAGGATAAGCCATGCCACGTTCTCTCAAGAAAGGTCCTTTTATTGACCTGCACTTGCTGAAGAAGGTAGAGAAAGCGGTGGAAAGCGGTGACAAGAAGCCCCTGCGCACTTGGTCCCGTCGTTCAACGATCTTTCCAAACATGATCGGTTTGACCATCGCTGTCCATAATGGTCGTCAGCACGTTCCAGTATTCGTTTCCGACGAAATGGTCGGTCACAAACTGGGTGAATTCGCACCGACTCGTACTTATCGCGGCCACGCTGCTGATAAAAAAGCGAAGAAGAAATAAGGTAGGAGGAAGAGATGGAAACTTTAGCTCAACATCGCCATGCTCGTTCTTCTGCTCAGAAGGTTCGCCTTGTTGCTGACCTGATTCGCGGTAAGAAAGTGTCGCAGGCTCTGGATATTCTGACCTACACCAACAAGAAAGCGGCTGTACTGGTCAAGAAAGTTCTGGAATCTGCCATTGCTAACGCTGAACACAACGATGGCGCTGACATCGACGATCTGAAAGTCGCGAAAATCTTCGTAGACGAAGGCCCGAGCATGAAGCGCATTATGCCGCGTGCGAAAGGTCGTGCAGATCGCATCCTGAAGCGCACCAGCCACATCACTGTGGTTGTGTCCGATCGCTGAGACTCTGGAGACTAGCAATGGGTCAGAAAGTACATCCTAATGGTATTCGCCTGGGTATTGTAAAACCATGGAACTCTACCTGGTTTGCGAACACCAAAGAATTCGCTGACAACCTGGACAGCGACTTTAAAGTACGTCAGTACCTGACTAAGGAACTGGCTAAGGCGTCCGTATCTCGTATCGTTATCGAGCGTCCGGCTAAGAGCATCCGTGTGACCATTCACACTGCTCGCCCGGGCATCGTTATCGGTAAGAAAGGCGAAGACGTAGAAAAACTGCGCAAGGTCGTAGCGGACATCGCTGGCGTTCCTGCTCAGATCAACATCGCTGAAGTTCGTAAGCCTGAACTGGACGCAAAACTGGTTGCTGACAGCATCACTTCTCAGCTGGAACGTCGCGTTATGTTCCGTCGTGCTATGAAGCGTGCTGTACAGAACGCAATGCGTCTGGGCGCTAAAGGTATCAAAGTTGAAGTTAGCGGCCGTCTGGGCGGCGCGGAGATCGCACGTACTGAATGGTACCGTGAAGGTCGTGTTCCGCTGCACACCCTGCGTGCTGACATTGACTACAACACCTCTGAAGCGCACACCACTTACGGTGTAATCGGCGTTAAAGTGTGGATCTTCAAAGGTGAGATCCTGGGTGGTATGGCTGCTGTTGAACAACCGGAAAAACCGGCTGCTCAACCGAAAAAGCAGCAGCGTAAAGGCCGTAAATAAGGAGCGTCGCTGATGTTACAACCAAAGCGTACAAAATTCCGTAAAGTGCACAAAGGCCGCAACCGTGGTCTGGCGCAGGGTACGGATGTTAGCTTCGGCACCTTCGGTCTGAAAGCTGTTGGCCGTGGTCGTCTGACTGCACGTCAGATCGAAGCAGCACGTCGTGCTATGACCCGTGCAGTTAAGCGTCAGGGTAAGATCTGGATCCGTGTATTCCCGGACAAACCGATCACCGAGAAGCCGCTCGAAGTGCGTATGGGTAAAGGTAAAGGTAACGTGGAGTATTGGGTTGCCTTGATTCAGCCGGGTAAAGTCCTGTACGAAATGGACGGAGTGCCGGAAGAGCTGGCCCGTGAAGCATTCAAGCTGGCAGCAGCGAAACTGCCGATTAAAACCACCTTTGTAACTAAGACGGTGATGTAATGAAAGCAAAAGAGCTGCGTGAGAAGAGTGTTGAAGAGCTGAACACCGAGCTGCTTAACTTACTGCGCGAGCAGTTCAACCTGCGTATGCAGGCTGCAAGTGGCCAGCTGCAACAGACTCACCTGTTGAAGCAAGTGCGTCGTGATGTCGCACGCGTTAAGACTTTACTGACTGAGAAGGCGGGTGCGTAATGACCGATAAAATCCGTACTCTGCAAGGTCGCGTTGTTAGCGACAAAATGGAGAAATCCATCGTTGTTGCTATCGAGCGTTTTGTGAAACACCCGATCTACGGTAAATTCATCAAGCGTACGACCAAACTGCACGTACATGACGAGAACAACGAATGCGGTATCGGCGACGTGGTTGAAATCCGCGAATGCCGTCCGCTGTCCAAGACTAAGTCCTGGACTCTGGTTCGCGTTGTAGAGAAAGCGGTTCTGTAATACAGTAAGCGCTCTCAACAGATAAACGGCTCAGCGATGAGCCGTTTATTTTTTCTACCCATATCTTGTGAGTGGTGTTATAATGCCGCGCCCTCGATTATGGGGTTTTTTAACGACCTGAATTTCGGGTCCCGAAGTAGTAGTTGACATTAGCGGAGCACTGAAATGATCCAAGAACAGACTATGCTGAACGTCGCCGACAACTCCGGCGCGCGTCGCGTAATGTGTATCAAGGTTCTGGGTGGCTCGCACCGTCGCTACGCAGGCGTCGGCGATATCATCAAGATCACCATCAAGGAAGCAATTCCGCGTGGTAAGGTCAAAAAAGGTGATGTGCTGAAGGCGGTAGTGGTGCGCACCAAGAAGGGTGTTCGTCGCCCTGACGGTTCTGTCGTTCGCTTCGATGGCAATGCTTGTGTTCTTCTGAACAACAACAGCGAGCAGCCTATCGGTACGCGTATTTTTGGGCCGGTTACTCGTGAACTTCGTTCTGAGAAGTTTATGAAAATCATCTCTCTGGCACCAGAAGTACTCTAAGGAGCGAATCATGGCAGCGAAAATCCGTCGTGATGACGAAGTTATCGTGTTAACCGGTAAAGATAAAGGTAAGCGCGGTAAAGTAAAAAATGTTCTGTCTTCCGGCAAAGTTATTGTTGAAGGCATCAACCTGGTTAAGAAACATCAGAAGCCTGTTCCGGCTCTGAACCAGGCGGGTGGCATCGTTGAGAAAGAAGCCGCTATTCAGGTTTCCAACGTTGCACTCTTCAATGCGGCAACCGGCAAGGCTGACCGTGTAGGCTTTAGATTTGAAGACGGCAAAAAAGTCCGTTTCTTTAAATCTAATGGCGAAACTATCAAGTAATTTGGAGTAGTACGATGGCGAAACTGCATGATTACTACAAAGACGAAGTAGTTAAAAAACTCATGACTGAGTTTAACTACAATTCTGTCATGCAAGTCCCTCGGGTCGAGAAGATCACCCTGAACATGGGTGTTGGTGAAGCGATCGCTGACAAGAAACTGCTGGATAACGCAGCAGCTGACCTGGCAGCAATCTCCGGTCAAAAACCGCTGATCACCAAAGCACGCAAATCTGTTGCAGGCTTCAAAATCCGTCAGGGCTATCCGATCGGCTGTAAAGTAACTCTGCGTGGCGAACGCATGTGGGAGTTCTTTGAGCGTCTGATCACTATTGCTGTACCGCGTATCCGCGACTTCCGTGGTCTGTCTGCGAAGTCTTTCGACGGTCGTGGCAACTACAGCATGGGTGTCCGTGAGCAGATCATCTTCCCGGAAATCGACTATGACAAAGTCGATCGCGTTCGTGGTTTGGATATTACCATTACCACTACTGCGAAATCCGACGAAGAAGGCCGTGCTCTGCTGGCTGCCTTTGACTTCCCGTTCCGCAAGTAAGGTAGGGTTACTTCATGGCTAAGCAATCAATGAAAGCACGCGAAGTAAAACGCGTAGCTTTGGCTGAAAAATACTTCGCTAAACGCGCTGAACTGAAAGCGATCATTTCTGATGTGAACGCCTCCGACGAAGATCGTTGGAATGCCGTTCTCAAGCTGCAGACTCTGCCGCGTGATTCCAGCCCGTCTCGTCAGCGTAACCGCTGCCGCCAAACTGGTCGTCCGCACGCTTTCCTGCGGAAGTTCGGGTTGAGCCGTATCAAGGTCCGTGAAGCCGCTATGCGCGGTGAAATCCCGGGTCTGAAAAAGGCTAGCTGGTAATTGTCACCAATTGAATCACGGGAGTAAAGACAGATGAGCATGCAAGATCCGATCGCGGATATGCTGACCCGTATCCGTAACGGTCAGGCCGCGAACAAAGCTGCGGTCACCATGCCTTCCTCCAAGCTGAAAGTGGCAATTGCCAACGTGCTGAAGGAAGAAGGTTTTATTGAAGATTTCAAAACTGAAGGCGACACCAAGCCGGAACTGGAACTGACTCTTAAGTATTTCCAGGGTAAAGCTGTGGTAGAAAGCATTCAGCGTGTCAGCCGCCCTGGTCTGCGCATCTACAAACGTAAAGATGAGCTGCCGAAAGTTATGGGTGGTCTGGGTATTGCTGTCATTTCTACCTCTAAAGGTGTTATGACTGATCGTGCAGCGCGCCAGGCTGGTCTGGGCGGCGAAATTATCTGCTACGTAGCCTAATCGGAGGAAAAAATGTCTCGTGTTGCTAAAGCACCGGTCGTTATTCCTGCCGGCGTAGAGGTAAAACTCAACGGTCAGGTTATTTCGATCAAAGGTAAAAACGGCGAGCTGACTCGTACTCTCAACGATGCTGTTGAAGTAAAACAGGCAGATAACGCTCTGACCTTCGGTCCGCGTGATGGTTACGTGGATGGTTGGGCTCAGGCTGGCACCGCTCGTGCCCTGCTGAACTCAATGGTTATCGGTGTTACCGAAGGCTTCACTAAGAAGCTGCAGCTGGTTGGTGTAGGTTATCGTGCAGCGGTCAAAGGTAATGTAGTAAACCTGTCTCTGGGTTTCTCTCATCCTGTTGATCATCAGCTGCCTGCTGGGATCACTGCGGAATGTCCGTCTCAGACTGAAATCGTACTGAAAGGTGCGGATAAACAGCTGATCGGTCAGGTAGCAGCTGACCTGCGCGCCTACCGTCGTCCTGAGCCTTACAAAGGCAAGGGTGTTCGTTACGCCGACGAAGTCGTGCGTACCAAAGAGGCTAAGAAGAAGTAAGGTAACACTATGGATAAGAAATCTGCTCGTATCCGTCGTGCGACCCGCGCACGTCGCAAGCTCAAAGAGCTTGGTGCGACCCGCCTGGTGGTACATCGTACCCCGCGTCATATTTACGCACAGGTAATCGCATCGAACGGTTCTGAAGTTCTGGTAGCTGCTTCTACTGTAGAAAAAGCTATCTCTGAGCAACTGAAGTACACCGGTAACAAAGACGCCGCTGCAGCTGTAGGTAAAGCTGTTGCTGAACGCGCTCTTGAAAAAGGCATTAAAGATGTCTCTTTCGACCGTTCCGGTTTCCAATATCATGGTCGTGTCCAGGCACTGGCAGATGCTGCCCGTGAAGCTGGCCTTCAGTTCTAAGGTAGAGGTGTAAGATGGCTCACATCGAGAAACAGGCTGGCGAACTGCAGGAAAAGCTGATCGCGGTTAACCGCGTATCTAAAACCGTTAAAGGTGGTCGTATTTTTAGCTTCACCGCTCTGACTGTAGTGGGTGATGGTAATGGCCGCGTTGGTTTTGGTTACGGTAAAGCACGCGAAGTTCCGGCAGCGATCCAGAAAGCGATGGAAAAAGCCCGTCGCAACATGATTAACGTCGCGCTGAACCACGGCACCCTGCAGCACCCGGTTAAAGGTGCTCACACGGGTTCTCGTGTATTCATGCAGCCGGCTTCCGAAGGTACCGGTATCATCGCCGGTGGTGCAATGCGCGCCGTTCTGGAAGTCGCTGGGGTTCATAACGTTCTGGCTAAAGCCTATGGTTCCACCAACCCGATTAACGTGGTTCGTGCAACTATCGATGGCCTGGAAAGCATGAAATCTCCAGAAATGGTCGCTGCCAAGCGTGGTAAATCCGTTGAAGAAATTCTGGGGTAATTGACCATGGCAAAGACTATTAAAATTACTCAAACCCGCAGTGCAATCGGTCGTCTGCCAAAACATAAGGCAACGCTGCTTGGCCTGGGTCTGCGTCGTATTGGTCATACTGTAGAGCGTGAGGATACTCCTGCTGTTCGCGGTATGGTCAACGCGGTTTCCTACATGGTTAAAGTTGAGGAGTAAGAGATGCGTTTAAATACTCTGTCTCCGGCCGAAGGGTCTAAGCACGCGTCTAAGCGTCTGGGTCGTGGTATCGGTTCTGGCCTCGGTAAAACCGGCGGTCGTGGTCACAAAGGTCAGAAATCTCGTTCTGGCGGTGGCGTAC
Source organism: Franconibacter sp. IITDAS19 (assembly GCF_023079515.1). Classification (NCBI taxonomy): domain Bacteria; kingdom Pseudomonadati; phylum Pseudomonadota; class Gammaproteobacteria; order Enterobacterales; family Enterobacteriaceae; genus Franconibacter; species Franconibacter sp. IITDAS19. The sequence goes on along the minus strand of NZ_JALJCP010000014.1, from coordinate 15,431 downwards.
GTCGTGGTTTCGAGGGCGGCCAGATGCCTCTGTACCGTCGTCTGCCGAAATTCGGTTTCACTTCCCGCAAAGCGATGGTCACTGCAGAAGTTCGTCTGTCTGACCTGGCTAAAGTGGAAGGCGGCGTAGTTGACCTGAACACGCTGAAAGCAGCAAACATTATCGGTATTCAGATCGAGTTCGCGAAAGTGATCCTGTCTGGTGAAGTAACTGCTCCGGTAACTGTTCGCGGTCTGCGTGTCACTAAAGGCGCTCGTGCTGCTATCGAAGCTGCTGGCGGTAAAATTGAGGAATAAGTAGCAGATGGCAAAACAACCGGGATTAGATTTTCAAAGTGCTAAAGGCGGCCTTGGCGAACTGAAACGCAGACTGATGTTTGTTATCGGTGCGCTGATAGTGTTCCGTATTGGCTCTTTTATTCCGATCCCTGGTATTGATGCCGCTGTACTTGCCAAACTGCTTGAGCAACAGCGAGGCACCATCATTGAAATGTTCAACATGTTCTCTGGTGGTGCTCTCAGCCGTGCTTCTATCTTTGCTTTGGGTATTATGCCGTATATCTCGGCATCAATTATTATCCAACTGCTGACAGTCGTTCATCCGACTCTGGCGGAAATGAAGAAAGAAGGGGAGTCTGGTCGTCGCAAGATCAGCCAGTACACCCGTTACGGCACTCTGGTGCTGGCAATATTCCAGTCAATCGGTATTGCTACCGGTTTACCGAATATGCCTGGTATGCAAGGCCTGGTAATGAACCCGGGCTTTGCATTCTATTTCACCGCTGTTGTGAGCCTGGTTACCGGAACTATGTTCCTGATGTGGCTGGGCGAACAGATTACTGAACGTGGTATCGGTAACGGTATTTCGATCATTATCTTCGCGGGTATCGTTGCGGGACTTCCGCCGGCCATTGGCCATACCATCGAGCAAGCGCGGCAAGGCGACCTGCACTTCCTCCTGTTGCTGTTGGTTGCAGTATTAGTATTTGCAGTGACCTTCTTCGTTGTTTTTGTTGAACGTGGCCAACGCCGCATTGTGGTGAACTACGCTAAGCGCCAACAAGGTCGTCGTGTCTATGCTGCACAGAGCACACATTTACCGCTGAAAGTGAATATGGCTGGCGTTATACCAGCAATCTTCGCTTCCAGTATTATCCTGTTCCCGGCGACCATTGCATCATGGTTCGGGGGCGGTACTGGTTGGAACTGGCTGACAACAATTTCGCTGTATTTGCAGCCTGGGCAACCGCTTTATGTGTTACTCTATGCGTCTGCAATCATCTTCTTCTGTTTCTTCTACACGGCGTTGGTTTTCAACCCGCGTGAAACAGCAGATAACCTGAAGAAGTCCGGTGCATTTGTACCAGGAATTCGTCCGGGAGAACAAACGGCGAAGTATATCGATAAAGTAATGACTCGTCTGACTCTGGTCGGTGCGCTGTATATTACCTTTATCTGCCTGATCCCGGAGTTCATGCGTGATGCAATGAAAGTACCGTTCTACTTCGGTGGAACCTCACTGCTTATCGTTGTCGTCGTCATCATGGACTTTATGGCTCAAGTGCAAACTCTCATGATGTCCAGTCAGTATGAGTCTGCATTGAAGAAAGCGAACCTCAAAGGCTATGGCCGTTAATGGTCGCTTGAGAAGTTACGGAGAGTAAAAATGAAAGTTCGTGCTTCCGTCAAGAAATTATGCCGTAACTGCAAAATCGTTAAGCGTGATGGTGTCATCCGTGTGATTTGCAGCGCCGAGCCGAAGCATAAACAGCGTCAAGGCTGATTATCTCGCATATTTTTCTTGCAAAGTTGGATTGAGCTGGCTAGATTAGCCAGCCAATCTTTTGTATGTCTGTGCGTATCCATTTGAGTATCCTGAAAACGGGCTTTTCAGTATGGTGCGCATTTATCAAATAGTAGGAGTGCATAGTGGCCCGTATAGCAGGCATTAACATTCCTGATCATAAACATGCCGTAATCGCATTAACCTCGATCTACGGTATCGGCAAAACCCGCTCTAAAGCTATCCTGGCTGCAGTAGGTTTTGCTGAAGATGTTAAGATCAGTGAGCTGTCTGAAGAACAAATCGACACGCTGCGTGACGAAGTTGCCAAATTTGTCGTTGAAGGTGATCTGCGCCGTGAAGTTAGCATGAGCATCAAGCGCCTGATGGATCTTGGTTGCTATCGCGGTTTGCGTCATCGTCGTGGTCTCCCGGTTCGCGGTCAGCGTACCAAGACCAACGCACGTACCCGTAAGGGTCCGCGCAAACCGATCAAGAAATAATCGGGGTGATTGAATAATGGCAAAGGCACCAATTCGTGCACGTAAACGTGTAAGAAAGCAAGTCTCTGACGGCGTGGCTCATATCCATGCTTCTTTCAACAACACCATCGTTACTATTACTGATCGTCAGGGTAACGCTCTGGGTTGGGCAACTGCCGGTGGTTCCGGTTTCCGTGGTTCTCGCAAATCCACTCCGTTCGCAGCTCAGGTTGCAGCAGAGCGTTGCGCAGAAGCCGTGAAAGAATACGGTATCAAGAACCTGGAAGTTATGGTTAAGGGACCGGGTCCGGGCCGCGAATCTACTATTCGTGCTCTGAACGCCGCTGGTTTCCGCATCACTAATATTACTGATGTGACTCCGATCCCTCACAACGGTTGTCGTCCGCCGAAAAAACGTCGCGTATAACGCGCTCGTTTTCTAGGATTGTTGGAGAAAGAAAATGGCAAGATATTTGGGTCCTAAGCTCAAGCTGAGCCGTCGCGAGGGCACAGACCTGTTCCTTAAGTCTGGCGTTCGCGCGATCGATACCAAGTGTAAAATTGAACAAGCTCCTGGCCAGCACGGTGCGCGTAAACCGCGTCTGTCTGACTATGGTGTGCAGTTGCGTGAAAAGCAAAAAGTTCGCCGTATCTACGGTGTGCTGGAGCGTCAGTTCCGTAACTACTACAAAGAAGCCGCACGTCTGAAAGGCAATACCGGTGAAAACCTGTTAGCTCTGCTGGAAGGTCGTCTGGACAACGTTGTATACCGTATGGGCTTCGGCGCCACTCGTGCAGAAGCACGTCAGCTGGTTAGCCACAAAGCGATTATGGTAAACGGTCGTGTTGTTAACATCGCTTCTTATCAGGTTAGTCCGAATGACGTAGTCAGCGTTCGTGAGAAAGCGAAAAAGCAGTCTCGCGTGAAAGCCGCTCTGGAGCTGGCTGAGCAGCGTGAAAAGCCAACCTGGCTGGAAGTTGATGCTGGCAAAATGGAAGGTACGTTCAAGCGTAAGCCGGAGCGTTCTGACCTGTCTGCGGACATTAACGAACACCTGATCGTCGAGCTTTACTCCAAGTAAAGCTTAGTACCAAAGAGAGGACACAATGCAGGGTTCTGTGACAGAGTTTCTAAAACCGCGCCTGGTAGATATCGAGCAAGTGAGTTCGACGCACGCCAAGGTGACCCTTGAGCCTTTAGAGCGTGGCTTCGGTCATACTCTGGGTAACGCACTGCGCCGTATTCTGCTTTCATCGATGCCGGGTTGCGCGGTGACTGAGGTTGAGATTGATGGTGTACTGCACGAGTACAGCACCAAAGAAGGCGTTCAGGAAGATATCCTGGAGATCCTGCTCAACCTGAAAGGGCTGGCGGTGAGAGTTCAAGGTAAAGATGAAGTCATCCTTACTCTGAATAAATCTGGCATTGGCCCTGTGACCGCAGCCGACATCACCCACGACGGTGATGTTGAAATCGTCAAGCCGCAGCATGTGATCTGCCACCTGACCGATGAAAACGCATCTATTAGCATGCGTATCAAAGTTCAGCGCGGTCGTGGTTATGTGCCGGCTTCTGCCCGAATTCATTCGGAAGAAGATGAGCGCCCAATCGGCCGTCTGCTGGTCGACGCATGCTACAGCCCGGTAGAGCGTATTGCCTACAATGTTGAAGCAGCGCGTGTAGAACAGCGTACCGACCTGGACAAGCTGGTCATCGAAATGGAAACCAACGGCACAATCGATCCTGAAGAGGCGATTCGTCGTGCGGCGACCATCCTGGCAGAACAACTGGAAGCTTTCGTTGACTTACGTGATGTACGTCAGCCGGAAGTCAAAGAAGAGAAACCAGAATTCGATCCGATCCTGCTGCGCCCTGTTGACGATCTCGAATTGACTGTCCGCTCTGCTAACTGCCTTAAGGCAGAAGCTATCCACTATATCGGTGATCTGGTACAGCGTACCGAGGTTGAGTTGCTCAAAACGCCGAACCTCGGTAAAAAATCTCTCACTGAGATTAAAGACGTGCTGGCCTCCCGTGGTCTTTCTCTGGGCATGCGCCTTGAGAACTGGCCGCCGGCAAGCATTGCTGACGAGTAACCGGATCACAGGTTAAGGTTTTACTGAGAAGGATAAGGTCATGCGCCATCGTAAGAGTGGTCGTCAACTGAACCGCAACAGCAGCCATCGCCAGGCTATGTTCCGCAACATGGCAGGTTCTCTGGTTCGTCATGAGATTATCAAGACGACCCTGCCGAAAGCGAAAGAGCTGCGTCGCGTAGTTGAGCCGCTGATTACTCTTGCCAAGACTGATAGCGTTGCTAATCGTCGTCTGGCATTCGCCCGCACTCGTGATAACGAGATCGTGGCAAAACTGTTTAACGAGCTGGGCCCGCGTTTCGCGAGCCGTGCCGGTGGTTACACTCGTATTCTGAAGTGTGGCTTCCGTGCTGGTGACAACGCTCCGATGGCTTACATCGAGCTGGTTGATCGCGCCGAGCCGAAAGCAGAAGCAGCTGCAGAGTAATCTGCAGAAATTTAAAAAAGCCGGGTTCGCCCGGTTTTTTTATATCTTTTTTTCCCCTTTCATCTATATATCTCCTTAAATCTCACTTACTCCTCTGGAGAAGGCTTATGTGGTTGTTAGACCAATGGGCAGAGAAACATATTCTTGAAGCCCAACGTAAAGGCGAACTGGACGGGCTGTCCGGTGAAGGCAAACCGCTTGAGTTGGACGATGATTCCAATGTCCCTGCTGAGTTACGCGCCGGTTATCGTTTATTGAAAAATGCAGGTTACCTCCCACCCGAACTACAACAAAGAAAAGAAGCGCTGGAACTCGCCGATTTGCTTAAAGGCGTTGCAAAAACCGATCCGCAACACCAGCTAATTGAAAAGCGTTTGGCGCTATTGGAGCTAAAATTGCGCCAGGCGGGACTGAATACGGATTTTTTACATGGTGAATATGCCGGGCGTTTCGCTAACAAAATGAATCAGGGGTAATTATGTACCGTATTGGTGAGCTTGCGCGCCTGGCTGACGTAACGCCTGACACTATCCGCTATTACGAAAAACAGCAGATGATGGTTCATGAAATCCGAACAGAAGGTGGTTTTCGGCTTTATAGTGATGAAGATTTACGACGTTTGAAATTTATTCGCCATGGCCGGCAGCTTGGGTTCAGCCTGGAGGCTATTCGTGAACTGCTGTCTATCCGCGTCGACCCTGAACACCATACCTGCCAGGAATCGAAAAGCATTGTACAAGCCCGACTTGAGGAAGTTGACGCGCGTATCACCGAACTACAAATGATGCGGCAGTCATTACAAAGGTTGAATGATGCGTGTTGCGGTACGGCCCACAGTAGCGTTTATTGTTCCATTCTCGAGGCGCTTGAGCAGGGCTCAAATGACAAAATTATGCCATGTTGATTTTTCACACAACGCATCCTACACTCTCAGCGTTTTTACTAAAGGAGTCACTATGAGTCGCTATCAGCACACTAAAGGTAAAATTCAGGACAATGCCATCGAGGCTTTATTACACGACCCGCTCTTTCGTCAGCGAGTAGAAAAAAAACAGAAGGGCAAAGGCAGCTATCAGCGTAAGGCCAAATATGTACAGAAGGGGAACTGGGAGGCCAGTGGCAAACAAGCAAAATGCTTTTTTACCACTGGCCTTCCGCTTTAAGGACGGTTGTTTTGTTCTTTAAGTAGATCGCGAATTTCTGTCAGCAGCACCTCTTCTTTACTCGGGCCAGGCGCTTCCTTAGGCTTCTTCTGATGCAATTTGTTGATGACCTTAATGGCCAGGAAGATAGCGAACGCCACAATAAGGAAATCAAACACGTTCTGAATAAAAACGCCGTAATGCATGATAACTGCTGGCGTATCGCCTATTGCGGGGCGCAGCGTCCAGGCAAACTGTTTGAAATCAATTCCCCCGATAAGCAGTCCCAGCGGCGGCATAATAATATCTGCAACTAACGACGAAACGATTTTACCGAAGGCCGCACCAATAATGACACCCACCGCCAGGTCAACCACATTTCCGCGCATCGCGAACTCGCGAAACTCTTTAAAAAAACTCATTTTTTTCTCCTTATCACTACCGAACCTGTTAAGTCTAACAAAGGATGTCTCATTTTCCATGACAAGCTTGTGATATCAGGAGCAATACTCCTTACTAAAACAGGGGGTTAAAAGAAGTGAATGAGGGCGGCCGAAAACCGCCCGACGTTTACAGGAAGAAGGGACTAGGTTGGAAAAGACGTTCAACATCAGTGACATATTTCTTGTCAGTCAGGAACATAATGACATGATCGCCCTGCTCAATGCGTAGATTGTTATTTGCAATCATCACATCGTTACCACGCACTACGGCGCCGATGATAGTGCCAGGCGGCAATTTAATATCATCAATGACTCTCCCCACAACCCGTGATGTGGTTTCATCGCCATGCGCTACGGCTTCGATGGCTTCGGCCACGCCGCGGCGCAGCGATGACACGCTGACTATATCCGCTTTACGCACATGACCCAGCAGAGCGGAGATAGTAGCTTGTTGAGGAGAGATAGCGATGTCGATAACGCTACCCTGAACAAGATCTACATACGCTTTACGCTGAATAAGCACCATCACTTTTTTGGCGCCCATTCGTTTGGCCAGCATGGCGGACATAATATTCGCTTCGTCGTCATTCGTAACGGCAATAAACAAATCGACCTGATCGATATGCTCTTCCGCCAGTAGTTCCTGATCCGAAGCGTCGCCGTAGAAAACAATGGTGTGCTGAAGCTTTTCCGCCAGTTCTGCCGCGCGTTGCTGGTTTCGTTCAATCAGCTTCACGCTGTAATCTTTCTCAAGCTTATGAGCAAGGCCTGCTCCGATATTCCCGCCGCCTACTAGCATGATTCGCTTATAGGGTTTTTCGAGGCGCTGGAGTTCGCTCATGACTGCGCGGATGTGCTGCGAAGCGGCGATAAAAAACACTTCATCCCCAGCTTCCACAATGGTAGATCCTTGCGGGCGAATAGGACGGTCATGACGGAAAATGGCTGCAACACGCGTATCGATATGCGGCATGTGTTCGCGCATTGTTGAAAGCGCGTTACCAACCAGCGGCCCGCCATAATAGGCTTTCACTACGGCAAGGCTAACTTTACCTTCCGCGAAATTAACTACCTGCAATGCGCCAGGGTATTCAATCAGACGATAAATATTGTCAATAACCAGCTGCTCAGGCGCAATCAGGTGGTCGATAGGCACTGCGTCGGGATTAAACAGCCGTTCCGCATCGCGTACATAATCTGGCGCCCGAATACGTGCGATACGGTTTGGCGTATTGAAAAGGGAATAGGCGACCTGACAGGCTATCATGTTTGTTTCGTCGGAACTGGTTACCGCAACAAGCATATCTGCATCGTCTGCTCCCGCTTCGCGCAATACCCGCGGATGTGAGCCGTGTCCCTGCACCACCCGCAAATCAAACTTATCCTGAAGGCTGCGCAACCGGTCGCCATTGATATCAACAACCGTGATATCGTTATTTTCACCTACCAGGTTTTCAGCCAGCGTGCCGCCTACCTGGCCGGCTCCTAAAATGATTATCTTCATGGTCAGCGCTTCACGATTCGTTTACCCGCACGGGCGTTACTTTTTAATGAGCTTAGCGTAAAAGAAACCGTCGCCTTCATCTGCCGCAGGCAGATTTTGTATACCAGGGTTAGCTGGCGTGCCGGTTTGATTCAGTTCAGCATCAGGCGTACGGCTCAGGAAAGCGGCTATCTGCTGGCTGTTCTCTTCAGGCATGATAGAACAGGTTGCATACAGTAAGGTGCCGCCCTGTTTCAGGTGAGGCCAGATTGCATCAAGAATATCTGACTGCAGCTGCGCCAGTTCCTGAATATCCGCATCGCGGCGCAGCCATTTTATATCCGGGTGGCGACGAATCACACCTGTCGCAGAGCAAGGAGCGTCAAGCAGGATACGGTCAAACTGCTGCTCGCCGCACCACTGCTGGGGATAGCGCCCATCGCCTGTTTTTACTTCAGCTTGCATGTTAAGGCGCGCAAGGTTTTCATGAACGCGTTTGATGCGAGTTGCATCGACATCTACCGCCAGGACTTTTGCTTGCGGCGCGGCTTCGAGAATATGCGTTGTTTTGCCGCCAGGCGCCGCGCAAAGATCGAGGATCGCTTCGCCGTTCTGCGGATCGAGTAGATCGACGCACCCCTGCGCTGAAGCATCCTGAACGGTTACCCAACCTTTTTCGAAGCCGGGCAGGGCAGAGACAGGCATCGGCGTTTCAAGACGTACTGCATCCGGGTAGCGAGGATGAGTAAAGCCGGTAATACCGCTTTCATCCAACAAGGTCAGCCATTCATCACGGCTGTGATGCTGACGATTTACGCGCAGCCACATAGGCGGACGCTGGTTATTGGCTTCAACAATGTTTTCCCATTGTTCAGGCCAGGCTTTGCGTAACCGCTGCAGCAGCCAGGCTGGATGCAGATAACGACTTTCATGGCGGCTAAACTCCGCCAGTAACGTTTCCTGCTGGCGCTGGAACTGACGAAGCACGCCATTAATCAGCCCCTTAAATTGTTGACGCTTGATAGCTACCGCGCCCTCCACCGTTTCGGCTAGCGCGGCGTGAGGGGGAATACGAGTGTGCAGCAGCTGATAAAGCCCGACGAGGATAAGGTAGTGCACCGTCCGCTGCTTTCCAGCCATAGGACGCGACATTAATTTGCTGACAAGCCAATTGAGTTGAGAAAGGGTACGCAACACGCCGAAGCAAAGCTCCTGCAACAGGGCCTTGTCTTTATCGGAGACCTTACTCTGCATCGGCGGCAGAACGTTACTAAGCGACTGGCCGTTTTCGACAACCTGCTCGACGGCCTGCGCAGCCAGGCTGCGAAGATTAATGGATTTTTTCATAGCGATGAGCAGTATTTGCCTGCTGAATAAATAAAAATGCCCGACGCAAGCCGGGCTGGATAGCTTTATGCCTCAAGTTCAGGCAAGAACAGTACCGGGCTCGAACCATTCCCGGCGAGAGTTTAACAGATCCTGCGCGGACATCGCTTTTTTGCCCGCAGGCTGCAGAATTTCGAGGTTCAGCACACCTTCGGCAGTCGCAACCTGAATGCCCAGTTTGTTCGCTTCGATAATCGTGCCTGGCGTATTCCGCCCTGACGCAGGGATAACTGACGCCTGCCAGACTTTCACCGGTTGCTCGTCAATAAGAAAATAGCTCATCGGCCAGGGATTAAAAGCACGAATACAACGCTCAAGCTGCGCCGCAGGAAGCGACCAGTCCAGCTTCGCCTCTTCCTTGCTAAGCTTTTCCGCGTAAGTGACCAGCGCTTCATCCTGCACTTGCGGTTGAGCGCGGCCTTCGGCCAACTGAGCCAGAGTTTCAAGCAAGCCCTGCGGGCCAAGCTGCGCTAACTTATCGTAAAGCGAGGCGCTGGTGTCCTGAGCGGTAATAGGGCAAGCCAGCTTATACAGCATATCGCCAGTATCAAGACCCACATCCATTTGCATAATGGTTACGCCAGTTTCTTCGTCACCCGCCCAGAGCGAACGCTGAATTGGCGCCGCGCCGCGCCAGCGAGGCAGTAAAGAGCCATGCACGTTGATGCAGCCAAGCCGCGGCATTTCCAGCACCGCTTTTGGCAGGATAAGGCCATAAGCGACAACGACCATTATGTCCGCTTGTAGATCGGCGATTAACTGCTGATTTTCTGCGGCGCGTAACGAGGCGGGCTGAAACACTGGAAGATTATGCTGCTGCGCAAGAACCTTTACCGGGCTCGGCATGAGCTTCTTGCCCCGGCCAGCAGGGCGGTCGGGTTGAGTAAAAACACCCACTACCTGATGAGCAGATGACAACAGCGCGTCAAGATGACGCGCTGCGAAGTCCGGCGTACCGGCAAAAATAATGCGTAATGAATCCGACACGTTATTCCTTGTCTTTAGCTTGCCGCGCGGGCTCTCATGCGATCCAGTTTTTCAACTTTCTGGCGAATACGGGTTTGTTTCAGCGGCGATAAGTAATCAATAAACAGCTTGCCTACAAGATGATCCATTTCATGCTGAATACAAATAGCCAGCAGGCCGTCGGCTTCCAGCTCAAACGGTTTGCCATCACGATCGAGCGCGCGAATTTTTACCCTTTCAGCACGCGGTACGAAGGCGCGTTGTTCAGGAATAGAAAGACAGCCTTCCTCAATGCCGGTTTCGCCGCTTTTTTCGAGCATTTCAGGGTTGATCAAAACCAAACGTTCGTCGCGGTTTTCAGAAACATCAATAACGATAATGCGCTGGTGAATATCTACCTGCGTAGCGGCAAGACCAATACCTTCTTCGGCGTACATCGTTTCGAACATATCGTCGACGATACGCTGAATTTCTTCATTCACTTCTTTAACCGGCTCGGCGACAATGCGAAGTCGCTCGTCCGGGATGTGCAACACTTGCAAAACAGACATATTTATCCAGAGCTAGATTCAGTAGTTGGGAAGATCATTACTTTCATTCTAGACAAATCCCCCCTTGATTGACAGCATCAGTAGCGAATCGCAAGGATAGATCACGCCGCTTACGGCAAGGGAGAAGCTATGTCGCCAGAAGAATTTTGGTTACGTTTGATGAGCGTCTTGAGCCTGAGCGGTGAAAAGATGGCGCAGGCCGCGCGCTATTATCGTTTAACCCCTGATGAACCCGCAACCGCACTGCGTCTTGCCCATTTTAATGAAAACCAAAAAAATCAGTTTTTGTCTTTCCCCGTAAACCAGATTGAAGCGACGTTACGTTGGCTTGAACAGCCGAATCATCATCTGCTGACAGTGGAAGACCATGCTTACCCTGAGCCGCTGCGGGCGATTAGCGATTATCCCGGCGCTCTTTTAATTGCGGGCAATAAGGCCGCGTTAACCACGCCGCAGTTGGCCGTTGTTGGCAGCCGGGCGCACTCCTGGTATGGCGAACAATGGGGACAGGTATTCTGTGAAACGCTGGCGCGCAGCGGCCTGACATTAACCAGCGGGCTTGCCGTAGGCATTGACGGCGTGGCGCACAAAGCTGCCTTAGCTGCAGGCGGTACCACGCTTGCCGTTCTGGGGAACGGGTTAGGGCAAATTTATCCAAAGCGGCATAAGGCGTTGGCTGAACAGATTGTGGCCAACAATGGTGCGCTAATCTCGGAATTCCCCCTCTCTGTCGGGCCCCGTCCCTGCCACTTTCCCCGCCGTAACCGGATCATCAGCGGCTTAAGCCGCGGTGTATTGGTTGTGGAAGCATCGTTGCGTAGCGGATCGCTGGTCACGGCTAACTGCGCGCTGGACCAGGGGCGGGAGGTATTCGCTTTACCCGGCCCGTTGGGCAACCCCGGTTGCGAAGGCCCACACTGGCTTATAAGCCAGGGTGCAGTGCTGGTAACCAGCGCGCAAGACATTCTTGATTATTTGCAAAACGAGCTTACCTGGCTTGCAGAGACAAAATATTCACCCAATCAAGATGAAGCTGCATTGCCATTTCCGAAGCTGTTGGCTAACGTAGGAGATGAGGTTACACCTGTTGACGTCGTCGCTGAACGTGCCGGCCAACCTGTGCCATTGACGGTAGCCCAGCTACTCGAACTGGAGTTAGCAGGATGGATCGCAGCTGTACCCGGCGGCTATGTCCGATTAAGGAGGGCAGGCCATGTTCGACGTACTAATGTATTTGTTTGAAACCTACATCCATAACGAGGCGGAAATGCGGGTCGATCAGGATAAGCTGACGCGAGACCTGACCGACGCAGGTTTTGATCGTGAGGATATCTACAACGCGTTACTATGGCTTGAAAAACTAGCGGACTACCAGGACGGGCTTGTCGAGCCGATGCAGTTGGCTTCCGATCCGCTCTCAATGCGTATCTACACCCCTGAAGAGAGCCAACGTCTGGATGCAAGCTGTCGTGGTTTTCTGTTATTTCTTGAACAAATTCAGGTGCTAAACCTCGAAACCCGGGAAATGGTTATTGAGCGTGTTACTGCGCTGGATACCGAAGAGTTCGATCTTGAAGATTTAAAATGGGTCGTACTCATGGTGTTGTTCAATATTCCGGGTTGTGAAAACGCTTATCAACAGATGGAAGAATTACTCTTCGAAGTAAATGAAGGTATGCTGCACTAATATTTTTTTGCGGCATAGAGCATTATGGTCAAAGCAGCACTTTTCACAGTGCGTAAGCAAGAGCCCTGCCCTGAGTGCGGGGCTGAATTAGTTATCAGAAATGGCAAACATGGTCCATTTCTGGGCTGTTCCCGTTATCCGGAATGCGAGTATATCCGTCCCCTGAAAAGCCAGGCGGATGGGCATATCGTAAAAGTGCTGGAGGGGCAGGTATGCCCGGTCTGTCAGGCTACGCTTGTGCTTCGCCAGGGACGCTTCGGCATGTTTATTGGTTGCAGCCGCTATCCCGAGTGTGCTCATACCGAGTTAATCGATAAGCCGGATGAAACAGCGGTTGCCTGCCCGCAGTGCCACAGCGGCAAACTTGTTCAGCGCCGCTCCCGGTTTGGCAAAACGTTCTATTCCTGCGACCGCTATCCGGAGTGCCAGTTTGTCCTCAATTTCAAACCTGTAGCGGGGGAATGCTCCCTCTGCCGCTATCCCTTACTTATCGAAAAGAAAACCGCGCAGGGCGTTAAACGCTTCTGTGCCAGTAAACAATGTGGAAAGCCGGTAACGGCGGAACAAAATAGTGAACAATAATCTGCCTGCAGACGAGATAGCTTATCTCGTCGAAACTCTTAAACAACAACAAGTCATCGCTTATCCCACAGAAGCTGTCTTCGGCGTAGGGTGCGATCCCGATAGCGAAGTTGCCGTAAATCGTCTGTTAACGCTGAAACAGCGTCCGGTTGAAAAGGGGTTAATTTTAATTGCCGCCAGTTTTGAACAGCTGAAACCCTACATTGATGATACGGCGTTAAACGAAGAGCAACGAGAAACGGTATTTAGTTGTTGGCCCGGGCCGGTGACGTTTGTCTTTCCTGCTAAACCTTCAACGCCTCGCTGGCTGACAGGAAAATTTGACTCGCTGGCTGTGCGGGTAACCGATCATCCGCTGGTGGTTCAGCTCTGTGAAGCGTTTGGCAAGCCGCTGGTTTCAACCAGTGCTAATCTTACGGGGTTGCCGCCTTGCCGCACGGCGCAAGAGGTGCTCGAACAGTTCGGCGACGCGTTCCCTGTCCTGAAAGGGGCAACCGGCGGGCGGCAGAATCCTTCAGAAATTCGCGACGCTCTTACGGGCGAGCTGTTCCGCCAGGGGTAAGCAATGGAACATTTTGCCGTCTTCGGGAATCCGATTGCTCATAGCAAGTCTCCCTTCATCCATCAGCAGTTTGCGGAACAGCTGCAAATTCACCATACCTATGGTCGTGTACTGGCGCCGGTAGATAATTTTATCGAAACGCTGGAATCGTTTTTTGCTGCCGGAGGAAAGGGTGCAAACATTACCGTGCCCTTTAAAGAACAGGCGTTCGCCCGGGCGGATGAACTCACGGAACGTGCAACGTTGGCTGGTGCCGTAAATACGCTGAAGCGTCTTGAAGATGGCCGCTTACTGGGCGATAACACCGACGGCATAGGATTGTTAATGGATTTACAGCGGCTGGCGCTAATTAAACCAGGCTATCGAGTCTTATTGATTGGCGCAGGCGGCGCGGCGCGCGGTGTACTTATGCCGCTGCTTTCTCTGGACTGTGCGGTAACCGTCACAAACAGAACTTATGCCCGCGCTCAGGAACTGGCTGCGCTATTCGCTCATGTCGGAAGCGTGACAGCGACGCCAATGGACGCGCTGACTGGTCATGAGTTCGATCTTATTATTAACGCAACATCCAGCGGAATAGGTGGGGAGATTCCGGCGATCCCTTCTTCGCTGCTGACACCAGAAGTCCGCTGCTATGACATGTTTTATCAAAAAGGCCTCACCCCCTTCCTGACATGGTGTACCAGGTATGGTGTGCATCACTATGCCGACGGTGCGGGGATGCTGGTAGGACAAGCGGCCCATGCCGTTCTGCTCTGGCATGGCGTACTGCCTGATATCACCCCGGTTATTGAGAAGCTTAAGCAGGAGCTGGCGGCGTGAACCAGGCTATTCAGTTTCCGGATCGCGAAACGTGGGCGTCTGAATATCAGGCGGTCTGTTTCCCCGCTCTGGTAAATGGAATGCAAATAACGTGCGCCATTGCTGCCAGAACGCTGTCGAAGCGATATGGCGGCGATACGCAAGAAGCATGGCTGAACGCTTTTCGCGAGCACCGCTGGGATCTGGAAGAAGAAGCGGAAGCGCTTCTTAAGGCGCAACAGGAAAACGATCAGGGCTGGCTCTGGTTATCCTGAGCCAGATATTCATCTTTCCATCGCACGTAGTTATTCGCAGAGTACTTCAAACCTTCAATTTCCGCTTCTTTTAAAGGACGGATTTGTTTGACCGGACTGCCAAGATAAAGATAACCGCTTTCCAGTCGCTTATTTTGCGGCACAAGGCTGCCTGCCCCAATCATCACATCGTCTTCTATAACGGCACCATCAAGGATAATAGATCCCATACCAACCAGTACGCGGTTGCCAATAGTGCAGCCGTGCAGCATTACCTTATGCCCGACTGTAACCTCTTCACCAATAATGAGGGGATTGCCTTCAGGATTGTATGAAGATTTATGCGTTACGTGTAATACGCTTCCATCCTGAATATTTGTCCGGCTTCCTATTTCTACATAATTCACATCACCACGGATCGCGACCAACGGCCAGATGCCCACGTCATCGGCTATACGCACATCGCCAATAACCACGCTGGACGCATCAATCATGACGCGATTGCCCAGTTGGGGGAAAAATGTTTGATAAGGACGGAGAACGGCGGCCATAGCAACCTCATATGTGAACGAATGTATTGCAGACTTTGAGTCCAATTTTTCGCTCATGCAAGGGGAGAGGCTGTCATAATTTGCGCAGATCGAACGCGATCACACCAATAAGGATGAAAAATCGGCAGTCAGAAAAAAAGATCGAAAAAAGGCTTGTGCTAAAAAGCGGGATCCCTATAATGCGCCTCCATCGAGACGGCAACGTGAATCACTTCACAAAACAGACCGAATCGAA
>NZ_JALJCP010000013.1:0-27239 GCF_023079515.1 Franconibacter sp. IITDAS19 | reverse complement strand
CGGCTAATCGCTGATAACAATTGACGCAATGCGCAAGAAAAGGGCATCATTTGATGCCCTTTTTGCACGCTCTCACACCAGAACCTGGCTCATCAGTGATTTATTTCTCATAATCATTGCTGAGACAGGCTCTGTCGATGGCGTAAATTCCGAAGCGCAGAGTTAACAGCAATTCGGTCTGGTTTGCCTCGCCTTCGCGGGGCAAAAATGTTTGTCTGGTTTATTGTGACAGGTTGGTTTATGAGTGCGAATACCGAAGCTCAAGGAAGCGGGCGCGGCCTGGAAGCGATGAAATGGCTCGCCGTCGCAGCTCTGCTGATTGTAGCGATCGTGGGCAACTATATTTATCGTGATATTACTCTGCCGCTGCGTGCCCTTGCGGTAGTCATTCTTATTGCTGCAGCGGGTGGTGTCGCGCTGTTAACGACCAAAGGTAAAGCTACCGTTGCTTTTGCCCGTGAAGCGAGAACCGAAGTTCGTAAAGTGGTTTGGCCGACTCGCCAGGAAACGTTGCACACCACATTAATTGTGGCAGCGGTAACTGCTGTAATGTCCCTGATCCTGTGGGGGCTGGATGGTATTCTGGTCCGCCTGGTATCCTTTATCACTGGCCTGAGGTTCTGAGATGTCTGAAGCTCCTAAAAAGCGCTGGTACGTCGTTCAGGCGTTTTCCGGTTTTGAAGGTCGTGTAGCGACCTCCCTGCGCGAGCATATCAAATTACACAACATGGAAGAGTTGTTTGGCGAAGTCATGGTTCCGACTGAAGAAGTCGTCGAAATCCGTGGCGGACAGCGTCGCAAAAGCGAACGTAAATTCTTCCCGGGCTATGTGCTGGTGCAGATGGTCATGAACGATGCGAGCTGGCACCTTGTCCGCAGCGTACCGCGTGTGATGGGCTTCATTGGCGGCACCTCCGATCGTCCGGCGCCTATCAGCGACAAAGAAGTCGATGCGATCATGAATCGCCTGCAGCAGGTTGGCGATAAGCCGCGTCCGAAAACGCTGTTTGAGCCGGGTGAGATGGTTCGCGTTAACGACGGTCCGTTTGCTGACTTTAACGGCGTGGTTGAAGAAGTTGACTATGAAAAGAGCCGCCTGAAGGTATCTGTTTCTATCTTCGGTCGCGCGACTCCGGTCGAGCTCGATTTCAGCCAGGTTGAAAAAGCCTAAGGCTCGTTCGAAAAAACAGCAATTACAGATTGCACAAGGCGTGAGATTGGAATACAATTTCGCGCCTTTTGTTTTTACGGGCTTCGGCGCGTAAAACTTATTATCACGGGAAGCCTCCTTGAGGCGCTATACCCATTAGAGGAAATTTAAATGGCTAAGAAAGTACAAGCCTACGTTAAGCTGCAGGTTGCAGCTGGCATGGCTAACCCGAGCCCGCCGGTCGGCCCGGCACTGGGTCAGCAGGGCGTTAACATCATGGAATTCTGTAAAGCGTTCAACGCAAAAACGGATTCCATCGAGAAAGGCCTGCCGATTCCGGTTGTTATTACCGTTTATGCTGACCGTTCTTTCACCTTCGTTACCAAAACTCCGCCGGCAGCAGTTCTGCTGAAAAAAGCGGCTGGTATCAAGTCTGGTTCCGGTAAGCCGAACAAAGACAAAGTAGGTAAAGTGACTCGCGCTCAGGTTCAGGAAATTGCTCAGACCAAAGCTGCGGACATGACTGGTGCCGACATTGAAGCGATGACTCGCTCTATCGAAGGTACTGCACGTTCCATGGGCCTGGTAGTGGAGGACTAAGAAATGGCTAAACTGACCAAGCGCATGCGCGTGATCCGTGAAAAAGTTGATGCGACCAAACAGTACGAAATCAACGAAGCTATCTCTCTGCTGAAAGAGCTGGCCACTGCGAAATTCACTGAAAGCGTTGACGTAGCCGTTAACCTCGGCATCGACGCTCGTAAATCTGACCAGAACGTACGTGGCGCAACTGTACTGCCGCACGGTACTGGCCGTTCCGTTCGCGTAGCCGTATTTACCCAGGGCCCGAACGCTGAAGCTGCTAAGGCAGCTGGCGCTGAGCTGGTAGGTATGGAAGATCTGGCTGATCAGATCAAGAAAGGCGAAATGAACTTTGACGTTGTTATTGCTTCTCCGGATGCAATGCGCGTTGTTGGCCAACTGGGCCAGGTACTGGGTCCGCGCGGCCTGATGCCGAACCCGAAAGTGGGCACCGTAACCCCGAACGTTGCTGAAGCGGTTAAAAACGCTAAAGCCGGTCAGGTTCGTTACCGCAACGACAAAAACGGCATCATTCACACCACCATTGGTAAAGTTGACTTTGACGCTGACAAACTGAAAGAAAACCTGGAAGCGCTGCTGGTTGCTCTGAAAAAAGCAAAACCGGCTTCTGCGAAAGGCGTGTACATCAAGAAAGTTAGCCTGTCCACCACCATGGGTGCAGGTGTTGCTGTAGACCAGGCTGGTCTGAGCGCTGCGGCGAACTAATAATCGCCCTTTACGTGGGCGGCGGATTTGTCTACAATCTTACGCCCACTGTCCTGGCTAACAGGACAAACAGAATTTTCGGTTGGAGCCTGGCCTTATCCAGGCCTCCGTCCAAGACCGCAGGTGTTTCGCAAGAGACTTAATTCCCTGCGTAGACGGTGACAGAACCTGAAGAATATTTTTTAAGTAGTCTTTGGCTTGTTTCTGCTCACCGTATTTCGACGCTCTTTCGTTAGGAAGAGTGAAGTGAGTTCCGGGGCATTTTGTCCCGGCTAAAACCCAGGAGCAAAAGCTAATGGCTTTAAATCTTCAAGACAAACAAGCGATTGTTGCTGAAGTCAGCGAAGTAGCCAAAGGCGCGCTGTCTGCGGTTGTCGCGGATTCCCGTGGCGTTACCGTAGATAAAATGACTGAACTGCGTAAAGCAGGTCGCGAAGCTGGCGTATACATGCGTGTTGTTCGTAACACCCTGCTGCGCCGTGTTGTTGAAGGTACTCAGTTCGAGTGCCTGAAAGACGCGTTTGTTGGTCCGACCCTGATTGCATACTCTATGGAACACCCGGGCGCTGCTGCTCGTCTGTTCAAAGATTTCGCGAAAGCGAATGCAAAATTTGAGGTCAAAGCCGCTGCCTTTGAAGGTGAGCTGATCCCGGCGTCTCAGATCGACCGCCTGGCAACTCTGCCGACTTACGAAGAAGCAATTGCACGCCTGATGGCAACCATGAAAGAAGCCGCTGCTGGCAAACTGGTTCGCACTCTGGCTGCCGTTCGCGATGCGAAAGAAGCTGCGTAATCGCGCATTTGCTTACGTATAAAACTTATTCTGATATTCAGGAACAATTAAATGTCTATCACTAAAGATCAAATCATTGAAGCAGTATCCGCTATGTCCGTAATGGACGTTGTAGAACTGATTTCTGCAATGGAAGAAAAATTCGGTGTTTCCGCTGCTGCTGCTGTAGCTGTTGCTGCTGCTGGCCCGGCTGAAGCTGCTGAAGAGAAAACTGAATTCGACGTTATTCTGAAAGCCGCTGGCGCTAACAAAGTTGCTGTTATCAAAGCAGTACGTGGCGCGACTGGCCTGGGTCTGAAAGAAGCTAAAGACCTGGTAGAATCTGCTCCGGCTGCTCTGAAAGAAGGCGTGAGCAAAGATGACGCTGAAGCTCTGAAAAAATCCCTGGAAGAAGCTGGCGCTGAAGTTGAAGTTAAATAAGCCAACCCTTCTGGTTGCAGCCTGAGAAATCAGGCTGATGGCTGGTGACTTTTTGGTCACCAGCCTTTTTGCGCTCCAGGGGACCAGTAGCGTTTCACACTGTTTTACTACTGGTTACCCGTCAATGCTTGTTTCTATCGACGACTTAATATACTGCGACAGGGCTTCCGCGCTGTGTAAATCGCAATGAAATGGTTTAAGAGTGATAGAAACAGGCATTGCGGAAAGTGTTCCATTTTCCGGTCAACAAAATGGTGTTGCATAAACTGTCCCCCCGACGGACAGAGTGGGTCGACTTGTCAGCGAGCTGAGGAACCCTATGGTTTACTCCTATACCGAGAAAAAACGTATTCGTAAGGATTTTGGTAAACGTCCACAAGTTCTGGATGTTCCCTATCTCCTTTCTATCCAGCTTGACTCGTTCCAGAAATTTATCGAGCAAGATCCTGAAGGGCAGTACGGTCTGGAAGCTGCTTTCCGCTCCGTATTCCCGATTCAAAGCTATAGCGGCAATTCGGAACTGCAATATGTCAGCTACCGTCTTGGCGAACCGGTATTTGATGTTAAAGAATGTCAGATCCGTGGCGTAACCTACTCGGCTCCGCTGCGCGTGAAGCTGCGTCTGGTGATCTACGAGCGCGAAGCGCCGGAAGGCACAGTTAAGGACATCAAAGAGCAAGAAGTTTACATGGGCGAAATCCCGCTCATGACCGATAACGGTACCTTTGTTATTAACGGTACTGAACGCGTTATCGTTTCTCAGCTCCATCGTAGCCCTGGCGTTTTCTTTGATAGCGATAAAGGCAAAACCCACTCTTCGGGTAAAGTGCTGTATAACGCGCGCATCATCCCTTACCGTGGCTCCTGGCTGGACTTCGAATTCGATCCGAAAGACAACCTGTTCGTTCGTATCGACCGTCGTCGTAAATTGCCGGCCACCATTATTCTGCGTGCGCTGAACTACACCACCGAGCAGATCCTCGACCTGTTCTTTGAAAAAGTGGTGTTTGAAATTCGCGACAACAAGCTGCAGATGGAGCTGGTACCGGAACGCCTGCGTGGCGAGACCGCGTCCTTCGACATCGAAGCTAACGGCAAAGTGTATGTAGAAAAAGGCCGCCGTATTACTGCGCGCCACATCCGCCAGCTTGAAAAAGACGATATCAAGCATATCGAAGTGCCGGTGGAATACATCGCAGGCAAAGTTGCCGCTAAAGATTATGTAGACGCTTCTACTGGCGAGCTGATTTGCCCGGCCAACATGGAGCTCTCTCTGGATCTGCTGGCCAAGCTGAGCCAGGCAGGCCACAAACGCATTGAAACGCTGTTCACCAACGATCTGGACCACGGTCCGTACATGTCTGAGACTGTACGTATCGACCCGACTAACGATCGTCTGAGCGCGCTGGTAGAAATCTACCGCATGATGCGCCCGGGTGAGCCGCCGACTCGCGAAGCGGCTGAAAGCCTGTTTGAGAACCTGTTCTTCTCTGAAGACCGTTATGACCTTTCTGCGGTAGGCCGCATGAAGTTCAACCGTTCTCTGCTGCGCGAAGAGATTGAAGGTTCCGGTATCCTGAGCAAAGACGACATCATCGACGTGATGAAGAAGCTCATCGATATCCGTAACGGCAAAGGCGAAGTGGATGATATCGACCACCTCGGCAACCGTCGTATCCGTTCTGTAGGCGAAATGGCGGAAAACCAGTTCCGCGTTGGCCTGGTGCGTGTAGAGCGTGCGGTGAAAGAGCGTCTGTCCCTGGGCGATCTCGATACGCTGATGCCGCAGGATATGATTAACGCCAAGCCTATCTCCGCAGCAGTGAAAGAGTTCTTCGGCTCCAGCCAGCTGTCGCAGTTTATGGACCAGAACAACCCGCTGTCTGAGATTACGCACAAGCGTCGTATCTCCGCGCTCGGCCCAGGCGGTCTGACTCGTGAGCGTGCGGGCTTTGAAGTTCGAGACGTTCACCCGACGCACTACGGTCGCGTATGTCCGATCGAAACGCCGGAAGGTCCGAACATCGGTCTGATTAACTCCTTGTCTGTTTACGCGCAGACCAACGAATATGGCTTCCTCGAAACGCCGTATCGTTTAGTGCGTGACGGCGTGGTGACTGACGAAATTCATTACCTCTCCGCTATCGAAGAAGGTAACTACGTTATCGCTCAGGCGAACACCAACCTGACGGAAGAAGGTCGCTTTGCAGACGATCTGGTCACCTGCCGCAGCAAAGGCGAATCGAGCCTGTTCAGCGCAGACCAGGTTGACTATATGGACGTTTCCACCCAGCAGGTGGTTTCCGTCGGTGCGTCCCTGATCCCGTTCCTGGAACACGATGACGCCAACCGTGCATTGATGGGTGCGAACATGCAACGTCAGGCAGTTCCGACTCTGCGCGCTGATAAGCCGCTGGTTGGTACTGGTATGGAGCGTGCTGTCGCCGTTGACTCTGGTGTAACTGCAGTTGCGAAGCGTGGCGGTACCGTACAGTACGTCGATGCGTCCCGTATCGTTATCAAAGTTAACGAAGACGAGATGTATCCGGGCGAAGCGGGCATCGATATTTACAACCTGACTAAGTACACCCGTTCTAACCAGAACACCTGCATCAACCAGATGCCGTGTGTTTCTCTGAATGAACCGGTTGAGCGCGGCGACGTGCTGGCGGACGGCCCGTCCACCGACCTCGGTGAACTGGCGCTCGGTCAGAACATGCGCGTAGCGTTCATGCCGTGGAACGGTTACAACTTCGAAGACTCCATTCTCGTTTCCGAGCGTGTGGTTCAGGAAGATCGCTTCACCACCATCCATATTCAGGAACTGGCGTGCGTGTCTCGCGACACCAAGCTGGGGCCGGAAGAGATCACCGCTGACATCCCGAACGTGGGTGAGGCTGCGCTCTCTAAACTGGATGAATCCGGCATCGTGTATATCGGTGCGGAAGTCACTGGCGGCGACATCCTGGTTGGTAAAGTAACGCCGAAAGGTGAAACCCAACTGACTCCGGAAGAGAAGCTGCTGCGTGCGATCTTCGGTGAAAAAGCGTCTGACGTTAAAGACTCTTCCCTGCGCGTGCCGAACGGCGTGTCAGGTACCGTCATCGACGTTCAGGTCTTCACCCGTGATGGCGTAGAGAAAGACAAACGCGCTCTCGAAATCGAAGAGATGCAGCTGAAGCAGGCGAAAAAAGACCTGACTGAAGAACTGCAGATCCTCGAAGCCGGCCTGTTTGCTCGTATCCGCGCTGTGCTGATTGCCGGTGGCGTTGAAGCTGAGAAGCTCGACAAACTGCCGCGCGATCGCTGGCTGGAACTGGGCCTGACCGACGAAGAGAAGCAGAACCAGCTGGAGCAGCTGGCTGAGCAGTACGATGAGCTTAAGCACGAGTTTGAGAAGAAACTCGAAGCGAAGCGCCGCAAAATCACCCAGGGCGACGATCTGGCGCCAGGCGTGCTGAAGATCGTTAAGGTCTATCTCGCCGTTAAACGTCAGATTCAGCCGGGTGACAAGATGGCAGGCCGCCACGGTAACAAGGGTGTTATCTCCAAGATCAACCCGATCGAGGATATGCCTTACGATGAAAACGGCACGCCGGTAGATATCGTACTGAACCCGCTGGGCGTACCGTCTCGTATGAACATCGGTCAGATTCTGGAAACCCATCTGGGTATGGCGGCGAAAGGCATTGGCGACAAGATTAACGCCATGCTGAAACAGCAGCAGGAAGTGGCGAAGCTGCGTGAGTTTATCCAGCGCGCTTACGATCTGGGCGCTGATATTCGCCAGAAAGTCGACCTGAGCACCTTCAGCGATGAAGAAGTGCTGCGTCTGGCTGAAAACCTGCGTAAAGGTATGCCGATCGCAACGCCGGTATTCGACGGTGCGAAAGAAGCGGAAATTAAAGAGCTGCTGCAACTGGGCGACCTGCCGACTTCCGGCCAGATCACTCTGTTTGACGGCCGCACCGGTGAGCAGTTCGAGCGTCCGGTAACCGTAGGTTACATGTATATGCTGAAACTGAACCACTTGGTCGATGACAAGATGCATGCTCGTTCTACCGGTTCTTACAGCCTGGTTACTCAGCAGCCGCTGGGTGGTAAGGCTCAGTTCGGTGGCCAGCGCTTCGGTGAGATGGAAGTGTGGGCGCTTGAAGCATACGGCGCAGCCTATACCCTGCAGGAAATGCTGACCGTTAAGTCTGATGACGTGAACGGCCGTACCAAGATGTATAAGAACATCGTGGATGGCAACCATCAGATGGAACCGGGCATGCCAGAATCTTTCAACGTACTGTTGAAAGAGATCCGCTCGCTGGGCATCAACATCGAACTGGAAGACGAGTAATTCTCGCTCAAACAGGTCACTGCTGCGGAGTTAACGCTCCGCAGCAGAATGTGCTAACTCCGACGGGAGCCAATCCGTGAAAGACTTATTAAAGTTTCTGAAAGCGCAAACTAAAACCGAAGAGTTTGATGCGATCAAAATTGCTCTGGCGTCGCCAGACATGATCCGTTCATGGTCGTTCGGTGAAGTTAAAAAGCCGGAAACCATTAACTACCGTACGTTCAAACCTGAGCGTGACGGTCTGTTCTGCGCCCGTATTTTCGGGCCGGTAAAAGACTATGAGTGCCTGTGCGGTAAGTACAAGCGCCTGAAACACCGCGGTGTGATTTGTGAGAAGTGCGGCGTTGAAGTGACCCAGACCAAAGTGCGTCGTGAGCGCATGGGCCACATTGAACTGGCTTCCCCGACCGCGCACATCTGGTTCCTGAAGTCCCTGCCGTCCCGTATCGGTTTGCTGCTGGATATGCCGCTGCGCGATATCGAACGTGTTCTGTACTTCGAATCTTACGTTGTTATCGAGGGCGGCATGACCAACCTCGAGCGTCGTCAGATCCTGACTGAAGAACAGTACCTGGACGCGCTGGAAGAGTTCGGCGACGAATTCGACGCAAAAATGGGTGCGGAAGCTATCCAGGCCCTGCTCAAGAGCATGGACCTGGAGCAGGAATGCGAACAGCTGCGTGAAGAGCTGAACGAAACCAACTCCGAAACCAAGCGTAAGAAGCTGACCAAGCGTATCAAACTGCTGGAAGCATTCGTACAGTCTGGCAACAAGCCGGAGTGGATGATCCTGACCGTGCTGCCAGTGCTGCCGCCGGATCTGCGTCCGCTGGTTCCGCTGGATGGTGGTCGTTTCGCAACGTCGGATCTGAACGATCTGTATCGTCGCGTTATTAACCGTAACAACCGTCTGAAGCGTCTGCTGGATCTGGCTGCGCCGGACATCATCGTGCGCAACGAAAAACGTATGCTGCAGGAAGCGGTAGACGCCCTGCTGGATAACGGTCGTCGCGGTCGTGCGATCACCGGCTCCAACAAGCGTCCGCTGAAGTCTCTGGCTGACATGATCAAAGGTAAGCAGGGTCGTTTCCGTCAGAACCTGCTCGGTAAGCGCGTGGACTACTCCGGTCGTTCCGTAATTACCGTTGGTCCGTACCTGCGTCTGCATCAGTGCGGTCTGCCGAAGAAAATGGCGCTGGAGCTGTTCAAACCTTTCATCTACGGCAAGCTGGAACTGCGTGGCCTTGCGACCACCATTAAAGCCGCCAAGAAAATGGTTGAGCGCGAAGAAGCGGTCGTTTGGGATATCCTGGACGAAGTCATCCGTGAGCACCCGGTACTGCTGAACCGTGCGCCGACCCTGCACCGTCTGGGTATTCAGGCGTTCGAACCGGTACTGATCGAAGGTAAAGCTATTCAGCTGCACCCGCTGGTATGTGCGGCGTACAACGCCGACTTCGATGGTGACCAGATGGCTGTTCACGTACCGCTGACGCTGGAAGCCCAGCTGGAAGCGCGTGCGCTGATGATGTCTACCAACAACATCCTGTCCCCGGCGAACGGCGAACCTATCATCGTTCCGTCTCAGGACGTTGTACTGGGTCTGTACTACATGACCCGCGACAAGATTAACGCCAAAGGCGAAGGCATGGTGCTGACTGGCCCGAAAGAAGCGGAACGTCTGTACCGCTCTGGCCAGGCTGAACTGCACGCTCGCGTAAAAGTTCGTATCACTGAATACGAAAAAGACGCGAACGGCGAGTTCGTAGCGAAAACCAGCCTGATCGACACTACCGTAGGTCGTGCGATCCTGTGGATGATCGTACCGAAAGGTCTGCCGTTCTCTATTGTGAACCAGCCGCTCGGTAAGAAAGCGATCTCCAAAATGCTGAACACCTGTTACCGCATTCTGGGCCTGAAGCCGACCGTTATTTTTGCGGACCAGACCATGTATACCGGTTTTGCGTATGCAGCGCGTTCTGGTGCTTCCGTTGGTATCGACGATATGGTTATCCCGGCGAAAAAAGCTGAGATCATCGCCGAAGCCGAAGCAGAAGTGGCTGAAATCCAGGAACAGTTCCAGTCTGGTCTGGTAACTGCTGGCGAACGTTATAACAAAGTTATCGATATCTGGGCCGCGGCGAACGATCGTGTATCCAAGGCGATGATGGATAACCTGCAGACCGAAACCGTTATCAACCGTAACGGCGAAGAAGAGCAGCAGGTTTCCTTCAACAGCATCTACATGATGGCCGACTCCGGTGCGCGTGGTTCTGCTGCGCAGATTCGTCAGCTGGCAGGTATGCGTGGTCTGATGGCGAAGCCGGATGGCTCCATCATCGAAACGCCGATCACCGCGAACTTCCGTGAAGGTCTGAACGTACTCCAGTACTTCATCTCGACCCACGGTGCTCGTAAAGGTCTGGCGGATACCGCACTGAAAACCGCGAACTCCGGTTACCTGACTCGTCGTCTGGTTGACGTCGCGCAGGACCTGGTTGTGACCGAAGATGATTGCGGCACGCTGGAAGGCATCACCATGACCCCGGTTATCGAGGGTGGCGATGTTAAAGAGCCGCTGCGCGATCGCGTACTGGGTCGTGTGACTGCTGAAGACGTTCTGAAGCCGGGTACCGCAGATATTCTGGTTCCGCGTAACACACTGCTGCATGAGCACTGGTGTGATCTGCTGGAAGCGAACTCTGTTGACTCTGTGAAAGTGCGTTCCGTTGTAACCTGTGACACCGACTTTGGTGTATGTGCGCACTGCTACGGTCGCGATCTCGCGCGTGGCCACATCATCAACAAAGGTGAGGCTATCGGCGTTATCGCAGCACAGTCCATCGGTGAGCCGGGTACACAGCTGACCATGCGTACGTTCCACATCGGTGGTGCGGCGTCTCGTGCGGCTGCTGAATCCAGCATCCAGGTGAAAAACAAAGGTAGCATCCGCCTCAGCAACGCGAAGACGGTTGTGAACTCCAGCGGTAAACTGGTTATCACTTCTCGTAACACCGAGCTGAAGCTTATCGACGAATTCGGTCGTACTAAAGAAAGCTATAAAGTGCCTTACGGTGCGGTTATGGCGAAAGGCGATGGCGAGCAGGTTGCTGGCGGCGAAACTGTAGCAAACTGGGACCCGCACACCATGCCGGTTATCACCGAGGTGAGCGGTTACATTCGCTTCACGGACATGATCGACGGCCAGACCATTACGCGTCAGACCGACGAACTGACCGGCCTTTCTTCGCTGGTGGTTCTGGATTCTGCAGAGCGTACCGCTGGCGGTAAAGACCTGCGTCCGGCGCTGAAAATCGTTGACGCTAACGGCGATGACGTTCTGATTCCGGGCACCGACATGCCGGCTCAGTACTTCCTGCCGGGTAAAGCTATCGTTCAGCTGGAAGATGGCGTGCAGATCAGCTCCGGTGACACCCTGGCGCGTATTCCGCAGGAATCCGGCGGTACCAAGGACATCACCGGTGGTCTGCCGCGCGTTGCGGACCTGTTCGAAGCGCGTCGTCCGAAAGAGCCGGCGATCCTTGCTGAAGTGGCGGGTATCGTCTCCTTCGGTAAAGAGACCAAAGGCAAACGTCGTCTGGTGATCACGCCGGTTGACGGTAGCGATCCGTACGAAGAGATGATTCCGAAATGGCGTCAGCTCAACGTGTTCGAAGGCGAACGTGTGGAACGTGGTGACGTTATCTCCGACGGTCCGGAAGCGCCGCACGACATTCTGCGTCTGCGTGGCGTTCAGGCTGTGACTCGTTACATCGTTAACGAAGTACAGGACGTTTACCGTCTGCAGGGCGTTAAGATCAACGATAAGCACATCGAAGTTATCGTTCGTCAGATGCTGCGTAAAGCCACCATCATGAACGCGGGCAGCTCCGAGTTCCTGGAAGGTGAGCAGGTGGAATACTCTCGCGTCAAGATCGCTAACCGCGACCTGGAAGCGAACGGCAAAATTGGCGCAACCTATATGCGCGATCTGCTGGGTATCACCAAAGCGTCTCTGGCAACCGAGTCCTTTATCTCTGCGGCATCGTTCCAGGAGACGACTCGCGTGCTTACCGAAGCAGCCGTTGCGGGCAAACGCGACGAACTGCGCGGTTTGAAAGAGAACGTCATCGTGGGCCGTCTGATCCCGGCTGGTACAGGTTATGCGTACCACCAGGACCGCATGCGTCGCCGTGCGGCAGGCGAAACCCCGGCTGCACCGCAGGTGAGCGCGGAAGAAGCGACTGCGAGCCTCGCAGAGCTGCTGAACGCAGGCCTCGGCGGCGACAACGAGTAATCGTTTCTCGCCACACTAAAAAACCGCTCTTTGGAGCGGTTTTTTTATGCCTGCAATCTGGTCGGGAGGCGCTTTATGTGAGGAACCGCGTCATGGGGCCCATTACGTTTAACCCTCAGGGCCAGGCGAATAAGAGAAAAAACGCCGTCTGACGACGGCGTTGAAATCTAGTTTACCAACGGCAATCTTCGATAAAGCTCAATCATATCCTCGGCCAAATCCTGAATGACCATCGCGTTCATCAGGTGATCCTGAGAGTGAACGGTAATGAGATTAACCGGCAGCTTGCCGCTCCCCTCATCCAGCCCGATAAGCTGAGTCTGAATTTTGTGGGCGTGTTTAACAAATTCGCGAGACTCTTCCATCGCCTGCCCGGCGCCGGCGAAATCGCCTTTTCGCGCCAGTTGAAGCGCGCTCAGCGCCTGGCTGCGTGCAGCGCCCGCATTAACCAGTAACTCCATGATGATGTTTTCTAAGTCTTCCATGGCTTCACTCCAGCATCTTAAGCGCTTTATCCAGTACGGCATCACCTTTCATCATGCCGTAATCCATCATGTCGATAACCGCGACCTTTTTGCCCAGCGGCTCGGCAATCGCCTGTAGCTTAGCCTGCTCATACTTCACCTGCGGGCCCAGCAGAATGATATCTGCGCCTTCAAGGTTCTCTTTAAATTCTGCAACGGGCACCGCTTTGACAGAAACTTCCACCCCTTTCTTTTGCGCCGCGTCTTTCATGCGTTGAACCAGCATGCTGGTGGACATGCCCGCAGCACAGCATAAAACGATGTTCTTCATAGTCCGCTCTCTGTGTCAGGTTGATAATTGATAATTATCCATCGTTTGAAAGAGCAACAACCGCTTTGGTGCGATTGTGCGTAAGGCATCACAAAAGAAAGCTCAAAAAACTGAAACCGGTTACAGTTTTGCGATTTGGACTCTGTTCCCTCGTGAGAGGCGGGGCGGAAGAGAGAGTGTAAAGACCGCCCCGGCTGGTCTTCACCAGCAGAACCAGCCTACCGGCGACATAAAAACGGCTCAACGGCCGCGCTTTCGTCTTACGAGGTAACGCGGCGCTTTTATCGCGCTGGCAGCATCAGTTGCAACTCTTTTGCGAAGCTCTTCCCAGGTAGCTATCCCAGTCTTTCCATACCGGCTGTAACCCGGCCTTAGCCAGCGCCCGGGCGACTTCATCAGGGCGGCGGCCATCATGAGGCGCGAACTGCTCCAGCTCCGGATGGTCGTCCGCATACCCGCCAGGCTGCGTTTTCGAAAAGGCGCTAACGTTGTTAATAGCGAGCGGAATAACGCGATCGCGAAACCAGGGCGATTCCCGCGTAGAGAGCGACAGTTCTACCTCCGGCGCGAACAGGCGAAAGGCGCAGATAACCTGCACCAGTTGACGCTCATCCATTAACGACGCGGGTTCAATACCGCCTGCGCAGGGGCGAAGGCGAGGGAAGGCCACAGAATAGCGGCTCTGCCAGTAATGCTGTTGCAGCCAGAGCAGATGCTCCGCCACCATAAAGCAATCGGCGCGCCAGCTATCGGAAAGCCCAATCAACGCGCCGAGGCCGATTTTATCAATACCCGCGCGGCCCAGCCGATCCGGCGTTTCCAACCGCCAGAAAAAATCCTGCTTGTTGCCGCGCAGGTGATGGCGGGCGTAAACCGTTTCATTATAGGTTTCCTGGTAAACCAGCACGCCATCCAGCCCCAGCGTTTTCAGCTCGGCATACTCCTCCTGCGAGAGCGGTTGCACTTCCATCTGCAACGAGGCGAAGCGGCGGCGGATGTCAGGCAAATGGCGACGAAAATAATCCATGCCGACTTTCGTTTGATGTTCGCCCGTCACCAGCAACAGATTATCGAATCCCATCGACCGGATAGCCTCGCATTCACGGGCAATCTCCTCCGCATCCAGCGTCTTACGCTTAATGCGGTTGCTCATTGAAAAACCACAATAGGTGCAGTCGTTGGCGCACAGATTGGAGAGATAAAGCGGAACGTAAAAGCTGACCGTATTGCCGAAGCGCTGACGGGTGAGGCGCTGCGCCCGCTGCGCCAGCGGCTCAAGATAAGCGCTGGCGGCGGGAGAGAGCAGGGCCATCATATCTTCGCGGGAGAGGCGCGGGGCGGCCAGCGCCCGTTCGACATCACGGGCGGATTTGCTGTTGATGCGCAACTGAATGTCATCCCAGTCCAGTTCGCGCCAGCGTTCAGTGAACCCTTTCATTGCTCCACCTCTCTGTAGCGCAAGAAGTCAGTAAGCGGGCTGGAAGGCTGCGCCTGCCGGTAACGCGCGCCGGCTCCAGCCTGGGCGGCAAGCTCGCCGGCCTCTACCGCCAGGCGAAAGGCGCGGGCCATCTGCACCGGATCGTTCGCTACGGCGATAGCGGTATTCACCAGCACCGCGGCGGCCCCCATCTCCAGCGCTTCAGCGGCGTGGCTCGGTACGCCGATGCCGGCATCCACAACGACAGGCACCGTAGCCTGTTCAATGATGATTTCCAGCAGCGCGCGGGTTTGCAGCCCCTGGTTTGAGCCGATCGGCGCGCCGAGAGGCATCACCGCCGCGCAGCCTGCTTCTTCAAGCCGTTTACACAGCACCGGGTCGGCGCCGCAGTAGGGCAGGACCACAAAGCCCATCGCCACCAGCTTTTCCGCTGCTTTCAGCGTTTCAATCGGGTCCGGCAGCAGGTAACGGGCATCCGGATGGATCTCCAGTTTTACCCAGTGGGTGCCCAACGCTTCGCGCGCCAGCTGAGCGGCGAAAATCGCCTCTTCGGCGGTTTTTGCGCCCGATGTGTTCGGCAGAAGCGATACGCCTGCCGCCTGCAGCGGCGCCAGGATGCCGTCATTGCGGCTTCGCAAATCCACGCGCTTCATCGCCAGCGTTACAAGCTCGCTGCCGCTTTCGCGAATGGCCGCCGCCATGATGTCAGCCGAGGCGAATTTGCCTGTACCGGTAAAAAGGCGGGAAGTAAACGTTTTGTCTGCAATGCGTAGCATCTCAACCTCCGGCGATAACCTGAAACAGCAGGAGGCTGTCGCCTTCCTGCAAAACGTGATGCGGCCACCGCTCGCGCGGCACAATAGTCTGGTTGACAGCAAGCGCGGTGCCGGGCTTATCGAGATTCAGCTGTGAGAGTAACTGAAGCGCGTTAAGGTTATCGCCGCACTGCATGGGCTCATCATTAAGCACAATGCGCATGTCGCCCTCCACATGCCGGACAACTTTCGGCCCGCTGCAAAGCCAGCGTACGCCACTGCAGGCTGCGGCCATCAAAAAGACGCAGCGAATTCCGCTCCGCTTCTATACCGCACAGCAGTTTTACGGCTTCCAGCGCCTGCAACGCGCCCATCATGCCGACCACCGGGCCGAGAATGCCCGCGTTGCGGCAGTTGCGTTCGGGTTCGCTCTCCTGCGGCCAAAGACAGCGGTAGCAGCCATGCGCGAAAGGGGGCGTGAAGACCGCAAGCTGTCCGCCAAAGCCGACGGCGCTGGCGGTAATAAGCGGTTTCTTAAGCGTTACGCAGGCGGCATTTATCGCCTGGCGCGTGGCCATGTTGTCGCTGCAATCCAGCACCAGATCGACCTGCGAAACCGCTTCACGCAGCGCGTCGCCTTCCAGTCTTTGTTTCAATGCCTGAAGCCGCAGATGCGGGTTCAGCTCTCCGAGCCGACGCTGCGCCGCCTGCGCTTTTGGTCGATCGATCTCCTTGCTGGTAAACAGGATCTGGCGCTGAAGGTTGCTGATATGCACCGTATCGTCATCCGCCAGCAACAACGCGCCGACGCCTGCGCCAGCGAGATAGAGCGCAGCTGGCGAGCCTAAACCCCCCAGGCCGACGATCAATACCCGGCTGGAGAGCAGCCGCTGCTGGCCCGCAAGGCCTACCTCCTCAAGCAGGATCTGGCGGCTGTAGCGCATGAAGTCTGCGTCATTCATCGCCCACCCCCGCCAGCGCCAGCAACTGCGCCGTTGCCTTACGCCAGTCTTCAGCCTGAGTGATAGCGCTTACCACCGCCACGCTGCCGACGCCGGTTTCCAGCACCGCCGGCGCACGCGCAAGGCTGATGCCGCCAATCGCCACCGTCGGGTAATCGGCAAGGCGTTTGACGTGCGCTGCCAGCTGCTGTAATCCCTGCGGCGCAGAGGGCATCTGTTTAGTCTGCGTCGGAAAAACATGACCGAGCGCGATATAAGAAGGGCGAACCGCCAGCGCCACGTCGATTTCCATATCGTCATGGGTGGAGACGCCAAGCCGCAGCCCGGCCTGACGGATGGCGGCGAGGTCGGTCGTTTGCAAATCCTCCTGGCCAAGATGCACGCCGTACGCCTGGTGCTTTATCGCCAGCCGCCAGTAGTCGTTGATAAACAGACGGGCGGCATAGCGCTTGCCAAGGGCGATAGCAGCGATTACATCTGCTTCAACGGCATCGTCAGTTTTATCCTTAATGCGTAGCTGAATCGTGCGCACGCCCGCGTCCAGCAGGCGCTCAATCCACTCCACGCTGTCTACCACCGGATAGAGCCCCAGGCGAAAAGGCGTAGCGGGAAAATCGGGCCGGTACATTATGCCTCCTCCTTGCGCAGGTAAATCTCGCCGCCTTTAGCGCGAAAGGCGTTAGACATGTCGTTCATACCCGAGGCAATTTCCTGCTTAGCCGCGTAATCGCGCACTTCCTGGGTGATTTTCATCGAGCAGAATTTGGGGCCGCACATTGAGCAGAAGTGCGCCACTTTCCCTGACTCCTGCGGCAGCGTTTCGTCGTGGTAAGCGCGGGCGGTGAACGGGTCGAGCGCCAGGTTGAACTGGTCTTCCCAGCGGAATTCGAAGCGCGCTTTCGACATGGCGTTATCACGAATTTGCGCGCCGGGATGGCCTTTAGCGAGGTCGGCGGCGTGGGCGGCGATTTTATAAGTGATAAGCCCCTGCTTCACATCGTCTTTATTCGGCAGGCCGAGATGCTCTTTCGGCGTGACATAACAGAGCATGGCGCAGCCGAACCAGCCAATCATCGCCGCGCCAATGCCGGACGTGAAATGATCGTAACCCGGCGCGATGTCGGTCGTGAGCGGCCCCAGCGTGTAGAAGGGCGCTTCATGGCAGTGCTCCAGCTCTTCGGTCATGTTGCGACGAATCATCTGCATCGGCACATGCCCGGGGCCTTCAATCATTACCTGCACGTCATATTCCCAGGCGATTTTCGTCAGCTCGCCCAGCGTATGCAGCTCGGCGAACTGCGCTTCGTCATTGGCGTCCTGAATAGAGCCGGGGCGCAGGCCGTCACCAAGCGAGAGCGAAACATCATAGGCGGCGCAAATTTCGCAGATTTCGCGGAAGTGTTCGTAGAGGAAGTTTTCCTGGTGGTGAGAAAGGCACCATTTCGCCATGATCGAGCCGCCGCGGGAGACGATGCCGGTCAGGCGTTTCGCGGTCATCGGCACATAGCGCAGCAGCACGCCGGCGTGAATGGTGAAGTAATCAACGCCCTGTTCCGCCTGCTCCAGCAGCGTATCGCGGAACATCTCCCAGGTCAGGTCTTCGGCGATGCCGTTCACTTTCTCCAGCGCCTGATAAATCGGCACCGTGCCGATGGGGACCGGGCTGTTACGTAAAATCCATTCCCGGGTTTCATGAATATAACGACCGGTAGAGAGGTCCATCACCGTATCCGCGCCCCAGCGGGTGGCCCAGACCAGCTTTTCCACCTCTTCTTCAATCGACGACGTGACCGCCGAGTTGCCGATGTTGGCGTTCACTTTCACGAGGAAGTTTCGCCCGATAATCATCGGCTCGGCTTCCGGGTGGTTAATGTTGGCGGGAATGATAGCGCGGCCGGCGGCGACTTCGTCGCGCACAAACTCCGGCGTAATGTTTGCAGGCAGCGTTGCGCCAAACCCTTCGCCCGGATGCTGCTGGCGCAGCACTTCGCCGCGGATGCGCTCGCGGCCCATGTTTTCACGGATGGCGATAAACTCCATTTCCGGCGTGATGATGCCCTGGCGTGCATAGTGCAGTTGCGTGACTCGCTTGCCGGGCTTCGCGCGCAGCGGCGTAAGCAGGCCGGTAAAGCGCAATTCATCCAGGTTATCGTCCGCCAGCCGCTCACGGGTATAGGCTGAACTGCGGCCGGTGAGCGCTTCTGCGTCGTTACGCGCGGCAATCCACGGCTGGCGCAGCTTCGCCAGACCCTGATGCACATCGATGGTAATGGACGGGTCGCCATAGGGGCCGGACGTGTCATAAACGGGTACCGGCTCGTTTGCTTCATACTGCGGGTTTTCTTTGCTGCCGCCGATGAGCGTAGGGCTAAGCGCTATCTCGCGCATCGGGACGCGGATATCGTCGCGGCTGCCGGTGAGGTAAATACGCGTTGAGTTGGGGAAGGCGGTGCCTTCGAGCGTCTCGATAAACTGCTGTGCTTGCGCGCGCTGTTCGCGGCGATTGGGTTTGATGGGTACAGACATAGCGCATTCCAGTTACGTTTCAGGAGTGGCTTGTCAGACGACGGAAGGAGTAACAGACAGGAGCGCCCGGAAAGGCGCCTGTACAGCTGATTTACTCTTGTTCCCTTCGCAGGTATTAACCTGATCAGGTTCCGCGGATCCCGAATTAACGGTCTCAGCCCGTACTGATGTACTGGGCACTCCGACAAGATAAAACCCCGCTAAACGAACGGGGCTGGTTGTAAACTACGCGTTAATACAGCGAAACTCAAGCCGGACGCGCAAGCGCCGCTTCATCGTTCGCGCTGCTGCCGAGATTATTATCGAAAGCCAGCATGATAAGCTGATCTTCATAAGTAAAGCGCGTCGCCAGCGCCTCGCCGATACCGGAGAGGGCCTGCTGGAACTCAATGCAGTTGTCGTGATCAATAGCGTTTTCCAGGTTGCTGTCGTAGTACGCCATGATTTCCTGGGTATTGGCTTCCAACTGCGGATAGATTTGCGTAGCGGCCAGCAGCGGGCTGGTGCCTTCCATTTCGCTGATAATGCGTTCATAAATACTGAAGTGACCGGCGGAGAGATAGTCCACCAGGCTGTGACAAAAATCATCCAGCGCTTTTTCATCCAGCGCCGTCAGCGATTCCTTGCCAGGCTTGATACCAACCACATTGTAATAAGCGACTAACAGATTGTTGCGAGCATTAAGCCAGCTATCAACGAGCTCGTTACTGCCCCCAACGCGTTCTGTCAGACTTTTCAGCTGGTTTAGCATGATTGACTCCGTGAGTTATAAGATTAAAGCGCCAAAAGACCCAAAATTTGTAAAAACATTGTTACCAACATGCCAGTGAAGCAGAGGTAGTGCAATACGTTATGGAACGTCCTATAGAAAAGTTAGACCATGGCTGGTGGATAGTCAGCCATGAACAGAAATTATGGTTGCCACAGGGTGAATTACCGTACGGCAACGCCCAGGCATTAGACCTGGTCGGCGTGCCGGCCCGCCAGATTGGCGAGTGGCAGAATGAGCCCGTCTGGCTGGTGAACCAGAACCGACGTCAGGAGATGGGCTCGGTGCGCCAGCTTATGGATCAGGATGTCGGGCTGTTTCAGCTTGCCGGGCGCGGCGTGCAGCTGGCGGAGTTCTTCCGCTCGCATAAGTTTTGCGGCTACTGCGGGCACACCATGCATAACAGTAAAAGCGAGTGGGCGATGCTGTGCGGCCATTGCCACGAGCGCTACTACCCGCAAATCGCGCCCTGCATCATCGTCGCCATTCGCCGCGAAGATAAAATCCTGCTCGCCCAGCATACCCGTCACCGCAACGGCGTTTACACCGTGCTGGCCGGTTTTGTGGAAGTAGGTGAGACGCTGGAGCAGGCGGTGGCGCGTGAAGTGATGGAGGAGAGCAGCATTCGCGTGAAAAACCTGCGCTATGTGACTTCGCAGCCCTGGCCGTTCCCGCAGTCGCTGATGACCGCTTTTGTAGCGGATTATGACAGCGGCGACATCAAAATCGACCCGAAAGAGCTGCTGGATGCTGGCTGGTATCGCTACGACCAGCTGCCGCTGTTGCCGCCGCCAGGCACCGTGGCGCGCCGGTTAATCGAAGATACGGTCGCGCAGTGCCGGGCAGAGTACGAATGACGTGGTAAACTACCGGCCTGCCTCTTAAGGAAAGATAAAAATGACCGAACTGAAAAACGATCGTTACCTGCGCGCGCTGCTGCGCCAGCCTGTGGATGTCACCCCGGTGTGGATGATGAGACAGGCGGGGCGCTATTTACCGGAGTACAAAGCCACCCGGGCTCAGGCGGGCGACTTTATGTCGCTGTGTAAAAACGGCGAGCTCGCCTGTGAAGTGACGCTGCAGCCGCTGCGCCGTTATCCGCTTGATGCGGCGATCCTCTTTTCGGACATTCTCACCATTCCCGATGCGATGGGGCTTGGACTCTATTTCGAAGCTGGCGAAGGCCCGCGCTTTACCTCGCCCATTGCCGGCAAAGCGGATGTGGATAAGCTGCCGGTGCCGGACCCGGAGCAGGAGCTGGGTTACGTGATGAACGCCGTGCGCACTATCCGCCGGGAGCTGAAGGGCGAAGTGCCGCTGATCGGTTTTTCCGGCAGTCCCTGGACGCTTGCCACTTATATGGTGGAAGGCGGCAGCAGCAAGGCTTTCACGCAGATTAAAAAGATGATGTATGCCGAGCCGATGACGCTGCACGCGCTGCTCGACAAGCTTGCGCAAAGCGTCACGCTCTACCTGAACGCGCAAATCCGCGCGGGCGCGCAGTCGGTCATGATTTTCGATACCTGGGGCGGCGTGCTGACTGGCCGCGATTACCAGCAGTTCTCGCTCTACTATATGCATAAAATCGTCGATGGCCTGCTGCGCGAGAATGAAGGCCGCCGGGTGCCGGTGACGCTTTTCACCAAAGGCGGCGGCCAGTGGCTGGAAGCGATGGCGGAAACGGGCTGCGACGCGCTGGGTCTCGACTGGACGACCGATATCGCCGACGCCCGCCGCCGGGTGGGTGACAAAGTGGCGTTGCAGGGCAATATGGATCCGTCGATGCTTTATGCGTCACCTGCCCGCATTGAAGAGGAAGTGGCGACTATACTTGCTGGTTTCGGCAAGGGCGAAGGCCATGTGTTCAACCTCGGACATGGCATTCATCAGGATGTGCCGCCAGAGCATGCAGGCGCGTTCGTGGAGGCGGTGCATCGGCTGTCTGCGCCTTATCATCAGTAAGGAGAAGAAATGGATCTTGCAGCGCTGCGCGCACAACAACTGGAACTGGCTTCTAAGGTGGTCCGTGAGGATCGCCTGATAACCGAGACGCCCGCTTTTATCGGCGGCGCGGATGTTGGTTTTGAGCAGGGCGGCGAAGTGACCCGCGCTGCGATGGTTCTGCTTAAGTATCCCTCTCTTGAGCTGGTGGAGTATCAGGTGGCGCGCATCGCCACCACGATGCCTTACATTCCCGGCTTTCTCTCTTTTCGCGAATATCCTGCGCTGCTGGCGGCGTGGGAAAAACTTTCACGTAAACCCGACCTGCTTTTTGTCGATGGCCACGGTATTTCCCACCCTCGTCGGCTGGGCGTCGCCAGCCACTTCGGCATGCTGATCGACGTGCCCACCATTGGCGTCGCCAAAAAGCGGCTTTGCGGCAAGTTCGAACCGCTCTCCGACGAGCCGGGCGCGGTGGCGCCGCTCATGGACAAGGGCGAGCAGCTCGCCTGGGTCTGGCGCAGTAAAAACCGCTGCAACCCGCTCTTTGTCTCCACCGGCCATCGTGTCGGTCTGGATACCGCGCTGGGCTGGGTACAGCGCTGCACGAAGGGCTACCGTTTGCCGGAGCCGACGCGCTGGGCCGATGCGGTGGCTTCCGGACGTCCGGCCTTTGTACGTTGGCAAGAAATTCAGGGGTGATTGAGGTAAACTGCGGCTAATTTTCGGTTCGTGAGAGACCACTATGTTACAAAACCCCATTCACCTGCGCCTGGAGAAGCTGGAAAGCTGGCAGCATGTGACTTTTATGGCGTCGCTCTGCGAGCGTATGTACCCTAACTACGCCATGTTTTGTCAGCAAACCGGCTTTGGCGATGCGGCGGTGTACCGTCGTATCCTCGACCTTATCTGGGAAACGCTGACGGTGAAGGACGCGAAGGTCAACTTCGACAGCCAGCTTGAAAAGCTGGAAGAGGCTATCCCGTCTGCCGATGACTACGATATCTATGGTGTATACCCGGCGATTGACGCCTGCGTGGCGCTGAGCGAGCTGCTTCACTCTCGCCTGAGCGGCGAAACGCTGGAACACGCTATCGAAGTCAGCAAAACCTCAATCACCACCGTATCGATGCTGGAGATGACTCAGGCCGGGCGCGAAATGACCGATGATGAGCTGAAAGCCAACCCGGCGGTAGAGCAGGAATGGGATATTCAGTGGGAAATTTTCCGTCTGCTCGCCGCCTGCGAAGAGCGGGATGTGGAGCTAATCAAGGGGCTGCGCAGCGACCTGCGCGAAGATGGCGTCAGTAATATCGGTATAAATTTGCAGCAATGAGACAACAAAACGTGATTTACGACCTGTTTTGTCTCACCTGAAGGCTTCCAATTAGCCCCCCGTCTGGTCTACATTTGGGAGGCGAAAAAAAGTGGCTATCGGTGCGTGTATGCAGGAGAGTGCTTTTCAGGCATTTCCGTCGCACTCGATGCTTAGCAAGCGATAAACACATTGTAAGGATAACTTATGAACAAGACTCAACTGATTGATGTAATTGCGGACAAGGCTGACCTGTCTAAAGCGCAAGCGAAAGCTGCTCTGGAATCCACTCTGGCTGCGATTACTGAGTCTCTGAAAGAAGGTGATGCTGTACAACTGGTTGGTTTCGGAACCTTCAAAGTGAACCACCGCGCTGAGCGTACTGGCCGCAACCCGCAGACCGGTAAAGAAATCAAAATCGCCGCAGCTAACGTGCCGGCGTTTGTTTCTGGTAAAGCACTGAAAGACGCTATCAAATAAGATTGCGCATGGCAGTGAACAGTTTTAACAGAGGGGCGATATCGCCCCTTTTGTTTATCCGCCGTCCGCTCGGGGTGCTTGCAGGCGCATTGCTGCTGAGCGCCTGTAGCCATGACGATTCGCTTCCTGCTTTTACCGCCAGCGGCTATGCGGCCGACCAGGGCGCGGTACGAATCTGGCGTAAAGACAGCGGCGATACGGTTCATCTTTTTACTGCCTTCAGCCCCTGGCGCAGTGGCGACACGTCAACCAGCGACTACCGCTGGCAGGGCGACCAGCTCTCTTCTATTGAAATCAACGTTTACGGCAAGCCGCCGGAAATCATTAAGGCCCGCTTCGACGACCGCGGTAACCTGAGCTTTATGCAGCGCGAGGTAAACGGTCAGAAACAGCAGCTCTCAAGCGACCAGATAGCGCTTTATCAGTACCGCGCAGAGCAACTGCATAATATCAGTAATGCGCTTCGCGCTGGACGAGTGGTGCTGCGTCAGGGCCGTTGGCATGCAGACCGCACGGTGACAACGTGTGAAGGGCAAACGGTAAAGCCAGAGCTTGACGCGCGCGCGATAAGCCATATTGAACGCCGCCAAAGCCGCTCCTCGCTCGACGTCAGCGTGGCCTGGCTGGAAGCGCCGGATGGCGCGCAGCTTCTGCTGGTGGCCAATCAGGATTACTGTCGCTGGCAGCCAAAAGCTGACAGCTTCTGATAAAGATAAAAAAAGCGGCGGGATAACCCGCCGCTTTTTATTTACGCCTGCGCGTATTACTTTTGCTGCTCGCGAGCAATAGCGCGATAGCCGATATCCTGGCGGCTGAAACAGCCGTCCCAGTGAATATCCGCCATCAGCTTATAAGCGCGCTGCTGCGCCTGCGCCACGCTGTCGCCAAGCGCCGTTACGCACAGTACGCGTCCGCCGCTGGTGACCACCTGCTCGTCTTCACGCAGCTTCGTGCCGGCGTGGAAAACTTTGCCGTCGCCGTTGGCAATCTCTTCCAGCGGCAGGCCGTGAATAACGTCGCCGGTGCGGTAGTCGCCCGGATAACCGCCTGCCGCCATCACCACGCCAAGAGAAGGGCGCGGATCCCATTGCGACTGCACGGTATCGAGCTTGCCTTCGCAGGCGGCCAGGCACAGATCCACAAGATCAGACTGCAGGCGCAACATGATAGGCTGCGTTTCCGGATCGCCGAAGCGGCAGTTGAATTCAATCACCTTCGGGTTGCCCTGTTTGTCGATCATCAGACCGGCATACAGGAAGCCAGTATACGTGTTGCCTTCCGCCGCCATGCCGCGCACGGTAGGCCATATCACGCGGTCCATGGCGCGCTGGAAGACTTCATCAGTAACAACCGGCGCCGGGGAGTATGCGCCCATGCCGCCAGTATTCGGGCCGGTGTCGCCGTCGCCCACGCGCTTATGATCCTGGCTGGTGGCCATCGGCTCAACATGCTCGCCGTCCACCATCACGATAAAGCTGGCCTCTTCGCCGTCGAGGAACTCTTCCACCACAATACGGTGGCCCGCGTCGCCAAACGCGTTGCCTGCCAGCATATCTTTCGCCGCCGCTTCCGCTTCTTCCAGCGTCATGGCGACAATTACGCCTTTGCCTGCCGCCAGACCGTCGGCTTTGATAACAATCGGCGCGCCTTGTTTGCGAATATAAGCTAACGCTGGCTCGATATCGGTGAAGTTCTGATACTCCGCCGTCGGGATGTGATGACGCGCCAGGAAGTCCTTGGTGAACGCTTTTGAACCTTCAAGCTGCGCTGCGCCCTTCGTCGGGCCGAAAATCATCAGGCCGGCTTCACGAAAGGCATCCACGACGCCAATCACCAGCGGCGCTTCGGGGCCGACAATGGTGAGATCGATTTTCTCATTCTGCGCAAAGCTCAGCAGCGCCGGAATATCGGTCGCGCTGATAGCGACATTCTGCAACGTCGGCTCAAGCGCGGTGCCAGCATTGCCCGGCGCGACAAATACCGTTTCCACCTTCGGCGACTGCGCGGCTTTCCAGGCCAGCGCATGCTCGCGCCCGCCGTTGCCAATCACTAATACTTTCATTGTTACGCTCCCTGATTAATGACGGAAATGACGCATGTCGGTGAAGATCATTGCAAGGCCGTGCTCATCTGCCGCAGCGATAACTTCATCGTCGCGAATAGAGCCGCCCGGCTGAATCACGCAGGTCACGCCTACGGCTGCGGCTGCGTCGATGCCGTCGCGGAACGGGAAGAACGCGTCAGAGGCCATGGCGGAGCCTTTTACTTCCAGCCCTTCATCCCCTGCTTTGATGCCAGCGATTTTAGCCGAGTAAACGCGGCTCATCTGACCCGCGCCGATGCCGATGGTCATGTTCTCTTTCGCATAAACGATGGCGTTAGACTTCACAAACTTTGCAACTTTCCAGCAGAACAGCGCGTCGCGCAGTTCCTGTTCGGTCGGCTGGCGTTTCGTCACTACACGCAGATCGCCTTCGGTCACCATACCCAGGTCGCGGTCCTGTACCAGCAGCCCGCCATTCACGCGTTTGAAATCAAGGCCCGCAACGCGGGATTGCCACTCGCCGCAAACCAGCACGCGTACGTTCTGTTTAGCCGCGGTGATTTTCAGCGCTTCTTCGCTGGCGGACGGAGCGATAATCACCTCTACAAACTGGCGGGAGATAATCGCCTGCGCGGTTTGCGCATCCAGCTCGCGGTTGAAAGCG
Source organism: Franconibacter sp. IITDAS19 (assembly GCF_023079515.1). Classification (NCBI taxonomy): domain Bacteria; kingdom Pseudomonadati; phylum Pseudomonadota; class Gammaproteobacteria; order Enterobacterales; family Enterobacteriaceae; genus Franconibacter; species Franconibacter sp. IITDAS19. The sequence goes on along the minus strand of NZ_JALJCP010000013.1, from coordinate 1,234 downwards.
ATAATGCCGCCGAAGGCGGAAGTCGGGTCGGTTTTATAGGCGCGGTCGTAAGCTTCCAGAATAGAGTTGCTCACCGCCACGCCGCACGGGTTGGCATGTTTAACGATAACGCAGGCCGGTTCGCTAAACTCTTTAACGCATTCCAGCGCCGCGTCGGTGTCTGCGATGTTGTTATAAGAGAGCGCTTTACCCTGCACCTGCTGCGCAGTGGCAACGGAAGCCTCTTTTATCTCTTCTTCTATATAGAAGGCCGCTTGCTGGTGGCTATTCTCGCCGTAACGCATATCCTGCTTTTTAATAAAGCTCAGGTTCAGCGTGCGCGGGAAGCGGCCGGCTGGCTCTTTCGTCTCACCATGATAGGCGGGCACAAGGCTGCCGAAGTAGTTGGCAATCATGCCGTCATAAGCGGCGGTATGCTCGAAAGCTTTAATCGCAAGGTCGAAACGGGTTTCAAGCGTGAGCGAGCCTTCGTTCGCGTCCAGCTCATTAATAATGGCTTCGTAGTCGCTGCTCTTAACCACAATAGCGACATCTTTATGGTTCTTGGCGGCGGAACGGACCATTGTCGGGCCGCCGATATCAATATTTTCTACCGCGTCTTCCAGCGTACAGCCTTCACGGGCAACGGTCTGGGCAAAGGGATAAAGGTTGACGACCACCATATCGATAGGGGAGATGGCATGCTGCGCCATTATCTCATCATCCTGACCGCGGCGGCCGAGGATGCCGCCATGTACTTTGGGATGCAGGGTTTTGACGCGTCCATCCATCATTTCCGGGAAACCGGTATAGTCAGAGACTTCGGTGACCGGCAGGCCCGCTTGCGCCAGCAGGCGCGCAGTGCCGCCTGTAGAGAGCAGCTCGACGCCACGTTGAGAGAGCGCCTGGGCAAATTCGACGATACCGGCTTTATCAGAAACGCTGAGCAGAGCGCGGCGTACAGGACGACGTTGTTGCATGGTATTAAATCCCCTGGATTTTGGTTCATTGCAAAGAGCGTTAGCTGAATATTGCACATTTCTTCTCGCAAAACTCAGCTAACGCCCCGAAAGGGGCATCCTTGTCATCGGGGGGGCATTGTAACGAAAACGTTTGCGCGGCGCTCGCAAAATTTCGGGCTCAGCCGGGTTTGTGGATAACTCTGTATATAAAAGGGTATAAGGGCGGGTTTTGCTGGGGAATGCAGCAGTCAGTCATTTTTCTGTCATTTTCCTGTTGCGGCGAAAAGAGAACT
>NZ_JALJCP010000012.1:0-83460 GCF_023079515.1 Franconibacter sp. IITDAS19 | reverse complement strand
CCTATTTAGGGGCGTAGTTCAATTGGTAGAGCACCGGTCTCCAAAACCGGGTGTTGGGGGTTCGAGTCCCTCCGCCCCTGCCAGAAATAATCCTTAGCATTTGCTAAGGATTTTTTTTGTCTAAAATTCCTGCCTTATTTACCGCACTATTTACCGCACTATTTACCGCACTCACCCTGTTACTTCCCTGTAACGATAAGTCTCTTTAATGATTTTTAAGAAAGCACTGACATTCTCAGGATCTCTTTAATAGCGTTCTGCTTATCGCTGTTTTGCAGCCAGATAGCATAAAGCGGACGTGACAGAACGGGGCTATCCGTTACGGTATAGAGATTAGTTCTCTCCTTCGCCCATTGCACGGGTAACCAGGTACAACCTTTTAGCTCCGGTAATAATCGCTGTGCAATTTTTGCCGAACTGGTCGTTAGCATCGGTACATCATCGTGAGCGAGAAGCCCCGATTCGTGCTGCTGAAAATCGGGTCCCCATTCCAGGCGCAAATAGTTCAGCCCGACTTTGCTTGTTTCCGGGCTGGAGCAATAAAGCGCCAAAGAAAAACTGCCCAATAACTGGCTGGCGAACTCATCCATCTTGGGCGCTTCAGTAGTGATAAGCAGATCAAGCTGTCGCTCATGCAGTTGTTTTACTAATGATTGGCGCTGGGCTATGCGCGCTTCGAACTGCATACCGTCATGCTGATGATAAAGCCTCGCCAGCCACCCCGACAGCATGCATTCCCATAGCGAGGCGCTGGCCCCTATGGAGAACTCGTTATGCCGTGTCGTATGCGCTACCTCCTTTTTAGCGGCTTGCCATGTGCTCATCAGGCTTTCGGCATAAGGCAGCAATCGCTCGCCTGCGGTAGTTAATCGTATGTTATTGCGATGACGAGTGAAAAGGCTCACCCCTAACTGGTTCTCAAGCTGTCGAATACGAAAACTTACCGCTGACTGCGTCAGATAAAGCGCTTCGGCAGCGCGGCCAAAATGTCTCGTTCTGCTTACTTCAAGAAAGGTTTTCAGCAAGTCGGTATCCACAGCTTTCTCCGCAAAAATATTTATCAATATGATTTAAATGTTTTGTTTTACACTCTGTCAAGCGTAACTAATACTCCGCGCCATAAATAGCTCGGCCAAGAGAATTAGGAGCGTGTAGGATGGCGGAAAGCTTTACGACGACTAATCGATTTTTCGACAACAAATATTATCCGCGCGGGTTCTCTCGCCATGGTGATTTCACAATCAAAGAAGCACAACTGCTGGAACGCTTTGGTTACGCTTTCAACGAACTCGATCTTGGTAAGCGTGAGCCAACCACTGAAGAAGAAAAGCAGTTCGTAGAAGTATGCCGCGGTGAGCGCGAACCAGTAACGGAAGCTGAACGTGTATGGTCCAAATATATGGCGCGTATCAAGCGTCCTAAGCGCTTCCATACCCTCTCCGGCGGTAAGCCGCAGATGGAAGGAGCGGATGATTACGCGGAAAGCGATGATTAATAAAAATGGGGCGTTAGCCCCATTTTTATTGCCTGCGATGTGGCGTCAGTGAGCAGGTTACTGCATTGACAATTCGTTTCCGGCTATTACATAAGGTTATGTAAATAAGCCAGAAGACGATCGATGGCGCGATAATGGAGCGCCTCCTGAAGATGTTCCCGTCTGATCTGTTGGGTTTGCTCACAATCCGCTATCGTCCGCGCCACTTTCAGTAAGCGCTGCCACGCACGGACTGAAAGCCCCAGTTTTATCAACGCTTCCTCCAGCCACTGCGCGTCTGTTTTTGCCAGATGACAATGCTGGCGAATCTCATGGTTATCCAATAATGCATTAAGTTTGCCTTGTCGCTCCAGCTGCCGCTGACGCGTTGCTATTACTCGTTTCCTGACGCAGTCTGTGGTTTCCCCTTCGGTTAACGGCTGGCTGAGTGTGCCGGAAGGAAGAAGAGGAACTTCAAGCGAGATATCGAAACGGTCCAGGAAGGGGCCGGAAAGGCGTCCCAGGTAACGTAACACCTGATCGGGCGAACTGCGGTTATGCGGGCCTTTATAATGCCCCGTAGGGCTGGGATTCATCGCGGCAATAAGCTGGAAGCGGGCAGGGTAGCTAATCTTCGCTCGCGTACGGGAGATATGAATATGGCCCGATTCTATAGGCTCACGCAATGCATCCAGCACCCTCCTTTCAAACTCAGGTAGCTCATCGAGAAATAATACGCCGTTATGCGCGAGCGAAATTTCACCCGGCGCCGGAATAGCGCCGCCGCCTACCATCGCTGTTAGCGAGGCGCTGTGATGAGGCGCCCTGAATGGCCGTTGTCGCCAGTGCTTGTGCAGCGAGGCTGCGCCAACGAGGCTTAATATCGCCGCGCTCTCCAGCGCTTCCTCATCGCTAAGCGGCGGCAGCAAACCGTTAAGGCGGCTCGCCAGCATGGTTTTACCGGTTCCAGGCGGACCGAGAAAGAGTAAGTTATGTCCGCCAGCCGCGGTCAGTTCCAGAGCGCGTTTTGCCTGCTGCTGGCCAATAACCTCGCTGAGGTCGCCCTCAGCCTGGCACGTTTCGACAGGCGTGCTTACAGGCTGCGGTAGCGTTGCTTTACCCTCAAGCCAGGCGCAAACCTCCTGAAGATGCTGAGCGGCCAGACAACCCTGCTGGCTGATAAGCCCGACTTCAGGCGCGTTATCTTGTGCTACGACTATTTGTCGACCGCAGCGTAAGGCTTCCATTGCAGCGGAAATGGCTCCCGGTACGCCGCGCAGAGCGCCTGTCAGCGCCAGTTCGCCAACAAACTCGACGTCCCCCAGCCTGGAGGCATTGAGCTGCTCAGAAGCGGCGAGAAGGGCGATTGCGATAGGCAGATCGTAGCGGCCGCCCTCTTTAGGAAGATCGGCAGGCGCCAAATTGATAGTGATCTTCTTCGCCGGAAAGGTATAACCACTGTTGATGAGTGCGCTACGTACGCGATCCCGGGCCTCTTTCACCGTAGTCTCAGGCAGGCCGACAATGGTCAGGCCGGGTAGCCCCGCACTGATATGTACTTCAACCGTGACCAGCGGCGCGTTAACGCCTAGCGCGGCGCGCGTATGAATAACAGACAGCGACATAACCCCTCCTTTGCATCGCTATCCTGCGCCGCTTAAAGGTTCGCTACGAGGCGCTATTCCGGCTTTTTCGCGTCAGGTTCCAGACATTTTAATAATTTTGCAGTAGCAATTATTTCTGTGCGGCTTGTTTCGCAAAGTGAAAGGTAAAATACCGAGCAAGCTTAAAAAGCATTCATTAATCTTATACTTCGTGAAAAATTGTCATCTTTGGTTTCTCTTTGATAATTAATAGTTTTATTAAGAATAATTAACACGCTTGCTAAAATGGAAATAAAAATTTCTTGTCTTTGCTGTCACCTCTGTGATAACTCTTTAGGCATTCCTTCGAATCCGATGTAAGAACAGACAAAAATGAAAGCCCTTCTACGAGTGATTAGCCTTGTCGTGATTAGCGTGGTGGTGATTATTATCCCACCGTGCGGGGCTGCACTTGGACGAAGAAAGGCTTAAAAATCAAGCCTGAATCAACGAGAACCCCCGCACCGAAAGGTCCGGGGGTTTTTTTATGACCTAAAAATTTAAACGAGGAGCAGAAGATGAGTAGTAGCACAAAATTCTGTTCGCCGAGAAATAAGGCGGGGAACTGACTATGAATGGTGCACAGTGGGTGGTACATGCTTTGCGAGCGCAGGGTGTCGAGACAGTTTTCGGTTATCCGGGCGGGGCAATAATGCCGGTCTATGATGCATTGTACGACGGCGGCGTGGAACACCTACTGTGCCGGCATGAGCAGGGCGCGGCTATGGCGGCCATCGGCTATGCCCGTGCAACGGGCAAAACGGGCGTCTGCATTGCCACTTCTGGCCCTGGTGCGACTAACCTCATCACTGGCCTTGCTGATGCGCTGCTGGATTCTATCCCCGTCGTCGCCATCACCGGCCAGGTCGCTGCGCCGTTCATCGGCACCGATGCTTTTCAGGAGGTGGATGTCTTAGGTTTGTCGTTGGCCTGCACCAAGCACAGCTTCCTGGTTGAATCTCTCGACGAGTTGCCGCGTGTGCTCGCAGAAGCTTTTGCGGTGGCGAACTCGGGTCGCCCGGGGCCAGTACTGGTCGATATTCCAAAAGATATTCAACTGGCGAGCGGGGATTTGGAACCGTGGCTCTCCACCATCGAAAGTGATAATGCGCTGCCTTATGCCGAACTGGAGCAGGCCCGCCAGTTACTGGCTGGCGCGCAAAAACCGATGCTCTACGTTGGCGGCGGCGTCGGTATGGCGCAGGCAGTGCCCGCGCTGCGCGAATTTATGGCGGCGACGCGCATGCCGTCCGTCGTTACTCTCAAAGGCCTCGGCGCGGTAGACGCCGCCGACCCGTATTATCTCGGCATGCTGGGTATGCACGGCACCAAGGCCGCGAACCTGGCGGTGCAGGAGTGCGATTTGTTGATTGCTGTCGGCGCGCGTTTCGACGATCGCGTAACCGGCAAGCTCAATACCTTTGCGCCGCACGCCAGCGTTATTCATATGGATATCGACCCGGCGGAACTCAACAAGTTGCGCCAGGCGCATGTTGCGCTGCAGGGCGAGCTCAACGCGCTGCTTCCTGCTCTGCAGCAGCCGCTGGCTATCGATGATTGGCGTCAGGCGGTAGCGCGGCTGCGTGCGGAGCAGGGCTGGCGTTACGATCATCCGGGCGAAGCTATCTATGCGCCGCTGCTGTTAAAGCAACTCTCTGAGCGTAAGCCGTTCAATAGCGTAGTGACGACTGATGTTGGTCAGCATCAGATGTGGACGGCTCAGCATATGACCTTCAGCCGCCCTGAAAACTTCATCACCTCCAGCGGGCTGGGGACGATGGGCTTCGGCTTGCCCGCTGCGGTAGGCGCGCAGGTCGCGCGTCCGGAAGATACGGTTATCTGCATCAGCGGCGACGGCTCGTTCATGATGAACATCCAGGAATTAGGCACGGTGAAGCGAAAGCAACTGCCGCTGAAGATAGTGCTGCTGGATAACCAGCGTCTGGGCATGGTTCGTCAGTGGCAGCAACTCTTTTTCGCCGAGCGCTACAGCGAAACCACGCTTACCGATAACCCCGATTTTCTCATGCTGGCCAACGCCTTCGGCATTCCAGGCCAGCGTATTACCCGTAAAGACCAGGTGGAAGCAGCGCTGGAGACCATGCTGAACAGCGAAGGGCCATATCTGCTGCACGTCTCGATTGATGAACTCGAGAACGTCTGGCCTCTGGTGCCGCCCGGCGCCAGCAACTCACAAATGCTGGAGAAACTGTCATGATGCAACATCAACTGGCCGTGCAGGCTCGCTTTCGTCCGGAAACGCTGGAACGCGTATTGCGCGTGGTGCGCCACCGTGGTTTTCAGATCTGCGCCATGAATATGGAGACGGGCTCCAACGCCGAAAATATAAATATCGAACTGACCGTTGCCAGCCTTCGGCCTGTCGAATTACTGTTTACTCAATTAAGCAAGCTGGTTGACGTTGCCTGCGTCGAGATCCAGCAACCCACATCACAACAAATCCGCGCCTGAGCGCAAAAGGAAGAAAAATGACGACGAAAAAAGCTGATTACATTTGGTTCAACGGTGAGATGGTTCCGTGGGGCGAAGCAAAAGTTCACGTAATGTCTCATGCGTTGCACTACGGTACATCGGTGTTTGAAGGGATTCGTTGCTACGAGTCGCACAAAGGCCCGGTGGTTTTCCGCCACCGCGAACATATGCAGCGTCTGCGTGATTCCGCCAAAATTTACCGTTTCCCGGTTTCCCAGAGCGTGGATGAGCTGATGGAAGCGTGCCGTCAGGTCATTCGTAAAAACAACCTGACCAGCGCTTACATTCGCCCGCTGGTTTTCGTTGGTGATGTCGGCATGGGCGTCAACCCGCCTGCGGATTACACCACTGATGTGATCATCGCCGCGTTCCCGTGGGGCGCTTACCTGGGTGCAGAAGCGCTGGATCAAGGGATCGACGCGATGGTTTCCTCCTGGAACCGCGTGGCGCCGAACACCATTCCGACAGCCGCAAAAGCGGGCGGCAATTATCTTTCCTCCTTGCTGGTGGGCAGCGAGGCGCGCCGTCACGGTTATCAGGAAGGTATCGCGCTGGATGTGAATGGCTATATCTCTGAAGGCGCGGGCGAAAACCTGTTCGAAGTGAAAGACGGCATTCTGTTCACCCCGCCGTTCACCTCTTCCGCACTGCCGGGCATTACTCGCGACGCCATTATCAAGCTGGCGCAGGATCTCGGCATTGAAGTTCGCGAGCAGGTGCTCTCTCGCGAATCTCTCTATCTGGCGGACGAAGTGTTTATGTCTGGTACCGCGGCGGAAATCACGCCGGTGCGCAGCGTAGACGGCATTCAGGTGGGCGAAGGCCGCTGCGGCCCGGTCACCAAACGCATCCAGCAGGCTTTCTTCGGCCTGTTTACGGGTGAGACTGAAGATAAATGGGGCTGGTTGGATCAGGTTAACCCCTCAGCAAAATAACACACGCACGGGCGGCAGAGAGCCGCCCGGCTTATGTACAGACTGGAGTGAAAAAAGCATGCCTAAGTACCGTTCTGCCACTACGACTCACGGCCGCAACATGGCGGGCGCCCGCGCGCTGTGGCGCGCCACCGGGATGACCGACGCCGATTTCGGCAAACCCATTATCGCGGTGGTGAACTCCTTCACCCAGTTCGTGCCAGGGCACGTGCATCTGCGCGATCTGGGCAAACTGGTCGCGGAGCAAATTGAAGCCGCAGGCGGCGTGGCGAAAGAGTTCAACACCATCGCGGTGGATGACGGCATCGCCATGGGCCACGGCGGCATGCTTTATTCACTGCCGTCTCGCGAACTTATCGCTGATTCCGTGGAGTACATGGTGAACGCCCACTGCGCCGACGCCATGGTCTGTATCTCTAACTGCGATAAAATCACCCCCGGCATGCTGATGGCCTCGCTGCGCCTTAACATTCCGGTGATTTTTGTTTCGGGCGGCCCGATGGAAGCGGGTAAAACCAAGCTTTCCGATCAGATAATCAAGCTCGACCTGGTGGATGCGATGATTCAGGGCGCGAACCCGAACGTCAGCGACGAACAGAGCGATCAGGTAGAGCGTTCCGCCTGCCCGACCTGCGGTTCCTGCTCCGGTATGTTCACTGCCAACTCCATGAACTGCCTGACCGAAGCGCTGGGCCTGTCCCAGCCAGGCAATGGCTCGCTGCTGGCGACCCACGCCGACCGTAAAAAGCTCTTCATCAATGCCGGTAAGCGAATCGTTAGCCTGACCAAACGTTATTACGAGCAGGATGACGCCAGCGTGCTGCCGCGCAACATCGCCAGCAAAGCAGCGTTTGAAAACGCCATGACGCTGGATATCGCTATGGGCGGCTCCACCAATACCGTATTGCACCTGCTGGCCGCCGCGCAGGAAGCGGAAATCGATTTCACCATGAGCGACATCGACCGCCTTTCGCGTAAAGTGCCGCAGCTGTGCAAGGTGGCGCCGAGCACTCAGAAGTATCACATGGAGGATGTGCACCGTGCGGGCGGGGTTATCGGCATTCTCGGCGAACTGGATCGTGCAGGCCTGCTGAACCGCGAGGTCAACAACGTACTGGGGCTGACGCTGCCGCAGACGCTGGAGCAATATGACGTCATGCTGACGAAAGACGATGCAGTGCGCAGCATGTACACCGCCGGCCCGGCGGGTATCCGCACCACTAAAGCGTTTTCGCAATCCTGCCGCTGGGATTCGCTGGATACCGACCGTCAGGATGGCTGTATTCGCTCACTGGAACACGCCTATAGCCAGGACGGCGGTCTCGCCGTGCTTTATGGCAACTTCGCCGAAAACGGCTGCATCGTAAAAACCGCAGGCGTGGACGACAGCATTCTGACATTCCGCGGTCCGGCGAAAGTCTATGAAAGCCAGGACGATGCGGTAGAAGCGATTCTCGGCGGCAAAGTCGTCGAAGGCGACGTTGTGGTGATCCGCTATGAAGGGCCGAAAGGCGGGCCAGGCATGCAAGAGATGCTTTATCCCACCACCTTCCTGAAATCGATGGGCCTTGGCAAAGCGTGCGCCCTTATCACCGACGGCCGTTTCTCCGGCGGCACTTCCGGTCTTTCTATCGGCCACGTCTCTCCGGAAGCGGCGAGCGGCGGTAATATTGCGCTGATTGAAGATGGCGACATGATAACTATCGATATTCCGAACCGCGGCATTGCGCTTGAATTAAGCGAGCGGGAGCTGGCGGCGCGCCGTGAAGCGCAGGAAGCTCGCGGCGCTGATGCCTGGACTCCGCGTAACCGCGAACGTCAGGTTTCCTTCGCGCTGCGCGCTTACGCAAGTCTTGCGACCAGCGCCGATAAAGGCGCGGTGCGCGATAAGTCGAAGCTGGGAGGCTAAGATGGCCGAATCGCAACCGCTATCCGCCGCCCCGTGTGGGGCGGAATACTTGCGAGCCGTGCTGCGCTCGCCCGTGTATGAAGTCGCCCAGGTAACGCCGCTGCAAAAGATGGAGAAGCTCTCCTCGCGGCTTGATAACGTCATCCTGGTGAAGCGCGAAGACCGCCAGCCGGTGCACAGCTTCAAGCTGCGCGGCGCCTACGCCATGATTGCCGGTTTAACCGCCGAGCAAAAAGCGCGTGGCGTGATTACGGCTTCGGCAGGGAATCACGCCCAGGGCGTGGCGTTTTCTTCCGCCCGTCTCGGTATTAAATCGCTGATTGTCATGCCGGTGGCGACAGCGGATATCAAAGTGGATGCGGTGCGCGGCTTTGGCGGCGAAGTACTGCTGCATGGCGCAAACTTCGATGAGGCGAAAGCAAAGGCTATTGAGCTTTCTAAACAGCAGGGCTTTACCTGGGTGCCACCGTTTGACCATCCGGCAGTCATTGCCGGTCAGGGTACGCTGGCGCTGGAGCTGCTGCAGCAGGACGCGCATATCGATCGCGTATTCGTGCCGGTCGGCGGCGGCGGGCTGGCGGCAGGCGTGGCGGTGCTTATCAAACAACTGATGCCGCAGATCAAAGTGATCGCGGTAGAAGCCGAAGATTCCGCCTGCCTGAAGGCGGCGCTGGATGCGGGGCAGCCGGTGGATTTGCCCCGCGTCGGGCTTTTTGCCGAAGGGGTGGCGGTCAAACGCATTGGCGATGAAACCTTCCGCGTCTGTCAGGAATACCTGGACGACATCGTGACGGTGGACAGCGACGCTATCTGTGCGGCGATGAAAGATCTGTTTGAAGATGTAAGGGCCGTGGCGGAGCCTTCCGGCGCGCTGGCGCTGGCGGGCATGAAAAAGTACATCGCCCAGCATAACCTGCGCGGCGAGCGGCTGGCGCATGTGCTTTCCGGTGCGAACGTTAACTTCCACGGCTTGCGCTACGTCTCTGAGCGTTGCGAACTGGGTGAACAGCGCGAAGCGCTGCTGGCGGTGACTATTCCGGAAGAGAAGGGCAGCTTTCTGAAATTCTGTCAGCTGCTGGGAGGACGTGCGGTAACGGAGTTTAACTACCGCTTTGCGGACGCTAAAGACGCCTGCATATTTGTTGGCGTGCGCATCAGCCGCGGGCTGGAAGAGCGGCATGAAATTATCGCGCAACTCACCGAAGGCGGCTACAGCGTAGTGGATCTTTCAGACGACGAAATGGCGAAGCTGCATGTGCGCTATATGGTCGGCGGACGGCCTTCGCGTCCGCTGCATGAGCGGCTCTACAGCTTCGAGTTTCCCGAATCTCCCGGCGCGCTGCTTAAGTTTCTGCATACGCTCGGCACCCACTGGAATATCTCGCTGTTCCACTACCGCAGCCATGGAACGGACTATGGCCGGGTGCTGGCGGCGTTTGAACTGGGCGACAACGAGCCGGACTTCGAAACCCGACTCAATGAGCTTGGCTACGACTGCCATGACGAGAGCCATAACCCGGCGTTTCGTTTCTTCCTGGCGGGTTAACGATATCCCGGCAGTAATTTCCAGAAAGCATCCACGAGCGGCTCATGCAGCCGCTTTTTTTGCGCGCATACGCCCAACTCAAACGGCGTCTTCTCGTCGCTGCGCTCGAGGATCATGACGCGGTTACGCACCGGCTCAGGGCTGTTTTCCAGCACCACTTCCGGTATAAGCGCCACGCCGCAGCCGAGCGCCACCATCGACACCATCGCCTCATGCCCGCCTACTGTTGCGTAGATGGACGGGTTGCTGATTTTTTGGCGGCGGAACCATAGCTCAATGCGCCGGCGCACCGGGCCCTGATCGGGCAGGATAAACGGCACTTGCGTCCAGTCGGGAGCGGGTTGCGTTACCTGCGTGCGAACCGGGCAGGGAAGAGCAGGCGCTATCAGCACGACGGAAAGGTTTTCCAGGGTTGAGAACGCCACGGCGGCGGGCAACGCTTCGGGCTTACCGGCAATCGCCAGATCCGCTTCGCCGGAATTGACTTTTTCCACCGCATCCGCCGCGTCGCCGGTGGTGAGTTTGATCTCAACCGAAGGATGCTCGGCGCGAAAGCGGTCCAGAATCGGCGGCAGATGGCTGTAAGCGGCGGTCACCGAGCAGAACAGGTGCAGTTCGCCGGAAAGCGACGGCCCTTGCTGATCGATGGTATGGCGCAACTGCTGGTACTGCAACAGCGTATGTTGAGCGAACTGGCGCAGCTCTTCGCCCGCTTCTGTCAGCGTGACGGTGCGGTTGTCGCGCACGAAAAGGGGCTGGCCGAGGTCTTCTTCCAGCCGCTGGATCTGACGAGAAAGCGTCGACGGGCTGACATGCATGGCGCGCGCGCTGCGCCCGAAATGCCGGCTATCCGCCAGATGCAAAAAGGTTTTCAGGTCGCGTAAATCCACAGTCCGGGCTCCTCGGGTTTATGTTGCAAATATTGCAATGTGACGTTGTTAATATATCAATTTCAGCAACGCTTTTCCTGTCATATAGTGGGTGCATTCACGTAAGCTATGACACGGCTGACGTACTGAACAGAAAAGCACATCATCACACCGACGGAGTTACACAATGGCTAATTACTTCAATACTTTGAATCTGCGTCAGCAGCTGGCGCAACTGGGTAAATGTCGCTTTATGGCGCGCGACGAGTTCGCCGATGAAGCAAGCTACCTCAAAGGGAAGAAAGTGGTCATTGTCGGTTGCGGCGCGCAGGGCCTGAACCAGGGGCTAAATATGCGTGACTCCGGCCTCGATATCTCCTACGCCCTGCGCCCGGAAGCTATCGCGGAAAAACGCGCCTCCTGGCGTAAAGCCACTGAAAACGGCTTCAAAGTCGGCACCTATGAAGAACTGATCCCGCAGGCGGACCTGGTGGTTAACCTGACGCCGGACAAGCAGCACTCTGACGTCGTGCGCGCCGTACAGCCGCTGATGAAAGATGGCGCGGCGCTGGGCTACTCTCACGGTTTCAATATCGTAGAAGTTGGCGAGCAGATCCGTAAAGACATTACCGTCGTGATGGTGGCGCCAAAATGCCCGGGTACGGAAGTGCGTGAAGAGTATAAGCGCGGCTTCGGTGTGCCGACGCTTATCGCTGTTCACCCGGAGAACGACCCGAAAGGCGAAGGCATGGCGATCGCAAAAGCCTGGGCGGCAGCAACCGGCGGCCACCGTGCAGGCGTGCTGGAGTCCTCCTTCGTTGCAGAAGTAAAATCTGACCTGATGGGCGAGCAGACCATCCTGTGCGGCATGCTGCAGGCGGGTTCGCTGCTCTGCTTCGATAAGCTGGTGGAAGAGGGCACCGACCCGGCCTACGCAGAAAAACTGATCCAGTACGGCTGGGAAACCATTACCGAAGCGCTGAAGCAGGGCGGCATCACGCTGATGATGGACCGTCTCTCTAACCCGGCGAAACTGCGCGCCTACGCGCTTTCCGAACAGCTGAAAACCATCATGGCGCCGCTGTTCCAGAAACATATGGACGACATCATTTCCGGCGAGTTCTCTTCCGGCATGATGGCGGACTGGGCGAACGACGATAAGAAACTGCTGACCTGGCGTGAAGAAACTGGCCAGACCGCCTTTGAAAACGCGCCGCAGTTTGACGGCAAAATCAGCGAGCAAGAGTACTTCGATAAAGGCGTGCTGATGGTTGCAATGGTGAAAGCAGGCGTTGAGCTGGCGTTCGAAACCATGGTGGATTCCGGCATCATTGAAGAATCCGCTTACTACGAATCGCTGCACGAGCTGCCGCTGATTGCCAACACCATTGCCCGTAAGCGCCTGTATGAAATGAACGTGGTTATCTCCGATACGGCAGAATATGGCAACTATCTGTTCGCTAACGCTGCGGTGCCGCTGTTAAAAGAATTTATGACTACGCTGCAGCCGGGCGACCTTGGCAAAGCGGTAGAAGGCACTGCGGTTGATAACGCGCAACTGCGCGACGTAAACGAAGCTATCCGCAACCACGAGATCGAAAAAGTGGGCCAGAAACTGCGCGGTTATATGACCGATATGAAGCGTATTGCCGTCGCAGGCTGATTCCCCGTCGTCTTTTGACCCGCAGCGGCGTTGGCATCGTTCGCCCACCCCAGTCGCATAGTGAGTCTATGCTCCTGGGGATGCGCTCTCTTGCCGCCTTGCTGCAAGCCAAAATCCATAGGGGAATACCTACGCCGTCGTCTTTTGACCCGCAGCGGCGTTGGCATCGTTCGCCCACCCCAGTCGCATAGTGAGTCTATGCTCCTGGGGATGTGCTCTCTTGCCGCCTTGCTGCAAGTCAAAATCCATAGGGGAATACCTACGCCGTCGTCTTTTGACCCGCAGCGGCGTTGGCACCGTTCGCCAACCCCAGTCGCCAGAAAACGCCAGGCGCGCACGAAAGCAAAAAGGCCTTCTCTGAGAGAAGGCCTTTTTATTAGTTTCGGTACAGCACTTTAATGATGTGGTAGCCGAACTGGGTGTGCAGCGGGCCGGTCGGCTCCAGCACCGGGCAGGAGAAGACCACTTTATCGAACGCCGGAACCATCTGACCCTGACGGAATTCGCCCAGGTGTCCGCCCTTTTTACCGGACGGGCAAGTAGAGTGTTTCTTAGCCAGCTTTTCGAAATCGCCGCCGTTTTTGATTTGTTCCAGCAGATCCAGTGCCAATTTTTCTTCTTTAACAAGGATATGCATTGCTGCTGCGGTTTTTGCCATGATCGTGCCTTGAGTGGGATGAATAACGCTCGCTATACTACCACGCTCTTTTTCCCCTTCGTACTGCTGTACCTGCCGTGGGGATCTGCCTTCTCTTCTGACTTTCACTGAGTAACTTATGCGTTTAAACCCAGGCCAACAACAAGCCGTAGAATATGTAACCGGACCCTGCCTGGTGCTGGCGGGCGCGGGCTCGGGTAAAACACGCGTCATTACCAATAAAATCGCCCATCTTATCCGCGGCTGCGGCTATCAGGCGAAACACATCGCGGCGGTGACTTTTACCAACAAAGCGGCGCGAGAAATGAAAGAGCGCGTGGCGCAAACCCTCGGGCGCAAAGAGGCGCGCGGGCTGATGATTTCTACTTTCCACACGCTGGGGCTGGAGATCATCAAGCGGGAATATAACGCGCTGGGGATGAAAGCCAATTTCTCGTTGTTTGACGACACCGACCAGATGGCGCTCATCAAAGAGCTGACGGAAGGGCTGGTGGAGAATGATAAATCGCTGTTGCAACAGCTTATCTCCACCATCTCAAACTGGAAGAACGACCTGCTCAACCCGCTTCAGGCCGCGGCGCAGGCCAAAGGCGAGCGGGACCGTATTTTCGCCCACTGTTACGGCCTGTACGACGCGCATCTGAAAGCCTGTAACGTGCTCGATTTTGACGACCTGATTCTGCTGCCGACGCTGCTGCTTCAGCGCAACGAAGAGGTGCGCGAGCGCTGGCAAAACCGCATTCGCTACCTGCTGGTGGACGAGTACCAGGACACCAATACCAGCCAGTATGAGCTGGTAAAGCTGCTGGTGGGCGCGCGGGCGCGCTTCACCGTGGTGGGCGATGACGATCAGTCTATTTACTCCTGGCGAGGCGCGCGCCCGCAAAACCTGGTGCTGCTGAGTCAGGATTTTCCGGCGCTGCAGGTTATCAAGCTTGAGCAGAACTACCGCTCGTCCGGACGCATTCTGAAAGCGGCAAACATCCTTATCGCCAACAACCCGCACGTCTTCGAGAAAAAGCTCTTTTCCGAACTGGGATATGGTCCGGAACTGAAAGTGCTGACGGCCAATCACGAAGAGCATGAGGCGGAGCGCGTAACCGGCGAGCTTATCGCCCATCACTTTATTAATAAGACGCAGTATAAGGATTACGCCATTCTTTACCGCGGCAACCATCAGTCGCGCGTATTTGAAAAGCTGCTGATGCAGAACCGTATTCCTTACCGGATCTCTGGCGGAACCTCGTTTTTCTCCCGACCAGAAATCAAAGACTTGCTCGCTTACCTGCGCGTGCTGACTAACCCCGACGACGACAGCGCTTTTCTGCGCATTGTAAATACGCCCAAGCGCGAGATTGGCCCGGCGACGTTACAGAAACTGGGCGAATGGGCGATGAGCCGGAACAAAAGCTTGTTCACCGCCAGCTTCGACATGGGGCTGAGCCAGACGCTGACCGGACGCGGCTATGAGTCGTTGACGCGCTTTACCCACTGGCTTGGCGACGTGGCGCGTCTGAGCGAGAGGGAGCCGGTGGCTGCCGTGCGCGATCTTATCCACGGCATCGATTACGAAGCCTGGCTTTATGAAACGTCGCCCAGCCAGAAGGCCGCCGAAATGCGTATGAAAAACGTTAACCAGCTCTTTAGCTGGATGACGGAGATGCTGGAAGGCACGGAACTGGACGAGCCGATGACGCTGACTCAGGTCGTCACCCGTTTTACGCTGCGCGATATGATGGAGCGCGGTGAAAGCGAAGAAGAGCTCGATCAGGTTCAGTTAATGACCCTTCATGCTTCAAAAGGCCTGGAGTTCCCGTATGTTTTTCTGGTCGGCATGGAAGAGGGATTACTGCCGCACCAGAGCAGCATTGATGAAGACAATATCGACGAAGAGCGGCGTCTGGCTTACGTCGGCATCACGCGTGCGCAGAAAGAACTCATTTTTACGTTATGCAAAGAGCGTCGGCAGTATGGCGAACTGGTGCGCCCGGAGCCGAGCCGCTTTTTGCTGGAGCTGCCGCAGGACGACCTGGCCTGGGAAACCGAACGCAAAGTGGTCTCGGCCGAAGAGCGAATGCAAAAAGGGCAGGCGAACGTAGCGAATATTAAAGCGATGCTGGCGAAAGCGCGCGGCGGTTAAAGCGAAAAAGCCTCCCTCGGGAGGCTTTTATTTTATCTCCAGCGACCAGTGAACGTAGCTTTGCCACTGGCTCTCCTGTTCTATTAGCTCCGCGCCCAGCGGATGCGCCGCCAGCCAGCCTTCCGGTAAAGCCAGCGAAAGCGTTTCGCCCTGCGCTTTAACGTTAATCTCAGGCAGTAAATCATCACGACGGCGATTGGCGAAAATAATTGCCAGGCGCAGCAAACGACATAAGCGCTCCGCTACGCGGGGCGGTACGGCGTTTTGCTGATGCAGCGAGGAGAGATCCGCCGGGTTGGTCTGGTTAAGCAGCAGTGTTGACAGCAGTTTCTTTTGCGCGGGGGTAAAGCCGGGCAGATCCAGGTTGCTCACCAGATACGCGGCGTGCTGCGGCGCGCGTTTAAAATCGACGCTCAGGCCAATCTCGTGCAGCAGGCAGGCGCTGCGCAGCAGCTGGCGGCTAAGCGCGTCGAGATCCCATTCCCCGGCCAGCGTTTCGGCGAAACGGTCCGCCAGTTGAGCCACGCGCTCCGCCTGTTCGGTATCCACCATAAAACGGCGCTGAATGTTCTTCAGCGTGCGGCTGCGGATATCCTGATCGACGGCAAGATGCAGCATGCCGTAAACCAGGCCTTCACGCAGCGCGCCGCCCGCAAGCGTCATACATTCAATGTGGAGCTCGTTGAAAATGGCTAACAGAATGGCAAGGCCGCTTGGAAAAACCAGCGCGCGTTCAAGCGTCAGACCTTCAATCTCCAGCTCTTCCAGACGGCCGCAGGCGATAGCGCGCGCTTTTAACTGCTGCAGCTTGGCCAGGGTGATGCGCTCATCCATGCCCTGCGCCATCATAATTTCCTGCAGCGCCTGTACGGTGCCGGAGGCGCCGACGCAGATTTTCCAGCCGTGCTGGCGAAGGTCGTTAATCACAGGCTGTAAAACTTCACTGGCGGCCTGTTCGGCGGCGGCGAAGTTTTCTTTGGTAAGGCTACGGTCGGTAAAAAAGCGTTCAAGCCAGGTGACGCAGCCCATCGACAGACTGAAGAGTGAAGTGGCGTGGGCGCCGGTGCCGGTAACCAGTTCTGTGCTGGCGCCGCCGATGTCCACGACCAGACGCTGATCCGCGCCGCCAGTGGTATGCGCTACGCCCTGATAAATCAGCCGCGCTTCTTCTTCGCCCTTAATGACTTGCACCGGACAGCCCAGGATTTCCTGCGCGCGTGCAATAAATTCCTGGGAGTTACTAGCCAGCCGCAGCGTGGCGGTCGCCACTACGCGCACTTGCTCAGGGGGGATATCCTGCAGCCGCTCGGCAAAAAGGCGCAGACACTGCCAGCCGCGCTCCATCGCTTCAGCAGAAAGAAGATTGTCCGCGCTAAGGCCCGCCGCCAGGCGAACCTTACGCTTGATGCGAGACAGCGTTTGAATGCTTCCTGCCACCTCGCGCACCACCAGCATATGAAAGCTGTTCGAGCCTAAATCAATTGCCGCATAGAGGGAGGTGGAGCTGCGCATAACACGTTACCCTGTGCGACGACGGTTGCGCGGAGCGCCGCCTGTACGGCGCGGGCCGTTGCCGGAACGCGTGCGCGTCAGGCGCTTCGGCGGCGGCAGTTCGCTTAACAGCGCATCCGGGTTGTACTTGCTTACCGGGATGGTGTGGCCGATATAGCTTTCTATCGCCGGCAGGTTCAGCGCGTACTCTTCACAGGCGAGGCTGATTGAGTGGCCGCTGGCGCCTGCACGGCCAGTACGGCCAATACGGTGGACATAATCTTCGCAGTCATCCGGCAGATCGTAGTTAAAGACGTGCGTCACCGCCGGAATATGCAGGCCGCGCGCCGCCACGTCCGTTGCGACCAGAATATCAAGATCGCCGCGGGTAAACTCTTCAAGAATGCGCAGGCGCTTTTTCTGCGCCACGTCGCCTGTCAGCAGACCGACGCGATGACCATCCGCCGCCAGATGTCCCCAGATATCTTCGCAACGGTGTTTCGTGTTGGCGAAAACAATGGCGCGCTCCGGCCACTCTTCTTCAATAATGGTTTGCAGCAAACGCATTTTTTCTTCGTTAGAAGGGTAGAAGAGCTCTTCTTTAATACGGTGGCCTGTTTTTTGTTCCGGCTCCACTTCTACGTATTCCGCATTGTTCATTTGCTCGAAGGCGAGCTCGCGAACGCGGTAAGAGAGCGTAGCGGAAAAGAGCATGTTCAGGCGCTGCGTTGCAGGCGGCATGCGGCGGAACAGCCAACGGATATCTTTAATAAAGCCGAGATCGTACATGCGGTCGGCTTCGTCCAGCACTACGACCTGAATAGCGCCGAGGTTAATGTGGTTCTGTTTGGTGTAGTCGATGAGACGACCAGTGGTGCCGATAAGAATATCGACGCCGCTTTCCAGCACTTTCAGCTGTTTGTCGTAGCCGTCGCCGCCGTAAGCCAGGCCAAGCTTAATACCGGTCGCCTGCGCCAGCGGTTCGGCATCAGAATGAATCTGCACCGCCAGTTCGCGGGTCGGCGCCATAATCAGAGCGCGAGGCTGGTTCACCTGACGGTTTTCAGCGGCCGGATGTGAGAGTAGATAATGAAACGTTGACGTTAAAAACGCCATCGTTTTGCCGGTACCGGTTTGCGCCTGCCCTGCAACGTCACGTCCCGTCAGCGTTAACGGGAGTGCCAGTGCCTGAATAGGGGTGCAATTATGAAAGCCTTTCTTTTCAAGGGCTTCCACCACTTTAGGGTGCAGGGCGAAGTCGGAAAACTTCTGTTCTGTTAAATGTGTTTTGCTCATAGTGTGGTAGAATATCAGCTAACTATTGCTTTACGAAAGCGTATCCGGTGAAATAAAGTCAACCTTATGTTGGTTAATGCTACACCAACATGAAAGGCCTAATCTTCTGGAGTAAAACATGAGCGATAAAATTATTCACCTGACTGACGACAGTTTCGACACGGATGTACTTAAAGCGGACGGGTTGATCCTGGTTGATTTCTGGGCAGAATGGTGTGGTCCTTGCAAAATGATCGCCCCGATCCTTGATGAAATCGCTGATGAATATCAGGGCAAGCTGACGATTGCTAAGCTGAACATCGACCAGAACCCGGGCACTGCGCCGAAATACGGCATCCGTGGCATCCCGACCCTGCTGTTGTTCAAAAATGGTGAAGTA
Source organism: Franconibacter sp. IITDAS19 (assembly GCF_023079515.1). Classification (NCBI taxonomy): domain Bacteria; kingdom Pseudomonadati; phylum Pseudomonadota; class Gammaproteobacteria; order Enterobacterales; family Enterobacteriaceae; genus Franconibacter; species Franconibacter sp. IITDAS19. The sequence continues at coordinate 64,964 of NZ_JALJCP010000012.1, read as the reverse complement.
GCGGCGACCAAAGTGGGCGCGCTGTCTAAAGGCCAGTTAAAAGAGTTCCTGGACGCCAACCTGGCGTAAGAACTTTTGCGCCGGTGCGAACAGAATTCCGGAAATTGTCCGGACCGCTGGACGCCCGGCGTGAGTCATGCTAAGTTATTTTTCAGCTTCATTTAAACTTACCTTTTAGTTTGAATCTTGTAATACCCGACACTTCCCGCCATTCAATACCAGCACCAAAGCGGTACGCGAGAAGTGAATTGTTCCGGGGCTATCACTCAATCCGTCTCGTCGTTTCAGTTCTGCGTTCTTTCCTGTGACCAGACAGCGTACAGACATGAGTTGAAAGCCACTAACAGGCATGGATGATCCTGCCATTCCATTCACAAATACGTTCGAGATTTACCCCGAGTTTAAGAACCCACCATTATGAATCTTACCGAATTAAAGAATACGCCGGTTTCTGAGCTGATCACTCTCGGCGAAAATATGGGGCTGGAAAACCTGGCCCGTATGCGCAAACAGGACATTATTTTCGCCATCCTGAAACAGCACGCGAAGAGTGGCGAAGATATTTTTGGCGACGGTGTGCTGGAGATATTGCAGGATGGATTCGGTTTCCTCCGCTCCGCAGACAGCTCCTACCTCGCCGGTCCTGACGACATCTACGTATCTCCCAGCCAAATCCGCCGTTTCAACCTCCGCACAGGGGACACCATCTCCGGTAAGATTCGACCGCCAAAAGAAGGCGAGCGTTACTTTGCACTGCTGAAGGTGAACGAGGTTAACTTCGATAAGCCGGAAAACGCGCGCAACAAGATCCTGTTCGAAAACTTAACGCCGCTGCATGCGAACTCCCGTCTGCGTATGGAGCGCGGCAACGGCTCCACCGAAGATTTAACCGCTCGCGTGTTGGACCTTGCTTCTCCGATTGGCCGCGGTCAGCGTGGTCTGATTGTAGCGCCGCCGAAAGCGGGTAAAACCATGCTGCTGCAGAACATTGCGCAGAGCATCGCTTATAACCATCCGGATTGCGTGCTGATGGTGCTGCTTATCGACGAGCGCCCGGAAGAAGTGACCGAGATGCAGCGTCTGGTTAAAGGCGAAGTGGTTGCTTCCACCTTCGACGAGCCGGCATCCCGCCATGTTCAGGTCGCCGAAATGGTCATCGAGAAGGCCAAGCGTCTGGTAGAGCATAAAAAAGACGTTATCATTCTGCTGGACTCCATTACCCGTCTGGCGCGCGCCTACAACACCGTTGTGCCGGCATCCGGCAAAGTGTTGACCGGTGGTGTTGACGCGAACGCCCTGCATCGTCCGAAGCGTTTCTTCGGTGCCGCGCGTAACGTGGAAGAGGGCGGCAGCCTGACCATTATTGCGACTGCTCTGATTGATACTGGCTCCAAAATGGACGAAGTTATCTACGAAGAGTTTAAAGGCACCGGCAACATGGAATTGCACCTGTCCCGTAAGATTGCGGAAAAACGTGTATTCCCGGCCATTGATTACAACCGCTCCGGCACCCGTAAAGAAGAGTTGCTGACAACTCAAGAAGAGTTGCAGAAGATGTGGATCCTTCGCAAAATTATTCACCCGATGGGTGAAATCGACGCGATGGAATTCCTCATCAATAAGCTGGCGATGACTAAAACGAACGATGAGTTCTTTGATATGATGAAGCGCTCGTAATCGCTAAAAACTCGGGGAACGCCACGTTACGACGTGGCGTTTTCGTTCGTGCCGTGAGAGCATATCCGGCGTGATACGTTATGCATTTGGGCATTTATGCGCCTGTTCTTAGTCAGTCTGGGCTATGTTTATCTTAATGAATAATAAAGTCTGTTCAGGGATGAGTGGTGGTATATGTTTTTGATGATTAACCTCCGCGGTTATACTTCCTCCGGACTTAACGTTTGCAGAGAGCGCATACTGTGAATTTAGTAACCGCTGGTACTGAGCTGCTCAGTATTTTTTTGTTCACCTTTGTTTTTATTTTCTTCGCTCGAAAAGTCGCTAAACGCATCGGTTTGGTCGATAAGCCTAACTTTCGTAAGCGTCATCAGGGGTTAATTCCACTTGTGGGCGGGATTTCTGTCTACGCAGGGATCTGTTTTACATTTGGTATCGCAAATTACTATATTCCCCACGCATCTCTCTACCTTACCTGCGCCGGTATCCTCGTTCTCGTCGGGGCGCTGGACGATCGGTTTGATATCAGCGTAAAAATTCGCGCGACTATTCAGGCGATTATCGGCATTGTTATGATGGTCGTGGGCGGTCTTTACCTCAGCAGTCTTGGCTATATTTTTGGCTCATGGGAGATGGTGCTGGGTCCCTTTGGCTACTTCCTGACGCTGTTTGCTGTCTGGGCCGCCATTAACGCATTTAATATGGTGGACGGCATTGACGGGCTGCTTGGTGGCCTTTCCTGCGTGTCATTCGCCGCTATCGGCATCATTCTCTGGTTTGATGGACAGATAAGTCTCGCTATGTGGTGTTTTGCGATGATTGCCGCCATCCTGCCTTACATTCTGCTTAACCTGGGCGTACTGGGCCGTCGCTATAAAGTGTTTATGGGCGATGCAGGCAGTACGCTGATTGGTTTTACCGTTATCTGGATCCTGCTGGAAACCACCCAAGGTAAAACGCATCCCATTAGCCCGGTTACCGCCCTGTGGATTATCGCCATTCCATTAATGGATATGGTCGCCATTATGTATCGCCGTCTACGCAAAGGCATGAGCCCTTTTTCGCCGGACCGGCAGCATATTCATCATCTTATCATGCGCGCAGGTTTTACTTCCCGCCAGGCGTTCGTCTTGATTACGCTCGCTGCCGCGCTTTTGGCTGGCATTGGCGTAGCGGCAGAATATGCGCACTTCATACCTGAATGGGTAATGCTGTTGCTCTTTTTGCTGGCCTTTTTTCTTTATGGCTACTGTATTAAACGGGCATGGAAAGTGGCGCGCTTTATTAAACGAGTAAAGCGCCGCATGCGTCGGAGTAACAACAAACCCACCATTCAATAAAACAGAGCGGGGAAGCGATGAAACAACCATTGCCGGAGGCACAAGGCAGAGTTGCAGAGAACGAACTGGATATCCGTGGCCTGTTCCGTACGCTTTGGACTGGAAAAGCGTGGATTGTCGGTATTGCGTTGCTGTTTGCAATCGGTGCTTTTGTCTATACCCTCTTCGCCAGGCAAGAGTGGAGCGCGACGGCGATTACAGACAGGCCGACGGTGAATATGTTAGGCGGCTTCTATTCGCAGCAGCAGTTTCTGCGCAACCTGGATATCAAAACCGACAACGGGTCGGTCGCTCAGCCTTCTGTAATGGATGACGCTTACAAGGAGTTCATTATGCAACTCTCTTCGTGGGATACTCGCCGGGATTTCTGGTTGCAGACGGACTACTACAAACAGCGTAAAGTAGGAAACAGTAAAGCGGACGCGGCTCTGCTTGATGAGCTTATCGACAATATTCAGTTCACCGCCGGGGATATCACCCGCAATCTTAGTGACAATGTTCGGCTGACTGCGGAAACCGGACCGGATGCCAACAACCTGCTTCGCCAGTATGTCGCTTTCGCCAGCCAGCGGGCCGCCAGCCATCTTAATGATGAACTGAAAGGCGCCTGGGCTGCGCGGACAATACAGATGAAAGCGCAGGTTAAGCGCCAGGAAGCGGTAGCGAAAGCGATTTACGACCGTAAAGTCCATAACGTTGAGCAGGCGTTGCGGGTCGCGCAGCAGCACAATATTGCTCGCAGTGAAACGGAAGTGCCGCCGGATGAATTGCCCGATTCTGAACTTTTCATGCTCGGACGTCCGCTGTTGCAGGCAAGACTGGAAAACCTTCAGGCGGTCGGAGCGACCTATGATATCGACTACGATCAAAACCGGGCTATGCTGGCGACACTCAATGTTGGCCCCGTCCTCGATCCCCGTTTTCAAACCTATCGTTACCTGCGCACTCCGGAAGAACCCGTCAAGCGCGATAGCCCGCGTCGCGCATTTTTGATGATTATGTGGGGTACTGTGGGTGTGTTGATTGGCGCAGGCGTTGCACTGGCTCGTCGTCGTCCAGAGTAACAACGGCGCTTTAAGTGGAGGCGGTCTCGCCTCCACCGGTAAACTTAAGAGAAACGTTGTGAAAGTACTAACCGTTTTTGGCACGCGTCCGGAAGCAATTAAGATGGCGCCGCTGGTGCACGCGCTGGCAAAAGATCCTTTTTTTGAAGCAAGAGTCTGCGTCACTGCCCAGCATCGTGAAATGCTGGATCAGGTTCTGAATCTGTTTTCCATTGTGCCAGACTATGATTTAAATATTATGAAACCGGGCCAGGGACTTACGGAAATTACCTGCCGTATCCTTGAAGGCATGAAGCCCATTCTGGAATCTTTCCGGCCTGACGTGGTGCTGGTGCATGGCGACACGACGACAACAATGGCGGCGAGCATGGCTGCCTTTTACCAGCGCATTCCGGTGGGGCATGTGGAAGCTGGTTTGCGTACCGGGGATCTCTATTCGCCGTGGCCGGAAGAGGCAAACCGCACCCTGACAGGCCATTTGGCCATGTATCATTTTGCTCCGACACAAGACGCCCGCCAAAACCTGCTGCACGAACGTATACCGGAAAACCATATTTTTGTTACCGGCAATACCGTCGTCGATGCTTTAATTTCCGTACGCGATCGGGTGATGTCGGATGATAGCCTGCGCGTTTCGCTGGCTAAGCAATATTCATTTTTAGACAGTGATAAAAAATTAATTCTGGTAACCGGACACCGTCGAGAAAGCTTTGGCGAAGGATTTGAGCAAATCTGCAAGGCGCTGGCCGAAATCGCCGCGCGAAATCAGAATGTGCAAATTGTATATCCAGTACATATGAATCCAAACGTTCTGGAGCCGGTGAAACGTATCCTGGGCCATGTAGAAAACGTGGTGCTTATTGAACCGCAAGAATATCTCCCCTTTGTCTGGCTGATGAATCACGCCTGGCTGATTTTGACCGACTCCGGCGGCATTCAGGAAGAGGCGCCGTCGCTTGGCAAGCCGGTCCTGGTAATGCGCGATACGACGGAACGACCGGAGGCGGTGAGAGCCGGAACCGTTCGTTTGGTCGGCACTAATGCCGACCATATTGTCCACGAAGTCACAAAATTACTTCACAACGAGGATGAGTATCTGGCCATGAGCCATGCTCATAACCCTTACGGCGACGGGCAGGCCTGTGAGCGGATTCTGCACGCACTGAAAAATAATCGGATATCAGTATGAGTTTTAATACCATCTCGGTGATTGGTCTGGGATATATCGGTTTGCCAACTGCGGCGGCTTTTGCTTCACGACAAAAGCGGGTTATTGGTATTGATATCAACCAGCACGCCGTTAACACCATCAACCGCGGTGAAATTCATATCGTCGAACCTGAGTTAGATCAGGTCGTGAAAGCGGCGGTGCAGGCAGGCTATCTGCGCGCCACCACCCGTCCTGAAGAAGCGGATGCTTTCTTGATTGCCGTACCAACGCCGTTCAAAGGCGAACATGAGCCTGATATGACTTATGTGCAGGCGGCGGCGCAATCTATCGCGCCGGTATTAAAAAAAGGAGCGCTGGTCATTCTGGAATCTACCTCGCCAGTCGGCGCGACAGAACAGATGGCGCAGTGGCTTGCCGCGCTGCGCAGCGATCTGACCTTTCCGCAGCAGGCAGGCGAAAGCGCGGACGTTAATATCGCCTATTGTCCTGAGCGCGTGCTGCCGGGGCAGGTGATGGTCGAGCTGATTAAAAATGACCGCGTGATAGGTGGTATGACGCCAGCCTGTTCAGCGCGCGCCAGTGAACTCTATAAAATTTTCCTTGAAGGCGAGTGCGTACTAACTAACGCCCGCACGGCGGAGATGTGCAAGCTGACTGAAAATAGCTTTCGCGACGTCAATATCGCTTTTGCTAACGAACTTTCGCTCATTTGCGCCGAGCAAGACATTAACGTTTGGGAGCTTATCCGCCTCGCCAATCGTCATCCCCGCGTCAATATTCTGCAACCTGGCCCGGGCGTTGGCGGCCACTGCATTGCAGTGGACCCGTGGTTTATTGTGGCGCAAAACCCACAGCAGGCGCGGCTTATCCGTATCGCTCGCGAAGTGAACGACAGCAAACCGCACTGGGTTATTCATCAGGTGAAGGAACGTGTCGCCGACTGCCTCGCGGTAACCAACAAGCGCGCCTCTGAACTGAAAATCGCCTGCTTTGGCCTGGCGTTCAAGCCAAACATTGACGACTTGCGTGAAAGCCCGGCGATGGAGATAGCCCAGCTGATTGCCGACTGGCACAACGGTGAAACGTTGGTGGTGGAACCGAATATTCATCAACTGCCGAATAAGCTCTGCGGAAAATGCCAGCTGGTGGCGCTTGAAGAAGCGCTGCGCAGCGCGGACGTGCTGGTGATGCTGGTTGATCATAAAGAGTTCAGGGCTATCGCAGGCGAGACCATCACCCAGCAGTGGGTGATAGATACCAAAGGCGTATGGCGCTAATGTCACGCGCTTTTTTGCGGGCTCATTACCCTGAGAGCTTTTGAGGAAAAGTATGACGGTAAAAGCGACGCTGGCCCCACTTGACTGGGAAAGCCATTTTTTTGGTCTGCGTAGCGCGATTATGCGTTTCGCCGATGAAGCGCCGGTGGTGGATATTTCACAGCTGGACGCATGGCAGCGGGTGCAGGCGAAAGTTCCGGCGCAACGCGCGGATTTACTCGATGCGCTGCAACAGCTCGGTTTTCAGCTGGTTGAGGGCGAAGTGGATTTGGTTTTGCCCGTGGCCGCCGCGTCTTCATCAACGGCGTTGTCCGTGGCTCAGGAAGAAGATGTTCCGGCGCTGCGCGCCGCCGCCGCTGCCGTCTTTGCTCAAAGCCGCTTTCGCGCCCCCTGGTATCCGGCGGACGCAAGCGGTCAGTTCTATGCGCAGTGGGTGGAGAACGCCGTAAAAGGCGCTTTCGATCACGCCTGTCTGATAATGCAGGCGCCGGATGGTTCGTTGCGTGGCTTTGTTACGCTACGGCAGTTAAACGAACAGGAGGCGCGCATTGGTCTGCTGGCAGGGCGCAGTATCGGTGAGATATTAATGCAGGCGGCGCAAGAGTGGTGCGCAACGCGAGGGCTTTCCACGCTGCGTGTCGCAACGCAGGTTGGAAATATCGCCGCGCTTCGTCGCTATATTCAAAGCGGTGCGAACGTGGAAAGCACCGCTTACTGGCTCTACAGGTGAACAAATGATCCCATTTAATGCTCCGCCAGTGGTGGGTACGGAAATTGATTACATGCAGTCGGCGATGGGCAGCGGCAAGCTATGCGGCGATGGCGGCTTTACCCGTCGCTGCCAGCAGTGGCTGGAACAGCGCTTCGGCAGCAAAAAGGTGCTGTTGACGCCTTCCTGCACCGCCTCGCTGGAAATGGCCGCTATTTTGCTCGACATTCAGCCGGGCGATGAAGTGATCATGCCAAGCTACACCTTCGTTTCCACCGCCAACGCTTTTGTACTGCGTGGCGCGACCATTGTGTTTGTGGATATCCGTCCGGATACGATGAATATCGACGAGAGCCTGATTGAAGCGGCGATCACGGAAAAAACCCGGGCCATCGTGCCGGTGCATTACGCGGGGGTGGCGTGTGAAATGGACGCTATCATGGCTATCGCCAGGAAGCATAATCTGTATGTGGTGGAAGACGCCGCGCAGGGAGTGATGTCCACTTATAAAGGACGCGCGCTGGGGACCATCGGTCACGTCGGTTGCTTCAGCTTCCATGAGACGAAAAACTACACTGCAGGCGGCGAGGGCGGAGCGACGCTTATCAACGACCCGGCGTTAGTGGAGCGTGCGGAAATCATCCGCGAGAAAGGCACCAACCGCAGCCAGTTCTTCCGTGGACAGGTGGATAAATATACCTGGCGCGATATCGGCTCCAGCTATTTGATGTCCGACCTGCAGGCGGCTTATCTGTGGGCGCAGCTCGAAGCGGCGGACCGCATTAACCAGCAGCGTCTGACGCTGTGGCAAACCTACTATGATGCGCTGGCTCCGCTGGCGAGGGCCGGGCGTATTGAGCTGCCTTCGGTGCCGCAGGAGTGCAGCCATAACGCGCATATGTTTTACATTAAGCTGCGCGATATTGACGACCGCAGCCAGCTTATCGCTTACCTGAAAGAAGCGGAGATTCTGGCCGTATTCCATTACATTCCTCTGCATAGCAGCCCGGCAGGGGAAAAGTTTGGCTACTTCCAGGGTGAAGATCGTTATACCACGCAGGAAAGCGAACGCCTGGTTCGCTTGCCGCTTTTCTACAACCTGTCGCCTGTAAACCAGCGCACGGTTATCTCCTCTCTCCTGAGCTACTTCGGCTGAAATGTCTTTGGCTAAAGCTTCGGTGTGGACCGCCGCGTCCACACTGGTAAAAATCGGCGCAGGTTTACTGGTGGTGAAATTGCTGGCGGTGGCTTTTGGCCCGGCGGGCGTTGGCCAGGCGGGTAACTTCCGCCAGCTGGTAACGGTGCTGGGCGTGTTGGCTGGCGCCGGGATTTTTAATGGCGTCACTAAACTGGTCGCCCAGCATCGCGATGAACCTGCGGAACTACAAAAAGTCACCCGCACCGCCGCGGCGATGGTGCTCGGTTTTTCCACCTTGCTTGCGGTGCTCTTTTTAGCAGGTGCCCGGCCCATCAGCGTCGGCCTGTTCGGCCATGATAACTACCAGAACGTAGTGCGGCTGGTGGCGCTCGTCCAGATGGGGATCGCCTGGGCTAACCTGAGTCTGGCGATTATTAAGGGCTTCCGTGACGCTGCTGGCAATGCGCTGTCGCTGATCGTCGGCAGCCTTATCGGCGTTATCGCCTATTACGCCAGCTTCCGTTTCGGCGGCTATGAAGGCGCGCTGCTTGGCCTGGCGCTGGTGCCTGCGCTGGTGGTCATCCCCGCCGCATTCATGCTCAAGCAGCGCAGCCACCTGCCAGCGGGCTATCTGAAACCCGGCTGGGATAGCGGGCTGGCGGCGCATCTGGGGAAATTCACCCTGATGGCGCTTATCACCTCTGTGACGCTGCCAGTCGCCTACGTAATGATGCGAAACCTGCTGGCGTCCCATTACGGCTGGGAAGCAGTAGGGATCTGGCAAGGGGTAAGCAGTATTTCCGATGCCTATCTGCAGTTCATCACCGCTTCCTTTAGCGTGTACCTGCTGCCGACGCTGTCGCGCCTGACGGCAAAAGAAGAGATTACCCGCGAAATCGTACGATCGCTGAAATTCGTGTTGCCTGCGGTGGCGGCCGCGAGTTTTGCCGTCTGGCTGCTGCGCGATGTGGCGATCTGGTTGCTCTTTTCGCCGAAATTTACCGCCATGCGCGACCTGTTCGCCTGGCAACTGGTAGGTGACGTGTTGAAAGTGGGCGCTTACGTATTTGGCTATCTGGTCATCGCGAAAGCGTCGCTGCGTTTTTATATTTTGACGGAGATTAGCCAGTTTGCTTTATTAACCGGCTTTTCACACTGGCTTATCCCGGCGTACGGCGCAGCGGGTGCGGCTCAGGCCTATATGGCTACCTATATTGTCTATTTCGCCCTCTGTTGTGGCGTATTTTTACTGTGGCGTAGGCAGGCATGACAGCATTGATGCACATTCTGGGGTCCGATATTCCCCATCATAACCAGACGGTACTGCGATTTTTCAATGATGAGCTGGCGCCAGCGCATCCGCAGGCGCGTGACTTTATGGTCGTCTCCTCCGATGCGCAGCTGGCGCAGGCTTTTCCTTCACTCAGGGTCCGTCTGTTTCCTACTAAAAAAGCGCTGGCGAAAGCGGTCGTCGCCATGGCCCGCGCCGACCGGCAGCAACGATTCTTTTTTCACGGACAATTTAATGCCGCGCTTTGGATGGCGTTGCTGACCGGCGGGCTGAAGCCTTCACAGTTCAGCTGGCATATCTGGGGCGCCGATCTCTATGAAGTCTCCCGCAGCCTGAAGTTTCGCCTTTTTTACCGGTTGCGCCGGCTGGCGCAGGGGCGCGTCGGACGGGTGTTCGCCACGCGCGGCGATTTAAGCTGGTTTCAGCAGCGTCACCCGAATGTAGCGGGCGAGCTGCTTTATTTCCCGACGCGCATGGACCCGGCTCTTAACGGTATCGCTCCGCCGGTTCGTGCAGGCAAACTCACGGTGCTGGTCGGTAACTCAGGCGATCGCAGTAATGAACATGCCGCAGCGTTAAAAGCGGTGCACCAGCAGTTTGGCGATACCGTGCGCGTTATTGTCCCGATGGGATACCCGGCAAACAACGAGGCTTATATTGATGAAATAAGCCAGGCGGGCAGGGCGCTGTTTAGCGCTGAAAATCTGCAGGTGCTGCGCGATAAGATGGCGTTCGACGATTACCTCGCGCTGCTGCGTGAGTGCGACCTGGGTTATTTTATTTTTGCCCGCCAGCAGGGTATCGGTACGCTCTGCCTGCTGATCCAGGCAGGCGTTCCCTGCGTGCTCAGCCGGGACAACCCCTTCTGGCAGGATATGGTGGAACAAGATCTGCCAGTGCTCTTCACGGGTGATATGCTTAATGAAGCGGTGGTGCGCGAAGCGCAGCGTCAGTTACAGGCGGTAGATAAATCCCGTATCGCTTTTTTTAAACCTAACTATCTCGCGGGCTGGCATCAGGCGCTGCGTATCGCTTCAGGAGAAGTGGCATGAGCGTGTTGCAATTCAGCGGTCTGTTTATCGTCTGGCTCCTCGCCACGCTGTTTATTGGGACGTTGACCTGGTTTGAATTCCGCCGCGTGCGGTTTAACTTCAACGTTTTCTTTTCACTGCTTTTTCTGCTGACCTTTTTCTTCGGCTTCCCGTTGACCAGTTTACTGGTGTTTCGCTTTAACGTGGCGGTGGTGCCGCCGGAAATCTTGCTGCAGGCGCTGCTGGCGGCGGGATGCTTTTACGGGGTTTACTACGTTACCTATAAAACCCGGCTGCGCCCACGAGGCCAGACGACCACTGGACCCGGCCTCTTTACCATGAACCGGGTAGAAACCCATTTGATGTGGGTAATCCTGATGGCGGTGGCGTTGGTCAGCGTGGGCATTTTCTTCCTGCACAACGGTTTTCTGCTGTTTCGTTTACAGTCCTACAGCCAGATTTTTTCCAGCGAAGTATCGGGCGTGGCGCTTAAGCGCTTCTTCTATTTCTTCATTCCGGCCATGCTGGTGGTCTATTTCCTGCGCCAGGATAGCCGCGCGTGGCTCTTTTTTCTCGTCAGTACCGTCGCCTTTGGCCTGCTGACTTATATGATCGTGGGCGGAACGCGCGCCAATATCATTATCGCTTTCGCCATTTTTCTCTTCATCGGTATTATCCGGGGCTGGATTTCGCTCTGGATGCTGGCGGCGGCGGGCGTGTTTGGCATAGTCGGCATGTTCTGGCTGGCGCTAAAGCGCTATGGCCTGAACGTCAGCGGCGATGAAGCGTTTTACACCTTCCTCTATCTGACTCGCGACACGTTCTCGCCCTGGGAAAACTTCGCGCTATTGCTGCAAAACTACAGCCATATCGACTTTCAGGGGCTTGCTCCGATTGTGCGGGACTTCTATGTTTTTATTCCTTCCTGGCTTTGGCCGGATCGTCCGCATATTGTCCTGAATACGGCGAATTACTTTACCTGGGAAGTCCTCAACAACCATTCGGGGCTGGCCATTTCGCCCACGTTAATCGGCTCGCTGGTCATTATGGGCGGCGTTTGGTTTATTCCGCTTGGCGCGGTGGCCGTCGGGCTTATCATCAAATGGTTTGACTGGCTTTACGAGCGCGGCAATCGCGAGGCGAACCGCTACAAGGCGGCCGTCATCCATAGCTTTTGCTTCGGCGCCATCTTCAACATGATAGTGCTGGCGCGCGAAGGATTAGACGCGTTCGCTTCTCGTGTGGTGTTCTTCCTGGTGGTCTTCTCCGCCTGTTTGTTAATGGCAAAGCTGCTTTACTGGCTGCTTGAGAGCGCCGGGCTGGTTCATGGCCGACTGCGTCGTTCCGCAGGGCCGCTTTCGCCAACCTGAGCGTTAACTAAGGAATGTTATGACGGAAAAGAGTTCTGCTCCCATTTATACCCTGCGCGGTTTGCCCCTGCTGGGGTGGCGCGATATGCCGCACGCCCTCGACTATCTCTATGCTGACGGCGCGCTGAAAAAGGGGACGCTGGTGGCGATTAACGCGGAGAAAATGCTGGCGCTGGAGGCGGATGCGGAAGTACGCAACCTTATTGAGTCGGCGGAGTTTAAATATGCCGATGGCATTAGCGTGGTGCGCTCGGTGCGTAAGAAATATCCCGACGCGCAGGTTTCACGGGTGGCCGGGGCTGACCTCTGGGAAGCGTTAATGGCGCGCGCGGGCGAGGCGGGGACGCCGGTTTTTTTAGTCGGCGGCAAGCCTGACGTGCTGGCGCAGACTGAAACAAAGCTGCGCCAGCTCTGGAAGGTGAACATTGTCGGCAGCCAGGATGGCTATTTTACGCCGCAGGCCCGTCAGGCGCTGTTTGATCGCATCCGCGACAGTGGCGCGCAGATTGTTACTGTCGCCATGGGTTCGCCGCGCCAGGAGATTTTTATGCGAGACTGCCGGGTTGTGCATCCGGACGCCCTTTATATGGGGGTAGGCGGCACCTATGATGTTTTTACAGGCCACGTAAAGCGCGCCCCGAAAGGCTGGCAGAACCTTGGCCTGGAGTGGCTTTATCGTCTGCTTTCCCAGCCAAGCCGTCTTAAACGCCAGCTTCGGCTGCTGCGCTACCTTAGCTGGCACTACACCGGACGTCTTTAATATTTGCGCAGCGCGCCGACCGCGCTGCGTTTCCCTCACAATCCGCTGCTTTATTATCCAGAATCCGCATTTTTCTGAAGCATCGTTTGCCATTTCCTGAAAATTGTTAAAACATGCGCCCGCACGTGGCGTTCATGATTCATTATCGGTTTGATGAATCTGTCGCCAGCAGCGGCAACGGAGATGGCTACATCACAATAACCGGTCAACCCGGAACGGATGCAAACACAACTGAGGATTTATGGCAGAGAAAAAAGCGGAGCTACAGCGTGGGCTGGAAGCTCGACATATTGAACTTATCGCGCTTGGCGGCACGATTGGGGTCGGCCTGTTTATGGGCGCGGCGAGCACCCTGAAATGGGCGGGCCCGTCAGTGCTGCTGGCCTATATCATCGCCGGGCTGTTTGTCTTTTTCATCATGCGCTCGATGGGTGAGATGTTATTCCTTGAGCCGGTGGCGGGGTCGTTCGCGGTTTACGCGCACCGCTACATGAGCCCTTTCTTTGGCTATCTCACCGCCTGGTCTTACTGGTTTATGTGGATGGCGGTGGGAATATCGGAAATCACCGCCATCGGCGTGTATGTTCAGTACTGGTTCCCTGAACTGCCGCAGTGGCTGCCCGCCTTGCTGGCCGTAGGGCTGGTCGCGCTGGCGAACCTTGCCGCCGTTCGGCTGTATGGTGAAATTGAGTTCTGGTTTGCGATGATTAAAGTCACCACCATTATCGTGATGATTGTCGTCGGCCTGGGTGTGATTTTCTTCGGCTTTGGCAATAGCGGCCACGCGACTGGCTTCTCTAACCTCACGGCGCATGGCGGCTTCTTTGCCGGCGGCTGGAAAGGTTTCCTGACCGCGCTGTGTATCGTCGTGGCTTCTTACCAGGGCGTTGAGCTTATCGGTATTACCGCAGGCGAGGCGAAAAACCCGCAGGTCACGCTGCGCAGCGCGGTAGGTAAAGTGCTCTGGCGCATTCTGATTTTCTACGTAGGCGCGATTTTCGTTATCGTGACGATTTTCCCGTGGGATGAAATCGGCAGCAACGGTAGTCCTTTCGTGCTGACTTTCGCGAAGATAGGCATTACCGCGGCGGCGGGCATTATCAATTTTGTGGTGCTGACGGCGGCGCTTTCCGGCTGCAATAGCGGTATGTACAGCTGCGGACGCATGCTTTACGCGCTGGCGAAAAACCGTCAACTGCCGCAGGGGATGGCGAAAGTATCGAAAAGCGGCGTGCCGGTGGCTGGCGTGACGCTGTCTATCGTTATTCTGTTGATCGGTTCCTGCCTGAACTACATCATTCCTAACCCGCAGCGGGTTTTTGTGTACGTCTACAGCGCCAGCGTGCTGCCGGGCATGGTGCCATGGTTCGTTATTCTTATTAGCCAGTTGCGTTTTCGCCACGTGCATCGCCAGGCTATCGCTTCGCATCCGTTCCGCTCCGTGCTTTTCCCATGGGCGAACTACTTAACGATGGCGTTCCTGGCGTGCGTTCTTATCGGCATGGGCTTTAACGAAGATACGCGTATGTCGTTGTTTGTCGGAATGGTCTTTTTGGCGTTAGTTTCGCTGGTATATAAGGTATTCGGACTCAACAGACACGTGTCAGGACCGAAAGCGGACAGATAAGCAGCATGATGCGCAAAGCATAACCAAACGCGCATTTTCTTAAAAAAAGCACTAGACAGCAGGGCGCGAAGACCGTAGTATCCCCACCCGCAACGGCGCTACGCGCCCGTAGCTCAGCTGGATAGAGCGCTGCCCTCCGGAGGCAGAGGTCTCAGGTTCGAATCCTGTCGGGCGCGCCATTTAATAAGGCGCTTGAGCGACGCGAGTAGAACAGGCAGTAAAAGATTTACAGTGGTGGCTATAGCTCAGTTGGTAGAGCCCTGGATTGTGATTCCAGTTGTCGTGGGTTCGAGTCCCATTAGCCACCCCATTATTTTGTGGCATGCGAAGGTGGCGGAATTGGTAGACGCGCTAGCTTCAGGTGTTAGTGTCCTTACGGACGTGGGGGTTCAAGTCCCCCCCCTCGCACCACTCCTTAATTGAACTAAAAATTCAAAAAGCAGTACCTCGGCGAGTAGCGCAGCTTGGTAGCGCAACTGGTTTGGGACCAGTGGGTCGGAGGTTCGAATCCTCTCTCGCCGACCAATTTTGAACCCCGCTTCGGCGGGGTTTTTTGTTTTCTCTTTTCCCTGTACTACGCCTTACTCTCTCCACCACTGTCATTCTACTGTTACAGGCAGACGACACTGCGTCGAGCCTTGTCGCCACAAAGCGACACTCAACTCCATGTTTTGCTTATTATTTGTTTTGTATTGATTTTACCTGTCGTTAAAAAGCGACGGTATAAGCCCCTAAAGGCGCCGGGCGCGCAACAATTCAGGTAAATGAAGTTATATTTAACTTATTGATATAAAAATAATAATAGATATATCTCAACGTTTATAAATAACTGGCACGGCTTGTGCTATATTAACTGCGTAGATGCTCATTCCATCCCTTATGTTTGCCGCTGGCTTCATAAACCCAGGAATGACGCAGAGCCATTACGGTGCTTATCGTCCACAGACAGATGTCGCTCAGGCCTCATCAAACATCCTGGACACAACGTTGAGTGAAGCACCACAATTTGTTGTCAAACAGACCTGTTTTAACACCTGCCCCAGGGCAGGTGTTTTTTTATGGGCGGAAGAAAGAGTGGCGGGCGAATGGCTGTTCGCCCGCAAGGGGAAGGTTATGACGGCGGGTTGTTCTGCAACGTCAGCAGCAGTCCGTCGCGGCGCATGGCGGCGGCCTCTTCCGGTTTATGCAACCTGTCCAGCACATCAGCAAGCCAGGCGTAGTCAAACGCGTCCGGGCGCTGTTTCAGCGCAGCGCGAAAAGCGAGACTCGCCTCCTGCCACTCGCCGTGCTGCATTAGCAACTGGCCGAGCGTGCTCCACAGCAGCGGGCGGTCGCCATGCGTTTTGATCTGCTGGCGCAGCACTTTTTCCAGCTGTTCCGGATTGCCCGCCTTCAGGCGCGGCATCAGCATGACGAGGCGTTCATCATACTGGCGTTTCAGCCCATCCAGGATTATCTCTTGCGCGGTCTGATGGTCGTCGCACTCAATTAAATGTTCCGCCATCGCTACCTGTAATCCGGGCTGTTGACGTGTTTTGCGGCTCTGGTTGCGCCACCACTGTTTCAGCCCCTCGCTGCCCTGCTCGGCGCGCGCCTTGTCCATGAGCCCCATCCAGGCCTGTTGAGACAGCGCTTCGCGATGCGCTTCATCACCCACCTGCGCTTTTTGCATGGAAGGAATGATATCCAGCAGGGAAGCCCATGCTCCGGTGCGAATGTAGGCCTGTTCGGCCAGGCGCAGCACCTCCGGATGTCGCGGCGTGATCTCCAGCAGTTGATCGATGCCATGACGGGCGGCGTGGTTTTCGTTGCGCGCTAGCTGAATACGCGCGCGGGTGATCTCCACTGGCACCTGATCGTTATCGGCAAGCTCGGCGGCACGCTCAAGATGCTGGTTGGCTCGCGCTTCATCCCCGCGCTGCTGCGCGGCCTCGGCGGCCAGCAGGTAGTTCACCACCGGCTGTTCGGCGTGATCGGCATTTTTTGCCATCAGCTTTTCAACCTGCTGATAGTCGCCTTCCGCCAGCTTCAGCAATGCCTGTTTAGTCTGTTTACGGGCACGGCTGCGCTTGCGGCCCAGAAACCAGCCGCGTGTCCGGGCGCCGGTGCGAAAAAGACGGCGCAGCAGCCATTCAACGGCAAACAGCACCAGCAGAGAGAGAACAAGAATAATCACAAGCCCCGTGACGCTGGTTTCAATATTCCAGTTGTCCGTCTGGATCAGCACATAGCCCTGATGACCCGCGATAATGGGGCCAAGCACAATGCCTGCCATTAACAGCAGAAAGAGCAACAACACTTTAAACATTATTGTTCTCCCTGAGTGGCGGCAGGCGCGGCGGCTTGCGGCGCTGGCTGCGCGGCGCTGGCGTCAGCGGCAGGCTGCGCCAGTAAATTACGTACGCGAGTTTGCATCAGCTTTTCCAGAATAGGCTGGCTTTGCAGCGATTCCGGCGCCTCCATGGTGATGTTCTGCTGGCTCAGGTTATCCAGCGTATCGAGGAACGCTTTAGTACCCGCATCTTCGGTATCGTAGTAAGCGCGCACCCAGGTGGAAACGTTATCCAGCGACTGCTTGTACGTCTCTTCCTGATGGCGAGGGACCGCCTGGGAGGCGATCAGCAGGCGCGAACGAATGTTTTCGCGCAGGTAGATGTCCTGATTAGGCGCCAGCAGCGGCACGGCGGTATCATCGCGGCGGCGAACAGTAATAAAGCTGTCCATGAAGTTCTGCCAGCTTTTTACCAGGTTTTGCCGCCACTCGCTGAGCGAGCTGGAAAGCTCGGTGCCGTCGCTGTCCATCGGTGCGTCGTTGTCGTCATTATCCGCCAGGCGCAGGTTATCCACCTGATTCGAGAGCTGGTTCAGTTTGAGGATAATGCCGTCGTAATCGACCTGAGTAATCGCGGAAAGGCTGGCAATATCGGTGGTGATAGCGCGACGAGCGGTAATAAGGCTGGGGTCATTCATGTCCGCAAGGCTTGCATCCGCGCTTTTCAGCAGCGCAGCCGCCGTAGTGACGTCCTGATCGCTCCAGAGCTTACGCCCCGCCAGTTTCACCAGAAAATCCGCTTGCGCCAGCAGCCAGGTTTGCGCTTCGGTGCCGGAAATGGTCGCCACCTTTTGCTGCACTTCATCCAGCTGGCGCGCCATCGCCGCCTGTTGGTTCTTCGCCTCTTCCAGCGCGCCTGCCTGCTGCTTGATGATATTTTGCAGCTCGGCGTTCTGCGTCTGCTGCTGGTTTTGCAGCGAAGTGAGTTGTGCAGCAAGGGTATCGGTGCTGGCGCTTTGCGCCGAGGCCTGATGTTTGCCCCATGCCCACATGCCCGCGCCTGCCGCCAGCGCAATAGCGATAGCAATAGCGCTCAGGGCGAGAGCGGCTTTGCCGGTACGATCCTTCTTCTCTGCGTTTTCCGGTCGTGGCGTGGTTTCCACGGCCTCCCTGGTCTCTTCAACCACGTCGGAGGAATGTTGTTGTTCCGTCATTATGGCTTCCCGTTATGAGAGTTATTGCAACATGCGCAGCAGCGCATCGTTGTCGGCATTGTCGGCGACCAGAATATCTTGCCAGCCACGTTCCCGGGCGAGGGTCGCCAGACGCTCGCTGACGACGAGAAGTCGACAGCGCAGCAACCAGTTCGTGCGATACCATTCCGGGATAAGAGCATAGAGCTGATCGAGCATTTCGCCGCTGGTCACCACCAGGGTGTCTATACCGCGCGATTGCCAGCGCCAGGCTTCCTCTGTCCCGTCATAGATTTTCATACAACGTTGATAGCATTCACAAAACGTGACGTTCGCGCCCCGGGCTGTTAGCGTTTCGGCCAGCAGCTCGCGCCCGCCATTGCCGCGCAGGATCAGCGCCTGCTTGCCGGCAACGTTTTGTAATTCAGGTAATTGTAGCAAGACTTCACTGACTTCCCGATCGTGCGGATAGCTTACGTGCAAGCCGCTGGTTTGATGCAGCGCTAATGCCGTGGTTCTGCCGATGGCGAAAGCGTTGAGGGTCTGCGGCCAGGCTTTGCCGATGCGTTTCAGTTCCGCGCCGGCGAAATGGGCCGCATGCTGCGAAACAGCGAAGAGCAGGTCGTCAGGGGTGAGGGCGTCGAGCAGAGCCGGGAGGCGAGCAAGCTCGCGCCCCGGGGTAAATTCAATCAGCGGGAAACTCCAGGCCTCTCGCCCGAGCGCGCGCAGGCGGCTCACTAATGCTTCCCCGGCAGGGGACGGGCGGGTGACCAGGATCTTCATGCAGGCCCTTCTCCTTTATATACCTCGGCAAGAATGGCCCTCGCGCCGTTATTCAGCAGCTCTTCAGCCAGCGATACGCCTAAATCCGCTGCCTCTTCCGGCTTGCCGCGCCGTTCGCCGCGGACCATCTGCGAGCCGTCCGGCGCGCCAACCAGCGCCCGCAACCACAGTTCGCCATTCACCAGTTCCGCATAGCTGCCGATAGGCACCTGACAACCGCCTTCCAGCCGGGTATTCATCGCGCGCTCAGCGCGAACGCGAATGGCTGTTTCATCATGATTGAGCGGGGCGAGCAGTTCGCGAGTGCGGGTGTCGTCCAGGCGGCATTCAATACCGACGGCCCCCTGGCCGACGGCCGGCAGCGAAATTTCCGGCGGCAGCGAGCTGGTGATGCGCTCATCCAGCTGGAGACGTTTAAGCCCCGCAACGGCCAGAATAATCGCGTCATAGTCGCCGTTATCTAATTTGCTTAACCGCGTGCCGACATTGCCGCGAAGGGAGCGGATGACCAGGTCCGGGCGGCGCTCGGCAATCTGACACTGGCGGCGTAAGCTGGAGGTGCCTACCACGCTGCCTGCAGGCATCTCATCCAGACTTTTATAGCGGTTGGAAACAAACGCGTCGCGCGGATCTTCGCGCTCGCAAATGGTGGTGAGGCCCAGCCCCTCAGGAAATTCGACCGGCACATCTTTCATTGAGTGAACGGCGATATCGGCGCGTTTTTCCAGCAGCGCCATTTCAAGTTCTTTAACGAACAGCCCTTTGCCGCCCACCTTAGCCAGCGGCGTATCGAGGATAACGTCGCCGCGCGTCACCATCGGCACCAGCTCCACTTCAAGGCCGGGGTGGCACGCCTCAAGGCGCTGTTTCACGTACTGTGCCTGCCAGAGCGCAAGCGGGCTCTGACGAGTGGCAATTCTTAATACTTTGTCTACCATGCTTCATACCGTAAATATCGTCCGCTGAGCATCCTAACACTCTTAACAGAAGGCTGTCAGTCATAACGGGTCGGCGCCGCAGGCGGGAAGTGACTCGTATTATGGAACAGCAAGCGGGAGATCGGTGCTACAATTGTTAAGTAGCGCATCTTTCTTTACGGTCAATCTGCAAGGTGTTAGATTGATCACGTTTTGAACCGATTGTCAGTCCGCATCATCATAATCACAAGGGCGACAGCGGTAGCGGTGTTTTTTTCGAAATACTGAAACCATCAGGCGATACGTCTTGTACCTCTATATTGAGACTCTGAAACAGAGACTGGATGCCATCAATCAACTGCGTGTGGATCGCGCACTTGCTGCCATGGGGCCTGCGTTCCAACAGGTCTACAGTCTGCTGCCTACATTATTGCATTACCACCATCCGCTGATGCCGGGTTACCTTGACGGTAACGTTCCCCATGGCATTTGCTTCTTCACGCCTGATGAAACCCAGCGCCACTATTTAGACGAGCTTGAACTGCGCCACGGCATGCCGCCGCAAGAGACGGCCAAGGGCGAGCTTCCCATTACCGGCGTCTATACGATGGGCAGCACCTCTTCGGTTGGCCAGAGCTGTTCATCGGATCTGGATATCTGGGTGTGCCATCAGGCCTGGCTGGATAACGAAGAGCGCCAGCTGTTGCAGCGCAAATGCAGTCTGCTTGAGAGTTGGGCGGCGTCGCTGGGCGTTGAGGTAAGCTTTTTCCTGATTGATGAGAATCGCTTTCGCCATAACGAAAGCGGCAGCCTCGGCGGCGAAGATTGCGGCTCCACGCAGCATATCCTGCTGCTGGATGAGTTTTATCGCACCGCCGTACGCCTCGCTGGCAAGCGTATTCTGTGGAACATGGTGCCTGGCGACGAAGAAGAACATTACGACGATTACGTCATGCGTTTATACGCGCAAGGGGTGCTGACGCCCAACGAATGGCTGGATCTCGGCGGCCTCAGCTCGCTGTCGGCGGAAGAGTATTTTGGCGCCAGCCTCTGGCAGCTCTATAAAAGCATTGATTCCCCCTATAAAGCAGTGTTGAAAACCCTGCTGCTGGAAGCCTATTCCTGGGAATACCCGCATACTCGCCTGCTGGCGAAAGACATCAAACAGCGTCTGCACGATGGCGAAATCGTCTCTTTCGGGCTCGATTCTTACTGCATGATGCTGGAGCGCGTAACCCATTATCTGACGCAAATCGAAGATACGGCGCGTCTGGATCTGGTGCGCCGTTGTTTTTATCTCAAAGTGTGTGAAAAGCTGAGCCGCGAGCGCGCCTGCGTCGGCTGGCGTCGTGAAGTGCTAAGCCAGCTGGTGAAAGAGTGGGGCTGGGAAGATGACCGCCTTGCGATGCTGGATAACCGCGCTAACTGGAAAATCGATCAGGTGCGCGAGGCGCATAATGAACTGCTCGATGCGATGATGCAGAGCTACCGTAACCTGATTCGCTTCGCCCGCCGCAATAACCTGAGCGTCTCGGCAAGCCCGCAGGATATCGGCGTGCTGACGCGTAAACTCTACGCGGCATTTGAAGCGCTGCCAGGCAAAGTGACGCTGGTAAACCCGCAGATTTCGCCAGACCTCAGCGAACCGAATTTAACCTTTATCCACGTGCCGCCCGGCCGCGCCAACCGCTCCGGCTGGTATCTCTATAACCGCGCGCCGCACATGGACACCATCATCAGCCATCAGCCGCTGGAATATAACCGCTATCTGAATAAGCTGGTGGCCTGGGCCTATTTCAACGGCCTGCTGACTTCCCGCACGCGCCTGTTTATTAAAGGCAACGGTATTTGCGATTTGCCGAAGCTGCAGGAGATGGTGGCGGATGTCTCGCACCACTTTCCGTTGCGCTTGCCGGCGCCCACGCCGAAAGCGCTCTACAGCCCGTGCGAAATTCGTCATCTGGCGATTATCGTCAACCTGGAGTATGACCCGACGGCGGCGTTCCGCAATCAGGTGGTGCATTTCGACTTCCGCAAGCTGGATGTTTTCAGCTTCGGCGAACAGCAGCAGTGTCTGGTAGGCAGTGTCGATCTGCTTTATCGCAACTCGTGGAACGAAGTGCGCACGCTGCATTTCAACGGCGAACAGGCGATGATCGAAGCGCTGAAAACCATCCTTGGCAAAATGCACCAGGATGCCGCGCCGCCCGATAGCGTAGAAGTGTTCTGTTATAGCCAGCATCTGCGCGGTCTGATTCGCACCCGCGTGCAGCAGCTGGTTTCCGAGTGCATTGAGTTTCGTCTCTCCAGCACCCGTCTTGAGCCGGGTCGTTTCAAAGCGCTGCGCGTAGCCGGACAGACGTGGGGACTGTTCTTCGAACGCCTTAACGTCTCGGTGCAGAAGCTGGAAAACGCCATTGAGTTTTATGGCGCGATTTCGCACAACAAGCTGCACGGCCTTTCCGTTCAGGTGGAAACCAACCACGTACAGCTGCCGCCGGTGGTGGATGGCTTTGCCAGCGAAGGGATTATTCAGTTCTTCTTTGAAGAGACCAACGACGAGCGTGGCTTTAACATCTACATTCTGGATGAGAGCAACCGGGCGGAGGTTTATCACCACTGCGAAGGGAGCAAAGAGGAGTTGGTGCGAGACGTTAGCCGTTTCTACTCGTCATCGCACGACCGTTTCACCTACGGCTCAAGCTTTATCAACTTCAACCTGCCGCAGTTCTATCAGATTGTGAAAGTGGATGGCCGCCAGCAGGTGATCCCGTTCCGCAACCAGGCCATCAGCGCCGCGCTTCCCGCCAATCAGGACGATAGCGCCGCGCCGATGATGCAGCAGTATCAATCCTGATTAGCGAAAGTTAACCGGCTCGCCCGCCTGCTGGCTGCAGGCGGTTTCCAGCAGGCTCCAGAACAGTTCGCCGCTGCGGTCGCAAACCCATTCATCCCCTTTATAGTCAAAATGGTAGCCGCCCTGTTTCGTCGCAAGCCACACCTGATGCAGCGGCTCCTGGCGGTTAATGATAATTTTGCTGCCGTTCTCAAATGACAAAGTCAGCACGCCGCCGTTGATTTCACAATCGATATCGGTGTCGCCGTCATAGTCGTCGATACGCTCTTCAATGGTCTGCCACAGGTCATCGGCGAGGCGATGAAATTCGCTGTCGTTCATCTCATATTCCTTTTGTCCGTCATGGCGGCAGTATAAAAGCTATCACTTTGAATAGAAACCGCGCCGCGCGGCCGTTTCTTTCCCGCGACAGGTTTTCCATTACGCGGCGGCATGCAAACTATTGCTTTTCAGGGTTCACCTGCGATGATAGAAAGCAGAATAAATGAACCACAGGCAATCAATAAATGAAGACGATGTTCCGTTCGCTGGCGCTGCTGTTAACGTTGTTTAGCCTCTCAGGCTGCGGCCTTAAAGGCCCGCTTTACTTCCCGCCGCAGGACAATCAGGCGAAACCGGCTACCCCAGCGCAGCCGCAGACGCAGACGGTAACGCCGAACCGCAACGACCGTGGCGATAACGACGGCCCGACCCAGGTGATCTATTAGTAAACCGCGCCGCGTAACCGCGCAAACGGAGTAAAAAATGCAATTCTCTAAAATGCATGGCCTTGGTAACGACTTCATGGTCGTTGACGCGGTGACCCAAAACGTCTTTTTCTCACCTGAGCTGATCCGCCGCCTGGCGGACCGGCATCTGGGCGTCGGTTTCGATCAGCTGCTGATCGTCGAGCCGCCTTACGATCCGGATCTCGATTTTCACTACCGCATCTTTAATGCCGACGGCAGTGAAGTCTCGCAGTGCGGCAACGGCGCGCGCTGTTTTGCCCGCTTTGTTCGACTGAAAGGGCTGACCAACAAGCGGGACATTCGCGTCAGCACCGCCAATGGCCGCATGGTATTGAGCGTGGATGAAAACGACCTGGTGCGCGTTAACATGGGCGAGCCGGTATTCGACCCGGCGAAAGTGCCGTTTCGCGCCAACAAGGCAGAGAAAACCTATATCATGCGCGCCGCCGAGCAGACCATACTGTGCGGCGTAGTGTCGATGGGCAATCCACACTGCGTGATTCAGGTGGATGATGTGGCTACCGCGCCGGTGGAAACGCTGGGGCCGGTAATGGAGAGCCACGAGCGCTTTCCGGAGCGCGCCAACATCGGCTTTATGCAGGTGATGAATCAGGAACATATCCGGCTTCGCGTGTTCGAACGCGGGGCGGGAGAAACCCAGGCCTGCGGCAGCGGCGCCTGCGGTGCGGTGGCGGTAGGGATCCAGCAGGGGCTGCTGGCCGAGCAGGTGCGCGTGGACCTGCCCGGCGGTCGCCTGGATATCGCCTGGAAAGGGCCGGGTCATCCGCTTTATATGACCGGGCCTGCAACTCATGTCTATGACGGGTTCATACATCTATGACTAATGCCGGGGAACAGCAGGCAAGCCTCGTGGAGCTGGATGACGAGGCGGTATGCGACTACCTGCTGAACAATCCTGACTTTTTTATCCGCAACGCCGCCACGGTTGAGCGGATGCGCGTGCCGCATCCGGTTCGTGGCACTGTCTCGCTGGTCGAATGGCATATGGCGCGCTCCCGCAACCATATCAGCATGCTGCAAGAGAATATGTCGCAGCTGATGACACAGGCGAGCGTCAATGAAGATCTTTTCAACAGCTTGCTGAAGCTGCAACGCAGGCTGAGCGCGGCCGACAGCCTCCAGGATATGCTGACGCGCCTGCACAAGTGGGCGCGGGAAATGGGGCTTGCCGACGCCTGCGTGCGGCTCTTTCCGGACCGCTGGCGCATTGGCGCGCCTTCCGGTTTCACCCATCTCGCCCTGAGCCGTCAGGCTTTTGAGCCGGTGCGCATCCAGCGCCTGGGGCGCGACTATCACTACCTTGGGCAACTGAATGGCCCGGAGCTGTTGGTGGTGTTGCCGCAGGCGCGAGCGGTCGGCTCGGTCGCGATGTCGTTGATGGGGCGTGAGGACGATCTCGGCGTGGTGATTTTCAGCAGCCGGGATCCGCACCATTATCAGGAAGGGCAAGGCACGCAACTGCTGGACGAGCTCTCGCTGATGCTGCCCGATTTGCTGGAGCGCTGGATTGAACGCGTATGATCGATTCCCCTTTGCAGGAAGCGGCAGACCGCTTTCTTCGCTACCTGAAGGTTGAACGCCAGCTCAGCCCGCATACGCTGCTGAACTATGGCCGTCAGCTTGCCGCACTGATTCAGCTTGCCGGTGAAATGAAGCTGCAAAGCTGGCAGCAGTGCGACGCCGCCGCCGTGCGCTCCTTCGCCGTGCGCAGCCGCCGCGCCGGCCTGGAAGCGTCAAGCCTTGCTTTACGTCTCTCCGCGCTGCGCAGCTTTTTTGACTGGCTGGTCAGCCAGGGCGAGCTGCCCGCTAACCCGGCGAAAGGCATTTCTACCCCGAAAGCGCCGCGCCATCTGCCGAAAAATATTGATGTTGATGACGTTAACCGCTTGCTGGATATCGATATCAACGACCCGCTGGCGGTGCGCGATCGCGCTATGCTCGAGGTCATGTATGGCGCCGGGCTGCGTTTGTCGGAACTGGTGAATATCGACTGCAAACATCTCGACCTCGATAGCGGCGAGGTGTGGGTAACGGGCAAAGGGAGCAAAGAGCGTCGGCTGCCGATGGGGCGCAGCGCCGTGCAGTGGCTCGCGCACTGGCTTAACCTGCGCGAGCTGTTCGGCCCGGATGACGACGCGCTTTTTCTCTCAAAACTCGGTAAGCGTATTTCGGCGCGCAACGTTCAGAAACGCTTCGCCGAATGGGGAATTCGTCAGGGGCTGAACAGCCATGTGCATCCCCATAAGCTGCGTCACTCGTTCGCTACCCATATGCTTGAATCAAGCGGCGATTTGCGTGCGGTGCAGGAGCTGCTTGGCCACGCGAACCTCTCCACCACGCAAATCTATACTCATCTTGATTTTCAACATCTGGCCTCGGTCTATGACGCCGCGCATCCACGCGCCAAACGGGGGAAACCGTAATGCATTTTTATCGCCCTCTGGGCCCGATCGCCGCTCTGACGTTCGATCTTGACGATACGCTGTATGACAACCGCCCGGTAATCCGGCGCACCGAACAGGAAACGCTGGCGTTTATGCAGCGCTATCACCCTGGCCTGCGCGATTTTACCCTGGCTGATTTCCAGCGGGTGCGCACCGTACTGCGTGAAAAAGACCCGGAAATTTATCACGATGTGACCGAGTGGCGCCGACGCGCCGTTGAGCAAGTGATGCTGGAGGCAGGGCTGTCGGCGCACGAAGCCGCTGAAGGCGCGCGGGAAGCGATGCTTAATTTCGCCGCCTGGCGCAGCCGCATCGACGTGCCGCAGGAAACGCACGATGCCTTGAAAAAGCTGGCGCAGAAGTGGCCGCTGGTGGCTATCACCAATGGCAACGCCGAGCCGCATCTCTTCGGTCTTGGTGACTATTTTAAATTTGTGCTGCGCGCAGGTCCGCATGGTCGTTCTAAACCCTATAGCGACATGTATCACCTGGCGGCGCAAAAGCTTGGCGTTACGCCGCGTGAAATCCTGCACGTGGGGGATGACCTTACCACTGATATCGCCGGGGCGATTCGCTCAGGCGCGCAGGCGTGCTGGATAAACCTGCTGGATGGCGACCTGATGCAGGTAGAAGACAGCCGTTTGCTGCCGCATCTGGAGATTTCGCAGTTGGCATCCCTGACCTCGCTGATATAATCGTCACAACTCTGTATATAATTCCAGGTCTGTATCCCTGAATCTTTGACTCGGTTAGCTGTGCTGAGCGCGTCAAAGATTCAGGGCATACCCTGCTTATCCTTACCCGGCGGTGCCAATGGACGTTTCTTACCTGCTCGACAGCCTTAATGATAAACAGCGCGAAGCCGTAGCCGCGCCGCGCAGCAATATGCTGGTGCTGGCGGGCGCGGGCAGCGGCAAAACCCGGGTGCTGGTGCACCGTATCGCCTGGCTGCTGACGGTTGAGAACTGTTCGCCTTACTCCATTATGGCGGTGACCTTCACCAACAAAGCGGCGGCGGAAATGCGCCACCGCATCGGGCAACTGATGGGCACCAGCCAGGGGGGCATGTGGGTCGGCACCTTCCACGGTCTGGCGCACCGTCTGCTGCGCGCGCACCATATGGATGCCGGTCTGCCGCAGGATTTCCAGATCCTCGACAGCGAAGATCAGCTGCGCCTGCTCAAGCGCCTCATCAAAGCGATGAACCTGGATGACAAGCAGTGGCCGCCGCGCCAGGCGATGTGGTACATCAACGGCAAAAAAGACGACGGCCTGCGCCCGCATCACATCCAGAGTTATGGCAACCCGGTAGAGCAGACCTGGCAGAAGATTTATCAGGCTTATCAGGAAGCGTGCGACCGCGCGGGCCTGGTGGATTTTGCCGAGCTGCTGTTGCGCGCCCACGAGCTGTGGCTCAACAAACCGCATATCCTGAATCACTATCGCGAGCGCTTCACCAACATTCTGGTGGACGAATTCCAGGATACCAACAGCATTCAGTACGCCTGGATCCGCATGCTGGCGGGCGAGACTGGCAAAGTGATGATCGTCGGCGATGACGACCAGTCGATATATGGCTGGCGCGGCGCGCAGGTGGAAAACATCCAGCGCTTCCTGAACGATTTCCCGGGCGCGGAGACGATTCGCCTCGAGCAAAACTACCGCTCCACCAATAACATTCTGAATGCCGCCAACGCCCTGATTGCCAACAACGCCGGGCGCCTGGGGAAAGAGCTCTGGACCGACGGCAGCGATGGGGAGCCTATCTCCCTCTACTGCGCCTTTAATGAGCTCGACGAAGCGCGGTTTGTGGTTAACCGCATCAAAGTCTGGCAAGAGAACGGCGGCGCTTTGCAGGATTGCGCCATCCTCTATCGCAGCAACGCCCAGTCGCGCGTGCTGGAAGAGGCGTTATTGCAGGCCAGCATGCCGTACCGCATCTATGGCGGCATGCGATTCTTCGAGCGTCAGGAAATCAAAGACGCGCTCTCTTATCTGCGTTTGATGGTGAACCGTAACGACGACGCGGCGTTTGAACGCGTGGTCAATACACCGACCCGCGGCATTGGCGACCGCACCCTGGACGTGGTGCGTCAGGCGTCGCGCGACCGTCAGGTTACCCTCTGGCAGGCCAGTCGCGAACTGTTGCAGGAAAGGGCGCTAGCAGGCCGCGCCGCCAGCGCCTTGCAGCGTTTCCTTGAGCTTATCGACGCGCTGTCGCATGAAACCGCCGACATGCCGCTGCATGTACAGACCGACCGGGTAATTAAAGATTCCGGCCTCTGGCTGATGTACGAGCAGGAAAAAGGCGAAAAGGGCCAGACGCGTATTGAAAACTTAGAAGAGCTGGTAACGGCGACGCGCCAGTTCAGCTATCAGGATGAAGATGAAGACTTGATGCCGCTGCAGGCGTTTCTCTCTCACGCCGCGCTGGAAGCGGGCGAGGGGCAGGCGGATGCGTGGCAGGATGCGGTGCAGCTGATGACGCTGCACTCCGCGAAAGGACTGGAGTTTCCGCAGGTCTTTATTGTCGGCATGGAAGAGGGGATGTTCCCAAGCCAGATGGCGCTGGATGAGGGCGGGCGGCTGGAGGAAGAGCGCCGCCTCGCCTACGTGGGCGTCACGCGCGCGATGCAGAAACTCACCTTAACCTATGCCGAAACGCGCCGCCTCTATGGCAAAGAGGCTTACCATCGTCCTTCGCGCTTCATCGCCGAGCTGCCGGAAAACTGCGTGGAAGAGGTACGCCTGCGCGCCAGCATCAGCCGTCCGGTCAGTCACAAGCAGCTGGGCGCGCCGATAGCGGAAAACGACTCCGGCTACAAGCTCGGTCAGCGCGTGCGCCATCCGAAGTTCGGCGAAGGCACCATCGTTAATCTGGAAGGCAGCGGCGAACACAGCCGCCTGCAGGTGGCGTTCAATGGCCAGGGGATTAAATGGCTGGTAGCCGCTTACGCCCGGCTTGAGACGGTTTAACCCTGCTGACGATGCGTAACGGGCGCGCAGCGTCGCGCCCACGCCATTTTTTTGTCACACCTTATTGCCATAATGCTGGCAGAGCTC
Organism: Franconibacter sp. IITDAS19; assembly: GCF_023079515.1. Taxonomy (NCBI): domain Bacteria; kingdom Pseudomonadati; phylum Pseudomonadota; class Gammaproteobacteria; order Enterobacterales; family Enterobacteriaceae; genus Franconibacter; species Franconibacter sp. IITDAS19. The sequence continues at coordinate 36,231 of NZ_JALJCP010000012.1, read as the reverse complement.
CCCGCTTCGGAATTATCTCTTTGAAAAAGGAGATTATTTCTTAGCGAAACGCGTACCTGGCTGCTAAAACTAAAGTATGGCGGCAGGCAAAACAGGCCTGCGGCGGGGAAGTTGACGAGGCGAGCGTCAGACGCCAGCGCCTGCGTCGTTATTACCGCCAATAAGTGAAGTGGTCTATCTTAAGTGCGCGTGTTGACGCCTAATTTTCGCTGGCGTAACATGCGCCCACGATTACGCTAAGAGGACATTCGCCTTGGACACACCCAGTAGATGCTGGCTCAAAAACCTGTCAAACAGGCACAACTCCTAAGGCTATCCTCTCACGCTGATGGCCTTAGTGGTTGTCGGCGACCGCATTTTACCCCGTCGCGCTGAGTCAGACTGTTTAAGGGTCTGAAACCCATATTGTTTCTGTGTGCCAACCGAACTGTCCGAGATTTTTTGTATTGGGAGTCCCGGTCATGCTGAGCGCATTTCAACTGGAAAATAACCGCCTGTCTCGCCTTGAAGTGGACGAGGCCGCCCCTCTGACGAATTCCATCTGGGTTGATCTGGTGGAGCCGGAAGAGAGCGAGCGACAGCGCGTGCAAACGGAACTTGGTCAGAGCCTGGCAACACGCCCGGAGCTGGAGGATATCGAAGCTTCCGCCCGCTTCTTTGAAGATGAAGACGGGCTGCACATTCACTCCTTTTTCTTCTATGAAGATGCGGAAGACCATGGCGGCAACTCCACTGTGGCGTTCACCATTCGTAACGGACGGCTCTTTACGCTGCGCGAGCGCGAGCTGCCGGCGTTTCGTCTCTATCGTATGCGCGCCCGTAATCAGTCGATGATGGACGGCAACGCCTATGAACTGCTGCTCGATCTGTTCGAAACCAAAATCGAACAGCTGGCGGATGAAATTGAGAACATCTATAGCGATCTGGAAGAGCTGAGCCGCGTGATTATGGAAGGGCAGCAGGGCGACGAATATGACGAGGCGCTCTCCACCCTGGCTGAATTAGAAGATACCGGCTGGAAAGTGCGCCTGTGCCTGATGGATACCCAGCGCGCGCTCAACTTCCTGGTGCGCAAGGCGCGTCTGCCGGGCGGGCAGCTGGAGCAGGCGCGGGAAATTCTGCGCGATATCGAATCCCTGCTGCCGCACAACGAATCGCTGTTCCAGAAGGTCAACTTTCTGATGCAGGCGGCGATGGGCTTTATCAACATCGAGCAGAACCGCATCATCAAAATCTTCTCGGTGGTTTCCGTGGTTTTCCTGCCGCCGACGCTGGTGGCCTCCAGTTACGGCATGAACTTCGAATTTATGCCCGAGCTGAAATGGAGCTTCGGTTACCCGGCAGCGATTATCTTTATGATCCTCGCAGGCCTGGCGCCCTACCTTTACTTCAAACGCCGCAACTGGCTGTAATAAAAAAAGGAACCTCAGGGTTCCTTTTTTATCATGGCTTACAGCGCGTCGACACCCGCCACGGCGGCTTCCCGCTGCCATTGCAGCATCACCTCGTAATCGTCGCGCCCGATTGGGCTGAAGCCCTGAATCAGCGCGGCGGCGCAGGTTGCATGCAGCGCCGGTTCGCTGACGAGCTGCTGTAGCGCGGCGCGTAACGCCGAAAGGGTGTCGGCTGGAGTATCACGCGAAGTGATAAGCGGCAGCCCCGGCGCAAGCGGCGTCTCTTCAATCAGCGTCAGCCCGGCCAGCAGCGCGGGCTGATACCGCTGCAGCAGCGCAAACGTCACGCAATCAATTGCCGTAATATCCGCCTGCTTTTGCTGTAACGCCTGTAGCGACTCCCGGTGGCCGCCGCTAAAGGTCACGTCGCGGAAAAAGCGCGACGGCGAACCCAGTTGCGAGACCATTTTGCGCAGCACGTTATAGCCGGAGTGGGAATCAATGGCGTTGCAGACCGCCGTTCTGTCCTGAAAATCCGCCAGCGTTTTGCCTTTATCGCCTGCCCGCGCGACTAAAAAGCTGCGGTAAAACGGCCCCTCGCAGCCCGGCGCGGAATAATGAAAGCAGCCAACGGTCTGCACGTCGGGCAACTGGGTGGTAAGCGGGTAGCCGCAGGTCTGGCTTAACAGCAGGTCATCATCACGCCAGTGCTCAGGCAGAGGCGAAGGGCGAACAAAAACGCACTCCGCCGTCACGCCATGGTTTATCAAAAGCGGACGCAGCGCGGCCCACAACGCATCGGTGGTGGGGGGGTGAACATCATACATTGGCAGCGCCACGCGTTTAGTCATCGTCTTTCGATACTCTGTCAGCCGCAAACGAGGTGGGATGTGCCGTCACGTCAACCGCCGCGAAAAGAAAGCGGCGCAGCCATTCACGGTATCCCTGCACCACGAACCCGCGGTTGCGCTGCTGGTATTCTTCCCGGTAAAGCGCATAAACTTTACGCAGCCCATACCAGGGCAGGCCGGGCAGATCGTGATGTACTGAATGATAGTTCAGATTTAAGAACAGCAATCGCCAGGGCCAGGCGGCCTCGTTGATGACCGAGCGGGCCAGCGGCTCGTCATCGGCACGGTGCTCCAGAAACGAACGCACTTTCGTGATGCCCAATGCCGGATAGCTGACGGCGAGCAGGAACCAGACGATGGAAAACCCGCACGCCTGAAGCCAGGCGAAGAGCAGGGCGAGCAGTGCGCCGTGGGTGAGCCACATCGCTATGTTACGGCCGTCACGCTTGCGGAACGCCTGCGTCATGGTCGCCAGCGTGCCGATAATATCGAGCAACGGCGCCAGCAGCACTCTTCCTGCAAAGGTATTACGCAGCACTATTACGCGCCGCTGCCAGCGTGGAAAACGCCGCCAGCGCTCGGCGGAAAAGTAGTACGTTTCCGGGTCTTCATCCGGCAGCGTAAGTTGGTGGTTGCGATGATGGGCCAGGTGCGAATCGCGATACAGCCCATAGGGGTACCAGACCGCCAGCGGCAGCGTGCCGAAGAGCTGGTTCAGCCATGGGTAACGCGTCGGGTGCCCATGAATCAGCTCGTGCTGCAGCGACATATACCAGGCGGTGAAAAGAATAAGCAGCAGCGTGGCGGGCCACAGGCCGAGCGTTTGCCAGCAGGCCAGCACGCCGAACCAGCCGCCGTAGATAGTGATAATCAGCAGCCAGGTCGGCAGCTCGCTGCGCCAGATCCACGAGCGGGCAAGCTGGCGGATCGCTTCGCGTTGCTGCTTATGCAAATAAGCGGCGGATTTCTGGCTCATGCTGAATGCCTCCGGGAATGACGCAATATTCCCGGAAGATGCGAGCGGGCGCCTGAAATAACAACCAATTAAAACGCGTTAGCTTTGCAGAAAAGCGGCAATAGCGGACCCGGCCTGCGAGCAAGCCGGGTGAAGAGGTTAGGCGTTGCGCGTACGGCGTTGGGTATAGACAGCGTCCATCACGAAGATGGCCAGCGCCAGCCAGATAAAGCCAAAGGTGACCATCTTATCCGGCCCCGGTACCTCGCCGTAGAAAAGCACGGCCAGCAAGAACATCAGCGTTGGGCCAATGTACTGGAAAAAGCCGAGCGTCGAGAGACGCAGGCGGGTGGCGGCTGCGGTAAAGCAAAGCAGAGGGATAGTCGTCACCACGCCCGCCGCCATCAGCAGCAGATTGAGCGTCCACGGGTTATTGCCCATATGGCTTGTCGCGCTGTTGGCGAAACCGAAAAGGTAAATCGCAGCGACCGGCAACAGCCATAGTGTCTCCATCAGCATGCCGGTCTGCGCGTCCACCGCGATTTTCTTTCGTACCAGGCCATAAAAGGCGAAGCTGAAAGCAAGACCAAGGGCGATGACCGGCAGCGAGCCGAAGGTCCACAGCTGCACCAGCACGCCGCACGCCGCCAGCAGCACCGCCAGCCACTGCATGCGGCGAAAGCGCTCACCGAGAAACACCATGCCCAGCAGAATATTGACCAGCGGGTTGATGAAGTAGCCGAGGCTCGCCTCCAGCAGATGGTGGTTATTCACCGACCAGATAAACAGCAGCCAGTTACCACCCACCAGCACGGCGCTCAGGGCGAGTGCAATCACTTTTTTCGGCGTGCTGAATAGCTTTTTCACGCTGCTCCACTGACGGCTTAAGGAGATCAGCGCCACCATGAAGAAAAAGGACCAGATGACGCGGTGAGTCAGGATTTCATCCGCAGGAACATAATAGATAAGCTTGAAATAGGCGGGCGCAATGCCCCAGATAAAATAAGCAGCCAGCGCGAAAAGCACACCCTGCCGCGTTTGTTTAGCATCCATCAGAAAAGCTCTTTGCAGAAAAGTGGGCGCAGTTTAGCAGTATCGTTCTCAGCCCACCATGTAAGTCGCGGTAGCGCTGGCGATGTAAACCTGCTCTTCGTTATGCAGTTCCACGCGTGCGACAGCCACTTTGTTTCCGGCGCGCAGCAAACTGCTGGTGGCGGTGAAGCGCTGCCCGCGGCCCGGGCGTAAGTAATCCACCCGTAGGTCGATAGTGCCCATGCGCGAAAGACGCTGGCGCAACTCTTCTTCGCTGATGGATTCATGCCGCGTCAATGTGCTGCCCACGCAGACCAGTCCCGCCGCCACGTCCAGCGCAGAAGCGATTACGCCGCCGTGCAGAATGCTTTGCGCCCAATTGCCAACCATCATCGGCTGGTTATTAAAAGCGAGCTGAGCGAAGGCTTTCTCATAGCGCTCCAGTTCAAGCCCCAGCGCGCGGTTAAAAGGCATGTGATAAACAAAAATTTCGCCGACCAGCTGTAAGGCGGCATCCGGTGTCAGCATTGTGGCGGACATGGTTCGTTTCCCGATCCAACGTTATGGTTATTCGAGTGTTGATTTTATGCTTCGTAATTGTGACGTTCAACTTTAAGACAGGGGGACTATCGGTAGAAAAATAAACCGCTAGAATGGCAGGCGGCAAAATAATTCATAACGACGATAGTCCAGGAGAACATGGCCCATGCGCAAGACTCTGGGTTTGTTGGCGGCAGCGAGCCTGCTGCCCTGCACAGCATTTAGCCAGGAAGCTACGATTAAAGAAGTCCATGACGCACCCGCCGTGCGCGGCAGCATCATTGCTAACCTGCTTCAGGAGCACGATAACCCTTTCACGCTTTATCCGTACGAGAGCAATTATCTGCTCTATACGGTAACGGACGATCTGAATAAAGAGGCGATCCAGTCCTATAACTGGTCTGATAATGCGCGTAAGGATGAGGTGAAATTCCAGATAAGCCTCGCCTTCCCGCTCTGGCGCGGTATTCTGGGCGATAACTCCGTGCTCGGCGCCTCTTACACTCAGCGCTCCTGGTGGCAGCTTTCCAATAGCGGCGAATCCTCTCCGTTTCGTGAAACGAACTATGAGCCGCAGCTGTTTCTTGGCTTTGCGACCGATTACAGCCTCGGCGGTTGGACGCTGCGCGACGTAGAGTTCGGCTATAACCATAACTCGAACGGCCGCTCTGACCCTACTTCCCGCAGCTGGAACCGCGCTTACGCCCGCCTGATGGCGCAAAACGGCAACTGGCTGGTGGAAGCAAAGCCCTGGTATGTGCTGGGCAATACCGACGATAACCCGGATATCACCAAATACATGGGCTATTACCAGCTCAAAGTGGGTTATCAGTGGGGCGAGGCTATCTGGAGCCTGAGGGGCCAATATAACTGGAACACAGGCTACGGCGGCGCCGAGCTGGGCTTTAGCTACCCGGTGACTAAGCATGTCCGCCTGTATACCCAGCTTTACAGCGGTTACGGCGAATCGTTAATCGATTACAACTTTAACCAGACGCGCTTTGGCTTTGGGGTTATGCTTAACGATCTTTTCTAAAGCATTGCAGTTTCCGACGCAGGCGCTGAAAATAGCGCCTGTTTTCTTTTCAGCAGGTGGAGTGAGCGTGGCGCAGGCGGAAGTTTATAATCAGGAATCGCTGGCGAAGCAGGTTTTACAAGAAACCTTCGGCTATCAGCAGTTTCGCCCGGGCCAGGAAACCATCATCAATACGGTGCTGGAAGGTCGCGATTGCCTGGTGGTGATGCCCACAGGCGGCGGTAAATCGCTGTGCTATCAGATCCCCGCGCTGGTGAAAGAGGGCCTGACCGTCGTCGTCTCTCCGCTTATCTCGCTGATGAAAGACCAGGTCGACCAGCTGCTCGCCAACGGCGTGGCGGCCGCCTGTCTTAACTCAACCCAAAGCCGCGATCAGCAGCTTGAGGTTATTGCTGGCTGTCGTACCGGCCAGGTTCGCCTGCTTTATATCGCGCCAGAGCGGCTGATGATGGATAACTTCATCGACCAGATTAGCCGCTGGCCGCTCTCTATGATTGCCGTGGACGAAGCGCACTGTATTTCCCAGTGGGGGCACGATTTCCGCCCGGAATATGCGGCGCTCGGCCAGTTGCGCCAGCATCTGCCGCAGGTGCCGTTTATCGCCCTGACCGCCACGGCTGACGACACCACGCGCCTTGATATCGTGCGTCTGCTCGGCCTGCAGGACCCGCTGATTCAAATCAGCAGCTTTGACCGGCCGAATATCCGTTACATGCTGATGGAGAAATTCAAGCCGCTCGACCAGCTTATGCGCTACGTGCAGGAGCAGCGAGGCAAGTCAGGCATTATCTACTGCAACAGCCGCGCAAAGGTGGAAGACACCGCTGCGCGCCTGCAAAGCAAAGGCATCAGCGCAGGGGCGTACCACGCCGGGCTGGAGCCGCAGGTTCGCGCCGAGGTGCAGGAGAAATTCCAGCGCGACGATTTGCAAATCGTGGTGGCGACGGTCGCGTTCGGTATGGGCATCAACAAGCCCAACGTGCGCTTTGTGGTGCACTTCGACATTCCGCGCAATATCGAGTCTTATTATCAGGAAACCGGGCGCGCCGGGCGCGACGGCCTGCCCGCCGAAGCGATGCTGTTTTACGACCCGGCGGACATGGCCTGGCTGCGCAAATGCCTTGAAGAAAAACAGCCCGGGCAGTTGCAGGATATTGAGCGCCATAAGCTCAACGCCATGGGCGCCTTCGCTGAAGCGCAAACCTGCCGCCGTCTGGTGCTGCTTAACTATTTCGGCGAAGGGCGCCAGCAGCCCTGCGGCAACTGCGATATCTGCCTCGACCCGCCGCGCCGTTACGACGGCCTGCTGGACGCGCAAAAGGCGCTCTCAACGATTGCGCGCGTTAACCAGCGCTTCGGTATGGGTTATGTGGTGGAAGTGCTGCGCGGGGCGAACAACCAGCGCATTCGCGAACTGGGGCACGACAAGCTGAAGGTGTACGGTATTGGCCGCGATCAGAGCCATGAGCACTGGGTCAGCGTTATCCGCCAGCTTATCCATCTCGGTGTAGTGACGCAAAACATCGCCGCGCACTCCGCGCTGCAACTTACTGAAGCGGCGCGTCCGTTTCTGCGCGGTGAAGCGCCGCTGATGCTGGCGGTGCCGCGCGTCGCCGCCCTTAAACCGCGCGTGGCGCAGAAATCTTACGGCGGCAACTATGACCGCAAGCTATTCGCTAAACTGCGCAAGCTGCGTAAAGCCATCGCCGATGAAGAGAATATTCCGCCTTACGTGGTGTTCAACGACGCCACGCTGATAGAAATGGCGGAGCAGATGCCGCTTAGCCCTGGCGAAATGCTGGGCATCAACGGTGTGGGCACCCGCAAGCTGGAGCGTTTTGGCCGCGAATTTATGGCGCTTATCCGCAGCCATGTCGACGGCGACGATGAGTAATCGTCAATAGCCACGCCTGCCTGAACGTGGCAGGATAATTCTTCTGCGAATTTTCTCACGAGTACTTTCTTATGCTGATGCTTTTTCTGACCGTGGCGCTGGTGCACCTGGTGGCGCTGATGAGCCCCGGTCCCGATTTCTTCTTTGTTTCGCAAACGGCGGTAAGCCGCTCCCGTAAGGAAGCGATGATGGGCGTGCTCGGCATTACTTTCGGCGTCATGATCTGGGCGGGCGTGGCGCTGCTCGGCCTGCACTTGATCCTCGAAAAAATGGCCTGGCTGCATACCGCGATCATGGTGGGCGGCGGGCTTTATCTCTGCTGGATGGGCTACCAGATGCTGCGCGGCGCGCTGAAGAAGGGCGAGCCTTCCACTGAGACGCCGGAAGTTGAGCTGGCGCGCGGCGGACGCAGTTTTGTGAAAGGCTTACTGACCAACCTGGCGAACCCGAAAGCGATTATTTACTTCGGCAGCGTCTTCTCGCTGTTTGTCGGCGACAGCGTGGGCTCGCATGAGCGGATGGGGATTTTCGTGCTGATAGCGCTGGAAACGTTCGCCTGGTTCGCGGTCGTGGCAAGCCTCTTCGCATTACCCGCCATGCGCCGCGGTTATCAACGACTGGCGAAGTGGATAGACGGCATGGCCGGCGCGCTCTTCGCCGGCTTCGGCATCCATCTGATTATCTCCCGCTAATTACGCCTGGCGCGCGGCGGCAAGCAGCGCGCCCACCAGCATAAACAGCGAGCCGAACAGGCGATTCAGGGCCTTCATCTGGCGAGGCCCTTTGATCCACAGCGCGATGCGCGTCGCAAGGGTCGCATAACCAATCATCACCACGATATCCACCACCACGGTCGTTACGCCGAGGATCAGATACTGCATCGCCTGCGGCTGATGCGGCGCGATAAACTGCGGAAAGAGCGCAGCGAGAAAAACGATGCTCTTCGGGTTGGTAAGATTCACAAAGACCGCGCGCTTAAACAGACGGCGGCGCGGCTGGCTTTGCGCGACGGCGTTTAAGTCGATGGCGCCGGCGGCGCGCCACTGCTGGATGCCAAGCCAGATAAGATAGGCCGCGCCCGCCCACTTTAAGATCTCAAAAGCCAGCAGCGAGCGGGAGAACAGCGCGCCTAAGCCTACGCCCACCAGCACGATATGAATCGCCAGGCCGAGCTGTAGCCCGGTGATGGACGCCGCCGCGCCGCGGTAGCCGTGGCTGATGGCGGTGCTCATGGTATTAATCGCCCCGGAACCCGGAGAAAGGCTTAAAATCAGCGTGGTAAGAAGATAGGTAAACCACCATTCGAAGGTCATGTGAAATTCCCTGGCTGCGCACTTTTATGCCACAATACGCTAATGTAGAGGGTTGTGCTACGAGTCACAAAAAAAGCATTTTTTGGCGTTCGCACAGGGCAGGCAACCGATGCATAAGCACAAAAACGGATGGTTCAGGCGGGAAAACGCCTTTGCGGCCTTCACGATGGGGCCGCTTACGGATTTCTGGCAGCAGCGCGAAGAAGATGAATTTATGGGCGTGGACGACGTGCCGGTGCGCTTCGTACGGTTTTGCGCCCCCGGCAATGACCGGGTCATCGTCGTCTGTCCGGGCCGCATCGAAAGCTATGTAAAGTATGCCGAACTGGCTTACGATCTCTTCTACTGCGGGTTCGATGTGTTAATCATCGACCACCGCGGGCAGGGGCGTTCCGGCCGACTGCTGGAAGATACGCACCGCGGCCATGTGGTGAATTTCAGCGATTATGTCGACGACCTGGAGCGGTTCTGGCAGCAGGAGGTGGCGAGCGGGCCGTGGCGTAAGCGCTACGTGCTGGCGCATTCGATGGGCGGCGCTATTACCACGCTGTTTTTACAGCGCCAGCCGCAGGCGTTTGACGCCGTGGCGCTCTGCGCGCCGATGTTCGGCATTACTATCCGCCTGCCGGACTGGATGCTGCGCTCGATACTGGACTGGGCCGAAGGCTACCCGAAACTGCGCGATGGCTACGCTATAGGCACCGGGCGCTGGCGCGCATTGCCCTTTAGTCTCAACGTGCTGACACATAGTCCGGAGCGTTATCGCCGTAACCTGCGTTTTTATGCCGACGACCCGGACTTACGGGTGGGCGGACCGACGTATCACTGGGTGCGGGAAGGCATCCTTGCAGGAGAACAGGTGCTGGCAGGGGCCACTGCCGTCACTACGCCGCTATTGTTACTCCAGGCGGAAGCGGAAAGAGTGGTGGATAACCGCGCTCACGATCGTTTCTGCGAACTTCGCGCTGCGGCGGGCCATCCCTGTTGGGGGGATAAACCTTACGTCATAAAAGGCGCGTACCATGAGATCCTGTTTGAAAAGGACAGCATGCGCGCCGAAGCCCTGACTGCCATCGTTGATTTTTTCGATGCGCATAACTGATTACCGCGGCCAGCCTTCTTGTCGCTTTACCTGAGGTTAAATTCATCCTATGTACCATGTTGTCGCGTCTGACTTAGACGGCACATTACTTTCTCCGGACCACACGCTTTCCCCTTACGCCAAAGAGACGCTCAGGCTGCTGACCGCCCGGGGCATACACTTCGTTTTCGCCACGGGCCGCCATCATGTTGATGTGGGACAAATCCGCGACGGGCTTGAGATCAAGGCGTATATGATCACCTCTAACGGCGCGCGAGTGCATGATACTGACGGCAATCTGGTCTTCGCCCATAACCTCGACGCAGATATCGCCGCCGATCTGTTTGGCGTGATGCACAACAACCCCGACATCATCACCAACGTCTACCGCGATGATGAGTGGTTTATGAACCGTCACCGACCGGACGAGATGAAGTATTTCAAAGAGGCGGTGTTTAATTATTCGCTGTATGAACCGGGCCTGCTGGAGCCGCAGGGGGTGAGCAAAGTCTTCTTCACCTGCGATGTGCATGAAAAGCTGCTGCCGCTGGAGCAGGCGATTAACGCCCGCTGGGGCGACCGCGTCAACGTCAGTTTCTCTACGCTGACCTGCCTGGAAGTAATGGCCGGCGGCGTATCGAAAGGGCATGCGCTGGAGGCGGTGTCGAAAGCGATGGGCTATGGCCTGAAAGCGTGCATCGCCTTCGGCGACGGCATGAACGACGCGGAAATGCTCTCTATGGCTGGCAAGGGCTGCATTATGGGCAACGCGCACCAGCGCCTGAAAGATCTGCTGCCCGAACTGGAAGTCATTGGCACTAACGGCGACAACGCAGTGCCGCGCTACCTGCGTAAGCTTTTCCTCGACTAACGGGCACGATAACGAGTGGTTGCATTGTGACCACTCGTCAACCAAATAGTGCAACTTTTCGCCAGCACCTCCGCTACAATTGCGCTCTCTTTTTTTGTGAGACGGGTGCTATGGCGTTACTGATTATCACCACCATTCTGTGGGCTTTCTCTTTTAGCCTGATTGGCGAATATCTGGCAGGACATGTCGACAGCACCTTTTCCGTGCTGATGCGCGTGGGGCTGGCGGCGCTGGTCTTTCTGCCGTTTCTGCGCACCCGCGGTCAGAGCATAAAAACGCTCAGCCTCTATATGCTGGTGGGCGCGTTGCAGCTTGGCGTGATGTATTTGTTCAGCTTTCGCGCTTACCTTTACCTCACCGTGTCGGAATTTCTGCTGTTTACGGTATTCACGCCGCTCTATATCACGATGATTTACGACTTACTGAGCAAGCGCCCGCTTCGCTGGGGTTACGCCCTGAGCGCATTGCTTGCGGTCGTGGGCGCCGCGATTATTCGCTACGACAAAGTCAGCGATCACTTCTGGACCGGGCTGCTGTTAGTGCAGCTGGCGAACATCAGCTTCGCCATCGGCATGGTGGGGTATAAGCGGTTGATGGAGACGCGTCCGATGCCGCAGCACACCGCCTTTTCCTGGTTCTATCTGGGGGCGTTTCTGGTGGCGGTCGTCGCCTGGTTTACCATAGGCAACCCGCAGAAGCTGCCCACCACAACGTTGCAATGGGGCATTCTGGTGTGGCTTGGCGTGGCGGCTTCAGGGTTGGGCTATTTTATGTGGAACTACGGCGCCACGCAGGTTGATGCGGGCACGCTCGGCATTATGAATAACGTTCACGTCCCGGCCGGGCTGCTGGTTAACCTCGCCATCTGGCAGGAGCAGCCCCACTGGCCGAGTTTTATTATTGGGGGTACGGTGATAATGGCCTCGCTGTGGGTCCATCGACGCTGGGTCGCTCCGCGCTCTTCACAAACGGCAGATGATCGCAGGCGTGCTGACGCGCCGAGCGAATAAACGCCTCCGTCACCGGCTGACGCTGTTCGCCGTCGCGCACTGCGGCGTACAGCCGGCTCCATAAGCCTTCGCCCAGGGTTTTGGTCACCACCAGGCCCTGGCGCTCAAAACTCTCTACCACCCAGTGCGGCAACGCGGCGATGCCCATGCGCGCCGACACCATCTGAATCAGCAGCAGCGTGTTATCCACGCTCTTGAGCGAAGGACTGACGCCTGCCGGTTGCAGAAAATGCCGCCACACGTCCAGACGACTGCGCTGCACCGGATAAATCAGCAGCGTCTCCCCGGAAAAATCCTCCGGCGCGATGCGGGTTTTGGCGGCAAGCGGGTGATCGGTCGCCAGCACCAGGCGCACTTCAAAATCAAACATCGGCGAATAGTGCAGACCGCTGCGCGGCAGAATGTCGGAAGTCAGCACCAGGTCCAGTTCGCCCTGTTGCAGCGCAGGCTGCGGGTCGAACGTCACGCCCGATTTAAAATCCATCTCCACCTGCGGCCACTGGCGGCGGAAATTCTCAAGCGCCGGGGTCAGCCACTGGATGCAGCTGTGGCACTCAATGGCGATGCGAAGCTTCGTCTGCTGAGGCTCGTTGCACGCCTGCAGCGCCCGGCCAATCTGCGGCAGAACCTGCTCGGCCAGCTGCAGCAGGATTTCGCCCTGCGGCGTAAAGCGCAGCGGCTGGCTTTTACGCACAAACAGCCGAAAACCGAGCCGCTGTTCAAGATCGCTGAACTGATGAGAGAGGGCGGATTGCGTCTGATGCAGCGAGGCCGCCGCCGCCGCCAGAGAGCCGCAGTTTCGCAGCGCCTGGAGCGTTCGCAGGTGTTTAATTTCGATCATGAAAGTCCTTCACTTCGCCATGAGGAATTTGCGCTTGAGGAATATACAGTACCTGCGGATTATGGATGTGTAAACATCTGGACGTCCAAACTCGTCATAATTCGACTTGCAGATGCGTTGGCTTTCCTCGCTCGCCCCAGTCACTTACTGGAGTAAGCTCCTGGGACTCGCTGCGTCGCCGCCTTTCTGCAAGCCGAATTATTTAGAGTTAGCCCCTTCGGGGGCGGATCCGAAATGCATACGGATTAAGAAGAACAGACGAACAGATTCATCTCCTGGCACGGGATTCATTCTTAAGAGAGGCAGAACATCATGACTATCCATAACCACACCCTCGGATTCCCTCGCGTCGGCCTGCGTCGCGAACTGAAAAAAGCGCAGGAAAGCTACTGGGCGGGCAATTCCAGCCGTGAAGAGTTACTGGCGGTGGGCCGCGAGCTGCGCGCACGCCACTGGGAACAACAAAAGGCGGCGGGCATTGATTTGCTGCCGGTAGGGGACTTCGCCTGGTACGACCATGTTCTGACCACCAGCCTGCTGCTTGGCAATGTGCCGGCTCGTCATCAGAACGCGGACGGCTCGGTGGATATCGACACCCTGTTTCGTATTGGCCGCGGCCGCGCGCCAACCGGCGAACCTGCCGCCGCCGCGGAAATGACCAAGTGGTTTAACACCAACTATCACTACATGGTGCCGGAGTTCACGAAAGGCCAGCAGTTTAAACTGACCTGGACGCAGCTGATTGAGGAAGTGGACGAAGCGCTGGCGTTGGGCCACCACGTGAAGCCTGTACTGCTCGGTCCGGTGACTTACCTGTGGCTGGGTAAAGTGAAAGGCGAACCGTTCGACCGCCTTTCGCTTCTGAACGACATCCTGCCGGTTTATCAGCAGGTGCTGGCGGAGCTGGCGAAACGCGGCATTCAGTGGGTGCAGATTGACGAGCCGGCGCTGGTGCTGGAGCTACCGCAGGCGTGGCTGGATGCGTTCAAACCGGCTTATGAAGCACTTGCCGGCCAAATCAAACTGCTGCTGACCACTTACTTTGAAGGCGTGTCGGAAAACCTGGACACTATTGCCGCGCTGCCGGTGCAGGGGCTGCACGTGGACCTGGTTCACGGCAAAGATGACGTTAACGAACTGCATCGCCGTCTGCCTGCCGAATGGCTGCTTTCCGCAGGCGTTGTGAATGGCCGCAACGTCTGGCGCGCGGATCTTGCAGAAAAATATGCGCAGCTTAAGGATCTGGCAGGCAAGCGCGAGCTGTGGATCGGATCGTCCTGTTCGTTGCTGCACAGCCCTATCGATCTGAGCGTGGAAACCCGTCTGGATGATGAGGTGAAAAGCTGGTTCGCCTTCGCGCTGCAAAAATGCCAGGAGCTGGCGCTGCTGCGCGACGCGCTGAACAATGGCGATACCGCGAAAATCGATCAGTGGAGCGCGCCGATTCAGGCCCGTCGCCACTCGGCGCGGGTGCATAACGCCGCCGTAGGCAAACGCCTTGCCGCCATCACCGCGCAGGATAGCCAGCGCGCCCATGCTTATCCGATTCGCGCCGAAGCCCAGCGCGCTCGCTTTAAGCTACCCGCCTGGCCGACCACCACCATTGGCTCCTTCCCGCAAACTACCGAAATCCGCGGCCTGCGCCTGGATTTCAAAAAGGGGAACCTGGATGCAAATCACTACCGCACCGGCATTGCAGAGCATATCAAGCAGGCGATTGTCGAGCAGGAGCGCCTGGGGCTGGATGTGCTGGTGCATGGCGAGGCTGAGCGTAACGACATGGTGGAATATTTCGGCGAGCATCTGGATGGCTTCGTCTTCACGCAAAACGGTTGGGTGCAGAGCTATGGCTCCCGCTGCGTGAAGCCGCCGGTAGTGATTGGCGATGTGAGCCGCCCGGAGCCGATTACCGTTGAGTGGGCGAAATACGCCCAGTCGCTGACCGACAAACCGGTAAAAGGCATGCTGACCGGGCCGGTGACGATCCTTTGCTGGTCTTTCCCGCGTGAAGATGTCTCCCGCGAAACCATCGCGAAGCAGATTGCGCTGGCGCTGCGCGACGAAGTGGCGGATCTGGAAGCGGCGGGCATCGGCATCATCCAGATTGACGAACCGGCGTTGCGCGAAGGGTTGCCGCTCAAGCGCAGCGACTGGCAGGCCTACCTGGCGTGGGCGGTGGAAGCGTTCCGCCTGAACGCTGCCGTGGCAAAAGATGAAACCCAGATCCACACCCATATGTGCTACTGCGAGTTCAACGACATCATGGACTCTATCGCCGCGCTGGATGCGGACGTTATCACCATTGAAACCTCGCGTTCGGATATGGAGCTGCTGGAGTCGTTTGAAGAGTTCGAATACCCGAACGAAATCGGGCCAGGCGTGTATGACATTCACTCACCGAACGTACCGAGCGTGGAATGGATTGAGGCGCTGCTGAAGAAAGCCGCCCAGCGCGTACCGCAGGATCGTCTGTGGGTTAACCCGGACTGCGGCCTGAAAACCCGCGGCTGGCCGGAAACCCGCGCAGCGCTCGCTAATATGGTGAAAGCGGCGCAAAACCTGCGTCAGGCGTAAGGTTTCGTCGGGGCCGGGGAGGGAGGTTGACCCGCCCTGCAAACTCGCGCGTCGTAGAGAGGTAAGGGAGTTGTCGCCTGCCCTGAGCGGCAGTCTGAAAATAAAATCGCCCGGCAAAACCGGGCGATTTTTTTATCCTTTTTTCGCGCCGTAGCGCGCAAACCACGCCAGCATTCGCTGCCAGCCATCTTTTGCCGACTCGGCATGGTAGCTCGGGCGATAATCGGCGTTAAACGCATGTCCCGCTTCCGGATACACCACGATTTCCGCAGTGGCGTTAGCCGCCCGCAGCGCCTGACGCATGGTTTCCACCGTGTCCAGCGGAATGCCGGTGTCCTGCGCGCCATACAGCCCTAAAACAGGCGCGTTCAAGTCTGTCGCCACATCCACCGGGTGTTTCGGCGAATTCAGCGTTTTATCGCCCAGCAGTTTGCCATACCAGGCGACGGCGGCTTTAAGCTGCGGATTATGCGCGGCGTAGAGCCAGCTAATGCGCCCGCCCCAGCAGAAGCCGGTGAGCAGCAGCCGATGCGCGTCGCCGCCGTTGCGCGCCGCCCAGTTGGCGGCGTGATCGAGATCCGCCAGCACCTGCGCGTCCGGCACTTTAGAAACCAGATTGCTGAGCAGAGAAGAGATATCGTTGTAATCGTTCGGATCGCCCTGGCGGAAATAGAGTTCTGGCGCCACGGCCAGATACCCCTCAAGCGCCAGACGACGGCAGATATCGCGGATATGTTCATGCACGCCAAAAATTTCCTGCACCACGATAACTACCGGCAGCGGGCCATCGGCGTTTTTCGGGCGGGCGTGATAAGCGGGCATATTATCGCCCTGTGAAGGAATGGAGGTTTCACCGGCCAGAATGGCGTCTTCCGGCGTCTGGACTACCGTTGAAGCAACGGGAGAAACGGACGGGGCGAAACCCGGTTTGTTGTCGGTTATTGTGTTACTGGTCATGGCATTCTCCGTACCCTTTTTAGCGCATCCGATAACTATAGCGTGCGATAGTAAATTCACCGTTGAACAAAAACGCGTTGTACGAAAGCGAAAGTTATCATTACAGGCAGCAAAGTGTGATTTGCATCACTAATTAATGGAAAAATAATGCAAACTGTTTATATCAAAGTGAATCCTGTCACGAAAAAGCGCGAGCGGCTTCTGTAAAGTACCGTTTTGCTTCTTCTGACCAACCGACCTACAGAGGAGTCTTTTATGTCCAGGTCTGACGTTTTTCATCTTGGCCTTACCAAAAATGATTTGCAGGGGGCCACGCTTGCTATCGTGCCCGGCGACCCGGAGCGCGTGGAAAAAATCGCTGCGCTGATGGAGAACCCGGTTAAGCTCGCCTCGCACCGTGAGTTCACTACCTGGCGCGCTGAGCTGGACGGCAAGCCCGTCATTGTTTGCTCCACCGGCATCGGCGGCCCGTCAACCTCAATCGCTGTGGAAGAACTGGCGCAGCTGGGCATTCGGACTTTCCTGCGCATCGGCACGACTGGCGCCATCCAGCCGCACATCAACGTAGGCGATGTGCTGGTCACGACGGCCTCCGTACGCCTGGACGGCGCGAGCCTGCATTTCGCGCCGATGGAATACCCGGCGGTGGCAGACTTCGCTTGTACCACAGCGTTAGTTGAAGCGGCAAAATCTGTTGGCGCGACGACGCATGTGGGCGTGACCGCCTCTTCTGATACCTTCTACCCGGGCCAGGAGCGTTACGACACCTTTTCCGGCCGGGTAGTCAGCCGCTTCAAAGGTTCTATGGAAGAGTGGCAGGCGATGGGCGTGATGAACTATGAGATGGAATCCGCCACGCTGCTGACCATGTGTTCAAGTCAGGGGCTGCGCGCAGGCATGGTGGCGGGCGTTATCGTCAACCGCACCCAGCAGGAAATCCCCAACGCGGAAACCATGAAGCAGACCGAAAGCCACGCCGTGAAAATCGTGGTCGAAGCGGCGCGCCGCTTGATCTAACCCTGCAAAGGCCGGCTCCCTCCGGCCTTTTTGCGTAATTCCTCGCAGGAATTACGCTCCTCACCGAAAAACGCTTCCCGTCTGGACATCTGTACAGCACAATCGCTGCTGGCATGCGTTGCAGTTCAGGCAGGAGGCGTTGTGGAAAGCTCATACATTTTGTTGGCGATAATCGCTCTGGCGGGCGTGCTGGTCGGGTGGCTGTTAGCAAGCCAGCGGGCGGCGCAGCTAAAGGCGGAGTTGCTGGCGGAACAGCGCGATATTTATGGCGAACTGAGCGCCGCCAAAGCCTCGCTTGAACAGAGCTTACACTGGCGTGACGAATGCGAACTTCTCAACAATGAACTGCGCAGCCTGCGGGAAATTAACAGCTCGCTGGAGTCTGACCTGCGCGAAGTCACTACCCGTCTTGAATCCACCCAACTGCACGCCGAAGAGAAGCTGCGCCAGATGATGAACAGCGAGCAGCGCCTGAGCGAGCAGTTTGAAAATCTCGCCAATCGGATTTTTGAGCAGAGCAACCGGCGGGTTGAAGAGCAGAACCGCCAGAGTCTGAACGGGTTGTTAACGCCGCTGCGCGAGCAGCTCGACGGTTTTCGCCGCCAGGTGCAGGATAGCTTCGGCCAGGAGGCGCGGGAGCGCCATACGCTGGCGCATGAAATCCGCAACCTGCAACAGCTGAACGCGCAAATGGCCCAGGAGGCGATTAACCTTACTCGTGCGCTAAAGGGCGACAACAAAGCCCAGGGCAACTGGGGCGAAGTGGTGCTGGCTCGGGTGCTGGAGGCTTCTGGCCTGCGCGAAGGGCACGAGTACGAAACGCAGGTCAATATCCAGCTTGCCGACCGCAGCCGCATGCAGCCGGATGTCATTGTGAGGCTGCCGCAAGGCAAAGATGTCGTCATCGACGCCAAAATGACGCTGGTGGCTTATGAGCGTTACTTCAACGCGGAAGATGACTATACCCGCGACCTGGCGCTTAACGAGCACATCGCCTCTATTCGCAACCATATCCGCATGCTGGGACGTAAGGATTACCAGCAACTGCCGGGGCTGCGCACGCTCGACTATGTGCTGATGTTTATTCCCGTCGAACCCGCCTTTTTACTGGCTATCGATCGGCAGCCGGAAATCATCAACGAGGCGCTGAAAAATAACATTATGCTCGTCAGCCCGACCACGCTGCTGGTGGCGCTGCGCACTATCTCTAACCTCTGGCGCTATGAGCATCAGAGCCGAAACGCTCAGCACATCGCCGAACGCGCCAGCCGGCTGTACGACAAAATGCGCCTGTTTGTGGATGACATGACCGCCATCGGTCAATGTATCGATAAGGCGGGCGACAGCTACCGGCAGGCGATGAAAAAGCTGGCTTCCGGGCGCGGCAACCTGCTGGTGCAGGCCGAAGCGTTTCGCGCGCTGGGCGTGGAAATTAAGCGCGAGATTAATCCGGATTTAGTGGAACAGGCCCGCCAGGAAGAGGAGGCGTGGCCGCTGCCGGATGGGCAGAATGCGTCAAAGGACGCTATAAATGACAATAGCTTAACTTCATACCGCGCCGCGGGCGAAGGCTAAGACGGCGCTACGCGATGGCCTTGAATCATAGGGCAATCGCGCCCAATCTGTTACACTTCACGAACATTTTCTTGATAAGCAGGCACTGAGATGGTTGAAGATTCACAAGAAACAACGCACTTTGGCTTCCAGACTGTAGCGAAAACGGAAAAAGCCGATAAAGTCGCGCAGGTGTTTCATTCTGTGGCCGCAAAATACGACATCATGAACGACCTGATGTCTTTTGGCATTCATCGTCTGTGGAAGCGCTTCACTATCGACTGCAGCGGCGTACGTCGTGGGCAAAGCGTGCTGGATCTCGCGGGCGGCACCGGCGACCTGACCGCTAAATTCTCCCGTCTGGTTGGCGAGAGCGGCCGGGTGGTGCTGGCGGATATCAACGACTCCATGCTGAAAATGGGCCGCGAAAAGCTGCGCAACACCGGCGTGGTCGGCAATGTCGAGTATGTGCAGGCGAACGCCGAAGCGCTGCCTTTTCCTGATAACGCTTTCGACTGCATCACCATCTCTTTTGGTTTGCGTAACGTTACCGACAAAGAAAAAGCGCTGCGCTCCATGTTCCGCGTGCTGAAGCCGGGCGGCCGCCTGCTGGTGCTGGAGTTCTCCAAGCCGACCATTGAGCCGCTCAGCAAAGCCTATGACGCTTACTCTTTCCACGTATTGCCGCGCGTAGGCGAGATGGTGGCAAATGATGCGGAGAGCTACCGTTATCTGGCCGAATCTATCCGCATGCATCCGGATCAGGATACGCTGAAAGCGATGATGGAAGACGCCGGTTTTGAAAGCGTGAACTATTACAACATGACCGGCGGCATCGTGGCGCTGCATCGCGGCTACAAGTTCTGACAGGAGGTGGCGGATGCCGTTCACACCCCTTATTACGGCAGGCATAGAGGGCGTGCTTAACACATTCCTCTATCGCGAGCCGGCGCTGAAAGGGCCGCGCCAGCGCTTACAGGGAAAAGTGTTGCGGGTAGTGCTAAAAGAGTTTTCCGCGCCGCTGGTGCTCTCTTTTAGTGAAAAGCAGTTGGATGTACTGAGCCAGTGGGAAGGCGAGGCGGACTGCTCGGTAATTACCCGGCTTTCAGTGCTGCCTAAATTGCAGGACAGACAGCAGCTCACCTCGCTTATTCGCAGCGGCGAACTGGAAGTGCAGGGCGACCTGCAGGTCGTGCAAAATTTTGTCGCGCTGCTGGATTTAGCAGAGTTTGATCCTGCGGAGGTGCTTGCACCCTATACGGGCGATATCGCCGCTGAAGGGATCAGCAAGGTAGTGCGCCGTGGCGGTTCATTGCTAAAGAAAAGCGTTATCCGCAACCAGCAGTACCTGGCTGAGGCCTTGACTGAAGAGTGGCGAGTGGCGCCGGGAAGGCTTGAAGTCGCCTGGTTTTCTGAGGAGATCTCGGCGATTGAGCGCTCTGTAGAAGCATTAACCAAACGGCTGAATAAACTGGAGGGCAAATGACGCCAGGTGAAATTCGGCGCCTTTATTTCATCATTCAGACCTTTCTAAGCTATGGGCTTGATGAGCTCATTCCCCGTATGCGTATCACGCTGCCGCTGCGCCTTTGGCGACGCGGGCTGTTCTGGATGCCTAACCGGCATAAAGATAAAGAACTGGGCGAGCGTCTGCGTCTGGCTTTACAGGAGCTTGGTCCGGTCTGGATTAAATTTGGTCAGATGTTGTCAACCCGCCGCGATCTTTTCCCGCCGCAGATAGCCGATCAACTGGCGCTGTTGCAGGACCGCGTGGCCCCGTTTGACGGCGTGCTGGCGAAACGGCAAATCGAAAAGGCGATGGGCGATATTCCTGTCGAAACCTGGTTTGACGACTTCGACATCAAACCGCTGGCCTCCGCCTCGATTGCGCAAGTGCATACCGCCCGGCTGAAAGAGAACGGGAAAGAGGTGGTCATCAAAGTTATCCGTCCGGATATCCTGCCGGTTATCCAGGCGGACATGAAGCTCATCTACCGGCTCGCCCGCTGGGTGCCGCGTCTGATGCCGGATGGCCGCCGTTTGCGCCCGCTGGAGGTGGTGCGCGAATATGAAAAAACGCTGATTGATGAGCTGGATCTGCTAAGAGAGGCGGCTAACGCCATTCAGCTGCGCCGTAACTTTGAAAATAGCAAAATGCTGTACGTGCCGGAGGTTTACTCCGACTATTGCAGTCAGAACATGCTGGTCATGGAGCGTATTTACGGCATTCCAGTTTCTGATGTGGCGGCGCTTGAGAAAAACGGCACCAACCTGAAACTGCTGGCTGAGCGCGGCGTGCGCGTCTTCTTCACCCAGGTATTTCGCGACAGCTTCTTCCATGGCGATATGCACCCTGGCAATATTTTCGTCAGCTACGACCACCCGGAAGACCCGCAATATATCGGTATCGACTGCGGCATTGTGGGCTCGCTTAACAAAGAAGATAAGCGTTATCTGGCGGAAAACTTTATCGCTTTCTTTAACCGTGACTACCGTAAAGTCGCGGAGCTACACGTTGATTCCGGCTGGGTGCCGCCCGATACCAACGTTGAAGAGTTCGAATTCGCCATCCGTACCGTCTGCGAGCCGATTTTTGAAAAGCCGCTGGCCGAAATCTCGTTCGGGCATGTCCTGCTGAACCTTTTTAACACGGCGCGCCGCTTCAATATGGAAGTGCAGCCGCAGTTAGTGTTGTTGCAAAAAACGCTGCTTTATATCGAAGGCGTAGGGCGTCAGCTTTATCCTCAGCTTGATTTATGGAAAACGGCGAAACCTTTTCTGGAAACCTGGATCAAAGATCAGGTGGGCTTCCCGGCGCTGGTGCGCGCGGTTAAAGAGAAATCCCCTTATTGGGTGGAAAAACTGCCCGATTTGCCGGAGCTGGTTTACAACAGCTTGCGTCAAGGCAAACAACTGCAACAAAGCGTTGATAAGATTGCCAATGAATTGCACGCTCATCGCGTTCGGCAGGGACAGTCGCGCTACCTTTTCGGGGTGGGCGCTACGCTGTTGCTGAGCGGCACGCTGCTGCTTATCAACCGGCCCGACTGGGAGTTTACGCCCGCCTGGCTGATGGCGGGAGGGCTTGTCGTCTGGCTTATCGGCTGGCGGCGATCGAGCTGAATTTATCGTCATGGAATGGCCGCGTGATTTATAATGCGGCCTGATACTTCTTCATTAGTAGCTGAGGTTTTTATGGGTGGCATCAGTATCTGGCAATTGTTAATTATTGCCGTTCTCGTCGTTTTGCTTTTCGGCACCAAAAAATTACGCTCTCTGGGGTCCGATCTGGGCGAATCGATCAAGGGCTTTAAAAAGTCCATGAGCGATGACGACAAAAAAGAGACCTCGCACCAGCAGGATGCTGATTTCACTGCGAAATCAATCGCTGATAAGCCTGATGAGGCTAAAAAAGACGAGGCGAAACGCCACGATAAAGAGCAGGTGTAATTCGTGTTTGATATTGGTTTTAGTGAACTGCTGCTGGTCTTCGTTATCGGTCTCATTGTACTGGGGCCGCAACGCTTGCCTGTCGCGGTGAAAACGGTGGTGGGCTGGATCCGGGCGCTGCGCTCGCTGGCCACTACCGTACAAAATGAGCTTTCTCAGGAGCTGAAGATTCAGGAATTGCAGGACAGCCTGAAGAAAGTGGAAAAGGCGAGCCTTAATAACCTGACGCCAGAGCTGAAGGAGTCGATGGATGAGCTGCGTCATGCAGCGGAAGCCATGAAGCGCTCTTATACCGCGAATGACCCGGAGAAGGCGAGTGACGAGGCCCACACCATTCACAATCCGCTGGTGAAGGACAACGAAGCGAGCCATGAAGGCGTTACGCCGGGCTCGGCGGAGCATCAGGCCGAAGCGCCAGCGCAAAAGCCAGCCGCAGCGCCTGAGCAATCTGCTCAGCCAGCGGCCAGCGCCGAGGCGTCGACCGCGAAACCGCAGCCCGCGCCGGAGGTCAAAAAGGCTGAGCCCGTAGTCTCCCGTAATCCGGAACCGGCTTCCCCAACGAGTGATAAACCCTGAACATGGCTGTTGAAGATACCCAACCCTTAATCAGTCATCTGATTGAACTGCGCAAGCGGCTGCTGAACTGCATTATTGCGGTACTGGTCATTTTCCTGGCGCTGGTCTATTTCGCGAACGATATTTACCAGCTGGTCGCCGCGCCGCTTATCTCTCAGATGCCGCTTGGCGCGACCATGATCGCCACCGATGTGGCCTCGCCGTTTTTTACCCCTATCAAGCTTACTATCATGGTGTCGGTCATCCTGTCGGCGCCGGTTATTCTCTACCAGGTATGGGCTTTTGTCGCACCGGCGCTGTACAAACATGAACGTCGGCTGGTCGTGCCGCTGCTGGTATCCAGCACGCTGCTCTTTTATATCGGCATGGCGTTTGCCTACTTTGTCGTTTTCCCGCTGGCGTTTGGCTTTTTAACCAAAACGGCGCCTGCGGGCGTGGTCGTATCAACAGACATCACCAGTTATCTTGATTTCGTGATGGCGCTGTTTATGGCCTTCGGCGTGTCGTTTGAGGTGCCGGTCGCCATTGTGCTGCTCTGCTGGCTTGGCGTAACCACACCGGAAGATCTCAAGGCGAAGCGGCCGTATGTGCTGGTCGGCGCTTTCGTCATCGGTATGCTACTGACGCCGCCGGATGTCTTTTCACAAACGCTGCTGGCGATTCCGATGTACTGCCTGTTTGAAGTCGGCGTCTTTTTCGCAAGATTCTATGTCGGCAAACGCCGACCCGATAATTCGGAAGAAGAATCGCAAGAGTAAGTGATAACCGCCCGTCAGGGCGGTTTTTATATGGGAAGCGCTATGTTTGATATTGGACTGAACATCACCAGCTCACAGTTCGCCAAAGACCGTGATGAAGTCATTTCGCGCGCGCATGCGGCCGGGGTGAACGGCCTGCTTTTTACCGGCACGAATCTGCATGAAAGCGCCCAGGCGCAGCAGCTGGCGCAGCGCTACGAGCGTTGCTGGTCCACCGCAGGGGTGCATCCTCACGACAGCAGTCAGTGGGATGACGCTTCTGCTCAGCAGTTGCGTGAGCTTGCCTGCCAGCCGGAAGTGGTGGCGATTGGCGAATGCGGGCTCGATTTTAACCGTAACTTTTCTACGCCCGAAGCGCAGGAGCGCGCGTTCAGCGCCCAACTGGCGATAGCCGCTGAGCTCGGCATGCCGGTTTTTATGCATTGCCGCGATGCGCATGCGCGTTTCCTCGCTTTGCTCGACCCGTGGCTTGATAAACTCCCCGGCGCGGTGCTGCACTGTTTTACCGGCACTGAAGAGGAAGCGAGAGATTGCCTGGCGCGCGGGCTCTATCTGGGGATTACCGGCTGGGTGTGCGATGAGCGCCGCGGCCTGGCATTGCGCGAGCTGCTGTCGATTATTCCTGCCGAAAAACTCCTGCTGGAAACGGATGCGCCTTATCTTTTGCCGCGCGATCTCTCACCTAAACCCGCTTCACGGCGTAACGAGCCTTGCTATCTGCCGCATATTCTTGAACGCGTCGCCGCCTGGCGTGGAGAGGATGCCCGCTGGCTGGAGCAGGTAACCGATGCAAATGCGGCGCGCCTGTTTTTTTCCCGTCCTGTTGCGGCATAACCGTACAGAAATATACACAGATGTCAGAATGGCGGTTTCTTCGCAGTGATATCCTTGGCGCCGGCAGTAACCTGGTTTGTTAAGGAAAAATCATGCAAAAGAAAATCACTGGAATGTTCATTCTCTGTCTGGCGCTGGCTGGTCAGGCGCAGGCTATCGATAAAACAGCTACTGGCGCGGTGCTGGGCGCCACGGCGGGCGCGGTTGCCGGCAAGAGCGTTAAAAGCACTGTTGGCGGCGCTGTGGTTGGCGCAGGCGCGGGCGCAATGCTTAAAAAAGGCGACAAAGGAAAAGCGGCGCGTAAGGGCGGCGCTGTTGGCGCGGTAGTGGGTGCGGGAGTCGCTGCGGCAACAGGAAAAAGCGTGTTGAAAGGCGCTGCGGTTGGCGCAGGCGCAGGCGGCGTGGTCGGCGAAGCGACCCATTAATAACCGGCATCGGCTCGCAATGCGCGGGCCGATGGGAATTAAATTTTACGGAAATCGGTGTTTTTTACGCTCTGTCGAACCTGCTTGTTTAGCAGATTAAGCAGCAGCATGGAGCGGGTCTCGCCATCCGGCTCGGTGAAAATCGCTTCCAGTCCCTCAAAAGCGCCTTCGGTAATCACCACTTTATCGCCTTCATAAGGCGTTTGCGGGTCAGTAACCTCTTCTGGCTGGCAGTTCTGCAGCTGTTCAATCACCTTCAGCGGCACCATGGCAGGTTGCGAACCAAAACGAACAAAATGGCTGACGCCGCGAGTCGCGCTGATAGTCGTGGTATGAATCTCTTCCGGATCAAATTCCACAAACATATAGTTCGGGAACAGAGGCTCACTGACTGCAGCGCGTTTTCCCCGCACGATTTTTTCAAGCGTAATCATGGGGGTCAGGCAATTGACCTGCTGGCGCTCAAGATGCTCTTGCGCACGCTGAAGCTGTCCTCGTTTGCAGTACAGTAGATACCAGGATCGCATGATAACTCTTCTTATTATTGCCTATTGCCGGGCGGGCAAGCATAACAAAACCACTCAGGGATCGCTAAGGTGATTATAACGGAAGCCATAATGGCATGCGGCCTGGATTCACGTTAATTTAACAAAACTACGGCGTGGCCGCCGCGAACGCCGTATAATGGAGAGCTTAACCCGAGGGCATGAATAACTGCATGAAATATCACGATCTACGCGACTTTCTTGCGCTGCTGGAGCAGCAGGGCGAACTTAAACGCATTTCGCTTCCCGTCGATCCCCACCTGGAGATGACTGAAATCGCCGACCGCACATTGCGCGCTGGCGGTCCCGCTTTGCTGTTCGAAAATCCGAAGGGTTACAGCATGCCGGTTCTGTGCAATCTCTTTGGCACGCCGAAGCGCGTAGCGATGGGCATGGGGCAGGAAGAGGTGTCGGCTTTGCGTGAAGTGGGCAAGCTGCTCGCTTTTTTGAAAGAGCCGGAGCCGCCGCGTGGATTTCGCGATCTGTTCGACAAGCTGCCGCAGTTTAAGCAGGTGCTTAACATGCCGACGAAACGGCTGCGCGGCGCGCCTTGCCAGCAGAAGGTGATTCAGGGCGATGATGTCGATCTGACGCGTATCCCCATCATGCAGTGCTGGCCCGAAGACGCAGCGCCGTTGATCACCTGGGGACTGACGGTTACGCGCGGCCCGCATAAAGAACGACAGAACCTCGGCATTTATCGTCAGCAGTTGATTGGTAAAAACAAGCTGATTATGCGCTGGCTCTCGCATCGCGGTGGCGCGCTTGATTTCCAGGAGTGGCAGGCGGCGCGCCCTGGCGAACGCTTCCCGGTTTCCGTGGCGCTGGGCGCCGATCCAGCGACCATCCTCGGCGCGGTGACGCCTGTGCCGGATACGCTTTCTGAATACGCTTTCGCCGGGCTGCTGCGCGGCACCAAAACCGAAGTGGTAAAATGTCTTTCTAACGATCTCGAAGTGCCTGCCAGCGCGGAAATCGTGCTGGAAGGCTATATTGAGGCGGGTGAAATGGCGCCGGAAGGACCCTATGGCGATCACACCGGTTATTACAATGAGATAGACAACTTCCCGGTCTTTACCGTCACGCACATTACGCAGCGCGAAGACGCTATTTATCACTCCACCTATACCGGCCGTCCGCCAGACGAACCGGCGGTGCTGGGCGTGGCGCTGAACGAAGTGTTCGTACCGATCCTGCAAAAGCAGTTCCCGGAAATTGTCGATTTTTATCTGCCGCCGGAAGGGTGCTCTTATCGCCTTGCGGTAGTCACCATTAAGAAGCAGTACGCCGGACACGCCAAACGCGTCATGATGGGTGTCTGGTCATTCCTGCGGCAGTTCATGTATACCAAGTTTGTTATCGTCTGCGATGACGACGTGAACGCGCGTGACTGGAACGATGTTATCTGGGCTATCACGACGCGTATGGATCCGGCGCGCGATACGGTAATGGTAGAAAACACGCCAATTGATTACCTGGATTTCGCATCGCCAGTTTCCGGCCTTGGCTCAAAAATGGGACTGGACGCCACCAATAAATGGCCCGGCGAGACTCAGCGCGAGTGGGGCCGTCCCATTAAAAAAGATCCTGCGGTCACGGCGCGGATAGACGCTATCTGGAACGAGCTGGCCATTTTCAATGACGGTAAGGGCGCCTGAAGCGCCGCCGTCGCGGTTTGCCTTATTGACCCGACAGAGGGAACGCATGACAATCTTAAGCTGTAAAGTGACCTCGGTAGAAGCTATCACGGATACCGTGTATCGCGTTCGTTTAGTGCCTGAAGCGCCGTTTTCTTTTCGCGCGGGCCAGTACCTGATGGTTGTGATGGACGAGCGGGATAAGCGTCCCTTCTCCATGGCCTCCACGCCCGATGAACACGCTTTTATTGAGCTGCATATCGGCGCCTCCGAGCTTAATCTCTACGCGATGGCGGTGATGGATCGCATCCTGAAAGAGCGTGAAATCGTAGTGGATATTCCTCACGGCGAAGCGTGGCTGCGCGACGAAGAAGATCGCCCCATGATCCTGATTGCCGGCGGCACCGGTTTCTCCTACGTGCGCTCAATTCTGCTGACCGCGCTGGCGCGCAACCCAAACCGCGATATCACGATTTACTGGGGCGGGCGCGAAGAGAAACACCTTTATGATTTGCCGGAGCTGGAAGCCCTGTCGGTGAACCATCCTAATCTTCGTGTGGAACCTGTAGTAGAACAGCCTGAAGAGGCGTGGCGCGGGCGCAGCGGCACTGTGCTGACGGCAGTTTTGCAGGATTTCGGTACACTGGCGGAACATGACATTTATATCGCTGGCCGCTTCGAAATGGCGAAAATCGCCCGCGATCTGTTCTGCAACGAGCGCAACGCGCGTGAAGATCGTCTGTTTGGCGACGCATTCGCGTTTATTTGATTACTTTTGCGCTTCACCCGGGCCCTCTCTTCTTGCGGGAGAGGGTCTGCCTCAGCGGATAAACGTAAACAGCGGCTTATCTTCTTCCAGCAAGCACAACAGCATGACGCTCGGTTTTGTCGCGCTCCTCAGCGTGGCGGTTAACTGCGTGGCAATGTGCTGACGGCCAATCTTACGGTCGTACCGCTCTACCTGAACGCTATCCGGGACAATTTTTAACGCATTAAGCGCCGTCAGCCCTTCTGGATTTTCTTTTAACTCTTTTTTTGCCTCGTCCAGACAGCGCTGCACCAGCGTCAGCTCGGTAGAGGTGGTTTGCGCATAAGCGGCAGGCGTCAAAAAACAGGCGAACAGAGCAAGATAAGAGAGGGTTTTCACAGTCGATACCTTTGTTAGTAACGGCGAGAAAATCAGCATAACAAGGAAAGTATAAAAGAAAAAACCCGCCCCTGACAGGCGGGAAGAACGGCAACTAAACTCAGAAAATGACTCAGACTCGCTCAAATACCGTGGCGATGCCCTGACCGAGACCAATGCACATGGTGGCGAGGCCAAACTGGGCGTCGCGTCGCTCCATCAGGTTAATCAGCGTGGTGCTAATGCGCGCGCCGGAGCAGCCGAGCGGGTGGCCCAGCGCGATGGCGCCGCCGTTGAGGTTTATCTTCTCGTCTATCTGCTCCATCAACCCCAGGTCCTTAATGCATGGCAGGATCTGCGCGGCGAACGCTTCGTTCATCTCGAAAAGGTCGATATCGCTGGCGGCAAGGCCCGCTTTCTTCAGCGCCAGCTTTGAAGCCGGAACCGGGCCGTAACCCATGATTGAAGGATCGCAGCCGACCACCGCCATAGCACGAATGCGCGCGCGCGGCGTCAGGCCCAGCTCCCGGGCGCGGGATTCGCTCATCACCAGCATAGCGGCGGCGCCGTCGGAAAGGGCGGAAGAGGTGCCCGCCGTCACGGTACCGTTCGCCGGGTCGAAGGCGGGTTTCAACGTCGCAAGGCCTTCCACGCTGGTTTCCGGACGGATGACTTCGTCATAGTCATAGCGCTTTAGCACGCCGTCGGCGTCATGGCCGCTGGTGGGGATGATTTCATTTCTAAAATGTCCCGCCTGGGTCGCCGCCCAGGCGCGCTGGTGCGAGCGGGCGGCAAACGCATCCTGCATTTCCCGGCTAATGCCATGCATGCGGGAGAGCATTTCCGCCGTCAGCCCCATCATGCCCGCCGCTTTCGCCACGTTGCGGCTTAAGCCGGGATGAAAATCAACGCCATGGCTCATCGGCACATGACCCATATGCTCCACGCCGCCGACAAGACAAGCCTCTGCATCGCCGGTCATTATCATGCGAGCCGCGTCGTGCAGCGCCTGCATAGACGAGCCGCACAGGCGGTTTACCGTAACGGCAGGCACCGAGTGCGGAATTTCCGCCAGCAGCGCCGCGTTGCGGGCGATGTTAAAACCTTGCTCCAGCGTCTGTTGCACGCAGCCCCAGTAAATATCATTAATGGCGTTGGCTTCCAGCTGCGGATTACGTGAAAGCAGGCTGCGCATCAGGTGCGCGGAAAGATCCTCTGCCCGCACGTGGCGAAAGGCGCCGCCTTTGGAACGGCCCATCGGGGTGCGGATAGCGTCAACAATTACAACCTTCTCCATACTTCGCTCCTTAAGCCGTTTTCAGTTCGCCAGCCGCCTGGGCGGGTTCAACCTGAGGGTAATAGGGCTCGTTGCGGCGCGCTTTTTCACGCAGCCCCGCCGGTACTTCATAAAGCGGCCCCAGCGCCTGATAGCGTTGCGCCATATCCAGATACTTCGCACTGCCCTGTGTATCAAGCCAACGGAACGCGCCGCCGTGGAACGGAGGGAAGCCCAGCCCGTAGACTAATGCCATATCCGCTTCCGCAGGGCCTGCGATAACGCCTTCTTCCAGACAGCGAACCACTTCATTAACCATCGGGATCATCATGCGGGCGATAATCTCTTCATCGCTGAAGTTGCGCTTCGGTTGGCTGACTTCAGCAAGCAGGCCGTCTGTTGCGTCATCCTGCTCTTTGCGCGGTTTGCCTTTGCTGTCTTCTTTATAGCTGTAAAAGCCTTTACCGTTTTTCTGGCCGTAGCGGCCGGCGTCGAACAGCGCGTCGATAGCGTCGCGGTAATCTTTCTGCATACGCTGCGGGAAACCGGCCGCCATAACGGCCTGCGCGTGGTGCGCGGTATCAATGCCGACCACATCCAGTAAATAAGCGGGGCCCATCGGCCAGCCGAACTGTTTTTCCATCACTTTATCTATCTGACGGAAATCCGCGCCGTCACGCAGCAGCTGGCTGAAACCGGCAAAGTAAGGGAACAGCACGCGGTTGACGAAAAAGCCGGGACAGTCGTTTACCACTACCGGAGTTTTCCCCATCTGGCTGGCCCAGGCCACCACTTTGGCGATGGTTTCTTCAGAGGTTTTTTCGCCGCGGATCACTTCCACCAGCGGCATGCGGTGCACCGGATTGAAGAAGTGCATGCCGCAGAAATTTTCCGGGCGTTTAAGCGCGCTTGCCAGTTCGGTGATAGGAATGGTCGAGGTGTTGGAAGCCAGCACCGTATCGGGGCGCACCTTCTCTTCGGTTTCCGCCAGCACCGCTTTTTTCACCTTCGGGTTTTCCACGACCGCTTCTACGACAACATCAACGCGATCGAACCCGGCGTAATCCAGCGTCGGATGAATAGTGGCGATAACGCCCGCCATCTTCAGCCCGTCGATTTTGCCGCGCTCAAGCTGTTTATTGAGCAGCTTGCTGGCTTCGCCGATGCCGAGCGCCAGCGATTTCTCATTAATATCTTTCATGATCGCCGGCACGCCTTTCCAGGCGGATTGATAAGCGATGCCGCCGCCCATTATGCCTGCGCCCAGTACGGCGGCCTGCTTCGGCGCTTCAACCGATTTCGTCAGTTTCTTCGCCTGGCCTTTTACGTACTGATCGTTTAAGAAAATGCCGACCAGCGCGCGCGCTTCGCTGGAATGCGCAAGCGGCACAAAACTTTGGTTTTCCAGCTCCAGCGCTTCGTCGCGCCCAAGGCCCGCCGCCGCTTCGATAGTCTTCACGGCGGTCATCGGCGCAGGATAGTGTTTACCGGCGGTTTGCATGACCACGCCTTTTGCAATGGTGAAGCTCATGGCGGCTTCAATCTTGCTGAGCTTCAGCGGCTCAAGCTTCGGCGCGCGTTTCGCTTTCCAGTCCAGGTCGCCTTTCATGGCCTGGCGCAACACGCTGAGCGCCCCTTCGCGTAATTTGTCAGCATTGACGACGGCGTCCACCAGGCCAAGCTTCAACGCCTCTTGCGCGCTGACATCTTTTCCGGCGGCGATAATTTCCAGCGCGCTATCGGCGCCCAGCAGACGCGGCAGGCGAACCGAGCCGCCAAAGCCCGGCATGATGCCAAGCTTCGTTTCCGGCAGGCCGATACGCAGGTCCGGCGTGGCGATACGGTAATCGGTCGCCAGCACGCATTCGCAGCCGCCCCCCAGCGCATAGCCGTTAATGGCGGAAAGGGTGGGGACCGGCAGATCCTCAAGACGGTTGAAAATGCGGTTGGCGAAACGCAGCCAGTCGCTTAACTGCGCCTGCGGCACGAGGAACAGGGAAAGAAATTCGTTAATATCCGCGCCAACGATAAAAGCCGCTTTCTCTGAGCGCAGCAGCAAACCTTTAAGATCGGATTGTTTTTCCAGCACATCTAATGCGTGGCCAAGGCTTGCAACGGTCGCGGTGTCGAGCTTGTTAACCGAGCCTGGGGCATCAAACACCAGTTCGGCGATGCCATCTTCCAGCCAGTTAAGGTACAGGGTGTCGCCTTTGTAGAGCATGTCAGTCTCCTGAATCCAGCAAGGTGATCTGGTCGTACCAGATGAAGCGGAGTGTGGAGTTGATGTTAATGAAATGCAAATTTCTCTTTAAATATTTGCAAACTTGATCACGGATGGGGGAAACCCGTTTGTGCAGATAAGTTGTGCTAAGATGCCGGGGTTTAGGACTAATAGGTGAAGGGTAAATTATGGATTCGTTGGCTGCTCTTTATAAAAATCATCTGGCTACGTTACAGGAACGTACCCGTAATGTGCTGTCGCGCTTTAATCTTGATGCGCTGCTCATCCATTCTGGTGAGCTGTTCAACGTCTTTCTTGATGACCATCCTTATCCGTTTAAAGTAAACCCGCAGTTTAAAGCCTGGGTGCCGGTGACCCAAGTGCCGAACTGCTGGTTGCTGGTGGATGGCGTCAACAAACCGAAGCTCTGGTTTTATCTGCCGGTCGATTACTGGCACAACGTAGAGCCGTTGCCGCAGTCATTCTGGACGGACGAGATAGAGATTATCGCACTGCCGAAAGCGGATGGCATCGGCAGCCAGCTTCCTGCCGCGCGCGGTAATATTGCTTATATCGGGCCGGCGCCGGAACGTGCGATACAGCTGAGCATCGCTGCCGATAAGATCAACCCGAAAGGGGTTATCGACTATCTGCACTACTATCGGGCTTATAAGACGGATTACGAACTGGCCTGTATGCGCGAAGCGCAGAAAACGGCAGTAATTGGCCATCGGGCTGCGCACGAAGCTTTCCTTTCCGGAATGAGCGAGTTTGATATTAATCTCGCTTACCTGACCGCCACCGGCCATCGCGATACCGACGTGCCTTACGGCAATATCGTGGCGCTCAATGAGCATGCCGCCGTGCTGCATTACACGAAGCTTGATCAGCAGGCGCCCGCAGAGATGCGCAGCTTCCTGCTGGATGCCGGGGCGGAATATAACGGCTATGCGGCAGATCTCACCCGTACCTGGGCCGCCAGCAGCGATAACGACTTTGCGCAGCTGATTAAAGACGTGAACGACGAGCAACTGGCGTTGATTGGCACGATGAAGGCGGGCGTGAACTACATCGATTATCACGTGCAGTTCCATCAGCGCATCGCGAAGCTGCTGCGTCGTCATCAGATTGTGAATGACATCAGCGAAGAGGCGATGGTGGAAACTAATATTACCGGGCCGTTTATGCCGCACGGAATCGGTCATCCGCTGGGCCTGCAGGTGCACGACGTGGCGGGATTCATGCAAGACGATACCGGCACGCACCTTCCTGCCCCGGAAAAATATCCTTATCTGCGCTGTACCCGTGTGCTGCAGCCGCGCATGGTGCTGACCATCGAGCCTGGCATTTACTTTATCGAGTCGCTGCTCGCGCCGTGGCGTGAAGGGCAGTACAGCAAACATTTCAACTGGCAGAAGATTGAAGCGCTTAAGCCGTTCGGCGGCATCCGCATTGAGGATAACGTGGTGATTCACGAGAACGGCACGGAAAACATGACGCGGGATCTCAAGCTCGCCTGATGGAAAGCTGGCTTATTCCGGCGCAGCCGGTCACCGTTACAGAAGAGATAAAGAAAAGCCGCTTTATTACGCTGCTCGCGCATACCGATGGCGTGGAAGCGGCGAAAGCGTTCGTCGGGCAAGTGAAGGCGGAGCATCCTGATGCCCGTCATCACTGTCAGGCCTGGGTGGCGGGCGCGCCGGATGATTCACAAAAGCTGGGCTTTTCCGATGACGGCGAACCCGCGGGAACGGCGGGTAAGCCGATGCTTGCTCAACTGCTCGGCAGTGGGGTAGGCGAAATTACCGCCGTGGTGGTGCGCTACTACGGCGGCATTAAGCTTGGGACGGGTGGGCTGGTGAAAGCCTATGGCGGCGGCGTGCAACTGGCGCTCAATCAGCTCGTCACGCTCCGCAAAGTGCCGTTAACTGAATATACTTTGCTGTGTGATTACGCACAGCTCACCGGTATCGACGCTCTGCTTAAGCAGCATGAGGGGCTGATAGTGCACAGCGATTACCAGGCGGGCGTGACGTTGCGCGTGGCGCTGCCTCATACGCAGGTGGCGTTGTTTTCTTCAAGGCTTGCGGATTTTAGTCGCGGCGCGTTGCATTTGTTACCGGTTGAATAATAATCCCCCCTCGTTTTTTTGATCCCTAAGGAAGCGGCTGATGCATTTTCGCGCCATAACCCGAATCGTTGGACTACTGGTTATTCTCTTTTCCGGGACCATGATTATCCCTGGACTGGTGGCCCTCATTTACCGGGACGGCGCGGGCCGTGCCTTTACGCAAACCTTCTTTGTCGCGCTGGCGATAGGCGCGGTGCTCTGGTGGCCAAACCGCCGGGAGAAAAAAGAGCTGAAATCCCGCGAGGGGTTTCTTATCGTCGTTCTCTTCTGGACGGTGTTGGGAAGCGTGGGGGCGTTGCCCTTTATCTTTTCTGAACGGCCGAACCTGACGGTTACCGACGCCTTCTTTGAATCCTTTTCCGGATTAACGACCACAGGCGCAACAACGCTGGTGGGGCTGGACTCGTTACCCCACGCTATTTTGTTTTATCGCCAGATGCTGCAGTGGTTCGGCGGTATGGGGATCATCGTCCTGGCGGTGGCGATTCTGCCTATTCTGGGCGTCGGGGGGATGCAGCTTTATCGCGCCGAAATGCCAGGACCGCTCAAGGACAATAAAATGCGCCCCCGCATCGCTGAAACGGCGAAAACGCTGTGGCTGATTTACGTTTTGCTTACCGTTGCCTGCGCGCTGGCGCTGTGGTTCGCCGGGATGTCCGCTTTTGACGCCATCGGCCATAGTTTTGCGACTATCGCTATCGGCGGTTTCTCTACGCACGATGCGAGCGTGGGCTATTTTGACAGCCCTACCATCAATACCATTATCGCTATCTTCCTGCTTATTTCCGGCTGTAACTACGGCCTGCACTTTTCGCTGCTGAGCGGACGTAACCTGAAGGTTTACTGGCGGGATCCGGAGTTTCGGATGTTTATTGGCGTACAGGTGACGCTGGTGGCGGTCTGTACGCTGGTGCTCTGGTTCCACGACGTTTATAACTCCGCCGTGATGACGTTAAACCAGGCGTTTTTTCAGGTGGTCTCAATGGCGACTACCGCAGGCTTTACCACAGACAGTATTGCGCGCTGGCCGCTTTTCTTACCTGTGCTGCTGCTTTGTTCCGCTTTTATCGGCGGCTGCGCCGGGTCGACTGGCGGTGGGCTTAAAGTGATTCGTATTCTGCTGCTCTTTAAGCAAGGGAACCGCGAACTGAAACGGCTGGTTCATCCCAACGCGGTTTACACCATTAAGCTTGGCAACCGCGCCTTGCCGGAACGCATACTCGAGGCGGTATGGGGGTTCTTCTCTGCCTATGCGTTGGTATTTATTATCAGCATGCTGGCGATTATCGCGACAGGGGTGGATGACTTTTCGGCTTTCGCCTCGGTCGTCGCAACGCTGAATAACCTGGGGCCGGGGCTTGGCGTGGTAGCGGATAACTTCGCCAGCATGAACCCGGTCGCGAAATGGGTCCTGATGGCGAACATGCTGTTTGGTCGTCTGGAAGTTTTTACTCTGCTGGTGCTGTTTACACCTACCTTCTGGCGCGAATAAATGGAGTCTGTATTGAAAACCCTTATTTTGTTTTCTACCCGAGATGGACAGACGCGTGAGATAGCGTCCTTTATCGCTTCGGAACTAAAAGAGCAGGGCGTGGACGCGGACGTTATGAATTTGCACCGTGCGGAAACTATCGACTGGTCGCTCTATAACAAAGTCGTCATTGGCGCTTCTATCCGCTACGGACACTTTCACGCGGCGCTGGACGCGTTTGTGAAAAAGCATCATGCGGAACTGAACGCTTTACCGGGCGCTTTCTTTTCCGTAAACCTTGTCGCGCGTAAGCCAGAGAAACGTACGCCGCAAACTAACAACTACACGCGTAAATTTCTTCTTCATTCTCTATGGCGTCCAGACCACTGTGCGGTGTTTGCAGGCGCTTTGCGTTATCCGCGTTATCGCTGGTATGACCGTTTCATGATTCGGTTGATTATGAAAATGACAGGCGGGGAAACGGATACCCGTAAAGAAGTGGTCTACACCGACTGGAAACAGGTCGCGGCTTTTGCCCGGGAAATCGCTCGTCTTTCGCACAATCCGCGCAATGGTTAGGCGAGTTGCCTGGGAAATGACCGAACGATAACTTTTTTGTATTTTTCTCTTGTCAGCGCCGAAACAGGCCCTATAATGCGCCTCCACTGACACGGCACAACGGCATACACGCCGGCCTGGCAGCAAGAATCAAAACGGAATTAAGCGAAATTAACGCTTGACTCTGAAGCGGGAAAGCGTAGTATACGCAACCCGCGCCGCTGAGAAAAAAGCGAAGCGGCACTGCTCTTTAACAATTTATCAGACAATCTGTGTGGGCACTCAGATGGACTGGATTCTTAA
>NZ_JALJCP010000011.1:0-199245 GCF_023079515.1 Franconibacter sp. IITDAS19 | reverse complement strand
GATGGAGCACGGTGCGTCGATAATGGAGCCGGTGAAGGTCACTTTACCGTGGCCCTGATCTGCCGCCTGTGCAGACGCCGCCAGAACCAGACCCATTACCGAAGCCAGAGCAACTTTTTTGAAGTTCATACGTATATCCTTTAAAAAATAATTAAGTCCTTGGGGTTAAATACGCAACCAATAAACACAATATTCATAACGCCAATAATAAAAAGCATTCTTTCATATTTCATAAACTGTGCTGCGTAGTGGAGGCTAATTTTAGACTTTAGTGCTATTTCCTCAATCACCAAAGCAATCCAAAATAAGACCTTCCATAAAGCTCGTGAATCAAAATTGAGACTTGCCTCATTAATTCAATTCACTGACGAAATAGAACTTCATGTCCGATTCGTTGTGTATATAAAACACCATAATCAGGCCAAAATAAAATTAAGCATTCTAAATATGGACTTTAATAAAGTTTAAACCTGGACTTTAAATAACAGCGGCGTAACAAACCCGCGTTAAGGCGCTGATTAGCTTTAATAATAAAAGTGAGCGATCAAAGAAGTGTTTTAGGAAATAGAAAGAAAAACCACGCCGAAGCGTGGTTTGGGGAGGGGTTAATTAGCGTCTCTGTCGAGCCAGTTGCCGCTGTCGATACGTGTTAAGCCTTCGACAGGGCGCTGGTAGACATACATCCAGGCACTGCCGTAAGGCGTCTGGATGAGCTGCCGTTTGTATTCGCCGCCGCTGGTACGCAGAGCGTCCAGTTCGGCGAGCGTGGAGGCGTCTATGCGATAGACCTCGCCCGTTACCGTTCCCTCGCCTGGCACCGCACCTGGGTAGTGGCCGAGGCTGTAAAGCTGGTAATGGTCGATGTCATAGTCGCCCAGCCACTGAGCGTTGGTCATCCAGTGGCTGTTGCCTTGTTTGCGTCGTAAACTGCCGTAGACAAATATTCGCATTGCTAAAACTCAAACTGATAGAGCAGATCAAGTGCCTGATCTACGCCAGACACCGCTTCCAGATATAGCTTAGGCATAAGGCGGTAGCGCAGCGTGAGCGTCGCCAGCGAGTCAAAAATACCCACGCCATACTTCACCTGTAGACCCGGCAGTACATAGCCGCTGACCACCACCTGGGACGAGTCGCCCACCCCTTCGGTATCCAGCGCCAGATTCTTCACGCCAAACGTCTCGCCGATTTTACCCACAACCTGCCCACTTTGTGCAACCCCCAGACCAATCAGCATCGACGTCATCGCTTCGCTGTCGCTCTGGTTGCTCTCAAGCCCTTGTCCGCGAAGCAGATAAGAGAGCGCTTCCTGCTGGGACATGGCCGGGTCGGAGAAAACCTCTACCTTAGGCGCGTCCGGCGTACCGGTGACTTTAACGCCTGCGGTAACATCGTTCTCGGTGGCGTCCGGGTTACGAATCGCTTCGATGTTGAACACAGGTTGATCCGGCGGGCCGGCGAAGAGGATTTCCCCTTTACGCACGATCAGATCCTGACCGTAAGCATGGAAGCGCCCTTCGCCATCCGGAATGTTAATCTGGCCGTTAAGCCCCAGCCCTTGCTTATCCTGGCCGACTTTCAGGTCGCCGGTAAGCCGCGCTTTTAGCCCAAAAGCGTCTATCCGCACGTTGTTGCCCACGTGAACGGTCAGATTACTATTAATCGGGATGGATGCGCTCGGGTCTTTTTCTGGTTTCAGATTTTCATCGAGCATAACTTCGTCTTTGGAGACGCCAACGGCGCTTTCCGGCAAGTCCTTCACGACGATACGCGCCCACGGCACGTCGGCGTTGCCGTCGAGCGTGATAAGGTTCGGCGTGGCTTCCAGCACCACGTCCGGCGACACGTCCAGCCTCACCATCGGCGGCACCGTAATGCGCACCCGGCTGCCCTTCGCGGCGATGCGCGCCCGCCAGTTATCGAGCTGGCTCCAGTCGGCGTTGCCGTTAAGGGCAATCTCCCCCTGCTGCGTGCGCACCACGCCCTGCAGGGTTGAGCTCATGCCATTGAAGTTCATCGCCAGTTGGCTTGGCTGCATGTCGAATGGCATAAAGTTGCCTTCGATATCCACGCCGTTAAGCTGCATCTGGCCGAAGAGCTGCGGGCGTTCGGCGTTGCCGCCAAGTCGTAAGTTCGCATTAAGCGTCCCCGCCGCTTTTTCTCCACGCGAGAAAACCGGGTTGGCAATCGCCAGCGAGAAGTTGCGGATATTCACGTTGCCCGCCAGATTACGGCGATCCTGCGGGTCGCTGATTTGCACCTGGCCGTCAAACTGGCCGTTGTTGACCAGGCGAATCAGCCAGTTGAGCTCCGCGCGGTTATTGCGCAGCTCCGCGCTCAGGTTGAGCGTATCGAAAGCGACCGGCAGCGCGTTGTCGTTGACTATCTGCGTTACGCGTACGCCCCGGCCAGCCAGCTGCACTTTGCCCTGCGGCAACCCTTCTTTGGTGGTGTCCCAACTCACGTCCGCGTTGCCGCTGAAGATGCCGCTCGCCTGGGTCGCTTGCGGCATAAAGGGCTTCAGCATCGCCAGATCGAAGCGATTGAGATTCACTACCGCGTGCCCGGCTGCGCCCGCATCCACCGTCTGCGGTACGCAAAGTTCAGCGTTCGGATTCGCCCAGCAATGCGGTCCGATGCTGACTTTCTGCTCTTCGCCACGGTAATCCAGCGCAATGGCGCGGGTCAGGGACCACGGCCCTACCGGCGTTTCGAAGCGGGTGTTATCGAGCGTGCCGCGCCAGCGCGTGGTCTTACGATCGAAGCTGCCGCGCAGATCTAACTGGCCGGAAACCGGCTCGCCCTGCGCGCGCAGCTGGAGCTGGTGCTCTTTTTCGCTGCCTTTCGCCGCAAGCGTAATCAGGCGCATAGTAATATCGCCCTGCACCAGCCGCTCCACGCGTAGGTCAAGGTTGCCCGCTATCTGGTCGGTCGATTTTATATCGCCCTGCAAACGCGCCAGGGCGACAGAAAGCTCCTGCCAGCGCAGGCCGCGTGCGGTAACGTCGGCCTGGAGCTGCGGGGCGTCCACGCTGCCGCGGATCTTCACCAGCCCTTTCGCCGTACCGCCCAGGCCTGGCAATGCATTATCCAGCCCCGGCGCGTCGATAACGGCGTCGAGCGCCAGGTCCTTCACGCCCAGTTCGCCTTTTACGTCCGCCTTATTGCGTCCCAGTTCCAGATGCAGGCCCGGGATGGTCCACTGCATGTAGCTGTTGCCTTTAAGCTGGCCGTTGACGTTCACTTTATTTTGCTTAACGTTGCCGGCGAGCTTCAGCTCCGGCACATCGAGCTGCCAGCTGCTGCCGTAGTAACTGCCGCGCAGTTTCATCAGCCCGTCCAGCTTTGAAGGCCAGTCCGGATACTGTTTCGCGGTATTGATGCCGTTCAGCGCCAGTTCGCCGCGCCAGCTGATGGCCTGACGCCAGTCGAGCAGCGCTTTCAGGGTGGTATGCCCCTGCAGCGCCGCCACGTCCAGCTTATCGATATTGATTTGCTGCTCGTTGCCTTTGCCGTCCAGCGTAATGGTGGCGGGCGGCAGTTGCTCGCCGCGTACCGCGGTGCGGAACGAGAGCGCATAGTCGGTCATCTTGCCGGTGAATTTCAGCTTAATGTCATCCGCCTGGTACTGCTTCGGGCCGGTGAGCGGCCAGTAAAGCTGCTCGCTGGTCAGCTCGAGGTTCAGCGGCAAGCCGGGTTCAGCAAGGCGCGTCTGAGCGCGCAGCACCGCATCGAGCGGGCCGGAGAGGTTAACGCCAAGCTCCAGCTGTTCGCGCAGCGCGCCGCCAAGCTTCAGCTTCACCTTTTCGCCCTTAAGCGGGTCCACATTCAGCGTGCTGTTCAGGGTGATGTCTACCGGCCAGCTGTTGCGAAGCTCCGCCGTGCCGGTGGCGTTCACGATGCCCTGGTTGGAATCGATATCCAGCGCGTCGAGCTTCGTCATGCCGTCGACGCTGCTCACCTTCAGCAGCATAGTGCGCACGGTGATATCGGTATCGCCCGTCAGGCGCAGCTGTTCGCCGCGAAATTCCTGAATGGTGAGGTTCAGCGGCAGATGCACGTCGGTCATCTCCGGCAGCACCGGTTTCGAGAAGAGATCGCGCAGCGTTTCGCCAAGCGGCGCCTCTTCCGGGCGCGGCTTATCTATCTTCGGCTCCACCACCTCTTCCTGCGCCACTTTCGCTACCTTCGGCAAGGCGACCAGCAGCCCCTGAAGGGAAGTGGGCAGCAGCGTCAGGTTGCGATCTTCCCAGCTCAACCCGGAAGTGAAATCCATTACGGAAACGGTGGTGTCATCGATTTTGACGTTGACGTTGTTCAGCGCCACGCGGGAAAGCGTTATGGGATAAGGCGTTGAGAGGTTAAGCGGTCCGCTATCTTCTTCCTCCACTTGCGCGGCAGGCGGCATTTTTTTGGTATCGACCACTACGTTAATATCTTTGAGCGAAAGATCGTTCACGCACAGGCTGCTGTCGCGCAGGCAGCCGAGCTTCACCGCCAGGTGCAGTTCGCCTGCGGTGACATCCACGCCGGGCTGCTCATAGCGCACGTTTTTAAGCGTCAGGTTGCGCCAGCCGCCGGTTACGCTGCCAATATCCAGCCCCGGCACCCAACGATTTGCGGCGTTAAATAAAAGATGCAGGCCGCTGGTCGTCCCCACCAGAAACGCCGCGGTACCCAGCAACAACAAGATAAACACCAGCACGGCGAGGCTGATTTTTTTCCAACGACTCATAATTCAGGCCCCAGACCGATGTAAAACTGCAAACCATGCTCCTCTTTGTCGCCAACCGGCACGGCGAAATCGAGCTTGATGGGGCCGACAGGCGACTGCCAGCGCACCCCGACGCCCGCGCCGGTCTTGAAGTTGCTTTGCTTGATATCGTTCACCGCCTCGCCGGAATCGACAAAGGCTGCGCCCCACCACTTGCCGGTCACGTTGTACTGGTATTCCAGCGACCCGGTAGCGAGCTTTGAAGCGCCGGTCAGCTTGCCGTCATCATCTTCCGGCGAGATAGATTTATATTTGTACCCGCGAATACTGCGGTCGCCGCCTGCGAAGAAGCGCAAATCTGGCGGCACGCGGTCGAAATCGTTGGTCTCAATCCAGCCGAGATTGCCGCGCACGACAAAGCGATGGCGATCGTAGAGGGTGCGGATCCAGACGTTTTGCGCCTGCAGCACCACGAAATCGACATCCGATCCCCAGGCCGTATCGGAGTAGTCGATGGAATAGCGCTGCGAATCGCCCCAGGTGGGCATCAGGCCGCCGCGCGAGCGGGTACGGCTTATCATCACCCCGGGGTAGAGCAGCATCGTAGTATTCGTAACATCCGCCTGCGTAAAGTGGTCGAGACTCCAGCGCAGGTTAATGGCGCGCTGCCAGCCGCTGGAGAGATCCCAGTAGCGAGAGAGCGCAAGGGTCGTGGAATCCGCCTCGGTGTCATTGAGATCGGTGCGCTTAAAACCGCCCTGCACCAGATAATATTGCTCCAGCGGGTTCTTCAGCAGCGGCACCTTGTAGCTGAAATCAAGCTGTTGTTCCGGCGCGGAGATGCTGGCGGTGGTCGAAAAGCTGTGGCCGTAAGAGTTTATCCACGGCTTGCGCCAGGTGGCTTTTACCCGCGGGCCGACGTCGGTGGAGTAGCCCACGCCGGTTTCAATGGTGTTCTCGGTGCGCGGCGATACCACGGCGCGCAGCGGCAGCACCTTCGTCTGTCGGGATTTTTCAAACTCCGGCGCCACCACGACGGAATTGAACCAGCCGGTAGCTGAAAGGCGACGGCTCAGTTCGCCTACGTCGCTGGAGTGGTAGTACTCGCCCTCTTTAAAAGGCACGAGATTCTGCAGGTATTCGTCGCGAATTTGCGAGTTAGCGAAGGTAACTTCGCCGAAACGATAACGTTGACCGCTGTCATAGTCGATATCCCAGAACGCCTGATGGCGCTCAAGCGACACGCCGAGCTGGCTTTTTTTGTATTCGCTGTCGAAGTAGCCCCGACGCAGCGCCACGCTGGTCAGCCCCTTTTTGAAGCTGTCGTAATCATTGTGGTTAAGCACCGTGCCGATGGCCGGGCGCTTTTTTAATAAGGAAAGGTACTCTTCGTCGTTTCGCGCGCCGCCGCGCAAAATCACATCCGTGCCGCCTATGCGCACCGGTTCGCCCGGCGAGACGCGGGCAATCAGCACCTGCCTGCCGCCCTTCGCCGGCGGCGGACGCAGCGTAAAGTCTATTTTCGGTTCGTAATAGCCAAGCGCTTTCAACCCTTCGCGGATGGCGTCATCCACGCGTGCGCGAAAACGCCGGTCTGGTGTCACTTCATCGCTTTCAATGGTAGACAGTTGGGCGCGGACATTTTTTTGCAGCTCTCCGCTCAACCCTTCAACCTGGAGGCGGACGCTGGCGGCGTCAACGGCTCCGCTCGCCAGCAGCAGGCTGGCGCAGCATAACATACGGATTCGTGGCACAATTTCTCCTGAATAGCCTTGTTTCCACCCCGGTCAGGAAACTTTAGTGCCGCTCCGCGGCTTAACAAATCTCCGATTGTGGAGTTGAAAAAGCGACGACACCCCAAATATTTCTTATGTTTAATCTAGTCGCATTCACCAGATTTATTGTGAGCAAAGAGTCGCTCCGTGACAACCGCCGCGCCGCTTTTGCTCGTCCCCCTTATTCCTGGAGGCCCCTCATTATGAGTATTTTCGATAAAAAACAGCTGGTTACTCAGTCCGAGGCGTTGCCGGGCCGTAATACCCCCATGCCTGTAGCAACGCTGCACGCCGTTAACGGCCATTCAATGACCAACGTACCGGACGGTATGGAAATTGCGCTGTTCGCCATGGGTTGCTTCTGGGGCGTGGAACGTCTCTTCTGGCAGTTACCCGGCGTATATAGTACTGCGGCAGGGTATACCGGTGGCTATACACCTAATCCGACTTATCGGGAAGTGTGCAGCGGTCGTACCGGGCATGCGGAAGCGGTCCGCGTCGTCTATGA
The DNA here is from genome assembly GCF_023079515.1 of Franconibacter sp. IITDAS19. Classification (NCBI taxonomy): domain Bacteria; kingdom Pseudomonadati; phylum Pseudomonadota; class Gammaproteobacteria; order Enterobacterales; family Enterobacteriaceae; genus Franconibacter; species Franconibacter sp. IITDAS19. The sequence goes on along the minus strand of NZ_JALJCP010000011.1, from coordinate 192,248 downwards.
CCCGAAAGTGGTCAGCTATGAAAAACTGCTGCAGGTATTCTGGGAAAACCACGATCCGGCCCAGGGCATGCGCCAGGGCAACGACGTCGGCAGCCAGTACCGCTCGGCGATTTATCCGTTAACGCCGGAGCAGAACGCCGCAGCGCGTGAAAGCTTCAAACGCTTCCAGGCGGCGATGGAAGCGGCGGGCGACCGGCGCCACATTACGACCGAAATCGCCAACGCGACGCCGTTCTATTACGCAGAGGACGATCACCAGCAATATCTGCATAAAAACCCTTACGGCTACTGCGGTATCGGCGGCATTGGCGTTTGCCTGCCAGCCCAGGCGTAACGCGCGTAGAAAAAGGCAGCGTAATGCTGCCTTTTAGCGGGCTTGCGGCGCCCTGCTTCATCCGAGACAAGACCGACAAATTGAATAAAAAATGCGCATTTTCTTCTATAACGTTCGCTCGGAATCGATTATAGTTAGCGCGGCGACTCACCTTTAAATGAGAATGCTTCCCATCAAAGCTGCTGCCCGCTTTTCGCCTACTGGCAGCCTTATCAGGGCTTACGCTATACTAGCCGTTGAATTTGCTGGACTCACACGCTACGAGACAGCATTCACCTGTGTTTTACTCAACAAAAATCCACTTCCCTTCCGAGGATCCGGTCGATGACTGGATAAGATATGTTAAACAGTATTTTGATAATACTTTGTCTGATCGGCGTCAGTTCGTTCTTCTCGCTCTCTGAGATTTCGCTGGCCGCTTCCCGCAAAATCAAACTTAAGCTGATGGCCGACGAAGGCAACATCAACGCGCAACGCATCCTGAAAATGCAGGAAAACCCCGGCACCTTCTTTACCGTCGTGCAGATAGGCCTTAACGCCGTCGCCATTCTTGGCGGTATCGTGGGCGATGCGGCGTTTTCTCCGGCGTTTTACGGCATGCTTATCAACTTCATGTCGCCCGAAGCGGCCGAGCAGGTCAGCTTTATTCTCTCCTTTACGCTCGTCACCAGCCTGTTCATTCTGTTTGCTGACCTGACGCCGAAACGCATCGGTATGATTGCGCCCGAAGCCGTGGCTTTGCGCATCATCAACCCGATGCGCTTCTGCCTGTTTATCTTCCGCCCGCTGGTCTGGTTCTTTAACGGCATGGCGAACGTGATTTTCCGCATCTTCAAGCTGCCGATGGTGCGTAAAGACGACATCACCTCTGACGACATCTATGCCGTGGTGGAAGCGGGCGCGCTGGCGGGCGTGCTGCGTAAGCAGGAGCATGAGCTGATTGAGAATGTCTTTGAGCTGGAGTCGCGTACCGTGCCCTCCTCAATGACGTCGCGCGAGAACATCGTCTGGTTCGATCTGCATGAAGATGAGCAAAGCCTGAAGAACAAGGTTGCGGAGCATCCGCACTCTAAGTTCCTGGTTTGTAATCAGGATATCGACCACATCATCGGTTATGTTGACTCGAAAGACCTGCTCAACCGCGTGCTGGCGAACCAGAGTCTGGCGCTTACCAGCGGTGTGCAGATCCGCAATACGCTGATCGTGCCCGATACGCTAACCCTTTCCGAAGCGCTGGAAAGTTTCAAAACCGCCGGCGAAGACTTCGCCGTTATCATGAACGAATATGCGCTGGTGGTGGGCCTGATTACGCTTAACGACGTCATGACCACATTGATGGGCGACCTGGTGGGCCAGGGGCTGGAAGAGCAGATCGTCGCGCGTGATGAAAACTCATGGCTTATCGACGGCGGCACGCCGATTGATGATGTAATGCGCGTGTTGGATATCGACGAGTTCCCGCAGTCCGGCAACTACGAAACCATCGGCGGGTTTATGATGTTTATGCTGCGAAAAATCCCGAAACGTACCGACTCGGTGAAATTCTCCGGCTATAAGTTCGAAGTGGTGGATATTGATAACTACCGCATCGACCAGCTGCTGGTCACGCGTATCGACAGCAAGCCCACCACGCTTGCGCCGAAACTGCCGGATGAACAATCCGCGGCTTAACTGTTAAGGGCGGCATAGCCGCCCTTTTCTTTTGTCCGCTCCCGGGCGGCTAAATTACCGGATGCCAGAAACACCAACGGCCCCATCGGGGCCGTTTGTCTTACTGCATGCACAACCTTTTAGTTAGGCCATCTCAGTCTGGAGACGCATAACCTGACGGTTTACTTCGGACATTACCGATAAATGCTGCTTGTCCTTCACTTTCGGGACCAGGATTTTGCCCTTATCGAACTCGAAAGCGCCAACATCCTTGATATACAACCGTCCACGAAACAGGATCTTCACGTACTTCGCCACCTGAAGCGGGTTGTAACGTTGGAAAATTTTCATTGTTCTCTCCTGCGAAATCGTACGCCCCTGCGGTCCACATTCGGCCCGACAAAAATAAGGCGCAAATTTTGTTGCCAGAAAACTATAGACCAGAAACCGATTGGTGCGCACTTTACCCGGTCTTATTTACGCTTTTATTACAATCTTTCAGAATTATCTTTTCAAAACGACAAAAACTGCAGAACAACCATACTTTTTTATCAGGAACTGTGCCTCAGCCCGCAAACTGGCATCCCTGTTGCGGGTAAAGCGAACTGAGAGCGTTTATGCTTAACGGGCCGGGACCAAGTGGTCCGATCACCTGCCAACACAAATGATAAGGAGTCAAGTATGACCCTGCGCGGAACACTGGCGCTTACCTGCCTGCTGCTGCCCTTGATGGCTTCGGCACATAACTTTGAGAAGAATCAGCGCGTGGCGCCTGTCGGCATCAGCGACCGGGGCGAGCTGATGTACAGTAACGACAAGTTTAGCTACAAAACCTGGAATAGCGCGCAGCTCCCTGGAAAAGTGCGAGTGGTGCAACATATTGCGGGGCGCGTTTCCGCCAAGGAAAAAAACGCGGCGCTGATTGAAGCCATCAAGGCGGCGAATCTACCGCACAATGCTTACCAGACCACCACTATCGTCAATACCGACGACGCTATCCCCGGCTCCGCCATGTTTGTGCGCAGCAGCCTGGAGGACAACAAAAAACTCTACCCGTGGTCGCAATTTATTGTCGACAGCAACGGCATCGTGGCTAAAGCCTGGCAGCTTGAGCCGGAAAGCTCAGCGGTCGCGGTGCTCGATAAAGACGGGCGTATTCAGTTCGCGAAAGATGGCGCGCTGACGCAGCAGGAAGTGCAGCAGGTGATGGACCTGCTGCATAAGTTACTCAGTAAATAGTGACGCGGAAAGCAGGGTTAAGGAAGGATTCGCGCGGCGTGTAGTCCAGCGTTTTGCCCTGCCAGTCGTGCACGTGCGCCCCGGCCGCCACCGCCACCGCGTGGCCGGCGGCCGTATCCCAGATATTGGTGGGCCCAAACCGCGGATAAAGTTGCGCCTGTCCTTCCGCCACAAGGCAGAATTTCAGCGACGAGCCGATCGATGTGGTCTGGTGCTCGCCCAACTGCTGCAGATACTCTTTGAGCTCTTCGTTGTTGCCATGGGAGCGGCTGATAACCACCAGCGGTGGACGGGCGTCGCGAATGTGAATGGGGTTACGCACGCCGCACTCTTCTTTCCACGCCTTGCCATCCGCTGCGCTGTACATCACGTTCAGCACCGGCGCGTAGACCACGCCCAGCACCGGCTTGCCGTTTTCAATCAGGGCGATATTAACCGTGAACTCGCCGTTGCGCTTAAGGAACTCTTTGGTGCCATCGAGCGGGTCTACCAGCCAGTAGCGCTGCCAGTGCTGACGCACTTCCCAGCCCGGTGGGTCCTCTTCGGAAAGCAGCGGGATATCAGGCGTCAGTGTCTTTAACCCGTCGGCGATAATTTTATGCGCGGCAATATCCGCCGCCGTTACCGGAGAATCATCGAGTTTACTGGTGGCCTCAAGCGGCTTTTTCCCTTCGTAGACGTCCATGATGGCGCTGCCCGCTTCCCGCGCCAGTTGGCAAATCTTCTCTAACATCGTCCACCTCTTTTGTGTCGCGACAGTACTTCCTCGCAGATTAACACATTGTTTTATCGATATGATTTTTATATCACCCCGCGCAGCTTGCGCTATCTGTGAAGCGATCCCAGGTTCCGGACATTTTTTTCTGGCAGGATTCACACTTTTGTAAGCAACAGAAGATAGATACATACACTTTTGTGGCTCTGCTCTTAAAAAAGGACCTGCATGATGATTAAGTTTAGTGCAACGCTGCTCGCCACGCTGGTTGCCGCCAGCGCCCACGCCGCTACGGTGGAGTTACGCATCCTGGAAACCACCGACCTGCACAGCAACATGATGGACTTTGATTACTACAAAGACGCGCCGACTGAAAAGTTCGGGCTGGTGCGCACCGCAAGCCTTATCAGCGCCGCGCGCAGCGAAGCGACGAACAGCGTGCTGGTGGATAACGGCGACCTTATTCAGGGCAGCCCGCTTGGCGATTACATGGCGGCGAAGGGGCTGAATAAAGGCGAAGTGCACCCGGTCTACAAAGCGCTGAATACGCTGAACTACGCCGTGGGCAACCTTGGCAACCACGAATTCAACTACGGGCTTGATTACCTGAATAAAGCGCTGGCTGGCGCGAAATTCCCCTACGTTAACGCCAATATTATCGACGCGAAAACCAATAAGCCGCTCTTCACGCCCTACCTCATCCAGAACACCGACGTAAAAGATAAAGAAGGTAAAACCTGGACGCTGAAGATTGGCTACATCGGTTTTGTGCCGCCGCAAATCATGACCTGGGATAAAGCCAATCTGAGCGGCAAAGTCACCGTCAACGACATTACCGAAACCGCGCGCAAGTATGTACCGGAAATGCGGGCTAAAGGCGCGGATCTGGTCGTGGTGGTCGCCCACTCCGGCCTCGCCGCCGAGCCGTATAAAGCGATGGCGGAAAACTCGGTTTACTACTTAAGCCAGGTGCCGGGCGTAGACGCCATTCTGTTTGGCCACGCCCACGCCGTTTTTCCCGGCAAAGATTTCGCCGCGATTAAGGGGGCGGATATTGCGAAAGGCACGCTCAACGGCGTGCCGGCGGTCATGCCAGGCATGTGGGGCGACCATCTCGGCGTGGTGGACTTAACGCTCAACAACGACGGCGGAAAATGGCAGGTTACACAGGGCAAAGCCGAGGCGCGGCCGATTTACGACGCGGCGGCGAAGAAATCGCTGGCGGCGGAAGAGGCGAATATGGTGAAGGTGCTGAAAGCGGACCACGACGCCACCCGCGAGTTTGTCAGCCAGCCTGTCGGGAAATCCGCTGACAACATGTACAGCTACCTCTCGCTGGTGCAGGACGACCCGACGGTTCAGGTCGTTAATAACGCCCAGCTCGCCTACGTGAAGCATTTCATTCAGGGCGACCCGAATTTAGCAGACCTGCCGGTGCTCTCCGCCGCCGCGCCGTTTAAAGCGGGCGGCCGCAAGAACGACCCGGCAAGTTTTGTTGAGGTGGAAAAGGGTCAGCTCACCTTTCGCAACGCCGCCGATCTCTATCTCTACCCCAACACGCTGGTGGTCGTGAAAGCGACGGGCGCCGAAGTGAAAGAGTGGCTGGAGTGCTCCGCCGGGCAGTTTAATCAGATTGATGTACACAGCACGAAGCCGCAGTCACTGATTAACTGGGACGGCTTTCGCACCTACAACTTCGACGTCATTGACGGCGTGAAGTACCAGATTGATGTGACGCAGCCGGCGAAATATGACGGCGAGTGCCAGCCGGTGAACAAAGACGCCGAGCGCATTAAAAACCTTACCTTTAACGGCAAACCCATCGATCCGAAAATGACTTTCCTTGTCGCCACCAACAACTATCGCGCTTATGGCGGCAAGTTTGCGGGAACCGGCGACAATCATATTGCCTTCGCTTCACCGGATGAAAACCGTGCGGTGCTGGCGGCGTGGATAAGCGCGGAAACCAAACGCGCCGGAGAGATTCATCCGGCGGCGGATAACAACTGGCGCCTCGCGCCCATTCACAGCGACAACAAGCTGGATATCCGCTTCGAAACCTCGCCTTCGGAAAAAGCGGCCGCCTTTATCAAAGCCAACGCGCAGTATCCGATGCAGCAGGCTGGCAGCGATGAGACGGGCTTTGCCATCTATCAGCTAGACTTAAATGTGCGCTAATCCGCGCTGGCGTCCTGCTCCGGCGGGCGGGACGCCAGCACCTGCGGCAGGTTGAGCTCTATCCAGTCGGCCAGCGCCGCCACCTTCTCACTCACCTCCAGCCCAAGCGGCGTCAGGCTGTACTCCACATGCGGCGGAACGACCGGAAACGATTTGCGATTGATGAAGCCGTCATGTTCCAGCCACTGCAGCGTCTGCGCCAGCATCTTTTCGCTTACGCCGCCCACTTTGCGCCGCAGGTCGCTAAAGCGATGGGTGCCTTCGCGCAGCGCCACTAAGATCAGCACGCCCCAGCGGCTGGTGACATGTTTGAGCACATCGCGCGAAGGGCACTGCTCGGCGAAGAGATTCCCGTTACGCATCTGGTCGCTCAGGCTGACAGGAGCGTTGATTTTTTCCATACTTACCTTTTTGTGCGTACTTACTAAAAGTTAGCTTGGGTGATAGTGTGCCACAACAGTCACCCAACATGAAGGAGTAAACCTATGATTGCTATCACCGGCGCTTCCGGCCACCTTGGCCGTCTTGTTATTGCCGACTTACTGAAAACCGTGGCGGCAGAGCAGCTCGTCGCCATCGTACGCGATCCGACGAAAGTCGCCGACCTGGCTCAAAAAGGGGTGCAGGTGAGGCGCGCCGAATATGGCGATGCCGCCGCCCTTCAGGCTGCGCTAACCGGCGTGGAAAAGCTGCTGCTTATCTCCTCAAGCGAAGTGGGACAGCGCGCGCCGCAGCACCGCAACGTGATTGAGGCGGCGAAAGCGGCCGGGGTAACATTCATCGCCTATACCAGCCTGCTGCACGCCGACCGCTCGCCGCTGGGGCTGGCGGAAGAACATGTCGCCACGGAAAAGATGCTGGCGGAATCGGGCATCCCCTTCGCGCTGCTGCGTAACGGCTGGTATACCGAAAATTATCTGGCGAGCGTGCCGCCTGCGCTGGAACATGGCGCGTTTATCGGCAGCGCCGGAGAAGGCAAGATAGCCAGTGCAACGCGTGCGGACTACGCCGAAGCCGCCGCCCGCGTAATGACCCTGGATAATCAGGCGGGCAACGTTTATGAACTGGCGGGCGACGAAGCCTGGACGCTTTCCGACCTGACCGCGCAGCTAAGCGAACTGAGCGGCAAACCGGTGGTTTACCAGAACCTCAGCGAAGCCGATTTTAAAGCGGCGTTGCAGGGCGCTGGCCTGCCGGAGCCGTTCGCCGCCCTGCTTGCCAACTCAGACGTGGGAGCATCAAAAGGCGGGCTTTTTGACGACAGCCGCCAGCTCAGCACGCTTATCGGCCACCCGACCACGCCGCTTGCAGAGAGCCTGCGCGCCCTGCTTCAGACTAACTGATTGATTGCTAATTCTGGCAGGCTGCGCTTTGTCAGCCTGCCCTGTACAATGCGTGCCCTCATTTACGATTCAAGCCTGTGGGCTTAAAAAGGAACGTCCCGTGAAAGCACGCCTTATCGCCTTTTCTCTGCTGCTTGGCAGCGCTTCAGCCTGGTCTATGAGTTGCGACAATCCGCGCAGCGCCTATGACCTGACCTACTGCGCCGCGCTGGAGATGGTGCAGAGCGACCGCGACCTGAACCAACAGTATAAAAACACGATGTCGGTACTCAGCCCTGAGCAAAAGCCGCTGGTGAAAAAAGCGCAAATCGCCTGGCTTAAGGCGCGCGACCAGGCGTGCGCGGAAGGCTCAACCCTGCTGCTGGGCTGCGTAAACGAAAAAATGGCCTCCCGCATCGAACTGCTGAAAAGCATTGAGCGCGAATGCCGCAACGCGGGCTGCGACGACGCCAACCTCTCTCGCGTCGAATAAGCGATACGTTAAATAAACGTTAATAACGGTGGCGTCACACAGGCTTGTTCCTATAATGAAGCCTCATCCTTAGCGGAGAGCCACCGTGCAAGGCGTACCCGAGCAATTTCCTGACGAAAAAGACAGCGCCCGCTTCCGGCAATTGCCGCAGTTGCCAGGCGTTGAGCTTTATCACGCCCATATCGCCCGCTACGCCTTTGAACCGCACACTCACGAGGCTTTCGGCATCGGCACGATTGAACTCGGCGCGGAGCGCTTTCGCTATCGCGGCGCGCAACACGTGGCGGCGGTAAATTCGCTTATCACCATGAACCCGGATGAGCTGCACACCGGCGAAGCGGCGACTCAGGAAGGTTGGCGCTATCGGATGATCTACCTTGAGCCGCCGTTGCTTGAGCAGCTTACCGGCGAGAAAAACTGGTGGTTTAGCGAGGCGGAGCGTCACGACCCGCAGCGTTCGCGCCACGTAGGGCGGCTTATACATCAGCTCTGGACGCAGCCCGACCCGCTCGCCTGGCAGGGCATGCTGCTTGAGCTTATCGACGCCTTTCGCCCTTACGCCCGTCATTCGCCGCCCGCCGCAACGCCCGGACAACAGCGCTTTGACCGGGTGCGCGACTATCTGCACGACAACTATATGCAGCCGCTAACGCTCGACGCGCTGGCGGAGGTGGCGGCCCTTAGCCCGTATCATTTCCAGCGCCAGTTTAAGCGACGCTTTCACGTTACCCCTCATCAGATGCTGATGGCCATTCGCCTGTGGCGCGCCAAGCAATTCCTCGCGCTCGGCATGCCTGCGGCGGAGGTCGCGGCGGCGGCGGGATTAGTCGACCAGTCGCACCTTACCCGCGCCTTCACTCGCCGCTACGGCATCACCCCGGTACGCTACCAGAAACAGGTGGCGCGCTGACATCCTCTGCGCCGCTATACTTCAGGCACATCTTCAGGCGGGAGGCGTTATGAAACAGACAGAAAGCTGGCGCTGGCTCAACGCGCCGCAGCAGTGGACGTTGCGCGATGACGTCCTGCATGCGACCACGGATAATGAAACCGATTTTTGGCAAAACACCTGGTATGGTTTTCAGCGCCACTCCGGCCATGTTTATGGGGTGGAAGCGAGCGGCGATTTCACTTTTCAACTGCGTGTCGAAGGCGACTTCACCACCCTTTACGATCAGGCGGGGCTGATGCTGCTCATTGATGAGCATCGCTGGCTCAAAGCGGGCATTGAGTATAACGACGACGCGCCAATGATAGGCAGCGTGCTGACGAACCCGAACTCCGACTGGGCGACCGGTATTTTCCCGGCGCGGCAAAACCACTTCTGGTTGCGTCTGACGCGCCTGAAAGGCGCGCTGCGCTTGCAGTATTCCACCGACGGCGACATCTGGCCGCTGCTGCGCCTGTGTCCCTTTCCCGAAGCGGAGCGCTATTTTATCGGCGCGATGTGCTGCTCCCCTGGCCGGGCCGGGTTAAAGGTCGCTTTCAGCGAGCTCCAGCTCACCGAACCGCTCTCCAGAGCGCTGCACGACCTGAGCTGAACTGCGCAATTTCATACAATACGCCGGCACGCCTCCCCTTCTAAGCTACAGGGCGGATGAGAAAAGAGAGGCAGTAGATGTTAACAGGCGTGGTGTATGCCCTCGTGGCGGGGCTGTTCTGGGGATTGATTTTTGTTGGGCCGCTGATCGTGCCGGAATACCCGGCGGCGTTGCAGTCGATGGGGCGTTATCTGGCGCTGGGCCTGATTGCGCTGCCCATCGCCTGGCTTGGCCGCGCGCGGCTAAAACAGCTTTCCCGCCGGGACTGGCTCACCGCGCTGGCGCTTACCATGATGGGCAACCTTATCTATTACGTCTGCCTTGCGAGCGCTATCCAGCGCACCGGCGCGCCTGTCTCCACCATGATAATCGGCACTTTGCCGGTGGTTATCCCGGTCTTCGCTAATCTGCTTTATAGCCAACGCGACGGCAAGCTGCCGTGGCGGCGCATGGCGCCTGCGCTGCTTTGCACCGCTTTTGGGCTGGTTTTCGTTAATATTGCGGAGCTCGATCGCGGCCTGCCCGACTTCAGCCTCTGGCGTTACAGTAGCGGCATTGCGCTGGCGCTGGTTTCGGTGGCCTGCTGGGCATGGTATGCGCTGCGTAATGCGCGCTGGCTGCGCGAGAACCCGAACAAGCACCCGATGATGTGGGCGACAGCCCAGGCGCTGGTGACGCTGCCCGTCTCGCTGGCCGGCTATGTGGGTGTCTGCTTCTGGCTGGATGGGAGCCAGGGCGACTTCGCGCTGCCTTTCGGGCCGCGGCCTGGCGTTTTTATCGCGCTCATGGTGGCGATTGCGGTGTGCTGCTCGTGGATTGGCGCGCTTTGCTGGAACCAGGCGAGCCAACGCTTGCCGACGGTTGTCCTCGGGCCGCTGATTGTCTTTGAAACGCTGGCCGGGCTTTTATATACCTTCCTGCTGCGCCAGGCTATGCCGCCGCTGATAACGCTTGCGGGTATCGCGCTGCTGGTGGCGGGCGTGGTGATAGCGGTGCGCGCGAGGCCGGAAAAGCCGACGGTGGAACCTGCGTCGGTGGATGAAAATAAACGCGCCGCATAAAGCGGCGCGTTCTTATCAGAAGGTTTCCCAGTTATTGTCCGCCGGACCGGCAGGCTGGGCTTTCAGCACGGGCGCCGCAACCGGCGTTTTCAGCGCGGTTTTCGTCGCGCCCGCCGCGGCCTGACGGCGCAGCTTGAACACGGCGACCGCGTCGTTAAGGCGCGCCGCCTGTTCTTCAAGCGCGGCCGCTGCGGCGGCGGACTCTTCCACCAGCGAGGCGTTCTGCTGGGTCACTTTGTCCATTTCCGCGACCGCCTGGCCGACCTGGTCGATACCACGGCTCTGCTCGTCCGAGGCAGAAGCGATTTCACCCATGATGTCCGTTACGCGCGTCACCGCGCCCACTATCTCTTTCATGGTGTCGCCCGCTTCGCGCACCAGCGTGCTGCCCGCATCAACGCGGTTGCCGGAGTTTTCGATCAGCGCTTTGATCTCTTTCGCCGCCTGAGCACTGCGTTGCGCCAGCGTGCGTACTTCGCCCGCCACGACGGCGAAGCCGCGGCCCTGCTCGCCCGCGCGCGCCGCTTCCACCGCCGCATTCAGCGCGAGGATATTGGTCTGGAAAGCGATGCCGTCGATAACGTTGGTTATCTGCGCAATCTGACTGGAGCTTGCCGCAATCTCATCCATCGTTTTCACCACGCTGCTAACCACGTTGCCGCCTTTCTGCGCGGTTTCCGAGGCGCTGCGCGCCAGCTGGGTCGCCTGCCGGGCGTTATCCGCATTCTGCTTAACCGTTGCCGTCAGCTGTTCCATGCTGGCGGCCGTCTCTTCCAGCGACGCGGCCTGCTGCTCGGTGCGGGAAGAGAGATCGTTGCTGCCCGCAGAGATTTCGCCGGCGCCGGTGAAGATAGTATCGGTGCTGTCGCGTACGGCGCTGACGGTGTTGACCAGCGCCTGCTGCATTTCATGCAGGTTGCGGGCCAGCAACGCCATCTCGTTTTTGCCTTCCGCGTCGATAGCCTGCGTCAGGTCGCCTGCGGCAATAGTGCGGATGTGGCTTATCACGTCATGCAGCGGCATTAACAGCACCCGACGCATCGCCATCCAGCTTGCGATGATAACGGCGACGACAACCGCCATGATGGCGCTAAGCACCCAAAGGATACGCTTGTAGTCGTTTTCGTTGTCCGTAACGCCCGCGCTGGTAAGCTTCGCCTGCGCTGCGCGCCATTCGCGGTAAACCTTCTGCATGGCGACCTGCTTCTGCTCAGCGTTTTGCTTGAACATCTCCTCCAGGTTGCCCTGCGCCAGGAAAGTGTTCATGCGGGCAAGCGTGGCGTGGTAAATGCCATAGTGCTCTTCCAGACTATCAACAATATGCTCATCCATCCCCGGCGTTTCCGGCAGCGCATAGTATTTATCATAATGGCTCTGCGCTTCCGCCAGCAGGTTGTTCGCATTTTTCACCAGCTCATTGAGCTGCGCACCGTTAATCTGGTTCGCCATGCTGCTTTGCAGGCGCAGCATGCCGCGGTTAAGGGTAACGCGCGCCTGGTTGAGGCTTATCCAGGCGTCGGTAAACTCCGCCACGTTCTGGCTGGAAATCTGAGAGACGGAAAAGTTGTTTTTGTCGTTATTCAGCGCGCTGATAAACACGCCCGCTGAAATGAGCTGCAGCGCGCCCAGAACGCCCAGAACGGTGATTAAGAGAGTTATAACTTTTATACGTTTAAACATGAATTGCCTTATTGCAGGTGTTATCAGACGTGTATCTATCGGCAGGCAAAGCAGCTTGTTTAATAACTCTCCAGCGCATCGCGCCCGCAAACGCGCCTTTCCTGATAGCAATCAGCAAGTTAAATGTGGAAAAAAATTGTGACGCACCTCTCATTTTAATCCCCTGCCTATAAGGGGTTATAGCTTCACTTAAAACATGTATTTAATATGCATCTTATATTCCTGATGATGAGGTAATCCCTATGGCCTTTCGCGATCGGCCCCTTGGCGAGCTGGCGCTTACCATTCCCCGCGCCTCTGCTTTATTCCGTAAATACGAACTCGACTTTTGCTGCGGCGGCAAGCAAACCCTGCTGCGCGCTGCGACCCGGCAGAATCTGGATCTGGAAGCTATCGAAGCTGAACTGGCGACGCTTTCAGAAGAGCCGCTGGAGAAAGCGTGGCATAGCGCGCCGCTGGCGGAGATCATCGACCACATCCTTGTGCGTTACCACGACAGGCACCGTGAGCAACTGCCGGAACTCATTTTGCAGGCCGCCAAAGTGGAGCGCGTTCATGCGGATAAGCCTGGCGTACCGAAAGGCCTCGCCAAGTACCTGACCATGCTGCATGAAGAGCTGACCAGCCACATGATGAAAGAAGAGCGCATTCTGTTTCCGATGATCAAACAGGGCCAGGGCCGCCAGGCGGCAGGGCCGATAAGCGTCATGGAGAGCGAGCATGATGAAGCGGGCGAACTGCTGGAAGTGATTAAGCACGCCACCAATAACGTGACGCCGCCGCCGGAAGCCTGCACCACCTGGCGCGCGATGTATAACGGCATTAATGCGCTGATTGACGATCTGATGAACCACATCAGCCTTGAGAACACGATTCTTTTCCCGCGTGCCCTCGCAGGTGAAAAATAAAAAAGGCGCCCATTGAGCGCCTCTTCGTTTGACCTTTCGGGCCCGATACGTGGGCCCTTTTTTATTTGCGGAAGCTCGCCAGCCGTTTCTTGCCGATAAACAGCCAGCACACGCCCAGCACGACAAACCACAACGGCGTGACCAGTAGCGCCTGGCGGGTATCGTCTTCCAGCGTCAGCAGCGCGATAACAAAGACAAAGAACGCCATACAGACCCAGCACATCAGCTTACCGAGCGGCATCTTGTAGATAGACTTCTCATGCAGTTGCGGACGCTGTTTGCGATAAACCAGGTACGAGCAAAGGATGATGGTCCAGACGAACATAAACAGGATAGCCGATACCGTCGTAATCATGGTAAACGCGGTTATCACGTTCGGGTTCACATAGAGCATGACGACGCCGCCCAGCAGGCAGATACAGGAGAACGTCAGCCCTTTCGCCGGCACGGCGCGCTTAGAAAGTTTGGCGAACGCCTTCGGCGCCACGCCATCCTGCGCCAGCCCATAAAGCATACGGCTGGTGGAGAAGACGCCGCTGTTGGCGGAAGAGGCCGCAGAGGTCAGCACCACGAAGTTAATCAGGCTCGCCGCCGCAGGCAGACCCACCAGCACGAACAGCTCAACGAACGGGCTCTTCGTCGGCACTACCGAGCTCCACGGCGTGACGGACATGATGATAATCAGCGCAAACACGTAGAACATGATGATGCGAATCGGAATGGAGTTGATGGCGCGCGGCAGCGATTTCTCCGGATCTTTGGTTTCCGCAGCCGTGGTGCCAACCAGCTCAATCCCCACAAACGCGAAGACCGCAATCTGGAAGCCGGCAAAGAAGCCGCTCAGTCCTTTCGGGAACCAGCCGCCTTCGTTCCACAGATGCGCGAACGACGCTTCAACGCCGGTCGGCGATTTGAAGTGCATCAGCACCATCACCAGCCCCACCACAATCAGCGAGACGATGGCGACGATTTTGATCATCGCGAACCAGAACTCCATCTCGCCAAACATCTTAACGGTGGCGAGGTTCAGGCTCAGCAGCAGCACCACGACGGCAAGCGAAGCGACCCAGTCTGAAAGACCGGGGAACCAGAACTGGGCGTAGGCGGTTATCGCCACCACGTCCGCCATGCCGGTCACGACCCAGCAGAACCAGTAAGTCCAGCCGGTAAAATAGCCCGCCCACGGGCCCAGCAGGTCGGCGGCAAAATCGCTGAAGGACTTGTATTCGAGATTGGAAAGCAGCAGTTCGCCCATCGCGCGCATCACAAAAAAGAGCATAAAGCCGATTATCATATAGACGAAAATAATCGACGGCCCCGCGAGGCTGATGGTTTTGCCGGAACCCATAAACAACCCGGTGCCGATAGCGCCACCGATGGCAATAAGTTGAATATGGCGGTTAGTGAGATTGCGCCGTAGCGACTGCTCCTCCGGAGCGGCCGTGGTATCGGCGACTTTAACCTGATCTACCATGTTTGTTTCCTGTTGTGTTGTTCAGGCTCTGCTGGCCTCTATATACGCGTTGAAGAGACGATGTCTTTCGCAAAACATCCTCGATATTAGGTAAGAACCGGAAGGTTGAATACTGAGTTTTAAATGCAATGTTAAATATATGTTTAAAATGAGTGTCAAATCACTTTCAGGCCGCGAAACGCATCACAAAAACACTACGGGCGCGAACGTAGCCAGCATAATTGCGCGTTTCTCTACCGTCTTATAAACAAAACCCCCGCCGAAGCGGGGGTTGTGGGTTCCTTTACAGGATTTCCAGCAATTCCACTTCGAATATCAGCGTGCTGAACGGTGGGATAGAAGCGCCCGCGCCGCGCTCGCCGTAAGCGAGGTTGTACGGGATAGCCAGTTCCCACTTTGAACCGACCGGCATCAGGGTCAGCGCTTCAATCCAGCCAGCGATAACGCCGCTTACCGGGAACTCTGCCGGTTCGCCGCGCGCAACGGAGCTGTCGAATACGGTGCCGTCGATAAGTTTGCCGGTATAGTGCACGCGTACGTGATCTTTACGGGAGGGGATCGGACCTTCGCCCTGGGTAATGACGCGGAACTGCAGGCCGGTTTCGGTGCTGTTCACGCCTTCACGCTGGCGGTTCTCTTCCAGATACTTTTCGCCTTCCACCGCCAGCGCTTTCTGGCGCTCGCGACGCACCGCATCGGCGCGTTCATGAATTTCACGCAGCGCGCGATGCACCACGTCTACCGGCACGACAGGCTGATTCCCTTCCAGCGCGTCACGCAGACCCGCCAGCAGCGCTTCCGGCATCAGCCCTTCCAGGCCGGACTCACGCAGCTGCTGACCAACCTGCAGACCAATACCGTAACTTGCTTGCGACTCGATGGTGTCAAAAGAAGGGGTCGTCATGGGTTTTCCTTTCATGAAGTGAAAAAATTCCGCGCAGCATAGCAGCCCTGCCACTCAGGGTAAAACTTTCCGTGGGAAAGATGACAAATTACGGAGAAACGGAAACAATACATGCAGACGTATACAATAAGGCGCTGACGTCACGAAAGATGACATTGCCACAGGCATCAAGCAGTTAGACAACTATACTGGATACACTTGCGCAGGCGACAGCGCGATGACACACACGGGAGGAACGCATGCCTGGACAATTCGCCTTTAAACCCACCCTGGCGCGGATTTGGCACGCCCCGGACCGGCTGCGGATTATGGATCCGCTGCCGCCCTTACATCGCCGCGGCATTATTATTGCCGCCGTGGTTATTATCATCTGCTTTCTCTGGCCTTCGCCGGAAGAGCCCACAAAGCCGGTCACGCGCGACGCCCAGCTCGATATCCGCTCCTCCTCACAGGAGCCGATGCAGGCGGAACTGGTCAATCCGCCCGCCAGCGCCCCGCAAACAACGCAGCCCGTGGAGCCGCAGCCGGTACAGGAGCCTGCACCTGCTGAAAATCAGGCGTCGCAGCCTTTCCAGCCGAAGAATAATGATATCGATCAGCAGTGGCGCACCTATCGCGTAGAGTCGGGCAAAACGCTGGCGCAGCTGTTCCGCGACCATAATCTTCCCGCGACAGATATTTACGCGATGGCGAAAGTGGAGGGTGAAGGCAAGCCGCTGAGCAACCTCCAGACCGGCCAGATGGTGCAGGTTCGCCAGAACGCCAGCGGCGTGGTGACGGCCCTGACCATTGATGTTTCCGAGAACCAGCAGGTGCTGTTTACCCGTCAGCCGGACGGCAGCTTTATTCGCGTCCGTTAAGTCTCTGAAAGCCGGGCAAGCCCGCCCTGCCCGGCGCTCTCCTCAAGCGCTTCTTTTATTTACCCACCAGATCCCCGAGCAAACCAGCACCAGCGCGAGGGCATATTTGATCTCGAAAATGTTTTCCCCGAGGAAAATGGCGGAGAGCACCGTGCCTGCAATCGGCACCACAAAGTTAAACGGCGCTATCATGCTCACCCGGTTGTGCTTGAGCAGCACGCTCCATAACGCGAAAGCGACAGAGGAGAGCAGCGTCAGGTAAGCCAGCACTGCCGCCGCCTTTGCGCTATGCAGCTCCAGCGTGCCGCCTGTCAGATAGCCGCCCGCCACCAGCACGCCGCCGCCAAAGGCGAGCTGCCAGCCGGTCATCACCGTGGGGTCGACAGTCTGGGAAATGCGTTTCCCGTAAAGCGTGGCCGCCGAGAGAATAAACGCCGCCAGCACCACGAAGCCGTCGCCCGTCCAGACAAAGTGAAAATCCACCAGCGAATCGGTAAAGTTCACCAGCATCACGCCTGCAAACCCAAGAACGCAGCCCAGCGTTTTGTTATAGCTCAGCCTGTCGTTCTGGTAGATAAAATGCGCCAGCAACACGCTGAAGAACGTGCCAGTGGCGTTCATGATCGAGCCCTTCACGCCGGTGGTAAAGGCAAGCCCTACATAGAAAAACACATACTGAATCGAGGTCTGCGTGAGGCCCAGCAGGGCCAGCTGTCCGTACTGCTGCGAACTGAGCCTGGCGATAGGTTTTCGCTGCGCAAGGGCGAAAAGCAACAGCAACAGCCCGGCAAACAGGAAGCGGTAGCCTGCGAAGACAACCTTCGACGGGATATCGTCAGTGGCTATCTGAAAGAGTTCATAACCGATCTTGATGACGGGATAAGCGCTTCCCCACAGTAAACAGCAGAGCGTTGCGCCAGCATAAGCGACATTTTTACGGGCAAAAAGAGGGGCCTGAAGCGTGGTTTCCATGGCACGTTCCAAATATAAAATAGCGTTTCATTTTATTATCAAGGAACGGAGGGAGAATAGCCATCATACCAGAACAAAAGCGGGAGCCAGCTAGCTTTAAAAGCAAAACGCCGGCGCAAGGCCGGCGTTTCTACGTAATGATGAATAATAACTTATTCAGCGACTACGTTTACAGTCAGTTTAGCGAATACTTCGCTGTGAACCTGGAAGTCCACTTCGTGCTCGCCAGTGGTACGCAGAACGCCGTTCGGCAGACGAACTTCGCTCTTAGCCACTTCAACGCCTGCTGCAGTTACAGCGTCAGCGATGTCGCGGGTACCGATGGAACCGAACAGTTTACCTTCGTCGCCAGATTTGGACGCGATGGTAACAGAGCCCAGCGCGTTGATTTTCTCAGCGCGAGCTTCAGCAGCCGCCAGAACGTCAGCCAGTTTAGCTTCCAGTTCAGCACGACGTGCTTCGAAGAACTCAACGTTTTTCTTGGTAGCCGGCACAGCTTTGCCCTGCGGAACCAGGAAGTTACGAGCGTAGCCCGCTTTAACGTTTACCTGGTCGCCCAGGCTGCCCAGGTTTGCTACTTTATCAAGCAGAATAACTTGCATTACCTTATCCTCTCAAAGTCGTATTAATGGACCGTGACCGATTACTGATGACGATCAGTGTACGGCAGCAGGGACAGGTAGCGAGCGCGTTTGATAGCGCGAGCCAGCTGACGCTGGTATTTTGCACGGGTACCGGTGATACGGCTCGGGACAATCTTACCGCTTTCGGTGATGTAGTTTTTCAGCGTAGCGATATCTTTATAGTCGATCTCTTGAACGCCTTCCGCGGTGAAACGGCAGAACTTGCGACGACGGAAATAACGTGCCATTTGGCTAGTCTCCAGAATCTATCAATTCAATCTGCTCGGCATGCAACACCATTTTCGTCAGGCCATTTCGCGCCTTGTGGCAGCAGATAAAGCCATGAACGGTAATGTGCGTGCCGACCGTTATACTGTGAGTAACGGCCTGGTTCTCGTGCCCGCTGATAATAACCGGCATCTGACACCACGCCTGCCGGTGAAAACCGGCTTCCTCCTGCACAGAACGGTGCTCAAGCACGAACTGGCAGTGAGGAATTCCTGATGGGCTGACCTTTCGAAGGGGTGCCCTGCACACGGTGCCGGACAACACCAGACGGTTGGCCATCAGTAATTACTCTTCAGAATCCCCAGCATCAGCATCATCTGCGGTTTCGTTTGCGAAATCTTCGCGACGCTCACGGCGCTCGTCTTTCGCTTTAACCATCGGAGATGCTTCAGTCACGGCGTGTTTGGTACGCATAACCATGCTGCGGATAACGGCATCGTTGAAGCGGAAGTTAGTTTCCAGCTCATCGATAACTTCCTGCGGCGCTTCAACGTTCATCAGAACATAGTGCGCTTTGTGCAGTTTGTTGATCGGGTAAGCCAGCTGACGGCGGCCCCAGTCTTCCAGACGGTGGATCTTGCCTTCTGCACCAGTGATAGCACCAGTGTAACGCTCGATCATGCCCGGAACCTGTTCGCTCTGGTCAGGATGGACCATAAAAACGATTTCGTAATGACGCATCGAATTGCTCCTTACGGATTATTCAGCCTCCTGTCTGGGTCAGCCGCGGCCCGGGGAGGCAAGGAACGTGTTAAAGGGCGGCTGAAAAATTGACGCGTCATTCTACTTGCGCCCCTTCGTAAACTCAAGGTAATTGAGCAAATAATTACCTCCCGCGCTCAGGCGCTTTCTAATGTGTTGTTTTGCTGTCTTTAACCGCTCTTCGCCGCTGTTTTTTGCACGACTTGTTCAAAAACGGTCGCTTTTTAAACAAGAAAGTGGCGTTACACTTTTTATAAGGGTCATTAAGAAAGGAGGAACAGCCGAACGTAACTGATTAGCTGTAGTGGAGCGTGCCTATGAAAACCTTCACATTGATTCTTCTGGCTGCGCTTTTACCTGCCGTAAACGCAACCGCAGCCATAGAAATGCAAGGCCCTATGGCCAGAAATATGGACGATGTGCACAGCCTTGGCGTTATTTATATCAACCATAATCGCGCCAGCGGCAGCGAGGCGGATCGGATGATAATTAACAAGACCGGGGTGGTCAGCGCGACGGCGCATCTTCCGCCTGCTGAACCGCAAATCCGGTAATAAATTCAGGATGAATGTGGGTACAGGCATTCATCGACTTACACCAGGATAACCACAACGAGAAAATTGCCAGACCTTTTCCGCCCCCGTTCCGGGGGCTTTTTTCTGTTTATAAATGCGCAGTGAAAAAGCGCGTGGCGGACTCCAGCGCCAGCGGCGTGATGCGATGCTTAACGCCCGCCTCCCATACGCAAGTTAAATTTTTATTCAGTTCCTCGCGCGCCAGCGCATGCTGCAGGCGGAAACTCTCAACCGTAGGCACCACGTCATCGGCTTCACCATGCCATAAAAAAAGCGGCCGATCGGCAAGGTTCTCCAGTTGCCGCCCCGCCTCATAAGGAGCAAGCGGCGCCAGCACGCTGTCGAACGCTTCCGGCGGCGGGAACAGCGTTTTTGCAAGCGAACTATAATAGCCCGACCCCATCAGCGAAGCTACGCAGCGCACCTCGGCATGACGTCCCATGATGCCCAACGCCGTCATGCCGCCCATGGAAGCGCCGCCCACCGCCAGCCGCCCTTCCTCCACCAGATTGGCAGCGAACAAAGCGTCCCGCAGCGCCGGATATTCCGCGAGGTTGCCATGCAGGATAGGCCAGAAACGCTGCGAACGACCTGCCGCATCGCCGTTGAACCGCGCGCCATGTTCTGGCGCGTCCGGCATGACCACGCGAAAACCGACCTGCGCCAGCGCGACGGCGAAATAGCTGTAGACCGTTTTGGATGAGGCAAAGCCGTGATAAAACAGCACCGTAGGTAAAGGCGTGTATCGCTGCCCTGCCGGAAAGGCATGAAGGACTTCGCCTTCGCACAGCCTGTCTGTTGTGATTTCAATCATCGCGAGTAAGCCCCTTGCGTACTATATATGCATATATGGACGTTTTTTGTTCTGTAAAACCACCTTGTCAATCAGGCGGCAGGTTGAGATGTACATTACGCTTTTGGCATCCGCTCACCCGAAAAGCGCGCCTGAGATAACAGAACGGGAACCTCCCTCATACTTTCTGTTTATCCCCAACTACACTGAGGCTATGAGGTAAAGAGAATGGTAATGCAACGAATCGTCCCCCTTTTGCTGGTTTTTACGCTGAGCGCGTGCAGCGCGCTACAGGGTACGCCCCAACCTCCTCCGCCGGTGACTGACCAGCCGCAGGAGATTCAGCGTAATCAAACGCAGGGACTGGTGAAAATCGGCACCGTCACCTCGCTTGAACGCGGTTCGCCTGATGACAGCCTGCGAGAGTTGCGTGCAAAAGCCGCGGCGGCAAAAGCCGATTACTATCAGGTGTTGGTGAACGACGAAACCGTCGTTCCAGGCCGTTGGTATGGCCAGGCGATACTGTTTCGTAAAGCACCATAACAACGGTAATTAAGCAAATTTACACTGCCTTGCGTACGTTGATCGTTACTTGTGCACAATTATCTCCTGTAAAGCCTGACGGACCGGGACCAGAACGCGAAGGAACGCCCTGCTCAGACAGGGTAATGTGAGGAGACGATGATAATGAAACAATCGCTTGCTTTGACCTCCCTGCTGCTTTCCGTAGGGCTTATCACCACCTCTGCCCAGTCGGCGGAAAACGCCAGCGCTGACCGCGTAACCGGGCTTAACGAAATCGGCACCATTTCGGTGAGCGAAGTCGTTGGCAGCCCGCAAGAGGTCGAGCGCATTATCGCCTGGAAAGCGGACGAACAGGGCGCCTCCTACTACCGCATCGTGCAGATGCATGAAACCACCCGCGCCGACAGCTGGCAGGTGCAGGCGATTATCTATGCCTGACGGTGTCATTTTCGCCATGAAATGGCGATTTATACCGCTCGCCATGATCTAAATCATTATTCATAGAAATAAATGGTTACATTTGAGTAATAAATATTCGTCATCTGCTGCCGTTGAACGAGCCAACCCCTAACTTTCTACAGGCTCGTTTATGACACTTTTTTTTCGCCGCTGGGGGCTTGGCGCGAAGCTCTCCTTGCTGACCGGTCTTGCCGTCGCCCTGCTTTTTTTGCTTTTTACGCTCGCCCTAAGCCATAAAGCCAGCCAGCAGCTTGAGGCGCTGGCCGTCGAGGACTTACATAATCAGGCCACCAGCGTGGTGGATATGGTGCAGATGTTCGACAGCAGCCTGAACGCCGAAGTGGCGAGCTACACCACGCTGTTCAACAGCTTTCTGCCGCAGCCTCTTACCCGTGACGCCAGCCAGCCGCAGACTATTAACGGCATTCGCGTGCCGATGCTGAAAGGTGGCGACGTTTCGCTGCATGAAAACAACGCGCTGCCCGATGATTTTCTCGCCCGCACCGGCGCTATCGCCACGCTGTTCGTCCGCAGCGGCGATGATTTCGTGCGCGTAGCGACTTCGCTACGTAAAGAAAACGGCGATCGCGCTATCGGCACGCAGCTTGACCGCGAAAGCCCCGCCTTCGCCGCCATCGCCCGTGGCGAGACGTATCGCGGTCTGGCCTACCTGTTTGGCAAGCGTTACATCACTCAATATCAGCCCGTTAAAGACGCCAGCGGCGAGGTTATCGCCATTCTGTTTGTCGGCGTAGATATCACCGCCTCCTGGCAAGTGATGCGCGAAAAAATCCTTAGCCGCCGCCTGGGCGACAGCGGTCATTTCTATGTGCTGAATGGCGCAGCCGGCAAAAACTACGGCCAGTTTCTGTTCCACAGCAAACAGGAAGGCCAGCTTCCGCAGTGGCCGGACGCCATCCAGCAAACGCTGCTGAAAACGGATTCAGGCACGCTGGAGCGGGAAAACGCCCAGGGCCGTAAGGTGTTGATGAGCTTTACCCGCCTGCCCGGCTGGAACTGGGTTATCGTCGGCGAAGCGGATAAAGCGGTGCTGCTGGCGAACGTCACCACGCTGCGCAACCAGTTCCTGGCGGCCGGCATCATCATTTCTCTTCTCTTTGCCGCCGTCTTTGTCTGGATGACGCGCCGCCTGTTGACGGCGCCGCTGCGTGAAGCGATAGCGCTGGCGCAGCAGTACGCAGCGGGCGATTTACGCTCGGCTATTCAGACCGACAGGCATGATGAAGTCGGCCAGCTTATTCATGCGCTGAACGGCATCGGCAACGGTTTGCAGGAGATTGTGAGTAAAGTGCGCGACGCCGCTGGCGATATCCGTCAGGGCACAACCGCCCTTGCCGCCGACAGCGGAGAGATCAGCGAGCAAATCAACAAGCAGGCGAGCAGCGTGGAAGAGACCTCCGCCAGCATGGAGCAGCTGGCGGCCACCGTGCAGCAGAATGCGGCCAATATGGCGCAGACGCAGAGCCTGGTGAAAGAGGCCTCCCACGCGGTGCATGAGGGGGGTGAAACCGTTGGCAATGCCGTGGTGACGATGGACGCAATCCGCGTTGCGTCGCAGCGCATCGCCGATATCACGCAGGTTATCGAATCCATCGCGTTCCAGACTAACATCCTGGCGTTGAATGCCGCCGTTGAAGCCGCCCGCGCGGGTGAACATGGCAAAGGCTTTGCGGTCGTCGCGCAGGAAGTCCGCGCGCTGGCGGCGCGCAGCGCCAACGCGGTAAAAGAGATTGATGAGCTTATCAGCGACACGCTTGGCAAAGTGAGCGAAGGGCACCAGCTGTCTGAGCAGACGCGCCAGGCGATGGAGGTCATCATTGGCCGCATCGATCAGATAAACCAACTGGTGACAGAGATAAGTCACGCCTCGCACGAGCAATCCGCGGGTATCGGCCAGGTCAATATCGCCATGGCGCAGATTGGCGAAGCGACGCACATCAATGCCGGGCGGGTCTCCCGCAGCGAACAGACGGCGCAGTCGCTACGGGAGAAAGGGCATCATCTCAACGAGCTGGTAAGCCTTTTCCATCTGAAAGGGTAATTACCCCGCCCCGCCGGTGGCGCGCAGCAGCACATCGTTCAGAACCGATTCTGAAAGCTGGCTGCCGCCGCGGGCATCGAGCGCCATCTGGCACCAGGCTTCGGCCATCGGCGGTGTGACGTGTCGGAGTAACTGCGCGCCGACGACAAGCGCGTACAGTTGCTCCGTCAATAACCTGGCGGCAGCCTCCTGCGGCTTACGCAGCTGCTGCTGAAGCTGCCGCCAGGCGCGATCGAAATGGCGATTGCGTCCTTTCACTTCATCAAACTCCGCGTGCAGCATCTCCATCGTCCCTGCGTGGCGCGATAGCACGCGCAGCACGTCAAGACACATAATATTGCCGGAGCCTTCCCAGATGCTGTTGACCGGCATCTCACGGTAAAGACGCGGCAGCTCGTTTTCTTCGCAATAGCCGATACCGCCCAGCACCTCCATCGCCTCGGCGACGAAAGGAATGCCGCCTTTACAGACCGCGTATTTCGCCGCTGGCGTAAAGAGACGGCAAAACGCCGTGTCCCGCTCGTCGCCGCGCTTCTCCCATGCGCCCGCCAGGCGAAACAGCAGCGCCGTTTGCCCTTCAAGCTGCAGCGCCATTCGTCCCAGCACCTGGCGCATCAGCGGCTGTTCAATCAGGTTTTTGCCGAACGCCTGCCGCTGGTGGGCGTGATAAAGCGCCACCGACAACGCCCGACGCATCAGGCCGTGGCTGCCCAGCGCACAGTCAAAGCGGGTCATGCCGCCCATCTTCAGGATCTGCCTGACCCCTTCTCCCTCCTCGCCCACCAGCCAACCGGCGGCGTCAAAAAACTCCGCTTCGCTGCTGGCGTTGGAGCGGTTGCCAAGCTTCTCTTTCAGCCGCTCAAGTCGCACCGCGTTGCGCTGGCCGTCCGGTAAAAAGCGGGGGACGAAAAAGCAGGAGAGCCCGCCTTTCGCCTGCGCCAGCACCAGATGCGCGTCGCTCTGCGGCACCGAGAAAAACCATTTATGCCCCACCAGCCGGTAAGCTTCTCCCGGCCCCGGCTGCGCCAGCGGCTCCGCCCTGGTGGTGTTGCTGAGCACGTCCGAACCGCCCTGTTTTTCCGTCATGCCCATGCCAATCAGCAGGCCGCGCTTCTGCGCGCCAGGCTGCAGGTGGGCATCGTAACGGTCGCTCA
This sequence comes from Franconibacter sp. IITDAS19, assembly GCF_023079515.1. Classification (NCBI taxonomy): domain Bacteria; kingdom Pseudomonadati; phylum Pseudomonadota; class Gammaproteobacteria; order Enterobacterales; family Enterobacteriaceae; genus Franconibacter; species Franconibacter sp. IITDAS19. The sequence goes on along the minus strand of NZ_JALJCP010000011.1, from coordinate 167,736 downwards.
GCAACGGCTTTAGCCAGTCCTGAAACGGCGCAGGCAGCGCGCTTTGCAGCAAAGGCGTGGCGGCGAACGTCATGGTGATGGGGCAAAGCGTACCCGCCTCTACCTGCGCATGCAGCACAAAGCGCGCGGCGCGGGCGACAAACGAGCCGTGACGCGCCTCCTCCTGCCAGGGAAGGTTATGCACCCGGTTGGCGCATAGCCCCTGCATAAGCAAGTGCCAGGCGGGATGAAAACGTACATCATCCAACCGCGCGCCGCTGGCGTCATAGCGCAGCAGCTCCGGCGGGTTGGCATTCGCCAGCCGCCCCAGCTCCAGCGATTCCGCCGTGCCGAGCTGCTGGCCGATGCTGGCGAGCAGCTCGGCATCCCACCCTGCACCTTCGCGGTTTACCGCCTCGCGCAACGCGGCGTCGGATAAAAAGAGGTTGCTGTTATTTAAGGGAATGGGTTGGTTAAATACGGTATGCGTTTGCCACGGCATGCTTACTCCCTCCGTTGCGAATCCCGCCACTTATTATGGCAGCGGGGAAAAGGCGCGCGCGGGATGAGGTCACAAAAGTGCGGTTAGCCTGCGATATAGTGCGGCACAAAACGCGAAGTATCTTTGGTAATCAGCGTACTGTCTTCGCGAATGCCCATTCCTGCCGCCTCGTCATCCACAATCCAGCTGCCTATCAGCGTATAGCTGTCGCCAAAACGCGGCAGCGGCTGAAAAGCCTGCCAGACAACCGGCTCTGCGCTATAGCCGCCGCCCTGCTGGTCCACAACATTATGCTGGCCGTCAAAGATAGCGATGTTTTCGCCTTCACGAGAAAAGAGCGGCTTTCGCACATAACTTTCTCCCGGCGCAACGAGCGCCGCGTCGCCATCAAACCAGGCGGGAAGCAGGTTGGGATGGCGCGGGAAAAACCGCCACAGCAGCGGCAGCAGCCCTTTATTGCTCAAAATGCTTTTCCACAGCGGCTCTATCCAGCGCTCATGGCGTTTACGCAGCAGCGGACCGTTATCGTCACGCATCATCCATTCCAGCGGGTAGAGCTTAAAAGCGTGCCGCACAACGTTATCCTGCAAATCCGTCAGCAAGCCGCCCACGCCGAGCCCCAGGTCTTCCATATAGATAAAGCGCGTATCAAGGCCCGCCTGAATGGCGCAATCTTGCAGATAAAGCACGGTGCCGCGGTCTTCATCCGTCTCTTTGCAGCAGCAGAAATAGAGCGGCTCTGCGCCTTTTATTTCGGCAAAGCGGGCGATCAGTTTTTCCTGAATCGCGTTGTACTGATCGGCATGGCGGGGAATTAGCCTCTGGGCGCGCGCATCCTCCAGCCAGAGCCACTGGAAGTAAGCGGATTCATACAGCGAGGTGGGCGTATCGGCATTATATTCCAGCAGCTTTACCGGCCCCTGTCCGCACCAGACAAAATCCATGCGGCCATAGAGCGAAGGGTCTTTTTCCCGCCAGCTGCGCGCAACCGCGTCCCAGTACAGTTCCGGAATAGCCAACTGCGTCAGAATAGCGTCATCGCGTACTGCCCGGTCGACCACCTCAAGACACATCGCATGCAGTTCGTTGGTCGGTTGCTCAATCTGATCTTCAATCTGCTTGAGCGTAAAGCGGTAAGCGCGGCTCTCATCCCAGTAGACCTCGTCATCAATAATATGAAAATTGAAGCCGTGGCTGCGGGCGATGCGCTCAAGCCCTGGGCGCACCGGCACATGATGACGCAGCATCTAGCCTCCCCAACTGCCGTGGGAGCCGGAAGCGCGTCCGAAGCCGCCGCGCGAGAGCGTTTTAACGCTTCGGGTCGCGTAGCCATTCACGCTGGATTTTGAACGGGAGCGCCAGGCGTAATCGCCTGATGTGTTGCGCCAGACCGGGCGGGAAGAATAGACCGAGCCGCCATGGTAATAAGTGCTGTGGCTCTGCTGGTCTTCATCTGGTTTTTGCCGTTTCGCCAGCAGGAAACCAGCCATGACCGGCACCCATGTGCGCCGCGGCGCATCATAAGTGCAGCTCTCGTAACGTTCATAACAGGCAGCCCAGGTCAGCGGCAGCGAAGCCTCTTGCTCAAAGGCGACCTTCGCGTTATCCCAGGCGGCAGTACAGGCTTCACGCGGGTTATCATCGGCTACGCAGGCGTCGACAGACTGATAAAAATAACCGTCGCCATCGTTATCGCTGGCTTTGTCACCGCTTTTAATCGCGAAAAAGGCCGCGCCGCCCATAATGGCAAGCGTTAACACTTTCGGCCCTTTTCTTTTCTTATTGCCTTTATAAATATCCAGATCGGCAGAATTCATTACCGGACTGGGGAGACGGCGTTTCTTGCGCCTCTTCCTTGATGCCGCCATGTTTACCCTTTATTACCGTTGATGTTTACCAGGTCATGCATGCCGCGTTGAGAATGCCGCCCGCCAGCGACGCAGCGCCCATAAATACGCCGGCGGCAATGTTGCCATCTGCGATTTTATTACTTAGCTTCGGCATATAAACCCGCACGCCGCCGTAGATTATAAGCTGAACGACCAGCGCAATCGCCCCCCAAATTAAATAGTCCAGCAGGCTCACAGAGTTGATGGCCGCGCTGGCAAGGGGGATGACATAGCCGAGTATCGCTCCGCTAAATGCGGCGGCGGCCGAGCTATTATTCTCTTTAATTAACTGCCATTCGTTGTACGGGGTGATGCGGGTGTAGATAAACATAAAGCAGTTAATCATCACCAGCCCGATAAAAAAGTAAGCGCAAAACGCCATCAATCCATGGAATGTCTGCACGGTCGCTTCTCCCGATCCGGTTAAAAGTAATGAATTCATCAGGCCTTGCGCCTGTGATGTTTATGGTAGCAGTCTGCGCAGAGTAACTGATTTTGCTGCCAAAACTTTACACTACGCATGGGCTGAAACCGATCTCTTTTTGGTATTTCAGGCAATAAAAAAGCCACTGCGAAGAGTGGCTTAGGGTTCGGTGAGAGCGATTAGCCGCGCTGGCGCACCGCTTCAAACAGACAGATACCTGTGGCGACCGACACGTTCAGCGAGGAGACGCTGCCCGCCATCGGGATGCTGATAAGCTCATCGCAGTGCTCGCGCGTGAGACGGCGCATGCCTTCCCCTTCCGCGCCCATCACCAGCGCCAGCGGGCCGGTCATTTTGCTCTGGTAGAGCGTATGATCCGCCTCGCCTGCCGTGCCGACTATCCAGATATTCGCCTCCTGCAACTGACGCATGGTGCGCGCCAGGTTGGTAACGCGAATCAGCGGTACGCTTTCCGCCGCGCCGCAGGCCACTTTTTTCGCCGTCGCGTTGAGCTGCGCCGAGCGATCTTTGGGCACGATAACCGCGTGTACGCCCGCTGCATCCGCGCTGCGCAGGCAAGCGCCAAGGTTATGCGGATCGGTCACGCCATCCAGGATCAACAAAAACGGCTGTTCGAACTGGGCGATCAGAGCCGGCAGATCGTTTTCCTGATACTGACGGCCCGGCTTTACGCGGGCGATAATGCCCTGATGCACCGCGCCATCCGCTTTCTCATCCAGGAACTGGCGGCTCGCCACCTGAATCGGCACGCCCTGCGCTTCAAGCGCATGAATCAACGGCAGCAGACGCTTGTCTTCACGTCCTTTAAGAATAAACACCTCCTGAAAACGCTCTGGCGCGCGTTCCAGAAGGGCCTGAACGGCATGAATGCCGTAAATCATTTCACTCATGAATAGTACTCATTATGGGCGGCGAACCGCCTTTTTTACTTGCTTCCCTCCCCCATCGGGGGAAGGGATTAAGATCACTCAGCCTGCTTTTTCTTCGCTGCACGCTTCGATTTTGTAGCGGCGGCGATTTTAGCGGTTTTTGGCGAAGGTTTTTTCCCTTTCGCTTTGCCTTTCGGCTCGTCGCGATCGTCACGCTTAGCCTTAGGCTTGCCTTTGCGGAAGGCGCTGTCCGGCTCGAAGTTGACCCGCTTTCCAGTCTGACGACGTCTGCCGCCTTTACTGTTCTCTTTCGCGCCCCGTTTTTCACGTTCGCGAGCCGTTTTCCCCGCACCACGCGGCGCACGTTCGCTGGAAATAAGCGAGAAGTCTATCTTGCGCTCATCCATATTGACCGCCTCCACGCGCACTTCAACCCGGTCGCCCAGGCGGTAGGTCTGGCCGCTGGACTCGCCAATCAGCCGCTGGCCAACCTGGTCGAAGCGGTAATAGTCGTTATCCAGCGAGGAGACATGCACGAGGCCATCGATAAAAAGATCGTTCAGGCGCACAAAGAAGCCAAAGCCGGTGACGCTTGCGATAACGCCGGAGAAGGTGCTGCCAACGTGATCCTGCATAAAGTCGCACTTCAGCCAGTCCGCCACTTCGCGTGTCGCTTCGTCGGCGCGGCGTTCCGCCATGGAGCAGTGCTGACCAAGCTGCAGCATCTCATCCATGTTGTAGTGCCAGCCGCCCGTTTCAGTGCTCTCGCCTTTGTGCCCTTCCTGCTTAGCCACCAGATATTTCAGCGCGCGGTGCAGCAGTAAATCGGGATAACGGCGAATCGGCGAAGTAAAGTGCGCGTAAGATTGCAGCGCCAGGCCGAAGTGGCCGCGGTTCTCCGGATCGTAAATCGCCTGCTTCATGGAACGCAGCAGCATCGTTTGCAGCATTTCATGATCGGGACGATCGGCGATCGATTCCAGCAGCTCTGCGTAATCGCGCGGCTCCGGCTTATTGCCGCCCGGCAGTTCAAGGCCAAGCTCCGCCAGCACCGTGCGAAACGCGGTAATGGCGTCGTTGGTCGGGCGATCGTGGATACGGAACAGCGCCGGCTCTTTGTTCTTTTCAACAAAACGCGCCGCAGAAATGTTCGCCAGGATCATGCACTCTTCGATGAGCTTGTGGGCGTCGTTGCGCTCGGTCTGCTCAATGCGCTCAATACGGCGTTCGGCATTAAAGATGAACTTCGCCTCTTCGCTCTCAAAGGAGATGCCGCCGCGTTCGTCGCGCGCTTCATCCAGCGCTTTGTAGAGGTTGTGCAGCTCTTCGATATGCCTTACCAGCGGCTGGTACTGGCTGCGTAAATCCTGATCGCCCTGCAGTATGTGCCATACCTTGGTATAAGTGAGGCGCGCATGCGAGTTCATGACCGCTTCATAGAATTTGTAGCCGGTCAGACGTCCTTTGGCGGAGACCGTCATTTCGCACACCATACACAGGCGGTCGACCTGCGGGTTAAGGGAGCAAAGGCCGTTAGAAAGCACTTCCGGCAGCATCGGCACCACCTGCGAAGGAAAGTAAACCGAAGTGCCGCGGTTACGCGCTTCTTTATCGAGCGGCGTATAGGGACGCACGTAATAGCTGACATCGGCAATCGCCACCCACAGACGCCAGCCGCCGCCGCGTTTTTTCTCACAGTAAACGGCGTCATCAAAGTCGCGGGCGTCTTCGCCATCAATGGTCACCAGCGGCAGCTGACGCAGATCCACGCGCCCCGCCTTCGCCTCTTCCGGCACCTCTTCTTTCAGCCCGGCTATCTGTTGCTCTACTTCTTTTGGCCAGACATAAGGAATTTCATGGGTGCGCAGCGCCATATCGACCGCCATGCCGGTGCCCATGTTGTCGCCCAGCACCTCAACGATTTTACCCACCGCCTTGGTGCGGCGCGTTGGACGCTGGGTCAGTTCGACCACGACGACAAAGCCCATGCGCGCGCCCATGATCTCTTCAGGCGGAATAAGGATATCAAAGCTCAGGCGGCTGTCGTCCGGCACCACGAACCCTACGCCCGCATCGGTAAAGTAGCGTCCGACGATCTGGCTGGTTTTCGGCACCAATACGCGAACGATGCGCGCTTCGCGGCGGCCTTTGCGATCGGCGCCAAGCGGCTGTGCCAGCACCACATCACCGTGGATGCAGGTTTTCATCTGTTCTGATGAGAGATAGAGATCGTCTTTACGCCCTTCCACACGCAGGAAGCCGTAGCCGTCGCGGTGACCGATAACGGTGCCTTTCAACAGGTCAAGGCGCTCCGGCAGCGCGTAGCACTGGCGGCGGGTAAAGACTAACTGACCGTCGCGCTCCATGGCGCGCAGGCGACGACGCAGCGCTTCCTGCTGCTCTTCGCCTTCAATATTCAGCTCCAGAGCAATCTCTTCACGATTTGCCGGCTTTTCCCGTTTGGTTAAATGTTCGAGAATAAATTCCCGGCTTGGGATCGGGTTTTCGTATTTTTCGGCTTCTCGTTCCTGAAAAGGATCTTGTGACATTGCGGTTCCTCCGTTGTCAGCTGCGGCGCAATGATTATTCCACCAGCAGTAATTTGTAGAGCGGCTGGTTTTCTTCCACTAAATCGGCCAGCGTGTAGTTATCCAGTTCCTGAAGGAAACTCTCCACCGCCTTGTTCAGCGCCTGTTTCAGGCGGCAGGCGGGAGTGATGTGGCAAAACGCGCTGCTGCAGTTCACAACGGACAGCGGCTCCAGCTCGCGCACCACGTCTCCAATGCGAACTTGCGAAGCCGGTTTGCCAAGGCGAATGCCGCCGTTTTTCCCACGTATGGCAGCGACATAGCCTGCGCGGCTCAGCTGATTAATGATTTTGACCATGTGATTACGGGATACGCCGTAGACAGCCGTCACTTCCGAAATACTGGTCATGCGTCCTTCAGGCAGCGATGCCATATAAATCAAAGCACGCAATCCGAAATCGGTAAAACTCGTTAACTGCACATCAACCTCAGAACAGGGCAGGAAAAAACGCGGATCGCCATGTGGCGAGATATATTGATGATAAACCAGCCAGCGATAAGGCCGCTAATTTATTTGAAAAAGGCGGGTAAAAAGGGTGTAAAAAGGGCGCGTCTGGCGCGCCCTTAGACAATTATGCGTCGAACGGATCGCGCAGAATCATGGTCTCGGTGCGATCCGGACCGGTAGAAATGATGTCGATCGGCACGCCAGTCACTTCTTCAATACGTTTGATGTAGTTCAGCGCCGCCTGCGGCAGGCCGCTACGCTCTTTGACGCCGAAAGTAGACTCAGACCAGCCCGGCATCGTTTCATAAATCGGTTCGATACCTTCCCAGTCATCCGCCGCCATCGGGGTAGTGGTGACTTCACGGCCATCCGGCATACGGTAAGCGACGCAGATTTTCACCTCTTCCAGACCGTCCAGCACGTCCAGCTTGGTCAGGCAGAAGCCGGAAAGGGAGTTGATCTGCACCGCGCGGCGTACAGCCACCGCGTCCAGCCAGCCGGTGCGACGACGACGGCCGGTGGTGGCGCCGAACTCGTTGCCCTTCTTGCACAGGAACTCGCCGATGTCGTCAAACAGCTCGGTCGGGAACGGACCGGCGCCCACGCGGGTGGAGTATGCTTTGATGATGCCGAGCACGTAGTCAACGTAGCGCGGGCCGATGCCGGAACCTGTCGCTACGCCGCCTGCGGTGGTGTTAGAAGAGGTTACGTACGGGTAGGTGCCGTGGTCGATATCCAGCAGCGTGCCCTGAGCGCCTTCGAACATGATGAAGTCGCCGCGCTTGCGCGCCTGATCCAGCAGATCGGAAACGTCCACCACCATGGAGGTCAGGATGTCGGCGATAGCCATCACGTCATCCAGCACTTTCTGGTAGTCCACCGCTTCCACTTTGTAGAAGTTAACCAGTTGGAAGTTATGGTATTCCATCACTTCTTTCAGCTTGTCAGCGAAGGTGGCTTTGTCAAACAGGTCGCCGACGCGCAGGCCGCGACGCGCAACTTTATCCTCGTAAGCCGGGCCGATGCCGCGACCGGTAGTGCCGATGGCTTTGGCGCCACGCGCTTTTTCACGCGCTACGTCGAGCGCCACGTGGTAGTCGAGGATAAGCGGGCAAGCTTCGGAGATAAGCAGACGCTCGCGAACCGGGATACCGCGGTCTTCGAGTTCTTTCATCTCTTTCATCAGCGCGGCCGGAGAGAGCACTACACCGTTGCCGATGATGCTGGTGACGTTATCGCGAAGAATGCCTGAAGGAATAAGATGGAGAACGGTTTTCTCACCGTTGATTACAAGAGTATGGCCAGCGTTGTGGCCACCCTGGTAGCGAACCACATATTTAGCGCGTTCAGTCAGAAGATCGACGATCTTTCCTTTGCCTTCGTCACCCCATTGGGTGCCCAGTACGACGACGTTGTTACCCATTTTTCAAAATCACCGTTTGCTTAAAAATGGATTCTAACACCAGCTTCCCGGATGATCAGCACTTTTTGTATACAAATTCAGGCGAAAGCGCCTGAAATTTACTCAGTTAATCGTTTTCGTCAACATGTAGTAGATGACTACGCCCGCAACCACAAGACCGCCGCCGAAGCGCCGCAACAATGTATCCGGCAATTGGGCCATTCCGAGGATCATGCGCCGCCAGATACGCGGAAAAAGCATCGGGCCCAGCCCCTCGAGCACCAGCACCAGCGCGAGCGCCAGGATAATAGTGGTATTCATGATTCCCTTTTCTGCTCCTGTCTTATGATAAAAAAAGAGCCGGTCGAAACCGGCTCTTGTCTGACAATGGCGATATTAACGCGTACTGTTGGCTGGCGTCTTCATGTAGCGGAAGAAATCGCTGTCCGGGCTCAGCACCATGACATCCTGATTGCTACGGAAGCTGTTTTCGTACGCGCGCAGGCTACGGATAAAGGCATAGAAATCCGGGTCCTGGCTGAACGCGTCCGCGAACAGTTTCGCCGCTTCGGCATCACCTTCACCGCGCAAAATACGCGCCTGACGTTCGGCTTCCGCCAGCGTGCGGGTCACTTCGTAATCCGCCGCTGCGCGCAGTTTTTCCGCTTCTTCCTGGCCCTGGGAACGGTGACGACGGGCTACCGCCTCACGCTCGGCGCGCATACGGTTGAAGATAGCTTCGGAGACTTCCGCAGGCAGGTTGATCTGCTTGATGCGCACGTCCACCACTTCAATACCCAACGCCGCCATGCTGTTTGGGTTGATAACCGGCACTTTACCGTTGGTTTCCGCCTGAACGCGCTCTGCGGCTTTGGCAATCGCATCATCCGCAGCTGGCGTAGCCACTTCATCCTCGGTGCCTGCCGAACCAGAGTTCAGCGCGTCGCGCACTTCCAGGGTCAGGCGACCGCGGGAGTCAGTCACGATGTCTTTTACATCAAGACGACCAATTTCAGAACGTAAACGGTCTGAGAACTTACGCTTCAGCAGCACTTCGGCCTGAGAGACATCGCCGCCGCCTGTCGCCAGGTAGTAGCGGCTGAAGTCGCTGATGCGCCACTTGATATAAGAGTCAACGATCAGGTCTTTTTTCTCTTTGGTTACGAAGCGGTCAGCCTGGTTATCCATGGTCTGGATACGGGCGTCCAGCGTCTTCACCGATTCGATAAACGGGATCTTGAAATGCAGACCCGGCTCGAAAACCAGCGGTTTGTTTTCGTTGTCACGCAACACTTTGCCAAAACGCAAAGTGATGCCGCGCTCGCCCTCTTTCACCACGAAAATCGAGGTGTAGAGCACCACCAGCACGATAATGATGATTGCAATAACTGACTTACGCATCGTTATTCACCCCCCTGGCGCTGGAAGTCATTACGCTGCGCGTTGGCGCGGCGCTGGTCCATGATATCGCCAGCGCTGCCGGAAGGCGTCGTGGTGGCGTTGCTGTTGCTGCCTGCAGCAGGCGGTAAACGCAGCAGAGAGTTCGGGCTGTCGCTGGTGGAAGCTGGCGCCGAACCGCCGCCTTTAAGCATCTGATCGAGCGGGAGCACCATCAGGTTGCCGCCTTTATCGTTGACCAACACTTTACGGGTATGGCTAAGCACGCGTTCCATCGTTTCGATATAAAGTCGCTCACGGGTAATTTCCGGCGCGGCTTTATATTCCGGCAGGATTTTCGCAAAGCGAGCCACCTCACCCTGCGCTTCCAGGATAGTTTGCGTACGGTAAGCGCGAGCCTCTTCCAGCGTGCGCTGCGCCTGACCGTTGGCGCGCGGCTGCACTTCGTTGGTATACGCTTCCGCCTCGCGAATATATTGCTGCTCGTTTTCACGGGCCGCGATAGCGTCGTCAAATGCCGCCTTCACCTCTTCCGGCGGACGCGCCGCCTGGAAGTTTACGTCCAGCAGGGTGATGCCCATGTTGTAAGGACGGATGGTTTCTTCCAGTTCACGCTGGGTATCGCTACGAATAACGGTACGGCCTTCGGTGAGGATGCGGTCCATGGTGTACTTGCCGATAACGCCGCGCAGGGCGCTGTCGGTCGCCTGACGCAGGCTGTCGTCGGCGCTGGTCACGCTAAACAGATAACGCTGCGGATCGGTGACGCGATACTGCACGTTCATTTCAACGCGCACGACGTTTTCGTCAGATGTCAGCATGATGCCGGAAGCCGCCAGTTCACGAACGGCTTCCACGTTCACGGCGACAACATCATCAATAAAGGTGGGTTTCCAGTTCAGGCCCGGCTCGACCAGATGACTGAATTTGCCAAAGCGGGTTACCACGCCGCGTTCGGCTTCTTTAATGGTGTAGAACCCGCTTGCGGCCCAGATAATCACAACTGCCGCCGCCACAATGCCTACTACGCGACCGCCCATGTGGCCGCGAGGGCCCTGAGTGGCGCCGCCGGTTCCTTTACCGCCGCCGAAACCGCCAAGCTTCTTGCTTAACTTACGGAAGATATCGTCCAGATCGGGCGGTCCCTGATCGCGACCGCCTTTGTTACCCCCAGAGTTGCCGCCAGGCTTGCTGCTTCCCCACGGGTCGCGGTCTTGTCCGTTATTACCGGGCTGATTCCACGCCATGTTTGTGCTCCATATTTGTTATGCGGTGAGATCCCCCAGAGGGGAAAAGTCTTCAGGCTTACAGCGGCCGGTTAGACAACATAGTCAACCAATGCCGGTTCCTGCTTACAGAGGCGACGCCAGTCCACCACCGGCATGCGCACCTGCATCCCGACACTACCGTCCTCCTCTACCCACTCTTTTTCTATCGCCTGAAGCTGATAAAAACGGCTCCGCAAACGGCCCGCCTCATCGGGAGGTAAATGCAGCGAATGCTGCGCTATCTCACCAGACAGGCGCTCCGTCAGGGCCTGGAAAAGCAGTGGTACGCCTTCACCCGTCTGGGCGGAAAGCCAGACGCGTATGGGCAGATTCTCATCATTGCGATCGATACGCGGTTCGAATTCCTCAAGCATATCGATTTTGTTCATTACCAGCAGAGTCGGGATCTCATTGGCCTCGATCTCTTCCAGCACGGTATTTACCGCATCTATGTTTTCCCGCATGCGCAGGTCAGCGGCATCCACCACATGCAACAGCAGCGTCGCCTGGCGCGTCTCCTGCAACGTAGCTTTAAACGCCGCCACCAGATCGTGCGGCAGATGGCGGATAAAGCCTACCGTGTCCGCCAGCACCGTTTCGCCAACGTCCGGCACGTCAATGCGGCGCAGCGTGGGATCCAGCGTCGCGAACAGCTGGTTAGCCGCATAGACATCGGCTTCGGTTATCTGGTTAAAGAGAGTGGATTTACCGGCGTTGGTGTAACCCACCAGCGAAACGGTTGGAATATCAGCTTTTGCGCGCGACCGACGTCCCTGTTCGCGCTGTTTTTCAACGCGTTCGAGGCGCGACAGGATTTGGCTGATTCGGTTTCGCAGCAAACGGCGGTCGGTTTCCAACTGGGTTTCACCCGGGCCCCGCAGGCCGATGCCGCCTTTCTGGCGCTCAAGGTGAGTCCAGCCGCGTACCAGACGCGTCGCCAGATGGCGCAACTGCGCCAGCTCAACCTGCAGCTTACCTTCATGGGTGCGTGCACGCTGGGCGAAAATATCTAAAATCAGTCCGGTGCGGTCGATAACACGACACTCGCACAGGCGCTCAAGGTTGCGCTCCTGAGCGGGGGTCAACGCATGATCGAACAGCACGACAGACGCCCCAGTGGCTTTCACTGCCTCGGCGATTTCGACTGCTTTACCTTCACCGACATAATATTTTGGGTGCGGAGCTTTACGGCTACCGGTAATCACCTGTAATGCTTCGACACCGGCGGAAGAGACCAGAGATTCAAACTCCTGGAGGTCTTCCATATCTTTGTCTTGCGTAAAGTAGATGTGTACCAGCACCGCCTGCTCACCGGCATCATAACGGTCAAACAAGCGTAAACCCTCTTAAAAGACCAGCGGGGAACACAGATGACCTGGTCCCCCGACATGGAACAACAGCCATCGACTTTATTCGGCGTCTTCGCTGTCTTGCTGCGGCGCAGAAGTTTGCGCGTTATTGCTGTGGTGATAGTTGCTGGAACCGCCACCCGCGCTGTTACTGTGATGAGACACCGGACGAGAAGGCACCACAGTAGAAATCGCGTGCTTGTAGACCATCTGGCTGACTGTGTTTTTCAACAGAATCACGAACTGGTCGAAAGATTCGATTTGACCTTGCAGCTTAATACCATTCACCAAATAAATAGAAACTGGAACACGTTCCCGACGCAGTGCGTTGAGGAACGGATCTTGTAAAGATTGCCCCTTAGCCATTCTATCTTTTCCTTATATGCTTGTTGTTTATACTCATGAGCCCATGGGCTCTGAAAATACATAAAATTTTGCGCACGATACCAATTCAATTGTACACATTCATCAGTGCTTCGCACCAACAACCTGTAATACTTCTTTACGCGCTTGTTCAGGCGCTTCACTGTCAAGCCAGTGAACGTCTTCCCAGCCGCGCAGCCAGGTAATCTGGCGCTTTGCCAATTGTCTCGTGGCGCAAATACCTCGATAAACCATGTCGTCGAATGGGATCTCGCCTGACAGATACGACCACATCTGGCGATAGCCTACGCAACGAATGGAAGGCAAGTCCGTATGCAAATCTCCACGGGCGAAAAGCGCCCTTACTTCTGCTTCAAAACCTGAAGCCAACATCTGGTGAAAACGCTGCTCAATTCGCTGATGGAGCAGTTCACGGCTCGCCGGGGCGATGGCGAACTGGTGCACCTGATACGGCAGAGCTTCTCCTGACGTTTGCGTCAGTTCCGTTAAAGTTTTACCCGAAATGAAAAAAACTTCCAGTGCCCGGGAAAGCCTTTGCGGGTCGTTGGGATGAATACGTGACGCCGCCACAGGATCGATCTCCTGGAGCTGGCGATGCAGCGTTTCCCACCCCTGCTCTGCTGCCTGTTCTTCAATCCGCGCCCTTATCGCCGGATCCGCCGACGGCAAGGGAGAAAGCCCTTCAAGTAACGCTTTGAAGTAAAGCATGGTGCCGCCTACCAGCAGCGGTATCCGCCCTGCTGCGGTGATATCCGCCATCTCCTTTAGCGCGTCGCGGCGAAAATCCGCCGCTGAATACGCCTGCGCTGGATCCAGAATATCGAGCAGGCGATGCGGCGCTTCGGCCAGCTCCTGCGCGCTGGGCTTGGCGGTGCCGATATCCATCCCTTTATAAATCAGGGCGGAGTCGACGCTAATCAACTCTACCGGCAATGTTTTACGTAAATTAATCGCCAGCGCGGTTTTGCCAGAGGCCGTCGGCCCCATTAAAAAAATAGCCTTCGGCAGGCCAGCCTTGCTTACTTCAGTCATGTTTCAGGGCATTCATCGCCGGTTGTAAATCAACAGGTTGTAATAAACCACCAGGCGGTGACTTCACCAGTTGCGGGCAGAGCCGTTCGACATCGGCGAGCAGCGCAATAGCCTGCGCCACGCTCCACTGTTCATGCTCGCTCGCCAGATGGCGGGCCAGCCACAGCGCGATAGCCGCCGCGTCAATCTGACTCTGCTGCGCCAGGTAGCCTATCAGTTCAGGAATCAAGATTTGTAAATTTTGTTGGCGCAAGGGTAAAGGCACCGCCCGAATCGTCACATATTGTGCATCGCTGACCAACTCCATGCCCATTCCGGCAAGAAAAGGCTTAGCGCTGACAAGGGTTTCACGCTCTTCGGGAGAAACTTTAAAGCGCACCGGGATAAGCAGCGGCTGAGCGCAGGGCTTTTCTTCGCCCGGCAACAGCTGCGCCTGTTTAAGCCAACGTTCCGCCACCTCCAGCGCCAGCAACATAAGCCGTCCTTCGCGTTCCAGCAGCGCGAGGTTGTTATGCACAATGGTCAGCACGCGGCCGAAGCTTTGAGCGTGGCCTTCCAGCGCAGGCTGCGTCATCGCGGGCGCAGGCGTTTTCGCTACTGAAGGCGTCCGGGGCGCCTGAGGCGTTTCCAGCAGTTGGCGATAAACCTCGCCCTGCTGTTTCTGATAACCCGGCGTCGCGTGTGGCCAGCTGGCGCCGCCGCCTTTGGCCACCGCCCCGCCGCCGCTTCCGCCCGAGCTCCGCGCAGGCGTGGAGCCTGAGGTTGCCGAAGGCGAAGAGTAGTCAGACACGGGGCGCTCTTTCGCCGCAGCCGGTTCGGCAAAGTGATTCTTCCCCGCAGCTATGCGGTTTTCCGGCTGCCAGCGCGGCGTCTGCGGCGTTTCCAGCGGCAGCGAGCTGGACTGCTGTGCCTGTAGCGCGCTCAGTACGCCCTGGTAGATGAAGTCGTGCACCAGCCGCGACTGATGAAAACGCACCTCGTGCTTGGCCGGGTGTACGTTCACATCCACCTGGTGCGGATCGATTTCCAGATAAAGTACGTAGGCGGGCTGTTGATTAGCGCCGAGCTTGTCTTCACAGGCTTGCCGGATGGCGTGGTTAATCAGCCGGTCGCGCATCATTCGGCCATTGACGTAACAGTATTGAATTTCCGCCAGCGCCGCCGTGGTACCTTTTGGCTCCGCCACCCAGCCGCGAAGGGCCAGGTCGCCATGCTGCCAGTCAATCGCCAGCGCTTGTTCGAGAAATGCAGTGCCGCAGATAGCGCCCAGGCGACGCTCGCGCGGCGCATTTGGCTGCACGGCGCGATACTGACGCACCATCTTGCCGTTATGGTTGAGGTTAATGGTGACGTCAAAGCGCGCCAGCGCGATGCGTCGCACCACCTCGTCAATATGGCCGAATTCGGTTTTCTCGGTGCGCATGAACTTACGCCGCGCTGGCGTGTTGTAGAAAAGATCCAACACCTCAAGAGTGGTGCCGACCGGATGCGCCGCTGGTTTAACGGTCACTTCCATATCGCGCCCTTCCGCATACGCCTGCCACGCTTCTTGCTGATCGGCGGTACGGGAGGTGAGCGTCAGACGCGAGACGGAACTGATACTGGCCAGCGCTTCGCCGCGAAAACCGAGGCTGATAATCGCCTCCAGGTCGTCAAGCGTGGCGATTTTGCTGGTGGCGTGACGCGCCAGCGCCAGCGCCAGCTCCGCTTTACCAATGCCGCAGCCGTTATCGCGAATGCGGATAAGCTTCGCACCGCCGCGTTCAATATCGATATCAATGCGGGTCGCGCCCGCATCGAGGCTGTTTTCAACCAGCTCTTTCACTACCGATGCAGGACGTTCCACCACTTCGCCGGCGGCGATTTGGTTCGCGAGCTGCGGCGGCAGAACCTGAATCGGCATGAAATCTCCTTAATTGGTTACCGCGATCTGATTAACAGCGTCATGGGTAGCGCGGGCGGTCTGGCCCGCGCCGCCGTTATTTTTCGGCGCGGATTGTAACGGGTGTGCGAGGAAGTAATTGCGCAGACCTTTATAAATGGCCTCGGCAAGCTGCTCCTGATAGTCGCTGCTTGCCAGCAATTTTTCTTCGCCGCTGTTGCTGATAAACCCGGTTTCCACTAACAGGGAAGGAATATCGGGCGAGCGCAATACGCCAAGGCTCGCATGTTCCGGACGGCGTTTATGCAAGTCACCCACTCTTTGCAACTGGCTCAATACGCTGGTGGCGACATCATACCCGACGCGCTGGGAATGACCGAACTGCAAATCCAGCACCGCCTGACTTAAATAGGGGTCCGCCTGGCTGTTTGCAAGCACATCCCCTGCGCCGCCGAGCAGTTCCGACTGTTTCTCGTGCTGCTCAAGCCAGCCCGCCATTTCGCTGTTGGCGCGACGGTTTGACAGCACCCAGACCGAAGCGCCCGTCGCTTCGCGGTTTGGCGCGGCGTCGGCATGAATAGAAACCAGTAAGTTAGCGTTCTGCTGGCGAGCCACATCGGAGCGGCCCATCACCGAGATAAAATAGTCGCCGTCGCGGGTCAGCACGCCCTTAAACATCGGGTCGTCATTAAGCAGCGCGCGCAGCTTTCGGGCAACGGCGATGGTGACGTTTTTCTCGCGTACGCCGCCAGGACCAATAGCGCCAGGATCCTGGCCGCCGTGGCCGGCGTCAATCGCGACAATGACCTGATCGGACGAGACAGTAGTATGGCTGCGCGCCGGACGCGTTGCGCTATTGCTGCCAACAACGCTGGTCACACGGTCGTTTTCATTACGAAACGGGTTACTGGCGGGAGTTGACGAACGCGGCGCAGGCGGTGCTGCACGCTTAGCCACAACGGGCGGCGGCGGCGCATCGGCGTTAATGGTAAAAACAACCGTATAGCTGGCGCCGTTTTGCTGCTTCACCGCGCGGGTTTTGCCGTTCTTCGTCAGGTCGACCACCAACCGCAGCGACTGATTGTCTTTCGGCTGACCGGAACGAATGCTTTTCACCAGATTGCTGCCGCTAAAAATCAGCGGCAACCCCTGTATAACGCCGGTTTGCTGAATATCCAGCGCCACGCTGCGTTTATCCTGCTGCGAAAAGGCGTATTCCGGGTCGCCCATAAAGCTCAGGGTGATCCGGGCCTGGTCATCGCCATTGGAAACCTGAATATCGGACAACACCGCCGCCCCGGCCTGAGCGCTCAGCGCCAGCAGTGCCGCTATCAACCAACCTTTTACGCGAGTCATCATCCCGTCATCCTGGTTATTTGGCTAAGCGCGCCAGTAACGAATTGCCTGATGGGGAAACGGCTTTGACGAGCGCTTCGCGCCCCTGCGCCTGATACGATAAGTGAATTTCGACATCCGGGTCGGGCAAGACGCCCGCCCCCTGCTGCGGCCACTCCACCAGGCAAATAGCGTCATTGGCGAAATAGTCGCGAATCCCCATAAACTCCAGCTCCTCCGGATCCGCCAGACGATAGAGGTCGAAATGGTAAACCGTCAGCGTCTCCAGCGCGTAGGGCTCCACCAGCGTGTAGGTGGGGCTTTTCACGTTGCCGTTATGGCCTAACGTCTGCAAAAAACCACGGCTAAAGGTGGTTTTACCCGCGCCCAGGTCGCCATAAAGATAAATGACGGTCGCGCCTTCGCAGGCCTGCGCCACACGCGCGCCGAGAGCGAGCGTCGCCTGCTCATCGGGTAGAGGAATAACACGATTAATCATGGTTTACGTCAATTCACATCCGGGTTAACAAAACGGTGAAGCACTGAAAGCAGATCGGTCGCCAGCATGCCGCGAGCGCCGTAACGGCTGGCGAGGAGGTCCGCCGCCGCGCCGTGCGCCACGCAACCGGCGCAGGCTGCATCATACGGGGAGAGCTTTTGCGCCAGCAAGCCGCCGATAATTCCGCTCAGCACATCTCCCATACCGCCGCTGCCCATACCAGCGTTGCCAGCATCAATAATGCCCGGCCCCGCGTCGTTGCTGGCAACAAGGGTGCCCGCACCTTTCAGCACGACGCAACCGCCATACCGTTTTACCAGACGATCGGCAGAAAGTAAGCGATCACTTTCAACTTCTGATACGGAAACATTCAGCAATCTTGCGGCTTCGCCGGGGTGCGGCGTAAGGATGCGATTGTGACGTTTATCGGGATGGATTGCCAGCAGGTTGAGCGCGTCGGCGTCCCACAGCATCGGGCCGGTAAAGTTCTCTACCTTTTGCAGCGCCTGCTTACCCCATGCCTGCTGACCAAGCCCCGGCCCAACCACCACCACATCAGCCCATTCAAGGCTTTCGCTAAGCGATTGCGGCGTGAGTTCATGCACCATCAGCTCCGGACGAGCGGTCAACAGCGGTGCGATATTCTCTATGCGAGTAAGTACTCGCACCAGCCCTGCGCCCGCTCTTAACGCCGCTTCGCCCGCCATGCGAATCGCACCAGCCGTGCCGTGATCGCCGCCTACTATCACCAGCTTGCCGTTATCGCCTTTATGGCTGGTAGGGCGCCGCGGCCTGAGCCACTCGCCAAGCTGCGAGGCGTCATAGCGGGCAATGGGCGCCTGCTGCCCCGCAAGCCAGGGTTCCAGCCCCAGCGCGTGATGATGCAGAACGCCCACCACATCCCGCGCTTTGCCGGTGAGCAACCCCGG
Organism: Franconibacter sp. IITDAS19; assembly: GCF_023079515.1. Classification (NCBI taxonomy): domain Bacteria; kingdom Pseudomonadati; phylum Pseudomonadota; class Gammaproteobacteria; order Enterobacterales; family Enterobacteriaceae; genus Franconibacter; species Franconibacter sp. IITDAS19. The sequence continues at coordinate 149,538 of NZ_JALJCP010000011.1, read as the reverse complement.
CTTGAGCGCGATAAAGGTGACCGTATGCGCCGCGTTAATCACCGCGCCCGGCGTGGCGCCGGTTTCCGCCAGCAGGCCGGAAGGAATATCGAGCGCCACCACCGGGGCCGGATGGCGATTCGCTTTATCAATCAGACCGGCGACAGGCTCCCGGGGGGCGCTTTTCAGGCCAGTCCCGAGCAGAGCGTCGATGATAAGCGTCACGCCGTCCGGCCAGGCCGTTTGCGGCGAATGAATCATTCCCCCGGCATTAAGCCAGGCCTCACGCGCGGCGCTCGCCTCTTCAGGCAAAGGCGCTTCGCTCTCCTGCGCCAGCAACGTGACGCGAATGCCCGCCGCCTGCGCCAGTCGCGCCACGACATAACCATCGCCGCCGTTGTTGCCGTGACCACACAGCACCAGCCAGTGCTCGCTTTCAGGATAATAATCATAGGCGATATGAAAAGCGGCCTCGCCCGCACGCTGCATCAGCTCGAAGAGCGTGAGGCCAAGAGTGTCCGCCGCCTCTTTTTCTGCTGCCCGCAGCCAGTCTGCGGGCCAGACAGAGTGTGGTATACTACGGCCGTTTTTCTTCATCTGATGGTCCGTCATGTCTGCTCCCCTCGATCTCAACCAGTTAGCGCGCGATATTAAACAATGGGGCGCGGAGCTGGGTTTTCAGCAGGTTGGTATTACCGATACCGACCTGAGCGCCAGCGAGGGCGCGCTGCAGGCGTGGCTCGATAAACAGTATCACGGCGAGATGGAATGGATGGCGCGTCATGGCATGATGCGCGCCCGCCCGCATGAACTCTTACCCGGCACGCTGCGGGTGATCAGCGTACGGATGAATTATCTGCCCGCCAACGCCGCTTTCGCCCGCACGCTGAAAGATCCCTCGCTCGGCTATGTAAGCCGCTATGCGCTGGGTCGCGATTACCATAAGCTGCTGCGTAACCGGCTCAAAAAGCTCGGCGAGCGCATTCAGCAGCAGTGCGCGTCGCTGAATTTTAGACCTTTTGTCGATTCCGCGCCGCTGCTGGAACGGCCGCTGGCGGAAAAAGCGGGACTGGGCTGGACGGGTAAGCATTCACTTATCCTCAGTCGCGATGCGGGCTCGTTTTTCTTTTTGGGCGAATTACTCATCGATCTGCCGCTGCCTGTGGATAAGCCAGTCGAAGAGGGTTGCGGCAAATGCGTAGCCTGCATGACCATCTGCCCCACCGGCGCCATTGTCGAGCCTTATACGGTGGACGCGCGCCGCTGTATCTCTTATCTCACCATTGAGCTGGAAGGCGCTATCCCTGAAGCGTTTCGTCCGCTTATCGGCAATCGTATCTACGGCTGCGACGATTGCCAGCTTATCTGTCCCTGGAACCGTTTCTCGCAGCTCACGGATGAAGAGGATTTCACTCCCCGTCAGGCGCTGCATGCACCGAAGCTGGTAGAACTCTTTGGCTGGAGCGAGGCGCATTTTCTGAAGGTAACGGAAGGATCGGCGATTCGCCGTATCGGGCACCTGCGCTGGCTGCGAAATATCGCCGTCGCGCTAGGCAATGCGCCCTGGGGTGAAGCGAATCTGCAGGCGCTGGAAAAAAGAAAAGGTGAGCACCCACTTCTCGATGAACACATTGAATGGGCGATTGCGCAACAAATAGCCAGACGGAATGCCAATGTTATCGAGGTGCAATTGCCACAAAAACAACGGCTGGTTAGGGTGGTTGAAAAGGGCCTGCCGAGGGACGCCTGAGCTTTCCACAGGCTGTGCATAAAATAAAAAATGCTTTGTCATTCAACGCACAAAAAGTAATCAGCGGCGCATATTAATATTTTGAAATCTTATTAAGTTTAGTATTAACAGGAACTTATATAAAAATTGTAAATAAAATTAACGCGCTTTTCACGCTGTGAAGCGGATCCCGACTGTGGATAAGTCTGTTCAGAAAGTTTTGATGGAAGCAAAAAACATCAGCCCCAGCGCGCTTTGTCGCTGTGGATAATTTATTCGTTCTGGAGAAATTTGGAGCGGGAAACGAGACTCGAACTCGCGACCCCGACCTTGGCAAGGTCGTGCTCTACCAACTGAGCTATTCCCGCTTAATCTTCGTCTTTCATGCTGCCACGGCGTTGGCTTTCTTCACTCACCACAGTCACTTACTCGTGTAAGCTCCCGCAGATTGGTTCCGTTGCCGCCTTGTTGCAACCTGAAATCCTGTGATTAGGATGGTGCTGCCTTTCGGCATTTCAAATTTTGGAGCGGGAAACGAGACTCGAACTCGCGACCCCGACCTTGGCAAGGTCGTGCTCTACCAACTGAGCTATTCCCGCTTAATCTTCGTCTTTCATGCTACTACGGCGTTGGCTTTCTTCACTCGCCACAGTCACTTACTCGTGTAAGTTTCTGCGGATTTGTTCCGTTGCCGCCTTGTTGCAACCTGAAATCCTGTGATTAGGATGGTGCTGCCTTTCGGCCTTTCAAATTTTGGAGCGGGAAACGAGACTCGAACTCGCGACCCCGACCTTGGCAAGGTCGTGCTCTACCAACTGAGCTATTCCCGCCCTGCGTGTTTCACATTTCTGTGTCGTCACGGGAGGCGCATTATACGAGAAATGATTTTCGCCGCAACCCCTTAAACGAATTTTTTCGCGTTTTTTGTTTGAATGCCGATTAATTCGCCAGAGCGGTGATTTTATCGGCAACAGAGGGGTAAAACCCCTCTCCCGGTCACAGCTTAATAAAATGTTCGCGGTAGTAAGCAAGTTCCGCGACCGATTCACGGATGTCATCCAGCGCCTGGTGCGTGTTCTGCTTCTTAAAGCCGTCGAGAATAGCCGGCTTCCAGCGGCGCGCCAGTTCTTTCACCGTGCTGACATCCAGATAACGGTAGTGGAAGTAGGCTTCCAGTTCCGGCATGTATTTAAACAGGAAGCGGCGGTCCTGGCCGATACTGTTGCCGCAGATAGGGGATTTACCTGCCGGCACCCACTCTTTCAGAAAGGCGATAGTCGCCAGCTCTGCTTCGCGATCGCCCATCGCGCTCGCCTTTACACGATCAACCAGGCCGCTGGCGGTATGGGTGCGCACGTTCCAGTCGTCCATCAGCGCCAGCTGTTCGTCTGACTGATGCACCGCAATCACCGGACCCTGCGCCAGGATATTTAAGTCCGCGTCGGTCACCAGGGTGGCGATTTCGATAATGCGGTCGCGCTCCGGATCGAGCCCGGTCATCTCCAGATCGATCCAAATCAGATTGTTTTCATTTCCACTCATGCTATTTTCCACCCTTCTCGCGTCACCCCACGGTGACTCTCAGTTAATTCGTATAAAATAGCGTGTATCATAGAGGTTTTGCCCATCACGGGCGACCAGGAGCCAGGGCGATTGAGTAAAAATAAACTCTCCAAAGGTCAGCAGCGCCGCGTAAAGGCCAATCATCAGCGTCGGCTTAAGCAGTCGACGGAGAAGGCCGATTACGATGACAACCTGTTTGGCGAACCGCGCGAAGGCACGGTCATCAGCCGGTTTGGCATGCATGCGGACGTGGAGTCGGCAGACGGCGCCGTGCACCGCTGCAACATCCGCCGCACTATCCGTTCGCTGGTAACCGGCGATCGCGTGGTGTGGCGCCCGGCGAAAGAGGCCACCGAAGGGGTGACCATCAATGGCATCGTGGAAGCGGTGCATGAGCGCACCTCGGTACTGACGCGCCCGGATTATTACGATGGCGTGAAGCCCGTCGCCGCCAATATCGACCAGATTGTTATCGTCTCCGCCATTTTACCGGAGCTGTCGCTGAACATTATCGACCGCTACCTGGTGGCTTGCGAAACCCTGGAGATTGAACCCCTTATCGTGCTTAACAAAATCGACCTGCTGGATGAAGAAGGCATGAATTTTGTTAATGAACAGATGGATATCTACCGCGGTATTGGTTATCGCGTGCTGCTGGTCTCAAGCCATGCTGAGCACGGGCTGGAAGCGCTGGAGCAGGCGCTTATCGGTCGCATCAGCATTTTCGCCGGCCAGTCCGGCGTCGGCAAATCAAGTCTGCTGAACGCCCTGCTGGGGCTCAAAGAGGATGAAATCCTCACGAACGACGTCTCGGATGTCTCCGGCCTCGGCCAACACACCACGACGGCAGCCCGCCTTTATCACTTCCCGCATGGCGGCGATGTGATTGACTCCCCAGGCGTGCGCGAATTCGGTCTCTGGCACCTTGAGCCGGAACAAATCACCCACGGTTTTGTCGAATTTCACGACTATTTAGGCACTTGTAAATACCGCGATTGCCGCCACGATAATGACCCAGGTTGCGCCATTCGCGCGGCGGTGGAGCGCGGCGAAATCGCCGAAAGCCGTTTCGACAACTATCACCGTATTCTGGAAAGTATGGCGCAGGTAAAAACGCGTAAAAGCTTTTCTGAAACCGACGACTGACAATTAAGCTGGGCGTCGCTAAAATCGCCCCTTTTTTTCTGCGATGCCCGCTCCGCCGCGCGCGGAACGGGCCAGGACTGGCAAAATACTTAGCCTGGAGGCTACCTTGCTAAACGACATCAAACTTTCGCTTCAATACCTTCTGCCGAAACTGTGGCTCACTCGCCTGGCGGGCTGGGGCGCAAGTAAGCGTGCCGGCTGGCTGACCAAACTGGTTATCGACCTGTTTGTGAAATATTACAAGGTCAACATGAAAGAGGCGCAGAAGCCGGATACCGCCAGCTACCGCACCTTTAATGAATTCTTTGTTCGCCCGCTGCGCGACGACGTGCGTCCGGTGAATACCGATCCGAACGTGCTGGTGATGCCAGCCGATGGCGTTATCAGTCAGTTAGGGCGCATCGAAAACGACAAGATCCTGCAGGCGAAAGGCCATAATTACAGCCTGGAAGCGCTGCTGGCGGGCAATTACATTATGGCGGACCTGTTCCGCAACGGCGCTTTCGCCACCACGTATCTCTCGCCGCGTGACTACCACCGCGTCCACATGCCGTGCAACGGTATCCTGCGCGAGATGATCTACGTGCCGGGCGATCTCTTCTCCGTTAACCATCTGACGGCGCAGAACGTGCCTAACCTGTTTGCCCGTAACGAGCGCGTTATCTGCCTGTTCGATACCGAATTCGGCCCGATGGCGCAAATTCTGGTCGGCGCGACGATCGTCGGCAGCATTGAAACCGTCTGGGCGGGCACTATCAACCCGCCGCGCGAAGGCGTTATTAAGCGCTGGACCTGGCCGGAAGGCGAGAGCGAAGGCGCCGTGGCGCTGCTGAAGGGCCAGGAGATGGGCCGCTTCAAGCTTGGCTCTACGGTTATCAACCTGTTCGCGCCGGGTAAAGTCGAGTTGGTAGGGCATCTGCAAAGCCTGTCAGTGACCCGTCTTGGCGAACCGCTGGCGGTCTCCACCGAAGCCGTGGCTGCAGACACTGCGCCTGCCATTATCCCGGCGCAGGAAGTTCAGGCCGAGCGCGAAGCCAACCCGCTGGTCGACGACAAAGAAGAAGGTTAACAGCACAACCAAAGGTAGACTGACGTGCGCCTGATTATCACTATACTGATGGCCTGGTGCCTCAGCCTGGGGGCGTACGCCGCGACGGCCCCCGATGCAAAACAGATAGCCCAGGAACTGGAGCAGGCGAAGGCTGCTAAAGATCAGCCGAATCAGCCGGAAACGGTAGAGACGCTCCAGTCCGCCCTCAACGCGCTTGAGGAGCGTAAAGCCTCCCTCGAGCGCGCCCAGCAGTATCAGGACGTTATCGATAATTTCCCTAAACTATCGCAAACGCTGCGCCAGCAGCTCGGCAGCCTGCGCGATGAGCCCAAAAGCGTGCCTGCGGGCCTGACTACCGACGCGCTCAATCAGGAGATTGTGCAAGTCAGCAGCCAGTTGCTGGATAAAAGCCGCCTGGCGCAACAGGAGCAGGACCGCGCCCGGGAAATCGCCGATTCGTTAAGCCAGTTGCCCCAACAGCAAACCGACGCCCGTCGCCAGTTGAATGAAGTGGAACGCCGCGCCGGCGGCCAGAACGGGGCCAGCGGTCCGCTCGCTCAGGCGCAAAGCCTCGCCGCCCAGGCGGAATCGGCGCGGTTGAAGGCGCTGGTGGATGAACTGGAACTGGCGCAGCTCTCCGCCAGCAACCGTCAGGAGCTTTCGCGCCTGCGCGCGGAACTGGCGCAAAAACAGGCGGAACAGCTGGATGCGTATCTTCAGGCGCTGCGCAATCACCTCAACAACCAGCGGCAGAAAGAGGCGGAACAGGCGCTGGAGAGCACCGAGATGCTCGCTGAAAACAGTGCCAACCTGCCGCCAGAGATCCTCCAGCAGTTTAAAATCAACCGTGAACTCTCGCAGGCGTTGAACCAGCAGGCGCAGCGCATGGATCTCGTCGCCTCGCAGCAGCGCCAGGCCACCGGACAGACCCTGCAGGTACGCCAGGCTTTAACCACGCTTCGCGAGCAGTCGCAATGGTTAGGCGTTTCCAACGTGCTTGGCGAAGCGCTGCGCGCGCAGGTAGCGCGTTTACCCGAAATGCCTAAACCGCAGCAGCTTGATACCGAAATGGCCCAGCTTCGCGTTCACCGCATGCGCTATGAGGATTTGCTGAATAAACAGCCCCAGTTGCGCCAGATCCGTCAGGCGGACGGCCAGCGACTGACCGCCGAGCAGAACCGTATCCTTGAGGCGCAGCTGCGCACCCAGCGCGAATTGCTCAACTCGCTGCTTCAGGGCGGCGATACGCTGCTGCTGGAGCTGACCAAGCTGAAAGTCTCCAATAGCCAGCTTGAGGATGCGCTTAAAGAGGTGAACGAAGCGACGCACCGCTATCTGTTCTGGACCTCGGACGTCAGCCCGCTCACTTTCGCCTGGCCGCTGGAAATCGTGCAGGATCTGCGCCGCCTGATTTCGCTCGATACCTTCGGCCAGCTTGGCAAAGCCGCCATCATGATGGTGACCAGCAAAGAGACGCTGTTGCCGCTTTTCGGCGCGCTGCTGCTGGTAGGCTTTAGCATTAGCTCACGCCGCCATTTTACCGCCTTCCTTGAGCGCTCCAGCGCGAAGGTGGGTAAAGTGACGCAGGACCACTTCCGCCTGACGCTGCGCACCGTTTTCTGGTCGGTACTGGTGGCGTCGCCGCTGCCGGTGCTATGGGCGACGCTCGGTTACGGCCTGCGGGAGGCCTGGCCTTACCCTATCGCCGTGGCGGTCGGGGATGGCGTAACGGCGACGGTTCCGCTGCTGTGGGTGGTCATGATTTGCGCCACCTTTGCCCGCTCCAACGGCCTGTTCATCGTCCACTTCGGCTGGCCGCGCAACCGCGTGGCGCGGGCAATGCGCTATTACCTGATGAGCATCGGCTTCATTGTGCCGCTTATCATGGCGCTCATCATGTTTGATAACCTCAACGACCGGGAGTTTTCCGGCTCGCTTGGGCGACTGTGCTTTGTGCTGATTTGCGGCGCGCTGGCGATAGTCACGCTAAGCCTCAAGCGCGCGGGCATTCCGCTTTACCTTGATAAAGAGGGCAACGGCGATAATTGGGTAAACCGCCTGCTATGGAACCTGATGCTGTGCGCGCCGCTTACCGCTATTCTCGCGGCGGCGGTGGGCTACCTGGCTACGGCGCAGGCGTTGCTGGCGCGTCTGGAAACGTCGGTCGCCATCTGGTTCCTGCTGCTGGTGGTCTATCACATTATCCGCCGCTGGATGTTTATTCAGCGCCGCCGTCTGGCGTTTGATCGCGCCAAGCAACGCCGTGCGGAGATCCTCGCCCAGCGCGCCCGCGGCGAAGAAGAGCCGGTCCAGTCGCACAGCACGGAAGGAACGGCGGAAGTGGAAGTGGCGGAGATCGATCTCGATACCATCAGCGCCCAGTCGCTGCGGCTGGTGCGCTCGATCCTGACGCTTATCGCCCTGCTCTCGGTCATCGTGTTGTGGTCGGAAATTCATTCAGCGTTTGGCTTCCTTGAGAACATCACGCTGTGGGACGTGACCTCCACGGTGAAAGGGGTGGAAAGTCTGGAGCCGATAACGCTCGGCGCGGTGCTTATCGCCATTCTGGTGTTCATCGTCACGACGCAACTGGTGCGTAACCTGCCTGCGCTGCTGGAGCTGGCGCTGCTGCAGCACCTTGAATTGACGCCCGGCACCGGTTACGCCATTACCACTATCACCAAATACCTGCTGATGCTGTTCGGCGGGCTGGTGGGCTTCTCGATGATTGGCATCGAGTGGTCAAAGCTGCAGTGGCTGGTAGCCGCGCTGGGTGTAGGGCTTGGCTTTGGTTTACAGGAGATCTTCGCCAACTTTATCTCCGGCCTGATTATTCTCTTCGAAAAACCGATCCGCATTGGCGATACGGTAACCATTCGCGATTTAACCGGCAGCGTGACGCGCATTAACACCCGCGCCACCACCATCAGCGACTGGGACCGCAAAGAGATCATCGTGCCGAACAAGGCGTTTATCACCGAACAGTTCATCAACTGGTCGCTCTCCGACTCGGTTACCCGCGTGGTGCTGACAGTGCCCGCGCCGGTGGACGCCAACAGCGAAGAGGTCACGCAGTTACTATATCGGGCCGCAGAGAAGTGCAGCTATGTGATAGACAACCCGCCGCCGGAAGTCTTCCTGGTGGATCTGCAACAGGGCATTCAGCTGTTTGAGCTGCGCATCCACGCGGCGGAGATGGGCCACCGCATGCCGCTGCGCCATGAAATCCATCAGCTGATTTTGCAAGGTTTCCGCGAGCACGGCATCGACCTGCCCTTCCCGCCTTTCCAGATGCGTCTCGAAAGCCTGGACGGCAGGCGCACCGCGCGAACCTTCACCTCCGCCGGGAAAACCACCCGCGCGCCGGGAAGCTTGTAATAAAAAAGGGAGCCAGATGGCTCCCTTTTTTTCGGGCGAATCGACAGACGAAAAGAGTGTGTTGCCGGGCCAGGGTGGGCGTCGTTATTAGCGCTGGAACGCGCCATTTGCGATGCATATTCCCGTCAGCGTTAAGCGCTTATCAGGCCCGGTCCACCGTAAAAGCAATCACCTCAGACAGGCTTTCCGCGCCCAGCGCCAGCATAATCAGGCGGTCAACGCCCAGCGCCACGCCGGAACAGTCCGGCAGGCCCGCTTCCAGCGCGCCCAGCAGGTTATAATCCACCGGCTGCTGTTCCAGCCCGCGCGCTGCGCGCTTGCGGTTATCCTGCTCAAAACGCTGGCGCTGTTCGCGCGCGTCGGTCAGCTCGTGGAAACCGTTCGCCAGCTCAATACCTTTAAAATAAACCTCGAAACGCTCCGCCACGCGGTGGTCTTCCGTGCTGATCTGCGCAAGCGCCGCCTGGCTTGCCGGGAAATGGTAGACAAAGGCCGGACGCTCTTTACCGATGTGCGGCTCTACGCCCATGGTGAACAGCAACTGCAGCAGCGTATCGCGATCCTCTTCCGTATCGGCGATGTTGCTTAAATCGAGCCTCGCCGCCGCTTCCCGCAGCTGGGTTTTATCCGCCGACAGCGGGTCGATTTCAAGGTGGCGTAAAAATGCTTGCTGATAAGAGAGGCTTTCCGCTGGCTGGCACTCCAGCACCTGCTGCAGCAGGTCATCTACCTCATTCATCAGGCGGTACATATCATAGTGCGGACGATACCACTCCAGCATGGTGAATTCCGGGTTGTGGTGACGCCCCATCTCTTCATTACGGAAGCTGCGGCAAAGCTGGAACACCGGGCCGCAGCCCGCCGCCAGCAAGCGCTTCATGTGGTATTCCGGGCTGGTCATCAGGTAGAGATCGAGCCCCTGCGAATGGCCAGGGCCCACGAAGCGAGTTTTGAACGGGAAAAGGTGAATATCAGTCACCGTCGCCTGGCTCATGCAGGGGGTTTCCACCTCCAGAACGCAGCGGTCCGCAAAAAAACGGCGGATCTCCGCCATGATCGCGGCGCGCTTCAACAGGTTGGGGATGGATGCGCTCGGCTGCCAGCTGGCCGTCTCGCTCATGGTGCTTTTCTCCTAAGACAAACAAGGGCACGAAGTCTACTCGTTACCGCGCCACGAGACAAATTTTGCGCAATAGCGGTTTATCCTTCGCCCCCACCCTGAGCTGGATGATAAAAGCCTGCCAGAACGGCAAAAAAATCGATCGGGTCAAATTTCCTTATCATTGGCGCGGTTATACTCGATTACCCACAAAGGAGCAGGGGAATCGTTTCGCAGCGGCGTCAGCTTGTCGTTTTTACTCCCCCTGGGCAGTAACGCGTTGCGAAAAAACCAAAATCTGGAGGAATGTCGTGCAAATCTTTCAAGCCGATCTTGCCGTGATAGGCGCCGGTGGAGCGGGACTTCGTACTGCCATAGCCGCAGCGCAAGCCAATCCCAATGCGAAAATCGCTTTGATTTCTAAAGTTTATCCTATGCGCAGCCACACCGTCGCCGCTGAAGGCGGATCGGCGGCTGTCGCCCAGGATCATGACAGTTTCGATTACCATTTCCACGACACTGTTGCTGGCGGCGACTGGCTCTGCGAGCAAGATGTCGTTGACTACTTCGTGCATCACTGCCCGACGGAGATGACCCAACTGGAGCAGTGGGGCTGCCCCTGGAGCCGCCGCCCGGACGGATCGGTGAATGTGCGCCGCTTCGGCGGCATGAAGATTGAGCGTACCTGGTTCGCTGCGGATAAAACCGGCTTCCATATGCTCCACACTCTCTTCCAGACCTCCCTACAATTTCCGCAAATTCAGCGCTTCGACGAACATTTCGTACTCGACCTGCTGGTTGATGACGGCCAGGCGCGCGGACTGGTAGCGATGAACATGATGGAAGGCCAGCTTGTGCAAATCCGCGCCAACGCGGTGGTGCTGGCCACGGGCGGCGCAGGCCGCGTCTATCGCTACAACACCAACGGCGGCATCGTTACCGGCGACGGAATGGGCATGGCGCTGGCGCATGGCGTACCGCTGCGCGACATGGAATTTGTGCAGTACCACCCCACCGGGCTGCCCGGCTCCGGCATCCTGATGACCGAAGGGTGTCGCGGCGAAGGCGGCATCCTGGTGAATAAAGACGGCTACCGCTACCTGCAGGATTACGGCATGGGCCCGGAAACGCCGCTTGGCGAGCCGAAGAACAAATATATGGAGCTCGGCCCACGCGATAAAGTCTCGCAGGCTTTCTGGCACGAATGGCGCAAGGGCAATACCATCGCCACGCCGCGCGGCGATGTGGTTTATCTCGATTTGCGCCACCTCGGCGAGAAAAAACTGCTGGAGCGGCTGCCGTTTATCTGCGAGCTGGCGAAAGCCTATGTCGGCGTCGACCCGGTAAAAGAACCGATTCCGGTGCGTCCGACGGCTCATTACACCATGGGCGGCATCGAAACCAATCAGCAGTGCGAAACTCGCATCAAGGGGCTCTTTGCCGTAGGGGAATGTTCAAGCGTCGGGCTGCACGGCGCCAACCGCCTTGGCTCTAATTCGCTGGCGGAGCTGGTGGTATTTGGCCGCCTCGCGGGCGAGCAGGCGATGGCCCGGGCGAACGAAGCGCAACCGGCGAACGAGGCAGCGCTTAGCGCGCAGGCCACCGACGTTGAAGGGCGCCTGAAAGCGTTGGTTAATCAGCAGGGCAATGAAAGCTGGGCGAAAATTCGCGATGAGATGGGCCTTTCCATGGAAGAAGGCTGCGGTATTTATCGCACGCCAGAGCTGATGCAGAAAACCATCGACAAGCTTGCCGAGCTGCAAGAGCGCTTTAAGCGCGTTCGCATTACCGACACCTCCAGCGTTTTCAATACCGATCTGCTCTACACCATTGAGCTGGGTCATGGCCTTAACGTCGCCGAATGCATGGCCCATTCCGCTATGGCGCGTAAAGAGTCGCGCGGCGCGCACCAGCGCCTTGATGAAGGTTGTACTGAGCGCGATGACGTCAACTTCCTGAAACATACCCTCGCCTTCCGCAATGCGGACGGTACTACCCGTCTCGACTACAGCGACGTGAAAATCACGACGCTGCCGCCAGCGAAACGCGTTTACGGGGCGGAAGCGGAAGCGGCCGAGAAGAAGGAGCAGGCGAATGGCTGAGATGAAAAACCTGAAAATAGAAGTGGTGCGCTATAACCCGGAAACCGACAGCGCCCCGCACAGCGCGTTTTACGAGGTGCCCTGGGATGAGCAAACGTCATTACTGGACGCATTAGGCTACATCAAAGATAACCTGGCGGCGGACTTAAGCTATCGCTGGTCGTGCCGCATGGCGATTTGCGGCTCCTGCGGCATGATGGTCAACAACGTGCCGAAGCTTGCCTGCAAAACGTTCCTGCGCGACTACCCCGGCGGCATGAAGGTCGAGGCGCTGGCGAACTTCCCTGTAGAGCGCGATTTGGTAGTCGATATGACCCACTTTATCGAAAGCCTCGAAGCGATTAAGCCTTATATCATCGGCAACCCGCGTACGCCGGAGCAAGGTCCGAACACCCAGACGCCGGCGCAGATGGCGAAGTATCACCAGTTCTCAGGCTGCATCAACTGCGGCCTGTGCTACGCCGCTTGCCCGCAGTTCGGCCTGAACCCGGAGTTTATCGGCCCGGCGGCTATTACGCTTGCCCATCGCTATAACCTCGACAGCCGCGATCGCGGCAAAAAGGCGCGCATGGCGCAACTGAACGGCCAGAACGGCGTCTGGACCTGCACCTTCGTCGGCTTCTGCTCAGAAGTGTGCCCGAAACATGTCGACCCGGCCGCCGCTATTCAGCAGGGCAAAGTGGAAAGTTCGAAAGACTTTCTGATTGCCACCCTGAAACCTCGCTAAGGAGCGCTCAATGACGACTAAACGTAAACCTTATGTGCGGACCATGACGCCCACCTGGTGGCAAAAGCTGGGGTTCTATCGCTTTTATATGCTGAGGGAAGGTACGTCCATTCCCACCGTCTGGTTCAGCATTGTGCTGATTTACGGCCTGTTTGCCGTAAAAAACGGCCCGGAATCCTGGGCGTCGTTTGTCGGTTTCCTGCAAAACCCGATTGTGGTGATTTTAAACCTGATAACGCTTGCGGCAGCGCTGCTGCATACCAAAACCTGGTTCGAACTGGCGCCTAAAGCGGCCAATATCATTGTTAAAGACGAAAAGTTGGGCCCGGAGCCGGTAATAAAAGGGTTATGGGCGGCAGCCGCCGTCGTGACCGTTGTGGTTCTGTTTGTCGCCCTGTTCTGGTAAGGAGAAAGCCGTGATAAATTCCAACCCGAAACGTTCCGACGAGCCGGTCTTCTGGGGGCTGTTTGGCGCAGGCGGCATGTGGGGCGCTCTTTTTGCGCCGGTTATCGTGCTGCTGGTCGGCATCCTGCTGCCGCTCGGTCTCTATCCGGGCGAGGCGTTAAGTTATGATCGCGTGCTGGCGTTCGCCCAGAGTTTTATCGGCCGCCTGTTTATCTTCCTGATGATTGTTCTGCCGCTGTGGTGCGGATTACACCGCATCCATCACGGCATGCACGACCTGAAAATCCATGTGCCGAGCGGCAAATGGGTATTCTATGGTCTCGCCGCCATCCTGACGGTGGTGACGTTAATTGGGGTCATTACGCTTTGAAAAGCCCTTAGCAAAAAAGCCTGCCGGTCGGCGGGCTTTTTTTATGCGCGGCGTCATCCTTTTCGCCTCTGTTCGTCGCCGCAGCCATAAGCAAAAACTTCCCGCCCCTTCTACACTTAGCAAAAAAGGTCAAAAGGAATGCGTTATGAGACTTCTGCCCATCGTTACCACCGCCGCCGTTGCGTTTCTGGTCGTCGCCTGTAGTACCCCAACGCCTCCCCGCGGCGTTACCGTTGTCGAAAACTTTAACTCCACCCGCTATCTTGGAAAATGGTATGAAATCGCCCGTTTTGATCACCGCTTCGAACGGGGACTTGAACAAGTCACCGCAACCTACAGCCTGCGCGAAGATGGCGGCCTGAACGTCGTCAACCGCGGCTATAATGTTGATCGCGGTATGTGGCAGGAAACCGACGGACGAGCCTACTTTACCGGTAGCCCTAATCGCGCCGCGCTGAAAGTTTCGTTTTTTGGCCCCTTCTATGGCGGCTATAACGTGATCGCGCTGGATAAAGATTACCAGCATGCGCTGGTGTGCGGGCCGAATCGCGACTATCTGTGGATACTGTCCCGAACGCCGACCATCAGCCCGCAGGTAAAACAGCAAATGCTGGATGCCGCGACCCGGCAGGGTTTTGCCGTGGAAAAATTGCTGTGGATAAAGCAGAAACCGGTTTAATGCGTACTGAATTTTAGCCCTACAATTCCCACGACTATTAGGGCGAGGCTCGCGATACGCGCGAGACTCGCCGATTCCCCTAACAGCACGATGCCAGCGATGGCGGCGCCAACCGCGCCAATCCCTGTCCAGACCGCATAAGCGGTGCCAGTAGGCAGCGTTTTCATAGCAAATGACAGCAAAACAATGCTGATAATCATTGAGGCGATGGTAATCAGGCTCGGCAGCAGCCGGGTAAAACCGTGCGTGTATTTCAGGCCGACAGCCCAAACCACTTCAAGCAGACCAGCGATAAGAAGAATAAGCCAGGACATAAAGATGACTCCCGTTCGTGCTGGGGTCGTCCCCGATCCATAAGACGCGCTTACGGGTCGTCCCGTAAGGCCAGTGGAAAAACGTATAGATGATCCCTCTGCCAGCGCAGAAAAGCAACCCACCCGACTGAATTTCGGTTAAGAACAAGATTTTAGATAAGAAACGCGTTAAGCGCAGAAATAGGCGTCATAGTGCCCGTAGATCCACGATTTATCGCCGTTAAATCCTCTTATGATGGTTATTCAGTGACCTCTTGTCCGACCCCCTGATTACGAAGCTAACCATGTATAAAATTTTACTCATTGACCACTGTTATTTTAGCCGTCTTGGCATGGTGGGCTGGCTCAATCACTCTGAGTACTTTGAAGCGCCTTTTGCGATCACAGCAACAGACCACCTTCTGCGCGCAAGGGAGTACATCCTGCAATGGCAGCCCGATCTGGTTGTGGCCGACCTGCATAGTTTTATGTCGGATATTCATCACATCAGTCAGCTTTCTTCTATTTTCGCCGCCTGCGGTAAATACACCCGCCTGTTATTGCTGCAAAGCGGCACGTCAGAAGCGCTGGAACATTATTGCGAAACGCATAAGCCATGGAAGACGGTTGAAAAGTCTATCCCGCTTGGCAATTTGCAAACCGTTATTGAAGAGGCGATGCAAACGCAGCCGCTAACGCGTGAAGCTCGCACCGTAACGTCTCTGCTCACCTTGCGTGAAGAGCGAATTTTAAAATGGTGGACGGACGGAATCGCAAATGAAGTGATTGCCCGCAATATGGGGATCGCGGTTAAGACGGTTTACACCTACAAGCGGAATATTCGCATGAAGCTCGGCGTGGATAACCGCTTCTCGCTGTTTGTTCCGCAGCAGGAACTGCGGGTGGAATAAACGGTACGGCACAGTCAGCCGTACCGCCTACTGAGATTACTGCTGGGCTTTAGTGGCCGCGCCGGAAATTGCGCTGCCGCCGCTCTGAATATCTTCGCCCACGCCGCGAGTGGTGTTGCAGGCAGTCAGCAGAGAAGAAAGCACCAGTGCAGAAAAGAGCGCCGCCATTGTTTTCTTAGCCATAATTTCTTCCTTTTGTTACCAATGTTGTTTGTGTATAGCCACTTAAGCATAGACAAATTCCCGGAAAGCGACGGGAAAGGAGAAATTTTTAGGAGAATTAGAGGCTAGCGGGCAGCGCGTTCTATCGCATTGCCAAGTTGCTGCACATCTTCAACGATACCGCGCGCGGTGTTGCAGCCGCTCAGAAGCGCGCCGGAAAAGAGCGCCAGAAGAAGATAGCTAATAAAGGTTTTCATCGGTTTGCCATCCCTGAAGCAACGGTGTGGCGGACGCCACACCGCATAGCGAACGTGAACTTATTTCA
Source organism: Franconibacter sp. IITDAS19 (assembly GCF_023079515.1). Taxonomy (NCBI): domain Bacteria; kingdom Pseudomonadati; phylum Pseudomonadota; class Gammaproteobacteria; order Enterobacterales; family Enterobacteriaceae; genus Franconibacter; species Franconibacter sp. IITDAS19. The sequence continues at coordinate 133,618 of NZ_JALJCP010000011.1, read as the reverse complement.
CGCGAGATACGTATTCGCCAGAGCGGGTATCTACTTTAATCACTTCGCCAATCTGTACGAACAGCGGCACTTTCACCACAGCGCCAGTGGACAGGGTAGCAGGTTTGCCGCCGGTGCCTGCGGTATCGCCTTTCAGACCCGGATCGGTATCAACGATTTCCAGTTCAACGAAGTTCGGCGGCGTAACGGAGATAGGCTGGCCGTTCCACAGGGTCACGATGCACTCAGCCTGATCCAGCAGCCATTTCGCGTTGTCGCCTACGGCTTTGGCGTCAGCAGCCAGCTGCTCGAAGGTTTCGTTGTTCATGAAGTGCCAGAACTCACCGTCGTTGTAGAGGTAAGTCAGGTTCATATCCACAACGTCTGCGCCTTCGGCGGAGTCGGTGGATTTGAAGGTTTTTTCGAGGCGGGAACCTGTCAGCAGACGGCGCAGCTTAACGCGCGCGAACGCCTGACCTTTACCCGGTTTCACGAATTCGCTGGATTCAACGGCGTAAGGTTCGCCATCCAACATGATTTTAAGACCGGCACGAAAATCGTTGCTAGAATAAGTCGCCATAAGGCCCTCTGAAATTGTTAACTGGTAGCTAAGCCACAAAATGGCGCATATTGTAACCCTAAATCCCCCATCCAGAGAAGATTGGTTATCGCAACTTGCCGATGTTGTTACCGATCCCGATGAGCTGCTTCAGCTTCTGAATATTGATACAAACGCCGAACTGCAGGCCGGACGAGACGCCCGTCGCCTGTTTGCGCTGCGCGTGCCGCGCGCGTTTATCGCCCGCATGGAGAAGGGAAACCCCAACGATCCGCTTTTGCGTCAGGTACTTACTTCACGCGAAGAGTTCATCGCCGCGCCCGGCTTCTCCACCGATCCGTTGGAAGAGCAGCACAGCGTGGTGCCGGGACTGCTGCATAAATACCGCAATCGCGCCCTGCTGCTGGTAAAAGGCGGTTGCGCGGTAAATTGCCGTTACTGCTTCCGCCGCCATTTCCCCTATGCGGATAACCAGGGCAACAAGCGTAACTGGCAGGCGGCGCTGGATTACATCGCCGCACACCCGGAACTTGATGAGATAATCTTTTCCGGCGGCGATCCGCTGATGGCGAAAGACAGGGAGCTGGACTGGCTGATAGCTGGCCTGGAGGCTATCCCGCATATCAAAAGGCTGCGCATTCACAGCCGTCTGCCGATAGTCATTCCGGCGCGTATTACCGATGAGCTGACAGCGCGGCTTGAACGTTCCTCGCTTCAGGTATTGCTGGTCAACCATATCAACCACGCCCGCGAGATTGATGAGGAATTTCGCGGCGCGATGGCGCGGTTGCGCAAAGCGGGCGTGACGCTGCTAAACCAGAGCGTGCTGCTGCGGGGAGTAAACGATAGCGCCCCGACACTTGCCGAGCTCAGCAACGCGCTGTTCGATGCGGGCGTGATGCCCTATTACCTGCATGTGCTGGATAAAGTGCAGGGCGCAGCGCATTTCATGGTCAGCGATGAAGAAGCCCGACGCATTATGCGCGAACTGCTGACGCTGGTTTCTGGTTATATGGTGCCGAAGCTTGCCCGCGAGATTGGCGGCGAGCCGAGCAAAACGCCGCTGGATTTGCAGCTGCGCCAGAACTGATCTAGCCAGATGAAGAGAGGATGGCGGCACTGACGCTTAGCCACCCTGCGTCGTGCAGATAGGCTGTTTTTACAAAGCGGGTAAGCGCACCCGCCCTTTTCAACAACGCTTATTCGCCGCACCGCCCGATCAGTTCGGGCACTTATAGACCTGGCCGGTCATTTTGCTGGCGGTCGGCACAAAGCTTGAAAGCAGGTTCTGCGTTGGGCTGCTTACGCCGTAAACCACATTGCCGCCCATCTGCGCAGCTTTATTGCGCAGATCGTTTGCCGCGCCGCGCATTGAGCCGCCTTCTTCTCCCTGTTGGCCGGAGAGCCAGTTGCTCTGTTCGCCGGTAGCGCTGCCGACCAGTTGGCATTCATTACCAGGCTTATCTTCCACAAAGCGAACGCTCTGACCCGCCGCTGTCAGCTGATTGCTGGAGCTACACCCTGCCAGCAGCAGTGCTGCCACAACCATTCCTGCTGAGACTTTCACGCGCATGTTATTCCTCGTTATCAGTGTGCTGGACACAGTCTGCCCGGTAAGACCTTATACTAAAAAGATGACCAAAAGAAAAACCCCCGACCATTTCTGGTACGGGGGTTCTCTTATTTCTGGGGGTCGCCCGTCATACACGACGGGCGAAGGCGATTACATCATGCCGCCCATGCCGCCCATGCCGCCCATACCGGCAGCGCCTAAGTCGGCTTTATCTTCTTTCGGCAGGTCGGTCACCATGCATTCGGTGGTGATCATCAGGCCCGCTACGGAAGAAGCGTACTGCAGTGCAGAACGGGTGACTTTGGTCGGATCCAGAATACCCATGTCGATCATGTTGCCGTATTCTTCGGTCGCCGCGTTGTAACCGTAGTTACCGTCGCCCGCTTTCACGTTGTTCGCCACAACAGACGGCTCTTCACCGGCGTTGGAAACGATCTGACGCAGCGGCGCTTCCATTGCGCGCAGCGCAACTTTGATACCGACGTTCTGGTCTTCGTTCTGGCCAGTCAGCGCAGCCAGTTTAGCCGCTACGCGCACCAGCGCCACGCCGCCACCGGCAACCACGCCTTCTTCCACCGCAGCACGGGTAGCGTGCAGGGCGTCTTCAACGCGCGCTTTCTTCTCTTTCATTTCGACTTCAGTCGCAGCGCCTACTTTGATTACCGCAACGCCGCCTGCCAGTTTCGCTACGCGCTCCTGCAGTTTTTCACGGTCGTAATCAGAGGTTGCTTCTTCGATCTGCTGACGAATCTGACCAACGCGGCCCTGGATTGCTGCTTCGTCGCCCACGCCATCGATGATGGTGGTGGTGTCTTTGTTGATAACCACGCGTTTCGCCTGGCCCAGGTCTTCCAGCGTCGCTTTTTCCAGCTCCATACCGATCTCTTCAGAGATAACGGTACCGCCAGTCAGGATAGCGATATCCTGCAGCATCGCTTTACGACGGTCGCCGAAGCCCGGCGCTTTCACCGCAGCGACTTTCACGATGCCGCGCATGGTGTTAACCACCAGGGTCGCCAGCGCTTCGCCTTCAACGTCTTCAGCCACGATAACCAGCGGTTTGCCGGCTTTCGCAACGGCTTCCAGCACCGGCAGCATTTCGCGGATGTTAGAGATTTTCTTATCAGCCAGCAGGATGAACGGGCTTTCCAGTTCTACTGCGCCAGTTTCCGGTTTGTTGATGAAGTACGGAGAGAGGTAGCCGCGATCGAACTGCATACCTTCAACCACGTCCAGCTCGTCCTGCAGACCGGTGCCTTCTTCAACGGTGATAACGCCTTCTTTGCCCACTTTCTCCATGGCTTCCGCGATCAGGGTGCCTACGGTTTCGTCGGAGTTAGCGGAGATGGTGCCTACCTGAGCGATAGCTTTAGAGTCGGAGCACGGCACAGAGAGCGCTTTCAGCTCTTCAACCGCCGCCAGCACTGCTTTGTCGATGCCGCGCTTGAGATCCATCGGGTTCATACCCGCCGCTACTGCTTTCAGGCCTTCGTTCACAATAGCCTGCGCCAGAACGGTTGCCGTGGTGGTGCCGTCGCCTGCCGCGTCATTCGCTTTGGAGGCCACTTCTTTCACCATCTGGGCGCCCATGTTCTCGAATTTGTCTTCGAGTTCGATTTCACGAGCAACGGATACGCCGTCTTTGGTGATAGTCGGTGCGCCGAAGGATTTATCCAGCACCACGTTACGGCCTTTCGGGCCCAGGGTAACTTTCACTGCATCTGCCAGCACGTTTACGCCGCGCAGCATTTTCACACGAGCGTCGCTACCGAATTTTACGTCTTTAGCTGCCATATCTTTTTTCCCTTAAATTCGTACGTTCAGTTAGTCGCGCGTGAAATTACGCTTCAACAATTGCCAGAATGTCGCTTTCGGACATGATCAGCACTTCCTGATCGTCCAGCTTCTCGGTTTTCACACCATAGCCATCATTGAAAATCACGATGTCGCCCACTTTCACATCCAGCGGCTTCACTTCGCCATTTTCAAGGATGCGGCCATTGCCAACAGCCAGCACTTCGCCGCGGGTGGATTTGCCCGCCGCGGAGCCGGTCAGAACGATGCCGCCAGCAGATTTGGATTCAACTTCTTTACGCTTGACGATCACACGATCATGCAATGGACGAATATTCATTGATAGCTCTCCTTTGAGAAAGTCCGTATCAGTTATGGGTTAGGCCGAAGCACGTATGCTCGCGGCTGGTGCCCTGAGAGATGGGGATGGGGTTTTCCCCCTTCAAGGGGGAAAATAAAAATTTTTTCGCTTTTTTATCGATCATCGCGATCGCGCTCTTCCAGACGCTTCGGCCCTTCGTCCTTACGCTGGTATTCGCCATCGAAAGTATTGCCGCCGCCCGCGCCCGCGCTAAAACCGCCGCCCGGCATGCGGCTAAAGCGCAAGTGGGGAAGCAGTTTCAGCGTCAGGTGTTTTTGCACCGGCGGCAGCAGCAGCAACAGGCCGAGGAAGTCTGTGAAGAAGCCGGGTAACAATAGCAGGAAACCGGCGATGATAAGCGAAACGCTTTTTACCATTTCCGCCGCCGGGCTTTCGCCCGCCGCCATTTTCTCCTGCATCAGCAGAAAGTTTTTCAGCCCCTGGTTGCGCACCAGCGACATGCCGATAACTGAAGTGAAGATAACCAGCACCAGCGTCAGGAAAACGCCCAACGCATGCGCGACCTGAATAAAGAGAGATATCTCAATGTAAACATAGAGAAAGATAGCAATAAAGGGTATCCAGCGCACCGGCACCTCCTGTTCTGGCGAACGCCGTTCAGCGGTCGCAAATAAACGTTTTTTCAGCAGATTAGTCAGAGATGGAGGCGCGGTAGCCAACATTCAATCGCTTTGCCGCGATATTTTTCTCGAAATTAATAAGCGGTGATGCATTTCACAGATTAATAATTGTTATGTCCCGTCGGCGACAATAAGTGATCCAGATTACGGCTTTTCGCTATCATCAGCATATCATCACGGGCACCAGGCCAAATGAGGCTAAAAATGTTGGTCATCGCGGCTCCATAACCACATATCTCCTGCGTGTTTGGTGCAAACTTAGTCAGATTAAGCAAAGAAGGTTCACATGTTAAACAACATTCGTATCGAAGAAGATTTGTTGGGTACCAGGGAAGTTCCAGCGGACGCTTATTACGGCGTTCATACTCTGCGTGCGATTGAAAACTTTTACATCAGCAACAACAAAATCAGCGACATTCCGGAATTTGTGCGCGGCATGGTAATGGTCAAAAAAGCCGCCGCCATGGCGAACAAAGAGTTGCAAACCATTCCGAAAAGCATCGCCAACGCCATTATTGCTGCCTGTGATGAAGTGCTAAACAATGGCAAGTGCATGGATCAATTCCCGGTAGACGTTTACCAGGGCGGCGCAGGCACTTCCGTCAACATGAACACCAACGAAGTGCTGGCCAATATCGGGCTGGAGCTGATGGGTCACCAGAAAGGCGAATACCAGTATCTGAACCCGAACGACCATGTGAACAAGTGCCAGTCCACCAACGACGCTTACCCGACCGGCTTCCGTATTGCGGTATACGCCTCTATCGTGAAGCTGGTAGACGCCATCAACCAGCTGGGCGAAGGTTTTCAGCGCAAAGCGGTAGAGTTTGAAAAAATCCTGAAAATGGGCCGCACCCAGTTGCAGGACGCAGTGCCGATGACGCTGGGCCAGGAATTCCATGCGTTTACCGTGCTGCTGAACGAAGAGACCAAAAACCTGCTGCGCACCGCGGAGCTGCTGCTGGAAGTGAACCTTGGCGCCACCGCTATCGGCACGCGTCTTAACACGCCGGACGGCTATCAACACCTGGCGGTGCAGAAGCTGGCGGAAGTGAGCAACCTGCCGGTGGTGCCGGCGGAAGACCTGATTGAAGCCACCTCCGACTGCGGCGCTTACGTGATGGTGCACAGCTCGCTGAAACGCCTGGCGGTTAAGCTGTCGAAAATTTGTAACGACCTGCGCCTGCTCTCTTCCGGTCCGCGCGCGGGCCTGAATGAAATCAATCTGCCGGAACTCCAGGCAGGTTCCTCCATCATGCCGGCGAAAGTGAACCCGGTCGTGCCGGAAGTGGTAAATCAGGTTTGTTTTAAAGTTATCGGCAACGACACCACGGTAACCATGGCGTCTGAAGCGGGTCAGCTGCAGCTCAACGTCATGGAGCCGGTTATCGGCCAGGCGATGTTCGAATCTATCCACATCCTGACCAATGCCTGCTACAACCTGCTGGAGAAATGCGTCAACGGCATCACCGCCAATAAAGAAGTGTGCGAAGGTTACGTTTATAACTCCATCGGCATCGTGACTTATCTCAACCCGTTCATCGGCCACCACAACGGCGATATCGTCGGCAAGATTTGCGCCATGACCGGCAAGAGCGTACGGGAAGTGGTGCTGGAGCGCGGCCTGCTGACCGAAGCGGAGCTCGACGATATCTTCTCGGTGCATAACCTCATGCACCCGGTTTACAAAGCCAAACGGTATACCGATGAAAGCGAACAGTAATCCCTATTCAGGGTAAACTTACAAAGGCACGTCCATTAAGGACGTGCCTTTTTCGTTTTCAGGGGCTACGAAAACACAACAAATTTTTATCAACTCGTTAAAACAAGGAAGACCACTATGTTTGGTGCTGAACTCGTCATCGTCTTGCTGGCGATATATCTCGGAGCCAGGCTCGGCGGCATCGGTATCGGCTTTGCCGGCGGGCTGGGCGTGCTGGTGCTGACCCTGCTGTTCCAGATTAAACCTGGGGCGATTCCCTTTGACGTTATTGAAATTATTATGGCGGTTATCGCCGCTATCGCCGCAATGCAGGTGGCGGGCGGAATGGATTACCTGGTGAGCCTGGCGGAGAAACTGCTGCGTCGTCATCCAAAATACATCACGTTTATCGCGCCGCTGGTCACCTGGTTTATGACCATTCTCGCCGGCACCGGCCATACCGCGTTTTCCACGCTGCCGGTCATTACGGAAGTGGCCAAAGAGCAAGGCATTCGCCCGTCCCGTCCGTTATCCATCGCCGTGGTGGCGTCGCAAATCGCCATCACCGCCTCCCCGATTTCCGCCGCCGTGGTCTTTTTCGCCGGTATTCTTGAGCCGCTGGGCGTCAGCTATTTGACGCTGCTCGCCATCTGTATCCCGGTGACGCTCATCGCGGTGATGCTGACGGCTATCGTCTGCAACTTTCTGGGCGCCGAGTTAAAAGACGACCCGGTTTATCAGGAACGTCTGGCAAAAGGCGAGGTAAAGCTGCGCGGTTCCCAGGTTTTCCAGATTAAGCCGCACGCCAAACGCGCGGTAGGCCTCTTCCTGGTGGGCATTGTCGCCGTCATGTTCTACGCCACCGCCATCAGCCCGACCGTGGGGCTTATCGCAAACCCGGTGCTGCCGCGCAACGAAGCGATTGTGGTCTTTATGCTGACCATCGCCACGCTGATTTGCATTACCTGTAAAGTCGATACGGGCGAAGTGCTCAACGCCAGCACCTTTAAGTCGGGCATGAGCGCCTGTATCTGCGTGCTGGGCGTCGCGTGGCTTGGCGATACGTTTGTTAAACACCATATCGACGATATTCAGGCGGTGGCGGGCAACCTGCTGCACAGCTATCCCTGGCTGCTGGCGGTAGTGCTGTTCTTCGCAGCCACCCTGCTTTACTCGCAGGCGGCGACCACGAAAGCATTAATGCCCGCCGCGCTGATGCTCGGGGTAAGCCCGCTCACCGCCGTCGCCTCTTTTGCTGCGGTCTCGGCGCTGTTCGTGCTGCCGACCTATCCGACGCTGCTGGCAGCAGTAGAGATGGACGATACGGGTTCGACCCGCATCGGCAAATATGTCTTTAACCATGCCTTCCTGATCCCGGGCGTTATCGCCATCGCGCTCTGCGTGATTCTGGGTTTTGTTATCGGCGGCCTGCTGCTGTAACGCCGCGTAAAGACGGGCCGTTCGCGGCCCGTTGCCTTATTCCCCGTCCTCTTGCGTGGTATAGTCTCTTTTTTCGCTGACAGGGGAAAACGCTATGACCCTACCCGACGCCGTTGTTGTTCTCTGTACCGCGCCCGATGAAGCCACCGCGCAGGATCTGGCGGCAAAAGTGCTGGCGGAAAAGCTTGCCGCCTGCGTGACCCTGTTGCCAGGCGCGTCTTCGCTCTATTACTGGGAAGGCAAACTTGAGCAGGAGTATGAAGTCCAGATGCTGCTGAAAAGCGATGTCGCTCGCCAGCAGGCGCTGCTGACCTGCCTGAAAACTCACCATCCGTACCAGACCCCGGAACTGCTGGTTCTGCCAGTGCTCCACGGAGATAACGACTACCTCTCATGGCTCAACGCATCTTTACGCTGATTCTGCTGCTTTGCAGCACCTCAGCTTTCGCCGGACTCTTTGATTCACCGGGCAAAAGCCAGTTTGTTCCCGCAGACCAGGCTTTCGCCTTTGATTTTCAACAGCGCGATCAACAGGTTGTGCTGAACTGGCAAATTAAGCCCGGCTACTATCTCTACCGCCAGCAAATCAACATTACGCCACAGAAAGCGACCATAACGCCGCCCACCCTGCCGCAGGGCGCCTGGCATGAAGATGAGTTTTACGGCAAAAGCGAGATTTATACGCAACAGCTCACTCTGCCCGTTACGCTCACCCATACCGAACAAGGCGCCGCGCTTAGCGTGACCTACCAGGGTTGCGCCGAAGCGGGCTTTTGTTACCCGCCGGAGACCCGCATAGTGCCGCTCAGCGCTGTAGCATCGGGCGCGCCGGAAGCCGGGACAAATGCCGGAGCGGATTCCGCCCGCACGCCGCACGCCATCATGCCGCCTCTCCCGTCAGAGAAGGCGGCGGGCGCCAATGGCCCGCTGAAAACGGGCGGCACGGCGCACCCGGCCGGTAATGGAGAAACCCACGTCGCTGATGGCGCAGATACCGTTTTTCCGCCTGCCGGAGAGCGCCCTGAGGCAGGGGCCGCGCTTCCCTTCTCCGCCCTGTGGGCGTTGCTGATAGGCATTGGCGTTGCCTTTACCCCTTGCGTGCTGCCGATGTACCCGCTTATCTCCGGCATTGTGCTGGGCGGCAGGCAGCGCCTTTCCACCGCACGGGCGCTGTTGCTCGCGTTTATCTATGTACAGGGCATGGCGCTCACCTATACCGCCCTGGGACTGGTGGTCGCAGCCGCCGGGCTGCAATTCCAGGCGGCGCTGCAAAGCCCCTGGGTGCTGATTACGCTCTCTGTGGTTTTTGTTTTGCTGGCGCTTTCCATGTTCGGTCTTTTCACGCTGCAACTGCCTTCTTCGCTGCAGACGCGTCTGGCGCTGATGAGTAACCGCCAGCAGGGCGGCTCGGCAGGCGGCGTATTCGCGATGGGCGCTATCGCCGGGCTTATCTGTTCGCCCTGCACTACCGCCCCGCTCAGCGCCATCCTGCTTTATATCGCGCAGAGCGGAAACGTCTGGCTTGGCGGTGGCACCCTCTATCTCTATGCGCTGGGGATGGGACTGCCGCTTATTCTCATCACCGTTTTCGGCAACCGGCTGCTGCCGAAAAGCGGCCCGTGGATGGAACAGGTCAAGGTCGCTTTCGGCTTTATCATTCTCGCCTTGCCGGTGTTCCTGCTTGAGCGCGTGCTGGGAGAAACCTGGGGGCTGCGGTTGTGGAGTCTGCTGGGCATCACGTTCTTCGGCTGGGCGTTTATCGCAAGCCTTAAGGCGGAAAAAGCCTGGCTTCGCGTCGTGCAGATTGCGCTGCTCGCCGCCGCGCTGGTCTGCGCCCGCCCGCTGCAGGACTGGGCGTTTGGCGCGCCCGCCGCAACCACTCAGGCGCATTTAAGTTTCACACGCATTTCCAGCGTCGATGATCTCAACCAGGCGCTGGCGCAGGCGAAGGGCAAGCCGGTGATGCTGGACCTCTATGCGGACTGGTGCGTCGCCTGCAAAGAGTTTGAAAAATACACTTTCAGCGAACCGGCAGTGCAAAACGCGCTGAAAAATACGGTTCTGTTGCAGGCGGACGTTACCGCCAACAGCGCGCAGGATACGGCTTTGCTTAAGCATTTGAGCGTGCTGGGGTTGCCGACGATTTTGTTCTTTGACGCCGAAGGCAATGAGCGCCCTGCGGCCCGCGTGACAGGTTTTATGGATGCCGCCGCGTTTAATGCGCATTTGCACAATCAAGCGCTGTAAACGACACTTTGAGTGGGAAAAACCGTTGGGATGAACGGAGGAGCGAACCGTGCAACGTGAAGAAGTTTTAGAGCACGCCCTGCATATCCTTGAACAACAAGGACTTGCTAACACCACGTTCGAGATGGTGGCCGCCAGGGCGGATTATCCGGTTGAGGAGATGCAGCGTTTCTGGCCGGATCGTGAGGCGCTGCTGTATGACGCGTTGCGCTATCACAGCCAACAAATCGACGCCTGGCGCAGGCAGCTTATCCATGATGAAGAGATGCGCGATGAAGATAAACTGCTGGCGCGCTATGACGCCCTTTCCGGCTGCGTGGATAACGAGCGCTATCCCGGCTGTCTGTTTATCGCCGCCTGTTCGTTTTTTCCGGACCCGACGCACCCGATCCACCAGCTTGCGGATCAGCAAAAGCGCGCGGCCTGGGAATTTACCCACGCGTTGCTGACGCGTCTGGAAGTAGACGATCCGGCGATGGTCGCGGAGCAGATGGAGCTGGTGCTGGAAGGGTGCCTCAGCCGCCTGCTGGTTAAACATAACCGGGCGGATGTGGATACCGCGCGTCGGCTGGCGGAAGATATCCTGCGTCTGGCGCTGTGCCGCCAGGGCGGCGCGCTAACCTGAGCTTAGCTTTCGCCGTTTTTGCATGAAAAGCAGGCAATCGACACAGTTTTACCGATTTTTTATGACAAAGCCGTTGACGCCCCGCGGCCTTTACGGTTTAATGCGCCCCGTTGCCCGGATAGCTCAGTCGGTAGAGCAGGGGATTGAAAATCCCCGTGTCCTTGGTTCGATTCCGAGTCCGGGCACCACTTATTCAGAGAACCCAGCCTATGGCTGGGTTTTTGCTTTTGGGGGTTCCGGACTCTTCATCGAACGACGTTCGATTGTTCGCCACCTCCCTGTGGCTCACCCCTGCGGGGCCAGCGCGGAACGCGCTGTGCAAAAACGCTCCCGGCGTTTTTGTCCGAGTCCGGGCACCACTTATTCAGAAAACCCAGCCTATGGCTGGGTTTTTGCTTTTTGGGGGTTCCGGTAAATTTCTGGTCGTGATCACCGCTGAGGCCACTGCCCTGCTTCTGCCATCCAGCATGAATAGTTCTCTTAAGCAGCTACCACCCCCTCCGGTCGCCGTAGCCCTGTCTGTCAGAATTCAAATTCCCAATAGACACTATTTCCACATGAGTACCCGGCTCACGGATTCATTGCACGGCTACATCCGGTCTTTGTCCGGTCTGAATTAAAACGCATACCACCTGCTTTGAACCCTCCCCACTCCCTCCTACATCAAACCGAACGCTTTTCACCCTGATTGATTTAGCTTTAGTCACCTTTTGGGTATTATTTCTCCGATATCAATATGATTCATGAGGGATTATGGCTACGGGATACTTTCTGTATCATCTGGATAAAACCAGATGCGGGGGGCGAATTCTTTCCGGTGCGTCTGACACCGATTACGAAATCGGCGGCATTGTACGACAGCAGGTCCGGGAGGGAGACCCGGTGACTTGCGGGAAGCATGAGGGGCTTTTCCGCGTCTGTGGTGGCATGGGAGATACCTACGAAGTCGGCGGCGTCCTGAAAGAGTGGGCGGGTTCGCTGGATAGTTACAGCTCCTGCCCCTGCCGGGCCCGGTTCGTTCCGACAGTATTTTCACACTATTATGAAAGTGATTGTAATGCCGGTCGCTTGGCCGAGCGGGAACGGGAAGCCAAACAGGCTGAGGCTTCTGCTGCACTGGTCGGGAGTGGAACACAGGGGGAAGGGTCTGACGGCGTGAAACTGGCCCCTGTACCAGTTTTTGCCAAATCTTGCCTGCGCGGGGCCGGATGTACCGATGCCGGAACCGAGGATGAACCACAGGCAAACTTTGCTGCGATGAGCATTTACCAGTCACTGCCTGCTTCTCCGCCCCCAGAGTCATCCTCAACGGCAACCAGCAATGAGCCAGAACAGCACACTCAGGCGGCGAAGAAGACAAAGACCGCCTCCGAGCTGACTGATGCCGTGCCGGAGAGAAAAAAATCCCTGTTCGATAAAGTAACGGGATTCTTCTTTGGTGAAGCGGAAGCAATGCCACTTCTCCCGCCTCCGGTTGTTATGGGCGGTTCAGCCGAAGCAGGAATGGCAGCAATGGCAGGAGGGGCTACAGCAAAAGCGAATCAGGACGCAGCGAAGGCATTAACGTACCAGATGAAACACCTGTCCGGGCCGGAGGTGTGGGAAAGCCGGTTTGAGCTGAATTTACCGTTCGTGGTCATGGGGGCAGTACTGCACTCAATGCTGAAAGGCGAAAAGACAGACCTGCTGACAGAGGAGAAATTGCTCGCGGTAGCTCAGAGCGGCGGTACGGTACCAACGCGAGTACGCTATAACTGGGTGGAAGACCCGGAAACTGGGCGACTGAAAGCCGTGGGCTATCACACTAGCCTGGAAAGTGGGCGTGATCAGGTGAAAGTCAGGCTGATGGAAAAGCGGTTTGACGGGAAATACCGCTTTTGGGGCGATGATTCAGGGGGGAAGATCCATATAACCTGGACACCGGTCGATGCACCGGGAGGTGACCCGCAGGGCGGGAATACCGGGAATGATGAAGAACCGGTAGGTTTAGAGCCGTTACCGGGGCTGGAATACCCGGACATTGATGATGTGAGGATTCTGGTTACACCGGTGCCGGAAGAGAGGGACTTCCGGGATTACATTCTGGTGTTTCCGGGCAACGTCCATCCGCCGATCTACATCTACCTCAGCAAGCCTCCGGTAGAATTGTTGGAGGTCGATTTATACAGCAACTTCACAGGTAGGCCGCGAAATGGCACTCATGCTGATCATATGCCATCGGCCGCAGCAGTACGAGCCTACCTACGACGTGAATTCCCAGACGCAAAACCAGCCGAAATTGACCGTATGGCGAAAGACGTTGCGTCCATCATCATTCCTGCTGATATTCACCAAAAACTCAGTGCCACTTATGGCGGCAGAAATAGCCCTACGCAAATACAGCAAGACTCCAGAGATTTGCGAGCAGCTGTAGAACGAGACATTGAGACCATACGCCCCGAGCTTAAACAGCGTGGCGTAACAGATAGTCAAATCGATGAAGCCAAAGCTAAGATGCATCAATTAAATCAGGAACAGGGATTATACTAATGACCGTTAATGTCGAAGCATTGATTCGCTGCTTAGGTAAGCGGTATCAGGAAATTTTTGATGCAGGATTGATTCCCTACAAGACCAAGCCGACAGGTTACCCGGGAGATCCTGACCTCACGTTAAGCATGATGAATGAAGGGCTTTACTTAGCCTTTAAGCGCGAAGGTGCAACGCTTTTCTCCATTGAGCTTTTTTTACAGAATGAGAAGAAAGCGAACTATAAATTTCCGAATGAGCTGCCATCTCCCTTACAGCCTGAAATGGTGCGATCTTGGGTGCATTCACAATTTGGCTCTCCTGACAGGTTCTTGCCTCCCCGGAAGCGGTTACGCCAAGAGATTGGCTACACAGATTTGTTCACCGTAACGGATTTTCATATTCCGATCAGTATGCAAGTCGATTACGACTTGCAGGAGCGAGTCAAAGAGGTGGCATTCATAGCAACATCAGAACTCCGCTGGTAACAACCACAACGGCTCCTAATGAGGACGTTCTCGCGGGCATACCTGCCCGCAGGTTCAGAAGGATGTGGCCCGCGTTTTAGCGTCCCGCCGTAAAAATCCGCCGCCCAATTCCCTGCGCCACTTCAAGGCACGCTTCAGGCGTTTCCAAATCCGGCAGCAACAGGATTTCCGATGTCATCACCGGCGCGCCGCAGTAATCGAAAATGCCATGATCGATTTGCGCCTTCATCGCCGCGTTGTAGCCGTGCTTTTCATAGGTGCGTCTTCCCGCCCCGCCGAGACCTACCAGGTGTATGGGCAGGCGCGTCAGTTTTTTCACGACCTTGTCATCGCCGTTATCCTCATAAGCCCAGCCGTTGCCAAAGACGCGGTCAATCCAGCCTTTCAGCATGCCCGGCATCGTCCACCAGTAAACCGGAAAAACCAGGACCAGCGCATCGGCGTTATCAATGCGCCGTTGCTCGGCTATCACATCAGCCGGAAAAGCGCGGGCTTGCTGAAAAGCCTCATAATCCTCGGCAGAAAAAACCGGGTTAAACCCTTCCTGGGTAAGGTCGGCAATTTCAACGCTGTTTTCGCGGCTGGCGGCGGTGATGCCCTGCGCAACAGCAGTCGCAACGCGGTGGGTCAGGGAATTTTTAACGGGATGGGAAACAACGATCAGTGCATGCATAGCGATACTCCTGTTGTCATTAAGCGGGGTCAGACGTAACCTTTCTATACGGTCAGTAACCTACCAATAGTAACTTACCTTTGGTATATTAGCATGTCAACGGAGGAAATCATGCCGGAACCTCATACTCGCCTGCGTTTATCGCGGGAAGCGCGTTACGCGCAACTGCTCGACATGGCCTGGCGGATTATTCGCGAAGAGGGCACTGAGGCCCTGACGCTTGGGCATCTGGCCGAGCGGGCTGGCGTGACAAAGCCGGTGGTGTACGATCATTTCACCAGCCGATCGGGCCTGCTGGCGGCGCTTTATCGTGAGTATGACGAGCGTCAGACGGCGAAAATGAACGAAGCCCTGCGCAATGCAGAGCCGAAGCTGGAAACGCTGGCTGCGGTTATTGCAGACGCGTATGTCGCCTGCGTACTGCACCAGGGGCGCGAAATGCCAAGCGTAATGGCGGCGCTCAGCGGTACGCCGGAACTGGAAAAACTCAGACAGGATTACGCCGTCGCCTTTACGCGCCAGTGCCGTGAGATTTTCGCTCCCTTCTGCACCAGCGCCCCGCTTACCGACGCCCCGCTCTGGGCGATGTTCGGCGCCGCCGAATCGCTCTGCTGGGCCGCCGCAAAAGCGATGATTACGGAACAGCAGGCCAGAGACGAACTGCTTGAGGTAATCATCGCCATGGTTCACCGGCAGAGAACCGAATAACAGGAGCATAACCCGTCGCCTTGCGGGTTAGCCCACCAGCAACGTTTTCGGCTCAAGATAAGCTTCCATCCCCCATCGTCCCATCTCTCTTCCCAGGCCGGACTGCTTAACGCCGCCAAACGGCGCTTTCGGTTCATGGATAAGCGTGTTAACCAGCACGCGCCCCGCGTCAATCTGACGCGCCACTCGCTGACCGCGCGCCCGGTCGCCGCTTAGCACCAGCGCGCTTAAACCGTAAGTGGTGTCGTTGGCGATAGCGACCGCCTGCGCCTCATCCTCATAAGGAATGAGGACCAGCACCGGGCCGAAAATCTCTTCCCGCGCAATGCGCATCTGGTTATTTGCCCTGGTAAAGACGGTTGGTTTTACACACCAGCCTTTCGTCATACCTGCTGGCCGTCCTTCACCGCCAGTCAACAACGTCGCGCCCTCTTCTCGCCCCAGGCGAATATAACTCTGTACACGCTCCCACTGCTTACGGCTTACCATTGGACCGATAACCGTTGCGGGATCGCGCGGGTCGCCAGATTGAATTTCACCCACCGCCAGCGCAATCGCCTGTTCAAACTCACTTAATCTGCTCTGCGGCACCAGAATACGCGTACCGGCAATACAGGCCTGGCCGCTGTTCATAAAGCCTGCCGCCAGCGCCAGCGCCACCGCCTGCCCGACAGCGGCATCGTCCAGGATCACGGTGGGCGATTTTCCGCCAAGCTCCAGCGTTACGCGCTTAAGGGTTGCCGCACCGCCCGCCACTATCCCTTTTCCTACGGTAGTTGAGCCGGTAAAAGAGATTTTCGCGATATCCGGATGGCGGGTTATTTCCGCGCCGACAACCTCTCCGCGCCCGGTAACGATATTCAGCACGCCAGCGGGAATCTCAGCGGCGTGCAGCGCTTCGGTCACAATCTGCGTCTGAATAGCGCTCATTTCGCTGGGTTTGATCACCGCCGTGCAGCCCGCCGCCATCGCCGTCGCCAGCTTGTTGCAGATAAAGCCGGCGTTGCTGTTCCAGGGCGTGATAAGCCCCGCCACGCCCACAGGCGTCATCACCACCTGCGCGCTTCCCGCCTGCACCTCAAAATCAAACGCCTCAAGCGTGGTTATCGCTTCCAGAATCGCGTCGCCAGGGTAGGTCGCCATCCAGTCGGCGCGGGAAACCGGCGCGCCGTATTCGGTGACTATCGCCTCGCGCAGAGCGGCTTCGCGCTCAACGATTGCCGCATGCATGCGTTTTAAAACGTCAATGCGCTGCGCCTTGCTGGTTTGCGACCACGCCGGAAACGCCGCTTTCGCCGCCGCAATAGCGCACCGCGTATCTTCTTCGTCAGCCAGACGTACGGTACCGATGATCTCTTCCGTGGCCGGGTTGAACAGCTCAAACCGCTCACTGCCGTGCGGCGTTACGAATTCACCGTTAATATAAATTTTGTCGATATGTTGCATGCGATTCTCTCCTGCATGGATGATGCGGAGAGTATAAAAAGCCTGTACTGCGCTGATAAGCGGGGTTATAACGCACAGACTGTACCGAAAATCGGAATAATTCATGCATCGAACCGGCCTGACCGAACTCGAAGTGGTGCTTGCTGTCGCCCATCGCAAAAGCTTCCGCGCTGCGGCACGGGAGCTGGGAATGTCAGCAACAGCCGTGAGCAATGCTGTCGCCGGGCTGGAAGCGCGCCTGCAAACGCGGCTTTTTCACCGCTCCACCCGCAGCGTTGCCCTCACCGAAGCGGGGCAACGCTATGTTGACCGCATTGCGCCAGCGCTGGTCGAGCTTCGGCGCGCCGCAGAAGAGATAAAGGCGGCCCCCGAACAGCCTGCCGGCACCCTGCGCATTAACGCGCCACCGGAAGCGGTCTCGCTGCTATTCGACCCGCTATTGCGACACTATCTGGCGCGTTTCCCCCATATGCGGCTCGATATCAGTTCCCAGTCGAAAATGGTGGATATTATCGCGGAAGGTTTTGATGCGGGTATCAGGCTGGCGGAGGCGGTGCCGCAGGATATGATTGCCGTTCCGCTGACCGACGACGCGAGGATGTTGATTGTCGGCAGCCCCGACTATTTTGCAAAGCACGGCAAGCCGCAAACGCCGGACGATCTCACACGGCATCAGGGAATCGGCATGCGTCTTTCCCACGGCGGGGTTTACCAGTGGGAACTGGAACACCACCAGCAAAAATTTACCGTCAGCATGACTAACCGCGTAGTGTTCAGCGAAATGCGGAGCATACGCCAGGCGGCTCGCTGCGGCTTCGGTCTGGCGTTTGTCTCTGAATGGTTTATTCGCGAAGACCTGGCGAGCGGGCGTTTAATCAGCGTGCTGGAGCCCTGGTGCCCTTCCTTTGGCGGCCTGCGGCTTTACTATTCCGGCCGACGGCATGTGCCGGCCGGACTAAAAGCGTTTATCGATCTCGCCCGGGAATTGCGCTGTGCGCAAACCGCGCCCTGAGCGGGGTCGCAACCCCGCCTCTTCTCTTTTTCCTGTCGAATCAAGATAACGCAGCCGCGTGTTCACATCCGCTGCGTTGAGTGTTATGTTATATCATAACAATAAACAACGGTGCGCATTTATGTCTCGTTTTGCCATTTCACTTTCCCGCCAAACGCTGCTGACGCGCTCAGGCTTATCACGTGCCTGCAGCATAACGTTGCTGCTTGTCCTGCTGTGGGGCGCCATCCGCTGGGCCACATTGCTGCCATGATAACGCTTAATAACCTTGTTACCGGTTACGCGGGAAAAAGGCTGACCTGCCCGCTCAACGGCGCTTTCCGCCCCGGAAGCCCTACGGCCATTGTCGGCGTAAACGGCTGCGGCAAATCGACGTTGCTCAAAACCCTGGCCGGTTTCCTGCCGCCCCTTAGCGGCTCCGTAAGCTGGCCTGGCGACAAGAAAATCATCGGCTGGCTGCCGCAACAGAACGAACTGGATCATGGCTTCCCGCTGACGGTCAGCGACGTGGTGGCGATGGGCGCCTGGCCCGCCGCCGCTTTAACGCAAGGCCTGCGCGGCGAGACGCTTTCCCACATCGACGCCGCGCTGGAACAGGTTGGGCTAACCGCGCTGCGCCGCCATACGCTCAACCGCCTCTCGGGCGGCCAGTTTCAGCGCATGCTCTTTGCCCGCCTGCTGGTGCAGGATGCGCCGATCATGCTGATGGATGAACCCTTCACCGGTATCGACAGCCAGACGAGCGACGCCCTGCTGGAGGTGATGGCCACGCTCAATACTCGCGGCAAAACGCTGCTGGTCGTGCTGCATAACCAGCAGATGGTTCATCGCCATTTTCCCGAAACGCTCTGGCTGCATCAGGGGCATTACCGCTGGGGCCGGACCGCGTCGGTATTACCGCCGCCCTCCGCTTGCCCGTTGCCGCAGGACTAACATGACGCACGCTTTTTTCGACGCCTTCATCGCCTTCGGCTTTATGCGCCGCTCGCTGGTCGCCTGCCTCGCGCTTTCGCTCAGCATTACGCCGCTCGGCGTGTTTCTGCTGCTGCGCAGAATGAGCCTGGCTGGCGACGCCCTTTCCCATGCGGTGCTGCCCGGCGTGGCGGTGGGCTATCTGCTCTGCGGCATGTCGCTGCTGGCGATGGGCGCGGGCGGGTTTATCATCGGCCTGCTGGTGGCGCTGCTTTCGGGTTGGGTGAGTACAACCACCTCGTTGCCGGAAGACGCCAGCTTTGCTGGTTTCTACCTCGGTTCGCTGGCGCTCGGCGTCACGCTGGTTTCGCTACGCGGCAGCGGCGTGGATTTGCTCCATCTGCTGTTTGGTTCGCTGCTGGCCGTGGATAACAGTTCGCTTATGTTTATCGGCGTTATCGCCAGCGCCACGCTGCTCATTCTGGGCTGGGGCTACCGGGCGCTGGTGACAGAAGCTTTCGACGCCCCGTTTTTGCAGGTTCACTCACGCCGTCTTCCGCGCCTTATCCATGCGCTGTTCCTTGGGCTGCTGGTGATGAACCTGGTGGCGGGCTTTCAGATCCTCGGCACCTTAATGACGGTGGGGTTGATGATGCTGCCCGCTATCGCCGCCCGCTGCTGGGCGAACCGTCTGCCCTGGATGCTGGCGCTGGCGGTGGTTATCGGCATGGTCAGCGCACTGCTGGGGCTTATCTGGTCCTGGTATCAGTCGCTGCCCGCCGGGCCCGCCATCGTGCTCACCGCCACCCTCTTTTTCTTCGTTTCGGTGCTGTTCGGCACGGAAAAGGGGATTTTTCCGCTCGTAAAACGGGTTAAATCAACAAGGTAAGGGACAAGATGAAACTAAAAATCACTGCGCTCGCGCTGCTGCTCGCCGCAAGTCCAGGCGTGCTGGCAAACCAGGTTAACGCCGTCGCCAGCTTCTCGGTGCTGGGCGATATCGTGTCCAGGGTTGGCGGCGACCATGTGCGCGTTACTACGCTGGTAGGGCCGGATGGCGACCCGCATACCTACGAACCCACGCCCAAAGACAGCCAGGCGCTGAGCCAGGCGGACATTGTCTTTACCAGCGGCCTGGGGCTGGAGGGCTGGATGACGCGGCTGGTAAACGCCTCCGGTACGAAAAACGCCCCGGTGGTCGCCTCGCAAGGCGTCGTCACGCGCAAGATGAACGAAGACGGCCAAACCATCACCGACCCGCACGCCTGGAACAGCGCAAAAAACGGCGCTATTTATGCCCGCAACGTGATGAACGCGTTAATCAAAGCGGACCCGGCAGATAAAGCGTATTTTCAGCAGCGCGGTGAAGCCTATATTCAGCAGCTGGAAAAACTGGATAGCTGGGCGAAAGCGACATTTGCCGCGATTGCGCCAGAAAAACGCAAGGTGTTGACCAGCCACGACGCCTTCGGTTATTTCGGCGCGGAATATGGCGTGACGTTTCTCGCGCCGGTCGGCTTTTCAACCGAGGCGCAAGCCAGCGCCAGCGACGTGGCGACGCTTATCGATCAGCTGAAAAAAGAAAATATTCATACTTACTTTATTGAAAACCAGACCGACCCGCGGCTGGTACAGCAAATCGCCAGCGCCAGCGGCGCGAAATCGGGCGGCGAGCTTTACCCGGAGGCGCTCAGCAAGCCATCCGGCCCCGCGCCGGACTACCTGTCGGCTTTTCGGCATAACGTAGAAACGATGGCCGCCAGCATGAAATAACGGTCATGTTCCCGCCGCAACGCGCCGGTCGGGAACGCCGCTTAGAAAAAAGAACGCCAAAAACGAAACAATGTTCCCAAAAAAAGAAATAATGATGAAAAAAATGATCAGGATTAATAAAGCGCGTTAAAGCCTGATAAAGCGCCATAGCGCTTATGCCGTTAATGACTGCATCGACTACACACATGCTATGGCGCTAAAAAATGAAAAAAATAACCTTTACCCAAAAAATAATAATGAGTTTCGCCACCCTTGTCCTTTTTGTCCTGGTGATGGGGATCGTCTCGCTGTTTTATTTAAACCAGAGCAACAGGCAGGCGCAGTCGTTGCTGATGCAGAGCGTGCCGGCAGTAAAATACACGCTGGAGATGCGCGGCGTTCTCTCGGAACTGCGCCTGCAACAGGTGCAGATGATAGCCTCTGCAACCCGTCAGGAGCGGGATAAACACCGGGTCGAACTCAACCAGGCGATAGCGAACTTTCTGCACGCGCAAAACAGTTACCTGGCGCTGGCGGAAAATAAAAAAGCGGAGCCGCTGGTTAAACGCGTCGTTGATAATTTCCAGGCGTTCGCCGCTTCAAATAATGCGGTGCTGGACGCATTGCAGCAGGAAGATATTGCTCGCGCGAGCCAGATTAGCGGTGACAATTCCCGGCAATATCGCACGCAGTTGATGGCGGATTTATTAACGCTTGAGAACCGCGAAATCGCCGTAGCCGATGCCGATACCCGCCAGACCGAAAATACCTTCACCACCGCCCGCACCGTACAGCTCTCGCTGATAGCGCTCGCGCTGCTGGTTTCCATGCTGATAGCCTGGAAGCTCACCACCAACCTGGTGCGGCAGTTGGGCGGCGAACCCGCCCGTGCGCAGGCCGTCGCCGCTATCATCGCGGCGGGCGATTTAAGCCACCCTATCGAGAACAATGGCCGCGCCAACATTATGAGCTCGCTGGCGATGATGCAGGAAGAGCTGCGCAAACTTATCTCCGCGATTCGCCACTCCGCCGAAACGGTGCTTAACCACTCGGCGGAAATCGCCTCAGGCAACCGCGAGCTTTCCGCCCGCACCGAGCAGCAATCCGCCGCGCTGATCGAAACGGCTGCCAGTATGGAAGAGATAACCTCCACGGTGCGCAATAACGCCGAAAACACCCGTCAGGCGAAAGCGATGGCGGGCGACGCCGCCACCCGCGCGCGCCAGGGCGGCGACGTAATGAATCAGGTCTCCGGCACCATGCGCGATATCGCCGGCAGCGCCGATCAAATGACTGAAATCATTACGCTTATTGAAGGCATCGCCTTCCAGACCAATATTCTGGCGCTGAACGCGGCGGTAGAGGCGGCCCGGGCAGGCGAACACGGCAAGGGCTTTGCGGTCGTAGCGGGCGAAGTGCGAAGCCTGGCGCACCGCAGTTCAGAGGCGGCAAGAAACATCAAACAGCTTATCGACCGCACCACCGATAAAATGGGCGAAGGATCGCGGCTGGTGACGCAGGCCGGGCAGTCGATGTCGGAAATCATCACCACCATTACGCATGTTCGCGATCTGATGGACGAGGTGACCAACGCCACACAGGAGCAGCAGCGCGGCATTGAGCAGATAAACCAGGCCATCGCCGAACTGGATCGGGTGACCCAGAGCAACGCGTCAATGGTGGAGGAGCTCGCCACTTCCGCCGACGCCATGACAGAACAGGTCACCGAACTCACGGGCAGCACCCGCGTCTTTACGCTCGCGCCGCGGAATGTGAGTGAAAACAGCGCAGCAGCGCCAACCTCCGCCCTGCGGCAGGTCATCGCCTGATGATGTTGAACAAAGCCCCGCCCGGGGCTTTGTCATTGTTTAACGCCACGAGTTGCTAACACTTTTCTTGACGCGCTGCTGCTACACTCCAGAAACGCAAAACACCCACCCATCACTTAAGGCGGATCTACTATGTCAGAAAATGATTATCAGCCCCCGAAAGTCTGGACCTGGAACTCGCAGGATGGCGGCTCCTGGTCGAAAATTAACCGTCCTATCGCTGGCCCCACCCATGAAAAAGATCTGCCGGTGGGCAAACACCCACTCCAGCTCTACTCTCTCGGCACGCCCAACGGCCAGAAGGTGACGATTATGCTGGAGGAACTGCTGGCGCTCGGCGAAAGCGGCGCGGAGTATGACGCGCACCTGATTCGCATCAGCGAAGGCGACCAGTTCTCCAGCGGTTTTGTGGCGGTCAACCCCAACTCGAAAATCCCGGCGCTGCTGGACTACTCCACCGGCACGCCGATCCGCGTTTTTGAGTCGGGCCACATTCTGCTTTATCTGGCGGAGAAGTTCGGTCAGCTGTTGCCGAAAACCCTGGCCGGACGTACCGAAGCGCTGAACTGGCTCTTCTGGCTGCAAGGCTCCGCGCCTTACCTCGGCGGCGGCTTTGGTCACTTCTACCATTACGCCCCGGTGAAAATTGAGTACGCCATCAACCGTTTCACCATGGAAGCCAAGCGTCAGCTCGACGTGCTGGACCGCCAGCTGGCGGAGCACAAGTTCATCGCGGGCGATGAGTACAGCATTGCCGATATCGCCATCTGGCCGTGGTATGGCAACCTGATCCTTTCCGGCCTGTATGACTCAAGCGAGTTCCTGCAAGCGGAGTCTTATCACAACGTGATGCGCTGGGCGAAAGCGATAGCAGAGCGCCCGGCGGTGCAGCGCGGCAGCATAGTTAACCGCACCTGGGGCGATAAGCAGCTCCACGAGCGCCATAGCGCTTCCGATTTTGACGAACTTGGTCTTTAAGCGATAAAAAAAGCCCCCGGAAGACGGGGGCTTTTTTATTGCGCTGGCTTAGTGCTTTTTTAAACCAGACAGAGAGTTAACGCAGATCTTTGATCGCGACGTGGTCCATATCGTCAAAGACCTGGTTTTCTCCCACCATGCCCCAGATAAAGGTATAAGCGCGGGTGCCGACGCCGGAGTGAATCGACCAGCTCGGCGAAATCACCGCCTGCTCATTTTGCACTACAAGGTGCCGCGTCTCCTGCGGCTGCCCCATCATATGGAACACGCAGCTGTTCTCTTCAAGCCCAAAGTAGAAATAGACCTCCATGCGGCGCTCGTGGGTATGGCACGGCATGGTATTCCACAGGTTTCCCGGCGCCAGTTCAGTCAGGCCCATGCTGAGCTGGCAGGTTTCCAGCACGTCCGGAATAAAATATTTATTGATGGTGCGGCGGTTGCTGGTGACATCGTCGCCAAGCGTCACCGGCGAAACGTCGGCTGGCGTCACGCGTTTGGTCGGGAAAGTGGTATGCGCAGGGGCGCAGTTATAATAGAAGCGCGCAGGCGTCGCGGCGTCCACGCTCTCAAACACCACCTCTTTCGCCCCTTTGCCCACATAAAGCCCGTCGCGCGGGTTCATTTCGTAACGCGTGCCGTCAACGGTGATGATGCCCGCGCCGCCGATGTTAATAACGCCCAGCTCGCGGCGCTCCAGGAAATAGCTGACGCCCAACTGTTTGCCCACTTCGCCGCCCACGCTTACGGTGCGGCTTACCGGCATAACGCCGCCCACGATGATGCGGTCTATATGGCTGTAGGTCATGGTGTAGTCGTCAGCGATAAAAATTTTTTCAATCAAAAATTCTTTGCGTAACCCGGCCGTATCCAGGGTTTTTGCGTGATCGCTATGAATGCTCTGGCGAACGTCCATTCTGGCTCCTCAATCTGTTTTTTCCGGGCTTAAGAAATAACCCAGGTGATTATTAACACTGAATATTCAAAACAATAAATAACAAGGTTTTTACATTAATTTTCACTGGCATTCATGGTAACAAACCGCGCAATCAATAATGTGACAAGGATAACTAAAACAGTGTTTCATTACTATTGAATCAATATTCCATACAGAGGATAGTAGCACCAGTTAGTTAACGAACAGGATAAATCAGCGACAAAAACGCTTTTTCTGATTGCCACACGTTACGCCTGCCGCTGCGTCAACGCAGTGAGAGGCTTACCAGGAAATACGCATAAGGCGATGAAAAATAAAAATTTTCGTCGACGGGATCGCTTTACCCTTTTTTAGCTCCGGTGCAGAACAGACTGCTGAGGTATTTTTATGAAAATTAAAGCCACAATGGAACGCATCCCGGGTGGGATGATGCTTATCCCGCTGCTGCTTGGCGCGGTTTTAAATACTTTCGCTCCAGAAACAGGGGCTTATTTCGGTTCGTTTACAAAAGGGATGATTACCGGCACGGTGCCCATTCTCGCCGTCTGGTTTTTCTGTATCGGCGCGTCAATTGATTTACGCGCCACCGGTACGGTATTACGTAAATCGGGCACGCTGGTGATAACAAAAATCGCCGTGGCGTGGGTGGTGGCGATGATTGCCTCTATGTTTATTCCCGATACCGGCATTCAGACCGGTTTCCTGGCGGGGCTCTCTGTACTGGCTATCGTTTCCGCGATGGATATGACCAACGGCGGTCTCTACGCCAGCCTGATGAACCAGTACGGCACCAAAGAGGAATCTGGCGCCTTCGTACTGATGTCGCTGGAATCCGGTCCGCTGATGACCATGGTTATTCTG
The DNA here is from genome assembly GCF_023079515.1 of Franconibacter sp. IITDAS19. Taxonomy (NCBI): domain Bacteria; kingdom Pseudomonadati; phylum Pseudomonadota; class Gammaproteobacteria; order Enterobacterales; family Enterobacteriaceae; genus Franconibacter; species Franconibacter sp. IITDAS19. The sequence goes on along the minus strand of NZ_JALJCP010000011.1, from coordinate 108,596 downwards.
GGTTCCGCCGGTCTGGCCTCGTTTGAACCGCACCACTTTGTCGGCGCGGTGCTGCCGTTCCTGATTGGCTTTACGCTTGGCAACCTTGACCACGATCTGCGCGCCTTCTTCAGCAAGGCCACGCCAGTGTTGATCCCCTTCTTCGGCTTCGCGCTCGGCAATACCATCAACCTGGGCGTCATTATGGATACTGGCTTGCTCGGCGTGCTGCTTGGCGTAGCGGTCATTATCATCACCGGCATTCCGTTGATTATCGCCGATAAAGTGATTGGCGGCGGCAACGGCACGGCGGGCATCGCGGCCTCGTCGGCCGCGGGCGCGGCGGTGGCTAACCCGGTTATCATCGCGCAGATTAACCCGGCGTTTGAGCCCGTGGCCGCTTCCGCCACCGCGCTGGTCGCGGCGAGCGTCATCGTCACTGCCATCCTTGTGCCTATCATTACGGCGCTGTACGCAAGGCACGTCGCGAAGAGCGTGCCGCAGGCAAAGCCGGTCAGCGAGCAGTCGCTGCAAAGGTAATGCGAAGCCCCGCGAAAGCGGGGTTTTTTTTGGTTAAGGATGAGCGGGCAAAAGAGAGGGAAATAAAAGACAGCAGCGGGCCAGGTGCGCCAGAAGCCGCCCTCGCTTAGCGTGAACAGGCGACGGGGTCCGCCGCCACGCCTTAGTTAATTAACGCCCCGCCCTCAATATCCACCACCGTGCCGGTAACAAACGGGTTGTCGATAACAAACAGATACCCCTGCGCCATATCTTCCGGTCGGCCGAACCGCCCCGCCGGCAACGTTGCGGCGGCACGCGCCAGCATCTGCTCCCGCGCTTCAGGCGTCATGGCGGCGTAAGCTTCAGTGTCGGTCAGCCCCGGGCTTACCGCGTTTACGCGCAGCGGAGCCAGCTCCCGCGCCAGCACTTTTACCGTCGCCTCCAGCGCGGCGTTAATGGCGGTTTTTACAAACGTTCCGGGTACGGCCCGGCGCGCCAGAAAACCGGTGGTCAGCGTCAGGGAACCGCCAGGGCGGATAAGCCCGGCGAGATGATGCGCCACGGCGATGCTGCCCCAAAATTTGGTGTCGAAGGCCTGCTTCGCCGCGCTGATGTCAACCTGCGAAAGCGCGCCGCCGGGCGCCTGCGAGCCAGCTGTCACGATAATATGATCCACCGCCCCGAGCGTTTGCGCGAGCTGCGCGACCTGCGCTTCGCTTGCAACATCCAGCGTGACGGTCTGCGTTTTCGCCACGCCATGCAGCCGCGCTTTCGCCGCCGCCAGTTTCTCCTCGTCTCGTCCGGCCAGCACAATGCTGCCCTCCCGCTCGCTTAACGCCTGGGCTACTGCGAAGCCAATGCCTGTCGCGCCGCCAATAATCAGGGTTCTTGTGCTGCTCATCGTAATCTCCTCATCGTCTCTGTCTGCGATAAAGCGACTTTACTTCTCCGGCTCATCTTTGATAATTGCAGCAAAACAACAGGCTCTATTCAGGAAAACGGAATAATGGGCAAGCTTGAGGATATGGCACTGCTGGTGGCGGTGGTGGAAGCGGGCGGACTGGCGGCGGCGGGCAGGCGGCTTACTCTCTCTCCTGCGACCATGACCGCACGGCTGAAAGCGCTGGAGGAGCGTTACCAGACGCGCTTTTTCAACCGGTCCACGCGCGCTATCGCCCTTACCCGCGCGGGCGAGGAGTTTTATCACGCTGCTTTGCGCGTGCTGGAAGAGGTCAGCCTGGCGGAGGCGAAGCTGTCGCAAAAAGAGGGAGAGCTTAGCGGCACGTTGCGCATCGCCTCGCCTTCCGACTTTGGTCGCCAGTTTCTTTCCCCGGCGCTGCTGGCGTTTTCACAGTTGCACCCGCAGGTAAAAAGCGTGCTGCTGCTCGCCGAAGAGGTCGTGGACCTGATAGCGCACCGCCTCGACATGAGCATCCGCTTCGGCAACCTGCCGGACAGCCGCCTCGCTATGCGCTCTGTCGGCCCGAATCACCGCGTGCTGGTCGCCTCTCCCGGTTATCTGGCGAAATACGGATCGCCCGCGACGCCGGAAGCGCTGGCGGAACACCGCTGTCTTGCGATGGAGCGGCATGGCGAAATCCTTAACGAATGGCGTTTTGAGCAGCAGGGAAAAATGCAGACCGTTCGCGTCGCGCCGCATATGGTTTGCAGCGACGGCGCGCTTTTGCGCCAGTGGGCGCTGGCGGGCGCCGGCATCGCCGGCAAATCCTGGTGGGACGTAAAGCGCGACGTAGAAGAAGGCAGGCTGAACGTGCTTTTCGCCGGGGCGTTTATCGGGTTTAACGCCCGTGACGAAAAGCAGGTGGGATTGCAGATTGTCTATCCTCAGCGCCGTTTTCAACCCGCCCAGGTAAGCGCCTTCAGCGACTTTTTCATTCAGTGGCTTAACGACGCCTGAGCCGCGCCTACGCCATAAAGACCTCATCCACCATCGCTCTGGCGAGCCGCGTGGCGGAGCAGAGACGCGGCATGCCGAGCGCCACGCTCTGCCAGGTCTGGGTGACGGACCAGGCGACGGGCTGGCGTTCGCTGTCGCTCCAGTCGCCAAGCCAGCTCAGCGTATCTTTGTAATCCATCAGCCCTGGCGCAGGCGGCGTGGTGAGCCAGTGGTGATAAAAATGGCGGGTGCCCGCGGAGGCGTTCACCGAGTCCGCCAGTTGCTCGCTGGCAAGCTGGCGCAACCGCGCCAGCAGCGTTTCGCTTTCATCCGCCGTTCCCAGGCGCACGGCCTCGCCAAAGGCGCCCCAACGCAGCTCTTCCAGCGCGACATAGCAGCGGCCAGCGGGCGACCAGGCGTTGTAGCGCCCGCCGCGCCAGCGCTCAAGCACCTGTTCGCAGTGCTGATGCGCCTCCGCTGGTAAATCGCGTTTCTGCCGCTGCGTTTCCAGACGCGTCATGCGCTGCTGAAACTGCGTACTCAGCATTTCCAGTTGGGCGTGCAGCCCGGCGTCATTACCGGCCTGCGCCTGAAGTTTGCTAAGCCGGTCTGCGACCAGACTTATCGCCAGATGGCCGGGCGATAAAAGCCCGGCCAGTTGATCGAGCCATTGCAGCAGCCGGACGTCGTTGTGCATCAACGAGCCTGACGCCGCCCACTGACGCAACGGCGCTTTATGCATTAGCTCCTGGGTCAAACGTTCACGAATCGTCTGCTGGTGCGGCGCAAGCCGGCTCGGACGCGTCTGATGAATGCCCTTCGCTAAATCCACCATCAGTTTGATGCCGAGGCAGCTAACGTGCCGCCCCGGGCCTTCCATTAACAGGCTGCTCATGGTTACTGCTCCGCCAGGAAAAGCGTTTGAATGTCGTCGCGCAACAGTCTTGCATCCTCATGAATAAACTGAGCGGCCGTCGCGCAGTGCGTAAGCTGCCGGCGCAACTGGGCCAGCGACGCCTCGCTTTGCTGACGAGCCATCAGACTCTGGCGCAGACTGGCGTCAATGGAGGTTAACCCCTGCTGAAACTCCGCGAAAAAGGTCGCCAGCCCCGCCGTTACCGAGATATCAATCTGCGCATTCATCGCTTTGCGAATTTGCGTGCAGAAGTGACTGACATACTGGCTCAGCCGTTCCTGCAGCTTGGGCAAATCAATGACATAGCGGGCGCTGGTCATGGTGTACTCTTCCCATCGCCACTCATTGCTGCTAAGCCATCGCGCCATCGTACTGCGCATGCCTCCCTGACGACGCGCCTGAGAGACCGGCGCGCGCGCTTCTTCTATTACGTCGGTGAAAAGCTGGTGCGCGTTGAAGTTAAGCTGGCTCGACTCAAAGGCCGGCAGCGAGATATGCGTGCTAAATCCCGCCTGGCTAAGGCCATTCGCCACGCGCGCTTCAATCGGCGCTATCGCGTCGCGCAAAATACGCCCGAGCGCATTCTCAAGGTGGCGAAAATGCAGCGCCAGCTCACGCGTCAGGTTCTCCTGAACAGAGAGCAGGATCACTTCGCACGAGGCGCGAAGCTTGTGCATCATCAGGCGCGCATCGCTCTCCTCTTCCAGCACAATCTGCTGGCAGCCTGGCTCAAAATCGCTGCGGCGAAGCACCGCCTTGCTCATGGTGCTGCTCAGCTCGATAGGCGGCACCTTGCCGGTCTGAAAATAGGTATGAATGGCTTGCTGGATCTGTTTTTCATGGCCTGCGATGCACTCCGCTCCGGTTTGCAGCGCAAGTTTTACCTCGTGCTGCACCGCCTCTTTTACGCTCTCCTGGCAACGCTCAAGCCGGTCGATATCTTCTTCCAGTTGATTAATATTCTCCAGCAACCGCTCGCTTTTAATCTCCAGCCCCTGGCAGCGAAAGGCCAGATACTCTTCAGCGCTTTGCGCATAGTTCAATAGCTTATGCGAGGCGGAACGCAGGGCATAAAGTGAGGCGTTGGCGTGGGCGGCGTGCAACAGCGCTTTGATGGGCTGTTCGAACAACGAATCTTCCCACAGCAGGTTCGCCGCGTGATGAACATGATCCACATCGCTCAGATCCGCCGTACGCCAGCGGCGTCCCAGGGCCGCTTCGGCGAAATCCTGCACCCAGCGCTGCTCGGTATGGTCGGGTAACGATCCGCGTAACGCCAGCTCATGCCGGGCGCGGTTCGCCAGATAGCCCCACATCGACGACACCGGGAAAACGTGGCTGGGATCGATAGCGCCTTTCATCAGCGTGCCGGCAATCAGCGCGCGCACTTGCGCTTCATCGTCGCTGTTGCGATCTTTCTGGTCGAATTTATTAACCAGCGCAAACAGCGGCACCGATTTGCTGACGGAGGCAAGCGCCTGGCGCACCTCTTCATCGGAAATTGACTTTAGCTGGGTGTAATCCATTACCGCCAGCACCGCGGAGGCGCGGGAAATCTGCTCTTGCAACATGTGTTGCAGATGAGGCTGCCCGGCCTCGTTGGGTCCCGGCGTGTCCAGCAGCGTCAGCTGCCCGTGGCCTTTCTCAAGCCCGGCGAGATGCATGAACTCCACTTCGATAACCGGAATATGCTCAATGGCCGCATAAGCGCTGAAAGGGAAAGGCACCTCCAGCACGCCTGAAAGCCGCACCAGGTCGTTGAGGCTTTTCAGACAGTGGAAAATAGGCTGCGCGCCGAGGTAGTGCTTTTCAAACGTGGTGCCGCTGATAATACGCTGCAGCAAGCTTTCCATATCGTTATCCACTTCCAGCTGCCCGGCCAGCAAGTCGCGGGGGTAATGAGCGAGCCGCTCTTGCAGCGCCTGCATTAAGGTCTCTATCGGCCGCACGTGGGAGAAATGCAGCACCGGCTCTTTCTGTCCTGGCGTGTGGCGAATAAGCGTTGGCAACGCAGTCATCGGTCGATTGCGATTAGGCAACACTTCTGTGCCGACAATGGCGTTAATGGTGGTGGATTTCCCCGCTTTCATGGTGCCGACAATCGCCAGCACCATTTCCTGTTGGGTAATTTTACGCAGCTCGTTTTGCAACGTTTCCTGCTGCGCCTCTACGCCCCGCGCGCTGAAGTGCAGCGGATGAACGGTGGCGCTTCGTCCGGCATCCGCCGTCGGGTGGTTTTCCTGCATGCCGGAAGGCATCTGCTTTAAGGCGTTGAGATTATGCAACGCGAATTGAAGCAGCCGCTCCGCCTCCTGGCTTAATTCAAAAAATGTCTGTGTGTGCATGAAAAATCTTTCCTTAACACAAATTGGCTAATCTTTTGTGTCTTCTCTTTTTAATAATCTGAGACCGCTTTTTATAATTACGTGAGGAAAATATCTTGCGAATCACAACGACACCAGGTGCAACCCAGTTAATAAAATGCCATACCATCGCTATGGTAAAATAAACTTTAAGCTATATAAGCAATGCGGGAATGTTTTTCCCGTCGTTACAACGCCCTCCGCATTGCGGCGCAATACAGAATAGCGTGTTTTAAGTGATTAAAAGGATATATCGCCCACGCTTTACCAGACGGTTTTAAAGCGCTAAAGCCAGTCTGCCGTAAAAGGCTAATAAATTCCGTTCAGATAAGCCTCCTCAGAATAACACTGCGCGCTAATAAATCACGATATATGTTCTTGAGCAGAGAAGAAAACGATACGCCGACCGTCTTTATCTGCGAGACATTCCTATCATGAACCAGGCATTTGACAGGGTGTGTCACGCCCTGTCCGTTATTCGCGTTTTTAACGCAGAATAAACCCAAAAAAGGCAGGGAATTGCGGTATAATTGCCGCCCTTTGCGCCCTGGCGCCTGTTACTTTTCTCTGGCGACGCCACTTTTACCGCCAGTTTTATTCTTTTTTAGAGGACACTTTATGTCACTACCCCACTGCCCTGAGTGCCAGTCTGAGTACACCTACGAAGACAACGGTCTGTACGTTTGCCCGGAATGCGGCCATGAGTGGCAACCCGGCGAAGCCGCAGCTGAAAGCGACGCGCTTATCGTGAAGGACGCGAACGGCAATCTGCTTGCCGACGGCGACAGCGTTACCGTAATCAAAGATCTCAAGGTAAAAGGCAGCTCTTCGATGCTGAAAATCGGCACAAAGGTGAAAAACATTCGCCTGGTGGAAGGCGACCATAATATTGATTGCAAAATCGAGGGCTTTGGCCCCATGAAGCTCAAGTCTGAGTTTGTGAAAAAAAGCTGACGCCCCGCCCTGCCTTGCGCAGGGCGCTTTTTCGCCCTTTCGCTGCGCCTGCACGCCCTCTTCCCCGCTCGCTATAGCCCGCTGGTACAACAACCTGACGTAAGGGGCTGAACTGACTATAAATCCTCGTCTGCCTCAGCATTTTCTGTTTATTTGCCGCCAATAGCGAGTCTATTTCCGCAGAAACTCATTCACATAAAAAAAGAGAACTCTGACGGTATCGGGTTAATTGTGCGATCAGAATCACGCCTCTTTCAGGTAATTTATTTCTTTTTTATGCTGTATAAAAACATTATTAAAGCTATGCTAGCTTCTTATTCACGCCCAAAAAATGCCGCTACGGCAGTTTCACATAAATTCGTTTGCAATCAACAAATTAAATTACTGCTTAAATTTTAATTATCAGCACTTAAATTGAAATACCATTTTATTTACTGACACCGCCCCTTGCAAAACAAATTTTTCCGCCAGGCTAAAGCGCTGTAATTTCCCGCCGAAAATAAAAGTAACGATCAGAATTGATGGATTAAGCTCCAACGGATGAAATTATGCGCAAGCACCCTTTCGTTACCGATATAGAATATATCCTTGAAGACCACGCAACATTAATGTCGACCACCGATACCCAAAGCTATATCACCTATACCAATGACAGCTTTGTTGAAGCGAGTGGGTTCGACCGCGACGAACTTATCGGACAGCCGCACAATGTGGTACGCCATCCTGATATGCCCGCACAGGTTTTTGTCGATATGTGGGAAACGCTGAAAAGAGGCGAACCCTGGACGGGGCTTGTGAAGAACCGCCGCAAAAATGGCGATTTCTACTGGGTGCGGGCGAACGCTATTCCGATCGTACGCGATAACCAGACGCAGGGCTTTATGTCGATTCGCACCAAAGCCAGCCGTGAGGAGATTGAGAAAGCGCAGGGAATTTACCGGGCGATGAATGCCGGTCAGCTAAAGGGCTGGCGCTTTCATCGCGGCCTGCTGGCGCGCCGCGGTCCTGCCGCCCTGCTTGCGCCGTTGAGAACGCTGTCGCTGCGCTGGCGGCTACGCGCGCCGCTGCTGATGCTGCTGGCGGCAAGCGCGCTGGCGCTCTGGTGGGCGAACTTGCCGCTTCACCTGACGGGCCTGCTGCTTGGCGGCCAGCTGCTGGCGACGCTGCTGCTGGGGGTGTGGCTGGAAGCGCAAATCGTCCGTCCAATGGAAAAAGTGTGCCAGCAGGCGTTGCGTGTCGCCACGGGCGCCAGCCATAGCGTGGAGCATATGCAACGCGCCGATGAAACTGGCGTGATGCTGCGCGCTATCAGCCAACTGGGGTTGATGTTCCGCTGGCTGATTAACGACGTCTCAAGCCAGGTTCACTGCGTGCGTAACGGCAGCGACCGGCTGGCGCAGGGCAATGAGGAGCTCAATGAACGCACCCGGCAGACCGCGGTTAACGTTCAGCAGACGCTCGCGACCATGAACCAGATGTCGGGCACCGTGCAGAGCAATACCGAAACCGCGCAGGAGGCAAACGCCCTCTCTCGCCGCGCCCGTATGGCGGCGCAAAATGGCGGCGAGGCGATGCACACGCTTATCGCCACCATGGACCAGATAGCCGCCAGCACGGCGGAAATCAACAGTATTACCACGCTTATCGACAGCATCGCCTTCCAGACCAATATTCTCGCGCTTAACGCCGCCGTTGAAGCCGCCCGCGCAGGCGAACAGGGTAAAGGGTTCGCGGTGGTGGCGGGCGAAGTGCGAAGCCTCGCCAGCCGCAGCGCCACCGCCGCCAGCAATATTCGCCAGTTAATAGAGGCCAGCGCCGATAAGGTGCAATCCGGCGCGGTGCATGTGCAGGAGGCAGGCCAGACCATGCGCGAAATCGTCGAGCAGGTGAAAAACGTCAGCGGCCTGATTGCGCAGATAAGCGACGCCACCGCCCATCAGGCGCAGGGGCTGAATGAGCTTACCCGCGCCGTGGATGAGCTGGATGACATCACCCAGCAGAACGCCACGCTGGTTGAGCAAGGGGCGCACGCCTCGGCGACCGTGAAGCGCCAGGCGACGCGGCTTGCCGACGCGGTGGCGGTGTTCCGCTAACCTCTTCAACGGGTCGCTCTGCGACCCTTTTTACTGGCGAACGCGATGCTTCACTGCGCTGCAACCTGAGTTTCATTTAATCGTCATCTTCTGCGGTCAGCCTACTTTCATGGCCGAGCCAGACATGTTCGCTGGCGGCCCCGGTCTTTTTCGGTACGACCATGAGGCACTGTTGACCATGTACTTATCCAGACATCCGACCAGCTTTCCCACGCGCTACCAGGAGATTGCCGCCCGGCTTGAGCAGGAGCTGCGCCATTACCGTTGCGGCGACTATCTGCCTGCGGAAAGCCAGCTTGCCGCTCATTATCAGGTAAACCGCCACACCTTGCGCCGCGCTATTGATGAGCTGGTCGAGCGCGGCTGGGTGCAGCGCCGCCAGGGCGTCGGCGTGCTGGTGCTGATGCGTCCGTTCGATTACCCGCTCAACGCCCGTACGCGCTTTAGCCAGAATTTGCTCGAGCAAGGCAGTCATCCCACCAGCGAGCGGCTGCTGGCGGTGCTACGTCCCGCTTCCGCCATCGTCGCCGAGGCGCTTGGCGTTGCAGAAGGTGAAAACGTTATTCATCTGCGCACCCTGCGCCGGGTGAACGGCGTGGCGATATGCGTCATCGACCACTATTTCGCCGAGCTGCGCTGGTGGCCTGCGCTACAGCAGTTCGCCAGCGGCTCGCTGCATGATTTTCTTCAGGAGCGCCTGGGCGTGGCGCTGCGTCGCACCCGAACACGCATCAGCGCCCGTCCGGCCCAGGCGAAAGAGAGCCGCTGGCTCGAAATCCCCACTCTGTCGCCGATCCTCTGCGTGCGCACGCTCAACCACCGTGCGGGCGACGCACAGGCGGCGGAGTATTCCGTCAGCCTTAACCGCGCCGACATGATTGAATTTACGATGGAACATGAATGAGCCAGCTCCCTTACCCTGCGCGCCGCGCGCAAAGCGCCCCGCTGTTTTCTTTCTGTATGCCTTTTGTCGCCCGGCCAACGCCGCCGGGCTTTTTTCGTTGCGCCGATGCGCGGAGAAATTGCATGACGCTAACCACTGATTCCTCTTCTGCCCTTCATGATGCACAACACAGCTTTCGTCGCCTGCTAAAAGCGATGAGCGAGCCGGGCGTCATTGTTTCGCTTTCACAGGTAAGCCACGGCTGGCAGCCGCTTGGCATCGCCACCAGCAGCCTTTTACTGACGCTTACCGATGACGCCACGCCGGTCTGGCTCGCCGCGCCTTTCGCTAACGACAAGGTGCGTCAGCATCTGCGTCTTCATACTGGCGCCCCGCTGTGCAACGCGCCTGAGCAAGCCCAGTTCGCCGTTGCGGATGAGACCCTGAACGCCGAGGTGCTGATGACGCTTTCACAGCACAACGCCAGCGCCTGCGGGAACGCCATTACGCTCATTATGCAGGTGGCGAGCCTGAGCGGCGGGCGCATGCTGCGCCTGACCGGCGCGGGCATCGCCGAAGAGCGCATGGTGGCCCCGCAACTGCCGCAAAGCGTTATCCATATGCTTGATGAATTTCCCCATGCCCTTTCGCTCGGTCTGGATCTTATCCTCACCTGCGGCGACCGCCTGCTGGCCATTCCTCGCGCTGCGCATGTGGAAGCCTGCTAATACTGGTAGCCTTTAATAAGCATTCTGGCGCAGGTGCAACGGACGGCGCTCTGCTACAGTCAGTCGACACTTTGCTAACCCGTCCGAGAACCCGTTCCCAGGAGCCCGCTATGCCAGTCTGTGAACTTCGCCGCGCGACAACGGAAGACAGCGACGCCGTTTACGCCCTGATTTGCGAATTAAAGCAGCATGCTTTTGATCGCCATGCGTTTATCGTCGGCTTTACGGCCAATCTGAGCGACCCGAACCTGCGCTATCAGCTGGCGCAGCGCGACGGCGAGGTGGTGGGCATGATTGGCTTGCATTTGCAGTTTCATCTGCACCATGTGAACTGGATTGGCGAAATTCAGGAGCTGGTGGTCATGCCGCAGGCGCGCGGCCTCGGCGTGGGCAGCCAGTTGCTCGCCTGGGCGGAAGCGCAGGCCAGGGAAGCGGGCGCGGAGATGACGGAGCTTTCCACCAACGTAACGCGTGTGGACGCGCACCGTTTTTATCAGCGCGAAGGTTACACGCAGAGCCATTTTCGCTTCACCAAACCGCTGTAAGGAGGCGCTATGAGCCTGACGATAACCCTGACCGGGACGGGCGGCGCGCAGCTGGTGCCCGTCTGGGGCTGCCGCTGCGCCGCCTGCGAGCGGGCGCACGCCGAGCCCCAGCATCGCCGTCAGCCCTGTAGCGCGGTAGTGAAGTTTAATGAGGCGGTTACGCTGCTCGATGCGGGCATGACGGATATCATGGCGCGCTGGCAACCGGGCGGCTTTCGCCAGTTTCTGCTAACCCATTACCACATGGATCACGTGCAGGGGTTATTCACGCTGCGCTGGGGCGTGGGAGAGAAAATCCCGGTCTACGGCCCGCCCGATGAGGCAGGCTGCGACGATATATTCAAACACCCCGGCGTGCTGGATTTCAGCCATACCGTCGAGCCGTTTGTGGTTTTTGATTTACAGGGGCTACAGGTGACGCCTGTGCCGCTGATTCACTCTAAACTGACGTTCGGCTACCTGCTGGAGAGCGCCCACAGCCGCGTGGCCTGGCTTTCCGACACCGCCGGGCTGCCGGAAAAATCACTAAAGTTTTTACAGGCCAGTCGCCCCGACGTGATGGTCATCGACTGCAGCCATGAACCGCGCCCGCAGACGCCGGCTAACCATTGCGATCTTAATACGGTAATTGCGCTTAACGAGCAGATCCGCTGCCCGCGCGTGGTGTTGACTCACATCAGCCACCAGTTCGACGTCTGGATGATGCGCAACCCGCTGCCTGCGGGCTTCGAGGCGGGTTACGACGGCATGGTGATAGCGCTGGACTAACAAAAAAGGGGGGGGGATTTCTCATCACGCTGCGTTAAAATGGCCCCCGCTTAGCCTCTCTGTATTATCGCGGCTGCTGAACCCGATAAATCTGACCAGAGAGAAAATGATGGAAAAATCCCGTACGCGGGCCTGGCGGCTTAGCCAAAAGCAGCGCAACCAGTCCCGAGATGTTCACACCGCCCTGCAGCGTTTTCGCGGCGAAAAGCAGTGGAAGATGCTTTATCTTCGTTCCTGCAAGCTTGCCCGCGCGGCGCAACTGGGAATGTCCTACCCGCGCATCACCAACAAGCAACTTGCGCGCGAAGGCCTGGAAGAGTACAGCCTCGTTAATGAATGTCCTGTTTATTTGCAGCCGTAATCAATGGCGAAGCCCCACGGCGGAACAGCTGTTCCGCCGTTATCCGGGCCTTTGCGCCCGCTCCGCCGGCACCAGCCGCCATGCCAGGAATGTCGTCACGGCAGAGCTTCTCAAATGGGCCGACGTCATTTGCGTGATGGAGCAAAAGCACAAACAGCGGCTTGTCGCCGACTGGCGTCGGCTCATTGAGCATAAGCCGCTGCATGTGCTCGATATTCCTGACGATTATCTGTTCATGTCCGCCGAGCTTATCGACATTCTGAACGCAACGGTGCCTGCGGCGCTTGGGTTATCCCCTTCTCGCTCAGCGTAAATTAACGGTCATACTCCTCTTCAAGACGACGCGCCTCGCGCTCAAGCTGACGGCGATCGTCATCCAGCTGGCGCTGGCGGTCATCCAGCTGCCGACGGCGGTCTTCAAGCTGGCGGCGGCGATCCTCATACTGGCGGCGCGCTTCATCGCTGCGGCGGTAATCTTCGTCGTCCCGGCGGTCTTCATCATTGCGGCGGCGGTCGTCGTCGTAGCGCTCGTCGGCAGGCGTATAAGCGTCGTTAATCGCCTGTGATATCGAGTTCACCGTGTCATTAAGGATATTGTCGAGGTTATCAGCGCGAGCGAGGCCCATCTGGCCTGGCAAAAGCGCGCAAAAAAACAGGACGAGAAGAGAACGGTTCATAGCGTCGGTCTCAGCGGTTGACTGCCTGTGACTTTGCTAAAACCCCGCCGCGTTCTGAAGCGGAGGATTCTCAAATCGTTATCTCACCTCGCCCTCACGCAGCGCCCGCGCCAGCGCCTCACGGGTGAAAGGCTTACGCAGCAGCGCGACGTCGGGCAGTCGGGGCGGGTTAGCCGGGCGCAAATCCTGGCCGCTTATCAGCAGGAGTTGCAGGTGAGGATAACGCTCGCGGGCGTAATGCATCACGTCCGCCCCGCTGAAGCGTCCCGGCAGCATCAGGTCGCTGATAAACAGATGGATGTCGGGCACGTTGTCGAGCATCTGCTTCGCCTCCTCGCCGTTTCCCGCCTCCAGCGTCAGCCAGCCGAGCTGGTGAAGTTGCTCGCACAGCGTCTGGCGAACGTCTGGCTCATCCTCCAGCACCAGCGCCAGCCGATCGTCGCCCCAGGCGCGCTGGGCGCTTTCGATGCGGTTATCCTCCACCGCCTGCGCAGGCGCGCGCGGCAGTTGCAAACGCACGGTGGTGCCCTGACCCGGCGCGCTCTCAATTTCTACCCGCCCGCCGGACTGGCGCACAAAACCGTAAACCATAGAAAGCCCCAGCCCACTGCCGCTGCCGGTGGGCTTGGTCGTGAAAAAGGGCTCGAAGACCTGCGCTTTTACCTCCGCCGACATGCCGCAGCCGCTGTCGATAACCTCCAGCGCCACCATATCCTGCCGCCGCCCGTCGCCACGCGTGACGCGCTGGTTCCAGGTACGCAGCTTAATGACGCCTTCCCGCCCTTCCATCGCGTCGCGGGCGTTCATCACCAGATTGATGAGCGCGTTTTCCAGCTGGTTAACATCTATCCAGGCGGGCCACGCCGGCTGCTGCGCTTCTATCTCAAGCGTTATCGAAGCGGGCAGCGAGTGACGAATCAGCTCCTGAATGTTTTCCAGCAGCGTTTTCATCGCCACCGAGCGCGGGTTTAACGACTGTTTGCGCGAAAAGGCCAGCAGCCGCGCCGTGAGCTGCGCCCCGCGCTCCGCCGCTTTTAAGGCGCGGTTGATGCGTGGGGCATCCGGCGTGCCTGGCGCAATGAGCTCAAGGCTGCCGATAATCACCGCCAGCAGGTTGTTGAAATCGTGCGCCAGCCCGCCGGTCAGCTGTCCTACCGCTTTCATTTTCTGGCTGTGCGCCAGCGCCTCTTCAAGCCCTTTACGCTCGGTGCGATCCAGCACCACGTTAACCATGCCGCGCCCCGGCACCGGGCTGAAACGCAGTTCGATAATGCGCCCGTCCGCCAGCCGGAACTCCTGCGGCTTTGGGCGCGGACGTAAGAGATCGTCCGGCTGTAAAGGCTGCTGCGGCGCAACCTGGCGCAGCAGCGCCTGGTAATGCATGCCGCGCTGCAAATTCTCCGCCGCCAGCCCCAGCAGCACCGGGTATTGCGGGTTCCAGACCACCAGCACGCCCTGGTTATCAAAGAGCGCAAAGCCGTCGCGCATGGCGTGGAAGGTCGTCTCAAGCTGAGTGCTCTTCTCCTTAAGCAACCGTGACGCGTGTTCCAGCGAAGCGGTATTGCGGGCGAAGACGTTAAACGCCCGCGCCAGTTCGCCCAGCTCGTCGCGCCGCTGCTGGGCGGGCACCGTGACATCATGCTCGCCGCGCGCCAGCCGCGCCATCGCGCCAGAAATCGCCGCCAGGCTGGTGCCCAGATTGCGGTAGATATACCAGCCCGCAAAGCCGGTTATCACCAGCGCCAGCAAGGCGAATGCGGTAATAAAGAGAATGATGGAGCGCAGCTCGCGGTGGCTTTGCGCCGTGCGCGCCTGCGACTCCTGCGCCACTCGCTGTACGTACTGGTTGATGTCGGCGTTAAGGAAGGCGACCAGCGCCTTGATGTGGTACATGTGCCAGCTTATCGCCAGATCGCTCTCTTCCAGCGCCTGCGAAAGCGGCGCCAGACGGCGCAGTTCGCGGTTAAAGTCCAGCAGGATAGCGTTTTGTAGCGGGTCGTTAGCGCGAGCGGGCAGCGCCGCCATGACGTCATTTAACTGCGTAATGGTGGCTTTTGGCGAAGGGGTGCGTATCGCCGCCTCAATCAGCCGGTCCATTTCGTTTAGCTGCGCGGCGCCGGGCGCGTTCAGAGACTGAAGATGGCGCAGATAGCTCTGGTTCTGGTAGAGCGAGCTTAGCAGCGCGTTGCGTTCCAGATGGCGGCGCTGGCCGCGTTGCAGCATGCCGGTGACGCTGCTTTGCAGTTCAAGGCTGCGGCGAATAATGCTGGCGACCAGCCTCGGCTCGAGCTGCGCCAGCGGCGCGTCGGCCAGCTGGCGCAGCGACTGTTCCATCGCCTGCTGGGTCGCCTTCAGGCGCGCCGCCTCGCTCTGGTACTCCAGCGCCCCCACCACCGTTGAGAGACGCACCGCCGCCGTCGCCACGTTCGCCGTATCGCGCGCAAGCGCCAGGCTGCCGCCCATGTCGCTTAAGGTCTGCTGCTGCACCTGTTCCTGAAGCTGGCTGGCGTGACGAAAGCCGAACACCGCCACGCCGCTCACCATCAGCGTTACCGCCACCACCAGCAGGTTGAAGAAAAGCAGCCGCCCGCGGGCGCTGGAGAAAAAACGGCTGCTCGTGCTCATGGTCTGCTCCGCTCAGTAAATTCTCCTCACTATCGGCGAGCCGCGTAAAAGTGAAACGCTGTCGTCGCGGTAATGTGATCGCGGTTAACTATTCAACATTATGACAATTATGAATGGCGGCTGACATGTTCTGTTTACCGGCGAGTGGTGGAGTGGCGTAACGATTTTCCGCAGGAGTGCGCCATGAGCCAAACCCCTATCCTTGAAATGCGCGACATTGCCAAAGCGTTCGGCAAATTTTACGCGCTGAAGGGCGTCAGCCTGACGGTTTATCCCGGCGAGATCCACGCCCTGATGGGCGAAAACGGCGCCGGCAAAAGCACGCTGATGAAAATTCTCGCCGGGGCGTATACCGCCACCAGCGGCGAAATTTTTATCGACGGCAAACCGCACCCGATCCGCGGGCCAAAAGATGCGCTGGCGGCGGGCATCACGCTGATTTACCAGGAGATGCAGCTCGCCCCTAACCTTACGGTTGCGGAAAACATTTTCCTTGGCAGCGAGCTTTCTCGCGGCGGGCTGGTGCAGCGAAAAGAGATGGTGCAGCAGGCGCAGAACGTGATTAACCGCCTCGGCGCCCACTTTAAAGCCAGCGACCTGGTCATGAAGCTCACTATTGCCGAACAGCAGCAGGTGGAAATCGCCCGCGCGCTGCACCGCAACAGCCGGGTGCTGGTGATGGACGAACCCACCGCCGCCCTCTCCTCGCGGGAAACCCAGCGTCTGTTCGAGCTGATTATGCGGCTGCGGGATGAAGGAATGGCGATTATCTATATCAGCCACCGCATGGCGGAAGTTTATGAGCTTTCCGACCGGGTGAGCGTGCTGCGCGACGGGCAGTATGTCGGCAGCCTGACGCGCGACAAGCTCAACGCTCAAGAGCTGGTGCGCATGATGGTGGGCCGCCCGCTAAGCGATCTCTTTAACAAAGAGCGGGATATCCCCCAGGGCGATCCTCGCCTGGCCGTGCATCACCTGACCGATGACAAAAAGGTGCAACCCTCAAGCCTGGTGGTGCGCTCAGGCGAAATCGTCGGCCTCGCCGGGCTGGTGGGCGCGGGCCGCTCAGAGCTGGCGCAATTGATTTTCGGCGTGCGTAAGGCGACAGGCGGAAGTATCGAAATCGACGGCCAGCCGGTGACGATTCATACGCCGCGCGAAGCCATCGGCCACGGCATCGGTTTTCTGACGGAAAACCGCAAGGAACAGGGGCTGTTTCTGGAGATGGCGGCGGCGGAGAACATTACCATGGCGACGCTTGAGCGCGACGCCAGCTACGGTCTGCTGGACCGAAAAAAAGCGCAGACCATTTCCGATGAGGCCATCGCCTCGCTGAATATTCGCGTGCCGCACGCCCAGGTGCGCGCAGGCGGGCTTTCAGGCGGCAATCAGCAAAAGCTGCTTATCTCCCGCTGGGTGGCTATCGGCCCACGCATTCTGATCCTGGACGAACCCACGCGCGGCGTGGATGTCGGCGCTAAAAGCGAGATCTACCGGATCATGAACCAGATGGCGCGCCGCGGGGTGGCGATCCTGATGATCTCAAGCGAATTACCGGAAGTGGTCGGCATGAGCGATCGCGTTTATGTCATGCGCGAAGGCCACATCGCCGGCGAGCTGACGGGCGACGACATCACGCAGGAAAAGATAATGACGCTGGCGACCGGCGTTACCGAAGCCCATCAACAGGCGGTGCAACATGACTAAACTCTCCCCCACGCAAAAGGACGCCTCCGTGAATTCCACCACCAGAGAGGCGGTTAAATCCGCCTCGGCGAAAAAAATGCTGTTCAGCGATCTCACGCAAACGGTCGGCATTCTGCCGATCCTGGTGCTGATTGTGGCGGTGTTTGGTTTTATTGCGCCTAATTTCTTTACCGAAAGCAACCTGCTGAATATTACCCGCCAGGCGTCGATTAACATCGTGCTGGCGGCGGGCATGACCTTCATCATCCTGACGGGCGGCATCGATCTCTCCGTCGGCTCTATTCTTGGCACCACGGCGGTGGCGGCGATGGTGGTGTCGCTGATGCCGGAGCTTTCCATGCTTTCCGTTCCGGCAGCGCTGCTGCTTGGCCTTGCGCTGGGCCTGTTCAACGGCGCGCTGGTGGCCTTCGCCGGACTGCCGCCTTTCATCGTCACTCTTGGCACCTATACCGCGCTGCGCGGCGCCGCCTACCTGCTGGCGGACGGCACCACGGTGATCAACTCCAGCATCAGCTTTGAGTGGATAGGCAACGCCTACCTTGGGCCTATTCCCTGGCTGGTGGTGATTGCGCTGGCGGTCATCGCGGTTTGCTGGTTCATTCTGCGGCGCACCACGCTTGGCGTGCATATCTATGCCGTAGGCGGCAACATGCAGGCCGCGCGCCTCACCGGTATTAAAGTCTGGCTGGTGCTGCTTTTCGTCTATGGCATGAGCGGGCTGCTCTCCGGACTTGGCGGGCTTATGAGCGCCTCGCGCCTTTACAGCGCCAACGGCAACCTGGGCGTGGGGTATGAGCTGGACGCCATCGCGGCGGTCATACTCGGCGGCACTAGCTTTGTCGGCGGCATCGGCACCATCACCGGTACGCTGGTCGGCGCGCTGATTATCGCCACCCTGAACAACGGCATGACGCTGATGGGCGTCTCTTACTTCTGGCAACTGGTGATCAAAGGGGCGGTGATCATCATTGCGGTGCTGATAGACAAATACCGTACCCGTCACCATCAAAATGCATAACAACAACACCCTACGAACTGAGGAGAACAGAATGCGTTTGAAACCTCTTGTCACCGCGCTGTGCGTCGGAGCGCTGCTTGCCAGCAGCCCGTTCGCCCAGGCAGCAAAAGAGCTGAAGTCGATTGGCGTCACCGTGGGCGACCTCGCCAACCCCTTCTTCGTACAGATCACCAAAGGGGCGGAGATGGAAGCGCGCAAGCTGGCGGGAGATAACGTCAAAGTGACGCTGGTCTCCAGCGGCTACGATCTCGGCCAGCAGGTCTCGCAAATCGATAACTTCATCGCCGCGAAAGTGGACATGATTATCCTCAACGCCGCCGATTCCAAAGGCATCGGCCCGGCGGTGAAGCGCGCGAAAGACGCGGGCATTGTGGTGGTGGCGGTGGACGTCGCCGCCGAAGGGGCGGACGCCACCATCACCTCCAACAACACCCAGGCGGGCGAGATGGCCTGTAAGTACATTACCGACCGTCTGAAAGGCAAAGGTGATGTGGTGATAATCAACGGCCCGCCGGTTTCCGCCGTGCAGAACCGCGTCGAAGGCTGCCAGACTGAATTCAATAAGCACCCGGATATCAAAGTGCTTTCCTGGAACCAGAACGCCAAAGGCAGCCGTGAGGGCGGCCTTGAAGTCATGACCTCCCTGCTGGCGGCGAACCCGAAAATCGACGGCGTGTTCGCTATCAACGACCCGACGGCGATCGGCGCGGATCTGGCGGCGAAGCAGGCGCAGCGCAACGAGTTCTTTATCGTGGGCGTGGATGGATCGCCGGATGCGGAAGAGGCGCTTAAGCGCGGCAACTCGCTGTTTGTCGCCACCCCCGCGCAGGACCCGCAGGTGATGGCCGCCAAAGCGGTGGAGATTGGTTACGACATCCTGCAGGGCAAGCCCGCGCCGAAAGAGCCGGTGCTGATCCCGGTGACGATGATCGATAAAAACAATGTCGGCAACTACAAGGGCTGGACGGTGAAATAAAGCCCGACGGCTGCCCTCTTATTCCCTCTCCCGCCGCCGCAGGGAGAGGGTTAGCCCAGTGGGAAAAGCATCGCAGCTCTTCATCTCTTAACTGAGGGGAGAAAGCATGAAACGCTCCGAAATTAATGAAATCCTCGGCCATACGCGACAGTTCTTCTCCCGGCATGACGTGCATCTGCCGCCCTTCGCCAGCTTCAGCCCGGCGAAATGGCAGCAGCTCGACGCCAGCGCCTGGAGAGAAGTGTTCGATTTGAAGCTGGGCTGGGACGTGACTGCCTTCGGCGGCAACGATTTCGCCGCCCAGGGGCTGACCCTGTTCACGCTTCGCAACGGTTCGCCGGATGGCGCGCCTTACGCCAAATGTTACGCCGAGAAGATCATGCATGTCCGCGACGGCCAGTTAACGCCGATGCATTTTCACTGGCGCAAGCGCGAGGACATTATCAACCGCGGCGGCGGCAATTTAATCATCGAATTATGGAACAGCGACGAGTTTGAGCAGACCACGGGCAGCGACGTAACGGTCGTTATCGACGGTTGCAGGCAAACACACGCCGCTGGCAGCCAGTTGCGCCTTTCACCAGGGGAAAGCATCTGTCTGACGCCAGGCCTTTATCACAGCTTCTGGGGCGAGGCGGGGTTTGGCGACGTGCTGGTGGGCGAAGTCTCTTCGGTCAACGATGACGACCACGACAATCGCTTCTTAAAGCCGCTTGAGCGCTTTAACACCATAGAAGAAGACGAAACGGCGCAGCTCGTGCTGTGCAATGAATATGACGCGTACCGCTAACAGGAGAAGATAATGGCGCTGATTTCTCTCGCTGACGGGCTGGCGCACGCCCGCAAGCACGGCTATGCGCTCGGCGCGTTCAACGTGCTCGACAGCCATTTCTTGCGCGCGCTGTTCGCCGCCGCCCGCCAGGAAAATTCGCCTTTTATTATCAACATCGCCGAGGTGCACTTTAAATATCTCTCCCTCCCCTCGCTGGTGGAGGCGGTGAAATTTGAGGCGGCACGCCATACTCTTCCTGTGGTGCTGAATCTCGACCATGGCCTGCACTTCGAGGCGGTTGTGCAGGCGCTAAGGCTTGGCTTTAGCTCGGTGATGTTTGACGGCTCTGCGCTTGAGTATGAAGAAAACGTCCGCCAGACCCGCGAGGTGGTGAAAATGTGCCATGCGGTGGGCGTTTCGGTAGAAGCGGAGCTGGGGGCGGTGGGCGGCGATGAAGGCGGCGCGCTCTATGGCGAAGCGGATGAGGCGAAGTTCACTGACCCGGCGATAGCGCGGGATTTTGTCGACCGTACCGGCATCGATGCGCTGGCCGTCGCCATTGGCAACGCGCACGGCAAATATAAAGGCGAACCGAAGCTTGATTTCGACAGGCTTTCCGCCATTCGCCAGCAAACCGGCCTGCCGCTGGTGTTGCACGGCGGCTCCGGCATCAGCGACGACGATTTTCGCAACGCCATCCGCCTTGGCATTCACAAAATCAACTTTTATACCGGCATGTCGCAGGCGGCGCTGGGCGCCACAGAACAGCGGATGACGAACCGCCGGGCGATTTATGACGAATTCGCAGAACTGCTGGTTGGCATCGAGGAGGCGATTACCGACGTCGTGGCGCAACAGATGCGCATCTTTGGCAGCAGCGGCAAAGCGTGAGGAGGCGGTATGAGCGAGCGCAGAGGCATTATCGCAGCGGGCAATATGCTGGTCGACCATGTCCATCAGATTAACGCCTGGCCGCAACCGGGCTGGCTTGCGGAGATAACCCACAGCGAACGCGCCACCGGCGGCGCACCGCTCAACGTGCTGCTGACGCTCGCTAAACTGCACGTGGGCCTGCCGCTTCAGGCGGTGGGGCTGACCGGGGAAGATGTCGATGGCGACTATATTATGGCGATGCTGGAGCAGTATCACATCAATCGTCAGCATGTGCGTCGTACCGCCTTCGCGCCCACGTCAATGTCGCAGGTTATGACCACGCCGGATGGACAGCGTACCTTTTTCCATTTACCCGGCGCCAACCGGCTGCTCGATCTGCCCGCCTTCGACCGGCTCAACCCCACCATGCGGATTTTCCATCTCGGCTATCTGCTGCTGCTCGACAGCCTCGACCTGCCGGACGACAGGTACGGCACGCGCAGCGCCAGGCTGCTGGCGCAAATGCAGCAGCAGGGATATGAAACGTCGCTAGACCTGGTCTCGCGCCAGGGCGACCCGCGCTATCAGCCGCTGGTGATGCCTGCGCTGCGCTGGCTTGATTATCTCATCATCAACGAGCTTGAAGCGGGCGAGTTCAGCGGCTTGCCGGTGCGGCATCCCGACGGCGCGCCGCATACGGAAAATATCGCCACGGCCGCCAGCCGCCTGCTGGCCGAAGGGGTGCGCCAGCGGGTGGTTATCCACTGCCCGGAAGGCGCCTGGGGCATAGAGGCTGGCGGCGAAGGGGTGTGGGTGCCCTCCTGGCAGCTGGCGAAAGCGGAAATTGTCGGCAGCGTCGGCGCGGGCGACGCCTTTTGCGCGGGCCTGCTTTACGGCTGTCACGAGCGCTGGCCGCTTACCGAAAGCATTAAACTCGCCCATGCCTGCGCGCGCGCCAGTTTACTTTGCGCCAACGCCATTGACGGCGCCAAAACGCTGGAAGAATTAACGACGTTTATGCGCGAGGCGGGTTAAATCAGCGCGCCGTTGCTTTCCTGGCGTTGCCTGGTCTGCACGCCAGCAATAGCGCCTCCTCACCCGGCGCCCGGCGCGTTGCGGTGATGCGGTGATGCGGTGATGCGAACGTAGCGATCCCAGGTTCAGGCCGCATGCTCGGTTTGCGTCACGTCGGCGGCAAAGACATATCCCAGCCCGCGAATGGTGCGAATGAGCGAAGGCTGATGCGGGTTGCTCTCGATTTTGCGGCGCAGGCGCATCACCAACACATCAATGGTGCGATCGAACACCTCAAGGCTTTCGCTGTGGGTCAACTCCAGCAACCGCTCACGGCTAAGCACGCGTCTTGCGTTCTGCATCAGCGCCAGCAGCAGGCCATACTCGCCCTGCGTCAGCGTCACGGCCTGTTGCTGCGGGTTGATGAGCAGGCAGCGGTCGGTATCAAGACACCAGCCGTTGAAATGCATGCCGCTGGTTCGCGCCGTCGTCGACTCGGTTTGCAGTACGCCGGTGCGGCGCAACACGGCTTTTACGCGCGCCACAACGACCCGAGGATTAAAAGGTTTAGCGATGTAATCATCGGCGCCCATTTCAAGCCCTACGACAACGTCCGATTCGCTGCCAAGGCCAGTCAACATAATCACCGGCAGCGCAGGACGCTGGCGTTGAAGCTGTTGCAGCACCAGCAGGCCGTTGATATCGGGCAGCATCATATCCAGCAAAATAAGCGCGATATCCGTTCTTGTCTGCGCGAGGCGCAGGGCATCGCCGCCGTTGTGACACAAACAGACCTCAAAAACGTGCTCGCTGAAAACATCGCTTAACAGTTCGCAAATCGCCGGGTCGTCGTCCACCACCATGATGGCAGGTTTCATCGTTCTCTCCGCCGGAAGACATTATCCTGCAAAGAGTGTGAGCGATGACAGCGGCGGTGAGGATGAATTCTTCCAGCCGGATGCGGGAAGTGTAAGCCGCGTCACAGGCAGGAGAGCCAGGGTGTGAAAGGACTCGCATAAAAAACCCCGCCGAAGCGGGGTTTGCGGTTAGTGCCTGGCGGTTTTATCAAACTTGCCGAGCACTTCACGCTCGTAGGCGAGCGACTTTTTACGGTCGAACTTATGTTCCCACTTGGCGATAACCAGTACCGCCAGCGCGTTACCCACCACGTTCAGCGCGGTGCGCGCCATGTCGAGGATGCGGTCGACGCCTGCAATAAATGCCAGGCCCTCCAGCGGAATGCCCACGCTGCCAAGCGTCGCCAGCAGCACGACGAAGGAGACGCCCGGCACGCCCGCGATGCCCTTGGAGGTCACCATCAGCGTCAGCACCAGGATTATCTCCTGCCCCAGCGACAGATCGATGCCGTAGAGCTGAGCGATAAAAATAGCCGCGATGCTCTGATAGAGCGTAGAGCCGTCGAGGTTGAACGAGTAGCCGGTCGGCACCACGAAGCTGGTGATAGAAGCAGGCGCACCATAGGCTTCCATCTTCTCGATGATGCGCGGCAGCACGCTCTCGGAGCTGGCGGTGGAGTAAGCCAGAATCAGCTCATCTTTGAGAATGCGGATAAGCGTCCACACGCGCAGCCCGCACATTCTCGCCACCGCGCCCAGCACCACCAGCGCGAAGAACAGAATGGCGACGTAGACCAGGATAACCAGCTTCGCGAGCGGCCACAGCGAAGCGAAACCGAAGTTCGCCACCGTCACAGAGATAAGCGCAAACACCCCCACCGGCGCATAGCGCATCACCATATGGGTGACTTTAAACATGGTTTCGGAAACCGAGCGGAAGACTGTCACCAGCGGTTCGCGGTGCGTCGCGGGCAGCGAAGAGAGGCCCAGGCCAAACAGCACCGAGAAGAAGATGATCGGCAGCATATCGCCCTTCGCCATAGAGGCGAAGATATTGGTCGGCACCAGCGACAGGATAGTGCCCATCAGCCCGTGCGCATGGCTCTGCACCTCTTCGGTGGTGTGCTGATATTTTGAAATATCCACTGCCGCGAGCTGCGACATATCGATGCCGCTACCTGGCTGGAAGACGTTCGCAAGCGTAATGCCCAGCACGATCGCAACCGTAGTGATGATTTCAAAATAGATGATGGTCTTGGCGCCGATGCGTCCTAACTGCTTCGCATCGCCTACGCCGGCGATGCCGACAACCAGGGTGGAGATAACAATCGGCACCACGATCATTTTAATGAGGTGGATAAAGATATCCCCGGCGGGAGAAAGCAGATTCGCCACCAGCCATTCACGGCTATCGGTTTGATAGTGAAGGAAACTGCCCAGAAGAATACCCAGCACCAGGGCCAGCAGAATTTGCCAGGCCAGGCTGACTTTACTGTTTTTCATAACGACTACACTTCCTGAATCAAAAGCGCCATTCCCATGCGTGCCCGTATGAGAACGTCACAAACTGAAAGGGGTATGACAAACGTTGGGTGATGATGTGGGGTTTTTTAACGCGTTTAATCAGTACCACTTGCACGGCATGCTGCGCAACCCTTCCAGAACAGTCTTATTCACTGAAAATTCGCGATTAACACCGAGTTTGTGGCAGTTTGTTTGCATAACCTACTGTTATTAAAAGCATAAAATATCACCTCAGTTAAATAATCATTCTTATGAATTATTTTCCTCCAAAGATTCGTTTGCTGAATTTTCATACAGAGAAAACTTTGCGTGATCTGTCGCCCAAATAATAAACAAAGCAGGCCGCGGCCCTACAATTAACTTTTGCGTGACATATCATTAACATCTTCAAGGAGAAAAAAAGCCATGAGCCAAATTCATAAACACCCTATTCCCGCAAATATTGCGGAACGTTGCCTGATTAATCCGGAGCAGTATGAAGCTTATTATCAGCAATCTGTTCACGATCCTGACACTTTCTGGGGCGAACAGGGCAAAATCCTCGACTGGATCAAGCCCTACGAACGGGTAAAAAACACCTCTTTCGCGCCCGGCAATATCGCTATCAAATGGTATGAAGACGGCACGCTGAACCTGGCGGCCAACTGCCTCGACAGACATTTGCATGACCACGGCGATCGAACCGCCATCATCTGGGAAGGCGATGACGCCAGCCAGAGCAAAACCATTACCTACCGGGAACTGCATCGCGACGTGTGTCGCTTCGCCAATACGCTCACCGATCTCGGCATCAAAAAAGGCGACGTGGTCGCCATTTATATGCCGATGGTGCCGGAAGCCGCCGTGGCGATGCTCGCCTGCGCGCGCATCGGCGCCGTGCATTCAGTGATTTTCGGCGGCTTTTCGCCTGAAGCGGTGGCGGGACGCATTATCGATTCAAGCTCACGGCTGGTTATCACCGCCGATGAAGGCATTCGCGCAGGACGCACCATTCCGCTGAAGAAAAACGTCGACGACGCGCTGAAAAACCCGGGCGTGACAAGCGTTGAGCATGTCATCGTGCTCAAGCGCACCGGTGGCAAGATTGACTGGCAGGAAGGGCGCGACCTCTGGTGGAACGAGCGGGTGGAAAAGGCCAGCGCCCACCATCAGCCGGTGGAAATGAACGCTGAAGACCCGCTTTTTATTCTTTACACCTCCGGCTCGACCGGCAAACCGAAAGGGGTGCTGCATACCACCGGCGGCTATCTGGTGTACGCGGCCACCACGTTCAAATATGTCTTCGACTACCATCCGGGCGACATTTACTGGTGCACCGCGGATATCGGCTGGGTTACCGGCCACAGCTACCTGCTCTACGGCCCGCTCGCCTGCGGCGCCACCACGCTGATGTTTGAAGGGGTGCCGAACTGGCCCGCGCCAAACCGCATGGCGCAGGTGGTGGATAAGCATAAAGTGAACATCCTCTACACCGCGCCGACCGCCATTCGCGCGCTCATGGCCGAAGGGGATAAAGCCATCGACGGCACCGACCGTTCATCGCTTCGCATTCTGGGGTCGGTAGGCGAACCAATTAACCCGGAAGCCTGGGAGTGGTACTGGAAGAAGATAGGCAACGAGAAATGCCCGGTGATGGATACCTGGTGGCAGACCGAAACCGGCGGCTTTATGATAACCCCGCTGCCCGGCGCCATTGAGCTGAAAGCAGGTTCCGCCACGCGTCCTTTCTTCGGCGTCAAACCCGCGCTGGTGGATAACGAAGGCAACCCGCTTTCGGGCGCGACCGAAGGCAACCTGGTTATTACCGACTCCTGGCCAGGCCAGGCGCGCACCCTGTTCGGCGACCACGAGCGTTTCGAGCAAACCTACTTTTCCACCTTCAAGAACATGTACTTCAGCGGCGACGGCGCGCGTCGCGATGAAGATGGCTATTACTGGATAACCGGCCGCGTGGATGACGTGCTGAACGTCTCCGGCCACCGTCTCGGCACCGCTGAGATTGAGTCGGCGTTGGTCTCGCATCCGAAAATCGCCGAAGCGGCGGTGGTGGGCATTCCGCACAGCATCAAAGGCCAGGCGATTTACGCCTACGTCACGCTGAACCATGGCGAAGAGCCGACGCCCGAGCTTTATGCCGAGGTGCGTAACTGGGTGCGTAAAGAGATAGGCCCGCTTGCCACGCCGGACGTACTGCACTGGACCGACTCGCTGCCGAAAACCCGCTCAGGCAAAATCATGCGCCGCATTTTGCGCAAGATTGCCGCAGGCGATACCAGCAACTTTGGCGATACCTCTACGCTTGCCGACCCGGGCGTGGTGGAAAAACTGCTCGAAGAGAAGCAGTCCATCGCCATGCCGTCATAACCTCTTACCTTAACGCCTCTCCCCGACCGGGGAGAGGAGATAACTATCAACCTGTACCTTGCCCTCCCTGAAGAAGTTGCTGTCGCAGGAAGGCGGCGAGCGAGCGCCTCCTCGCCACGCGCGGAGGACCGACATGCCGGAACATGCGGCAGGAAGGACCAAGGGGATTACTTCTGGAGATGCTGTGATGAATGAACAACTTTATCAAAGGATAGAAGACAATACGCACTTCAGGGAGCTGGTGGAGAAACGACAGCGGTTCGCCGGCATTCTGTCGTTAATCGTACTGGTGATTTACGTCAGCTTTATTTTGCTTATCGCCTTCGCCCCCGGCTGGCTCGGCACCCCGCTCTCGCCCGGCAGCAGCATTACGCGCGGCATTCCGATTGGCGTCGGCGTGATTGTTATCTCTTTTATTCTCACCGGCGTGTATGTCTGGCGCGCCAATGGCGAATTTGACCGGCTGAACCGGGAAGTGCTGCGCGAGGTGAAAGCATGAAGCGTATCCTGACAGCGCTTAGCGCGCCGCTCCTGATGTTGCCCTTTGCAAGCCGCGCCGCCGATGCGTTAAGCGGCGCGGTGCAGCGTCAGCCGACTAACTGGCAGGCGATAATCATGTTTATCGTCTTTGTGGCGTTTACGCTTGGCATCACGTACTGGGCTTCGAAACGCACCCGCACGCGCAGCGATTACTACACCGCCGGCGGCAACATTACCGGCCTGCAAAACGGCCTCGCGATTGCGGGCGACTATATGTCGGCGGCCTCGTTCCTCGGTATTTCGGCGCTGGTGTTCACCTCCGGCTATGACGGGCTTATCTATTCGCTGGGCTTCCTCGTGGGCTGGCCGATAATCCTGTTTTTGATTGCCGAGCGTTTGCGCAACCTGGGCAAATATACCTTTGCCGACGTCGCTTCGTATCGCCTTAAGCAAGGCCCGATCCGCGTGCTTTCCGCCTGCGGGTCGCTGGTGGTGGTGGCGCTTTACCTCATTGCGCAGATGGTGGGCGCGGGCAAGCTGATTCAATTGCTGTTTGGCCTGAACTACCACATCGCGGTGGTGCTGGTGGGCGTGCTGATGGTGATGTACGTGCTGTTTGGCGGCATGCTCGCCACCACCTGGGTGCAGATTATCAAGGCGGTGCTGCTGCTCTTTGGCGCAAGCTTTATGGCCTTTATGGTTATGAAGCATGTCGGCTTTAGCTTTAATAATCTCTTCGCTGAGGCGATGGCGGTACACCCGAAAGGCAGCGCCATCATGAGCCCCGGCGGGCTGGTGAAAGATCCCATCTCCGCCCTTTCGCTGGGTCTCGGCCTGATGTTCGGCACCGCGGGCCTGCCGCATATTCTGATGCGCTTTTTCACCGTCAGCGACGCTCGCGAAGCGCGGAAAAGCGTCTTCTACGCCACCGGTTTTATGGGTTACTTCTACATCCTGACCTTTATCATCGGCTTCGGCGCCATCATGCTGGTGGGCGCGAACCCGGCGTTTAAAGACGCCACCGGCGCGCTGATTGGCGGCAACAATATGGCGGCGGTGCATCTGGCGAACGCGGTGGGCGGCAACCTGTTCCTTGGCTTTATCTCCGCCGTGGCCTTCGCCACTATCCTTGCGGTGGTGGCCGGACTGACGCTGGCGGGCGCTTCGGCGGTTTCGCATGACTTGTACGCTAACGTGTTCCGCAAAGGCGCCACCGAGCGCGAAGAGCTGCGCGCGTCGAAAATTACCGTGCTGGTGCTGGGCGTGATAGCCATTCTGTTAGGCATCCTGTTTGAGAACCAGAACATCGCCTTTATGGTGGGGCTGGCTTTCTCGATTGCCGCCAGCTGTAACTTCCCTATCATTCTGCTTTCGATGTACTGGTCGAAGCTGACCACCCGCGGCGCCATGATAGGCGGCTGGCTGGGGCTGCTGACTGCGGTCGTGCTGATGATCCTGGGGCCGACCGTCTGGGTCCAGGTGCTCGGCCACGCGGCGCCCGTGTTCCCGTATGAATATCCGGCGCTCTTCTCTATTCTGATAGCCTTTGTCGGCATCTGGATTTTCTCTGTTACCGACAACAGCGCGGAAGGCAACCTTGAGCGTGGGCAGTTCCGCGCCCAGTTCATCCGCTCGCAAACCGGTCTCGGTATTGAGCAGGGCCGCGCCCACTAACCCCTCTCCCCGGTCATTCTGGCCGGGGAGCATATTCTCTTCCCTTCGCCCCTCATCCTTAGCGATAGCCGTAAAATGGTTTATGTATTCTAACTAATGCGCTCAGAACATCAGCCGCGCCACCAGCGGCGCGATAAGCACCATCACCACACCGGAGAGCATCATCACCAGACTGGCGATGGTGCCCTCCTGCGGACCAAGTTCGTAAGCCCGCGCTGTCCCTGCGCCGTGTGAGGCGGCGCCGAAACCCGCGCCTTTCGCAAGGCCTGCGTTAATGGCAAGCCGCAGGAACAGCACATCGCCCACCGCCATGCCAAACACGCCGGTTATCACTACAAACAACGCCACCAGATCGGCCTGCCCGCCAAGCGGCCCGGCGGCCGCCAGCGCAAAAGGCGTGGTCACGGAGCGCACCGCGAGGCTGCGCTGGATTTCGTCCGGCAGAGTAAAAAGCCGCGCCAGCCACACTGAGCTGGTCACCGCCACCACTGTTGCGGTAATGACGCCCGCCGAAAGCGACAGCCAGTGACGCTTAATCACCGCCAGATTGTCATAGACCGGCACGGCGAAGGCGATGGTCGCCGGACCGAGCAGCCACAGCAGCCAGTGAGTTTCACCAATATAGTTCTGGTAAGAGATGTGGCCGAACACCAGCATCAGCACCAGCAGCAGCGGCGTGAATACCAGCGGCATCAGCGGCAACGCGCGAAATCGGCGATACAGCTTTTTATTCGCGAAGTAGAGCGCGACCGTCACCACCAGACAGAGCACGCTTAAGAGGAAATTATTCACGGTTGCCCTGCCTGCGCGCCTCGCGCGCGAGTTCGTAACGGTAAACCTTATCCACCACCCAGGCCGTAGCGCCCAGCACGAATACGGTACTGAGCGCGATAACCAGAAAAATGCGCCAGCCGTCCACCATCAGCAGTTGCGCATAATTCACTACCGCCACCACGGCGGGGACGAAGAAAAGCAGCATCTCCGCCAGCAGCCAGCGCGCCCCGGCCCGCACCCAGTTCAGCGGCAGTACGCGAAGCACAATCAGCCCCAGCATCAACAGCATGCCGACGAGGTTGGCGGGCAGCGGCAGATGGAGCCAGTCCACAAGATTTTGCGCAAGCAAGAACAGCCCGACATAAAGAAGTACCTGAAGCGCGATTTGCAACGGACGGGTCACAGCAGGCGTAAAGCGACGTAACGCCAGGATCATGGTCAATATTCCAGAAAAAACGGCAGAGCGTCAGTATAGGGAGCGCCCTTCCCGGTACGAAATGAATTAAACTCATTGCAGCTATAGTTCGAAGGAATAGTTATGGATATCAGAACGCTGCGGTACTTTGTCGAGGTTGTGCGCCAGCAAAGTTTCACCCGCGCGGCGCAGACGCTTTTCGTCACCCAACCTACCATCAGCAAGATGCTGCGCAATCTTGAAGACGAGCTGAACTGCACGCTGCTTATCCGCGACGGGCGCAGGCTGCTGCTGACCGATACCGGCCGCGTAGTCTATGAGCGCGGCCTCGCTATTCTGACGGAGTTCCGCCAGCTTGAATCGGAACTCAGCGACATTAACCATCTCAACAAAGGCATTCTTCGCCTCGGCATCCCGCCGATGGTCGGCATGACCATGGCTGGCCCCATTAGCCTCTACCGCCAGCGGTATCCGGGCGTTGAGCTAAAAATTTCTGAGTTTGGCGGGCTGACGGTGCAGCAGGCGGTGCTGAACGGCGAACTCGATCTCGCTATCACCGCGCTGCCCGTTGACGAAGAAAGCAGCCTTGTCACTCTGCCTCTGTTTAGCCACCCGCTCTGCGTGCTCACGCCCCGCTCCGGCGCGTGGCTGAGTCGCCGGCACGTTGAGCCAGAGCAACTGGCAAACGAGCCGCTGCTTATCTATAACGAGGATTTTTCACTCAGCCGCCAGCTTATGCAGTTGTTCAGCGCGCATGAGATAAAACCGCGCATCGCGGTGCGTAGCGGACAGTGGGATTTTCTGGCGGCAATGGTGCAGGCGGGCGTTGGCGTCGCCATCCTGCCTGAGCCGGTGTGTGAGAAACTCGATAAGACCACGCTGATGTGGCTGCCGCTGCAAAGCGAGCTTCGCTGGCAACTGGGGATGATTTGGCGCGAGGGGGTGTATCTTTCGCAAAGCGCGCAGGCGTGGATAGCCTGCTGTAAAACATTCTGGCCCGCCGAAGCGGGCCAGTAGAGCTTAGCTTTTCTCGCTCAACAGCGCTTCGAGCAGGTCGAGATCGCGCAGCATTTTCATCAGCGTTTCGTTGCTGATCTGCTGCGTGGCGCGCAGATGGTAAAGCTCTCCGCGCTCGGCGTTCAGCGCAGCCAGGCGAAAACGCCGTTCAAGGCTTTCTTCAAGCTCGCTGTTTTCCACATCGTTGCGCCCGTCAGCGCGACGGCGCAGATTGCCGATAACCCTTGAACTTACCTCTCTGAGCAGATCGTCGTCGATGTTTTCATTCACGTCCGCCGCCAGCCGCTCCTCTTTCTTCTGAACGGCGGTGATAGCCACTTCAGCAAGCAGGGACCTGACTTTGCGCTCCTCTTTACGCGCTAAGGCGTGATCCGCGACTTCCACGTTTTGTAGCAGGATGGGCAGCATAATTACGCCGACGAGCAGCGAGAAAAGGATCACGCCCATCGCCAGGAAAATCAGCTCATAACGCGCCGGGAACAGCGAGCCGTCCGGCAGCAGCAGCGGAATGGAAAGCACGCCGGCGAGCGTAATGGCGCCGCGTACCCCTGCGAAAGAGGCAATCAACAGCTCGCGCGTGGTATAGGAGCCGAACTCCATCGGCTTTTTGGTCAGGAAGCGGCGGCTAAAGCGCTTCATCACCCACAGCCACGCGAAACGCACCGCGATAAGCGCCACGTAGATAAGCACGATGTCGAGGAACAACATCCATACTTCGACGTTCGGATCCAGCTCCGCCTGCGCCAGCGAACCTTCAAAAATGCCGGGCAGTTGCAGGCCCAGCATCAGGAAGACCATGCCGTTGAAGACGAATTCCAGCATCGACCAGACGCTGTTGGCGCGCAGGCGCATGGCGAGCGGCGCGCGGCGCAGCACGCCGGAACGGGTAATGGTCATCCCGGCGGCCACCGCGGCCAGAATGCCGGAAACGCCGATGTGTTCGGCAATCAGGTAAGAGGCGAACGGCAACAGCAGCAGCATCAGCGTTTGCGTGGCGGGCTCATCGCCGCCCCAGCGGCTTAGCAAGCGCAGCGAGCGGCCATAGAGCCAGCTTACTGCGATGCCGGCGAGCAGACCGCCAATCGCCACTTTCAGGAATTCGACCGTCGCGCCGCCTACGGTGAAGACCATCGTCCCCATCGCTACCGCCACGGCGAATTTCAGCGCCACCAGGCCCGAAGCGTCGTTCATCAGCGCTTCGCCCTGCAGGATGCCCATGATTTTTTTCGGGATGCGTCCTTCGCCCACGATGCCGGAAAGCGCCACGGCATCGGTCGGCGAAAGCACGGCCGCCAGGGCGAACGCCGGAATGAGCGGGATGCCCGGCACCATCCAGTAGATGAGAAAGCCGATGCCGACCACGGTGACCACCACCAGCGCCAGCGCAAGGCCGATTATCTCTCGCCCATGATCGAGAAACTCGCGGGTCGGGGTTTTCCAGCCGTCAGCAAACAGCAGCGGCGGAATAAAGAGCACCAGAAAAAGTTCCGGGTTGAAATCCACGTGCAGACCAAAGCGCGGCCAGGCCAGTAAGGCCCCGATGGCTATCTGCATCAGCGGAAGCGGGATTTGAAAGGGGAGCACTCGCGTCACTACCCCGGAGAGGGAGACCACAAGGGTCATGATCAGAATGGTAAAAAAGATTTCCATGCGTTCCTTCGATTGCGATGTGTTTTGTATCAGAAATGCGCTGTTGTGCCCTGATAATAAAACATCGTCATCAATCAAAAGGAAACAGGATGTGCCTTAAAGCGGGAAAAACGGGCGGCTAGCGCCGCCCGCAGGGAGAAAACGCTTAGATTGCCCAGCCGCCTGCATAAAAAGCGACCAGCGCGATGGCGATAACCACGGTGCCGATGTTCAGCTTACGGAACTCGCCGGAGACGATACGGCCAATCACCAGAGAAGCGAAGCCTATCATGATGCCGGTAACGATGTTGCAGGTCAGCACGATAAACACGGCGGTGATAAGGCCCGCCATGGCGTCCACGAAGTCAGCGAAATCGATTTTCGCGACGTTACTCAGCATCAGCAGGCCGACATACATCAGCGCCGGTGCGGTAGCATAAGCAGGCACCAGATAAGAGAGCGGAGAAAGGAACAGGATAAGCAGGAACAGCACGCCGACGGTCAGCGCCGTCAGGCCCGTTTTGCCGCCCGCCGCCGTACCGGCCGCCGATTCGATATAAACCGCCGCAGGCGCTGCGCCGACGACGCCTGAGAACACGCTGGAGAGCGAGTCGGTGGTCAGCGCTTTGCCGCCGTCGATAATCTGCCCGTCTTTATCCAGCAGGTTCGCCTGGCCGGCGACCGCGCGGATGGTGCCGGTCGCGTCGAAGACCGCCGTCATAACCAGCGCCAGTACGCTTGGGATAACGACCGGGTTCAGCGCACCCATGATGTCGAGGCTGCCAATCAGCGAATGGCCCTGCTCATCTTTCAGCGAAGGCATGGCGAAAATACCGGAGAAATGTACCGCCGGGTCGAAAATCAACCCAACGACAGAGATGCCGATGATGGTCAGCAAAATGCCGCCCGGCACTTTTAGTTTTTCCAGACCGATAATCACCGCCAGACCAATCAGCGACATGATAACCGGGAAGCTGGCGAAGTGGCCGAGCGTCACCGGCAGGCCATCCAGCGGGTTTTTGATAACCAGGCCAACGCCGTTTGCCGCGATCAACAGCAGGAACAGGCCGATGCCAATGCCGGTGCCGTGCGCAACGCCGTGCGGCAGGTTGCGCAGGATCCAGCTGCGAATGCCGGTTGCGGAGATAATCGTAAACAGCACCCCCATCAGGAATACCGCGCCAAGCGCTACCGGCACGCTGATATGCTGGCCCAGCACCAGGCTAAAGGCGGTGAAGGCGGTCAGTGAAATAGCGCAGCCGATGGCCAGCGGCAGATTAGCCCACAGCCCCATCACAATCGAACCGAACCCGGCGACCAGGCAGGTGGCGACAAAGACAGCGGCGGGCGGAAAACCTGCTTTTCCAAGCATGCCCGGCACGACGATGACGGAGTAGACCATGGCGAGGAACGTGGTAAGACCCGCGACAACTTCCTGACGGACGGTGCTGCCGCGCGCTGAAATTTTAAAGAAGGCGTCAAGCGAACCGCCGGTACGCGCTGAAGGCGTAGACATAGTGAAACATCCCCTGAGATTTTTATGATTTCGCTTCTACGCGTGGTGGACAACCCACTGCCGATCAAACGTCTATTCCCTGGCTGAGTGCGTGGCAAAGGTGGGGGCCACGCAAAGCAAACGTTTAACTCCGCGCGTAAAAACGGCTCGTCAATTTAAGGCAAACGATTATCCAGCCTTCCTGCGGGGATTTTCAACAGAACTTTACGGCTTTCCATGAAAATCCCCGCTGGCTGGTTAATTAATCGCCGCGTTATGCGCAAACGATACCGTTGATGCGCAATTTCGCAACAATTATGCAGAATAGCGTTTTCAATTTTGCCTGGCTCATAGGGTTTTTGCATGCCTCAGCCGCCGGGAATGTCAAACGGGCCGCCTTTTTCCATGGCGCGCTGGTAAGCAGGCCGCGCCTCGATATTCTTTTTCCATGCTTCAATCTGCGGCACGTTACCCACCCCACCGCGCGCCAGCAGCGCGATGATGGGAAAGCTCATCTGAATATCCGCCATGCTGAAGCTCTGCCCGGCGAACCAGGGATGCTGTTTAAGATGGTTTTCAATGAACTGCGTGTGCGTGGCGAGTTGCTTATTGAGATACGCCTTTTGCACCCCCTGCCCCAGCGCTTTGCCCAGCGTGCGAAAACCGAAGGGCACCGGCGGTTTGCCGAGGCTTGAGAAAACCAGCTTCATCATCAAAAGCGGCATGAGCGAGCCTTCGGCATAATGCAGCCAGAAGCGGTAATCCAGCTTCTCTGCCGGGTTCTGCGGTTTAAACCGCTGTTCGCCGGCGTAAGTTTCCTGCAAATATTCAAGAATGGCGCCGGACTCAACCAGCTTATGTTCGTTATCTTCCAGTACAGGCGATTTGCCGAGCGGATGCACTTTTTTCAACGCCTCGGGCGCCAGCATGGTCGGCTCCCGCTGATAGCGCACAATTTCGTAAGGCTGGTTCAGCTCTTCCAGCGCCCAGAGAATGCGCTGTGAGCGGGAATTATTAAGGTGATGAACGGTAAGCATGGCGTAACCTCGTGTTATCTCAGTTAAATTAACTATAGGTAACGGGCCGCCAGTCCGGGCGCCGGAGCGATTAAAAAATCGCCAGGCCTCTCTGAAAAAACCGCGAGCATAAACTATACTTGCAGTGTCGGCGCAGCCCGGACCCTCCTGCATGATACAACCGAGGGGCGCGATGTCGGGGGAAACCCTCCCGTGAGACAGCGGGATAGAGCGAAAGACCAAGACCGGAAAACCCGAAAGCGCCCGTAATGGGCGCTTTCGTCTTTCACTCGTCTTCCAGCAGCCGTGCGCCGGTGCCCTGCTCGCCCAGCTTATCGTTCGGGTTGCGTAGCGGGCAGTCGCGGCGCGAAAGACAACCGCAGCCAATACAGCCATCCAGCTCATCTCGCAGCGCCGTCATTGTTTTAATGCGCCGATCCAGCTCCTCCCGCCACTGTGATGAAAGTTCTTTCCACGCTTTTGCGCTCAGCGTGTGTCCATCCGGCAAAACGCCAAGCGCCTCGCCAACGGTTGCGAGCGGTATGCCGATACGCTGCGCAATCTTAATGATGGCCACATAACGCAATACCTCCCTGGAATAGCGGCGCTGGTTGCCCGCATTACGGGTGCTTTTTATCAAGCCTTTGCTTTCGTAGAAATGGAGCGCGGAGACCGCAACGCCGCTGCGTTTCGCGACCTCCCCCGGCGTAAGCAGATGTTTTAGCCGGGGCATTTTCTTATCCATAGGGCTTTACCTCAAGTTAACTTGAGGAATTATACTCGGCCTCACAACGAACGGCTAATCGGTAATCAACGAAGAGGATGTCTTATGTCACACCAGGAAATCATCCACGCGCTGACGGAATGGATTGATGAACATATTGACCAGCCACTGAATATTGACGTGGTGGCGAAGAAGTCGGGCTATTCGAAGTGGTACCTGCAGAGGATGTTTCGTACGGTGATGCGCCAGACGCTGGGCGACTATATTCGCCAACGACGCCTGCTGCTGGCGGCGCAGGAATTACGCTCTACCCGGCGGCCTATCTTTGATATCGCGATGGATTACGGCTACGTTTCGCAGCAGACGTTTTCACGTATTTTCCGCCGGGAGTTTGACCGCACGCCTTCCGACTACCGTCACAGCGCCTGATGCATAATGGTGGGTGAGGAACAGACTGGCTGAGTGTCGGCGGGGCTCTGATTCAGCCAGGCGATAAACTCCGGCGAAGCCAGCGCTTTGGAGAAATACCACCCCTGGCAATACTGCACGCCCCGCTTTAACAGCCAACTGACCTGGTCGGCGGTCTCCACGCCTTCGGCGACGATTTTTAGCCGCAGGCTTTGCGCCATTTCAATAATATGCTCAACGATAAGATGGCTGGTGCTGTTAGTCGCTAACGTATCGATAAATGATTTATCGATCTTAAGGATATCCACGTTCAGCGAATAAAGATTGTGCAAATTGGAGTAACCGGTGCCGAAATCATCAATCGCCACCTCGAAACCAGACTGGCGAAACGCCTGAATGACTGGCGTGGTTTTCGGCACGTCAATAAACCCTCGCTCCGTCACTTCGATTTTAATTTGCTGTGCGCGCACGCCATATTGTTTATTTTTGTCTTCAATCAAAGCGATTAAGCGTGAGGAGTGGAAATCGGAAGCGGACAGGTTAATTGAGATATAAATTTCGGGGTGTGAAGCAAGGTAACCGCCTAAGTCACTGAACAATTCTTCTACTACGTAATCGGTTACTTTGGCGATTAATCCTTCTTGCTCGGCCAGCGGGATAAACTCTGCGGGGCTCATTACCTGCCCGTTGTAACCGGGCCAGCGCAGCAGCGCCTCGGCGCCAACGCAAAGCCCACGCTGAATATCAATGATGGGCTGGTAATGCAGACGTAATTGTCTCTTCTGGATCGCGCGCTGTAATAAGCGCCGTGGCGAATTAAACTGCTGCTGCGTTCTTGACCATATCAACAAAATAACAGCGCTACAGATGAAACCCAGCGGCAACATAAAAGAAATCTGTCGATGCCATTCCTGATAGAAACGCACATCGGAAGTGGAAACAATAATCGCGATAGGGCGTTTAGCGGAATGTGCAATGGAATAAAAATGAGCGTCTTGCTGAAAAATATCTTCTTTATTATTCAATAATGGCAGGAGCTTATCGCGCTCGGCATGTTCACCTAATGAAAAGAATTGCCGTGTGGCGGTATCATAAACGCCGTAAGTTAAATCCGCATCACTGGTCATTACCTCGCCGTAGGCCAGAGGATTAATAACCGCAACATAATTTCCTTTGCGCATATACACCATTTTATGACCCGCATAAAATGGTGTATCGCGATAATAATAAATAGCGACATCTTCATCGCGCGTATAATCGGCCCGTGACATCGTATAAGGCTCATCAATCACCGTCGAACAGAGAAAGTTATCCCCTTCGGCGTAAATAAGATCGTTTACATATAATTGGCCGCGAACGATGTCCAACATATTATTGCGATGCGCGGGGGTACAAACCTGTCCCTGATATTGTTCAGCCTCGTCGCGCGCGAGATCGGCATCCTGCACGACGATTTCAGTTTTATCGAGCACAAGTTGCGCAAATGAACGCAGATGATCGCGAGTCTCATTTACCGCTCGCAAATGGGCAAACCATAGCGTCAGCATCACGGGGAGCAAGATCACCATGATGATGCCGAAAATTCGCAACGCCTGACGTTGTGCCCTGTGATTCATTATGGCCTCATATCCCTGCTCTCTGTGTCACATTTAGGCGGAAAGGACACTTTCGCAAACAGGTGATTACGTTGCATGAATCAACGAACATTGGCAATAGGCATTTCAATTTATAAAGCTAATATTTAAGCCTGGATAACTAAATTTGCCGTAAGGAAAATGGTGACGGTCATTTAATTTTTCTTAAGTGAAATATTTCATGCATTTCGCAGGAGAAATTTCCGCCACTTTGCCCAGGAATATCTTTTTAACGCAAATTTCTTTTATTTGCTGGAAAAATAAGCGCGCCGACCGCGGTAAATGCCTGGTTAACGCCCAGACCTGCATTCGCCTCTTTTTCTGCGCTTTTGAGCAGGAACACAAACTGAACTGCGAACAGAGCGGGCGCAGTACCTTTCCTGAACACTGAGGTAGCGCGACACGTTCAAAACCAGCCTTGCGCGGGTAGTGCTCAACGCGCTTTCCCAATTTAAGACTTAGCGCGAGGATGAAGCCTGCGGCAGGCGGATTGCACTCGCCATAAGAAGAAAGGCTTTCACGCCCCACCCGCGTAAAAGCCTTTCTGGATTACTGCGCCGCCTTTTCTGTATAAGCGATAGCATATGAAAAAGCGTTCCGGCGACGGTGTGCACAGCCCACCGGTAAGAAAAATAAACTTAGTGAATTTTTTGTCAGTGCGCATACAGACGCGCACCAACGTCTTAGGTGCTGTGTGTGTCTTTACTTGGTATCAGCCTGCCTAAAATTAACGATATACAAAATAGTTACGTTAAAAAGGCAGTCAAAAATAGTATTTTTAAGCATAAAGACCACTTAAAAATATATAATATATTTTTGCTCTAACAAAACCACTGAATTACTACGGCGTGGCATAAAGCCAGTTAAAATTAAATTCGGGTTGAGCATAATCCAGAAGAGGTAGCCTGTAAATATTCCTTCGCTCCGTTAAATTGTTTGAAACGGCGATAGCGCCAGTTATTTCACCGGTTTTCTCATGCTTTTGCGCTGTAGCATGGATTTATTTAGCCGGACGATCCCCTATTTATTCAAAATTTTTGTTGATACATCAAAAAAAGAATTTGAACTGGTCAACAAAAAAGCAAATGTGATATAGTTCACACTCTTGATGTAAATCTGCAATTTCTTCCCTTTTCTGGCCTACGACCGACGCAGCCCGCGTTAACGCGCTGCGTGGACGTAGCAAACGTGTCTTTGAGGAACGGTTGATGGCTACCCTGGCTACCAGTGTTGTGCTGATGCGCTGGCAAATTTTAAGTGCGGTGCTTATGTTTATGGCGAGCACCCTTAATGTGCAGTTTCGTAAATCGGATTATCAGGCGCTTGCCTTTATCAGCAGCGGCCTGGGTATCGCAGCTTCCTGCTGGTTCGCTACCGGCCTGCTGGGGATGTCGCTGGACTTTGCCGCCACGTGGACGCATATCAAAGACGTCATGCTGGAAATTATGAGCCATACGCCGCCAGAATGGCCGATGGTCATTACCTGATAAAAACTGAAAGCCTCCCCTGCGGAGGCTTTTCTTTTACATGCAGCCGGCGCAACTGGTGCAACGCCAGTCGGCCCGGTTAACGGCCCGCCAGAAAAAACGATAATTGTCCTCTTCAGGCGGAATGTGGTTTTCAAAAAAGCAGTCCGTCAGCCATTCGACGTTTTCGACAATCCACTCATCCTCTTCCAGGCCATCTGCAAAGGTTTCATCTTCCGGATCGATAATAGAATAGATGCCCCAGGTTCCCATCGCTTTGTCCTGCCAGCGTTGCGGCAGGGTTACGGGCTTTCCGGCGAAGGTAATTATCCAGTGACCGTGGCAAAGTAAATTACCGTTGCGGCTCCAGGCGGCGGTGAAAGGATTTTCCTCATCAGTCATAACGCTTTTCCTTTGATGGTGATGCCTGCTGTCGGCAGCTGGCGTAAGTCAGGAAAA
This sequence comes from Franconibacter sp. IITDAS19, assembly GCF_023079515.1. Classification (NCBI taxonomy): domain Bacteria; kingdom Pseudomonadati; phylum Pseudomonadota; class Gammaproteobacteria; order Enterobacterales; family Enterobacteriaceae; genus Franconibacter; species Franconibacter sp. IITDAS19. Next base: position 69,010 of record NZ_JALJCP010000011.1, on the reverse strand, counting down.
ACCGTCTGGCAGGCTGGAGCAAAAAGCATGACACCCTGCGTCTTGTGTGGAAATGCTGATTAAGGGGTAGCGTGTCTACCTCTGGCGTCATCTCAATAAATCGCGCCTGTAAAAAAACCCTGCCGGGGCAGGGTTTTTATTATGACAGCGCATGCGTTTATCACATTGCGTTGAACGTCTTTATCAGAACGGGATGTCGTCGTCGAAATCCATCGGCGGCTCGTTAGACGGCGCCGAAGATTGCTGAGGGCGAGACTGCGCGCCGCCGCTGAACTGCGCATTGCCGCCCTGCGGCTGCTGCGGCTGACCCCAGCCACCTTGCTGCTGCTGGCCGCCACCCATGCCGCCGCCTGCTGGCGCGCCGCCGCCCTGACGGCCGCCCAGCATCTGCATGGTGCCGCCCACGTTTACCACCACTTCAGTGGAGTAGCGATCCTGACCGCTCTGATCCTGCCATTTGCGGGTACGCAGTTGGCCTTCGATATAAATCTGAGAGCCTTTACGCAGGTATTCGCCCGCGACTTCCGCCAGTTTGCCGTACAGCACTACGCTGTGCCATTCGGTTACTTCTTTCATCTCGCCGGTTTGCTTATCGCGCCAGGATTCTGACGTCGCCAGGCGCAGGTTCGCCACGGCCCCGCCGTTCGGCATATAGCGTACTTCCGGGTCCTGCCCCAGATTACCGACGAGAATCACCTTGTTTACGCCTCTGCTGGCCATGATCGTGTCTCCTGAAAATCGTTTCTAAATAGTGTAAACAGTCAATTCTATCACGCCAGCCCCTGAGAGTGATACCCGCGAGCCAGCTTCCAGAAATGTTCACGCAGTATACACTGTTGCAAACAAATACTGGATATCCATTCAGGTTAAATTGTGTCATAATTAACCGTTTCTGGCCACCGGTTGTCCTTTAAACACCCAGGCATTAGCGTTCAATCCAGGATAGGTGAATGGATAAGATCGAAGTACGGGGCGCCCGCACGCACAATCTCAAAAATATCAATCTTGTTATCCCACGCGACAAGCTCATCGTCGTCACCGGCCTCTCCGGTTCCGGTAAGTCCTCACTGGCTTTCGACACCCTGTATGCCGAAGGGCAGCGTCGCTATGTGGAGTCGCTCTCCGCTTATGCGCGGCAGTTCCTGTCGCTAATGGAAAAGCCGGACGTCGACCATATCGAAGGTCTGTCGCCCGCGATTTCCATTGAGCAAAAATCGACGTCGCATAACCCGCGTTCCACCGTCGGCACGATTACAGAGATTCACGACTACCTGCGCCTGCTTTATGCCCGCGTGGGCGAGCCGCGCTGTCCGGATCACGGCGTCCCGCTGGCGGCGCAGACGGTAAGCCAGATGGTTGATAATGTGCTGGCGCTGCCGGAAGGCAAGCGTCTGATGCTGCTTGCGCCGGTAATCAAAGAACGTAAGGGCGAACACACCAAAACGCTGGAGAACCTGGCAAGCCAGGGGTATATCCGCGCGCGTATTGATGGCGAAGTCTGCGATCTCTCCGATCCGCCGAAGCTTGAGCTACAGAAAAAACACACCATTGAAGTGGTGGTGGATCGCTTTAAGGTGCGTGAAGATCTCTCCCAGCGTCTGGCGGAATCTTTTGAAACCGCGCTGGAGCTTTCCGGCGGTACGGCGGTGGTGGCGGATATGGATGACGCAAGCGTTGAAGAGCTGCTCTTCTCCGCTAACTTCGCTTGCCCGATTTGCGGCTACAGCATGCGCGAGCTTGAGCCTCGTCTTTTTTCGTTTAACAACCCGGCTGGCGCTTGCCCGACCTGCGACGGCCTCGGCGTGCAGCAATATTTCGACCCGGACCGCGTCGTACAGAATGGCGAACTTTCCCTGGCTGGCGGCGCCATCCGTGGCTGGGATCGCCGTAATTTCTACTACTTCCAGATGCTGCGTTCGCTTGCCGATCACTATAAGTTCGACGTGGAAGCGCCATGGAATACGCTGAGCGCGACAGTGCAAAAAGCGGTGCTGTTCGGCTCTGGCAAAGAAACCATTGAGTTTAAGTACATCAACGACCGCGGCGATACGTCCGTACGTCGTCACCCGTTTGAAGGCGTGCTGCACAATATGGAGCGCCGTTATAAAGAAACGGAATCCAACGCCGTGCGCGAAGACCTCGCGAAGTTCATCAGCAACCGCCCCTGCGCGACTTGTGAAGGCACTCGTCTGCGTCGTGAAGCGCGCCACGTGTTTGTCGAAAACACCGCGCTGCCGACAATTTCAGATATGAGCATCGGCCATGCGATGGATTTCTTCACCAATCTGAAACTCTCCGGCCAGCGTGCGAAAATCGCCGAAAAAGTCCTGAAAGAGATTGGCGACCGCCTGAAGTTTCTGGTCAACGTCGGCCTGAACTACCTGACGCTGTCTCGTTCCGCAGAAACCCTCTCTGGCGGCGAAGCGCAGCGTATTCGTCTGGCAAGCCAGATTGGCGCAGGCCTGGTGGGGGTAATGTACGTACTGGATGAACCTTCTATCGGTTTGCACCAGCGTGATAACGAACGTTTGCTCGGCACGCTTATTCACCTGCGTAACCTCGGCAATACGGTAATTGTGGTAGAGCATGATGAAGACGCCATTCGCGCCGCCGACCATGTTATCGACATCGGCCCCGGCGCAGGCGTGCACGGCGGCCAGGTGGTGGCGGAAGGCCCGCTTGAAGCCATTATGGCGGTGCCGGAGTCGCTGACCGGCCAGTACATGAGCGGCAAGCGTAAAATCGAGGTGCCGAAGGAGCGTGTGAAGGCGGACCCGGAAAAAGTCCTGAAGCTGACTGGCGCCCGCGGCAACAACCTGAAAGACGTTACGCTGACGCTGCCGGTGGGGCTCTTTACTTGCGTGACGGGCGTTTCCGGCTCAGGTAAGTCGACGCTGATTAACGACACGCTTTTCCCGATTGCCCAGCGCCAACTCAACGGTGCCACCATCGCCGAACCTGCGCCATATCGCGACGTGCAGGGCATGGAGCACTTCGATAAGGTCATTGATATCGACCAGAGTCCGATTGGCCGTACGCCGCGTTCAAACCCGGCGACCTACACTGGCGTCTTTACGCCGGTACGTGAGCTGTTTGCGGGTGTGCCGGAATCGCGCTCACGCGGCTATACGCCGGGTCGTTTCAGCTTTAACGTACGCGGCGGGCGCTGCGAAGCCTGCCAGGGCGATGGCGTCATCAAAGTAGAAATGCACTTCCTGCCGGATATTTACGTGCCGTGCGACCAGTGCAAAGGCAAGCGTTACAATCGCGAAACGCTGGAGATTAAATACAAAGGCAAGACCATTCACGAAGTGCTGGATATGACCATCGAAGAAGCGCGTGAGTTCTTCGACGCGGTGCCAGCGCTGGCGCGTAAGCTGCAAACGCTGATGGATGTGGGCCTGACCTATATTCGTCTCGGCCAGTCCGCGACGACGCTCTCCGGCGGTGAAGCCCAGCGCGTGAAGCTGGCGCGCGAGCTTTCGAAACGTGGCACAGGCCAGACGCTCTATATTCTTGATGAGCCGACCACCGGGCTGCACTTCGCGGATATTCAACAACTGCTGGCGGTATTGCATCAGCTCCGGGATCAGGGCAACACGATTGTGGTTATCGAGCATAATCTGGACGTGATTAAAACGGCTGACTGGATCGTCGACCTCGGGCCGGAAGGCGGCAGCGGAGGTGGAGAGATTCTGGTGTCCGGCACGCCGGAAACCGTGGCGGAGTGTCAGGAGTCGCACACTGCGCGCTTCCTTAAACCGCTTCTGAACCAATAGCTTTACATCCGGGTCAACAGGCCCGGATTTTTTTATCCTGAATATATCTCCCTTCCCTTGCTCATTTTCAGAAGTCGCGTTTTGTTAATAGCCTTGTCGCATAAAAAAATGCCCCGCAACGCGAGGCATTTAAGTCTATCCAGAAACGCTATTAACGACGGTAGTAAGCCGCTGTAGCAGTATTGTTATTACTGGACTGCGGATAAACCGGGACGTGATAGTTATCCGGTTGCGGACGTGGCTGAGGCTGCGGCTGCGGCTGCGGTTGTGGCTGCGGATAAACCGGGACATGATAATCATCCGGATGCGGCTGCGGACGTGGCTGAGGTTGCGGCTGCGGCTGTGGCTGTGGATACGGCTGCGGTACATAATCAGGCGTAATTGAACCCTGGTTATCTACAACAGTGCGAGGCGTAACCGCCACTGACTTACCGCTGATAGAAGCATCTTTGGCGTTAGTCAGCTTTTTAAGCGAGAAATAGATATCGCCATTGCTGTCAATAGTGCCTTTATTAGTCACCTTGTCACCCGTCCAGCTGACGCCATTAGCGCCGTTAATTTCGCCTTTGTTGACAAAGTCATGCTGCTGGGTCTGGAATTGCACCTGGTTAGCCGCCACGATCTTACCGCTGTTGTAATTATCGGTAGAGACAGGGCCATGACCACCTTGCATATTCAGGCTGAAGTTATTGCCTGCCTGAATAAGACCTTCGTTTGCGAAGCGGTTATAGACGCTGAAAGTAGCGTTACGGCCAGCCTTAATCACGCTTGCTGGAGCGGCGACAAAGTTACTGGCAGCAATTGCCACATCTTTCGCCGCCTCCATTGTGCCATTGCTGTTGTCTACAGTAGTACCATACACAATGTTCAGCGTGTTTTTGGTGCTTATCTCACCGTTTTTATTATTCAGCGTATCGTTACCATTCAGATAGAGTTGAGTCGACTTACCTGTAGAGACAATACGTCCGTTTTCGTTATTGATAGTGCTATAAGCAATAGTGGAAACCGGGCTGCCAAAGCGGTTATGAGTATCTCTGATATTACCTTCGCCAGCGTAAATTCCGCCTTCATCACGGTAATCATGTTGCCAGTTTTCGCTTGCGACAAAGTCTGCGCTATGCGTGTTAATCAGTGTCATACCGCTTAAATTGATCGCATTATGCGAGTCAAGCAACCCGGCATTATTGTTCAGCGTGGTAGCCGTGATATTCAGGCTGCCGTCAGAAGCAATAACGCCTTGCTCATTGTTAAGGCTGATTGTTTTCGGATCAAGCCGGTTATGGTAGTTATAAGTTAACCAGGCATCGCCACCGCTGTGGATTTCGCCGCCTTTGTTATTCAGCGTCGATCCGTTCATGGAGGTCATATATTTAGACTCTATATGTCCATTTTCGTTATCAAACTTTCCACTTCTGATATTTACGCTGCCGCCACTTATTTTACCGCCACGGTTCTGAATATCACCGGTGCCAGAAGCCTGAATATCCAGGAGGTCGCCAGATCGAATTTCAGCATTATTATTAACCACAGAATTTGCGTTAATAGTTAATTTTCTGTCTGCTGCGATCAAGCCACCATCATTGACTAACTGACCGTTCAGAGTAATGTTCAGGTCGTCATCGGCAACCATATTGGCATGATCGAGACGAACGCCAACGCCGTCTTCCGTGCCAATCATGTTGATTTTACCGGCGTACATTGAACCCAGCGCGGACACATCCAGCGCCAGCTCCGGCTTATTGCTATCTGCGTCGAGCTTCGTTACCTCGCCTTTAGCATTTACCTTATTGCTGCCGGTCACGATAGTGAGGTTTTTGGCCTGCAGTTCAGCGTTCAGTTTCACGGAGCGGGCTACAATGTCAGTATATTTTGCCTTACCGTCATTACCCACGTCCATGCCCGCGCCATCAATAACGATTTGACCTTTGGTAACTTTTACGCCGGTCAGCTTGCCATTATCATCAAACGTAGGCGTACCCGTAGTCAGCGTGGCATGGTTAGTATTAATAAAACCGCAGCCGTCGCAGGTGATGCCTGATGGGTTAGCAATAATGACTTGCGCAGATTTACCAGCGACTTCAACCATGCCGTTTAATTGGCTTGGATCGGCAGAACGCACTTCGTTAAGAATAATGGTAGCGCTGTTGCCAGCCAGATTGCTGTTAGCGTTGATAGCGCCAGCCAATTGGGTAGAGGTATTGGCGGTGCTGTTGTTCAGTACTACACCGTTTTTGTCTACGTTAAATTCAGAATAAATATTGTGCGAAACGCCTTGTTCGCTGGCTTTGTTGATATCGACAATCGTTGCGCCATTTGCACCAGTATGAATGCCCGGCTGATTCGCCACGCTGGTATCAGCAGTGATTGCCGCGTTAGCCGTTTCGACCATTCCCAATGCTAACAGCGTAGCGAAGCAAACCGGCCCCAGTTTCGCATGTAGCGTATGCTTAGATGCGCTTTTTACATCTTTCCTGTTTTTCATTTCCTTTTCCTTTTTCTGGTCAATCACACGGCAATATGACGCAATAATTCATGCTATTTATTAATTCCAAATAAAACATAATAAAAACCCACACATCATAATTGCCGAATTAATTATATCTTTTAAAGAGAAAAGTAAAAGCAAACCACTTTTAAAAACCGGGCTATTAATACATTATAAAAATACATGAACCGAATATAATAATCTTTATCTATCATAATAGGGCCATATAAAGGCAATCTCTTGTAAAACAAACGCAAACAAGAAAAAATAGTATATTAAAGGACGACTTGTATTTATTAATAATAAAAAAGGATTTATCTGCCAATTTATCCCAACATTACATACATTAAAGTATGTATGTAAGCTTTCAAATTAAGTTCAACGCAGCCTTACTTTCAGACGGTGCATTATTTTTATCTGCTTCAGGTCTAATAATGGCATATCTGTTTTTGCGGCACAGAAGAAATCGTTCGAAAGCAATGCGCGGGGCAGTCCCCCGCGCAGATGACATTATACCGAAAGCTGCTGTCTGGTTTGCTCTGGCAGCAGCCCAAGCGCCTGCTGATAAGAAGCATCTACCAGATAATAAATTTGCGAATCAGGTAAATTACCGTCCAGGTAAACCGTGCTCCAGTGCGCTTTATTAAGATGCGCGCTGGGAAAGACATCTTCATGCTTCTGGCGCAGCAGTTCGGCCAGTTCCGGGCTGGTTTTCAGCGAGACGGCCGGACGTTCTTGTACCTCATGCACCATAGCGTAGAGCACATCAGCAACTTTTATTTGCGTGGCCTTCCAGTCGCTATGCACGCTTTGTTCAGCACCGGGTTTACTCATACAATATTGCAACAGCTCCGAGTTGGTCATCATTATTCCCCTTGTAGTGTGGCGACAATCCGGCGCGAACCGCCGTCAATGCGATGTTCTCCCAGCCAAATCCCTTGCCAGGTACCCAACTGCACCCGTCCGCGATGAACTGGCAACAGCAAAGAAACGCCGAGCGTCGACGATTTGATATGCGAAGGCATATCATCCGGGCCTTCATAATCATGCTCGTACGGGGCGTTATCCGGCACAGCCTGCAAAAAGTAACGTTCCATATCCCGGCGGACAGAAGGATCGCAGTTTTCATTCAGCGTCAGGGAGGCGGAAGTGTGCTGAAGCAGCAAATGCAGTAACCCAACGTTGATCCGGGAAAGCCCTTCTATCTGACGGAGGATCTCCTCCGTTACCAGATGAAACCCTCTCGGCTTCGCGTTCAGCGTCACAGTCTGTTGGCACCACATAAGCTACTCCCTAAACAGAAATCAATCCTGTTAAGTGTGTAGCCTGATGGGCGAAAGGTAAAATCAGGAAGTTGTTTTAGGGAAAAAAAGCGGCCATTCCATTACCGGAACGGGCCGAAGCCCGTTTTCATGCCTTTGCAGATAGCGGCTAATACTGCCACTGTACGGCAAAACCAACCGTCACGGGGCTGGTGTGCATCTCTGCGGGTTTGAGTAAGGGCGCGCCAACAAAAAGGTCGTAACCGAACTTGCCTTTTACGCCCCGGATGCCTGCCGCCGCCCCGGCAATATGTTTGCCGCTCCAGTAATCATTTTTGGAACCGCGAACTTCGCCATAATCCACCCCAATGTAGGGTTGCATGCCCCACTGCGGCAGGTTCAGGTTAAGATCGTTACGCAGATACCAGCCTTTATCGGCATAGATCGTCGTTTCACCATCAAATCCGCGTACTGTCCAACGGTTGCCGATAGTGAATTTATCAGGCTGCGTTAATTTGTCCGGAGAGGTTTGCGACATAAAATGCGGCTCATAACTCATCGACAGTTTGCCCAGACGGAATGGGAAGGAGCCGTCCACGCCCAGAGTAATAATACGCGCCTGCGAATCCGCGCTGCCTACCACTTCTTCGGCATCCGGTTTTTCGCCGAACCAGTGCGCCGCTCGCTGATAGCCGAGGCTGGCTTTAAGTTGTCCAAAAGCAAAATAAGCAAGATGCTCAAGGTTGAGTTTCCAGCTACTGGTATCGCGGCGCTGCACTTCGACTTCCACATCATTGAGGTTATAGGTGGAGTCGCGTTTAATTGCTTTTAATTTGAAGGTCGTTTTTTGACTGGCGCTGCGATAAATAACCCGACTTAACTGGGCGGTAGCTAATTTTTCAATGCCGCTGTAAAGATAACTAAAATCACCGCTATGAATAGTTTGAGTATAACGGTATTTACTGCCGTAAAACTCCATCAGCCAGTATCCCCATGGGACAGAATAGAAAGCAGAAACGTTATCGCTGCGGCGTCCGTCTTCGTTTTTTACCCCGCCGCCATAGGCCGCGTAAAAGGTGTCATTCAGGGAGGATGGGTTGTCCAGATAAAGCGCCAGGCCGCTCTGATAACGCCCGGTATATTTACTCCCTGAATCATCAGCCCAGGCGCCAAGCCGCCAGGATTTAAGTTGTTTGCGGCTGACTTCTACCTGGGTTTCACCAGGCTTAGCCCCCGGAACAAGATTTATTTCAGCCGTAGAACCCGGGACGCGTTGTAAATTTTCAATGCCTTGTTCCAGACCGCGAAGATCGAGCAGGTCTCCCTTTCGTTCCGGAAAATTATTGATTGAATGGATGTATTTCCCCGAATCGCCTTTAAAAATAATGTCGCTGATTTTTCCGGGCAGCACACGCAGCGTAAGTGTCCCTTTACTTAAATCCTGGTCCGGCACCAGCACGCGCGTTGTGATATAACCATGAGAAATGAAACGGTTTTGTATTGCTTTATAGAGCGACTTAATGCCATTCACGCCGATGCACTTGCCTTCAGCCTGACGGGTTAGATCACGAAAGACCATCCAGTGAGGAAACGCTTCTCTGTTTTCTAAAACGATATGCGCAATATTGTAGCAGGGCTTTTCCTGCGGTATGGCCATTTCATCACTGATACGTTCAGCATCAGATGAGAGGAGCGATTTAGCTTCGGGAATCAGTTGATTTCGTCTGGCTTCATCTTGCTGCTGCTGGCTTAGCGCCTGTTGATTCGCCATGACTTCAGCATAAGCAGGAGAGTGAATACCGAACAGCGCAGAAAGAATAGCTCCGTAAGCGCTAAATTTATTAACTACCATGTAAAATCCTTTTCACTCTACTTTCATCTATGCCGACAGAAATGGCCATTACAACTATAAAACCCATTAATAGAAAATAACGCTCTATATAAAATAGAGCGTTATGTTTATCGTACTACTCACTAATTATTAAAACTTACCGTAGAAACTACCTGCACCCGCAGAGATGATGAATGAACCATCCGGGTAGGTTTGTACGCTACGGATATACACGCCGTTTACTTCTTTACCGCTGGCATAGTTAACGCCATTGATCCAGACGCCGCCGTTACCATCGAAACCATCAGCATGCTGAGTATTGTCTGCGATTGAATCGCCGTTATCTGGGGTGTTATTACCGTTATCCGGGATATTATTACCGTTATCTGGCGTAACATTACCATTATCCGGCGTGGTGTTGCCATTATCAGCGCTATCAGATTCATCACCGGTCTGGGTAATCTCACCCATATTATTAACGCGGCCACGAGTAATCACTTTGTCGCCGGTAATTTTACCGTTAACGTCGTTGATAATATCGTTAGCGCTTGCAAGGGTAACGTTGCCAGCGCTGCTGATTTCGCCGGAGTTATATAAAGAATTAGCGTCAATATTAACGGCTTTGTCACCTTTAATGGTGCCGGTGTTAGCAAAATGGCTGCCAGCGAAGTTAATGTTAACGTTATCACCGCCCAGGATATTACCTTTATTAGCATAGCTAGCCGGACGATAACTTAACGAGGTGACATTAACATCATTAGTGGCTTTGATTTCGCCAGAATTATCGAAGTTATTGGTCAGGTTAAACGACGCAGAATGTCCAGCCTCGATCTGGCCATCTTTTTCATTCATCAGCGCGGCAGTGTAAACATTGATATCATTACCTGCGCTAATCTTGCCCTGAGCAAAGTTGTTGATATTATTGGCGTTGAAATTCATGTCGCCACGGCTGGCGATAGAACCACGGTTGTACAGATCAAGGATCTGCCAGTCCATCTGGCCAGCAGAGATGCTGCCGCTATTATCGAATACATTGCTATTCGACTGAACAGACAAACGACCAGCTGCATCGATGATACCGGTGTTTGAAGCAGAGCCTGAATTACCGTACCAGCCGCCGCCGCCCAGAGACATCAACAGGTCCTGACCCGACTTGATAGCGCCTGCGTTCTGGAATGTACCGTTCACCATCAAATCCATATTCTGGCCAGACGTTAATGAACTGTCTGCGTCGGAGGCATAGCCATTCACATACATATGCATGTCTTTGCCTGCAGCAATCTTACCTGCAGAGTTGTCGACCACGCCATTAAAGGTGACATTGCCTTCGCCAACAATGCGGCCGTCATGGTTAGTCAGCGCATTGTTGCCCATCACCATCAGCTCGCTATTTTCGCCAGTAGCCGTGATGCTGCCGTTATCATTTTTCAGCTCGCTGGCGGTAATTTGGGTCCAGGTCGCATCATTAGCGTTACCAGAGGCAATTACACCTTTATTGTTGTTCAGCGTACCGGTGTTGATATTCAGTGAGCTATTGGCCCTGATAGAACCATCCTCGTTATAAACATTAGCGGAATCGATGGTCATATTGCCTTTAGCGTTAATATGACCATTCTTGTTAACCACGCCATCTGTTTTAGAGGAGTTATAGTAGTTGTAACTGCCACGGTTGATAGTAATATTACCGTCGCTCGTGATATCGCCATCGGTATTGTTCAGGGCATTCGATATTATGTCTACAGCCTGGGTGCCATGAATAGAGCCGCCCGCGTTGTTTACGGTTTTGCCGCCATAAACGTTAACGTTGCCGCCTTTGATTTTGCCGCCGTGGTTATCAACACGACCTTGTGCCGAAACCATGACATCGCCGTCCGCAGTAATCTGGCTATTACTGTTCAGTACATCCTGTTGGCTGTTCAGCATGACGCTGTTTTTGGCCGATAAATGGCCGCCGTTGTTATTGATAGTGCCGTTGGCCTCAATAGACAGGCTATCCGTCGCCGTCAGGTCAGCATGATCGAGGCGTACGCCTACACCCGCTTCCGTACCTTTCATATAAATTTTGTTGGCGTACATGGAGCCCAGTGAAGAGACATCCAGCGCCAGCTCCGGCGCATCGCCGGTTGCAGCGATGGCTTTCACGCGACCATTCTTATCGATATGGTTGCTGCCTGTAGTGATGTTCAGTTCATTTGCTTTGAGCTGCGCATTCACTTTAACTGAACGAGCAATGATATCGGTGTACTGCGTGGAAGAGGTATCCATGCCTTTGCCGGTAATGACAATCTGGCCTTTTTTCACATCCAGACCATTCACTTTACCCTGGGCATCAATGCTGGCGGTGCCAGTAGTCAGCGTAGCGTGGTTGGTATTGATGAAACCGCACCCGTTGCAGGTTATCCCTGACGGGTTCGCGATAATAACCTGAGCGGACTGCCCCGCCACTTCCACCATACCGTTCAACTGGCTGGGATCGGCAGAGCGGACTTCGTTCAGAATCACCTTCGCGCTGCCGCCCGCCATGTTGGCGTTGCCGTTAATCTGTCCGGCCAGTTGGGTGTTTGTTGCACCACCGCTGTTATTGAGAATGACGCCGTTCTGGTCGACGTTGAACTGCGAATAAACGTTGTGTGATACGCCTTCCGCGCTGGCTTTATTAATGTCAACGATGGTCGCGCCATTCGCGCCAGTATGCACAGAAGGTTGATTAGCGGCAGAGTTATCCGCGACTACGGCAGCCTGTACAGGCAATACCATCCCCAGAGCCAGCATTGTTGCAAAACAAACCGGCGCTAAATTTGCATGAAGAACATGTTTATTTTTTTTCACGCTACGCATTCCTTTATTTTTCATAACGTTTCCTTTGATTATTTATAAAATTTAAGCAAATAATCATTTTGACATTTTTATCTGTAAGCCCGGATGAGAGAACCTCATCCATCCCTGCTCTATAAAACAAAAGCAACCGTTATTTTCTGATTAAAGTTTGCTGCGCCATAGCATGAACTTGTAATAAAGATTTACCGTGCAAAGCCATTTTTAGCCTGACACCCTGGAAATTTGATCTATTTATCCCTTAAAAACAAAATTTATTATAAAAGCGTATTATTACAATTATGGAAAAGTGCATCGCCAGCAAAATAGTTTGTGTAAATATGAACAATAACAAAGTAAAATATATTTATATTTTAAATATAATTCTTCAACCCAATTAATTATTATTTGCTTACAAAAACAGGTCGCTAATTCATTAATTTTCAAGGTGCTTGTATAAAAAAACACTACGATAACGTAGTGTTTTTCATTATTGTGCCTTTCGCCTTACATTACGGCAGCGAACGCCTGCGCCACTCGGTGCACGTTGCGGCTGTTCAGGCCTGCCACGCACATACGACCGCTGGCAATCAGATACACGCCAAACTCCTCACGCAGCCTGTCTACCTGAGCGGCGCTTAAGCCGGTATAGCTAAACATGCCGCGCTGCTTAAGCAGGTAGTCAAAATCTCGCCCCGGCATCGCTTGTTTCAGCACATCCACCAGCGTCTGACGCATGGTGAGAATACGGCTGCGCATGGTTTCCACTTCAGCAAGCCAGCTGGCTTTAAGGTCGGCATCGCCCAGCACGGTCGCCACCACCTGCGCGCCGAAATTCGGCGGGCTGGAGTAGTTGCGACGTACTGTCGCTTTTAGCTGGCCCAGGACGCGTCCTGCCGCATCGGCGTCTTCGCAGACGACGGAAAGCCCCCCCACGCGCTCGCCATAGAGAGAGAAAATTTTCGAGAATGAGTTGCTGACCAGCGTCGGCAGCCCGGCGCTGGCGATAGCGCGAATGGCGTAAGCATCGTCTTCCATACCCGCGCCAAAGCCCTGATAGGCGATGTCGAGGAACGGGATTAGCTCGCGGGCTTTCAGAATGTCTGTCACCGCATCCCACTGTTCATTGGTGAGATCGGAGCCGGTCGGGTTATGGCAGCACGGATGCAGCAGCACGATGCTTTGCGCAGGCAGCGTATTCAGCGTTTCCAGCAGCGCCTCAAAACGTACGCCTTTGGTCTCTTCATCAAACCATGGGTAAGTATTCACTTCGAAGCCAGCGCCGTTAAAGATGGCGACGTGGTTTTCCCAGGTGGGGTCGCTGACCCAAACTTGCGAAGCGGGGAAATAGCGCTTGAGGAAGTCAGCGCCCACTTTCAGCGCGCCGGAGCCGCCTAAGGTCTGGATCGTGGCGATACGGCCTTCACGCAGCGCTGGATGGTCTGCGCCAAACAGCAGCGGCGCAATGCTGTTGCGGTAGCTATTCAACCCTTCCATCGGCAGATAAAGCGACGCGCCGTGTGGCTGCGCATTCAGTCGCGCTTCTGCTTCTGCTACAGCCTGTAACTGCGGGATAACCCCTTCTTCGTTGTAATAAAGGCCAATGCTGAGGTTCACTTTGTCCTGACGGGGATCTTCTTTGAAACGCTCCATCAGCGAAAGGATGGGGTCGCCGGCATAAGCGTCAACGTTCTGAAACACGCTGGGGTTCTCCTGATTTACGGTGTGATGTTCATCCACAATAAACCGGATAAGTCAGGAGATCGAGAAGGATATTGACGCGACGGCGCAGGCCAGCCGGGGCCTGGGCAGGCCTGACGATGTTCTGACGTTTCTCCCGTGGCGGGTAGTCTGTAGCTTACCCGCCCTATGGAAGCAACCCCGTCTGGCCGTATCACACGCCGGCTCAGCCCCCGACTGTATAGCCTGGAAGCGTAGCGCCACCACCCTGTAGCTAGTCGATATAACGCATCGCTACCCGCGACGTCAGGCGCGTTACAAGTTCGTAAGCACTCACTTTTGTAATCGCCGCGATGCGCTCAACAGGCAAATCGTCGCCCCACATGATTACGTTGTCGCCTGCCTTTTCCTGCGCATCCGGGCCTAAATCGACGCAGATCATATCCATCGCCACGCGACCGACTATCGGCACTTCACGCCCGTTCACCCGCACCGGCGTGCCTGAAGGCGCGCTGCGTGGGTAGCCGTCGCCATAACCCAGCGCAATCACGCCAAGACGCGTATCGCGATGGCTTACCCAGGTGCCGCCGTAGCCCACCGGCTCGCCTGCTTTATGGTCGCGCACCGCAATGAGACTGGAGGTGAGCGACATAACCGGCTGGAAGCCAAAATCGCTCGCACGTGAACCGCCTTCAAGGGGCGATACGCCATAGAGAATAATTCCCGGCCTCACCCAGTCAAAATGGGACTGCGGCCACAGCAAAACGCCGCCGGAAGCAGCGATGGATCGCAGCCCGGGCTTACCTTCGGTGAAGCGGGTAAAAATATCGAGCTGGCGTTCAGTGAAGCCGCACTCCGGCTCATCAGCACGGGCAAAATGGCTGACGACATTGACCGGCTGGCGCACGTTTCGGCAAGCCGCCAGGCGCGCATAAAACGCGTCAGCCTCTTCCGGACGCACCCCAAGGCGATGCATGCCGGTATCTAGCTTCATCCACACATTAACAGGTTCAGGCAGATCGGCCTGCTCCAGCGCGGAGAGCTGTTCGGGGGTATGAATAGCGGTATGGAAATGCTGCGCGGCAAGGATGGGCAAATCGGCCGCGTTAAAGAAGCCTTCCAGCAGCAGAATGGGTTGAGTGACGCCGCCTTCGCGCAGGCGAAGCGCCTCTTCGAGGCGGGCGACGCCAAAAGCGTCGGCGTCGGGGAGCGATTGCGCGGTCTCCAGCAGACCGTGCCCATAGGCGTTTGCTTTCACCACCGCCACCAGACGGCTGGACGGAGCCAGTTCGCGCAGGCGTTGCAGGTTGTGACGCAGAGCGCGGCGGTTTACTACCACAGTTGCCGCTTGCATGTTTATTCCTTTATTTTCAGTCAACCCGGCAATTTGGCGTTATCGGCGCAGCGAGTTTGGGTGCGGCCAGCGCGCAGCCACCGGAGCGTACTGCAGTACGTGAGGATGGCGAGCACTGCCCAAGCCCAAAATCGCAAGCAAGATAGCCAAATTATTCATTCGTCGTCGTATTGCGGACCCGCATAGTTATCAAAGCGCGACCACTGGCCATTAAAGGTCAGGCGTACCGTACCGATAGGGCCGTTACGCTGTTTACCGATAATGATTTCCGCAATGCCTTTCAGGTCGCTGTTCTCGTGATAAACCTCATCACGGTAAATGAACATAATCAGGTCGGCGTCCTGCTCGATAGAGCCTGACTCACGCAGGTCCGAGTTTACCGGACGCTTGTCCGCGCGCTGCTCCAGCGAGCGGTTAAGCTGCGAAAGCGCCACCACCGGCACCTGCAACTCTTTCGCCAGCGCTTTGAGCGAGCGGGAGATTTCGGCGATTTCCAGCGTACGGTTATCGGAGAGCGAGGGCACGCGCATCAGCTGCAGGTAGTCCACCATAATCAGGCCGATGCCGCCGTGCTCGCGATAAATGCGGCGCGCGCGAGAGCGGACTTCGGTAGGCGTCAGGCCCGAGGAGTCGTCAATATACATATTGCGCTTCTCAAGCAGAATGCCCATGGTGCCGGAAATGCGCGCCCAGTCTTCATCGTCCAGTTGGCCGGTACGAATACGGGTCTGGTCCACGCGCGACAGCGATGCCAGCATACGCATCATGATCTGCTCAGAGGGCATCTCCAGCGAGAAAATCAGCACCGGCTTATCCTGCAACATGGCGGCGTTTTCGCACAAGTTCATGGCGAATGTGGTTTTCCCCATGGAGGGGCGCGCCGCCACGATAATGAGGTCTGAACGCTGCAGGCCAGCGGTTTTCTTGTTGAGATCCTGATAGCCGGTATCCACGCCCGTGACGCCGTCATGCGGTTGTTGATAGAGCGTTTCAATACGCGCGACGGTAGCTTCGAGGATCTGATCGATGCTCTTGGGCCCTTCGTCTTTATTGGCGCGGTTTTCGGCAATCTGGAAAACGCGGGACTCCGCCAGGTCGAGCAGGTCTTCACTGCTGCGCCCCTGGGGGTCGTAACCCGCATCGGCAATTTCATTCGCGACCGTTATCATATCGCGCACGACAGCGCGTTCACGCACGATATCTGCATAGGCGCTAATGTTCGCGGCGCTTGGCGTATTTTTCGAAAGCTCCGCCAGGTAGGCGAAGCCGCCCACATTCTCAAGCTGCCCCTGCAGTTCCAGCGATTCCGAAAGGGTAATCAGGTCGATGGGTTTCCCCGTCTCCTGCAGACGGTGCATTTCGGTGAAAATGATGCGGTGCTGGCGGGTATAAAAATCCTCTGCCACAACGCGCTCGGCCACATCGTCCCAACGTTCGTTGTCCAGCATTAAACCGCCCAACACCGACTGTTCCGCTTCGATGGAATGCGGCGGCATTTTCAGGCCGTCAACCTGCGGGTCGCGGGCTTCAGTGGGTTTGTTGAAGGGTTTATTTCCTGCCATAGTGAATGGAGTTACCAAAAGTCATCATCTGAGAGAAGGGGAGTATACCAAGCTGATTTGCGTCGCGCAGTGCTCAATTGCATTCGCGAACGATACTCCTCCTCCCCCCTGAATAAAACAAGGAGTTACTATGGCGACGCGTATTGAGTTTAGCCAGCACGGCGGGCCTGACGTGCTAAAAGCGGTGGAGTTTACCCCTGGCGACCCGGCGGAAAATGAAGTGCAGGTGGAAAACAAAGCCATCGGCATTAACTATATCGATACGTATATCCGCAGCGGCCTCTATCCGCCGCCGTCAATGCCAAGCGGCCTCGGCACCGAAGCGGCGGGCGTGGTGAGCAAAACAGGAAGCGCGGTTAAGCATATCAAAGAAGGCGACCGGGTGGTTTATGCCCAGTCGGCGCTCGGCGCCTACAGCGAGGTGCATAATGTTCCGGCGGACAAAGTTGCGGTATTGCCGAACGCCATCTCCTACGAGCAGGCCGCGGCATCGTTTTTGAAAGGGCTGACCGTTTTTTATCTGCTGCGTAAAACTTACGAAATCAAACCAGACGAAATGTTTCTGTTCCACGCGGCAGCGGGCGGCGTAGGGCTGATTGCCTGCCAGTGGGCCAAAGCGTTGGGCGCGAAGCTCATTGGCACCGCCGGGTCGGCGGAGAAAATGCAGCGCGCTAAACAGGCGGGCGCCTGGCAGATGATTAACTACCGTGAAGAGAACGTCCCGGAGCGCATTCGGGAGCTGACCGGTGGGAAAAAGGTACGCGTGGTTTATGATTCCGTAGGCAAAGATACCTGGGAATCGTCCCTGGACTGCCTGCAGCGCCGCGGGTTGATGGTGAGTTTTGGCAACGCCTCCGGCCCGGTAACCGGCGTGAATCTCGGCATCCTTAACCAGAAAGGCTCGCTTTATGTCACCCGCCCTTCCCTTAACGGCTACCTGACAAACCGTGAAGAGATGGACGAGGCGAGTAATGAGCTTTTTTCACTTATCGCCAGCGGCGTTATCAAGGTAGACGTGACGGAGCAGCAACGGTTCCCGCTCGCCGAGGCGGCGCGCGCCCACCAGACGCTGGAAAGCCGCACCACGCAGGGCTCCAGCCTGTTGATTCCGTAGAAATAATTAGGGCTTCCCGCAGGAAGCCCTTTCTTTTTTATTTGCGCTGTATGTAGGGTACAGCTGCGATGAATTCGTGTCACAACGTTTTCATAGTGACAGATTTAATAAGCAAATAATATGGCGGCTTATCTTGTGACGCCGGAAAAGTTGCAAGGTTGTGATCGCCTCCGCAACTCTTAACAACGCCAACGATTAGCGCGCGAATAACGCGGCAGCTTCGGCGCTTTAATCGCGCGGATAGCCCACACCGCCGCAACGGCAAGCAACAGCCAGGGCAGCAGTTTAATCATCAGCGCAAATAACCCGCCGACAAACATCACCAGCGTGGCGACGAAAATAGCCGCAATGATGCCCAACAACGATACGCCTGTCGCCAGCAGCATAAGAAAAAAGGCGACCACAAAAAGCAGTTCAAACATGGCTCTCTCCCAATCAGGTAGTTCTGGAAGAGTTATTACAAGAATCATGCCAATAAATAACTACCTGTTTTTAAAGAAAACGCCCCGCTTTTTATCAGCAGGGCGTGGTCAAATTCGCCAGGTTTTAGTTAACTTTTAGCGCTTATTGGCTACCAGCTGCAGCGCGTGTTCCAGCACGGCAATGTCAGCGCCCGCTTTGTGGGCGTTCTCGCTCAGATAACGGCGCCATTGACGCGCGCCGGGAATCCCCTGGAACAGGCCAAGCATATGACGGGTAATGTGGCCGAGATAAGTGCCGTTGCTGAGTTCGCGCTCAATATAAGGATACATGGCGCGCACTACCGCAACCGGGTCGGCATCCGCAGCTTGCGCACCGAAAATTTCACGATCGACGCAGGCGAGGATGCCTGGATTTTGATACGCCTCGCGTCCCACCATCACGCCATCCACGTGTTCGAGGTGCGCTTTGGCTTCCTCAAGCGATTTAATGCCGCCGTTAATGGCCATCGTCAGTTGCGGAAAGTCACGCTTCAACTGATAGACGCGCGGGTAATCCAGCGGCGGGATCTCACGGTTCTCTTTCGGGCTTAAGCCGGACAGCCACGCTTTACGGGCATGGATGATAAACATCTCACAACCGCCCTTTTCCGCCACGGTGCCGATAAAATCGCACAGGAATTCATAGCTGTCCTGGTCGTCAATGCCGATGCGGGTTTTTACCGTCACCGGAATGGAAACCACATCGCGCATCGCTTTAACGCAATCCGCCACGAGTTGCGCCTCGCCCATCAGACAGGCGCCGAAGCGGCCATTCTGCACGCGGTCGGAAGGGCAACCGACGTTCAGGTTGATTTCGTCATAGCCCCGCGCTTGTGCAAGCTTTGCGCAGTGGGCCAGCGCCTGCGGATCGCTGCCGCCAAGCTGCAATGCCAGCGGATGCTCTTCTTCGCTGTAAGCCAGGTAATCCCCTTTACCATGAATGATGGCTCCGGTAGTGACCATTTCGGTATAGAGCAGCGTATTGCGCGACAGCAAACGCAGAAAATAGCGGCAATGGCGGTCCGTCCAGTCGAGCATCGGCGCGATGGAAAAACGGTGCGGGGGAAGAAGAGAATGTTTGGTTTCTGGCGACATAGTAGCTAAGCGTAGTGTGGTTCGGGCAAAAAGGGGCGCTACTATAGCATAAAGCTTGCGCAGGGGCGCACTGCTGCGCCCCTGTTGGTTATCAGAACGTCAGGCTCAACTGCGCGCCTGCGCCCCAGGTGTCGTCCTCGCCCACCAGGCCGGTAAGGTCAAGGTGAACACGATTAAACGGCGCAAAGCCGACGCCCGCAGTAAAGACGTTGCTCTCATTATCTTTCACATCCGCGCGGAAACCTGCACGCACCGCCAGCCAGTCAAGCGGACGCACTTCCGTGCCTACGCCCACAAACTGCGAGTTACCTTCACTCTTGAAGCCTTTGGTTTCGGTCAGATCGCCATCCGCCGTTACGGTTACCAGGTCGTTGTGCCACGCCACGCCTGCGGTCACTAACGGCCGGATTTGATAGGTGTCCTTATAGTTCACAACCTCGCCCGTGCGGCCGTTACGTACTTCTATGCTTTTTGTATCGAGATCGCGAGAAACAAGGTTTTGCCCCGTCAGACCCACCGTCCAGTTCTGCCCCAGATCCGCTGCGACACCGGCGTCAACGTTAAAGCCTGTATTATCTGTACGGTAGCGGCTGCTCCTCAGGTCATCGCTGTCATAGTCATAAATAGAGGCGGTGTAGTTATAGAGCCAGGTTTTCTGGATCTTCGGCGTTACGCCAAACGACACGGGCACGCCGCCAAAATCAAACTGACGCGCCAGTGCAATGCCGTAATCAGAAACAATCGCCGCACGACCGAACGCGACAGAGTTCAGGTTGCGGGTAATTTCGTCAGAGCCGAGCAAAGCCGCTTTTCCTGCTTCAAACAAGGCCACCGAATCGCTGTTCTGAATGCTGCGCAGGTAGGTAAGATCTTGCTGATCAATAGAGGTGCTGACACGCGCGTGAGCATAGCCTTTAGCGATAAAAGCGACAGAAAGCACGTCATTAGGAATGGCGACAGAAATGCCCGCCGCCGCGTTGGCGCTGGCGGTTTTACCACGCAGATAGTCCAGCTCATCGGCAAGCTCGCTCGCCGCCCCCTGGAACTGATTAAGGGTGCCGACAGGGTTAAGCAGTACCTGCTGTAAGGTCAGGTTATCAACCACATCGTCATAATAATCAACACGATCGTTAATTCTATCGATTTCATCCTGAAGATTATCTTTATCGGTAATTTGCGCGCTTACGGAAGGCAGAATCACCGTTACATCATCTTCCGGTTGCGCTTTGGCGAGTAACGCCGGGTTGATGAACGCCGCGCTGCCATAATTAGCCGTCGCGACGCCCGTTCCGCCCATCGCATCATTGCGCGCTTCCGCCCAGGTGTTGGCCGCGCTCGCCTGAGTCGCCACCGTTACTGCGATGGCTGCCACTGAAAGTCTGATTATTTTTTTCACAGTTAACCCGTCTTTTCTTTGATGATAATTTCCCCGCCCGTTATCACATATCGGGGGATGGTTTATTGCTGTGAATAAGAGGTAATAAAGAGCATATATTTGCTCATAAACAATCATTCCCATCCATGGTTTTATCTCATTCAATTACTACACAATATTTATAGATGAGTCTTTCACTTTCTTGTAGGCAACCCGTTATGCGGGCCAAAGAACTGCGGCGGATGATCTATCCATCTGTCCTGCCGTGTAGCGGCATAATTAGCATTAAGTGGGTAATAAATACGGTTTTTAGGTTTATTCGCCTCACCTAACACCAATAAACGGACTTCGCTTGATGTGTTATTTATAAAGGTGTGACAGATGCCCGTCCCGGCGGGAAACCCTACGCTGTCGCCAGGTTCAAGCGCCCAGAGCTCGCCGTTTATCCAGACATCCGGGTGGCCTTCCAGCACATAAACAAACTCCTCTTCGTCGCTCTCGGCGTGTGGGTAAGAGGTACGTCTGCCCGGCGGCAGTCGCTCATGATGAATGCCCAGTCGGGTCAGCCCCATCTTGCGCGCAAGCGGCGCGCCAATGGAAAAAAGCTCCTCGCTATCGGGATAACGTGAGTCATCCTCACCCTCCACTTCCCGCCAGTGACGAATAAAATCAGGACGCTGCATGGTTTTCCTCCTTCTGTGAGTGATTCAGGTATAACACAGATGGGTGAAAGTCGGCGTTTTACGCGGTTCATGATAAAATGCGCGTTTCCCCTGACCTATGAGGATGCCGATGGAAAAGATACTCTCGCAAGAGGTGTTAGCGCAGGCTGAAAAGCTCTGTCTGCAACGCAACGTGCGCCTGACTCCGCAGCGCCTCGAAGTGCTGCGCCTGATGACGCTGCAGGAAGGGGCTATCAGCGCCTACGATCTGCTCGATCTGCTGCGAGAAACGGAGCCGCAGGCTAAGCCGCCCACCGTGTACCGTGCGCTCGATTTTCTGCTGGAGCAGGGCTTCGTACATAAGGTGGAGTCCACCAACAGCTACGTGCTGTGTCACCTTTTCGACCAGCCGACGCACACCTCCGCGATGTTTATCTGCGATCGCTGCGGCGTGGTAAAAGAAGAGCGGGCGGAAGGCGTTGAAGATATTATGCATGCGCTGGCGGCAAAGCGAGGTTTTGCCCTGCGGCATAATGTCATTGAAGCACATGGTCTGTGCTCAGCCTGCGTAGAAGTAGAAGCGTGTCGTCACCCGGAACAGTGCGAGCATGACCACAGCGTGGTGATAAAGAAAAAAGCGCGATAAATCAGAGAGGCAGGATGGTACATCCTTGTACCTGGGCAGGATAACCTCAGAGGGGTATCACATTTGAGGTGCTCGCCGGATTACCAGCGGTAGTCATTACGGCTTTCCCAGTCCGTAACTTCTTTATCTGCCTGATCTTTCTCATAGCCGTAACGTTCCTGGATTTTACCTACCAGTTGGTCACGTTTCCCTTCGATGACGGTCATATCATCGTCGGTTAATTTACCCCATTGCTCTTTCACTTTACCTTTAAACTGTTTCCAGTTACCGCCGGCTTCGTCTCTGTTCATTGTAAAGTCCTCTTGTTCGGTCGTGTAAGTGAAACTCCATTCAACGTCCTGATAAATGCTTCATATCTGCTGGACGTGATTATTATTATAGTTCGCGATGCGGCAGTGACGGACCGATTCAGAATTTTTAACCATCGAGACGACTTTAGTCGTACAAACCGGCGGTATAAAAAAGGGGAACTTTGCGTAGTGTTCCCCGATTACCTGACCTGATTAGCGATGGTTCGCCGGTAAGAACCAGCGTTGCTCCCGCCAGCGCTTTCGCCAGATATAACCAAGCGACAGGCCGCGCAGTGCAAGAAAAACGGTCATCGCCAGCCATAGGCCATGATTGCCAAGCCACGGCAGCGTAAGCAACGTGACGGCAAACCCCAGCGCCGCCACCGCCATGCTGTTGCGCATCTCAGATGCGCGCGTCGCGCCGATAAACATGCCATCCAGCAGATAACACCACACGCCAATAATCGGCAGCACGACCTGCCAGGGCAAATAGTGGTCGGCCTGCTGCTGCAAGGCGGGCAGCGAGGTCAACAGTGAAACCACCGTGTCGCCGAAAAAGGCCCAGCAGAGGCTAAACGCCAGCGCCACGACGCCCGCCTGCCGGCACGCCGCCTGCCAGACATCCAGCAGCTGGCTTCCGTCTCGCGCGCCATAGGCCTGCCCGGAATGCGCTTCAACGGCATACGCGAACCCATCCAGCGCGTAAGCGGTAAACGTTAAGAAGGTCATTAAGATAGCGTTGACTGCGACCACCTCGCTGCCAAGGCGTGCGCCAAAAATCGTCACGGCGGCAAAGCAGAGCTGCAAAAGCAGCGAACGCAGCATGATGTCGCGATTAAGCGCCAGCAGACGACGAAACTCGCCGCGCCATGCCGTGGCGAGCATTGCAAAGCCGATGCCGCGCCTGTTCAGTACGCGTCTCACCATCCACAGGCCAATAAAGAAAGTGGCGTACTCGGCAAGCGCCGTGGCAAGCGCCGCTCCCCGGACATTCAGATGCAAGCCCATGACCAACCAGAGATCGAGTACGATGTTAAGCAGGTTTCCCACAACCAACAGGATGACTGGAGCGCGCGCATACTGCACGCCAAGCAGCCAGCCGAGTAGCACCAGATTGGCGAGCGACGCGGGAGCGCTAAGCCAGCGAATCTCTAAAAAACGCCTTGCCTGTATCAACACCGCTTCGCTGCCGCCGACAATATGCAGCGCCAGATCAATCAGCGGCGTACGCAACAGCATAATAATCAGCCCGGCCCCCACAGCCAGCAGCATCGGCTGCACCAGCGCACGGGCAAGCCGAATGGGATCCTGAGCGCCGAAGGCTTGCGCGGTCAGCCCGGTGGTGCTCATACGCAGAAAAAGCAGCAGCATAAAGAGGAAGCTGGTCGCGGTTGCGCCTACGGCCACGCCGCCCAGATAGTCGGCGCTGTCAAGATGGCCTATGACCGCCGTATCGACGAGGCCCAGCAGGGGAACGGTGATGTTGGAGAAAATCATCGGCAGCGCAAGCCGCCAGAGCGCGCGGTCAGTCTGTGAGAAAAAAGGCATGGAGACGCAGTCTGAGAAAAGAAGATAAAAAAGCCGCAACGAGGGGCGCTGCGTTGCGGTGTGTTTATCAATCAGGCGGGCGTTAAAGCCATTCGCCGTTGCGGATGACCCCTACGGCCAGCCCTTCAATAGAGAAGTTGTGCTCGCGCAGGTCAACCACAATAGGTTTGAATTCGTTGTTTTCCGGCAGCAGCTCGACGGTGTTGCCCTGCTTTTTCAGGCGCTTAACGGTAACTTCATCGTCGATACGCGCCACCACGACCTGGCCATTACGCACATCCTGCGTTTTATGCACCGCCAGCAGATCGCCATCCATAATGCCGATGTCTTTCATCGACATGCCGCTAACACGCAGCAGAAAATCCGCGCTCGGCTTAAAGAGAGACGGGTCGACCTGGTAGTGGCCTTCAATATGCTGCTGCGCCAGCAGCGGTTCGCCAGCGGCGACACGCCCCACCAGCGGCAGGCCCTCTTCATCTTCCTGCAACAGACGAATGCCGCGGGAAGCGCCGGAAACGATTTCAATGACGCCTTTACGCGCCAGCGCTTTTAAATGCTCTTCCGCCGCGTTGGGCGAACGGAACCCCAGACGCTGCGCGATTTCGGCACGAGTAGGCGGCATGCCGGTCTGGCTGATATGATCCCGAATGAGATCAAACACCTCTTGTTGCCTGGTAGTTAATGCTTTCATTCCGCCCCCTGGGTGAATATACAGTGAATGCTGTGAGTATATACAGCTAAAGGCGATTTTGAAACCACCTTACCCGCAAAAAAGCGCGCCAGCGCGGCCAATTCTGGAAAACTTATCGCAAATGATGCCACAGCAGCGTGACCCAGGTGATAAGGGCAAGGATAATCGCCAGCAACACCGCCGCCGATCCCATATCCTTGGCGCGGCCGGAAAGCTCATGGAATTCAGGCCCGATGCGGTCAACCACCGCTTCGATAGCACTGTTAAGAATTTCCACAATCATCACCAGCAAAACGGAGCCAATCAGCAGCACGCGGGTAATCGGGTCGACATCAAGCCAGCAGGCGATAACTATGGCGAGTATTGTCGCCACGCCTTCCTGGCGGAACGCCGCCTCATTTCTCCATGCCGCGCTAATTCCTTTCCAGGAGTAGCCTGCCGCTTTAATGATTCGGGTGAGTCCGGTGGTGTTATTGGCCATGAAAAAGAAACCTTTTTGATTTATCAGCGTCAATGCTATTGCGCTCAACAACGAAGCACCACAGAAATTCCGCATCGTTTCTGCTATTCTGACGGCGCCATTGCATTATTAACCAGAGGCTTTACATCGTTTATGTCCGGTTGGCCACGAATGTACTACAAATTACTGAATTTACCATTAAGTATGCTGGTAAAAAGCAAGTCTATTCCGGCGGATCCTTGCGCCGAGCTGGGGCTTGATACCTCTCGTCCCATCATGTACGTCTTGCCGTACAACTCAAAAGCGGATTTGTTAACGCTGCGCGCCCAGTGTCTGGCCCATGATTTACCGGACCCGTTAGAACCGCTGGAAATCGATGGCACGCAATTGCCCCGCTACATTTTTATTCACGGCGGCCCGCGCGTTTTCACCTGGTACACGCCGAAAGAAGAGTCCATCAAGCTGTTTCACGAGTACCTGGATTTGCATCGCAGCAATGCCGGTCTCGACGTGCAGATGGTGCCGGTATCGGTGATGTTCGGCCGCGCGCCGGGGCGTGAGAAAGGCGAAGAAAACCCGCCGCTGCGCCTGCTTAACGGCGTACAAAAGTTTTTCGCTATCTCCTGGCTTGGCCGCGATAGCTTTGTTCGCTTCTCGCAGCCGGTATCCCTGCGCCGCATGGCGACAGAGCACGGTACCGATAAAACCATCGCGCAGAAGCTTGCCCGCGTGGCGCGCATGCATTTCGCCCGCCAGCGTCTGGCGGCGGTTGGCCCGCGTCTGCCGGCGCGCCAGGATCTTTTCAACAAGCTGTTGGCCTCAAAAGCCATCGCTCGCGCGGTCGAAGACGAAGCGCGCACCAAGAAAATCTCCCACGAAAAAGCGCAGCAGAACGCGGTGGCGCTGATGGAAGAGATCGCCGCTAATTTCTCTTATGAGATGATTCGCGTCTCCGATCGTATTCTGGGCTTTACCTGGAACCGGCTCTATCAGGGCATCAATGTCCATAACGCCGAGCGCGTGCGCCAGCTGGCCCATGACGGTCACGAAATCGTTTATGTGCCCTGCCACCGCAGCCATATGGACTATCTGCTGCTCTCCTACGTGCTTTATCACCAGGGTCTGGTGCCGCCGCATATCGCCGCCGGCATTAACCTTAACTTCTGGCCAGCGGGGCCGATTTTCCGCCGCCTTGGGGCGTTCTTTATCCGCCGCACCTTCAAAGGCAATAAGCTCTACTCCACCGTCTTTCGTGAATACCTGGGCGAGCTGTTCAGCCGCGGCTATTCGGTAGAGTACTTTGTGGAAGGCGGGCGCTCGCGCACCGGCCGTCTGCTGGATCCGAAAACCGGCACCCTGTCGATGACTATCCAGGCGATGCTGCGCGGCGGCTCTCGTCCCATTACGCTGGTGCCGATTTACATCGGCTACGAGCATGTTATGGAAGTGGGCACTTACGCTAAAGAACTGCGCGGCGCCACGAAAGAGAAAGAGAACCTGCTGCAAATGCTGCGTGGCTTAAGCAAGCTTCGTAATCTGGGCCAGGGGTACGTTAACTTCGGCGAGCCAATGCCGTTGATGACCTACCTTAACCAGCGCGTGCCGGAATGGCGCGACGCTATCGACCCGATCGAGGCGGTGCGCCCGGCCTGGCTTACCCCCACGGTTAACGATATCGCCGCGAAGCTGATGGTGCGAATCAACAACGCCGGGGCGGCCAACGCCATGAACCTTTGCTGCACCGCCCTGCTCGCTTCCCGCCAGCGCTCGCTGACCCGCGAGCAGCTTACTGAACAGCTGGAATGCTACCTTGATCTGCTGCGCAACGTGCCTTATTCCGGCGACTCCACCGTCCCGGACGCCAGCGCCAGCGCGCTTATCGACCACGCGTTGCAGATGAATAAGTTCGAAGTAGAGAAAGACACCATCGGCGATATCATCATTCTGCCGCGCGAGCAGGCGGTGCTGATGACCTATTACCGTAATAACATCATGCACATGCTGGTGCTGCCTTCGCTGCTGGCGGCGATTATCACCCAGCATCGCCGTATCAGCCGTGAAGCGCTGCAGCGTCAGGTTGAAGTGCTCTACCCGCTTCTCAAGGCAGAGCTGTTCCTGCGTTGGGAGACAACGGAAGTGCAGGCGGTGACCGATGCGCTGGTCGCGGAAATGGCGCGCCAGGGACTGATTGTCGAAGAAGCGGCGGAAGTGCAGCTCAACCCGGCGCGTTCACGCACCATGCAATTGCTGGCGGCGGGCGTGCGCGAGACGCTGCAGCGCTACGCGATTACCTTCTGGCTGCTGAGCGCTAACCCTTCTATCAACCGCGGCACGCTTGAAAAAGAGAGCCGCACCGTCGCCCAGCGTCTGTCGGTGCTGCACGGCATCAACGCGCCGGAGTTTTTCGACAAAGCCGTGTTCTCCACGCTGGTGCTGACGCTGCGTGACGAAGGCTACATCAGCGATACCGGCGATGCCGAGCCGGCGGAAACCATGAAGGTTTACCAGCTGCTGGCGGAGTTGATGACTTCCGACGTACGGTTGACGATTGAGAGCGCCGCCGCACAGGCTGGCGAATAAAAAAAGGCGGGGAAACCCGCCTTTTTTATTTCACGCCTCGCCTGTCAGAACCGTAAATAACTCACCGCCAGCCCCACAAACAGCGCCAGGCCTACGTAGTTATTATTGAGAAACGCTTTAAAACAGGCGTCGCGATCGCGCCCGGCAATGATCTTCTGCTGATAAACAAACAGCGCGCCCGCCACCACCACGGAAGCGTAAAATGCCCCGCCCAGGCCATTCAACCAACCAATCGCGATCATCAGCGCCAATACGGCTATCTGCAGCAAACCAATAATCAATTTATCGTACTGACCAAACAGAATAGCGGTGGATTTCACCCCTATCTTCACATCGTCATCACGATCGACCATGGCGTACTCGGTGTCATAGGCCACAGCCCAGCAGATATTCGCGAGAAACATCAGCCAGCAGCTAAGCGGCACGGTTTCGCTCACGGCGGCAAAAGCCATCGGAATAGACCAGCCGAACGCCGCGCCCAGCACCACCTGCGGCAGATGCGTGTAGCGCTTCATAAAAGGATACATCCACGCCAGCGCCAGCGCGGCGACAGAGAGCAGGATGGTCATCAGGTTGAGCGTCAGCACCAGCGCGAAGGAGATAAGCACCAGCACCACAAACAGATTTTTCGCTTCTCTCTCTGTTACCGCGCCGCTCGGCAGCGGACGGTTTGCCGTGCGCTTTACGTGACCGTCAAATTTACGATCGGCATAATCGTTGACCACGCATCCCGCGGCGCGCATCAGCCAGACGCCCGCCACAAACACCGCCAGGATCCACAGCGGCGGTACGCCGGGCGTCGCTACCCATAACGCCCACAGGGTCGGCCACAGCAGCAGCAAGGCGCCAATCGGTTTGTCGGTACGCATCAGGCGATGATAAGCGAGCAGCTTATTCTGCGTCAGACTCCACTCCATTTCTCTTCCTCTTAATACAATGGCGATGCAGGCAAAAACAGTTCAGTCAGTAACAGCGGTTTGCCGGAAAGGCGCAGCCGGGAACGACGCCCCCACAGCTCGCCGCTGCGGCCCGGATGGATAAAATCCCGGGTCAGGGTCGATGAGGTAAACAGGTAGCGACCCAGCGGCGTAGTCCCCATATTCTGTAAGGCTAATTCGGGTCCATTGAGTGTAGACTGCGGCACCACGGTGCGCCCAACAAGCCAGGGTTCGCCGTCGCCGCAGAGCACGATTTCACGCAGCCAGTAGGTCTCTTCCTGCGGCAGCCACTCGCGCTCCGCCGCAATCTCCTGCGGGCTGACAAAACCTTCAAATAACAAATCCACGCTTACGCGCTTGCAGTGTTGTTCAAAGCGTTTAGTCATGGAATCTTCCAGCATCAGCCAGTCGAGCAGGTTCTCATCCAGGGAGGCGGTATCGGTTGTAAAAGACAACGCGCGAAGCTGCATCAGCGCGGGGTGGGACATGCATCATTCTCCGGGGCTGTTTGACGGGGCATTGTAGCGCAGAAAGGCGCAGAGGTGGCGGGCAAACCGCTTCTGGCGATCAAAAACGCAACAGGGGTGCAACAACGCGGCGGAGAAAATAAAAAAGGTGCGCCGAAGCGCACCAGGTCTTGCAAGCATCAGCAATGCGGGGAGACGGTCACCCCTTGCCTTTTACACTGCTGATAAAAGTTTGACGGGCGGAGGTAGAACCCAGACGCTCGGCTTCATTCAGCAGTTTCAGGGCCTTGTCGACATCCCCTTTGGCGACCGCTTGCTTAATGGCCTGATTAAAATAGGTTTCGGTATCGTTCAGCACCGGCTCGCTCTTCGCGCCAGGCGCAGGGGCTGCGGCAGGCGCCGGAGCGGGCGCGGCGTAAGCGGTAGCAGGTGCTGGCGCGGCGGCAGGCGCTGGCGCAGCATACGCCGTAGCAGGCGCGGCAGTATTGCCCACGGTGACAGAAGCCTGGCTGGAAGAGCCAAACAGCGGACCAACCAGGATGCTGGATGCGGAGTTAGTGCTCACTTTCAGCTTCAACGTACCGTCAGTAGTATGACGCGCAACCGGGTCCGCGATATCGGGCACCGCGTTGCCCACGCCTTTGGCATAGGCTTTAGCTGCGTTGGTCATCGTCGTGGTCTTCTGTAAATCTTGCGGCGTGGTGAAAACCAGCAGATAAAGTTTTTGCTGACCCAGCGCCGGCGTCAGCTTAACGGTGCCTTCAAGACGGTCTTCAGAAACGGCGCCCGGCTCTTTATAAGCGAAATAGCTGCTTGGGAAATAGGCGGCAGGCGTGAGATTCTGATCTAATACCAGCAGGTTTGGCGCAAAAATGGATCGTTGCTTTTCGCCAAGGCTGGTCAACGTAATATTCAGTTCGCCGATGTTTGCCGGCACGCTGTAAGCCACGACTTTGCCGCTAATCCCCGGCACGTTCAGCGTTTGGCCGGCGGTGGCAACTTGCGTAGTCTGCGTTTGTGATTGGGCGACCGGCGTCCAGACAATTTGCTGTAATGCCGAAGCCGGGATTGCAGGCGCGGCGGAAGTATTTTGCGGCACTATATTTACATCAGCGAAGCTGACAATCGGCGCGCAGGCGAGCAACCCTGCGCTCAGGCAGAGCGCGACAAGACTTTTTTTCATTTTCATTGTTATAACCTTATTTGAACGAATGCGACGGTAGCCAGGCAATAGCGCGCCGCATCCTGAATAACTTAACTTGTGAGGGTAAAGAGGGGCTTTCGCCCCTCTCTGGTACAGCTAAGATGATGCGGATTACCACCAGATTTCCATCTGAGCGCCGAAGCTCCACTCATCGCTGTCGCCACGGCTGCTGTTACCAAACTGGGTGAAAGTACCAGAGGTAACGGCCTCAGAAGTCGTGGATCCGTTAGACGCTTTAACATAACCCCAGTTCTCGTCCCACTTGGCGTAAGTTGCGAATACGCGGATAGCCGGACGGGACCAGATGCTGTCGCCTGCCTGCCATTGCTGGGCCAGGGTGATTTTGTACTGGTCGTTATGCTCATCAACCTGCTGAGATTTCACATTGTCGTAGCCCACTTCCAGCAGGGTGCTCATGATCGGCGTCCATTTGAACATTGGACGGATACCCACGGTCCACCAGGTGTTACCGCGATTGTTGTCACGATCGATATCCTGGTACATAGCGACATACATCATGTCCCAACGATCGCCCAGTGAGATTGAACCGTGGTCAAGGACACGGATCAGGCTGCCGTCATTATCCACAGAGCCGCCGCGAGCCTGGCCTTTGCCCTGGGAAATCATAGAGTCGGTCGCGTACTGGAGCACAAACTTGTTAAAGCCGGTGCCGATAGTCTGAGTATGCTCACCTGTAAACATCCAGCCATCTTTGGTTGCGCCTGGAGCCAGGTAATAATCATCCGGAATATTGGTGTGACCGTAATCAACGCCTAACTCCAGTACACCGTTCGGGTTGGTTTCCAGCCCTGCTAAACGTACGTCAAAAACGTCGTTTGGTACTTCGTTGTTATAGGTCCGCACCCCATTAGCATCGCGGTCGCCAAAGGCTGAAGAACCGCCCTGTTCGCTTGAGCGGGTCGCAGCCAGAGAGAGTTTACCGATACCGACATCAATGTTTTCCAGACCCGCGCCCGGGCCAGAAATATCCCAGTAGTAGAAGTCGATCATGTGTACGTCATGACGCTGGTAGAAGCGCTTACCTGCCCAGATATTGGCGCCAGGCAGAGCGTCGATCAGGTTCTTACCTACAACGTTAAATTCGCGGACAGCAGGCGTATCGGTATTTTCAAAGTCGTTTAGCTGATTAGTTCTGTAACCAATATTTGAGTCAAAGTAGAAGCTCTTGTCGCCTTCTTTCCAGACTTCCTGACCTAACTTAATTTCCGCATAGGTCTCACATTCGTTACCCAAACGGTATTTAGCATCAGCACCAGTCGCCTGAAAACACTGTTGTTCGCCGCCACTACCCGTCCAGCCGATGCCGGAACGAGCATAACCTTTGAAATCGACAGCGCCTGCCTGAGCAGACAAGATGCCTGCCATGACGGCCACCGCCACGGGGAGTTTGCGCAGAGTAATCATCATTCTATCTCCTGAGATCATTGCTTTTCTTTGTAATCGGGAATGCTTAAACGCCCGGCTCTTTGTGCAGCCGACGGCAGGCGGTGCCATCTTCTCGGAACAGATGGCAGCGCTCCGGCGGTAAGCCGATGGCGAATGTGGCACCCTCTTGTACCAGCACCACGTCGTTCTGGCGGTAAACCAGGTTCTGACGCAAAGCCGGGATCTGGATATGTATCTGAGTCTCATGGCCGAGCTGTTCGACCACCTGCACTTCGCCTTCGAGAGTGACGTCGGCGATATCGCTCGGCAGCAAGTGTTCCGGGCGGATGCCAAGAGACATATTGGCGCCCACGTTCACGCCTTCGCTGTCCACCGGCAGCCAGACATGCTGGCGGTTCGGCAGCTCGACCTGCACCTGATCGATGGCGGTGGCGGTCACTTTTACCGGCAGGAAGTTCATTTTTGGCGATCCGATAAAGCCCGCGACGAAGCGGTCCGCCGGGTAGTGATAAAGCTCAAGCGGCTTACCCACCTGGGCGACGCGCCCGGCGTCGAGCACCACGATTTTGTCGGCAAGCGTCATCGCTTCTACCTGGTCGTGGGTGACGTAAATCATCGTGCGGCCAAGTCGCTTGTGCAGGCGGGAGATCTCAATGCGCATCTGCACGCGCAGCGCGGCATCGAGGTTAGAAAGCGGTTCGTCGAGCAGGAAAACGCTCGGCTCCGCCACCAGCGTACGGCCAATCGCTACGCGCTGGCGCTGGCCGCCAGAAAGCGCTTTCGGACGTCTGTCCAGCAGATGCGCGAGCTGCAGCACTTCCGCGACCTGCGTCACCTGCTGATTAATGGCGTCTTTCTTCACCCCTGCGAGTTTCAGGCCAAAGGACATGTTTTCAGCAACGGAGAGATGGGGATAGAGCGCATAAGACTGAAACACCATGCCCACGCCGCGCTCGGAAGGCGGCACGTCATTCATGCGTTTTTGTCCGATATGCAGGTCGCCGCTGGTGATGGTCTCCAGCCCGGCAATCATGCGCAGCAGCGTTGATTTGCCGCAGCCGGAAGGCCCGACAAATACCACGAACTCCCCTTCGGCGATATCCAGGTTGATGTCTCGCGACACCACAACCTCGCCCCAGGATTTAGTTACATTGCGCAGCTGAACGCTTGCCATCCCTCTCTCCCTTTAACCTCAAACTTTTCACTGAAAACAGCCAGGATGCCGTGACTATGCGGGATTCATAAAGCACGGAAATCCTCCACCCCCAGGCTTTTTTATGGGGGAGGAGGCGGGAGGATGAGCGACTCGCCTCTGCCACGCCAGGCCGCGGCTGGCGGGGATTTTCGTGATGGAGCCTTCAAAAAACGAGGCGCATTTACGTGCGCTGCGCCACATAACCTGCGTTTATGGAATCGCGATCACACTCTGAGGGGGTGGGGCGTAGAGCAAAGGAGGATGAGAAGCGCTTGTCAGATGCCCAGACTGGTACAGGTAAAGCCATTACGTGTATCCACGCGCAAACCCTCAAAAAGGATGGGAGTTATGAAAATTAAAACCGGCGCACGCATCCTCGCACTTTCCGCATTAACGACGATGCTGTTCTCCGCCTCTGCACTCGCCAAAATTGAAGAAGGCAAACTGGTCATCTGGATCAACGGCGATAAAGGCTATAACGGCCTGGCCGAAGTCGGTAAGAAGTTTGAAAAGGACACCGGTATCAAGGTGACGGTGGAGCACCCGGATAAGCTGGAAGAGAAATACCCGCAGGTCGCCGCCACGGGCGACGGCCCGGACATTATCTTCTGGGCCCATGACCGCTTTGGCGGCTACGCGCAGTCCGGCCTGCTGGCGGAAGTCAGCCCGGATAAAGCCTTCCAGGACAAAATCGTGCCGTTCGCCTGGGACGCCGTCCGCTACAACGGCAAAATCATCGCTTACCCGGTGGCGGTGGAATCGCTGTCGCTGATCTACAACAAAGACCTGGTGCCGAACCCGCCAAAAACCTGGGAAGAGATCCCGGCGCTGGATAAAGAACTGAAAGCGAAAGGCAAGAGCGCGCTGATGTTCAACCTGCAGGAACCCTACTTCACCTGGCCGCTCATCGCTGCCGATGGCGGTTACGCCTTTAAATTCGCCGACGGCAAATA
Organism: Franconibacter sp. IITDAS19; assembly: GCF_023079515.1. NCBI lineage: Bacteria > Pseudomonadati > Pseudomonadota > Gammaproteobacteria > Enterobacterales > Enterobacteriaceae > Franconibacter > Franconibacter sp. IITDAS19. The sequence continues at coordinate 35,157 of NZ_JALJCP010000011.1, read as the reverse complement.
TGACGTGAAAGATGTGGGCGTGGACAGCGCGGGCGCCAAAGCGGGCCTGAACTTCCTGGTCGACATGATCAAAAACAAAAACATGAACGCGGATACGGATTACTCCATCGCTGAAGCGGCCTTCAACAAAGGCGAAACCGCGATGACCATCAACGGCCCGTGGGCATGGACCAATATCGACAAGAGCAAGGTGAACTACGGCGTAGCCGTGCTGCCGACCTTTAAAGGCAAGCCGTCCAAACCGTTCGTCGGCGTGCTGAGCGCTGGCATCAACGCCGCCAGCCCCAACAAAGAGCTGGCGAAAGAGTTCCTGGAAAACTACCTGCTGACCGATGAAGGCCTCGACCAGGTGAACAAGGACAAACCGCTTGGCGCCGTGGCGCTGAAATCTTTCCAGACGAAGCTTGAGAAAGATCCGCGCATCGCCGCCACCATGAAAAACGCCGAAAACGGCGAAATCATGCCTAACGTGCCGCAGATGTCCGCCTTCTGGTATGCCGTGCGCACAGCGGTTATTAACGCAGTAAGCGGTCGCCAGACCGTCGATGCGGCGCTGAAAGACGCACAGAGCCGTATCGCTAAGTAATTAACCCCGGCGGGCGGCGCGTTGTCCGCCCGCCATTTAATGACGGCGGCGTGCCGTCGCCAGGCAACACAAGTATTCATTGCAGTTGAGGAAGAACCCCATGGATGTTGTTAAAAAGACCCACTGGTGGCAAAGCGATGCGCTGAAATGGGCGGTTGTCGCGCTGCTCGGCCTGCTGGTGGCCTATCTTGTGGTATTGATGTACGCCCAGGGGGAGTACCTGTTCGCCATCATGACGCTGGTGTTAAGTTCCGCCGGCCTCTATATCTTCGCCAACCGCCGCGCCTATGCGTGGCGTTATGTTTACCCGGGCTTTGCCGGAATGGGGCTGTTTGTCCTCTTTCCGCTGGTCTGCACTATCGCCATCGCTTTCACCAACTACAGCAGCACCAACCAGCTCACTCAGGAGCGCGCCCGGGAAGTGTTGATGGATCGCAAATACCAGGCGGGGAAAAGCCTTAACTTCGGTCTTTATCCGCAGGGGGACAAATGGCAGCTGGCGTTAACCGACGGCGAAAGCGGCAAACATTATCTCTCCGACGCCTTCAGTTTTGGCGGCGAGCAGAAGCTTACAATGAAAGAAGCGCAGGCGCTGCCGACAGGCGAGCGCGCCACGCTTCGCGTTATCACCCAGAACCGCCAGGCGCTGAACCAGATAACCGCCGTGCTGCCGGACGACAGCCAACTGGTGATGAGCTCGCTGCGCCAGTTCTCCGGCACCCGGCCGCTCTATACGCAGGCTGAAGACGGCACGCTCACCAACAACCAGAGCGGCGTGAAGTACCGTCCAAATAACGATATCGGCTTCTATCAGGCCATTAACGCCGACGGCAACTGGGATGGCGAAAAGCTCAGCCCCGGCTATACCGTGACTATCGGCTGGGATAACTTCCTGCGCGTCTTTACTGATGAAGGCATCCAGCAGCCCTTCTTCGCCATCTTTGTCTGGACGGTGGTGTTCTCAACGCTGACAGTGCTGCTGACCGTCGCCGTTGGTATGGTGCTGGCCTGCCTGGTGCAATGGGAGGCGCTGAAAGGCAAAGCGGTTTACCGCCTGCTACTGATTTTGCCTTACGCCGTGCCGTCGTTTATCTCCATTCTTATCTTCAAGGGCCTGTTTAACCAAAGCTTTGGCGAGATAAACATGATGCTGAACGCGCTGTTTGGCATTAAGCCCGCCTGGTTTACCGACCCGACCACCGCGCGCACCATGATAATCATCGTCAACACCTGGCTTGGCTATCCGTACATGATGATCCTCTGCATGGGGCTGCTGAAGGCTATCCCGGACGATCTCTATGAAGCCTCGGCGATGGACGGCGCCGGTCCGTTCCAGAACTTCTTTAAAATCACGCTGCCGCTGCTGATTAAGCCGCTCACGCCGCTGATGATCGCAAGCTTCGCCTTTAACTTTAATAACTTCGTGCTCATTTTGCTGTTAACCAACGGCGGACCGGACCGTCTTGGCACGACCACGCCCGCAGGCTACACGGATCTGCTGGTGAGCTATACCTACCGCATCGCCTTTGAAGGCGGCGGCGGTCAGGACTTCGGCCTCGCAGCCGCCATCGCCACGCTGATTTTCCTGCTGGTGGGCGCGCTCGCGATTGTTAACCTCAAAGCCACGCGCATTAAGTTCGATTAAGGAGGACGACACATGGCTATGGTTCAACCGAAATCCCAGAAGCTGCGCCTGCTCATCACGCATCTGCTGCTGCTGGCGTTTATCGCCGCCATTATGTTTCCGCTGCTGATGGTTATCGCTATTTCGCTGCGCCCCGGCAACTTCGCCACCGGCAGTTTGATCCCGGAACAGGTTTCCTGGGAACACTGGAAACTGGCGCTCGGCTTTAGCGTAACGCACGCCGACGGCCGCGTGCTGCCGCCGCCCTTCCCGGTGCTGCTGTGGCTGTGGAACTCGGTGAAAATCGCGGGCATTACCGCAGTCGGCATCGTGGCGCTCTCTACCACCTGCGCTTACGCGTTCGCCCGCATGCGCTTCGCCGGGAAATCGGCGTTGCTCAAAGGAATGTTGATTTTCCAGATGTTTCCAGCGGTGCTGTCGCTGGTGGCGCTCTATGCGTTGTTCGACAGGCTCGGACAGTACGTTCCGTTTATCGGCCTGAACACCCATGGCGGGGTGATCTTCGCCTATCTTGGCGGCATCGCGCTGCACGTCTGGACGATAAAAGGCTATTTCGAAACCATTGACGGGTCGCTGGAAGAAGCGGCGGCGCTGGATGGCGCAACGCCCTGGCAGGCCTTCCGCCTGGTGCTGTTGCCGCTCTCGGTGCCTATCCTTGCGGTGGTGTTTATTCTGTCGTTTATCGCCGCCATCACCGAAGTGCCGGTCGCCTCGCTGCTGCTGCGTGATGTGAATAGCTACACGCTGGCGGTAGGGATGCAGCAGTACCTCAACCCGCAAAACTACCTGTGGGGCGACTTCGCGGCGGCGGCGGTGCTTTCCGCCATTCCCATCACCGTGGTCTTCCTGCTGGCGCAGCGCTGGCTGGTCAGCGGCCTGACGGCGGGAGGCGTAAAAGGTTAATTTGCTTTCATCAACGTAGTGCCACTGTAACCCTCAGTCTTATCCCTGACTTGTTTTCTATTTTCGGCGGCCCCTGGGCCGCCATTTTTATTCGCGCTTCAGTCGCTTTGAATTACACAGCCACAGGGCCAGCACCAGCAGCAAAATCGCGCCGGAGTAAATCAGCACGTCCATGGGCGATTTATGGTCGACAATAATCAGCCGCACGATAGCGGTAATGCCGATGTAGACGAAATAGCGCAGCGGAAAGTGAAAGCCGGACTGGAAATATTTCACAATCAGGGCAATAAACTCAAAGTAGAGGAAATAGACCACCAGCCCTTCCACCAGCTCATATTTGCTGGCCTGCTCATTGGGCGAAAAGAGCACATCGGCAAGGTGCAGCGTCTCCTTGCCAAGAAAAATCACCAGGATAAGACCCAGGCTCATCAGCCCCAGGTTAAGCACCGTCTGGAGGATGGTAGAGATAAGCTCTACCCGTGCGCGCGAAGAGATGAACATCATAACTGCACCTCATAATCTGCGTTCCCGAGGCTGTTATACGTGAAAAATGTGACATAGATCCATATTTTTTGTTTATCTTTTGCGCAGGTCGTCTCGCTCTACCACAGTTAGAGGTTTTGTTATTCATTCTTTCAAAAGGGAAAACAATGAAAATTGCCTGTCTGCATACGGCGCAAAGCAACGTCGACGTTTTTGAGCAAGCGGCGCGGGACCTGCATATTCCCGAAGGCACGTTAAAACATCAGGTGATGGCGCATCTGCTCGCCCAGGCGGAAGCGGCAGGCGGCATGACGCCGGAAATCGAGAAAGAGACCATCGCCGCCCTGGCGGAGCTGCGCACCGATGCCGATGTGGTGCTGCTCACCTGCTCCACGCTGGGCTCTGCAGCCAACTACCTGGCGCAGGACCCGGGCATTGTGCGTGTCGACCTCGCGCTGGCGCAGGAAGCCGCCAAAGCGGGAGAGCCCATCGTGGTGCTGTGCGCCGCGCCCACCACCATTAAACCCACCGCCGCGCTGTTTCGTGCGGTAGCGCCGAAGGCGCCGCTGGCGATAGAGCTTATCCCGCACGCGTGGGAGACGTTTAAGGCCGGCCAGATGGCGGAGTACTTCAAGTTGATAGCCGAACGGGCGCAGCAGGCGCTTGATGAAGGGGCAGGTTGCGTGGCGCTGGCGCAGGCTTCGATGGCGGGCGCGAAAAACCTGCTTTCACACCCGAAGGTGCTGACCAGCCCACACAGCGCGCTGCGCCGGGAGTGGACGCGCCTGCAGGCTATTTTTGGCACGGAGGCGTAAATGCACCTGACATTTCGCCACGCTACGGTTGATGACGCCCCACTGCTGAGCGAAATGGGTTCTTGTACCTATCGTCATCACTTCGCGCATTTATGGTGCCGCCAAGAAGAGCTCAATGATTTTATCGCCGCGGAATATAGCGTAGCGGCGCTGCAGCAAAGCCTGAGCGCTGTCGGCACCCGCTGGCTGATTGCCGAAGCGGAGCGCCCGGCAGGCTTCGCAAAAATATCCTGGCGAAAACCTGTGCCGGAGCAAACGTATACCGGCGCTCTGCTGCACAAGCTTTACCTGATGCCGGGTGAGACGGGCAAAGGCTACGGCGAGCAGTTCTGGCAGGCTATCCTGCGCGAAGCACGGGCAGAGAATGAGCGCTGGCTGTGGCTGGAAGTGCTGGAGGCGAATGCGGGAGCGCGCCGTTTTTATGACGCCCGGGGAATGAAGATGCTCACGCAGACGATATTCAGCAGCGCCACGCAGCAGAGCGTGCTGTTTGTTATGGGGAAAGCGCTTGATGAACATGCCTGAGGAGCCGACGCGCCGCAGCGTTGGCGTAAAAAACGTCACCGTGGGCCGCAACGTGGTGATTTACGAGCCCGCCAACCTTTACGACTGCGAACTGTGCGACGGGGTCTTCATCGGCCCGTTTGTCGAGATCCAAAGCCGCACGCGCATTGGCCGCAACACCCGCGTTCAGTCGCACGCCTTTATTTGCGAGTCAGTCGTCATTGGTGAAAACTGCTTTATCGGCCATGGGGTGATGTTCGCCAACGATATGTTTCGCGAAGGCAAACCCAACCCGGACCGTGAAAGCTGGGGGAAAATCGTGATTGGCGATAACGTGTCGATTGGCAGCGGCGCCACCATTCTCGCCGTTTCCATATGCGACGGCGCGGTCATCGGCGCAGGCAGCGTGGTGACCAAATCGCTTACCGAGAAAGGGGTCTACGCCGGTAACCCGGCGCGGCTTTTGCGCCGGCTGTAGCGTTGCTACCCTCACCCAGCCCGCTTCCAGGGAGGAAGAGAGAGAAAAACGCGCGGGTCTGTGGCGCGCTCTTGCCCTTGCAGAAAAAGCCCCTCCTGACCGGGTCGCCAGCCACGCCCCTCTCCCCTGTGGGGAGAGGGTTAGGGTGAGGGGTGATGCCCGCTTAGCGGAAATTCACGCTCTTATCGCTGGTCATGCTGTAGAGGTCAAACTTACGGCCCAGCATCTGGCCGCCGTCGCGGGTGAGCGGCGTCCAGCCAATCGCCGCGCGGCTGCGCGTTGCGCCACCGGAGAAGAGATCGAACGGCACGGAAACGTAAACCCCTTTGGTGAAGTCCCCTTCACCGTACTCATCCGGCGAAACGTTGGTGATAGTGGCGTAACCGCCCACCACGATGCCGCTGTCGAAGTGTTTGGCTATCTCCAGCGTGCCGCCTTTGTCGCCCGCCAGATATTGCCCTACGCTCGCTTTAATCAGCACATCCTGGGCAAACGGCGGCGTCCAGTAGGCGGTCAGATGACCGGTTTTCACGCTGTAGTCAGTGAACTTCATCATGTTCTGCGGGCTGGTCCAGTCGCGCTGTTTCACGTAGTTCGCATCCAGACCAAAGGCCCAGTTGCTGTCCACCGGACGATAAAGCACTTCCGCCCCCGCGCCGCCGTACATCGTCTCCAGATAACCGCCGTAAACCTGCCCGTACCAGCCGTTCCCCAGGTACTGGAAGTAGTTGGCCTGGGCGTTGTTAACGTAATAGTCATTCTCTACATACTCACGTACGTGGGTGCGCACGCGCGGCAGCGCCGAGTCGTTCGGCGGGTTGGTGTAGTTAAACTTGCCATAGTTGTTGGCAATGTTGGCGAACAGGCTGCCGGTCGTCAGCAGGTGATCGGTTAGCCACAAATCCGCCGTGGCCATCACGCCCACCTGATACATGTAGAAGTTTTCCGGCCCGCCGACAGACTGGTTCAATACCGGATTGAGCGAGAAATTAAAGCGCGGCTTCTCAATGTACCAGCCCTGCTCGGTGCTTTCCGGCACCACCGGCTCCATGCGTTTTTGCACCAGCTCCGTTTCATGGCCGAGCGGCTCGCCTTCCAGATGACGCTTCAGGCTCGCCACGTCGGTTTCCGTGGTAACCTGCGGCATGTTGAGGCGCGTTTCGGTGACGCGAATAGTGCGCACCCCTTCCGGCAGGTCGTTCATGATGATGCGGTTCGCGCGCTCAATGCCTTCCTGCGAATCGCGGTATTTAAACTGCTCGCCGGTCACGTACAGCGTGTCGCCTTTTACCTGAATCTGCGGGTTGTTCAGCCCGGCGTTGTACTTCAGCGAGGTAAGCTGGTTCGCCACGACGCTGTGCTGAAGAATCGCCTCCTGCGGCTGCGGCTGATACGCCGGACGGCGATTATCGTTATAAGAAGGACGCAGATCGTTGAAGTTGGTGCGCAGCGTAAAGCCGAACATCAGCGTGTTACCGCGCTCGTAGCTCAGGTTAACATCCGCCCAGTCGGCGACGCGGTAAATCGCGCCCACGTTAAACTTGCTCTTCTGGTCGATTTTACCGGCGAAATCTTCGCTGTAGTTATTGCCTTCATACTCAAGCTTCAGGCGCAGCGGCTGCCATGGCGTCTGGTATTCAACACCGCCGAAAATCGCCGCCGGGCCGTGGAACATGGCGCTGCCGTCGATGGAGCCCGCTTTCTGGTAACTCGGATCGCGGTAGCAAAATTTGTCGTCATATTCGCAGAACGGGTTTTTCACGTTGCCGCTGGTGCCCAGATAGCCCCAGCCTAAGCCGAGCGAGAAATCAAACGGCCCCCAGGCTTTGTTCGCCACCACATATTCACCGTCAAACAACCCCGTACCGCCCAAATCGCGCGCCCCCACCGCGACCTGCGGCAGGAAGTAGCCCTCTTCCCACAGCCGCAGCTTCACGTCGAAGGCTTTGTCTTTATAGGTCTGATTGCCGGAGAACGACTCGACGTTACTGTAGTTTTTAGTCCGCACGTCGGTGTAGCGCAGCGTGGTTTCCAGCCACGGGAAGAGCTGCACGGAAGCGGAATAGTAGCGGTACTGATCGTTATCGCGGTAGTTGAGACTCAGTTCCCCTTCCCGCGCCATGCGCGCCGTAGGGGTTTGCATTAAGCCCACGCCGCCAAAATCGGACTGTGAAGGACCGACGGGCGCGGGATAGGTTTCTGCATGGCAGGCGCAGGAGACCGACAGCGCCAGCAAACTGTAAAAATAGCGTTTCTTCATCAATCCGGTATCCGCTGCGTCAGCGAGCGAAGTATCTGCTCGTTCAGATCGTCATAAGAAGAGGTAAAAGTGTGCTCGGCGAAGCCCAGAAAAATAATGCTGCCGGGCATCGGCTCCACGTGACGTTTGTTCCAGTAAGCGACAGGCGTCTTTTGCGTGCGCCCATCAGGGTAGACGACCCAGGCATAGCTGCGCTCGCCGCCGCTAAGACGGCTCACCTCATCCAGATAATCCGCGACCGATTTTCCAGGCGTGAAGGGCTTCGAGCCTGGCGCGTTCACCAGCCCCATCAGCGTAACGGTCGTCGGCTGCGGTCCCACCCACAGCGAGTAGTCACCCTCCAGCGGCACGTTGTTGCCTGGGCTTACGCGCACGCTGTCCGGGTCCAGCGTAATAAACTGGCGGCCAGTTACTTTTATTGCGGCAAGTTGCTGGCGCACACTGTTAATGGCGGCGGCATCGTCGGCGTCTTCATCGGCCGAAAGCGCCGCCAGCCGACCCAGCAACGCCTGATGCTGCTGTTGCGCCACGGCGCTCGCCTGACGTTCGCTGATAACCGCGCCCGGCCACCAGCTTTGCGTAAGCTGGGGTTGGGTAACGAGATCGGCGAGCGTCTGTGCGCCGGTGACTTTCAGGGGCTGTGCGTGTTCGGGATAAACCGTAATGGTGCCTGCGGCAAAAGCCGACAGGCTGCCCAGGCTTAAAATAAGTGATGCGAGGGCTGCTGTTCTCATTCTTTTGCCGCCTTCAACAGGATAGTGGTAACCGGGAAATAACCTGCGCCAAGGTACTGCTTCGACTGACGGATCGCGCCTTCGCTGTCTACCCAGTAGCGGTTATGCCAGCTTGCCGCCTCGGTGGTCACCTCTTCATCCAGCACGCGAACCGGCGTGGACTCGCTGCCCACCTGTATGCTGTCCGTTCCGTCCCAGGTAAAGGTTGAGCGCGCCGTGGCGTAACGCGTCTGACCGCGCTCCGTCCAGCCCATCACGCGGGTCCAGCCTGCGCCGTCAACAATCTGGTTCGCTTTCAGCAGCGGATCGTCGTTGATGTTCGTTACGCTAATCAGGTTGTCGCGAAGATTGAGGGTTTTCACCAGGCGGCCATGCTGGGTTATCAGCGTGGTCTGGTCCTGGGTCACCCATTTTTGCTGGCCGTTTTCCGAAAACGCCAGCACCACAAACAGCTGCGGGCCGTTGTTTAACGTCATGTACTGGCTGGCATAGGGCATATTTTGAATATCGTCGTCTGTCAGATGGACGCCATCCGCGCCCGTTACGCCGCGCCAGAAAGAAGTTGCCATTCCTTTGATATTGGAGGAACAGGCCTGGAGCAGCAGGCAGAGCATCACAATCGCGAGTCGCTTCACGACATTTCCTCAGGGAGTCAAAATAACCACACCGTAGTGTGGTTATGGTTAAAGCACCGAAGGTTACTGCGTGGTGCTGGTGGTGGTTGTGGTAGTGGTCCCGGTGTTAGAACCGTCGCCGCCACCGGTCGCAGCGAGCGCCACGCCGACAACCGACCCGACAGTGCTGGCGGTCGTTGCAGTAGAGGAGCCTACTGACACCGACGTCGCCGCTGCGCCTGCCGCGTCACCGGTGGCTACCGGCTCCGCATTAGCCGCAGTCGCGCCCAGCGCTGCTATGGCAAAAATGCCATAAACGATTTTTTTCATAACAATTTCCCTTCATTGAATGAATGGAGATGTGCCCGAAAAGGGTTTCAGGCGCAATCGAGTATACACAACAACGCCTGCGGGTTTATGGCATCGGGAAATAAGCGGTGGGTTTTAGGACAAATAGATAAAATGAAAATGTTGAGCGCGGTAATTTAATTAAAAGATACTATTATTCAAATAGTTAAAATATATCCTTAAAAGCATCCAATCCGTTTAATCCTAAATTCCCCTGATAAAATGAAAGGGTAAAAACGCTTTTTCAGATTAACCTCAAAGCCGGGTAACCCTGATTTGCCGCCACAACGGGATTTCTCCGATAAAAAATGCCGGCGCTCAGGCCGGCATTATTCAGCACAACACGTTAATTACGCGCGCCACGCTTTGTAGCGGTTAATCAGTCCGTTGGTGGAGCTGTCGTGGCTGTCGATCGCGTTATCGTCGCCAAGCTCCGGCAGGATGCGGTTGGCCAGCTGTTTACCTAATTCCACGCCCCATTGGTCGAAGGTGAAGATGTTCAGGATAGCGCCCTGGGTGAAGATCTTGTGTTCATAAAGCGCAATCAGCGCGCCCAGGCTGAACGGCGTGATTTCACGCAGCAGGATGGAGTTGGTCGGACGGTTGCCTTCAAACACTTTAAACGGCACCACGTGCTCCAGCTGCGCCGGGTCTTTCCCCTGGTCGCGGAATTCCTGCTCCACCACGTCGCGAGATTTGCCAAACGCCAGCGCTTCGGTCTGGGCGAAGAAGTTGGACAGCAGTTTCTGGTGGTGGTCGGAAAGCGGATTATGGGTGACGGCCGGCGCGATGAAATCGCACGGTACCAGCTTAGTGCCCTGGTGGATCAACTGATAGAACGCATGCTGGCCGTTGGTGCCCGGCTCGCCCCAGATGATAGGGCCGGTCTGGTAATCCACCGGGTTGCCGTTGCGGTCGACAAACTTGCCGTTGGATTCCATGTTGCCCTGCTGGAAGTAGGCGGCAAAGCGGTGCATGTACTGGTCGTACGGCAGAATGGCTTCGGTTTCAGCGCCAAAGAAGTTGTTGTACCAGATGCCAATCAGCGCCAGCAGCACCGGCAGGTTTTGTTCAGGCGCGGCGGTGGAGAAGTGTTTGTCCATCTCATGTGCGCCACTGAGCAGTTCAACAAAGTTGTCAAAGCCCACGGAGAGAATGATGGAAAGGCCAATCGCCGACCACAGGGAGTAACGGCCGCCGACCCAGTCCCAGAATTCGAACATGTTGGCGGTATCGATGCCGAAATCGCCCACCGCTTTGGCATTAGTAGAGAGCGCCGCGAAGTGTTTCGCCACGTGCTGCTGATCGCCCGCGGTTTTCAGGAACCAGTCGCGCGCGCTGTGGGCGTTGGTCATGGTTTCCTGGGTAGTAAAGGTTTTGGAAGCCACGAGGAACAGGGTGGTTTCCGGGTTCACTTTTTTCAGCACTTCGGCGATGTGGGTGCCATCGACGTTAGAGACAAAGTGCATGTTAAGGTGGTTTTTATAGGGGCGCAGCGCTTCGGTCACCATGAACGGGCCTAAGTCGGAGCCGCCGATGCCGATGTTCACCACGTCGGTAATCGGCTTGCCGGTATAGCCTTTCCACTGCCCGGAGATAATGGCCTCGGAGAATTTTTTCATCTTCTCCAGCACGGCATTCACTTCCGGCATCACATCTTTGCCGTCCACCAGGATCGGCGTATTGCTACGGTTGCGCAGCGCCACGTGCAGCACGGCGCGGTCTTCGGTGCGGTTGATCTTTTCACCGGAGAACATCGATTTGATGGCGCCCGCCAGGTCGGTCTCTTTCGCCAGCGCCTGCAGCTTGCTGAGAGTCTCTTCGGTAATGCGGTTTTTGGAATAGTCGACCAGCATCAGGTCATTGAACGTGGCGGAGAATTTGCTGAAGCGGTCGGCGTCTTTGGCGAACAGATCGGCGATTTTTACATCCTTCATCTCTGCATAGTGTTGCTCTAGCGCCTGCCAGGCGGAGGTCTGCTTCGGATTGATGTTTTTCATAGCAATACTCTTGTGATTTGAGAATTGAAACTGCGGTCGATTGTAGCGCTTGTGGCTGGAATTGTGATGATTTTTATCATGGCGTTGGTTGCGCGCCACCGTGCCGGTTAAGACGAAAGTATAGCTGTTATAAGTTATTTTCCTGGCAGGCGGCGCAACATGAAAAATCCCCATGACCGTATCGTTGACAATAACCCTGCTAACCCTTTATTTATGAATAAATACCGGCCCGAAGCGCGCTGCGCGTTGTCAGCCGGTAAATTTTAGGTTGTTTCGGTGTCGCGCTATGCCCACTGAACAAACCTGATACTCCAGCATTTCGTTTTGCCACGGTAAAACAAAATCAATGAGTCGCCGTTTTCCAAAATAGTTCGGGGTGTGGCAAGGCGATAAGCGGGCGCATCCCCAGGAGCATACATAAGTATGTGACTGGGGTAAGGCCGCGCAAGCAACGCAGCCACAGCCTGAAATATGAAGGAAAACCAGAAGAGGCGCGTCGCCCAGGTATCGTGTCCGAGGAGCCACTCCAAAGACGGCACGGGAGGGGGAGCGACGCCGAGGTAGCGTAGCGTCTGGCAACGTTCGCTATCGGCTACAGGGGCTGAATCCCCTGGGTTGTCACCCGAAACGTCAGCAGTCGAACGTTTCGCAAGGTGGAGCGCTTCTGGGTGTATGTGGTTGTGGTTTTCCCGCCTGCGTCCGCCCCCTTACCGCTCTCTCCTTGTTCCAGGGCTGAATACTTTATACGCCATGCGCTATGGCCCCCTGACACGAGGTTGTTATGACAGATTCTTTAGTGGTCGCGAAATTTGGCGGCACCAGCGTGGCGGATTTCGACGCCATGAACCGCAGCGCCGACGTGGTGCTTTCCGATGACGCTGTGCGCCTGGTGGTGCTTTCCGCTTCCGCGGGCGTGACCAATCTGCTGGTGGCGCTGGCCGAAGGGCTGGAAGCGACCGAGCGCTTCGTCAAGCTCGACGCCATTCGCAAAATCCAGTACGACATTGTTGAGCGGCTGCAAAACCCGACGGTTATCCGCGAAGAGATTGACCGCCTGCTGGAAAACATCGCCACCCTTTCTGAGGCCGCGTCGCTTGCCACCTCTCATGCGTTGACTGATGAGCTGGTCAGCCACGGCGAGCTGATGTCTACCCTGCTTTTTGTCGAGATCCTGCGCGAACGCCACGTGGAAGCGCAGTGGTTCGACGTGCGCAAAGTGATGCGCACCAGCGATCGCTTTGGCCGCGCCGAGCCGGATGTAACGGCGCTTTCTGAGCTCTCGACGTTACAGCTGAAGCCGCGCCTCGCCGAGGGGCTCATCATCACCCAGGGCTTTATCGGCAGCGAAGCGAAAGGCCGCACCACGACGCTTGGCCGCGGCGGCAGCGATTATACCGCCGCACTCCTTGGCGAAGCGTTGCAGGCAAGCCGCGTCGATATCTGGACCGACGTGCCCGGCATTTACACCACCGACCCGCGCGTCGTGCCCGCGGCGAAACGCATTGATGAAATCGCTTTTGAAGAAGCGGCGGAGATGGCGACGTTTGGCGCGAAAGTGCTGCACCCGGCCACGCTGCTGCCCGCCGTGCGCAGCGATATCCCGGTATTTGTCGGCTCCAGCAAAGACCCGAAAGCGGGCGGCACGCTGGTGTGCAACGAAACCGCCAACCCGCCGCTATTCCGCGCGCTGGCGCTGCGCCGCAAGCAAACGCTGCTGACGCTGCACAGCCTGAATATGCTGCACTCGCGCGGTTTTCTTGCCGAAGTCTTCAGCATCCTGGCGCGCCACAATATCTCCGTTGATTTGATAACCACCTCGGAAGTGAGCGTGGCGCTGACGCTCGACACTACCGGCTCCACCTCAACCGGCGATACGCTGCTGACGCAGGCGCTGCTAACGGAGCTCTCTTCGCTCTGTCGCGTGGAGGTAGAAGAGAACCTGGCGCTGGTGGCGCTGATTGGCAACGATCTGTCGAAAGCGTGCGGCGTGGGCAAAGAAGTCTTCGGTGTGATGGAGCCGTTCAACATCCGCATGATCTGCTACGGCGCCTCCAGCCATAACCTCTGTTTCCTGGTGCCCGGCGCGGAAGCGGAGCAGGTAGTGCAGAAGCTGCATCACAACCTGTTCGAGTGATAAAAAAATGGCCTGACAATGTCAGGCCATTACCGTTTCATAAAGCAGCGTATCTAACCTGGTCGCGCAGGCCTTTTCACTATGCGGCAGGTCAGGCGGCGTTTCGCCGCGCGCCAGCTCCTGCGTGATAAAAGCCTGTATCCGCGGCATCGCCGCGCCATACTCCGCCTCGCCCGCACGCTGTTTTCTCGCCAGCAGCGCGTCTATTTCCTGACGCAGCAGCGGATCGGTCACGACGCCGTCCAGCAATTCGACAAAACGCATCGGCGGCGCACCCTTACCCGCTTCTATCCAGCGAACCGCCAGCAGCGGGCGCAACACGTAGAAATATTTCTTCAGCCGCACCGTATCGCCCTGCAAATAGCTGCGGAAGTTTTTCCGCGCCATTGAGTAGTAGTGCCAGCGCGCCCGCTCTGCGGAGAACCATGCAGGCACCTGTTCACGCAGCGCGGCGATGACCTTTTCATCCTGCTGATAGACCACTGGCGAATCGAGCCATTCGATAAGCGTCGGGTTAGCGCGCTTGAGCAGCCCGAGCGCTTTGCGCCACTCCCAGCCGCAGACGTCCAGCGTGTCGTCTATTGGCAACTCGATGACATCGCGCGGCGCATCAACGCGTAAATACCACTCGGGCGGATGCACATAAAGAAAGCGCACATCGTAATCGCTGTCCGGCGAGGCGAAGCCCCAGCCGCGGCTGCCTGATTCACAGGCGTACAGCACCTTCATGCCGTAGCGCGCTTCCACTTCTTTCAGCACGTGTCGCACGCGCTCCCGCATGGCGGCATCAACGCCGTTCAGTTCCATTTTTTTATCCTTTTACGCAAACCACCTGGCGCAGGGTATGCACCACTTCCACCAATGAGGCCTGAGCGGCCATCACCGCATCGATATCTTTATACGCCATCGGAATTTCATCGATAACGTCGCTGTCTTTGCGACACTCCACGTGCGCGGTGGCGCGGATCTGATCTTCCACCGTAAAGCGCTTTTTCGCCGCCGTTCGGCTCATGGTGCGCCCGGCGCCGTGGCTACAGGAGCAGAAACTCTCTTCGTTGCCCAGACCGCGCACGATAAAGCTTTTCGCGCCCATCGAACCGGGGATAATCCCCATCTGTCCTTTCTGGGCGGAGACAGCGCCTTTGCGCGTCACCAGCACATCCTCGCCGAAATGACGCTCTTTCTGCACATAGTTATGGTGGCAGTTCACCGCCTCCTGCTGGGTCATAAAGGGTTTCTTGATGACCTGAGACAGCGCCGCCAGCACGCGGGACATCATCACTTCGCGGTTATGGCGCGCGAAATCCTGCGCCCATTCGACGGCTTCGATGTAATCCGCATAATGCTTGCTTCCCTCTTCAAAATAAGCGAGATCGCGATCCGGCAGGTTAGCGATATGGCGCTGCATATCTTTCTGAGCAAGCGCGATGAAGTGGGTGCCGATGGCGTTACCCACGCCGCGCGAGCCGCTGTGCAGCATGACCCACACTCGCTGCTGCTCGTCCAGACAAACCTCGATAAAGTGGTTGCCGGTACCCAGCGTGCCCAGATGCTGATAGTTGTTGGTTTTCAGCAGATTCGGATATTTATCGGTGATCCGCTTAAAGCGCGGCGCCAGGTGCGTCCAGTGCGCGTCCACTTCCTGCGGCGCGCGGTTCCACGCCCCTTTATCCCGCTGGCCGCGTGCGCTGGTGCGCCCGTGCGGCACGGCATGCTCAATGGCGCTGCGCAGCCCGCTGAGGTTATCCGGCAGGTCGCTTGCAGTCAGCGACGTGCGCACCGCAATCATCCCGCAACCGATATCCACGCCCACCGCCGCCGGGATAATCGCCCCTTTGGTCGGAATAACGCTGCCGATGGTCGAGCCTTTACCCAGATGCACATCGGGCATCACCGCCAGGTGTTTAAAGATAAACGGCATTTTCGCCGTTTTCAGCAGTTGCTCACGCGCCTCTGATTCTACCGGCACGCCGTTGGTCCACATTTTTACCGGCGCGCTGTTTTCACGCGCCAGCAGTTGATAATCGTTATGCTGCATTTGTCTTTCCTTTAATGTTTACAAGACCGTGCAATACCTGGTCCAGACCGCCAAACACCGAGATTTTATCGATGCGCTCCGCCACCCTTTCCAGCGTCTCCAGCTCTTTTAAGCGCAGCGCCACCGGGTTGTTTTCCATCACTTTGGCGGTGTTCAGTAACGAACGCGTCGCCGCGGTCTCTTCGCGCCGGCGGATAACATTCGCCTGCGCGGATTTTTCCGCCTCCACCAACCGCGACAGAATGGTTTTCATATCGCCGGGCAACACGATGTCTTTCACGCCTGTTGACGCAACCTCAATGCCAAACGGCGCCATGCGGGCAATCACCTGCGCGCTCACCACGTCGTCGATGACCTGCTTGTTCTCCAGCAGCTCATCCAGCGTGCGCGTCCCTACCGCTTCGCGAAGCGCAAACTGCAACTCGCGATAAAGGTAATCCAGCGGCTTCGCCAGCTGGCTGTACGCCTGCAGAACATCGAGATAACGCCAGTTCGCGCCGAGGTTGATGCGCAGATTCACTTTATCTTTGGTCAGGATCTCCTGGCCCGATACCTCCAGCGCCTGCAGGCGCGTATCCACCACTTCCGCCTCCACGAGGTGGTTGATTTTCCAGTATGCGCTTAAGCCTGGCGGCAGCAGCGCCTGCGTCTCGCCGTCAATTTTCAACACGCCGACATGCCAGGCGGGCACCTGCACCGTCAGGATCGCCTCGCGGCCTTTCACCGCCTCGTTGCGACCGCGCGGCTGCAATACCGCATTCATAACATCAATGGGCACGTGCACATCCTGCGTGCTCATGCGTTTTACCTGCAGGCTGTCGCCATCGCGCCAGAACAGCCGACGCGCGCCCGGCGGGATGATTTCCAGCAGTACGCCGTTGCGGTAAAGCGCCGCCGTTTCCTGTTCTGCGGTATCGACAGACAGGCAATATTTTTCTACCCATTCCGGCTGAAAGCGGCGCAGATAATCGGCAAGTTCCGGCGCCACGTCGTCGCCGTTCACATCCACCACGGTCACGTCCGGTTTGTTAAACCACGGCAGGCGATGTTCGCCCGCCTCCAGCACCTGATAAAAGTCGCCCTGTTTTGCCAGTAAACCCAACTGGCCTTTTCGAATCGTGATTTTGTTATTCATTTTTATCTCCCTGTTTTTCACTTGCCGGCGCGAGTGCGGACACGGAGCCGCAGGGAAACGGGCCATGACTGCCTGCGCGTTTTGCCTGCGGCCCGGCGTCGTTACCGGCGCCCGCTCGGGGTGGTCATCACAGCCGACCACCGGGTACTGCTTGCATAGCTCTCTGGAGAAGAGGTGACGAATCAGGAATCGAACCTGATAAAACCGACTTTTCGCCCATGTCTTTCCACTGGCGGAACGCCCCCTGGAAAACGTATTACCGCTCCCGGTGCGCCGGCGGGGCTCATATCCCCTGCGACTCCCAGTGTGCTGACATAACAGGTATTGCCAGAAGCGTGCCAGTTTCAGTTAAGGGATGAATAAAAAAATAATTAGTTGAAAAGTAATGATAAAAACACAGAATCCGCCATTCAGGTATTATCATGACGATCAATAATTTATAATTATTTATATTGTTTTATATATAGGTATAAACATGCAAAAGCGGCGGGTAGTGATTGGCGTGTTGGGTACGGTGCTGGACAAGCGCGGCAAGCGGGAGAACCGCTGGAAGAAATGGCGGCCCACCGTCGGTCTTTGCCAGCAGCCCGGTTTTCCCGTCGACCGGCTGGAGTTGCTGCACCAGCCGCGGGATAAAGGCATGGCGGAGCAGCTTAGCGAAGACATCGCTGTCGTTTCGCCGCAGACGCAGGTACGCCGCCACCCTGTAACGATTCTTGACCCGTGGGATTTTGAAGAGGTTTACGCCGCCTTTCTCGACTTCGCCACGCACTACCCTTTCGACACCGAAAACGAAGAGTACCTGGTGCATATCACCACCGGCACGCATGTGGCGCAGATCTGCTGGTTCCTGCTGACGGAAGCGCGTTACCTTCCCGCCAGCCTGCTGCAAACCAGCCCGGCCAGGGGCGAGGCTACGGACCTGGAGAAAGCCGCCGGCACCTGCTCGGTTATCGACCTCGATTTAAGCCGCTACGCGACGCTCACCAGCCGTTTTCAGCGCGAGCAGCAACAGTCTGTCTCGTTTCTGAAGGCGGGCATCGACACCCGCAACGCCACCTTTAACCGCCTGATTGACCAGATAGAGCGCGTGGCGCTGCGCTCCACCGCGCCCATTCTGCTTACCGGCCCTACCGGCGCGGGCAAATCCTTTCTCGCGAAACGTATTTTCCAGCTGCGCCAGGCGCGTCATCTCGTGCAGGGACGGCTGGTGTCGGTAAACTGCGCGACGCTGCGCGGCGATAACGCCATGTCGACCCTGTTCGGCCACGTCAAAGGGGCGTTTACCGGCGCGCAGCAGGCGCGGGCGGGCCTGCTTCGGGAAGCGGACGGCGGCGTGCTGTTTCTCGATGAGATAGCCGAGCTGGGGCTGGACGAGCAGGCGATGCTGCTGAAGGCGATTGAAGAGAAAACGTTCTTCCCGTTTGGTTCGGATAAAGAAGTGCGCAGCGATTTCCAGCTTATCGCCGGCACGCATCGCGACATGACGCAGTGGGTCGCCGAAGGCCGCTTTCGTGAAGATCTTTACGCCCGCATCAACATGTGGGCCTTTGCGCTGCCAGGCCTTGCCGAACGGCGCGAGGATATTGCGCCTAACGTGGAATATGAGTTGCAGCGCTTCTGCGCGGAGCAGCAAACGCAAATCCGCTTCGATAAGACAGCGCGCGAGCGGTATCTCCTCTTCGCCTGCTCGCCGCAGGCGCGCTGGCCGGGCAATTTTCGCGAGCTTGGCGCATCGGTTGCGCGCATGGCGACGCTGGCGGACCAGGGGCGCATTACAGAGGCGTTGGTGGAAGAAGAGATTCTGCGGCTGCAACAAAGCTGGCGGCCTGCGCACGGCGCCGTTGCGCTGCCCGTAGACCCGGCGACCCTCGACCTCTTCGACCAGGACCAGCTGGCGGCGGTCATCGCCGTCTGTCGCCGTTGCAGTACGCTCTCTGAAGCCGGACGGGCGCTTTTCGCCGTCTCACGGCAGAAGAAAAGCAACCCCAACGACGCCGACCGCCTGCGTAAATACCTCGCGCGGTTCGGGCTTAGTTGGGAGAGCGTGCGCGGCGCAGGATGAGCGCATTTCATCATAATTTGTTTGAATAACTTTTCTTCGCACGATACACAATAGCTATGGCCGGGCCCGCTCCCGGCTTTTTTATCCCCGCATAGCGATAACGCAACGCCGCGCTCACAGCGGCAGGGGAAACACAACGACGCAACCTGCAAGGAAAAGAATCATCATGCTCGCAACATTCACGCGGCTGTTCCCGCTCTGGGCGCTGCTGCTCTCGGTTTTGGCTTATTACACCCCTTCCACCTTCACGCCCGTTGGGCCCTGGGTCAGCACGCTATTAATGCTCATCATGTTCGGCATGGGCGTGCACCTGAAGCTTGATGATTTTAAACGCGTGCTCTCCCGCCCCGCGCCGGTGGCGGCAGGCATTTTTCTGCACTATCTGGTAATGCCGCTGGCCGCCTGGCTGCTGGCGATGCTGTTTCATATGCCGCCGGATCTTTCCGCCGGGATGGTGCTGGTGGGAAGCGTGGCGAGCGGCACCGCGTCCAACGTGATGATCTATCTGGCGAAGGGCGACGTGGCGCTGTCGGTAACCATCTCCTCCGTCTCTACGCTGGTGGGCGTTTTCGCCACGCCGCTGCTGACGCGTCTTTACGTCGACGCGCATATTCAGGTGGACGTGATGGGCATGCTGCTGAGCATTCTGCAAATCGTCGTTATCCCGATTGCGCTGGGGCTGATTGTGCACCATCTCTTCCCGCGTCTGGTGAAAGCGGTAGAGCCTTATCTGCCCGCGTTTTCGATGGTCTGTATTCTGGCTATCATCAGCGCCGTGGTGGCGGGCTCCGCTTCGCATATCGCCTCGGTAGGCCTGATGGTGATTGTGGCGGTAATCCTGCATAACAGCATTGGTTTGCTTGGCGGCTACTGGGGCGGAAGGCTGTTCGGCTTTGACGAGTCGACCTGTCGCACGCTGGCCATCGAGGTGGGCATGCAGAACTCAGGGCTTGCCGCCGCGCTTGGCAAAATCTACTTCTCGCCGCTGGCCGCCCTGCCCGGCGCGCTCTTCTCGGTGTGGCATAACCTTTCCGGCTCGCTGCTGGCGGGTTACTGGTCCGGGAAGCCCGTCGATAAACGCAAACGGGAAACCGTGCGGGAGAGTTAATGTGAAATGCCGGGGCTGCCCGGCATTTTTATTTCAGCAGGCTTATCCTGTGTTCTTCGCCGCTATCACGTACACTGGACTGACTTTCCCTGAGAGGTAGCCATTATGTCCACCGCCAGACTGACCCAGAAAGAGATGACCGAAAGCGAACAGCGCGAATTAAAAACGCTGCTCGACCGCGCCCGTATCGCCCATGGCCGCCCGCTGACCAATTCCGAAGCGAATCACGTTAAGAAAGAGTACATCGATAAACTGATGGCGCAGCGGGAGCTGGCGGCGAAACAGGCGCGTAAGCTCAAGAAGCAGCAGGCTTACAAGCCCGACAGCGAATCCACCTTCTCCTGGTCCGCCAGCACGCCTGCGCGCGGACGAAGGTGATGACCTTTGCATTCGCATGCTGCGGGGTCGCTAAAAAATGGCTACGGGTTAGTAGCCATTAAGCAAAAAATCGACTGCATCGCGTAATGGCTGTCGATAGTGCGTAAAGTCAGCAACTTCGCCGCCGACTTCTTTCGTTGGCACTCCCGCCATCATGGGCGTCATCGCCACATAAGCGCGCCCAGCAATCTCAACCACCGGACAAATTTTTGCCGACAAGGGCTTAGCGGGCAAAAGCCTGCTGTCGACTACTGGCACAACCAAAACATGCCGAAGCGTATTCGCGACAGGGTGCTGGATATTAATAAAATAGGGGTAAGCATGCTTGCCTGCCCCTTTGTTCTGCTATACCCAAAGCTGTTCCATCAGAACGACCGATGAAAATCACTAAACGCGCCATGCTCCTCAATAAAGTGGTTAATGGCTTCGAAGGTCTGCTGATACTCTCGAAGCTCTGCTTCGGTATGATGCTGACAGTTTTCTTGCTGGCTTATACCGTCGGACATGACGGAGAATTCACTTTCTTGCCTTCTGGCGTGGCTTATCATTTTTATTTCCAGCGGATTGCTGGCTGCAGTGATAAACGGAACTCTGGTGCGCATGATGCCTCCTTTGATCTGCGGTACTGCACGGTTTTTCCCTTTCCCGGTGCTTCAGGTTTCGCGCTGTATCAGAAAATAGAGTTTGAAGGCCGTATTGTCACGAAGCCGGTGCGCGCTTTGCGAGTTGCTTCCCGGTAAATCGTGCTTTCGCGGCAATGCTGAAAGCAGCGATGCCGCTCTTTTCGCGATAAAGGAAACCCAACGCTTAAAACCACCCTGGCGGTGATGAAAGCGTTGGGTCTCGGGTTAACCATCAAACGTTAATGCGTTACTCCGCTCGCTCCTCATCGTCGTCCGGCTGCTCCAGCACGCTGTAGGCCACCGCGCAGAACAACGAGTTCAGCCGCTTCATGTCGCCAAGCAGGCTCAGGTGTAACGAGCTGGTTTCAATGCTCTGCACATTCTGCTGATGCAGCCTGTCAACGTGCGCATGAGAGTAGCGCCGGTTGAGAATGCGAAAGCGGTGTTTATAGCGGCGCAGACGCCGCGCGCTCGGCACGTCGCCGGAGAAAAAGACCGACATGCTGAGCTTCAGGTTGGCGGTAAGCTGGCTAAGCAGCGTATCCAGCTCCTTAATGCCTTCCGGCGAAAACGCGCGCCGCGCGGCCAGCGACTTATCCGCCACTTCGCTGCCCATGCGCTCAAGAATGTCCGCCGCCTGATCGAGGTTCAGCGACATCTCAATAATCTCCGCCCAGCGTTTCGCCTCCGCTTCCGGCAAATCCTCTTTCGGCATGCGCGCCAGATAGAGCTTGATGGCGGTGTAGAGCACATCCACATCGTCGGCCACCTTGCGCAGCTCTTTCTCCTGGCGCGGTTCGCCGTGCATGACTTTGCCGTACAGCTCCAGCATATGCTCCAGCGCGTCGCCCATGCGCAGCGTCTCCCGCGCCGCGTTGGCAAGGCCCAGCGCCGGGGTGTCGAGCGCGCTGGTGTCCAGATGGCGCGGCTTCAGCCGCGCGTCGGTCTGCGGGTCGTCTTTGATCATCCGGCGGCAAAAGCGCGCCATCATTCTGGCGAAAGGCACCATCGCCAGGCAGCGGATGAGGTTATAAAAGACGTGAAAATAGATAACCAGTTCGGACTCCGGCAGCGGCAATTTATGCAGCCCATTCGCCAGAAGGTGAACGAACGGCAGCACAATGAGGCTGCCCACCAGCTTGAACATCAGGCTGCCAAGCGCCACGCGCCGGGCGGCGGCGTTCGCGGCGCTGTTGTTGAGCATAGCAAGCAGGCCGGAGCCGAGGTTGGCGCCAATCACCAGACAGAGCGCCACATCAAAAGAGATAACGCCGGTCGCCGTCAGCGTGGCGGTCAACAACACGGCGGCAAGGCTTGAATAGCTGATGATAGCGAACACGGCGCCTATCAGCGCATCGAGCATGATATCGCCCGTCAGCGAGGCGAAAATCACCTTCACGCCCGAGGCTTCGGTAATCGGCGTGACCGCCTGCACGATAAGCTCCAGCGCCTGCAGAATAAGCCCAAGGCCGATGGCGACGCGACCAAGCTGACCCGCCCGGGTTTGCTTGCGGCTTAAGAAGAAAATGACACCGACGAAAATCAGCAGCGGCGAGAGCCAGGAAAGGTCGAAGGTCAGCACGCGCGCCATCAGCGCCGTACCGACATCGGCCCCCAGCACAATGACCAGCGCAGGCGTGAGCGCCACCAGATCCTGCGCGACAAACGAGGTGACTAACATCGTGGTGGCGTTGCTGCTCTGCACCAGCGCAGTCACGCCAATGCCCGCGCAAAAGGCGAGCGGTTTTTTCTCCACGCTGCGGCTGAGCACGGTTCTTAACCGCGCGCCAAAGACGCGCATTACGCCGGTACGCACAATGTGGGTGCCCCATACCAGCAGCGCCACCGCAGACAGCAGGTGTAACAGCGTTAACACGGCTTCTCCTTATGGTTGTTGTTTTCCTTTGATACCGATTTTGCAATGAAACCTTTCCCTTGCGGCAAAGGCAAACAGGTAAGACGGATAAGCGCAACGACCCTTCGCGCTCAGGGTTGGGGCGCAACGCTTACCTATCCTGCGAAGCAGGTACGCAACCGCGAGGGCGTTAGCTTAAACCGTTTAATGAGTATAAGAGCTTAATTCACAGGAAGGCGGACGGGATAGCCGTAAAGGCGCGTCGGCGGGCGGAAAAATGACAAATTTATGACGGTCTACATTTTACGAGGAGAAAAATGCAGCCAGGTTTCTTGCACCCTGCAGTACGCGTTCGATTATCGATAAGAAGCGCCAGTCATGTAGCTCTGGCGCTTACAAAAGTTAATCCGCATCGTACCCGAGGTTAGGCGCAAGCCAACGCTCCACTTCCGGGGCGCTCATTCCTTTACGCTGGGCGTAATCTTCCACCTGATCGCGCTGGATTTGCGCGACGGCGAAGTACTTGCTGTCCGGGTGGCTGAAGTACCAGCCGGAAACCGACGCCCCCGGCCACATGGCGTAGGACTCGGTCAGCTTCATGCCGATGTGGGTTTCCACATCCAGCAGCGCCCAGATAGTCGCTTTTTCGGTGTGATCCGGGCAGGCCGGATAGCCGGGCGCCGGACGGATGCCCTGGTAGTTTTCGCGGATAAGCTCCTCGTTGCTGAGGTTCTCATTCGGCGCATAGCCCCAGTAGACTTTACGCACGCGCTCGTGCAGGTATTCGGCGAACGCTTCCGCCAGGCGGTCCGCCACCGCTTTCACCATGATTTTGTTGTAATCGTCATGCTGCGCGTCATAGGCTTCGGCCAGCGCGTCTTCCTCAAGCCCGCCGGTCACGGCGAAAGCGCCGATGTAGTCCGCTTTGCCGCTGCGTTTAGGCGCGACGAAATCAGCGAGGCAGTAGTTGGCGAAGCCCACTTTTTCTGTCTGCTGGCGCAGATGATGGCTGACCGCCAGCACATGGGTGCGCGTTTCGTCGCGGTAGATTTCAACGTCGTCCAGCACGCGGTTAGCCGGAAAGAGCCCCACCACGCCGCGCGGGTTCAACGATTTCTTCGCGCTCAGCATGTCGAGCATATCGTTGGCGTCTTTAAACAGGCGCTGCGCCTCAACCCCTACGACGTCATCTTCGAGAATGCGCGGGTATTTGCCGGCAAGCGACCAGGTCATAAAGAACGGCGTCCAGTCGATGTAGTTGCGCAGCGTTTCGATGCTGGCGGTCACTTCCTGCACGCCCAGTCGGTGCGCCACCGGCGGGGTGTAGCTCTCCCAGTCGAAGGCGAGATCGTTTTCCCGCGCCGCGGCAAGCGTAACCGGCGGCGTACGGGGTTTTTTACGACCATGTTGGATACGCACGGTTTCATACTCCTTACGGGTACGTTCGACAAAGCTGTCGCGCAGCGTGTCGGAAAGCAGCGACGAAACGACGCCTACGGTGCGCGAGGCGTTCTGCACATAGACCGTCGGCCCGCTGTAGTTCTGCTCGATTTTCACCGCCGTATGGGCTTTCGAGGTGGTCGCGCCGCCAATCAGCAGCGGCAGGGTAAAGCCCTGGCGCTCCATCTCTTTCGCCACGTTCACCATCTCATCGAGCGACGGGGTGATAAGCCCGGAAAGACCAATGATATCGGCTTTTTCTTCGCGCGCGGTTTTAAGGATTTTATCCATCGGCACCATCACGCCAAGATCGATGATTTCGTAATTATTACACTGCAACACCACGCCGACGATATTTTTGCCGATGTCGTGCACATCGCCTTTTACCGTGGCGAGAACGATTTTGCCGTTGCTTTTGCCAACCTCTTTGCTGGCCTGAATGTACGGCTCAAGGTAAGCCACCGCCTGTTTCATGACGCGGGCGGATTTCACCACCTGCGGCAGGAACATCTTGCCCTCGCCGAAGAGGTCGCCGACCACGTTCATCCCGTCCATCAGCGGCCCTTCAATAACCTCAATGGGACGAGCCGCCTGCTGGCGCGCCTCCTCGGTATCCTGCTCGATAAACTCGGTAATGCCTTTTACCAGCGAGTATTCAAGGCGTTTTTTTACGTCCCACGAGCGCCATTCGGCCTGCTGCGGGTCTGCCGCCGCGTCGCTTTTGCTGCCGCGGTATTTCTCCGCCAGATCCAGCAGCCGCTCGGTGCCGTCGGCGCGGCGGTTGAGAATAACGTCCTCTACCGCATCGCGCAGCTCGGCGGGCAGGTCGTCGTAAATTGCCAGCTGTCCGGCGTTAACGATCCCCATATCCATACCGTTGCGGATGGCGTAATAGAGGAATACCGCGTGAATGGCTTCACGTACCGGGTCGTTGCCGCGAAACGAAAACGACACGTTCGATACGCCGCCGGAAATCAGCGCATGGGGCAGCTCACGCTTAATGTCCTCGCAGGCGCCGATAAAGTCCTGAGCGTAGTTGTTGTGCTCTTCGATGCCCGTCGCCACCGCAAAGATGTTCGGGTCGAAAATAATATCTTCCGGCGGGAAGCCCACTTCTTCGGTGAGAATCTGGTACGCCCGGCGGCAGATTTCGATTTTACGCGCGCGGGTATCCGCCTGGCCCACTTCATCAAAGGCCATCACCACCACCGCCGCGCCGTAACGACGCACCAGCTTCGCATGATGGATAAAGGTCTCAACGCCCTCTTTCATGGAGATAGAGTTAACGATGCCTTTGCCCTGAATGCACTTGAGGCCCTTTTCAATGACTTCCCATTTCGAGGAGTCGATCATAATCGGCACGCGAGCGATATCCGGTTCGCCGGCGATCAGGTTGAGGAAACGCACCATCGCCGCTTCGGCGTCGAGCATCCCTTCATCCATGTTGATGTCGATTATCTGCGCGCCGTTTTCGACCTGCTGGCGCGCCACATCCAGCGCTTCGCTGTACTTCTCTTCTTTGATAAGGCGCTTGAATTTGGCGGAGCCGGTTACGTTGGTGCGCTCGCCGACGTTCACAAACAGCGAGTCGTCGCCGATGTTGAGCGGCTCCAGACCCGCCAGGCGGCAGGCGACCGGAATCTCTGGCAGCTTGCGCGGCGGCAACCCTTCCACGGCGCGGCTCATGGCGGCGATGTGCGCCGGCGTGGTGCCGCAGCAGCCGCCGACGATATTCAGAAAGCCCGACTCCGCCCATTCGCGGATTTGCCCGGCCATCACGTCGGCATCCAGATCGTATTCGCCGAAGGCGTTCGGCAGGCCGGCGTTGGGGTGCGCCGTCACGTAGCATTCCGCGATGCGGGAGAGTTCCGCCACATACTGACGCAGCTCATCCGGCCCCAGCGCGCAGTTAAGGCCGAAGGAGAGCGCGTCCGCATGGCGCAGCGAGTTGTAAAACGCCTCCGTCGTCTGGCCCGAGAGGGTGCGCCCGGAGGCGTCGGTTATGGTGCCGGAGATCATGACTGGCAGCTCGACGCCCAGCGCGTCGAACTCGGCTTTCACGGCGAAAATAGCGGCTTTGGCGTTAAGGGTGTCGAAAACCGTTTCAATCAGGATTAGATCTGAACCGCCCTCCACCAGCGCCCGGGTGGATTCACGGTAGGCTTCCACCAGCTGGTCGAAGGTGACGTTGCGGTAAGCCGGGTCGTTAACGTCCGGTGAAATAGAGGCGGTGCGGTTGGTAGGGCCGAGCACGCCTGCGACGTAGCGCGGTTTTTCCGGCGTGCGGGCCGTCCACTCATCAGCGCAGGCGCGGGCGAGCTTCGCCGCTGCAAAGTTGATTTCCGCCGACAGCGCTTCCATCTGGTAATCGGCCATCGCGATGGTGGTTGAGTTAAAGGTGTTAGTCTCAACGATATCCGCGCCCGCTTCAAAATAGGCATAGTGAATGGCGGCGATGGTTTCCGGTTTGGTCAGCACCAGAAGGTCGTTATTGCCCTTTAAGTCACACGGCCAGTCGGCGAAACGCTCGCCGCGGTAATCCTGCTCTTCCAGACGGTAACTCTGGATCATGGTGCCCATGCCGCCATCGAGCACCAGAATACGTTCGGCTAGCTGCTGACGCAGCTTCTCAACTTTGCTACTCACATTCACTCCCGGCTACACATAAAGGCCCAACAGGCCAGCAGACCATACTGGCATAATCCCCCCTGGCGGAAAAGGCGAGCGACGGCAACTTGAGACATGTTCACTATCAACTCCTCCGATGAGTAGTACGACGGTTGCATTATCGCCAAATAAAACGAAAATTATTTCCACGATACAGAAAAGGAGGCCGCCATGGTCGCTGCTGTTCCCGCTAAACGCGGCAAGAAACCCCGCGCCGCCGCCGCTGCGCCGCAGGCCACCGGTCAGGTGCAGTCGCTGACGCGCGGGCTGAAGTTACTGGAATGGATCGCCGAGTCGCAGGGCAGCGTGGCGCTGACGGAACTCGCCCAGCAGGCGGGCTTGCCCAACTCCACCACCCACCGTCTGCTCACCACGATGCAGCAACTGGGTTTCGTGCGCCAGGTTGGCGACCTCGGACACTGGGCGATTGGCGCCCACGCTTTTATGGTCGGCAGCAGCTTTTTGCAAAGCCGCAATTTGCTGGCGATTGTGCATCCCATTCTGCGTAAGCTGATGGAGAGCTCCGGCGAAACGGTCAACCTCGCGGTGCTGGATAAAAGCGATCATCAGGCGATTATTATCGATCAGGTGCAGTGCACCCAACTGATGCGCATGTCCGCCCCCATCGGCGGTAAACTACCGATGCACGCCTCCGGCGCGGGCAAGGCGTTTTTATCGCAGCTAAGCGACGAAGAGGTGACCAGCCTGCTGCACCGTCAGGGGCTTCACACCTACACCCATGCGACGCTGGTTTCGCCGCTGCATCTGAAAGAAGATTTGGCCCAGACCCGCAAGCGCGGCTACTCCTTCGATGACGAAGAACATGCGCTGGGGCTGCGCTGCGTGGCGGCCTGTATTTACGATGAGCATCATGAAGCCTTCGCCGCGATTTCCCTCTCCGGCCCGGTTTCGCGCATTACCGACGACCGCGTAACGGAGCTGGGGGCGCTGGTTATCAAAGCGGCGAAAGAGGTGACGCTGGCTTACGGCGGGGTACGTTAAGAGAAGAAACTGCCTGACGCCCTGCTTCTCACCGACGAGCGGCGCAAATAGCAAAACGGCAGCCTCAGGTTTGCCGTTTTGCTTTTACCCGCGCAGACAAAAACGCTGATGCCTGCGGTAGGCGTAAACATCCTCCACATGCCCTTCGCGAATGCGCGCCTGAAGCGACCGCCAGTAAGCTGCGCTGAAAAGCTCGCTGTGCATCTCCTCAAACAGCGGACCGATTTGCGGGTCGGCGCAAAGCCAGTGGCGGAACTCCTCGGGGAAAACGTCGCCCGGCGCTACGCTGTACCACGGCTCAGCGCTCAGTTCATCTTCCGGGTAGCGCGGCGGCGGAATATCCCGAAAATTCACCTCGGTCATATAGCAAATTTCGTCGTAGTCATAAAACACTACCCGTCCATGGCGGGTGACGCCGAAATTCTTAAACAGCATGTCGCCCGGGAAGATATTCGCGGCGGCGAGTTGCCGGATGGCGTTGCCATACTCCTCTACCGCATCGCGCAGCTGTTGGCCGCTTGCCTGCTCCAGCCACAGGTTCAGCGGCACCATACGCCGCTCAATATAGAGATGGCTGATGACTATCCTGTCGCCCAGATCGGTGAGCTTGCGCGGCGCTTCCTGTTGCAGCAGCGCCAGCAGCGGCGGGCTTATCTGGCTTTTCGTCAGCACGAAGTTTTCAAACTCCTGGGTATCCGCCATCCGCCCGACGCGATCATGCTCTTTTACCAGTTGATAGCAGGCGCGAACGTGCGCTTCGGTCATCTCTTTCTGCGGCGCGAAGCGGTCTTTAATCACCTTAAATACCCGGTCAAAGCCCGGCAGCGTGAAGACCAGCATGACCATACCGCGAATGCCGGGCGCTTCGATAAACTGCTCGTCGGTGCGGGTGATGTAGTTGAGGTATTCGCGGTAGCTCTCCGTTTTGCCGTGCTTCTGGCAGCCTATCGCCATATAAAGCTCGGCGGTGGTTTTGCCCGGCAGGATCTCCCGCAGCCACTCCACCAGCGCGGCGGGCAGCGGCGCGTAGACCATAAAATAAGAGCGGGCGAAACCGAAAACGATGCTCGCCTCGGCGCTGGTGGTCAGGCAGGCGTCAACAAACAATTCGCCCTCTTCCGTGCGGTGAATGGGCAGCAGAAACGGCAGCGTGCCGCCCGGCAGCACCAGCTTGCCCACCAGCCAGGCCGCTTTGTTGCGGTAGAAGAGCTCATTCGCCACCTGCAAATGCGCGTTCTGCAGCATCTCCGGCCCGAGGGTTTCGGTGAGGTGCGCAATAATATAGCCCACATCCCGCGCGAGATTTTGCCAGCGCAAGCGCAGCGGGAGATCGCTAAGCAGCGTGGTAAGCAATTCCCGCCATCCCTGCTGCGGATAGAAGTCTTTCGCCAGCGGACGGGGAATGGTGCGAAAGCGCCGTTCGGGCTGCGAGCTGAAGATAAACAGCCGTTCAGGGCTGAGCGCGCGGTGGTCGAAAAGCCGGCAATAAACAGAGTTGAAAAAGCTTTCGGCAATCTCGAAACGTGGGTAGTCGGGCAACAGCGCGGTGTAATGCTGTTTAACGCGCAGCAGAAAATCAGCGTCAGCGCCTTTTCCCTCGGTAATGCACTTTAGCTGCTCCACCACCAGGCCCACGTGATGATCGTAAAGGTGGATACGGCTTTTCATCGCCTGCTGGACGGCGTGCCAGTCAGCCTGCTCGAAGCGCTGCTGCGCGCCGGAGGTCACTTCCAGAAAGCGCCCGTACTGGGCGTCGAAGCCCTGCAGAATGGTTTGAGCGACAAGCAGTTCCAGTCCACGCGACATAGACAGGCTCCTGGTGTGAAGATGAGAGAAACAACGTTGCGGCCCTGTTTGCGCCTTGTCCTGCCCCTCTGCCAGGAAGGGAAAGGCGGAGCGACTGACCTGAGCCCACAGCGCATGGCGGCTGGCGCTTACCCGCTCTGCGCGTTTCTTCCACCGGAAAGAGAGAACAGGCCAGCCCGCCTTTTCCCTCTCCCGTTAAGGGAGAGGGCCAGGTGAGGATTTGCCGCTAGAACTGCGCTTCCTCTGTTGAGCCGGTCAGCGCCGTGACGGACGACGCGCCGCCCTGGATAATGGTGGTCACGTTGTCGAAATAGCCGGTGCCCACCTCTTGCTGATGCGAAACGAAAGTGTACCCTTCTTTCCCGGCCGCGAATTCCGGCTGCTGCACCTTCTCAACGTAGTGCT
Source organism: Franconibacter sp. IITDAS19 (assembly GCF_023079515.1). Lineage (NCBI taxonomy): Bacteria > Pseudomonadati > Pseudomonadota > Gammaproteobacteria > Enterobacterales > Enterobacteriaceae > Franconibacter > Franconibacter sp. IITDAS19. The sequence continues at coordinate 5,131 of NZ_JALJCP010000011.1, read as the reverse complement.
TCATCCCTTCGCCCTGCGCATAGGCGTGTGCCAGGTCGAACATGTTGAACCACATGCTGTGAATCCCTGCGAGCGTGATGAACTGGTACTTGTAGCCCATGTCCGACAGCTGCTGCTGAAAGCTGGCGATGGTTTTATCATCCAGATTCTTCTGCCAGTTAAACGAAGGCGAGCAGTTGTAGGCGAGCAGCTTGCCGGGGAAACGGGCATGAATCGCTTCGGCGAAGCGCCTGGCCTGAGCGAGATCGGGCGTGGACGTTTCACACCATACCAGGTCGGCATAAGGGGCATACGCCAGCCCCCGGCTGATAGCCTGCTCTACGCCCGCCCGAGTGCGGTAAAAGCCTTCGCTGGTGCGCTCGCCGGTAATGAACTCGCTGTCGTAGGGGTCGCAATCGGAGGTAATCAGATCCGCCGCGTCGGCGTCGGTGCGGGCGATTAACAGCGTTGGCACGCCCATCACATCTGCCGCCAGGCGCGCCGCCACCAGCTTCTGGATAGCTTCCTGAGTCGGCACCAGCACTTTCCCGCCCATATGACCGCACTTTTTCACCGAGGCGAGCTGATCTTCAAAATGTACCGCCGCCGCGCCCGCTTCAATCATCGATTTCATCAGTTCAAAGGCGTTCAGCACGCCGCCAAATCCCGCTTCGGCATCCGCCACAATCGGCAGGAAATAATCGACATAGCGCGGATCGCCCGGCTCAATGCCGGCAGCCCACTGGATCTGATCCGCACGGCGAAACGTATTGTTGATCCGCTCCACTACCGAAGGCACGGAGTTAGCCGGGTAGAGCGATTGATCCGGGTACATGCTGGACGCCAGGTTAGCATCGGCTGCGACCTGCCAACCGGAAAGGTAAACCGCCTCAATCCCCGCTTTCGCCTGTTGCAACGCCTGGCCGCCGGTCAGCGCGCCGAGGCTGTTGATATAGCCTTTTTTCGCGTCGCCATGCAGCAAACGCCACATTTTCGCCGCGCCCAACTGCGCCAGCGTGCATTCCGGGTTCACCGAGCCGCGCAGCTTTACCACCTCCTGCGCGCTGTAAGGACGACGGATCCCTTCCCAGCGCGGTTGTTGCCATTCCTGCTCTAACTGCTCAATCTGTTGGGTACGTGTCGTTTTCATAGGCAGATGCTCCTTATTAGTAGGGTGGCGTAGGGTCAGGCCAGCAGGCGGTAGCCTGGCAGCGTGAGGAAGTCGATAAGCTCGTCCGAGGTGGTGATTTGCTCCATCAGGCGCGCGGCCTCTACAAAGCGGCCATGGCTGAAGCGCTGTTCGCCCAGCTCTTCCTGGATGACCTGCATCTCTTCGGCGAGCATCTGGCGGAAGAGATCTTTGGTCACCAGCTTGCCGTTGCTTAAGGTTTTCTGATGGTGGATCCACTGCCAGATAGAGGTACGGGAGATCTCCGCCGTCGCGGCATCTTCCATCAGGCCGTAAATCGGCACGCAGCCGTTGCCTGAAATCCAGGCTTCAATGTACTGCACCGCCACGCGGATATTGGCGCGCATCCCCTCTTCCGTACGCTCGCCTTCGCAAGGCGCCAACAGCGCTTGCGCAGTAATGGGCGCATCTTCTTCCCGGGTGACGCGCAGCTGGTTTTTGTTTTCCCCCAGCGCCTTGTCAAAGACCGCCATCACCGTATCGCCAAGCCCGGGGTGCGCAATCCATGTGCCATCGTGACCATTGTTCGCTTCGAGCTCTTTATCCGCTTTAACCTTATTCAGCACCCAGTCGTTACGCTGGCTATCTTTACTCGGGATAAACGCCGCCATACCGCCCATTGCGAAGGCCCCGCGGCGGTGGCAGGTTTTAATCAGCAGCCGCGAATACGCATTCAGAAAGGGTTTATCCATTGTTACGCTCTGGCGGTCGGGCAGCACGCGATCCGGGTGGTTTTTGAGCGTTTTGATGTAGCTGAAAATGTAATCCCAGCGGCCGCAGTTAAGACCCACGATATGGTCGCGCATCGCATGAAGGATCTCGTCCATCTGGAAAACCGCTGGCAGCGTTTCGATTAACAAGGTTGCTTTGATGGTGCCGCGCGGCAGGCTGAAGCGGTCTTCGGTATAGCTGAAAACCTCGCTCCACCAGGCGGCCTCCTGCCATGACTGGGTTTTCGGCAGGTAGAAATAGGGGCCGCTGCCTTTGGCGAGCAGGGTTTCGTGGTTGTGGAAAAAATAGAGCGCGAAGTCAAACAGGCTGCCAGGGATCGCTTCACCGCGCCAGGTAACATGTTTTTCCGGGAGATGCAGGCCGCGCACCCGGCAGATCAACACCGCAGGATTGGGCTTCAGTTGGTAGATTTTGCCAGCTTCACTGGTCCAGGTGATGGTGCCTTTCACCGCATCCCGCAGGTTGATCTGCCCGTCGATCACTTTCTCCCAGTTTGGCGCCAGCGAGTCTTCAAAATCTGCCATGAAGACTTTCACATTGGCGTTTAGCGCATTGATCACCATTTTGCGCTCTACAGGGCCGGTGATTTCAACGCGGCGATCCTGTAAGTCCTCTGGAATACCGCGAATAGTCCATTCGCTTTCTCTTATGGAAGCCGTTTCCGAAATAAAATCGGGCAGCTTGCCGGCATCGATTTCCTGCTGTACCTGCGTTCTGGCGGCTAATAACTTGTTACGCTGCGGCGTAAAGCGGGCAACCAGTTCGCTTAAAAACTCAACGGCTTCAGGCGTCAGTATTTGCCGTTCCCGCTCGCTAAAGGGCTGGTTGAATGCCAGTTCGGTGGTGGTGGCTTGCTGATTCATGACTGCGATCCTCTCTGTTGATCCGTGAAAGAAAGATGCGATCGCGAACGAAACCAAAGGCGTGCGTTTTTCGTTCAGCAGGAATAAGAGTAATCAAACCATTTTCAAAATCAAAAACAATTTCCATTTTTGATTTAAAATTCATATAACCTACTGATTTTAATCAATTTAAAATTTTCTATGTAATTGGATGGCTTTTTAAAACAAAAAAGGCGCCCGCAGGCGCCTGTCATGGGAGGCTGAATCGCTTAATCCAGCGTGGGATTCATATGACGAAGATCATATGGCGTGATCTGGTAGACGAAGTAATTAAGCCAGTTCGTAAAGAGTAAATTTCCATGGCTACGCCATGTCGCGCGAGGCTTGTTTTGCGGATCGTTGTTCGGGAAATAGTTATAAGGCACCTGCGGGTCCAGACCCGCCTCGACGTCGCGGAAATACTCGCTCGCAAGCGTATTAGCGTCATATTCCGGATGGCCGGTAACAAAGGCGATGCGTTTATCTTTGCTGGCGAACAGGTAAGCGTCCCCCTCTTCCGATTCGGCAAGAATATCGAGATCGGTATAATCGCGAATAAGCGAGGCCGGGAAATCCGCGTAGCGCGAATGCGGCGCCAGAAACGTATCATCAAACCCTTTTGTCAGCAGCGCATGAGGCTGGGTGATGTGGTGCTCATAAACGCCAGAAAGCTTCTCTTTACGGGTCTGCTTTGGAATACCATAAAGGATATTTAACGCCGCCTGAACCGCCCAGCAGACAAACAGCGTCGACGTAACGTGATCTTTCGCCCACTCCAGGACCTGCTGGATTTGCGGCCAATAGGCGACGTCATTAAACTCGACCAGGCCCAACGGCGCGCCGGTGACGATAAGCCCGTCGAAGTTCTGATCGCAAATATCTTCAAAGTTACAGTAGAAGTTATTCAGATGCTCTGCGGGCGTGTTGCGGGACTCGCGGCTGTCGATGCGCAAAAGTTGAATATCCAGCTGCAACGGGGAGTTTGAGAGTAAACGCAGGAACTGGTTTTCCGTCTCAATTTTTTTCGGCATGAGGTTAAGTATCAGGACCTTAAGCGGACGGATCTCCTGATTAATGGCGCGTGATGTGGTCATCACAAAGACATTTTCCTGACGCAGAAAATTGACGGCTGGTAACTCATCAGGCACCCGAATAGGCATAACCTTATTTCCTCACTGCATACGTTTAAACGTTTAGACATCCAGATAGCTGACAATAACCAGGTTCGGCGTGAATGTCGAGCCTGCATGCTGAAGGTGAGAAAGTTTCAAGAACCGGGAAAGGTTAGAACAAAAACGCAATAAGAAGGAGCTCGCGATGAGCATACCGATACGCCGTGCCCGGCGTGATGAAGGAGAAGCCCTGGGTGATATCTGGTGTCGCTCGGTCGATGCTACCCATACTTTTTTGCAGCCTGCAGATCGTATCGAAATCGAAAAACAGGTGCGGACATTTTTGCCGGACGCTCCGCTTTGGGTCGCCGTTACGTCCGATGACGCTCCCGTGGCCTTTATGCTGTTATCAGGAGCACATATGCACGCGCTATTCGTCGATCCGGATTTTCGCGGCAAGGGCGTGGGCCGTATGCTGATTGCCCATGCGCTTTCTTATGCTCCTGAACTGACAACCGACGTTAATGAACAGAACACGCAGGCAGTGGTTTTTTATGAGAAGATGGGATTCAGCGTTACGGGGCGCAGCGAAAGAGACAGTGAAGGCAGGCCATATCCTCTGCTGCACCTTCGCTATCAGCGCTGATTTCTGCTTTGCGCAAGCAGCGCTCTCACGGCATCGTCAGTTCGAGGCTGCACAGCGCAGGCTACCACCATGTGGCGGTATCGCATAGCCGATGCGCCGGCTGCCATTTCCATGATGGCGCGCTCCTCAACCTGTGACAACCCGCCGTCGTTAAGCTCCAGCGCGTCGATAACGATGTCGTAGCGCTGGCGCCTGACGAACCGATCCAGCAAGCCTTGCGGTTTAACCTGCTCAATCAGGTCTCGTAAAACTTTTTCTGCGGCGAAGAAGGCGCCAATAAGGATACGCTGATTACTGAATGAGCCATGACCCACCGCTTCCCGGCCGGTATCCAGATCGCGCAGACTCATGCGATTTTTACGAATGGTGACGTACAGGATATTCATACAGCTGCCCTGCTTTATTGTTTTTAATTGAAGACGTTAATTGTATCGGGCAACAGGGCAATGCGCGAAGTTTTGTTGTTTTATCAAACGTGAATACAAAGGCAGGAAAAGGCGTTGCTGTACCGCTGAAAAGCAAAAAGCCCATCCGTGAGGATGGGCTTTTCACCTGTTTGATGCCTGGCAGTTCCCTACTCTCGCATGGGGAG
>NZ_JALJCP010000010.1:0-161513 GCF_023079515.1 Franconibacter sp. IITDAS19 | reverse complement strand
GAGCTGACAAGAGTAAATTTAAAAAAAATGCTCAACCGCACACTTTTCAACCAAAACATATCATAACTGCTTATATATTGTGATATTTGCCGTTTTTTGCACCTCATCTCTCTACCCGATGGCATACTACTTAGCGAGATAAAGCTAAAGGAACTGCTCGCATGTCGTTATCCACTCAACAACTGGCGGCCCAAAAAAACCTCTCTTATGTTCTTGCCGGGAAGTTGGCGCAGCGCATATTAAAAGGTGAGTACGCACCGGGGAGCATATTGCCAGGTGAAATAGAGCTGGGCGAGCAATTTGGCGTTAGCCGTACAGCTGTCAGGGAGGCGGTTAAGACGCTAACCGCTAAAGGCATGGTTTTACCCCGTCCGCGTATCGGCACACGGGTAATGCCGCAAAGCCATTGGAACTTCCTCGATAAGGAACTGCTCGCCTGGTGGATGACCGTGGAAGATTTCAATAATGTGGTGAAAGACTTTCTTGTCATGCGACAGAGTCTTGAACCTCAGGCCTGCGCCCTTGCCGCGCGCCACGGCAATGAAAACCAGAAACGCGATCTAAAAGCGACGCTCGATGAAATGCTCTCACTGAAAGCAAAGTTCGACCGCGAACGTTGGGTGGAAGCGGATATGGCTTATCACGAGAAAATCTACGAGATGAGCGGAAATCCTTTTATGACCTCTTTCGCCAGTCTGTTTCGCTCCATCTATTACACCTACTTTACCGCGATTACCCATAATGAGGTGATTAAGCTTGAGCTTCATCAAACCATTGTCGAAGCGATACTGACAGGAAAGAGCGAAGCCGCTTCTACCGCCTGTCAGACGCTTTTGCAGGATAACGATGCTCAAGAGCAATAACTAAAAACAGGATCCGCATGACCAAAAAAGCGCGCAGTATGGCAGGCCTGCCATGGATAGCGGCCATGGCCTTTTTTATGCAGGCGCTGGACGCCACTATTCTTAACACCGCTCTACCAGCTATCGCCCAAAGCCTTAACCGTTCCCCTCTGGCGATGCAGTCCGCGATTATCAGTTATACCCTGACCGTCGCCATGCTGATTCCCGTCAGCGGCTGGCTGGCAGACCGCTTCGGCACCCGTCGCGTCTTTATGCTGGCAGTAACGCTTTTCACGCTGGGGTCGCTGGCGTGCGCCCTTTCTGGTTCGCTAGGCGAACTGGTTATCTTTCGCGTAGTGCAGGGGGTTGGCGGCGCAATGATGATGCCCGTCGCGCGTCTGGCTCTGCTTCGCGCCTACCCACGCAGCGAACTCTTGCCTGTGCTCAACTTCGTCACCATGCCAGGGCTGGTAGGACCAATTCTGGGGCCATTATTAGGCGGGGTGCTGGTCACCTGGGCGAGCTGGCATTGGATCTTCCTTATTAATATTCCCATTGGCATCGCCGGGTTGCTGTACGCGCGTAAATATATGCCGAACTTCACTACACCGCGCCGCCGTTTTGATTTATCTGGGTTCTTCCTGTTTGGCTTGAGCCTGGTCTTTATCTCCAGCGGCATGGAGCTTTTTGGCGAGCGCATCGTCGCCACCTGGCTGGCGCTGCTGGTCATTATGGGCGGGCTGCTGCTTTTGCTGGCTTATATCTGGCACGCTCGTCGTCACCCAACGCCGCTTATCGCCCTGCCGCTGTTTAAGACGCGAACCTTCTCCGTTGGCATTGCCGGTAATATTGCTTCACGCCTCGGCACAGGGTGCGTACCTTTCCTGATGCCGCTGATGTTACAGGTAGGGTTCGGCTATCCGGCATTCATTGCGGGCTGCATGATGGCGCCGACGGCGGTAGGCTCGATTCTCGCGAAATCAGTAGTCACAAAGGTATTGCGCGGTTTTGGTTATCGTAAAACGCTGGTAGGCATTACGATTTTTATCGGTCTGATGATTGCGCAGTTCGCTATCCAGTCGCCGGGGAAAGAGGTGTGGATGCTGATCCTGCCGCTGTTTATCCTCGGTATGGCGATGTCGACCCAGTTTACGGCGATGAATACCATTACGCTTGCAGACCTTTCAGATGAGAACGCCAGCGGCGGCAATAGCGTGCTGGCAGTGACGCAGCAGCTTTCCATCAGCCTTGGGGTGGCGGTCAGCGCCGCCGTGCTGCGCTTTTATGAAGGGTTTGAAAATGCCAATACCATTGAGCAGTTCCACTACACCTTTATTACGATGGGTGTGATAACCGTTATTTCCGCAGCGGTCTTTATGCTGCTGCGCGCCAAAGATGGCAACAACCTGATAAGAGAGCGGCATAAGGCTTAAGCCGAACCGCGCTCCACCAGCTCCGGCGTCAGCTGGAGCCGCTGCTGCTGTAAATCGGGCTGCGCCATGCGATGAATCAGCACATCGATGGCCAGCTCGCCCAGTTCGTCCTTCGGTTGATGAATGGTGGTCAGCGGCGGCGTCATGTAGCGCGCCAGCTCTATGTCGTCATACCCCACCAGCGCCATATCCTGAGGAATGCGTAACCCCGCCTGGTAGAGCGCCTGATAGGCGCCAACAGCCATGGCGTCGTTACTCATAAATACCGCCTGCGGAGGCTCACGCAATGCCAGCAACGCCTGCATGGCGTCGAAACCGCCGCGAAACTCGAAGTCTGCGTTAACTTCATATCCTTCTTTTACAGTAAGCCCGGCGCGCGCCATCGCGTTGCGATACCCTTCCACACGCAGACGCGCCGGGGTTTTATCGAGCGGCCCGGTAATACAGGCGATGCGGGTATAGCCTTTATCAATTAGATATTGCGTGGCGATATCCCCGCCCAACAGCGAGTTATCCTGAATCAGATCTCCCTCGCCGCCGAACGGTGCCCAGTCCATCATAACCGTAGGGATAGCCGGATAACGGCGCATGATTTCCGGCGAAGGCTGATGTGTTTCGGTACAGAGCAGCAGCAAGCCATCGACGCGTTTTTGCAGCAGCGTTTCCAGATTGCGGTTCATTCGCTGCTCATCGCCATCGGTATTACAAAGCACCAGGCTGTAACCGCGCTCAAAGCAGCTGCGCTCCACGCCGCGAACCAGTTCGGAGAAGAAAGGGTTGGAGCTGGCGGTGATCAACATGCCGATGGTTCGGGTCTGGTTGATTTTGAGGCTGCGCGCCAGCGCGGAGGGCGCGTAGTTCAGGCTTTGGATGGCCGCCTCGACTTTCTCGCGAATCGCCTCACTGACGAAGCGGTCATTATTAATGACGTGTGAAACGGTGGAGGTGGAGACGCCCGCCAGGCGGGCGACATCTTTCATGGTCGCCACAAGCTACTCCTGCTGCGCCAGAAAGTCGTCAATCTCTTTGCGCCACGGTACGGAAGGCTGTGCGCCGGGACGGGTAACGGCGATAGCCGCCGCCGCATGCGCGAAACGAATAGCTTCCGCCAGCGGTTTTTCTTCCAGCAGCGCCGTAAGCAGCGCACCGTTAAAGGTGTCGCCCGCTGCGATAGTGTCGATAGCTTTTACTTTGAAACCAGGAACCCGTTGACCTTCACCGTTAACGCTTGCCCAAACGCCGCGGCTGCCAAGCGTGATAATAACGGTGCCAATGCCTTTAGCATGCAGCGCCGCCGCCGCTTTCGCCGCGTCGTCGTCATTTTTTACGGCGATGCCGGTCAGCTTCTCCGCTTCGGTTTCATTGGGGGTAATGATATCCACCAGCGCAAGCAATTCATCAGAAAGCCTGCGGGCTGGCGCGGGGTTAAGAATAACGCGAGTGTGGTTCTGCTGCGCAATGCGCGCCGCCGCCAGCACGCTCTCTACCGGTGATTCCAGTTGCATTAACAAGGCGGAAGCTTTGGCGATGCGCTCATGTTGGGCTTCTACCAACGCAGGCGTCAGCGACGCATTGGCGCCAGCATGGATAGCAATCACGTTTTCGCCTTCGCCATTAACAAAAATAAGCGCCACGCCAGTGGACTCGCCCTCAATAACGCTGACCGGCGCGACGTCGACCTTGTCCTGAACCAGCTGCTGACGAACCCGGGCGCCAGTATCATCGCTGCCCACGCAGGCGATAAAATCGATATCCGCGCCGCTGCGCCCGGCCGCTACAGCCTGGTTAGCGCCCTTGCCGCCAAACGCCACCTGGTAATGGTTGCCGGTTACGGTTTCTCCGGGTGAGGGGAAAGCATCAAGATTAAGGATATGGTCGGCATTGATGCTGCCGAGAACGACGAGTTTGCCCACGCTGTTCACCGTTATTTGTCTGGTTAAAGTGCGCCACATCCTGTGGCGCGTTGCCCTGCATTTCTTATGATGTCTTTATTGTTTGACGACCAGTTTCAGGTCGACCGGAATTTTAGCGTGAACTTTCTCGCCTTTAAGCACTTTATCGGCAGTTTGTACGCCGATTGCGCCGATTTGCTCCGGCAACTGCGCAATGGTTGCGCCCAGCTTGCCGTCTTCAACCGCTTTCACGCCGTCCGCTGTGCCGTCAAAGCCAACAACCAGCACATCGGATTTGCCTGCGGTTTGCAAGGCACGCAGCGCGCCGAGCGCCATTTCATCGTTCTGGGCGAACACAGCCTGCACGTCCGGATGCGCGGTTAACAGGTTCTGCATCACGTTCAGGCCTTTGGTGCGGTCGAAATCGGCCGGCTGGCTTGCCAGCACATTCAGCTTGTTAGCCGCTACGGCCTGCTGAAAACCTTCGCCACGCTCACGCGCGGCGGAGGTGCCGGCAATGCCCTGCAGCTCGATAACTTTCGCGCTCTGGCCTGCTTTTTTAGCGATATAGTCGCCCGCGATTTTGCCGCCAACCACGTTATCAGAAGCAACGTGGCTTACCACTTCGCCTTTTGCCGCCATGCGGTCCAGCGTAATGACCGGGATCTTCGCCTGGTTAGCCATCTTCACGGCGTTGCCCACCGCGTCGGAGTCGGTGGGGTTGATCAGCAGCAGTTTGGTGCCACGCACCGTCAGATCCTGCACGTTAGCCAGCTCTTTCGCTGGGTTATTCTGGGAATCCAGCACCACGAGGTTATAGCCGAGTTTGTCAGCTTCTTTTTGCGCGCCATCTTTCAGCGAAACGAAGAACGGGTTGTTAAGGGTGGAGACAACCAGCGCGATGGTCTCTTTCGCCATCGCGTTCGCGCTAACGGTCGCGCTTAACGCAACGGCGGAAACCAGGGTAGCCAGCTTTTTCATGTTCATAGTCAGATGTCCTGTTGAGTAATGAGTTACTGCTTTTTGTTGTCTACCAGCACCGCCAGCAATATCACCACCGCTTTGACGATCATCTGGTAATAGGAAGAAACCCCTAATAAATTCAAACCATTATTCAGGAAACCGAGAATTAAAGCGCCGATCAATGTCCCAACAATGCGTCCTTTGCCGCCGGCAAGACTGGTGCCGCCCAGCACCACCGCAGCAATCGCGTCCAGCTCATACCCGGTACCCGCCGTCGGCTGCGCCGAGGAGAGACGCGCCACTTCGATAACCCCCGCCAGCGCCGCCAGCAGGCCGGACAGAGAGTAAACAATCACTTTGACTTTGTTTACGCTGATGCCGGAAAGGCGCGTCGCCGCTTCGTTGCCGCCCAGGGCATAGATATAACGACCAAGACGGGTATGGTGCAGCATGTACCAGGCAGCGATAAACACAATCGCCATAATCCAGACGGGCGTCGGGATGCCGAGCGGGCGGCCGATACCAAACCAACCAAACAGATCGGCGTTTTCAGTAAAGCCAGTATTTACCGGGCTGCCGTTGGTATAAACCATCGTGACCCCGCGCAGCAGCAGCATCATCACCAGCGTGGCGATAAAAGCCTGCACGCGGCCTTTCGCGACAATCACGCCGGTCACGGCCCCGATTGCGGCTCCGAGGGCGAGCGAGGCGGCAATCGCCACCAGCGCGTTAACCTCAATACCGACAATCGAGGCGGCCACCGCTCCGGTCAGCGCCAGTAAGGAACCGACGGACAGATCGATTCCGGAGGTAAGAATGACCAGCGTCATCCCCACCGCCATGATGGCGTTGACGGAGGTTTGCTGCAGGATGTTGAACAGGTTGTTCAGGGTGAAGAAGTTCGGGCTCAGGGTTGAGACAATCGCAATCAGCACCAGCAGGGCTATCAGTGATTTCTGGTCCATCAGCCATGCTTTGCTGAAATAACGACGTGTCGCCACGGTCTGGGTAGTCATGTCTTTTACTCCTGAGTCACGCGATTCAGTTTGCCGACGGCTGCCGCCATCAGTACTTCCTGGGTGGCTTGCTCACGTGTGAATTCACCGCCGAGATGCCCTTCATGCATCACCATGATGCGATCGCTCATTCCCAGCACTTCCGGCATTTCGGAGGAGACCAGGATGATGCTCAGCCCTTCGGCCTTGAACTGGTTGATGAGCTGATAAATCTCTTTTTTCGCCCCTACGTCCACGCCGCGCGTCGGCTCATCAAGGATTAGCACTTTGGGTCGCGTCATCAGACCGCGGGCAATCGCCACTTTCTGCTGGTTGCCGCCGGAGAGCAGGCCAATCGCCTGATCCATCGAAGGCGTTTTTACATTAAACAGACGGATGAAATCACTCACCGCCTGCTGCTCGTCTTTATGCTTCAGGCTGCCGACATCGCGACTGAAATAACGCAGCGCGGTAAGCGACATGTTCTCTTTTACCGACATGCCGAGCACCAGCCCGTCGCGCTTGCGGTCTTCAGAGATATAAACGATGCCGTTCGCCAGCCCGTCCTGCGGTGAGCGAGTCACCACTTCGCGTCCGTCCAGCTCCACGCGGCCGCCGGTACGCGCCAGGGCGCCATAAAGCACTTTCATCAGTTCGGTGCGCCCGGCGCCCATCAGCCCGGCCACGCCGAGAATTTCCCCTTTCTTCAGGGTAAAGCTGACATCATGCACGCCAGGGCCGGAGAGGTTTGATACGCGCAGGCGGGTTTCGCCAGGCGCTTTATCAAGACGGGGATACTGGTCTTCGAGCTTGCGTCCCACCATCATTTCGATAAGCGTCTCTTCGGTGAGCGTGTCGACCTCGCGTTCGGCGATAAACTGGCCGTCGCGAAAAACCGTCACGTCGTCGCAAATCTCGAAAATTTCTTTCATGCGGTGGGAGATATAAACAATGCCGCGCCCTTGCGCTTTCAGTTCGCGGATCACACGAAACAGCGACTCGGTTTCGGTGTCGGTCAACGCATCGGTCGGTTCATCCATAATGATGACTTTCGACTCGAAGCTCAGCACCTTGGCTATCTCCACCATCTGCTGGTCGCCAATAGAGAGATCGCCTACCAGGCGGTGACTGTTAAAGCGCAGATTAAGTTTTTTAAGTAGCTTATCCGCTTCGCCGTGCATCGTTTTCCAGTCGATTTTGCCGAAACGGTTAACGAATTCGCGGCCCAGAAAGATGTTTTCTGCGATGGAGAGCTGCGGAATAAGGTTGAGCTCCTGATGAATAATGCCGATGCCCGCCTCCTGCGAGGATTTCGGGCCGCTGAAGGCGGTCTCTTTACCAAGCCACATCAGCGAACCCGCATCTTTGGTATAGATGCCGGTCAGCACTTTCATCATGGTGGATTTACCGGCGCCGTTTTCCCCCACCAGCGCCATCACACGGCCTGGGTAAACGTTAAGCGCCGCGCCGGAGAGGGCTTTTACGCCGGGGAACGCTTTATCGATCCCCTTGAGTTGTAATAACGCTTCCATGACGGCCTCAGAAGGTTACGCCGGCACAGAGAATGATATTCGCATACGGGGAACACTCCCCGCTGCGAATGACCGCCTGACTGTCTGCGGTTTGTTTTTTAAACTGCTGGTGTGTGATGTAACGTACATCAATATGATTTCCCTGGTGCTGCTGCAGCTGCCTGATGTGCTCAAGCAACGTTTCGTGGAGCTGCGGATTGTGCTGCTTAATCTCCTCCGCCAGGTATGCCGCCTCGACCTGCATCTCCTTCGTGACCACTTCCACAACCTGCATGAAACCAGGAACGCCCTGCGTTAACGCAAGATCGATTCGCTCAGTCGCGCCGGGAATGGGTAAGCCTGCGTCGCACACCACAACCGTATCGGTATGACCGAGACGGGCGATGACGGAAGAGATGCCTGCGTTGAGTACGGTGCCTTTTTTCATTTTATGCTCCCTTAGCGAAACGTTTCGCTGTTGGCAGTGTAGTGAAGAGCATGTTCAGAAAACAATCGCGGCGTAACGAATTTGTGATCGTTATCGAAACGTTTCGCTAACGTAAATTTGCGGGGAGGAAAAAGAAAAACGCCCCGCATTGTAGCGAGGCGTTAAAAAGACGTTAAATTTCAACCTGAGTGCCCAGTTCGATAACCCGGTTAGGTGGGATTTCAAACTGGTCCGGCGCCCGCAGGGCGTTGCGCTGAAGCAGCAGGAATAGCTTGCCGCGCAGCCGCAGGTACCAGGGCCGGTCGCCGATAATCAGTGATTCATGCGACATAAAGAACGAGGTTTCCATCATTCGGCAGCTTAAGCCTTCCAGCCCGCAGCGGTGGAACACTTCTTCTACGTTCGGCGTTTCGCGCCAACCGTAGCTTGCCACCACGCGCCAGAACGTCGGCGAAAGCTGCTCAATCTGCACCCGGCGAACGTTATGTACATACGGCGCGTCCTCGGTGCGCAGCGTCAGCAGGATAACCCTTTCATGCAGCACCTTGTTGTGCTTCAGGTTATGCAGCAAGGCGAAAGGAATAACGTTAAGCGCGCGGGACATATACACCGCGGTGCCCGGCACGCGCACTGGCGGTGATTTCTCCAGCGAGGCGATCATCGCATCCAGCGAGTTGCCGTGCTCATGCATACGGCGCAACAGGCGAAAACGCTCGCTCTTCCAGGTGGTCATGATGATAAACATCACGATGCCGAGACTCAGCGGCAGCCAGCCGCCGGAGAAGAGTTTATCCAGGTTCGCCGAGAAGAGCGGGATATCCACACACAGGAAGGCGGTGGCGATAAGCAAGACGAACAGCTTATTCCAGTTCCAGTTTTTACGCGCCACGGTGCAGGAAAGAATCGAGGTCAGCACCATGGTGCCAGTCACCGCGATGCCGTAAGCCGCAGCGAGGTTGCTCGAATGTTCGAAGCTGATAATGACAATCACCACGGCGAAATAGAGCGTCCAGTTAATCACCGGAATGTAAATCTGCCCGGACTCCATCTCAGAGGTGTGAATGATGCGCATCGGCGACAGGTAACCGAGACGCACCGCCTGGCGGGTTAATGAGAAGACGCCGGAGATAACCGCCTGCGAAGCGATAACGGTAGCCAGCGTCGCCAGAATCAGCATTGGAATTAATGCCCAGTCCGGCGCCAGCAAAAAGAAGGGGTTCTTAATCGCTTCCGGCGTTTTCAGCAGCAGCGCGCCCTGGCCAAAATAGTTCAACGCCAGCGAAGGCAGCACCACGCTGAACCATGCCACGCGAATCGGCAGTTTGCCGAAGTGCCCCATATCGGCATACAGCGCTTCCACGCCGGTAATGGACAGCACCACCGCGCCCAGCGCGACAAAAGAGATCGTTTTATATTCCAGAAAGAAGTGTACCGCCCAGACCGGATTCAGCGCCTGCAACACTTCAGGGTTGCCTATAATGCCGCGCGCGCCCAGTACCGCCAGGACGAGAAACCAGGCAAGCATAATCGGCGCAAAAAGTTTGCCCACCATGCCGGTGCCATGCTTCTGAATAATAAACAGCAGCGTAAGAACGATAATGGAAAGCGGAACGATATAGGCGTCCAGCGAGGGTGCGGCTATCTCCAGCCCTTCTATCGCCGACATCACCGAAATAGCCGGGGTGATAACCACCTCGCCATAAAAGAAGCTGCCGCCAATTAACCCCAGGATGACCAGTACCGACGTCATGCGCGCCGACGTGTTGCGGCCCGCCAGCGACATAAGCGTCAGGATCCCCCCTTCACCGGCGTTGTCCGCCCGCATAACAAAGGTGAGGTATTTAATAGAGACAACAAAAACCAACAGCCAGAAAATAAGAGAAAGAAAACCGAAAACGGCATCCCGTTCAACGCCAAACCCGAACTGTCCTGACAGACACTCTCTTAGGGTATAAAGCGGGCTGGTGCCGATATCACCGTAAACCACCCCGATTGCGGCCAGCGTTATGGCAGGCAGCGATTGCTTATTGTCAGTGCTCATAGACTAATCTTTCGTTGGGAGAAATGGGTGTGCTTAGTCCCTTGGCCCACAAAAAGCGCACAGTATGCACGATTCACCAAAAAATCGTACCCCTAAATGGCAATGCCTTTATCTACGTCAACCGGAATTAACCGAAGCATCAATCTATTATTAGCGAATAAGCGGAACGTTTATACTCGCCCTTTCATCGGATGGCAGCGTCTGGATCAGAGTAACTATTATGGCTCAAACACATCTTCTGGCAGAAAGAATTTCGCGGCTCAGCGCTGCGCTGGAAAAAGGGCTCTTTGAACGCAGCCACGCCATTCGTCTCTGCCTGCTGGCGGCGCTTAGCGGCGAAAGCGTGTTCCTGCTCGGGCCGCCCGGCATCGCCAAAAGTCTGATAGCCCGCCGCCTGAAATTCGCTTTTGAGCATGCCCGCGCGTTTGAGTACTTAATGACCCGCTTTTCGACGCCGGAGGAGGTCTTCGGGCCGCTCTCTATTCAGGCGCTGAAAGATGAAGGACGCTACGAGCGCCTGACGCAAGGCTATCTTCCCGAGGCGGAAATTGTTTTTCTTGATGAGATCTGGAAAGCGGGGCCGGCGATTCTCAACACGCTGCTGACCGCTATCAACGAACGGCGTTTTCGCAACGGCGCGCGGGAAGAGAAAATCCCAATGCGACTGTTGGTTACCGCGTCCAACGAACTGCCGGAAGCCGACAGCAGCCTGGAGGCGCTTTACGACCGTATGCTGATTCGCCTGTGGCTCGATAAAGTGCATGAGAAGAATAATTTCCGCGCCATGCTGATTAGCCAGCAGGATGAAAATGAAAACCCGGTGCCGAAAGGGCTTCAGGTTACCGACGAAGAGTATGAGCGCTGGCAGCAGGAGATTGGGAAAGTCGCGCTGCCTGATAACGTCTTTGAACTCGTCTTCCTTTTACGCCAGCAGCTGGAAAATCTGCCGCAGGCGCCGTATGTCTCCGACCGCCGCTGGAAAAAAGCGATACGTCTGCTGCAGGCGAGCGCCTTTTTCAGCGGTCGCGAGGCGGTGGCCCCCATCGACATTATTCTGCTGAAAGATTGTCTGTGGCACGACGCCAGCGCCATGACCCTGATGCAGCAGCAAATTGAAGCGCTGATGACCGGCCACGCCTGGCAGCAGCACGCCATGCTGACTAAACTCGGCGCGATTGAACAGCGCCGTCTGCAGCTTCAACAGCAACAGAGCGACCAACAGGCGCTGACGGTGATAAAACAGGGCAGCATGTTCAGCCGCCGACCGCATTACCAGTTGCCGGAGGGCGTACAGGGCGAAACCCTTACCTTGCTGCTGCAAAAGCCGCTACGGCTGCACGATATGGATGTTATTCATATCACTCTGGCGCGTGAAGCGCTGGACGCCTGGCTGCAAAAGGGCGGCGAGATCCGCGGCAAGCTTAACGGCATTGGCTTTGCTCAGCCGCTTAACCTGGAAGTGGACAATCGCCAGCATCTTATCATTCGTGACGTAAGCCTGCAGGGCACCGCGCTGGCGCTGCCGGGCGCGCAGGAACAGAGCGTGCCGGAAGAGGTTAAGCAACAGCTCGACGCGCTCGATAACGAATGGCATCAGCAGCACAACCGCTTTAGCGAACAGCAGAAGTGCCTCTTTATTCACAGCGACTGGCTGGGTCGGATTGAAGCGAGCCTGCAGGACGTGGGCGCTCAGATCAAGCAGGCGCGACAATGCTGACGCTCGATACGCTCAACGTGATGCTGGCGGTGAGCGAAGGGGAGATGATAGAGGAGTTGATCCTCACTTTGCTGGCCTCGCCGCAACTCGCCATTTTTTTTGAAAAGTTTCCTCGTCTGAAGCAAGCCCTTACTCAGGATATCCCCCGCTGGCGGGAGCAGCTTAAAGCGCGTCTGCGCGAAGCGCACGTGCCGCCGGAGCTGGCGCAGGAGGTGGTTTGCTATCAGCAAAGCCAGTTGCTCTCCACCACGCAGTTTATTGTTCAACTGCCACAGACGCTTCGCCAGCTTAACGCGGTCAACTCCCCTTTCGCCGCGCAAGCCGCGCAGCTGGTGGCGGAAAACACCACCTTCACGCCGGCGCTGCATACGCTTTTCCTCCAGCGCTGGCGTCTGAGTCTGGTGGTGCAGGCCACCACGCTGAATCAGCAATTGCTTGAGAACGAGCGGGAACAGTTGCTGACTGAGATGCAGGAACGTCTCACCCTGAGTGGACAGCTTGCGCCGGTGCTCACGGAAAATGACGCTTCCGCCGGCAGGTTGTGGGATATGAGCGCGGGCAAACTCAAGCGCGGCGACTATCAACTTATCGTCAACTATGGCGAATTCCTGACGCAGCAGCCGGAACTTCTTCATCTGGCAGAGCAGCTAGGCCGTTCACGGGAAGCCAAATCGGTGCCGAAGAACGATGCGCCGCTGGAGACGTTCCGCACGCTGGTCCGCGAACCGGCGACCGTGCCGGAACAGGTGGAAGGCTTACAGCACAGCGACGATATTCTTCGCCTGCTGCCACCGGAACTGGCAACGCTCGGGCTGACGGAACTGGAGTTTGACTTCTATCGAAGACTGGCAGAGAAGCAATTGCTTACATACCGATTACAGGGCGATGCATGGCGGGAGAAAGTAATGCAGCGGCCTGTTACCCATAAGGATGTTGAGGAGCAGCCGCGCGGCCCGTTTATCGTCTGCGTGGACACCTCCGGCTCCATGGGGGGCTTTAACGAACAGTGCGCTAAAGCGTTTTGTCTGGCGCTGATGCGCATCGCGCTCGCTGATAACCGGCGCTGTTTTATTATGCTGTTTTCCAGCGAAGTGGTGCGCTATGAGCTGGCGGGACGCGACGGCATCGAGCAGGCGATCCGCTTTTTAAGCCAGCGTTTTCGCGGCGGTACCGATCTTGCGAGCTGCTTTCGCGCCATTATTGAGAAGATACACGGCGGCGAATGGCGCGATGCCGACGCGGTGGTCATTTCAGACTTTATTGCCCAGCGGTTGCCGGATGAGGTGGTGAATAAAGTAAAAACGCTGCAGCGAATAAACCAGCACCGGTTTCATGCCGTGGCGATGTCGGCGCATGGCAAACCCGGCATCATGCGCATCTTCGACCATATCTGGCGCTTTGATACCGGGTTACGCAGCCGCCTGCTTCGGCGCTGGCGGCGTTAAGCTTTACAGCAGACCGCTGACGCTTTCCTGCACCTGGGCAGGCCATACGCCGCACTGCACCTGACCGATATGCGGCAACTGCAACAGCAGCATAGTCAGACGCGACTGGCCAATACCGCCGCCGATAGTCTGCGGCATTTCGCCTTTCAGCAGGGCCTGATGCCATTCCAGCGCCAGTCTGTCTTCATCCCCGGTCAGCGCCAGCTGACGTTTCAGGGCTTCGGCGTCTACGCGGATCCCCATAGAAGAGATTTCGAAAGCGTCTTCCAGCACCGGGTTCCAGACCAGAATATCGCCGTTCAGCCCGGCGAAACCGCCTTCGCATGGGGTCGTCCAGTCATCATAATCGGGTGCACGCACGTCGTGGCGTTTGCCGTCGCCCAGCTTGCCGCCAATACCAATAAGAAAGACGGCGCCCAGCTCTTTGGTAATGGCGCGCTCGCGCCCCTTTGCATCCAGTTCCGGGAAACGGCTTTGCAGCGTTTCGCTGTGTACGAAGTGGATCTGCTCCGGTAGGGCGGCCTTCAGGCCAAATTGCTCGCTCACTGCCGCTTCGGTGACTTTAATCGCCGCCCAGATCGTTTCAACCGTCTGTTTCAGGGTGCCGAGATGGCGCTCGCCGTCACCCATTACGCGCTCCCAGTCCCACTGATCCACATAGACTGAGTGCACGGGCGACAGCCGGTCTTCATCCGGGCGCAACGCCTTCATATGCGTATAAAGCCCTTCACCTGCGCTGAAGTCATGTTGTCCTAACGTCTTGCGCTTCCATTTTGCCAGCGAATGCACGACTTCAAACTGCGCCTGCGGTAGCGTCTTCACTTTTACCTGCACCGCTTTCTCGCTGCCGGATAAGTTATCCTGCGTGCCATCCCCGAGGCGGCTCAGGATCGGCGCCTGGACTTCAATCAGGCCTAGCTTTTCTTCGAGCTGGCGAGAGAAATGGGATTTTACGAAGCTGATCTGGCGTTGTTTTGCGATATAAGCGGTTTTCATTTTTTGCGGCTCCTGTGCGTCCAATACCAATGATTAAGCAACAGAAAACGGCTACTATTCAATAATCAATAATAAAAAAGCCGTTCAGGTTTTCGTTTCGCTAAAATGAATGGCTTAAAAATCGGAATTCTTTATTAGTCATAGGAAAAAGTGATGGAAAATTATCAGATCGATAATCTGGACCGCGGCATTCTCGACGCTTTGATGGCAAACGCCCGCACCGCCTATGCGGAGCTTGCCAAACAATTTGGCGTAAGCCCTGGCACTATCCACGTACGGGTTGAGAAGATGAAGCAGGCAGGCATTATTACCGGCGCACGAATAGACGTAAGCCCGAAACAGCTTGGTTATGACGTCTGTTGCTTTATCGGCATTATTCTCAAGAGCGCGAAAGATTACCCGGCGGCGCTGGCGAAGCTGGAAAGCCTGGAGGAAGTGACGGAGGCTTATTACACCACCGGGCACTACAGTATCTTTATTAAAGTGATGTGCCGCTCCATTGACGCGCTGCAGCAGGTACTTATCAACAAGATCCAGACAATTGATGAAATTCAGTCCACGGAGACGCTGATCTCCTTACAAAACCCGATCATGCGCACCATCCGGCCATAGGTCTCTTTTTTGATACCCATATTATCCACAGGTAGATCCCAGCCCGCTCACAGCGTACAATGCAACTCGTTTTACTAAAGGCGGGACACCATGGCAGACATTACCCTGATCAGCGGCAGCACCCTGGGCGGCGCGGAGTACGTGGCCGAGCATCTGGCGGAAAAGCTGGAAGAGGCCAACTTTTCTACAAAAACCTTCCACGGCCCCCTGCTGGATGATCTGAATAAAGAAGGCGTCTGGCTGGTGGTAAGTTCGACCCATGGCGCAGGCGATCTGCCGGATAACCTTCAGCCGCTTTATGACGAGCTGAACGAACAGCACCCCGATCTGAGTGGTTTACGCTACGGCGCTATTGGTATCGGTAGCCGGGAGTATGACACCTTCTGCGGCGCCATTGAGAAAATGGACGAACTGCTTACCGCCTGTGGAGCAAAACGCGTCGGCGATCTGCTGAAAATTAACATTCTCGATCACGACATTCCGGAAGATCCGGCCGAAATCTGGCTGGGATCCTGGAAAAATTTACTCTGATTACGACAAAGATCGATTTTTTTCTGTGGATAAACCTGCTGAAAAGCTTGGATCAAGCCGTAGTTATCCAAAGTATAACCTTTGTTTACTTTTTGAGTTGTGCATAACCTTCGTTTCTGATCCCAGCTTATACGGTGTGGGATCACCGATCATTCACAGCAAGCGATCCTGGATAACGCATTGATCCTGAAAGGGGGTTTGCCGTTATCCACAGGACAGGTCGATCTTAATAAGAGATCACAGTAAAAAAGATCCCTATATAAAAGATCTTCTTTTTAATACCAACGATCCCGATGCTTTCTCGATACGCTAAAGTTGAGTAGAATCCACGGCCCGGGACTTCCCATCCTCATTCGCAACACCGCGAGGTTACACCACCATGTTTTATCCGGATCCTTTTGACGTCATCATCATTGGCGGGGGTCATGCAGGTACCGAGGCCGCGATGGCCGCTGCACGTATGGGTCAACAGACCCTGCTATTGACACACAATATCGACACGCTGGGACAGATGTCCTGCAACCCGGCGATCGGCGGTATTGGTAAAGGACATCTGGTTAAGGAAGTGGACGCCCTCGGCGGGTTAATGGCGAAAGCGATCGATCAGGGCGGCATTCAGTTTAGGATACTAAACGCAAGCAAAGGGCCGGCGGTTCGCGCCACCCGCGCTCAGGCAGACCGTGTGCTTTATAAGCAGGCGGTGCGCACTGCGCTTGAGAACCAGCCTAATCTGATGATCTTCCAGCAGGCGGTAGACGACCTGATCGTGGAAAACGATCGCGTTGTCGGCGCGGTTACACAGATGGGCCTGAAGTTCCGCGCTAAAGCAGTCGTGCTGACGGTCGGCACTTTCCTCGACGGCAAAATTCATATTGGACTTGATAACTACAGCGGCGGCCGTGCAGGCGACCCGCCTTCCATTCCGCTGGCTCGCCGCCTGCGTGAACTGCCGCTGCGTGTAAACCGCCTTAAAACCGGTACGCCGCCGCGCATTGATGCCCGCACCATTGATTTTAGCGAGCTGGCGCAGCAACACGGCGATAACCCGATGCCGGTGTTCTCGTTCATGGGGTCTGTTTCCCAGCATCCGGCGCAGGTGCCATGCTACATCACGCACACGAACGAAAAAACGCACGACGTGATCCGCAATAACCTCGACCGCAGCCCGATGTATGCCGGGATCATTGAGGGGATCGGCCCGCGTTATTGTCCTTCTATCGAAGACAAAGTGATGCGCTTTGCCGATCGCAACGCGCACCAGATCTTCCTCGAACCGGAAGGGCTGACCAGTAACGAAATTTACCCGAACGGCATCTCCACCAGCTTGCCGTTTGACGTACAAATGCAGATTGTCCGCTCCATGAAGGGAATGGAAAACGCGCGCATCGTACGCCCGGGCTACGCGATTGAATATGACTTCTTCGACCCGCGCGATTTGAAACCTACCCTTGAAAGCAAATACATTCAGGGGCTGTTCTTCGCCGGACAGATTAACGGCACGACGGGCTATGAAGAAGCCGCCGCGCAGGGGCTGCTGGCAGGGCTGAACGCTGGCCGCTACTCTGCGGAAAAAGAGGGCTGGTCGCCGCGTCGCGATCAGGCTTACCTTGGGGTGTTGGTGGACGATCTCTGCACCCTCGGCACCAAAGAGCCGTACCGCATGTTTACCTCCCGCGCAGAATATCGACTGATGCTGCGTGAAGATAACGCCGACCTGCGTCTGACCACTATTGGCCGCGAACTGGGCCTGGTGGATGACGAACGCTGGGCGCGCTTCAACGAGAAGCTGGAGAACATTGAACGCGAGCGCCAGCGCCTGAAAGAAACCTGGGTACACCCGAATGCAGAAAATGTATCCGAAGTGAATGCTCACTTAACGGCGCCGCTCTCCCGTGAAGCGAGCGGCGAAGACTTACTGCGTCGCCCGGAAATGACTTACGAGCAGCTGGTGAAGCTGGAAAGCTTCGGTCCCGGTCTGGCTGATGCAGAGGCGGCCGAACAGGTCGAGATTCAGGTCAAGTACGAGGGGTATATCGCTCGCCAGCAGGACGAGATTGAGAAGCAGCAGCGTAACGAGAACACGTTACTGCCGGCAACCCTCGACTACCGCCAGGTGAACGGTCTTTCCAATGAGGTTATCGCCAAGCTAAACGATCATAAGCCAGCTTCTATCGGTCAGGCGTCCCGTATCTCCGGGATCACCCCAGCCGCTATCTCCATTCTGCTGGTCTGGCTGAAAAAACAAGGGCTGCTGCGCCGCAGCGCCTGAGCATGTTAAACATGGGTCAGCGCCAGGCTGGCCCTTTTTTTAGGATACTGTTGTGCTCAATTCACTTAATCGTCTGCTGGATGCGGCGACCATTTCGCTGCCCGATCGCCAGAAAGAACAGCTGCTGGACTATGTCGGTATGCTGAACAAATGGAATAAGGCCTATAACCTGACCTCCGTGCGCGACCCGCAGGAGATGCTGGTGCGCCATATCCTCGACAGCATTGTCGTGGCGCCTTACCTGAAAGGCACTCGCTTTATCGATGTCGGCACAGGACCGGGGCTACCGGGAATCCCCCTGGCGATAGTCATGCCGCAGGCGCATTTCACGCTGCTGGATAGCCTTGGCAAGCGCGTTCGCTTTTTAAAACAGGTGCAGCATGAGCTGAAGCTGGAAAATATCACGCCGGTACAAAGCCGCGTCGAGGCGTTTCCCGCCGAGCCGCCGTTTGACGGCGTTATCAGCCGCGCCTTCGCTTCGTTGTCGGATATGGTGAGCTGGTGCCATCACCTGCCGGCAGGGGAGGGGCGTTTTTATGCCCTCAAAGGTCTTCGCCCTGATGATGAAATCGCTTCGTTACCTGCAGGCTTCAGCGTTGAGGAAATTGTGCCGTTGAAGGTGCCGTCCCTTGAAGGCGAACGTCATCTGGTTACGATTAAACCAAACAAAATTTAATTTTTATCAAAAAAAGTGGAAATAGGGATGTTTCCATTTTGTTAATTAGGGCTTTAAAAATAAGCAATTATTCCGTTGCGAATTTACCCTTTATTTACTGTGGGTTTTCTGTTTCTTAACGGCGCACGTTTTGTATGCCAATTTAAATAATCAACAGTGAAAATATCAGCCTGCTAAAAGTGTGCGTCAGCAAAGTTTTAAATGTTAAATTTTTGTCGCGGATGTCAATAAAAGGTTTTTATCGTGTTTTTCGCTGTTTTGAAAAATAGCGAATTTAAAGCGTTTATATTTCAGTAGGATGGGTGGCTTACATTCTTAAATGAAATAAATTTTCTGTAAGCGTAAATGTTAATAATGTGATCCAAAGCACGCTTTAATTGCCGTAATTACGCGCATTCCGCTGATTTCGCTTCTCGCGCTGGCGTTTCATAAAAAAGTGAGAAAATCGCTATGCCGAAAATTATTTAAACATTTATTCACCTTTTAGCTACTTATTGTTTGAAATCACGAGGCCGCCCCGTATAATTTGAGCGCTTTTTGAAGCTTGACTCTAAGCTGCAAAGACAGTTTTATACGACACGCGACATACCTCGAAGGGAGCAGGAGTGGAATCTTATGCCGGTGTCGCTTTTGAGTAGAAACGTTGCTCGCAAGCTTCTGTTCATTCAACTGCTGGCGGCAATAGCAATCGGATTGCTGTTTTGCCTCAAAGACCCCTTCTGGGGCGCTTCCGCAGTAAGCGGAGGCCTGGCAGTCTTGCTGCCGAATGTGTTTTTTATGATTTTTGCCTGGCGCCATCAGGCGCATACACCCGCTCAAGGCCGCGTGGCCTGGACATTCGCTCTCGGCGAAGCGATTAAGGTGGTTGCGACCTTTACTCTGCTGGTGGTGGCGCTGGCGGTATTCAAAGCGGAATTTGTACCGCTCATAGTGACGTGGGTTTCGGTGCTGGTGGTTCAGATACTGGCACCAGCTGTAATCAACAACAAAGGGTAAGAGGCATCATGTCTGCAGGAGAAATCTCGACGCCGCAGGAGTATATAGGTCACCATCTGAATAACCTTCAGATTGACCTGCGTACCTTCTCGCTGGTGGATCCGCATAACCCCCCGGCCACCTTCTGGACGCTCAACATCGACTCCATGTTCTTCTCGGTGGTGCTGGGTCTGTTGTTTCTGGTGCTGTTCCGTAAAGTCGCTAAAAACGCGACCAGCGGCGTACCGGGTAAATTCCAGACGGCGGTAGAGCTGGTCATCGGCTTTGTCCATGGTAGCGTGAAAGACATGTACCACGGTAAAAGCAAGCTGATTGCCCCGCTGGCCCTGACGATTTTCGTCTGGGTATTCCTGATGAACCTGATGGATTTACTGCCAATCGACCTGCTGCCGTATATCGGTGAGCATGTGTTCGGCCTGCCTGCGTTGCGCGTGGTGCCGTCTGCTGACGTGAACATCACCCTGTCCATGGCGCTTGGCGTGTTTATTCTCATTCTGTTCTACAGCATCAAAATGAAAGGCATCGGCGGCTTCACGAAAGAGTTGACGCTTCAGCCGTTCAATCACTGGGCGTTCATTCCAATCAACCTGATTCTGGAAGGCGTGAGCCTGCTGTCTAAGCCGGTTTCTCTCGGTCTGCGACTGTTCGGCAACATGTATGCCGGTGAGCTGATTTTCATTCTGATTGCTGGTCTGCTGCCGTGGTGGTCGCAATGGGTGTTGAACGTGCCCTGGGCTATTTTCCACATCCTGATCATTACGCTGCAAGCCTTCATTTTCATGGTTCTGACGATCGTCTATCTGTCGATGGCGTCTGAAGAGCATTGATTTTTTTACTCAACACTACTGCGTTTTAACTGAAACAAACTGGAGACTGTCATGGAAAACCTGAATATGGATCTGCTGTACATGGCTGCCGCTGTGATGATGGGTCTGGCGGCAATCGGTGCTGCGATCGGTATCGGCATCCTCGGGGGCAAATTCCTGGAAGGCGCTGCGCGCCAGCCTGATCTGATTCCTCTGCTGCGTACTCAGTTCTTTATCGTAATGGGTCTGGTGGATGCTATCCCGATGATCGCTGTGGGTCTGGGTCTGTACGTGATGTTCGCTGTCGCGTAGTAAACGAAGTTGTCTGGAATTAACGGGCAATATCAGAACATTAACCAGATAAGAGGCATTGTGCTGTGAATCTTAACGCAACAATCCTCGGCCAGGCCATCGCGTTTGTCCTGTTCGTTCTGTTCTGCATGAAGTATGTATGGCCGCCTTTAATGGCTGCCATCGAAAAGCGTCAAAAAGAGATTGCTGACGGCCTTGCTTCTGCTGAACGAGCTAAAAAGGATTTGGACCTTGCACAGGCCAACGCGACCGACCAGCTGAAAAAAGCGAAGGCGGAAGCTCAGGTAATCATCGAGCAGGCGAACAAACGCCGCGCGCAGATCCTGGACGAAGCCAAAGCTGAAGCAGAGCAGGAACGTAACAAAATCGTCGCGCAAGCGCAGGCGGAAATCGAAGCCGAACGCAAACGCGCACGCGAAGAGCTGCGTAAGCAAGTCGCTACGCTGGCTGTTGCTGGCGCCGAGAAGATCATCGAACGTTCCGTGGATGAAGCTGCTAACAGCGACATCGTGGATAAACTTGTCGCTGAACTGTAAGGAGGGAGGGGCTGATGTCTGAATTTGTAACGGTAGCTCGCCCCTACGCCAAAGCAGCTTTTGACTTTGCCGTCGAACACCAAAGCCTCGACCGCTGGCAGAACATGCTGGCGTTTGCCGCTGAGGTGGCTAAAAACGAACAAATGGCAGAGCTTCTCTCCGGCGCGTTGGCGCCGGAAACGCTCTCTGAGTCGTTTATCGCAATTTGCGGTGACCAGCTGGACGAAAATGGCCAGAACCTGATTCGGGTGATGGCGGAAAACGGTCGTCTGAAGGTCCTTCCTGATGTTCTTGAGCAGTTCATGCAACTGCGCGCAGCCCTTGAGGCTACTGTTGAGGTGGATGTCACCTCGGCCAGCGCGTTAAGCGAAGAACAGCTTGCGAAAATCAGCGCCGCGATGGAAAAACGTCTGTCACGCAAAGTGAAGCTGAATTGCAAAATCGATAAGTCTGTAATGGCAGGCGTCATCATCCGTGCGGGTGATATGGTCATTGATGGCAGCATTCGCGGCCGTCTTGAGCGCCTTGCAGACGTCTTGCAGTCTTAAGGGGACTGGAGCATGCAACTGAATTCCACCGAAATCAGCGAACTGATCAAGCAGCGCATTGCTCAGTTCAATGTTGTGAGCGAAGCTCATAACGAAGGTACTATTGTTTCTGTAAGTGACGGTGTTATCCGTATCCACGGCCTGGCCGATTGTATGCAGGGTGAAATGATCTCCCTGCCGGGTAACCGTTACGCTATCGCACTGAACCTGGAGCGCGACTCTGTAGGTGCCGTAGTCATGGGTCCTTACGCTGACCTCGCCGAAGGCATGAAGGTTAAGTGTACTGGCCGTATTCTGGAAGTGCCGGTTGGCCGTGGCCTGCTGGGCCGTGTGGTTAACACCCTGGGCGCGCCGATCGACGGTAAAGGTCCGGTTGAACACGATGGCTTCTCGCCAATCGAAGTTATCGCACCGGGCGTTATCGATCGCCAATCCGTAGACCAGCCTGTACAGACCGGTTACAAATCCGTCGATGCCATGATTCCAATCGGTCGCGGCCAGCGTGAGCTTATCATCGGCGACCGCCAGACGGGTAAAACCGCGATGGCAATCGACGCCATCATCAACCAGCGCGATTCCGGCATCAAATGCGTGTACGTGGCTATCGGCCAGAAAGCGTCCACCATTTCTAACGTGGTTCGTAAGCTGGAAGAGCACGGCGCGCTGTCCAACACCATCGTTGTGGTTGCGACTGCGTCTGAATCCGCTGCGCTGCAATACCTGGCACCGTATGCCGGTTGCGCAATGGGTGAATACTTCCGCGACCGCGGCGAAGACGCGCTGATCGTTTACGATGACCTGTCCAAACAGGCTGTCGCTTACCGTCAGGTTTCCCTGCTGCTCCGTCGTCCGCCAGGACGTGAAGCATTCCCGGGCGACGTGTTCTACCTCCACTCCCGTCTGCTGGAGCGCGCATCCCGCGTTAACGCGGAATACGTTGAGAACTTCACTAAAGGTGAAGTGAAAGGTAAAACCGGCTCCCTGACCGCTCTGCCGATCATCGAAACCCAGGCGGGTGACGTTTCCGCGTTCGTTCCGACCAACGTAATCTCCATTACCGATGGTCAGATCTTCCTGGAAACCAACCTGTTCAACTCCGGTATTCGTCCGGCAGTTAACCCGGGTATCTCGGTATCCCGTGTGGGTGGCGCAGCTCAGACCAAGATCATCAAGAAACTGTCCGGTGGTATCCGTACCGCGCTGGCGCAGTATCGTGAACTGGCGGCGTTCTCTCAGTTCGCTTCCGATCTTGACGAAGCGACCCGTAAGCAGCTGAGCCATGGTCAGAAAGTGACCGAGCTGCTCAAGCAGAAACAGTATGCGCCGATGTCTGTTGCACAGCAGGGCCTGGTACTGTTTGCGGCGGAACGCGGTTACCTCGAAGATGTGGAACTGGCGAAAATCGGTAGCTTCGAAGCCGCTCTGCTGGCTTACGCTGACCGTGACCACGCTCCGCTGATGCAAGAGATTAACCAGAACGGTGGCTATAACGATGAGATCGAAGGCAAGCTGAAAAGCCTCCTCGACTCCTTCAAAGCAACCCAGTCCTGGTAACGTCTGGCGGCTTGCTGTAAGGCAAGCCGCAAGGCATTGAGGAGAAGCTCATGGCCGGCGCAAAAGAGATACGTAGTAAGATCGCAAGCGTCCAGAACACGCAAAAGATCACTAAAGCGATGGAGATGGTCGCCGCTTCCAAAATGCGTAAATCGCAGGATCGCATGGCGGCCAGCCGTCCTTATGCAGATACCATGCGCAAAGTGATTAGTCACCTTGCTACCGGTAATCTGGAATATAAGCACCCTTACCTGGAAGAACGCGACGTTAAACGCGTGGGCTACCTGGTGGTGTCTACCGACCGTGGTCTGTGCGGTGGCTTGAACATCAACCTGTTCAAAAAACTGCTGGCGGATATGAAAGTATGGTCCGATAAAGGCGTTCAGTGCGACCTCGCAATGATCGGCTCCAAGGGCGTTTCTTTCTTCAATTCCGTAGGCGGCAACATTGTCGCTCAGGTGACTGGCATGGGGGATAACCCTTCGCTGTCTGAACTGATCGGCCCGGTTAAAGTGATGTTGCAGGCCTACGATGAAGGTCGTCTGGACAAGCTTTACATTGTCAGCAACAAATTTATTAACACCATGTCTCAGGCTCCAACCATCACTCAACTGCTGCCGCTACCGGCTTCAGAAGATGAAGAGTTGAAACGTAAATCCTGGGATTACCTGTATGAACCCGACCCGAAAGCGCTGCTGGATACCCTGCTGCGCCGTTATGTGGAATCGCAGGTTTATCAGGGCGTGGTTGAAAACCTGGCCAGCGAGCAGGCCGCACGAATGGTGGCGATGAAAGCCGCAACCGATAATGGCGGCAGCCTGATTAAAGAGCTGCAGTTGGTATACAACAAAGCTCGTCAGGCCAGCATTACTCAGGAACTCACCGAGATCGTCTCGGGGGCCGCCGCGGTTTAACCAGGTTATTTCGTAGAGGATTCAAGATGGCTACTGGAAAGATTGTCCAGGTAATCGGCGCCGTGGTGGACGTCGAGTTCCCTCAGGATGCCGTACCGAAGGTGTACGACGCCCTTGAGGTAACAAATGGTAATGAGCGTCTGGTGCTGGAAGTGCAGCAGCAGCTCGGCGGCGGTATCGTGCGTACCATCGCGATGGGTTCTTCCGACGGTCTGCGTCGTGGTCTGCCTGTAGCAGACCTCGAGCACCCGATCGAAGTCCCGGTAGGCAAAGCGACCCTGGGCCGTATCATGAACGTGCTGGGTCAGCCGATCGACATGAAAGGCGATATCGGCGAAGAAGAGCGCTGGGCGATTCACCGCTCCGCTCCGACTTACGAAGAGCTGTCCAGCTCTCAGGAACTGCTGGAAACCGGCATCAAAGTTATCGACCTGATGTGTCCGTTCGCTAAGGGCGGTAAAGTCGGTCTGTTCGGTGGTGCGGGCGTAGGTAAAACGGTAAACATGATGGAGCTCATCCGTAACATCGCGATCGAGCACTCCGGCTACTCCGTGTTTGCGGGCGTGGGCGAGCGTACCCGTGAAGGTAACGACTTCTACCACGAAATGACCGACTCCAACGTTCTGGACAAAGTATCCCTGGTTTACGGCCAGATGAACGAGCCGCCGGGAAACCGTCTGCGCGTGGCGCTGACCGGCCTGACCATGGCTGAGAAATTCCGTGACGAAGGTCGTGACGTACTGCTGTTCGTTGACAACATCTATCGTTACACCCTGGCCGGTACTGAAGTATCCGCACTGCTGGGCCGTATGCCTTCAGCGGTAGGTTACCAGCCGACCCTGGCGGAAGAGATGGGTGTTCTGCAGGAACGTATCACTTCCACCAAAACCGGTTCTATCACCTCCGTTCAGGCGGTATACGTACCGGCGGATGACTTGACTGACCCGTCTCCTGCAACCACCTTTGCGCACCTTGACGCAACCGTGGTACTGAGCCGTCAGATCGCGTCTCTGGGTATCTACCCGGCAGTTGACCCGCTGGACTCTACCAGCCGTCAGCTGGACCCGCTGGTGGTAGGTCAGGAACACTACGATACCGCTCGCGGCGTGCAGTCTATTCTGCAGCGTTATCAGGAGCTGAAAGACATCATCGCCATCCTTGGTATGGACGAACTGTCTGAAGAAGACAAACTGGTGGTAGCTCGCGCGCGTAAGATCCAGCGCTTCCTGTCCCAGCCGTTCTTCGTAGCAGAGGTGTTCACCGGTTCTCCGGGTAAATACGTTTCGCTGAAAGACACCATCCGTGGCTTTAAAGGCATCATGGAAGGCGAATACGACCACCTGCCGGAGCAGGCGTTCTACATGGTTGGCTCCATTGACGAAGCCGTGGAAAAAGCCAAAAAACTTTAACGCCTTAATCGGAGGGTGATATGGCAATGACTTACCACCTGGATGTCGTCAGCGCAGAACAGCAGATGTTTTCTGGTCTGGTTGAGAAAATCCAGGTTACGGGCAGTGAAGGTGAACTGGGTATTTACCCGGGACACGCCCCGCTGCTCACCGCCATTAAGCCTGGTATGATCCGCATCGTGAAACAGCACGGCCACGAAGAGTTTATTTATCTCTCCGGCGGCGTGCTGGAAGTGCAACCGGGCAACGTAACCGTGCTCGCGGACACCGCGATTCGTGGCCAGGATCTCGACGAAGCGCGAGCTCTGGAGTCGAAGCGTAAGGCGGAAGAGCATATTAGCAGCTCTCACGGCGACGTGGACTACGCTCAGGCTTCTGCTGAGCTGGCTAAAGCTATCGCCAAACTGCGCGTTATCGAGTTGACTAAAAAAGCGATGTAACACCGGCTTGTAATTGAAAATGCCAGTCTGATGACTGGCATTTTTTTTATCTGCATTTCACTGCCACCACCTGGCATTGATTATTTATTATACTTTTTATCTGTTAATCCGCTTCTTTCGCTATGAATTCCTTGTGTTTCAACATCGTGACTAGTTCATTCGGATGATTGATCAAATTCTGCTGTCTGCCAGACTCAAAACGCTTCAGAGAATGGGGCGCCGTATGCGCGGTCGTGCTTACAATTTCAGAAGAATGACTAAGCTGATATGCGAAAGGCTAGAGACGCAAACCATCGCTTTATTTTAATAGTGAAAAAACTGATAAGGCGCTGATTAAGATTGTTTTTAAGCAGGTTTAACCAGCGAAATGCCGTTTTTGTAGTGCTTTTATAAACCCAAAAGAGTTAAGTGAGAGGAAAAATGCGGGATTAAACAGCGATCCTTTTTATGCTGAAAAATATGTAGAATTTTCGGTATTAACTCGCTTTACTTCATTCACTTTTAAAAGTCAGGACGTGTATGTCAAACAGTGCGATGAGCGTGGTGATCCTTGCAGCAGGCAAAGGCACCCGCATGTATTCCGACCTTCCGAAAGTGTTGCACCAACTGGCTGGCAAAGCCATGGTGCAGCATGTTATCGATGCCGCTAAACAGGTAGGCGCGCAGCGCGTACATCTGGTTTATGGCCATGGCGGCGAACTGCTGAAGCAAACGCTTCGTGATGACTCGCTGAACTGGGTATTGCAGGCGGAACAGCTGGGCACCGGACACGCCATGCAGCAGGCGGCGCCGTTTTTTAGCGACGACGAAGACATCCTGATGCTCTACGGCGACGTACCGCTCATTAGCGTGGAGACGCTTGCGCGCCTGCGTGCAGCCAAACCGCAAGGCGGTATTGGCCTGCTGACCGTTAAGCTTGAAGACCCGACGGGCTATGGCCGCATCACGCGTGATAACGGCAACGTCACCGGCATTGTCGAGCATAAAGATGCCACTGAACAGCAACGTCTGATCAATGAAATCAATACCGGCATCCTGATCGCGAACGGCGCGGATCTTAAGCGCTGGCTGGCGAAGCTGAACAACAACAACGCGCAGGGCGAATATTACATCACCGACATTATCGCCATGGCTCACCAGGAAGGCCACGACATCGCTGCGGTACATCCGGATCGCTTAAGCGAAGTGGAAGGTGTTAACAACCGTCTGCAGCTGGCGCGTCTGGAGCGCGTTTATCAGGCCGAGCAGGCGGAAAAACTGCTGCTGGCGGGCGTCATGCTGCGCGATCCGGCCCGTTTTGACCTGCGCGGCGAGCTTGAACACGGCCGCGATGTTGAAATCGATGTGAATGTCGTTATCGAAGGGCGCGTAACGCTTGGCAATCGCGTAAAAATCGGCGCGGGCTGCGTTATTAAAAACAGCATCATCGGCGATGACTGCGAAATCAGCCCTTACTCCGTAGTAGAAGAGGCGCGTCTGGAGGCGGCCTGCACCATCGGTCCGTTTGCTCGCCTGCGCCCAGGTGCGGAGCTTGAAGAGGGCGCCCACGTCGGCAACTTCGTGGAAATGAAAAAAGCGCGTCTGGGGAAAGGCTCCAAAGCGGGCCACCTGACCTATCTCGGCGATGCGGAAATCGGCGCCAATGTGAATATCGGCGCAGGCACCATCACCTGTAATTACGATGGCGCGAATAAACACAAAACCATTATCGGCGATGATGTCTTTGTCGGTTCCGATACGCAACTGGTGGCGCCAGTAAGCGTGGCGCGCGGCGCGACTATCGGCGCGGGCACGACGGTCACGCGTGATATCGCTGAAGATGAACTGGTTATCAGTCGTGTGAAGCAGACCCATATCCAGGGTTGGCAGCGCCCGGTGAAGAAAAAGTAAGTGTTGTCGCTTCCTGCAGGAAGCGGTTCGGGCAGAGGGGCACATAATAAACCGCCCCCGCTCTTGTCCCGTAAGGGATACATAAAAATAACCCCACTCTCTACAAGGCTCGGGGCGCCCAAAAAGGGCAATACAGGTCGTCGACAACGTATGGCGTAAAGCCATAATCAGGAACCATTAACTATGTGTGGAATTGTTGGCGCAGTCGCGCAACGTGATATTGCTGAAATCTTGCTTGAAGGCTTACGTCGTCTGGAGTACCGCGGTTACGACTCTGCGGGGCTGGCGGTGGTTGACAGCGAAGGGCATATGACTCGCCTGCGTCGCCTTGGCAAAGTCCAGATGCTGGCTCAGGCGGCGGAAGAACAACCGCTGCGTGGCGGTACCGGTATTGCTCACACCCGTTGGGCAACGCATGGCGAGCCTTCTGAAGGCAATGCGCACCCGCACGTTTCCGGCCACATTGTGGTCGTGCATAACGGCATTATCGAAAACCATGAACCGCTGCGCGAAGAACTGAAATCTCGCGGCTACGAATTTATCTCCGAGACCGACACCGAAGTTATCGCGCACCTCGTCCACTGGGAGCTGGCGAAAGGCGGTACGCTGCGTGAAGCGGTGCTGCGCGCTATCCCACAGCTGCGCGGCGCCTACGGCACCGTCATTATGGACAGCCGCGACCCGAGCGTACTGCTGGCGGCCCGTTCCGGCAGCCCGCTGGTCATCGGCCTTGGCGTAGGCGAGAACTTTATCGCATCCGATCAGCTGGCGCTGCTGCCAGTGACCCGTCGCTTCATCTTCCTGGAAGAGGGCGACATCGCTGAAGTGACCCGTCGTTCCGTGACCATTTTTGAAAAATCGGGCGACCAGGTAACGCGTGAAGAGATCGAATCCAATCTGCAATACGATGCGGGCGATAAAGGCATTTATCGTCACTACATGCAGAAAGAGATTTATGAGCAGCCGAACGCCATTAAGAACACCCTGACCGGGCGCATCAACCACGGCGAAGTGGATCTTAGCGAACTGGGTCCGGACGCTAATAAGCTGCTGTCGCAGGTTGAGCACATCCAGATCGTGGCATGCGGTACCTCTTACAACTCCGGCATGGTTTCCCGCTACTGGTTTGAATCGCTGGCTGGCGTGCCTTGTGACGTGGAAATCGCCTCTGAATTCCGCTACCGCAAATCCGCGGTGCGTCGCAACAGCCTGATGATTACCCTTTCGCAGTCTGGCGAAACGGCGGACACGCTGGCGGCGCTGCGCCTGTCGAAAGAGCTGGGTTACCTCGGTTCGCTCGCTATCTGTAACGTCCCGGGTTCTTCGCTGGTGCGTGAATCCTCGCTGGCGCTGATGACCAAAGCGGGCACCGAAATCGGCGTGGCTTCGACCAAAGCGTTTACCACGCAGTTAACCGTACTGCTGATGCTGGTGGCGAAGCTGAGCCGTCTGAAAGGGCTGGATGCCTCCATCGAGCATGACATCGTTCACGGCCTGCAGGCGTTGCCGAGCCGCATTGAGCAGATGCTTTCCCAGGACAAACGTATTGAGCAGCTCGCAGAGGGCTTCTCGGAGAAACACCACGCGCTGTTCCTGGGCCGCGGCGATCAGTACCCCATCGCGCTGGAAGGGGCGTTAAAGCTCAAAGAGATCTCTTATATCCATGCGGAAGCCTATGCCGCAGGCGAGCTGAAACATGGCCCGCTGGCGCTTATCGATGCGGATATGCCAGTGATTGTGGTTGCGCCTAACAACGAACTGCTGGAAAAACTGAAGTCTAACATCGAAGAAGTGCGCGCCCGCGGCGGCCAGCTCTATGTCTTCGCCGATCAGGACGCCGGTTTCACCAGCAGCGAAAACATGCACATTATCCCGATGCCGCATGTGGAAGAGGTGATTGCGCCCATTTTCTACACCGTGCCGCTGCAACTGCTGGCTTACCACGTGGCGCTGATTAAAGGCACCGATGTGGACCAGCCGCGCAACCTGGCGAAATCGGTTACGGTAGAATAATCTCTCCTGACTCGTGTTATCCTCTGAAGAGGTTGCCAGACGGCAACCTCTTTTTTTTCAGCAACGTAATGGAAAACACGCTTTTATGGCCCTGTTTGCATGGATTTCCGGTTCCCGGTTCTCGCAGTTGCTGGCGTTCAGCGCCGAGGTTGAAGACGATATCTCGCATCGCAGGCTGCACAAGCTGAAGCGGAACATAGCGCAGTGTAGCGATGCGCCCACATCCCGCTATTTCGGCACCTCCTCTTACTACCATGTGCTGGTGGCGAGCGGCTACGCACTATTCTTCAGCGCAGTGGCAAACGTCGCTGCGCTGCGTCCGGCTTTTTCTCTCGTGTGGATAATCGCAGGCATCGTCTGGCTGGCGTTGCTCATGACCAGCACGCTGACTATTACAAAAGGCCGGCGCAGCGGCCTGCTTACGCTGTTTTATGGCTGGTTTTTACATCTGGTGATAAGCCTGGCGACGCTGGTTTGCGGGCTGGTTTTTCAGCCACTCTCGCTTCTGTTTGGGCTGAGTTGGGCCACAGGCGTGATGCTGTTATGGCTTGCCTGGCGAATGATAAACAGCCGGGAGATGGTTAACCTGGTCCGCTGGTGTCTGCGGCTCAAAATGCAGCAAGAACATGCGCGTCAGCTTCAGCGCCGCTCCGTTAAAAAGGGGCGTTGAGACGCTTTGTTATGAGTGATCATCGCTGAATTCCCGTCCGGCTAAACGACCGACGTCTATGACAAATTACGCTTGCGGAGCTATGTTTACCCTGTCATAAAAAGAAAATTTTTCTTTCATCCCCTCGTCATAAACTAATTTAACTCATTGAATTTATTATGTATTACTTAACGCAAATACCCGGATTCCGCCTTGTCATAAAACTGTCATAATTCGTACATTTAACTGTCACCCAATTGTCCTATTTTGCAGAGCGTAGCCACTTAACAATGAATTACGTTTACCTCATGCAGGAGACATTATGAAAGTTATGCGTACCACCGTCGCAACTGTTGTCGCCGCGACCTTATCGATGAGCGCTTTCGCCGTTAACGCGGCCGCAAGCCTGACTGGCGCCGGTGCAACCTTCCCGGCGCCGGTGTATGCCAAGTGGGCTGACACTTACCAGAAATCCACCGGTAACAAAGTGAACTACCAGGGGATCGGCTCTTCCGGCGGCGTGAAGCAAATCATTGCCAACACCGTGGATTTCGGCGCTTCCGATGCGCCGCTGTCTGATGAAAAACTGCAGCAGGAAGGCCTGTTCCAGTTCCCGACCGTTATCGGCGGCGTGGTGCTGGCGGTTAACCTGCCGGGCTTCAAAGCGGGCGAACTGGTGCTGGATGGCAAAACCCTTGGCGATATCTACCTTGGCAAAATCAAGAAGTGGGACGACGAAGCGATTGCTAAGCTGAACCCGGGCAAAAAACTGCCTTCACAGAATATCGCAGTAGTGCGTCGCGCTGACGGTTCCGGCACCTCCTTCGTTTTCACCAGCTACCTCGCTAAAGTGAACGACGAGTGGAAATCCAAAATCGGCGCCGGCTCTACCGTTAACTGGCCGACCGGTCTCGGTGGTAAAGGCAACGACGGCATCGCCGCGTTCGTACAGCGCCTGCCGGGCTCCATCGGCTATGTGGAATACGCTTACGCCAAGCAGAACAACCTGACTTACACCAAACTGGTTTCCGCCGACGGCAAGCCGGTTGACCCGACCGAAGAGAGCTTCTCCAACGCGGCGAAAGGCGTGGACTGGAGCAAATCCTTCGCGCAGGACCTGACTAACCAGAAAGGCGACAATGCGTGGCCGATTACCTCCACCACCTTCATTCTGGTCCACAAAGAGCAGAAGAAACCTGAGCAGGGCGCTGAAGTGCTGAAGTTCTTCGACTGGGCTTATAAAGAAGGCGCGAAGCAGGCTAACGACCTGGACTATGCTTCTCTGCCGGACAGCGTGGTTGAGCAGGTTCGCGCGGCATGGAAGACCAGCGTGAAAGACAGCAGCGGTAAAGCGTTGTACTAAATACCCGTCATACTTCGAGCCGCAGCTGTGTTGGCTGCGCTTGTTCACCCCAGTGACATAGTGAATCTATGCTGCTGGGGATTCACAAGCTTGCCGCCTTGCTGCAACCCGAATTATTTAGGGTATAGCATTACGTTAGCCAGGAAGAACGATAAAATGCGCGCTTCCTGGCCCAAACTGAAAGAGTGACTTATGGCTGCGACAAAGCCTGCATTTAACCCTCCGGGGAAAAAGGGTGACATGATCTTCAGCGCGCTGGTTCGTCTGGCTGCGCTGATTGTGCTTTTGCTGCTGGGCGGCATTATCGTCTCCCTCATTATTTCCTCCTGGCCCAGCATCCAGAAATTTGGTTTCTCCTTCCTCTGGACCAAAGAATGGGATGCCCCTAACGACATTTATGGCGCGCTGGTGCCGATTTACGGCACGCTGGTCACCTCGTTTATTGCGCTGCTGATTGCGGTTCCCGTGAGTTTCGGCATCGCCCTGTTTCTGACGGAGCTGGCCCCGGGTTGGTTAAAGCGTCCGCTCGGCATCGCGATTGAACTGCTGGCCGCTATCCCGAGTATCGTTTACGGCATGTGGGGGCTGTTTATTTTCGCGCCGCTGTTCGCCACGTATTTTCAGGAGCCGGTGGGCAACGTGCTCTCTACTATTCCGTTTGTCGGCGCGCTCTTCTCCGGCCCGGCGTTCGGCATCGGTATCCTCGCGGCAGGCGTGATCCTCGCCATCATGATTATTCCTTACATTGCGGCGGTGATGCGCGATGTCTTCGAGCAAACCCCGGTGATGATGAAAGAGTCAGCCTACGGCATCGGCTGCACCACCTGGGAAGTTATCTGGCGCATCGTGTTGCCGTTCACCAAAAACGGCGTGATTGGCGGCGTAATGCTTGGCCTTGGCCGCGCGCTGGGCGAAACCATGGCGGTTACCTTTATCATCGGCAACACCTACCAGCTCGACAGTGCGTCACTTTATATGCCGGGCAACAGCATCACCTCGGCGCTGGCGAACGAATTCGCCGAAGCGGAGTCTGGCCTGCACGTGGCGGCGCTGATGGAGCTGGGTCTGATCCTCTTTGTTATCACGTTTATCGTGTTGGCGATTTCTAAAGTCATGATTATGCGTCTGGCGAAAAACGAGGGGGCACGATAATGGCGACCACTCTGGAATTGCAAACTTCCCAGGAGCTGGCGCAGTCGCGCCGTAAGATGCAGGCGAAGCGCCGCACTAAAAACCGCATCGCCCTGACGCTTTCCATGGCGACCATGGCGTTCGGCCTGTTCTGGCTTATCTGGATCCTGTTCTCAACGGTGGCGCGCGGCTTCGACGGCATGTCGCTTGCCCTGTTCACCGAAATGACGCCGCCGCCCAACACGGCGGGCGGGGGGCTTGCGAACGCGCTGGCGGGCAGCGGCTTGCTTATCCTCTGGGCGACCGTGTTTGGTACGCCGCTTGGCATCATGGCGGGGATTTATCTCGCGGAGTACGGACGCAAGTCCTGGCTTGCCGAAGTTATCCGCTTTATTAACGACATTCTGCTCTCCGCGCCTTCCATTGTGGTGGGCCTGTTCGTCTACACCATCGTCGTGGCGCAGATGGAGCACTTCTCCGGCTGGGCGGGCGTGATTGCGCTGGCGCTGCTTCAGGTGCCGATTGTTATCCGCACCACCGAGAACATGCTCAAACTAGTGCCGGACAGCCTGCGCGAAGCGGCCTATGCGCTCGGGACGCCGAAGTGGAAGATGATTTCCGCCATTACGCTGAAGGCGTCGGTTTCCGGCATCCTGACCGGCGTGCTGCTGGCGGTGGCGCGTATCGCAGGCGAAACCGCTCCGCTGCTCTTTACCGCGCTCTCCAACCAGTTCTGGAGCACGGACATGATGCAGCCTATCGCCAACCTGCCGGTGACGATTTTCAAATTCGCCATGAGCCCGTTTGCCGAGTGGCAGCAGCTTGCCTGGGCCGGCGTGCTGATTATTACGCTGTGCGTGCTGTTGCTGAATATCCTGGCGCGCGTGCTGTTCGCTAAACGTAAACACGGTTAATTGATGCGGCGCGGCACAGCGCGGCGCCGGATAAGGAAAAGATTGCAATGAGTATGGTTGACACTGCCCCGGGCAAAATTCAGGTTCGCGATTTGAACTTTTATTACGGGAAATTCCATGCCCTGAAAAACATCAGCCTGGATATCGCTAAAAACCAGGTGACGGCGTTTATCGGTCCGTCTGGCTGCGGCAAATCAACGCTGCTGCGCACCTTCAACAAAATGTTTGAGCTCTACCCGGAGCAGCGCGCGGAAGGCGAAATCCTGCTGGATGGCGAAAACATTCTGACGCACGCGCAGGATATCGCCCTGCTGCGCGCCAAAGTCGGCATGGTGTTCCAGAAGCCGACGCCGTTCCCGATGTCGATTTATGACAACATCGCTTTCGGGGTGCGCCTGTTCGAAAAGCTCTCCCGTGCGGAAATGGACGAACGCGTGCAGTGGGCGTTGACCAAGGCCGCATTATGGAATGAAACCAAGGATAAACTGCACCAGAGCGGGTACTCTCTCTCCGGTGGTCAGCAGCAGCGTCTGTGCATCGCGCGCGGTATCGCTATTCGCCCGGAAGTGTTGTTACTCGACGAGCCTTGCTCCGCGCTGGACCCGATCTCCACCGGGCGCATCGAGGAGCTTATCACCGAGCTTAAGCAGGATTACACCGTGGTGATAGTCACGCACAACATGCAGCAGGCGGCGCGCTGCTCGGATCACACGGCGTTTATGTACCTCGGCGAGCTGATTGAGTTCAGCAACACGGACGATCTCTTTACCAAGCCGAAAAAGAAACAGACTGAAGATTACATCACGGGTCGTTACGGCTGATATGCCCTGATATTTCAGGTAAGCCGCTTTTGAATCTATCGGGCATGCGGAGTGCTAAATGGACAACCTTAATCTTAATAAACATATTTCTGGTCAGTTTAACGCGGAGCTGGAGTACATCCGTACTCAGGTGATGACCATGGGTGGGCTGGTTGAACAGCAGCTCTCCGACGCGATTACCGCCATGCACAACCAGGACAGCGATCTGGCCAAACGGGTTATCGAAGGCGATCAGAAGGTCAACATGATGGAAGTGGCGATTGATGAAGCCTGCGTGCGCATCATCGCCAAGCGTCAGCCGACCGCGAGCGACCTGCGTCTGGTGATGGCTATCATCAAAACCATCGCCGAGCTGGAGCGCATCGGCGACGTGGCGGATAAAATCTGCCGCACGGCGCTGGAGAAATTTTCCCAGCAGCACCAGCCGCTGCTGGTCAGCCTGGAGTCGCTGGGCCGCCATACGGTGCAGATGCTGCACGACGTGCTGGATGCCTTCGCGCGCATGGATCTCGACGAAGCGGTGCGAATTTATCGCGAAGACAAAAAAGTGGATCAGGAATACGAAGGCATTGTGCGTCAGCTGATGACCTACATGATGGAAGATTCCCGCACGATTCCGAGCGTGCTCACCGCGCTGTTCTGCGCCCGCTCTATCGAACGTATCGGCGACCGCTGCCAGAACATCTGCGAATACATCTTCTACTTTGTCAAAGGGCAGGATTTCCGCCACGTGGGCGGCGATGAGCTGGACAAGCTGCTGGCGGGCAAAGACCCGAAAGAGTAATCAAGCGCGGCTGCAAAACAGCGGCCTGCGTTAACAACCTGAACGCCTCTTGCCTGTCGGGCCAGAGGCGTTTTTTTATCCGCCGCTCGCCCGGAAAGTTCGCCGTTACAGCAAGCATGCATTTTTCCTTTGACCGCTCGCCCGTTTTCACCATGCGAAGGCTATTTTTCATGCACTAATGTGGCTATTTTAGGAAACCCTGTTAGTGAACGGAGTGTCCAGATCCATGAATAAGGATTTGATCTTTCAATGGCTTGAAAAGGAGTGCGGCCAGCGACAATTAACAGCGGCGGATACCAGCGATTTCAGCGCCATGCAGATTGCCAGCC
This sequence comes from Franconibacter sp. IITDAS19, assembly GCF_023079515.1. Taxonomy (NCBI): domain Bacteria; kingdom Pseudomonadati; phylum Pseudomonadota; class Gammaproteobacteria; order Enterobacterales; family Enterobacteriaceae; genus Franconibacter; species Franconibacter sp. IITDAS19. The sequence continues at coordinate 125,733 of NZ_JALJCP010000010.1, read as the reverse complement.
ACTTTCGTCAAAAGCGCAATATCGTCAGCCATCATCTGAATAATCTGCACCGCGAACAGCGGGTCGTTAAAATAAACAGTCGTCCCGTGCTTTTTCTGCCGGTAAACCAGCTTCGGGAGCGGCACGGCCTGGCGGTGCGTCAGATGGAATACGCCTCGCTTGCCGGGCTGCTGGAGGACCGACAGGACAGCCTGGAGACGCTGATTGGCGCGCAGGGGAGCCTGCAGGAGGCCATTCGCCAGTGTAAAGCGGCTATCAGCTACCCTGGCAGCGGCCTGCCGGTTCTGCTGAAAGGGCCGACGGGCACCGGTAAAAGCTTTCTGGCCGGGCGCCTCTGGCGCTACGCTATTGAACAACACATCCTCGCGCCAGACGCTCCCTTCCAGGTTTTTAACTGCGCGGAATACGCCAACAACCCTGAGTTACTCACCTCCAAGCTTTTTGGTCACGTTAAAGGCGCGTTTACCGGCGCCGACAGGAACGTCGAGGGGTTAATTGATGCCAGCGACGGCGGCGTGTTGTTTATCGATGAAGTGCACAGGCTTACGCCGGAAGGCCAGGAAAAGCTGTTCCACTTTATGGATAACGGCACCTGGCGACGGCTTGGCGAAAGCAGCCAGGAACGGCGGGCCTGCGTGCGGCTTATTTTCGCCACCACGGAAGCGCCGGATAAACATTTCCTCGCCACCTTTATCCGCCGTATTCCCATGATAGTGAAAATCCTGCCGGTGGCGGAGCGCGGCCAGTATGAACGCATGGCGTTTATCTGGCACTTCTTCCAGACCCAGGCGCGCCAGCTTAAACACGATCTCGCGGTGGATGGCGAAATCATGCAATTGCTGCTGGAGGAGCCGGTAGAGGGCAACGTAGGCGGGCTGGAGAACCTGATTAAAAACGTCTGCGCTAACGCCTGGGCGTTCGGGCTGCGTCGGGAAGGGATACTTGAGGTAAAGGCCGGACATATACCGGATAAACTGCTGCCGGGCCGTCCGCTGCTGCCGCTGCTCAACCAGGAAAAAGTCATTATCCTGCGCGACAGCCAGGGCGTGCCGGCGCTTCCGGGCAGGCAGCAGGAGTATGAGCGGCTAACCCGCAATGTCTGCGGGCTGTGTCTTGAGTTAACGCGTGAGAACATCAGCTCGCGCGCTTTTGGCAAGCTGGTTTATCAGAACGTCACCCAGTACCTGGACGCGTTGATGAACAAAGAGAGCGAAATGGCGCAGCAGGAAAAACGGCTGCGTTTTATTGAGGACGCCGGCAAGCTTATCGCCGCCAATTATGATTTGTCGCTAAGCGGCGAATTCGCTTTTCTTACCGGGCGCTATCTCACCAGCCTGCCGCTGACGCTGCGTGAGCCGGATGAAGCTTCACAGCAGATAATGACGAACTGGCTTGCGCAGGAGGCGGGGCTCGCGCACCGGGTGGCACAAAAGCTCATTGAAGTGATTGTGGCGAAATACGATCTGTTAATCACTGTGCTGGATCGCGTGGCCATTACCGCGATTGTCAGCAACGCCATCGACGCCACCGTGAACAGCAAAATCAAAGCGGTGATTGTGGCGCACGGCTACTCTACCGCCAGCAGTATCGCAAGCGTGGCGAACCGGCTTATCGGCGAGAAAATTTATCACGCGATAGATATGCCGGTTGATGTCGCCTTCAGCGACGTCAGCCGCGCCATTCTGGATTATTTACAGCACACCGACACCAGCGCCGGGGTGATGATCCTGATTGATATGGGCTACAGCCGCGAAATAGCGGACACGCTGCTTGACGCTATTTACGGGCCGCTGGTGGTGATTGATAACGTCACGACGCGCCTCGCTTTGAATATCGCCAGCGAAATCGCCCTGTCGAAAAGCATTGAGTCGATAGCCGAAGAGATTGTGCCGCTTAACCGCTCAAGCTGGGACATTCACTATCCGCGCCATAAAAAAGAGAAAGCGCTGCTGGTCACCTGCATTACTGGCATTGGTACGGCATTTAAGTTTAAGAGTTTGATGGAAAAAAGCCTGCTGGCCGATTTCAACATCAATATCATCGCCTGCGAATTTACCCGTCTGAAGCATCAGCCTAACGCGCTTTTCACGCAATATGATGTGATTGCCATTATCGGCACGCTCGACCCGCAGGTAGAAGGCGTGCCCTATATGGGCATTGAAGAGCTGCTCGGCGAGCAGGGGCACGCCAATTTAACGCAGTTGCTGAGCGGCTATTTAACCGAGAAACAGATTAACGCCATTAACCAGAATATGGTGCGCGAGTTTTCACTGCATAATGTGGTGAACTCGCTGACCATTCTCAACGCCAGCAAGACGCTGAGCTATATCGAAGAGATTATTGCGGAGTGGCAGCAGGCGCTGGGGTTCACCTTCTCCAATAACCTGATCATCGGCCTTTACGTGCATCTGAGCTGCATGATTGAGCGGCTGGTAATGCGTAATGAGATAACCCATTACCGCAATCTGGACAGGTTTACCGAACGGCACGGCGATTTTATCGCGATGGTGAACCGCTCCTTCCAGCGTTTTAAATCGCTCTATAACATCGCCTTACCGGTGGCGGAAATAGGGTATATCCACGATATCTTTGAGTTGCGGGTGGCGGAGTTCAGCCAGTAAAAGCGGGGCGGACGAACCGCCCCGTTAGCCTTAATACTCAACTTTCCACATATAGCGGCGGGTCGTCAGCGGATGATGGCGCGCTTGCGAGAGCGCGAGGTTATAAACGTCCAGCAACGCGGTGTGGAACAGGCCGCAGAAATAGTCGCGCACCGTTTCCGGCAGGGCGTTAATGCCAAGCTCTCTGGCGTCAATCAGCTGCAGCTTGCCGCCATACTGACGAATGAAGCGGATGGCGCGGTCATCCAGCGCGCGGGTGCGGCCTTCGCTTTGCAGCAGCACAAACGGCGTACCCTCCTCGGTGATTTCAAACGGACCATGAAAATACTCGCCGCTGTGCACGCTGGCGGAGTTGATCCACTGCATTTCCAGCAGGATGCAGATAGACTGCTGATGCGCGGCGCCGAACGACGGGCCGCTGCCCATCATATAAATTACCTTGTCATCTTTGTAAGCCTGGGCGAAGCGCTGCGCGTCTTCCTGCACCTTGCGCTGCCCTTCGCGCACGACCTCTTCAAACTGCTCAAACGCGCTGACCATGGCTTCGTAATGGGCATAGCCTTCTGTCTGTTGCAGCAACTCAAGCGCCAGCCATAAGCCATAAGCCGCCTTTTGCTGCGCCGGGTTGACCGTTTCCGGGTAGCGCGCCCAGCGATATTCGATAACTTCATCGCTGTGCTCGCAAAGCGGCGAGGCCGGCGCGAAGGTCAGGCCTACCGTGGCGGCGCCTTTTGCCCGCGCCACCCGGGCCGCTTCCACCGTTTCCGGCGTATTGCCCTGCTGGGAAGCCAGGATAACCAGGCTATTTTCACCGAGCGCCTGCGGCGTGGCGTGAACAAATTCATTGCTGGTGATATACCCCACCGCCAGCTTTTTCGCTTCGCAATCGAGGAAATATTTCGCCGGATAAAAACCGGTTAACGAACCGCCGCAACCAACAAAATAGACGCGTTCAATAGCAGGCCTGCTTTGCAAAATAGCGCTGATAATTTGACGGGACTGCTGATGAGGATGTGACATTTTCTTCTCCTTCGGGCGTAGGGGGGCCTCCGCGCTGCGCGGATGGCGTTAACGTTCTGATTTAATTAAGCGGCTTGTTTGCTTTTCATTTTCTGATGAAATTGCGGATCTTTCGGAATGGCCGGGTTAATGCCTTTTTCCGGCGCCAGTTTCGCGCACAGCATTTGCAGCGGAATAATGTATTCAAAGACGCTGAAGTCTTTATCGTTAATAAAGGGGAAACGCATATTTTTCCCGTTCTCTTCCACCTGGCTGCCAATGCGGTAAATATGGGTTGTCCACTGCGAGAGAATCGCCACCAGATTTTCGCTGCGCTCATCCGGATGATTATCCAGCATGATAAGCGCTGAGCCGCTGTTGAAAGCGTTATAGATACCGTGGATAAACTCTTCGAATTCATAGCCGGAAACCGGGCAGCGCAGCGTTTCCAGCAGCTTCAGCGCGCCCTCCTGCACCGTGCCGTAGAGCTCAGGCTGCGCCACCAGCCGCAGATCCTGGCTTTCGGCAAGCGGGCGAGCCGGGCCCTGCGCCCAGGCGGCGGCGGCGTCAATCACCGCAGGCAGATGGCGGAACGTGTTCGCCATGCGCGCTTTCACCGCCTCCTGTTGCGCCGGCGTAATCGCGCTGCGCTGTTCGGCGAGGGTGAGCGCCAGCTGCATCAGGTTCAGCATGGTGCAGAGATAGCCTTTGGTTTTCGCTCCCGCTTTTTCTTCGCCGCAGGGCACGGTCAGCACATGGTCCGCGACGCGGTCAATCGTCGCGTTCTCGACGCCCGCCATCGACGCCGTTATATGCCCCGCCTCCCTGGCGCGGGTCATCGCTTCAAGTGTAGAGAGGCTGCCGCCCCCCTGAGAGATGCCAATCAGCAACGCCTTGCCGCCCTGGGCCAGCGTGGCGCTGTCGAGCAAGAACGGATAGCTGACTTCTACCGGCACGTGACACCACTGCTGCATAAAGCGGCGCGCGGTCAACGCGCCGTGGTAAGAGGTGCCGGAACCGGTAAGAATGATTCGCGTCACATCCTGGTTTAATACGGCGCGTGCAGCCTGCGCCAGGTCGTCGCGGCGTTGTTCCAGCATCGCCAGCAGACGCTGCGGCGCTTCGTTCATGTAATCTTCCATCTGCATTATCAAAACCCTCAGTTAAAGAATGCCCAGGGCGCTGGCCAGCAGGCCAAACGCCACGGTGCCTGACAGAACCCAGTTAATGCTGACGCCCTTGCGGATGAGCTTGTACATCCCAAGCGTGAAGAGCAGCGGCAGCAGCGAAGGCAGAATTTTGTCGAGAAAATCCTGCACTTTGATAGTGGTATTGCCGGTGGTGAAGCTCAGCGGCGTGTGAATATCAATCATGCTGGCGGTCATGGCGCCGACCACCATCAGGCCCACAATCGAGGCGATATAGGTCACCCTGTCCATGAGCCCGCTCTGGTAAATGCGCATAAGCCAGGTGGTGCCGGCGCGGTAGCCAAGCTTCAGCCCGTACCAGCGGCAGAAAAGGTGCGGCAGGTTATAGACCAGCAGCGCCACGACAGGCCCCAGGATGCTGCCTTGCTGGGCGAAGTAGATGCCCATCCCGGCGGCGATAACCTTAAGCGAGCCCCAGAAGATAGAGTCGCCGATACCCGCCAGCGGCCCCATCAGGCTGGTTTTCACCGCGTTAATCGACTCTTCGTTAAACTCCGGATTACGGCGGTTCTCCTCCTCCATCGCAATCGCCAGCCCGAAGATAAAGGTGGAGAGGTGCGGCGTGGTATTGAACAGCACCAGATGGCGCTGGAGCGCCCGGCTTAGCGCTTCTCGCGTGTTATAAATGCGGCGCAGCGCCGGGCTCATGATAAACGCGCAGCCCATATGCTGCTGACGCTCGTAGTTCCATGACCCCTGCAGGGTAAATGAACGCCAGAAGACGCTGCGCAACTCCCGCGCCGTGACTTTCCCTTCGGTGTCCGCCGGTGTCTGAGTCTCTGCTGTCGCCTTGTCGTCGAGATGTTCCGTTAACTGACTCATGGTTATGCCTCCGGCTGTTGGTTATTGAGGAACTGGCTGATGATGAAGGCCAGCACCACCGAGAACAGCGCAATCGCGATAATATCCAGCCCGGTATAGGCGGCGATAAGAAAGCCGAGACCGAGGTAGGGCAGTAGTTTGGTGCTGAGCATCATGTTGATAAGCAACGCAAAGCCAAGCGCGGGCAAAATCTTACTGGCGATGACCAGCCCATTGGTGATGACCGGCGGGATAGCGTCCAGAAACCAGGTGACGGCAGACGAACCCAGCAGGATGGCGAAGAAAACCGGCAGAAAGCCGCTCAGGAAATAGAGCGCCGTCGGTCCCCCAAGATGCATAAAGGCCACCATGCGGGTATTGCCTTGCTCTGCGTAGCGGTCTGCCAGATGGCCGAAGCGGGCATTGGCGACGCGCACCAGAATCCCCAGCGTCTGGGCCAGCATGGAAACCGGAATAGCGATAGCCAGCGCCGCTTCCGGCCCGCGGCCAGACATAATCGAAAATGCGGTCGCCAGAATCGCGCCGGTGACGATATCGGGCGGGTGGGCCGCGCCAATCGCCACGTTGCCGAGGAAAATCAGCTCAAGCGTGGCGCCGATGAGAATGCCTTCCGTCAGATTGCCGCAGACCAGGCCCGTCAGGGTGCACATTACCAGCGGGCGATCGATCATCGTCACCCCCAGCAGACGCCCTTCGAGAATGCCCAGCGCGGCGATAAGCCCCAGCAGGGTTGCTGTCAGCAACATGGTCTTCTCCTCACACTTTCTCGTTGAGCAGCTCCGCAGAGTGCGCCGGAACCTGGCGCATCTCCATGCGGATGCCTCTCTCTTTCATTTGCCGGCTGTCCGCTATCTCATCCGACGTCAGGTAAATGGCCTTGCCGAACTGCTGCGCCCCCTCTTTCTGGGCGATGCCGCCGAAATTCACCGCGTCGATGCCCGGCACCTTTTCCACCAGTTCCAGGGTTTCGCGGGTATTTCCCAGTACGATCATCACTTTCTTGTGGTCCAGCTTGCCGCTGTTGAGCTTTGCCGCCGCCTGGTCGACGGTGGCGATATCCAGCGTTACGCCCGCAGGTTTGGCGAGGTTAAGAGACATGGTGACAAAAGGATCGCTGGCGGCTTTTTTATCCGCGACGATGATGTAGTCGATATCCAGCGCGCGCGTCCAGGCAAACACAACCTGACCATGCAGCAGGCGGTAATCAATACGAACGAGTTTGATCATGGGTGGTCTCCGGCAATTTCAGTGGGGGATTGCAATACGGCATTGATAAAAACGATGGATTCCCTGGCGGTCGCCGTGGCGTAGTTAATCGCTTCCTTAACGCTCTGCGCTTCGCAGAGCAAAAACTCCAGCAGCAGAGTGAGGTTAACGCCCGCCACGACATAGACGTTGTCGTGGAGCAGTACCGTTCTGGCTGCGCTGTTATTGACACTGCCGCCCAGCAGATCGGTGAAAATCACCACGTCTTCACCTTTTGCCTGAACCACCAGCTCTTCGAACACCCGTTCGAGTTGCTCCGTGGTCGTTATCTCACCCTGATAGGCGCACACAGGCTTTACGCCATGCTCTTCGCCAATCAGCAGCGCCAGACTCTCCACCACGCCGGTGGCGAAATTACCGTGGCTGGCTACATAAACATGTTTCACCTGTTCATCCTCTTTTTGGGTTAGCGTGTTGGGCTAAGCTAAAAAGAGCAAAAGCTGTGCCATAAATTTAAATGGTTATTTATCAGTTGGTTAAATAGTTTTATTGGCACTAAAAACCAGAAACCTGGCACAGTGAAGCGACAGGAAAGCGAAAAGCTGACACTACGAAGCGGGAAGGCGACTGTTATCATGAATTCAGTCTGCTTATGCGGAAATGAGGCTGAACTTTTTCCCGAAGCGGCTGATTTTACGCAATACTTTTACTGCCACTCCGCTACCTGTGAAAAGGAACACGCTTGTGAAACGTCTGATTAGCCCGCTTGCTTTGCTTATCGCAGCCGCCGTTATGCCGCTGCACGCGTCGCCGTTGCCCGCCGCGCCTGACCAGGCGGTGCCGCTAAACCAGTTCATTACGCAGGTCAATGACGACAAATCGATCACGTTCCGCCTGTTCGCGCCTGCGGCGAAGCGCGTCGCCGTGGTGACTGGCTCAACGGTGGACAGCCAGGTGTCGCATGAGATGAAAAAAGAGGCGAACGGCGCCTGGACATGGAAAAGCGAGCCGATGAAGCCCAACCTTTATGAATACTTTTTCGACGTTGACGGCTTCCGCTCTATCGATACCGGCAACCCCTACGTTAAGCCCCAGCGCCAGCCCAATACGTCGCTTATCCTGGTGCCAGGCAGCATTATTGATGACCGGGCGGTGCCGCACGGCGATCTCATCACGCTAAGCTATCGCTCTGGCGCGCTGAAATCAGAGCGCAAGGTTTATGTCTGGACGCCGCCGGGCTACAGCCAGGAGAGCGACCCGCTGCCGGTGCTCTACTTCTATCACGGCTTCGGCGATACCGGGCTTTCGGCGATTACCCAGGGGCGTATTCCACAAATCATGGATAACCTGCTGGCTGAGGGCAAAATCAAACCAATGCTGGTCGTGGTGCCGGATACCGAAACGGACATCAGCGAAGCGGTGCCGGAAAACTTCCCGCCCGCCGACCGGCGCAAGGATTTCTACCCGATTAACGCCCAGGCCGCGGACAAAGAGTTAATGAACGATATCATTCCGCTGATCGGGCAGCGTTTTAACGTGCGCAAAGACGCCGAGGGCCGCGCGCTGGCCGGACTGTCCCAGGGCGGTTACCAGGCGCTGGTCTCCGGCATGAGCCATCTGCAAAGTTTCGGCTGGCTGGCCTCTTTCAGCGGCGTCACCACCGCAACGGTGCCCAATGATGAGGTAACGAAACAGCTTTCGCGCGCCGACGAGATCAACCAGCAGTTGCGTAACTTCACGCTGGTGGTGGGCGATAAAGACAGCGTGACCGGGAAAGATATCGCCGGGCTTAAAACCGAGCTTGAGCGCCAGAAAGTGAAGTTTGATTACGTCGAATACCCAGGGCTGGGTCATGAGATGGATGTCTGGCGTCCGGCCTACGCCGCGTGGGTGCAGAAGATCTTTTAAGGTGGCTGTTGCGCTAACTCCCGAGCGGCTCACGCAAGAGGGAGCCGCCCGGCACGTTGATAAGCGCGCCTCTCCCTTTCACACTGAAAGGGAGAGGAGGAAACATTTAAAGCGTGACTTCCCAGCCGCGTTCCCGCCACAGCGCAGGCAACTCCGCCAGGTCAGTAAACACTGTGACGTTGGGATTATCGAGCGGCGGATTATGCGGGTCGGCGCAAAAATAGAACACCTGCATGCCCGCGGCGATGCCTGCCCTGGCACCCGCGGCGGAATCATCCACCAGAATGCAGTTTTTCACCTCTACCTGCATCGCGTCAGCGGCAAAGTGCATCAGCGCCGGGTCGGGCTTCCAGCGCTGAATGTCGTAGCCGCTGTAAAGCTTATCGGGAAAATGGCGCAACATGCCGGTTTTGCCAAGCGACTGTTGCATCTTGCTCACCGGCCCGTTGGATACGATGCACATCGGCACCGTGACCTTATCAAGCAGCGCCGCCGCCCCTGGGATCTCCACCAGTTCGGCCTCAAAGAGCCGCGCCACTTCGGCGCGATAAACCGGCTCCAGATCCGCCTTTTGCAGGTTTACGCCATATTCGCCGTTGATGGTATCGATGATTTCATAGAGCTTTACGCCCTTGAACCGTTTGAACACCTCGTCCAGCTCAAGCTGAATGCCCCACTGCGCAAACATATGAACATAGGCGCGTGAGCAGATGACTTCGCTGTCCACCAGCGTGCCATCGCAGTCGAAAAAGATCGCTTCAATACGGGACATGCCGTTTCCTGTTATCGCAAGTTGAACGTTTACTCTAAGCGGTTTACGCCACGCAATCGATGCCGTATAAGCAAAATCAATGAAAAAAAGTGTGTGACGAGCGTCAACATCGCCGCTTTTTGGTATAGGATAGCGGCGAATTTTCCCTCCTTTTGCACGGAATTGAGAATGAGCCAACAACACACTGCCCAGGGCTCCGGCCAGGGGCTGCTTGAGCGCGTGTTTAAATTGCGCGCGCACGGCACGACGGCGCGCACCGAGGTGATTGCCGGTTTTACCACCTTCCTGACGATGGTTTACATCGTCTTTGTTAACCCGCAAATCCTGGGCGCGGCGGGGATGGACACCCACGCGGTCTTCGTCACCACCTGTCTGATTGCCGCCTTCGGCAGCATCCTGATGGGCCTGTTCGCGAACCTGCCGGTCGCACTGGCGCCGGCGATGGGGCTGAACGCCTTTTTCGCTTTTGTAGTGGTAGGCGCAATGGGTCTCTCCTGGCAGGTGGGCATGGGCGCGATTTTCTGGGGCGCCGTTGGCCTGCTGCTGCTGACGATTTTCCGCGTGCGCTACTGGATGATCGCCAATATTCCGCTGAGCCTGCGCGTCGGTATCACCAGCGGCATTGGCCTGTTTATCGGCATGATGGGCCTGAAAAACGCAGGCGTGATTGTCGCGAATCCGGAAACGCTGGTCAGCATCGGCAACCTTACGTCCCATAGCACGCTGCTGGGGGCGCTCGGCTTCTTCATTATCGCCATTCTCGCGTCGCGTAACATTCATGCGGCGGTGCTGGTTTCCATCATCGTCACCACCCTGCTGGGCTGGATGCTGGGCGATGTGCATTACACTGGCATTGTTTCTGCGCCGCCGAGCGTGCTCTCTGTCGTAGGCCAGGTGGATCTCGCCGGCTCCCTGAATATTGGTCTCGCGGGCGTTATCTTCTCCTTTATGCTGGTAAACCTGTTCGACTCCTCCGGTACGCTGATTGGCGTGACGGATAAAGCGGGTCTCACCGACGAGCAGGGTAAGTTCCCGCGCATGAAGCAGGCGCTGTATGTGGACAGTATCTCTTCCGTAACCGGGTCGTTTATCGGCACCTCTTCGGTAACCGCCTATATCGAATCCTCTTCCGGTGTCTCCGTTGGCGGGCGCACCGGCCTGACGGCGATTGTGGTGGGCCTGCTGTTCCTGGTGGTGATTTTCCTCTCGCCGCTGGCGAGCATGGTGCCGCCGTACGCCGCCGCTGGCGCGCTGATTTACGTCGGGGTGCTGATGACCTCCAGCCTGTCGCGCGTGAAATGGGATGACCTGACGGAAGCGGTGCCGGCATTTATCACCGCCGTGATGATGCCGTTTAGCTTCTCGATTACCGAAGGCATCGCGCTGGGCTTTATCTCTTATTGCATCATGAAGATCTTCACCGGTCGCTTTAAAGACCTCAGCCTCTGCGTCGTGGTTGTCGCGCTGCTGTTCGTGTTGAAGATTGTCTTTATCGACGCGCACTAAAGCCTGAGCGTTAAAAGAAAAGGGCCAGCATCGCTGGCCCTTTTTGTTAGTTGCGCACCCGCTGGATATAGTCGGCGAAGGCGGTCAACTGGCCGGTGAGATGGTCCAGCGTGCTTTGATCTATCACTTCGCCCGTCTGCGGGTCGACTTTGTTCTGAATCACCCCGCCCATAAATTCCGGCTTGTTCATTACCATGGCGTCCAAAAAGACCAGGATCTGGCGCAGATGATACTGGCAGCGCGCGCCGCCGATGGCGCCCATGGAACTGGTCTGGATAAGCACCGGTTTGCCCGCCAGCGGCTGTTCCGGCAGACGCGAAAGCCAGTCGATGGCGTTTTTCAGGCCGCCTGGCACCGAGTAGTTATACTCCGGCGTCACAATTACCAGCCCGTCCGCCTGGCGGATCTGCTCCGCTATCGCTTCCACGCTCTGCGGAAAGCCCTCTTCCTGCTGAATATCGGCGTCATAAAGCGGAATATCGCCGATTGAGGGCAGCGCGCTCACTTCCAGCCCCGCCGGGGCGATTTTTGGCAACGTGCGCGCCACCATGGCGTTAAAGGAACCTTTGCGCAGGCTGCCCAGCAGCGTGACAACTTTCAGCGTTTCGGACATGGTCTCTCCTTCGGTAAGCGGTAGCAATAAACGATCAGTTGAGTATAAGCGCTTTCTCGGCGGGCAGGCTGGTGAAGCGCATCAGGCGCGCCTCGGCCCCCTGGGTGCGCTTTTGCGTATCCGGCAGGCCGCGCCAGCCTTGTTGCATATCGAATTCCCAGACTTTGAGCTTATCCGTGGTCGGCGATACCGCTATCGCCCAGACCAGCACGTCTTCCGCATCGCAGACCGCTTCGACGTTGGGCGTATCGGCCACGCGCAGCCTGCCGGCGCCGGGCAGCAGTTGCAGTTCCTGCTTCGGCTGGCCGGTGAGTTTCAGCACGCTGCGGCGCAGCGTCATCAGTTGAGATTTTGCCTCGACGGGATCGTTCTGATTGGCTATCCAGATGGTTTCATTGCTGGTTAATCCGGGTTCGCAGCGCGAGGCGAGCGGGTGCGAAAGGTTGCGGGCGATGCGCTGCAGTTCCATACCCAGACCGCAGCGCCCCTCGGTCGTCAGCGCCACGCCGACCAGATTTCCGGCATACGAGAGAGAAAAATCCGCAAGACCTGCATCGCTGAAGTGCGGGCGCCCCTGCTCGTCGCGACTTAAAGAGGGCAACGTTTTTAAGCCGTAAAGCATGAACATGAGCTCCGCCAGCAGCGAGCGAGAAGCCAGAAAGCGGTGACGGCGATGTTCAGGCAGCTCCCGCGCTTCGTTATAGCACTCCTCGGAGAGCCTGGGCGAGATTAGGTGATCGGCGTTAAACGTCCCTCGTGCGAAATGCGTTGCCATTCGTCGCTCCGTGATAATGGTCAGATAATGATAAGGCTTAGAACATAGAATCTGTGAATGGTAGATCAGAATCCAGTCAGCAAACTTATGTTTAGGTTTTAATGCGAAAAAGGGAAGCTGACCAGACCGGTTGAAGCATCTTTACAAATATATCTTTACCGTGAGGCGTGCGACACGCTTCAGATGCTGTTTTGCACCGCCTTTTTCACCACGTCGCTTAGTTGAGTGAGCGGCGGCGAAGCGCGGTTATCCGCCTTCAGCAGAGCAACGCCAAGCGAACCCGGAGAAGGAAGCGTTAGCGCAGGTAGCGGCATAAGCGAAGCGGGCATGCCCAGCCGCGTACGCACCGTTACGCCAAGACCAGCGCTGACCGCCGCCCAGATGCCGCTCAGGCTGCGGCTGGTAAAGGCGATGCGCCAGGCAATGTTCGCCCGATCGAGTGCGGCGATGGCGCGGCTGCGCATCAGGCAGGGGGCGTCAAAGACCACCAGCGGCAGCGGCGCGCTTCCGTTAAGGTAAGCGCTAAGATCCAGCATCGGGTGGCTTATCCATTGCAGCTCCAGCTGTTTTAACAGACAAGCCCCGGCTGGCAGCGTTTCCGGCTGCCAGGCCAGCGCCAGATCCAGCTCGCCGCGCGCTATGCCTTCCACCAGCGCTTTGTTGCGCGCCACGTGTGCGGTAAGGCGCAGGCCGGGATGCTGGCGGCTGAACTGCCCTAAAATTTCCGGCATCAGCGTTTCGCCAAAATCTTCCTGCATTCCCAGGCTTATCTCGCCCTGCAACAGTTCGCCTTTCACCGCCAGCAGCGCTTCGTCATTCAGCGCCAGCAGCCTTCTGGCGTAGCTCAACAGCAGCTCGCCGCCTGGCGTAAGCGCAAGCCCGCGCCCCTGTTTTGTCACAAGCGTTGTGCCGCATTGCTGTTCCAGCTTGCGTAGCTGCGCGCTGACGGCGGAAGTAGAGCGGCACAGGCGCCCGGCCGCCAGCGCAAAGCTGCCAAGCTCAATGCCGGTGACGAAACTGCGCAGGGCGTCGGTATCCAGCGCGACGGGAAGCTTCTCCATAACAGTCCTGTTTTTCGGGATGATGGGTTCTGAATATTGCGATTTTTTAAATCCTATCAGCTGCGCACAATGGCGTCATCGTAAGCAGAGGAGAAAAGCTATGCCGCAACGCCTTGATCAACACACGCTGGCGGATCTCGCCCCGAAACTCGCTGAACTTAGCCAGCAGGTGCTGTTTGGCGATATCTGGCAACGTCCGGAACTGACGCCCCGCGAACGCAGCCTGATAACGCTCGCCGCGCTTGCCGCCCTTGGCCGTACGCAGCAGCTTCCCTGGCATCTGGCGTTCGCCGCCCGTAATGGGCTAACGCGTGAGCAAATCGTCGAAGCGTTTACCCATCTGGCCTTTTATGCCGGCTGGCCGGCGGCGGTTTCCGCGCTCGGCTGCCTTGAAGAGGAGCCGCGCTGATGCCGCTGACCCGTATCGTTTTACAGGAAGGGCGCAGCGAGCAGGCGCTGCGCACCCTCTCGACGCTGCTGCACGACACGCTGGTGGCGGAGTTCGCCGTACCGCCTGATGACTGCTTTCAGGTCATTGAAACGCTGCCTGCCGGGCGGCTGATTTATGACCGTCATTACCTGACCGGCGCGCGCAGCGACAACTTTATCCTCTTTCTGATTACCGCCGGGAAACCGCGCAGCCGCGAACAGAAGCAAAACCTGTATCGCGCGCTGGCGTCGCGTCTGCACGAGGCGCTGGGCATTCATCCTGATGATGTGATGATCGTGATTCAGTTCAATACCGCAGAAGAGTGGAGCTTTGGCGGCGGCAAGATGTTTGTCCCGGAGGCATTATGATAGTCATGCAATACCGTTTCACGTTGCCCGCCGATTATGACATGGCGAAGATTGCGCAGCGCATCGCCGACAATGGCGCGAAGCTTGACGGCTTTCCCGGTCTTATCTTTAAAACGTACCTCTGGTCACGGCGGGATGACGCGGCGCTGGCGAGCCGTGAGAACCGTTACGCGCCGCTTTACTGCTGGCGCGACGCGGATTCTATGGCGCGCTTTCTGGAAAGCCCGGGCTTTGCCGCGCTGACCCGCCAGTTTGGCTGGCCGCATATCGACAGCTGGCTGGCTCGTCGCCTGCCTGATGTCGCAGAGGTGAAGGCCGCAAAGGTCATTGCCTTGCGAAGCGAACCCGTTGCGCCTTTCAGCGAGTTCGCCTTACCACAAGCGATGCTCGCCGCGTGGGACGTCAGCCGCTGGTCATGGTTGCGCGCAGATTTTCTTGCTGCGCCGCCCGCCGTACCACAGCCGGGCTATGACTATTACCGTACAGGCTATGTCGCCTGTGGTTAATCCAGCGTGTCCACCTGCGTCCAGTTGTAGTTCGTCATGACCAGCTGACGCGGCGCGCTCACGGCGCCATAGCGCTGCTGCCGGCGCGTCAGGAAAAACTCACGCCACGGCTCCGGCAGCCGCTGCGCCCGGTAGCGCAGCAGGGTGCTGTGCCAGAAGGGCGGCGGCAGCGGCGTGTTGTGGTAGCGTGCGGTGATTTCATCTCGCCAGCCGGAACGTAACAGGCGCTGCGCCAGCGCTTTGCGCGCCGCCGCGCTGTCGCTGTCCGGAATGCCCGCCAGCAATAACTGCCCCGGCAGCGCCACCAGCTGAAGTTCGCTAATGCAGGTGGGCCTGGCGCGGTACGCCTCCCAAATCTCAAGCAGCTCGGCAAGCTTTTCCGGCCGCTGCTGGCGTTGGTAAAGCGGAAGGGTAACGGCCAGAAAGGTAAAGTGCAGGCCATTAAGCGGCATCGCATCCGCCAGCGGGTCGCCTTCGGCAAGGGTGTTAACCTCTTCAAGCAATACCCGCAACGCAGCCGAAAGCGGGGGCTGGATGCCGGTAGCGGGCGCAAATCGAGTCTTGTCGTAATAGTCGCTCTGCATGGTTTCACCGATGCCCGGCGCGTTGCGCCAGAGCGCGAGCGTGCGCGCGCTGGTCTCTTCATAAAGCGTGGTTAAAGCGGCGTGCGGCATAATGCTTTCCCTGAAATTAACGATGGCGGAAAGGATAGCCCTTATTGCGCGCTATTAACGAAACGTATTTTATGTCGTTCGTCCAGGCTACCCCAAAATCAGGCGGGGCAGGGCGAAAGGGATTGATCATCACGGCGGCATTTGGCATTTTTCGCTTCTTTCAGGAGAGAAACATGTCCGTAACTGACGCCCTGCTTGCCTACTGCCTGGCCGCTACCCTTTTGACGCTAACGCCTGGTCTCGACACGGCGCTTATTCTGCGCACCGCCTCCGTCGAAGGGGGCAAAAAAGCGTTTCACGCCGCGCTGGGCATCGACGCCGGGTGTTTTGTCTGGGGGGCGCTGGTGGCGTTTGGCCTGGGCGCGCTGATTGCCGTTTCCGAAGTGGCCTATAACCTCCTGAAATGGTGCGGCGCGGCTTACCTGCTGTGGTTGGGCGTGCAGTTGCTATTCCGCCCGCGTGAGTCTTTTACTGCTTCTGCGGCTAACGGTTCGAAGAGCACGAACTGGTTTCTGCGCGGCCTGCTCGGCAACGTGCTTAACCCGAAGATGGGCGTCTTTTATGTCTCGTTTCTGCCGCAGTTTATTCCGGCAGGCCATGCGCCGATGGAGTGGACCTTTCTGCTGGTGGCTATCCACGTGCTTATCGGTACACTCTGGTCGTTAACGCTTATCCTCGCCACGCGCTCGGTTTCCGGCGCGCTCAGCAAACCGACCGTGGTGAAGTGGATGGATCGCTCAACCGGACTGCTGTTTATGGCTTTCGCCGCGAAGCTGGCTTTCAGCAAGCGCTAAGCGTTCAATCAGCAGACATAAAAAAACCCGCCGAAGCGGGTTTTTTATTGAGGCCGTTACTTGCCGATACAGAAACTGGAGAAAATTCTTCCCAGCAGGTCGTCAGAGGTAAACTCGCCGGTTATCTCGCTTAAGCTTTGCTGCGCCAGCCTTAACTCTTCCGCCAGCAGCTCGCCCGCCCAGGCGCCCAGCAGCTGCGCTTTGCCCTGTTGCAGATGGGCGGCTGCCTCTTCCAGCGCCTGCAGATGGCGACGACGCGCCAGAAAGCCGCCTTCCATGTTGGTATCGAAGCCCATGCTGCTTTTCAGATGATCGCGCAGCACCTCCACGCCATCGCCGGAACGGGCCGACAGACGAATAAGTGAGTGACCGTTTACTTCTGTCAGGCCTGGCGCTTCGCCGGTAACGTCCGCTTTATTGCGTACGACGGTAATCGGCAGGGTCTGCGGCAGACGCGCCATAAAATCCGGCCAGATTTGCGCCGGGTCCACGGCGTCGGTGGTAGTGCCATCCACCATAAACAGCACGCGGTCCGCCTGTTCAATCTCTTTCCAGGCGCGCTCGATGCCGATGCGCTCTACTTCGTCGCTCGCTTCGCGCAGGCCTGCGGTATCGATGATGTGCAGCGGCATGCCGTCGATGTGGATGTGCTCGCGCAGCACGTCGCGGGTGGTGCCGGCGATATCGGTGACGATGGCCGCTTCACGGCCCGCCAGCGCGTTCAGCAGGCTTGATTTGCCGGCGTTAGGGCGCCCGGCGATAACCACTTTCATCCCTTCACGCAGCAGACTGCCCTGGCGCGCTTCGGCGCGCACCGCGTCGAGATCGGCAATCACCGTGTTGAGCTGCGCTTCGATTTTGCCGTCCGAGAGGAAATCTATCTCTTCATCCGGGAAGTCGATGGCCGCTTCCACAAAGATGCGCAGGTGAGTAAGCGCTTCCACCAGATGGTTAACGCGGGCGGAGAAGGCGCCCTGAAGCGAGTTAAGCGCCGAGCGCGCCGCCTGCTCAGAGCTGGCGTCAATCAGGTCGGCAATCGCCTCCGCCTGAGCGAGGTCGAGCTTATCGTTAAGAAACGCGCGCTCGGAGAACTCGCCGGGGCGGGCGATACGCACGCCGGGAAGCGTCAGGATGCGCTTAAGCAGCAAATCCAGAATCACCGGGCCGCCGTGGCCCTGCAGCTCCAGCACATCTTCGCCGGTAAAGGAGTTCGGCCCCGGGAACCACAGCGCGATGCCCTGGTCGAGCGGGGTGTTATCGCTATCTTTAAACGGCAGATAGTCGGCGTAACGCGGCTTAGGCAGCTTGCCCAGCACGGCCTGCGCGACGTCCCGGGCAAGCTTACCGGAAATGCGCAGAATGCCCACGCCGCCGCGTCCGGGTGGGGTGGCCTGGGCGACGATGGTATCGCTATGGCTCATGGTCGTTCTCTGTTGTTGGTTCTTACTGGCGGGCAGGTTTCGCTTACCCGTCCGGTGAAAATAAAAAAGGCGGTCAGATGACCGCCTTCCACATTAGCGCGTGCGCTGTCAGGACTTCTTCTTCTCGCGGCTGTGCAGACCGCGTTTTTCCAGACCGCGGTAGATCAGCTGCTGCTGAAGGATGGTCACCAGGTTGCTGACGATATAGTACAGCACCAGACCGGACGGGAACCACAGGAAGAAGACCGTGAAGATGACCGGCATAAAGGTCATGATCTTCTGCTGCATCGGGTCGGTCACGGTGGTCGGCGACATCTTCTGAATGAAGAACATCGTCACGCCCATCAGGATCGGCAGGATGTAATACGGGTCCTGCGCGGACAGGTCATGGATCCAGAGCGCGAACGGCGCGTGGCGCAGCTCTACGGAGCCCATCAGCATGTAGTACAGCGCAAGGAAGATAGGCATCTGAATCAGCAGCGGGAAGCAACCACCCAGCGGGTTTACTTTCTCTGCTTTATAGAGCGCCATCATCTCCTGGCTCATACGCTGTTTGTCGTCACCCAGACGCTCGCGCATCGCCTGAATCTTCGGCTGCAGCATGCGCATTTTCGCCATGGAGGTGTACTGCGCTTTGGTCAGCGGGTACATGATGCCACGAACGATAAAGGTGATAACGATGATGGAGAAGCCCCAGTTGCCGAGGAAGCTGTGGATCCACTTCAGCAGCTTGAACAGCGGCTGAGAGATAAACCACAGCCAGCCGTAATCCACCGTCAGGTCAAGGTGCGGCGCAACGGCGGCCATCTTGTCCTGAATCTCCGGGCCGACCCACAAGGTGCTGGTCAACTGGCCCGTCTGGCCCGGCTGCACCAGTACCGGCTGCGATTTGTAGCCGATAGCCGCAACGCCGTTGCCAAGGTTGGAGGTGTAGAAGTTGTTGTCTACATCGTTACGCGGAACCCACGCGGTAGCGAAATACTGTTGCAGCATCGCCACCCAGCCGCCTTTGGAGCTGATGCTCAGGTTCTCGTTATCAGCGATGGTGTCGAACTTGTACTTCTCATACTTCTCGTCAGGCGTGGAGTAAGCCGCGCCGCGGAAAGTGTGCAACGCAAAGTTGTTGCTGCCGGTATCGCGGTGAGCGGGCAGGTTGATGGATTGCTTCAACTGACCGAAAGCGGAGACTTCCAGCGGCTTCTGGCTGGCGTTCTGCACGCTGTAACCTACATTCACCGCATAGTCGCCGCGCTTGAGGACGAACGTTTTGGTGAAGGTGTTGCCCGCCGCGTCGGTGTACGTCATCGGGATAGCCAGTTCGTTCTGACCGTCCGCCAGGGTGAAAGCATCCTGTGTAACGTTATACAGCGGACGCGCGCCGTTTGCCGGGTTATCCGGGCCGTCACGGCCAGTCAGGCCGCTCTGCGCCTGGTAGATAAACTCCGGGGTGGTTTCCAGCAGCTGGAAAGGTTCGTTAGAGCCGAGCTCTTTCGGGTAGGTCAACAGCAGCGCCTGCTCTACATCGCCACCACGGGTGTTGATGGTAAGAGAAAGGACGTCTGTCTTAACGGTAATGAGTTTCCCCTGGCCACTGGCCGGTACGCCCTGGCTTGCGGCGCTACCCGCTGCGGTGGTCGTAGTCTGCGTGGTCTGCTGCGTCTGAGGCTGAGGATTTTTATCCTGCTCCCAGGCTTGCCAGATCATGAAAGACACGAACAACAAAGCGATGACAAGAAGATTGCGTTGCGAATCCATCGTTAGTGTTCTCTGGTATCAAAAGGTCCTGGCGGGACGGGGTCGTCTCCACCCGGGTTCAAAGGGTGGCATTTTAATACGCGTTTCACTGTCAACCAACTGCCTTTTATCACCCCAAACCTGCGTAAGGCCTCAATTCCATACTGCGAACAGGTGGGTTGAAAACGACAATGTGGCCCAAGCAAGGGGCTAATAAATCGTTGATAGACCCGAATGAGGGCTATCAGGAGCCGCGAGCCAGGCGACAATGGCGACGCCATAACTTTTCCAACGCTTCCGAAAGCGCCCGGTTATCGAGATCGGCGACACCCCTTTTCGCCACCACCACAAAATCCATGGGCGGCAGTTCATGCTGACGTAAACGGAAGCTTTCACGCGTCAGACGTTTAATCCGGTTGCGTTCATGGGCGCGCTTGACGTTCTTTTTGGCGACGGTAAGACCGATACGGGGATGCCCCAGCGAATTAAGGCGGCCGAGAATGGTGATTTGCGGCGTGCCAGCCCGTTGTGGTTGCTGGAAGACGAAAGTGAAATGAGTGGGAGTTAACAAACGTAACTCCCTGGGAAATGCGAGCTTAACCACTAGTGGGTTAGCTTTTATTACTTGGAAACGGTCAGACGAGCACGGCCTTTAGCACGACGACGTGCCAGAACCTGACGACCATTTTTAGTAGCCATACGAGCACGGAAGCCGTGAGAACGGTTGCGCTTCAGTACAGACGGTTGAAAAGTGCGTTTCATGGCGATTTCTACCTAAACTTGAATAAATTCACTGACTTTGCATAAGGGCGAACGGACAGCCGAACGTCTGGCGGCGAAGTCAAGGATGATTAAAGAGGCCGGATTGTAATAATTGTACACTCCGGAGTCAATTCACTTTCCTTATTTCCCGCGCCGTCGCGCCCGTTTTTTGAGCAGTAAACGCGCAGAAATTAAGCCCTCAAGCTGCGGGAACCGCAGCGGGTGGCAAATTATACGGCCTCAGGGGCAAAGCGCAAGGATCCGGCGGGATCTTAATGCGATCAGACGAGGCTTTTTCTGGCGATCGTCATTTAATTTTCCGATATGCCGTCTAAATCGCGCCGCAGGGGCAACAGGATCGTTTACACTTAATCGGCCCGTTGCGTCCCTGTGGATAAATCATGAAGAATCTGTGAGAAACAGAAGATCTCTGGCTCGCTTTAGGCTATGATCCGCGGTCCCGATCGCGATCCCCGGATCGACAGCCTCGGGTTAAAAACCGCAAATAGCGGTTCGCATGCCTCCCGTTTCGGGGTTTGACCCGCATGTGTCAACAATCATGAATGTTTCAGTCTTCGTCTTTTATCGACTTTGTTCGAGTGGAGTCCGCCGTGTCACTTTCGCTTTGGCAGCAGTGTCTTGCCCGATTGCAGGATGAGTTACCAGCCACAGAATTCAGTATGTGGATACGCCCCCTACAGGCGGAACTGAGCGATAACACGCTGGCTTTGTATGCGCCAAATCGGTTTGTGCTCGATTGGGTAAGGGACAAATACCTCAATAATATCAACGGACTGTTAAATGATTTTTGCGGCACTGACGCGCCGCTCCTGCGTTTTGAAGTCGGCAGCAAGCCCGTCACGGCCCAGGCGGCCGCGCCGGTAAACCATGCGGTGAAGCCTGCGCCTGTCGCGGCGCCAGTCGCCCCGCCCGTACGCCCAAGCTGGGACAATGTGCCCGCGCCGGCGGAGCCCTCCTACCGCTCGAACGTCAACGTAAAACACACGTTTGATAACTTTGTGGAAGGTAAGTCGAACCAGCTGGCGCGCGCGGCGGCCCGCCAGGTGGCGGACAATCCTGGCGGCGCTTATAACCCGCTTTTCCTTTATGGCGGCACGGGCCTCGGTAAAACCCACCTGCTGCACGCGGTAGGTAACGGCATTATGGCGCGCAAGCCCAATGCCAAAGTGGTGTACATGCACTCCGAACGCTTTGTGCAGGATATGGTAAAGGCGCTGCAGAACAACGCCATTGAAGAGTTCAAGCGCTACTACCGCTCGGTAGACGCGCTGCTTATCGATGACATCCAGTTCTTCGCCAATAAAGAGCGTTCGCAGGAAGAGTTCTTTCATACCTTTAACGCCTTGCTGGAAGGCAATCAGCAGATAATCCTGACGTCGGATCGCTACCCGAAAGAGATTAACGGCGTGGAAGACCGCCTGAAGTCTCGCTTCGGCTGGGGCCTGACGGTGGCTATCGAGCCGCCGGAGCTGGAAACCCGCGTGGCGATCCTGATGAAGAAAGCCGATGAGAACGACATTCGCCTGCCGGGCGAAGTGGCGTTTTTTATCGCCAAGCGCCTGCGCTCCAATGTACGAGAGCTTGAAGGGGCGCTGAATCGCGTTATTGCCAACGCCAACTTTACGGGGCGCGCGATCACTATCGATTTTGTGCGCGAAGCCCTGCGCGATCTGCTGGCGTTACAGGAAAAACTGGTCACCATCGACAATATTCAGAAGACGGTGGCGGAGTACTATAAGATCAAGGTCGCAGACCTGCTTTCCAAGCGGCGTTCCCGCTCGGTTGCGCGTCCGCGCCAGATGGCGATGGCGCTCGCCAAAGAGCTAACCAACCACAGCCTGCCTGAGATTGGCGACGCATTCGGTGGCCGCGACCATACCACCGTGCTGCACGCCTGCCGTAAAATCGAGCAGCTGCGTGAGGAAAGCCACGATATCAAAGAAGATTTTTCCAATTTAATCAGAACACTCTCTTCGTGACGCTATGAAATTTACCGTTGAACGTGAACATTTATTAAAGCCGCTCCAGCAGGTCAGCGGCCCGCTCGGCGGCCGCCCGACGTTGCCTATTCTCGGCAACCTGCTGTTGCAGGTAGCGGATGGCGCCCTGTCGTTAACCGGCACCGATCTGGAAATGGAAATGGTGGCGCGCGTAGCGTTGGCGCAACCCCACGAGCCCGGCGCCACCACGGTGCCGGCGCGTAAATTCTTTGATATCTGCCGCGGCTTGCCGGAAGGGGCGGAAATTGCTGTGCAGCTGGAGGGCGACCGTATGCTGGTGCGCTCCGGACGCAGCCGCTTCTCGCTTTCCACGCTGCCGGCGGCGGATTTCCCGAACCTGGACGACTGGCAGAGCGAAGTCGAATTTACGCTTCCCCAGGCGACCATGAAACGGCTGATTGAAGCCACGCAGTTCTCCATGGCTCATCAGGACGTGCGCTACTACTTAAACGGCATGCTGTTTGAAACCGAAGGCGAAGAGCTGCGCACGGTAGCGACCGACGGCCACCGTCTGGCGGTCTGCTCTATGCCGATTGGCCAGCCGCTGCCGAACCATTCGGTGATCGTGCCGCGTAAAGGGGTGCTGGAGCTGATGCGCATGCTGGACGGCGGCGACAGCCCGCTGCGTATCCAGATTGGCAGCAACAACATCCGCGCCCACGTGAACGATTTCATCTTCACCTCCAAGCTGGTGGATGGCCGTTTCCCGGATTATCGCCGCGTGCTGCCGAAAAACCCGGACAAAACGCTGGAGGCGGGCTGCGATCTGCTCAAGCAGGCTTTCGCCCGCGCGGCCATTCTCTCCAACGAGAAATTCCGCGGCGTGCGTCTTTACGTGAGTGAAAACCAGATTCGCATTACCGCCAATAACCCTGAACAGGAAGAGGCGGAAGAGATTCTGGACGTCACCTACGGCGGAGCGGAGATGGAAATCGGCTTCAACGTCAGCTACGTGCTCGATGTGCTGAACGCGCTCAAATGCGAGAACGTGCGCATTCTGCTGACCGACTCCGTTTCCAGCGTGCAGATTGAAGACAGCGCCAGCTCGTCGGCGGCCTATGTCGTTATGCCAATGAGACTCTGATGTCGCTTTCTCGCCTGCTGATCCGCGACTTTCGTAACATCGAAAGCGCGGATCTCGCTCTCTCTCCCGGTTTTAACTTTCTGGTTGGCGCCAACGGCAGCGGCAAAACCAGCGTGCTGGAAGCTATCTATACGCTGGGCCACGGCCGGGCGTTTCGCAGCCTGCAAATTGGCCGGGTTATCCGCCATGAGCAGGAGGCGTTTGTGCTGCACGGCCGCCTGCAGGGAGAAGAGCGGGAAATCTCCGTTGGTTTGACCAAAGACAGGCAGGGCGAAAGCAAGGTGCGCATTGACGGTTCCGACGGCCACAAAGTGGCGGAGCTGGCGCTTCTGATGCCGATGCAATTAATTACCCCTGAGGGGTTTACTTTGCTCGGCGGCGGCCCCAAATACAGAAGAGCGTTCCTTGACTGGGGATGCTTTCACAACGAGCCGGGATTTTTTGTCGCCTGGAGCAACTTAAAACGCCTGCTTAAACAGCGCAACGCCGCGCTGCGCCAGGTCACCCGCTACGAGCAGCTTCGTCCGTGGGATCGTGAACTGGTGCCGCTGGCGCAGCAGATAAGCCAGTGGCGGGCCGACTACAGCGAGGCGCTCGCCAATGACATGGCCGATACCTGCGCGCAATTTTTACCTGAATTCACCTTAAGCTTCTCCTTCCAGCGCGGCTGGGAGAAAGAGAGCGATTACGCCGACGTGCTGGAGCGCAGCTTTGAGCGCGATCGGCTGCTGACCTATACCGCGCACGGCCCGCATAAAGCCGACTTTCGCATCCGCGCCGACGGTGCGCCGGTGGAAGATACGCTGTCGCGCGGACAGTTAAAGCTGCTGATGTGCGCGCTGCGTCTGGCGCAAGGGGAGTTTCTTACCCGTGAAAGCGGGCGACGCTGCCTTTATCTGATAGATGATTTTGCCTCTGAACTCGATGATGTCCGTCGCGGTCTATTAGCGAGCCGTTTAAAGGCTACGCAATCCCAGGTGTTTGTCAGCGCGATAAGCGCTGAACACGTAATGGACATGGCGGACAAAAATTCGAAGATGTTCGCTGTCGATCAGGGTAAAATAACGGATTAACCGAAGTTTAAATGAGCGAGAAACGTTGATGTCGAATTCTTATGACTCCTCCAGTATCAAAGTCCTGAAAGGGCTGGATGCGGTGCGTAAGCGCCCGGGCATGTATATCGGCGACACGGATGACGGCACCGGTCTGCACCACATGGTATTCGAGGTTGTGGATAACGCTATCGACGAAGCGCTCGCGGGTCACTGTAAAGATATTGTCGTGACTATCCATGCCGACAACTCCGTGTCGGTATCGGACGATGGTCGCGGCATCCCGACCGGTATTCACCCGGAAGAAGGCGTTTCGGCGGCGGAAGTTATCATGACCGTGCTGCACGCGGGCGGTAAGTTCGACGATAACTCCTATAAAGTCTCCGGCGGTCTGCACGGCGTGGGGGTTTCGGTTGTTAACGCCCTGTCGCAGAAGCTGGAGCTGGTTATCCGCCGCGAAGGCAAAGTGCATCAGCAGACTTACGTGCATGGCGTGCCGCAGGCGCCGCTGGCGGTCACTGGCGAAACCGAACAGACCGGTACGCAGGTGCGTTTCTGGCCGAGCCTTGAAACCTTCACCAACGTGACCGAGTTTGAGTACGAAATTCTGGCCAAGCGTCTGCGCGAGCTGTCGTTCCTGAACTCTGGCGTCTCTATTCGCCTTATCGACAAGCGCGACGGCAAGCAGGATCACTTCCATTACGAAGGCGGCATCAAGGCGTTTGTTGAATATCTCAACAAGAACAAAACGCCTATCCACCCGAATATCTTCTATTTCTCCACCGAGAAAGACGGCATCGGCGTGGAAGTGGCGCTGCAGTGGAACGATGGTTTCCAGGAAAACATTTACTGCTTCACCAACAACATTCCGCAGCGCGACGGCGGTACGCACCTTGCGGGCTTTCGCGCAGCGATGACCCGTACGCTGAACGCCTACATGGATAAAGAGGGCTACAGCAAGAAAGCGAAAGTCAGCGCCACCGGCGATGACGCCCGTGAAGGTCTGATTGCCGTCGTTTCCGTGAAAGTGCCGGACCCGAAATTCTCTTCGCAGACCAAAGACAAGCTGGTCTCTTCCGAAGTGAAATCCGCGGTTGAGCAGCAGATGAACGAGTTGCTGGCGGAGTACCTGCTGGAAAACCCGAACGACGCCAAAATCGTCGTCGGTAAAATTATCGATGCGGCGCGCGCCCGTGAAGCGGCCCGTAAAGCGCGTGAAATGACGCGCCGTAAAGGGGCGCTGGATCTCGCAGGCCTGCCGGGCAAACTGGCGGACTGTCAGGAGCGCGACCCGGCCCTTTCCGAACTCTACCTGGTGGAGGGTGACTCCGCAGGCGGTTCCGCCAAACAGGGCCGTAACCGTAAAAACCAGGCGATTCTGCCGCTCAAAGGCAAAATCCTGAACGTTGAGAAAGCGCGCTTTGACAAAATGCTCTCTTCTCAGGAAGTGGCGACGCTGATTACCGCGCTTGGCTGCGGCATTGGTCGCGATGAGTACAACCCGGATAAACTGCGCTATCACAGCATCATCATCATGACCGATGCGGACGTCGACGGCTCGCACATTCGTACGCTGCTGTTGACCTTCTTCTATCGTCAGATGCCGGAAATCATCGAACGCGGTCACGTCTACATCGCCCAGCCGCCGCTTTACAAAGTGAAGAAAGGCAAGCAGGAGCAGTACATTAAGGACGATGAGGCGATGGATCAGTATCAGATTTCCATCGCGCTTGACGGCGCCACGCTGCACACTAACGCCAGCGCCCCGGCGCTTGCCGGCGAGCCGCTGGAAAAACTGGTGGCGGAATATAACAGCGCCCAGAAGATGATTAACCGCATGGAGCGCCGTTACCCGCGCGCGCTGCTTAAAGAGCTGGTTTATCAGCCGACGCTGACCGAAGGCGACCTTGCTGACGAAGCGAAAGTCACCCGCTGGGTTTCCGCGCTTATCACCGAGCTGAATGAAAAAGAGCAGCACGGCAGCGTGTGGAAATATGATGTCCGTGAAAACGGCGAGCAGGCGATTTTCGAGCCGGTGGTGCGCGTGCGTACTCACGGCGTGGATACCGATTACGTTCTCGACCATGAGTTTGTCATCGGCGCGGAATACCGTCGTCTCTGCACGCTTGGCGAGAAGCTGCGCGGTCTGATTGAAGACGACGCGTTTATCGAGCGCGGCGAACGCCGTCAGCCGGTGGCGAGCTTCGAGCAGGCGCTGGACTGGCTGGTGAAAGAGTCCCGTCGCGGCCTGGCGATTCAGCGTTATAAAGGGCTGGGCGAGATGAACCCGGATCAACTGTGGGAAACCACCATGGACCCGGAAAGCCGCCGCATGCTGCGCGTAACGGTGAAAGACGCTATCGCCGCCGACCAGCTTTTCACCACGCTGATGGGCGACGCCGTAGAACCGCGCCGCGCCTTTATCGAAGAGAACGCCCTGAAAGCGGCGAACATCGATATCTAAAGGCAAAAAACCGTAAGCCGCGCACGCCAGCGCGGCTTTTTTTTATCTGGCCGCTGGCCTTAAGGGAAATTTTTAACCATAAAAGGAGAATTTCATGGGACTTTTTGATCAGGTCGCCGGCATGCTGTTAAACGGCGATGCGGGTAAATATCAGGCTATTTTAAGCTGGGTAAATCAGCAGGGCGGCGTCCAGGCGCTGCTGGATAAGTTCCGCCAGGGCGGCTTTGGCGATATCGTCGCCTCATGGCTAAGCACGTCAGAAGCCAACAGGCTGCTGAGCGCCGACCAGGTTATCGCCGCGCTTGGCAGCCCCGCGTTGACGGAACTTGGCGCTAAGTTAGGCATTGATATGCATGCGGCTTCCGCCATGGTTGCTCAGCATTTGCCAAAACTTATCGATGCGCTCTCTCCACACGGAGATCTGCACCCAGAGGCCAATAACGACTTGCTGAAAACGGGTATGACGCTGCTGAAAGGAAAGCTGTTCGGCTAGCCTCCGCTCTGTACACGGCTCCGTTTCAGCCAGAGCGCTGCGCTGAAACGGGAGCGGTCCACCTTTCGCTATTCCTCTGCCGCCCTGTGACTGCTGTTTTTTGCGCGAAATCGTGCCAGGATGGAAACGAAACCCATTACTTTAAAGAATGCTATGTCCATAAAACTTATTGCTATCGATATGGACGGCACGCTGCTGCTGCCGGATCACACCATTTCCCCTGCGGTTAAGGAGGCGATTGCCGCCGCCCGCGAGCGCGGCGTTAATGTGGTTCTCACCACCGGGCGTCCTTATGCCGGGGTGGAAAATTACCTGCGCGAACTGCACATGAACCAGCCCGGCGACTACTGCATCACTTATAACGGCGCGCTGGTGCAGAAGGCGGCGGATGGCAGCGCCGTGGCGCAAACGCCGTTGAGTTATGACGATTATCGCTATCTGGAGCAACTCTCCCGCAAAGTCGGTTCGCACTTCCATGCGCTCGATCGCACCACGCTTTATACCGCTAACCGCGACATCAGCCGTTATACGGTGCATGAGTCATTCGTGGCGACCATTCCGCTGGTCTTCTGCGAAGCGGAGAAAATGGACCCCAACATGACTTTCCTGAAAGTGATGATGATAGACGAGCCGGAAATCCTTGATAAAGCCATCACCCGCATCCCGCAGGAAGTGAAGGAGAAATACACGGTGCTGAAAAGCGCGCCGTACTTCCTGGAAATTCTGGATAAACGGGTGACTAAAGGCACGGGCGTGAAATCACTCGCCGAGGCGCTGAATATCAAGCCGGAAGAGGTTATGGCGATTGGCGACCAGGAGAATGACATCGCGATGCTGGAATACGCAGGTGTGGGTGTGGCGATGGAAAACGCTATCGGGTCGGTGAAAGAGGTGGCGAATTTTGTCACGAAAACCAATCTGGAAGATGGCGTGGCGTACGCTATCGATAAATTCGTCCTGCGTTAATGCGCCTGAAATAAAAAGGGCCGTCAGCGTAAGCTGACAGCCCTTTTAAGAAGCGCTCGCGGTATGCCTGACCCATCTTTTGAAAAGGCGGGTTGCCCCGCCTTGAAAGTCTACTTACCGGATCCGCAAGCCATGCTCGCCGCAACCTCCCTGAACCCGTCTTTATAGCGAATTTCGCAAAGCGATTTTCGTATTAACGAAGTGAATATTAATAGCGTTAAACAGACGATTAATACGCACCAGATCAAAGCATTTCGCGGCATTTTCATGGCCTTCTTCTCCTTGCCTTGCGGCGGGTAAGAGGCTATCCTGATGTTGTCTGACATAGGAGTGAGCCTCGTTGGTTAATAAAATGACCTTCGGGGCTTTCTTCTTTCTGCCTCACAACACTTACCGACTTTATGAGGCAAAAAGCCTCAAGCGCCAGCGCCATTCTACCGCCACCCTTTCTGTCGCTACTACCGTAAAAACACGGGCGTTTTGCTGAATTTCCCTTAACGAATCATGTAGTTACCTTGCGCTCCTGCTTCCTGAACCACAAATAAATAAGCCCCATCTATCGAATGAGGCTTATTTATCTTTTCAGATACTGGATTGTCTTTTTTGTGATCTAGATTGTAGTACAACAGTTAATGATTGTACTACATTCACCACATCAACAATGAAAGCCGCTTCACGTTTGTACTGCAAAAAAGAGGCGAAAAGCGGCAACCACGGTAAAGTAAGGGGCATTACCCTTTGTTTAAGGAATCACCATGACCCTCACTAAAACCGACCGCATTATCGTTACGCTGGGTCGCCAGATTGTCAGCGGGAAGTATGTTCCCGGGTCGGCGTTACCGGCGGAAGCGGATCTGTGCGAAGAGTTTGAGACTTCGCGCAACATTATCCGTGAAGTATTCCGTTCGCTGATGGCGAAACGACTGATTGAGATGAAGCGCTATCGCGGCGCGTTTGTCGCGCCCCGCAACCAGTGGAATTTCCT
Organism: Franconibacter sp. IITDAS19; assembly: GCF_023079515.1. Taxonomy (NCBI): domain Bacteria; kingdom Pseudomonadati; phylum Pseudomonadota; class Gammaproteobacteria; order Enterobacterales; family Enterobacteriaceae; genus Franconibacter; species Franconibacter sp. IITDAS19. The sequence goes on along the minus strand of NZ_JALJCP010000010.1, from coordinate 96,488 downwards.
TGATACCGAGGTGCTGCAATGGGTGCTGGAGCATGACGACGACCCGCGGCTTATCGCGGCGATGAGCGAGGTGCGAAATCTGGTGGAGCCCGCTATCGCCCGCTGGGCGGCGGAGCGCGCCACGTCAAGCGACCTGGCGCAAATCGAGCTCGCGCTTAACGATATGATCGCCAATAACCAGAATCGCGACGCTTTTAACGAAGCGGATATTCGCTATCACGAAGCGGTGCTGGCCTCGGTGCATAACCCGCTTTTGCAGCAGCTGAGCGTGGCCATTAGCTCCCTGCAACGCGCGGTGTTTGAACGGACGTGGATGGGGGATGAAGCGAACATGCCGAAAACCCTGCAGGAACATAAGGCGCTATACGATGCGATTCGGCATCAGGACGGCGATGCGGCGGAGCAGGCGGCGCTCACCATGATCGCCAGCTCTACCCGACGACTCAAGGAAATCACATGACATCTCGCTACATCGCTATCGACTGGGGATCTACCAACCTTCGCGCCTGGCTTTATCAGGGCGGGGCGTGTCTGGAGAGCAGAAAATCGGAAGCGGGCGTTACCCGTCTTAATGGCAGAACGCCCGAAGCGGTGCTGGCGGAAATCACCGAAGGGTGGCGTGACGAAAGCACCCCCGTACTGATGGCGGGCATGGTGGGCAGCAACGCGGGCTGGAAAATCGCCCCTTATCTGCCTTGCCCGGCCCGCTTCGCGGAGTTTGGCGCGCAGCTCACCACGGCTGCGGAACACGTTTTTATCATTCCCGGCCTGTGCGTGCAGCGCGAAGATAACCGCAACGTTATGCGCGGTGAAGAGACGCAACTGCTCGGCGCCCGCGCGCTTCAACCGGCGCCGCTCTACATCATGCCCGGCACCCACTGCAAATGGGTGCAGGCGGATAACGAGCAGGTTCATGATTTTCGCACCGTGATGACCGGCGAGCTGCATCACCTGTTGCTGAAGCAATCGCTTATCGGCGCCGGCCTGCCGGAGCAGCAGCTTAATGCGGACGCTTTTCAGGCGGGGCTGGTGCAGGGGCTGGAAACCGACGCGCCGCTGGCCCGTCTGTTCGAAGTGCGCGCAGGCCATGTGCTGGGCAGCCTTGCGCGCGAGCACGTCAGTGAATTTCTTTCCGGGCTGCTGATTGGCAATGAAGCGGCGAGCATGACTCGTCTCTGGCAGCCAGACCGTCAGCAGCCATTAACTATCGTCGCCAGTCCGGCGCTCGCCGGGCGCTACCAGCAGGCGTTGAACGCCCTGGGCTTCCAGGCGCAGACGCTTGAGGGCGACGCCGCATTTCAGGCAGGCATAAGGAGTATCGCTCATGCAGTGGCAGAATAGGCTTCCGCTCATCGCTATCTTACGCGGCATCAAGCCCGAAGAGGCGCATGAGCACGTCGCGGCGGTTATCGACGCCGGGTTCGAGGCGGTGGAAATCCCGCTTAACTCGCCGGACTGGCGCACCAGCATTCCCGCCATGGTCAACGCCTTTGGCGATAAGGCGTTGATTGGCGCAGGCACCGTACTCAAGCCTGAGCAGGTGGACGAACTGGCGGAAATGGGCTGCCAGCTTCTCGTCACGCCAAACATTCAGCCGGAAGTTATCCGCCGCGCGGTAGGCTACGGCATGACGGTTTGCCCCGGCTGCGCCACGGCGACAGAGGCGTTTAACGCCATCGACGCTGGCGCCCAGTCGCTGAAAATTTTCCCCTCCTCGGCATTCGGCCCGGATTACATCAAGGCGTTAAAAGCGGTGCTGCCGCCGGACATCCCGGTCTTCGCCGTGGGCGGCGTCACGCCGGAAAACCTGGCGGTGTGGCTGAAAGCGGGCTGTGTCGGCGCGGGGCTTGGCAGCGATTTATACCGCGCGGGGCAATCCGTTGAGCGCACCGCGGAGCAGGCAAAAGCATTTGTTAAGGCGTATCGAGAGGCAGTGCAATGAAAATCACCAAACTAACGACATACCGTTTACCGCCCCGCTGGATGTTTCTGAAGATTGAAACTGACGAAGGCGTTGTGGGCTGGGGCGAGCCGGTCATTGAAGGCCGCGCCCGCACCGTGGAAGCGGCGGTGCATGAGCTGGGCGAATACCTGATTGGCCAGGACCCGGCGCGGATTAACGATCTGTGGCAGGTTATGTACCGCGGCGGTTTTTATCGCGGCGGCCCTATTCTGATGAGCGCCATCGCCGGTATCGATCAGGCGCTGTGGGATATTAAAGGCAAAGTGCTTAACGCCCCGGTATGGCAATTAATGGGCGGCCTGGTGCGCGATAAAATTAAAGCCTACAGCTGGGTTGGCGGCGACCGCCCCGCGGAAGCGATAGCGGGTATCGAAACGCTGCGTAAAATCGGTTTCGACACCTTTAAATTAAACGGCTGCGAAGAGTTAGGCGTCATTGATAATGCGCGCAAAGTGGATGCCGCCGTAAATACCGTGGCGCAAATTCGCGAAGCGTTCGGCATGGATATTGAATTTGGTCTTGATTTCCACGGTCGCGTCAGCGCGCCGATGGCGAAAATATTAATTAAAGAGCTGGAACCTTACCGCCCGTTATTTATTGAAGAGCCGGTGCTGGCGGAACAGGCGGAATATTATCCGAAGCTTGCTGAGCAAACGTCCATTCCAATTGCCGCGGGCGAACGTATGTTCTCGCGCTTTGAATTTAAACGCGTGCTGGACGCGGGCGGCCTTGCCATTCTGCAACCGGATCTCTCTCACGCGGGCGGTATTACCGAGTGCTTTAAAATCGCTGCGATGGCGGAAGCTTATGACGTGGGCCTTGCGCCGCACTGCCCGCTGGGACCGATTGCGCTCGCTGCCTGTCTGCACGTGGACTTTGTCTCGCGCAACGCCGTATTCCAGGAGCAGAGCATGGGCATCCACTATAACCAGGGCGCCGAGTTGCTCGACTTTGTGAAAAATAAAGACGATTTCAAAATGGACGGTGGTTATTTCTATCCATTAATGAAGCCAGGCCTCGGCGTGGAAATCGACGAAGAACAGGTTATTGAGCGCAGCCGAAACACGGTGGACTGGCGCAACCCGTTATGGCGGCATGATGATGGTTCGGTCGCTGAATGGTAATGCGCGTCATACTTCGCGCTGCAACGGCGTTGGCTGCGTTAATTCGCCCTGGTCACTTACTTTTGTAAGTTCCTGAGGATTTATAAACGTGCCGCTTTCCCCCGGCACAAATGATTTAGCGTTTATTAAATAAAAAATTTATTACATCACCCTCTGTAATCTACAGGGCATGGTGAGGGGTCTCGCCATGCCAAAATCCGGAGACCGAGTATTATGGATATTCCTGTAACCGCCGTAAAAACCGGACGTCGGCGCTACCTTACGCTGGTCATGATCTTTATTACGGTCGTGATTTGTTATGTCGACCGCGCCAACCTGGCGGTGGCTTCAGCACATATTCAGGAAGAGTTCGGCATTACGAAAGCGGAAATGGGTTACGTCTTTTCCGCCTTTGCCTGGCTTTATACGCTCTGCCAGATCCCGGGCGGCTGGTTCCTTGACCGCGTGGGTTCGCGCCTGACCTATTTCATCGCCATTTTCGGCTGGTCGGTCGCCACGCTGTTCCAGGGCTTCGCCACTGGCCTGATGTCGCTGATTGGCCTGCGCGCCATTACCGGCGTGTTTGAAGCGCCCGCGTTTCCGACGAACAATCGTATGGTAACAAGCTGGTTTCCGGAGCAGGAGCGCGCGTCGGCGGTGGGCTTTTACACCTCCGGGCAGTTCGTCGGCCTGGCCTTCCTTACGCCAATGCTTATCTGGATCCAGGAAGCGCTGAGCTGGCACTGGGTCTTCATCATTACCGGCGGCGTCGGCATTATCTGGTCGCTCATCTGGTTTAAGGTCTACCAGCCGCCGCGCCTGACTAAAAGCCTCAGCAAGGCGGAGCTGGATTACATTCGCGACGGCGGCGGTCTGGTGGATGGCGACGCGCCAGCCACCAAAACCGAGCGCCAGCCGCTGAGCCGCGCCGACTGGAAACAGGTCTTTCACCGCAAGCTGATTGGCGTTTACCTCGGCCAGTTTGCGGTGACCTCCACGCTCTGGTTCTTCCTGACCTGGTTCCCGAACTATCTCACCCAGGAGAAAGGTATCACGGCGCTGAAGGCTGGTTTTATGACCACCGTGCCGTTCCTCGCCGCCTTCTTTGGCGTGCTGCTCTCCGGCTGGCTCGCGGACAAGCTGGTGAAAAAAGGCTTCTCGCTGGGCGCGGCGCGTAAAACGCCCATCATCTGCGGCCTTCTCATCTCCACTTGCATCATGGGCGCCAACTACACCAATGACCCGGTGTGGATCATGACGCTGATGGCGGTGGCGTTCTTCGGCAACGGCTTCGCCTCTATCACCTGGTCGCTGGTCTCCTCGCTTGCGCCGATGCGCCTGATTGGCCTGACCGGCGGGGTGTTCAACTTTGTCGGCGGCCTTGGCGGCATCACCGTGCCTCTGGTGATTGGCTATCTGGCGCAGGATTACGGTTTCGGTCCGGCGCTGGTTTACATCTCCGTGGTGGCGCTCATCGGCGCGCTCTCTTACATCCTGCTGGTGGGGGAGGTGAAGCGCGTAGGCTAAGGCCCGTTAAGAGAGAAGGTGAAAACAGGCGAGGGAGTGCATTACAAGCGTTACCGTCCGGTTGTCAGCATCGCGCCGGGCGGTAACCGTTCAACATTATAACTAACCGGCCGCCACGAGCGGCCAACTGAGAGGGTTCTGCTATGAATACCGATCTGTACACTACGACCTTACGGCAGCTTAACGCGAAGATAATTCCTTTCATTATCATCTGCTACTTCGTTGCCAACCTTGATAAAACCAATATCTCCATCGCGGCGCTGCAAATGAACGCCGACCTCGGGCTGAGCGCCAGCATGTATGGCCTCGGCGTGGGAATGTTCTATATCTCCTACATTATTTTCGAAATTCCCAGCAACGTCATCATGACCAAAGTCGGCGCGCGGGTCTGGATTGCGCGCATCATGATAACCTGGGGCATCGTCAGCGCCGGGATGTCGCTGGTGCAAACCCCGACCCAGCTTTACGTGATGCGCTTTTTGCTCGGCATGGCGGAAGCGGGCTTTACGCCGGGCATCATCTATTACATCTCCTGCTGGTTTCCGAAAAGCAACCGCGCGCGGGCCATGTCCTTCTTCTATATGGGCTCGGTGATGGCGTCGATTATCGGCCTGCCGATTTCCGGCACCATTCTGAACATGCACGGCATCGCCGATATCGCCGGCTGGCGCTGGCTGTTCGCTATTGAGGGCGTGCCGGCCATCGTGCTCGGCGTTCTGGTGCTGTGGCGCCTGCCGCAAACGCCGGACCATGCGCCATGGCTCTCTACTGAGCAGAAAGGCTGGCTGAAGGCGCAGCTCGCGCGGGATAACGCGAGTGTGGAGGTTGGCAGTAACCATAGCTGGCTTAGCGCGCTAAAAAACAAAACCGTGCTGCTGTTGAGCCTGGTCTGGTTCCTGCAGGCGTTCGGCTCCATCGGCATTACGCTTTTCCTGCCGCTAATCATCAAGAGCATGGCAAGCGAGCAGAGCAACATCGTAATAAGCCTGCTCTCTGCGGTGCCGTTTATCGCCGCCTGCCTGTTTATGTATCTCAACGGCCGCCATTCGGACACCACCAACGAACGCTCCTGGCACCTTGGTTTGCCGTTGATTATCTCCGGCCTTTCGCTCGCCATTGCCATTTACTCCAGCAACCTGCTGGTGGCGTATGGGCTGCTGGTGCTGACGGTGGGCTTCAACTTCGCGCTTACGCCTATTTTCTGGGCGGTCACCACCGAGAAGCTGGCGGGCGTGGCGGCGGCGGCGTCCATCGCTTTTATCAATACTGTGGCGAACTTTGTCGGCCTGGGGCTGCCGCCCCTGCTTGGCAAAATCAAAGACATGACCAACAGCTACCACTACGGGCTGCTGATTGTGGCGGTGGCGCTCATTATCGGCGGCGTTATCGGCATTCTGGTGTCGCGCCCGACGCGTTCTCGCGCTGCGGAGCAGCCCGCCTCCCGTCTCTCTTAAGGAAGGAACATGAAACAGAAAGTACTTAAGCAAGCTTACCTGCCCGATGCGCTGACCGCGGAGCTGAGCGAGCACTACGATCTGCGCGAACTGGCGCAGATGACCGCCGCCGATCTCGCCGCCATTGCGGATGAAATCACGGTGGTTATCACCAATGGCGAAGCGGTGGTGACGCGTGAATTCATCGCCTCGCTGCCCGCGCTGAAGCTTATCGCGGTGTTTGGCGTCGGCTACGATGGCGTGGACGTGGCGGCGGCGCGGGATCATGGCGTGCAGGTCACCCACACGCCGGGCGTGCTGACTGACGATGTGGCGGACCTGGCGATGGGGCTGATGCTGGCGACGTCGCGCAAAATCGTCGCGGCGCAAAAGTTCATCGAGCAGGGTGGCTGGCGGCAGGGCGGTTTTCAATGGACGCGCAAAGTCTCCGGTGCGCGGCTGGGTATTTTCGGCATGGGCCGCATCGGCCAGGCCATCGCGCGCCGCGCCCAGGCGTTTGATATGGAAATCAGCTATACCGACCGCAATCATCACCGCTCACTGCCGTACCGTTATGTCGCCGACCTGCATGAGCTGGCGACGCAGAGTGATTTTCTGATGGTGTGCGCCCCGGGCGGCGCGCAAACGCGTGGGCTTATCAACCAGTCCGTGCTGGCGGCGCTGGGGCCGCAGGGCATGCTGGTTAACATCTCTCGCGGTAGCGTGGTGGATGAGGCGGCGCTGGTCCACGCGCTGGAAAACAACCTTATCGCCGGCGCGGGGCTGGATGTTTTCGCGAACGAGCCCAACGTTCCCGCCGCGCTGCAACAGCGCGACAACGTGGTGATTACCCCGCACATGGCGAGCGCCACCTGGGAAACGCGTCGCGAGATGTCCCGGCTGGTGCTGGAGAACGTGCACGCCTGGTTTGCGGGCGCGCCGCTGGTGACGCCCGTTCCCTGATAGGTTTTTCTGCGTAAATCTTTTACCCTGAGGCGATTCTCGCTTCAGGGTTTTTTATCTATGAAACAGCTTACTTTCGCCTCGCGTCATCATCAGCTTACCAATATCAATACCTGGACGCCGGACAGCCGCTGGCTCGCCTTTGATGTGCGCCCTTCCGGCGCCTCGTTTACCGGTGAAACCATTGAACAGGTGAATGTGGAAACAGGTGAGGTCGCGGTCATTTACCGCGCTACGCAGGGCGCGCATGTGGGCGTGGTGACGGTTAACCCACAAAAAGCGCAGTATGTTTTTATTCACGGCCCGGAAAACCCTGACGATGCCTGGCGCTACGATTTCCATCATCGCCGCGGCGTGGTGGTGGAAAACGGCCAGGCGACGAACCTGGACGCCATGGACATCACGCCGCCTTTTACGCCGGGCGCGCTGCGCGGCGGCAGCCATGTGCATGTGTTTAGCCCGGACGGCGCGTGGCTGAGCTTTACCTATAACGATCACGTGCTGCATGAACGCGACCCGAAGCTTGATTTACGCAACGTCGGCGTGGCGCTGCCGTTTGGGCCTGTCACGCCGGGTTTCCAGCATCCGCGCGAGTACGCCGGCAGCCGCTGGTGCGCGCTGGTAAGCCGCACCACGCCCGCGCCTCGCCCCGACAGCGACGAGATTAACCGCGCCTATGAAGAGGGCTGGGTGGGACATCACGGCTATCTGAAAGCGGATGGCAGCCTGCAGCGCCGGGCGCTGGCGTTTATTGGCGACACGCTCTCGGCAAGCGGCGAAAAAGTGCCGGAGCTGTTTATCGTTGATCTCCCTGAAGACGAGGCGGTGTGGAAGCAGGCATTCCCGGGCGACGACAGCGCCATGCCCGCCCCGCCTGCGGGCGTCATGCAGCGCCGCCTGTCGTTTACCCATGCGCGCCGCCACCCGGGGCTTGCCACCACGCCGCGCCACTGGGTGCGCAGCAATCCGCAGGGCAGCGAGCTCGCTTTTTTAATGAAAGATGATAATGGCGTGGTGCAGCTGTGGCTTCTCTCGCCCAACGGCGGCGAGCCGCGACAGCTTACCCATGGCGAACAGGGCGTGCAGTCGGCTTTTAACTGGCATCCTTCCGGCGAGGCACTGGGTTTTGTGCAGCAGAACCGCATCGTATTGTGCGACGCGCAGACAGGGAACATCACCCCGTTAACGCCTGTTCAGGAGAGCGAAATTTCCGCCGACGCGGTGGTGTTCTCGCCGGATGGCGAAAAGATTGCCTGGATGCAGGAGACGGCAGGTTTCCGCCAGCTCTGGATGACCGCAACCGGGCGTTAACTCAGATAGCGGGCGGAATGGCGGCGTTGATGGCGTAGTTTTTTTTCTCGCTCTCTTCCACCCGCGCTTTGACCGATTTGTCAGTGCGAAAGGCGTCCCACGGCACCAGCAGCGTATCCGCCACCACCGTAAAGGGCATATCAAGCGCCACCAGCGGTTTTAGTCCCCAACTGGTGTTGCCGTCCACCAGCATTTTGTAGCTGTTGCGAGTACCGGGGTAATAGCCCTGCTCGCCGCCGCCAGTATGTGACATCATGCTTGAACAGCCGCTGAGCGCTATCGCTCCGACGGTGAACAGCCCTACCCTGAGTCTCTTTTTCATGTTCATTCTTATTGGTGAATAGACAGCTCTGCCGTATGGCTCCGAGGTATAACGTCCCCGGTTCAGAATGAATAGCGCTCTTTCTCTGCTGTGTGGAGGCTGTCGCAGTTTGATAAAAAGTTCCTCTACCCAGTCTAAGCAAAGAAATGTAAACCGCAAAAAAACCGGCTCGATTCCTCTTGAAAAGTGGATGGGCGAACCCATTTTACAGGTGTGACCGAAGAGCAACATGCCGCATGGGTGTTGGCGTCACGCCAGTCTGTCCTTCGGGAAGACGTTACTTTTTATCTCGCTGATTTCAGGAGCTCGTTGTTATGCGTAATTTTGACTTATCCCCGCTTTATCGTTCCGCCATCGGTTTTGACCGTCTGTTCAACCTGCTTGAGAACAACCAGAGCCAGAGCAACGGCGGCTACCCTCCGTACAACGTGGAGCTGGTGGATGAAAACCACTACCGTATCGCCATCGCTGTGGCCGGTTTCGCCGAGAGCGAACTGGAGATCACCGCGCAGGATAACCTGTTGGTAGTGAAAGGCTCCCATGCGCCGGAGCAGAAAGAACGGACCTACCTGTATCAGGGTATCGCCGAGCGCAACTTCGAGCGTAAATTCCAGCTCGCCGAAAACATCTTCGTACGTGGCGCGAACCTGGTGAACGGTCTGCTCTATATCGACCTTGAGCGCGTTATTCCGGAAGCGAAAAAACCGCGCCGTATCGAAATCGGTAACTAATTTCCCTGGGCACGCTTTCGCGGCCCACGTTAACTGTAGTCGTGCTCGCCGAACGGGAGCACAGCCAGCCCGCATACGCTGGCCGTAAAAACTCGCTTCAAAGAAGGAGAAACGTTATGCGTAACTATGATTTATCCCCCTTTTTCCGTCAGTGGATTGGCTTTGACAAGCTGGCCAACGCGATGCTGAACGCCGGTGAAAGCCAGACCTTCCCGCCCTATAACATCGAAAAAAGCGACGACAACCACTACCGCATTACCCTTGCGTTAGCAGGTTTCCGTCAGGAAGATCTGGACGTGGAACTGGAAGGCACTCGCCTGAGCGTCAAAGGCAACCCGGTGAAGCCGGAAACCGAGCCGAAATGGCTGCATCAGGGTCTGGTGCTGCAACCCTTCAGCCTGAGTTTTACCCTGGCTGAACATATGGAAGTGTCCGGTGCAAGCTTCGTCAACGGCCTGTTGCACATCGATCTGGTGCGTAACCTGCCAGAAGCCCTGGCGCCGCAGCGCATCGCCATCGGCCAGCCGCGCGCGCTGAGTGACGACCGCGTCATCGAAGGCGAGCGCCCGGCGCTGAGCCACAGCGAAAGCCAGAACAGCTAATCACTGCCGTAATGGCATCATCAAAAGGCCCCGCTGCGGGGCCTTTTTTATACGCTTTTCCCCCTTTCCTCACGGCGCGTCCTGCGCGAGCAGCTTTTCCCCGCTTATGCTTAAATAGCTTACTTTTGGGATAAAGCCCGGCACAGGAGACGCAATGAAACTTTCCCGCACCGGCGAAGCGCCGGACTACCGCTTTTCGCTGGCCAATGAACGCACTTTTCTTGCATGGATTCGCACCGCGCTGGGGTTTCTCGCCGCAGGCGTGGGGCTTGATCAGTTCGCGCCGGATCTCGCTTCGCCGCTGGTGCGCGAGGGCGTCGCCTTGCTGCTCTGTCTGTTTGCGGGCGGGCTTGCCCTTTATGGCTATCTGCGCTGGCTGAACGTTGAAAAAGCGATGCGCCTGAAAGCCGATCTGCCCTACACCCGCGCACTTGCGGGGATAAGCCTGCTGATGCTGCTGGTCGCCCTCGCGGTAATAGTCATGGTGATATATGGCCGATAGCCGCCGCGCGCGGCGTATCGCCGACCCGGGCCTGCAGCCGGAACGCACGTCGCTTGCCTGGTTTCGCACCTTTCTTGGCTACGGCGCGCTGCTGATGCTGGCGCTGCGCCACAGCTGGCAGCAGGCGGGCATGCTGTTCTGGGCGGCTATCGCCGCGGGTTTCATTGTGGCAGGCGTGCTTTACGGTTACGCCCGTCAGCGCAACGTGATGGATACCGCCCGCAGCGATTTTTTAACCCCCGCCGCCGCGCACGCTAAGCTGTTGATAGCGCTGGCGGTGTGTATGCTGGCCCTGCTCTTCGCGGTGGTACATCTCGGCCAGCTTGTTATGCTGATAAGCGGGGCGTGAACTTTTGTTGCAATCGCGCTAAGCCGCCGTACAGAAATCATGTTAAAAATGCTTTTTCCGCCTGTTCGCAAGGAAGATACGTTGAAGCCGCTCCTTACTCTTGCCGCCTTCTGCTTTTGTCTGCCGGTCTGGGCGAGCGATGCGCCCGCCGCCACGCCGCTTACGGCGCAGCGCTATGCCGCCCAGCTTGGCGTCGGCATGGATGTCGACTGGGCGCGCACCGAACGCGGCATCCGCGAGTTTGACCCGCTGGCGGTGCGCGATTTTCATGATAAAGGGCTTGGCCATATACGCATTCGCGTGGCAGGGGAGATCAACGAGCAAAAGCTCATTCATCTGCGCAAAATTGTCGAAGCCTGCGAGCAGTATGGCGTGGTACCGGTTATCGCTTATCAGGCGGAGACGTTCAAGTCCGACCCGGATCGTGAAAACGAGGCGAAAGTGGTCGCCTGGTGGAGCGAAACGGCGCGCTATTTTGGCCGCGAGCATCCGCTGCTGGGGTTTGATCTCATCTACGAACCGGCAGAGCGGTTGAACCATAACCCGCAGGCGCTGAACCGGCTTTACGATAAAACCATTAAGGCTATCCACGCGGTTGATCCGCAGCGTATGGTCTTTGTCGCCCCGCGGCTGCACGCCGCGCCGGAAGATCTGGCGAACCTGAAGCTGCCTGTCGAGAGCCGCGGCTACGTGCTGGGGGAATGGCATATCTTTGCCTGGGGGCCGCAGAAGGTGAACGGCAAATATCCCTGGACCTCCGGCACCGCGGCGGAAAAAGCGGCGATTCGCGAGCGCATCAATGCCGCGCTGCGCTGGCAGCAAAAAACGGGGCGCGCCAGTTGGGTCGGCGGCTGGTCCGCCGGACAGTCGACAAAAGCCGCGCCGTCCGCTTCCACGCTGGCGTTCGCGAACTTCATGGCCTGCGAGCTGCAAAAGGCGAAAATTCCGTACGCCCTTAACGCCGATAACCTTTTTTACGATGGGGAAGAGGGTGCATGGCGGCCCGCCATGGAGCCGCTGTTGCAGGTGATGTTAACGCCGGAATGCGCGGCGGGGAAAAGCGTCGTTAAACCGGCTGGCCATGCAGCCGTTCGCGGTGCGCCAGCGGCAGCCAGCACAGCAGGATAAGCAAGCCCATCGCCGTCATCAGCATGCCGAGGCTCGACTGGCCGCCCTGCGGCAACAGCGCGGATGACCAGGCGAGTAGCCCGGAGCCGCAGTTTTGCAGGCCGCCCACCAGCGCCCCAGCGGTGCCTGCAAGAAACGGAAACGGCTCCATCGCGCCGCTGGTGGCGAGCGGGAAAAGCATGCCCGCGCCGAAAAAGAAAAGCGCGGCGGGGATAAGCAGCGTCCAGACCGTCATCACGCCGAACCAGCCCGGCAGCCACATGGCTATGCCCGCCAGCAGGCAGCTTGTGACCGCCTGCCACATCAACGTGGAAAAACGTTTGTGCTGCCGACCGGCAAACCAGGCGCCGAAAAAAGCCGCCGGGATCGGCAGAATAAACAGCACGCTTACCGTCAGGCTGTTAAATCCAAGCCCTGCGCCCATTAACACGCCCGCGCAGGCTTCAAACACCGCCACGCCCGCCAGTCCGCCAATCAACATCAGCAGATAGCAGTTAAACGCGCCGCTGCCGAACAGCGTTTTATAGCTGGCGAGCAGCCGGGCACGCGGCGCCTGCGCCGGGCGCGTTTCCGGTAGCCAGCGGAACATGCTGAAGGAGACGACAACACACAGCGCGAGCAGAAAAGCGAAGCAGGCGCGCCAGCCCCAGAGGGTATCCAGCACGCCGCCGAGCAGCGGCGCCAGCAGCGGGCTAACCAGAATACCCATATTTAACAGGCTATTGGCGTGGCGCAGCGCTGGCCCGGCGTAAAGATCGCGCGGCAGCGTGCGGGCCATGACGCCCGCCACCCCCGTCCCCATGCCCTGCAAGCTGCCGGCGATAATCAATACCGTCAGGTTGCGGCTCAGCAGGGCGATAACCGTCGCCAGCATAAAAATCAGCATACCGGCGAAGATAACCGGACGGCGGCCGATGCGGTCCGAAATCGGCCCATAAACCAGTTGCGAAGCGCCATAGGTCAGCAGATAAGCCGCCATCACGCTTTGTACCGCGCCTTCGCGTACGTGCATATCGCGAGCGATATCCGCAATAGCGGGAATATAAATGGTTTGCGCCATCTGACCGACGGCCGTCAGCAGGATCAGCATTAGAAGCAGGTGACTATTGGCTATTTTTCTCATGGTTATTATTCAAATCGCATTGGGTTTTTTTAGAGGATGCGTCTGGTTAATAATAAAATGCGAGAGGAATATACCGTAAAAAAGGCGATTAGCCAGTCAGTAAGGCGGTCATGCTGCCCGGGCGCAGGCAGCTTTTATAAACGGCTTTTGGAAAGATTTATTGCCAGTCTTACAGACAACCGGCCGCCAGCAGATGTGTGGCGTGGCCCCAGCTTAAGACGCTCAGCTCGCCATTGTGAACCTCGATCAGCGAAAAGCTGCCGTTCGCCGGGCTGTAACGGGAAAAGGGGTCGGCAAGTTTTGCGCCATGCAGCCGCCAGAGCAGCGCGGCAAGGGTATTGCCATGGGTAACGGCGCAGGCGGTTTCGCCAGGCAGCGCCTGCGCGTAGTCCAGCAGGGCGTGATAAAGCCGCTCGCCCGCCTGGCGGGCGCTCTCACCGTGCGCCGGAACGGCGTCGATATCACCTGCCAGCAGCGCGCCGCCGCTTTGCGGATGCAGCCGCAGGACATCCTGAATCATCATGCCCTGAAACTCGCCAAGATGTTGTTCATGCAGACGGGAGTCAATACGCAACGGCGCCGCGTGATGCTGGGCAACGGCGTGCGCGGTAGAAAGGGCGCGCGTGGCGGGCGAGGACAGCACCGCGTCTATACGGTAACCCTCGAGCGCGTCGAGGAGGGCTTCATTCTGCGCCAGGCCGCGGGCGCTGACGCCGCTCTCCCGCTGGCCCTGCAGGAGGCCGCGCTCGTTCCACTCCGACTGCGCATGACGCACCACAATAAAACGCACCGGCAGCTCCTTATGAAAAAAGGCTACCTTATCATGCGGCGGACAGCGTGGAGAACACCAGGCGGTGCGTGATTTGCGGGTGCGCTTCAACCGGCGTAAAACCGGCGCGCTGGTAAAACCGGAATGCCGTTTGCGGCGCGCGAATGTTGAGGTAGTCAAAAAACTCGCGCGCATGTTGCGTTACCGACGAGAGCAGCACATGACCGACGCCCACGCCGCGCACCGGATGGCTGACATAAAGATGGCGCACGCGTCCGGCGCGAGGCGTTTCATCGTAAGGGTCGCGGTTTAGCCCACAGACGCCGACCAGCGCGTCGCCGAGGAAAGCACCGAGCAGCGTTTCGCCCGGCGCGGAAAAGAGATTGCTGCCGTCCTGCCAGTGGGTGGAAAGACGATTAAGCATATTGAAACCCAGCGCCTGGCTCTCCTCGCGCAGGCGCTCGAAATCAGCGCTGTAAGGGGTGACTGGCCTGATGGCGATAATGGATGACATCCTTCCCTCCTGTTTCCGCTTTGTGAGTAGCGAAGCCGTGTTAAAGGGGGGCGGTTGCCCGCCCCCCTTAGGTGCGGCTTGAACCTGAGTTACCGAAGGTGTTTACCGAAGGTACTTCAGGACAGCATCAAGCAGTTGCAGCAGCGCAACCATGAGTTTGAGGATGAGGATAACCCAATCCACAGCGCTCATACGCGTCTCCTCTGGTCAAGGAGCACGCAACTGACGTACCTCTCCGCTGCCTGTTGCCAGTTGCTTTGTTGGCGTAACACAGTGTGCTCTCACGGGGTTAAGGCACTGACGGCACCACCCGTTTCAGCCAGGACTTGTTTCGCGCCCGTAAGTTGCGGCCCCGTCTCGCACGCTGTGACAGCAAAATCAGTATAGATAAGCACTGTATAAATTAACAGTATTTTCTGGACAAGAAAAAGAAACCTGGATCATACTGTTGAAAAGCCACTGTCACGCCGCGCGCAGAATTGCGATAGCGGTCAATTCGTCGTATAGTTAAAAAGTTGACGTAACACAGTGTGCTTTACGGCTACCACCCGTAAACAGCTGAAAAAACCCTGCCCCAGCGGCGGGGTTTTTTGTTTCTGCTCGCCTCTTCTTTGAGCTTAGCGAAAAGAGACTTTTTTTCTGCCTTTTCGGGTTTTTTCTTTCATTCGAAAAAATTAATGCAACCACTTAATGTAGCCCGCTTTACGCTTTGTTTTACCTGGGCTACATATTGTGTGGGCGTCAGGCGCAAACGCTTTCTCTACAGAGGGAAATACCGGGGCTTTAAAGCTTTGCGTTTTTACTTAATCTCGTTTTCTTTATTTGGTTTTATGTTCCAAAAAAAGAGATTAGATTCGCCTTAATCGGCACATAGCCGTTCAATACGCGGCGGCGAATTACTGTTTTAAAGTAATTAGTGCTTTTTAATGAATGGCTTATGTCATTTTTTAGATAAGCGAAGCGGTACAGGCTGAATGCAACAATGAGAGCCCGGGAGTATTGAATTCCTTAAGCGCTCACTTAAAAATAGCAGCCTCTTGTGCGGCTTATTTGATAAAGTCTGGGCGGGAGTTAACGATTGCGTGCGCGGCACCCCGCAGCGGCGCGTTAAGCCGTTTTTATCAGGGCGCGTTAATTAACAAAAAACGAAGCCCTGCCGCGCATATTACTTGTGCACGATATTCTGTTTGCAATGGAAGAAGCTGATGATGATGCGAAGCGTAGTAGTCCTGGTCATTGCGTTGGGCCTCTCCGGCTGTATGGCGCCTGCGCGTCCTCCCATGACGGATGACACGATTGTGACCAGCCAGGTGAATGGCGTTACCCTGACTCACCGGTATGCGGTAACCCCGCCTCAGGAATTTACACCCGTTAATCAGGATTACCGGGCGCTTTACCCGGCCTCGTTAATGAGCCGACCCGATTTCGGCGGCAACGTCATCCGCCAGCTGGATAACGGCAAAACCTATAAGGTGCTGGGCCAGGTGGAGCATGCCTGGATGGCGCTGGCCGATGAAGGCAAAGAAGAGCTGATTGGCTATGTGCCTGCGCGCGCGGTGGTAAAAAGCGAGCAGTATGACGCGACGGTTCGCCGCGACAGACCGCGTCCGCGTCGCGCCAGCAGCAAAACCTGTGTCGCGGTGGATGGCGCCAGCAAAGCCTGTAAGAACGCCGCGAGCGGCACCTGGATTATTGACTAATTCCGCCGTCGCAGGGGAAGAACAATAAGACAACGCAACGCCAGGCTATGCTGGCGTTTTTCGTTGCCATTCTGAAGGCAGGCGCCTGACGTCTGCCGCAATTGGACCTTTTTGCAGGATTCAGTACCCGCAGGGGTTTCTGCTCAGCACATTACCAGGCAGGAAAATGTTATGCGATTCACTCTCGTTTCCGTGAAACCGGGCCACAAGCCGCCGCAGGGCAGCTGCGAGTTTAACGCCCCGGGCGGCACGATTGGCCGCGGGCCTGATAACCATCTGGCGCTGCCGGATAACGACCGCCTGATTTCCCGCCTGCAGGCGCTGGTTCATGTCGCGCCGGACGGCGAGTGCCGCATCACTAACCTTGGCGCGGCGGCGATGGCTATCAACAACAAGCCGCTGGAAAAAGGCGAGCAGGCAGAGCTCCAGGATGGCGACAGGCTGACGATTGCGGAATACAGCATTGAGATTGCCGATTTTATTTTGCACACCCAGCCGGTAAGCCGACTGGCAAGCCTGGGCGCGGGCGGTGAGCCGCCGATAAAGCCCGCCGCGCCTGTAGCCGTTGAGAATGCGCCTACCTCCGTACCTGCGGAGATATTGCAAAGCCTTATCAAAAATTACGCGGTTGCGGACAATATCTCCCGGCAGTTGCCGCAGGTGGCGGCCGCGGCGCCTGAGGCAAGCGAGTCCGCGCGCGCGTCGCAGGAAAATAGCGAGTCGCCCGCTATCAAAGCCCGCCTGCGCATTCAGCCGCAGCCGCGTGAAACCGCTAAAACGACGGAGAACGCGCAGGGCGAGGTGCTGGAAGGCGAACTGCTGACGGCGCTGCTGGAAGGATTAGGGCTTCACGACATTCATACGGTCCCCCGTTTCGATAGCGAAAAAATGCGCCAGCTGGGGGAAATGCTCAGCATGTTCGCGCAGGGAACGGTGGCGCTGCTCGCCTCGCGATCTATGCTTAAGCGCGACGTGAAAGCCGACATGACAATGATGCTGGATGACGCCAATAACCCTTTCAAGTTGCTGCCATCCGGCAAATCGGTATTAATGCAGGCGTTTGCCACCGCCATGCCGGGTTTCATGCCGCCCACCAAAGCCGTACATGACGCGCTGGTGGATCTTCAGGCGCACCAGATTGGCATGATTTCCGGGCTGCACGCCACCAGCGAAGCGATGCTCGCTTCTTTCGACCCGCAGGCGCTGGAGGAAGAGGCGATGCGCGAAGGCTCGCTCTTTCGCCTGGCGTTGCCGGTAAGCCGCAAGGCGGCGCTGTGGGATGCCTTTGTCGCCCAGCACAGCAGCGCGGCGGGCGGCAGCAATGAAGTGAATGCCCTGGTCCGCGAGGCTTTTTTGCAGGCCTACGAGCGGGAAGTTAACCAGTACAAAGATTCGCAGAGCGAAGCGGAAACGCTCTGAGCGCCGCGTGGCGGCTCAGCATTCGTAATGGCTACAGACTTACAAGGATTTTTATGAAATTTTGGTTGCCCGGTCTGGCCTTGCTGGCGTTGTCAGCAGCAGCGCAGGCGGAAAATTACCGCATAGTGCAATCTCCTTCGCAGAAGCTGGATGTCTGGATAGACGATCTGGCGGACAACACGCCGCAAAGCTGGTGCGCGAAGGAGCTGCCGCTGCGCATTGTGGCGAATGGCGATAAGCGCCCCGTGCTGCTGAAAACCTTCATGCCGCGCCTTGGGGCGCTGCTGGAAAACCAGTGCGCGGAGCTCGCGGTGGTGCGCTGGCAGTTTACCTCGCCGGAAGGGGACCTGCTGGCGCAGGGTACGGCCAGTAAAACGGCGGACTGGACGCCGGTGGTGCTGCCCGCCGCCGCAGCCGATACGGCTGGCGAAGCGGCGCCGACGGGCCGTCCTGAAGATCTCTCGCCGCTGGCGGACAGAACGCCATGGCTGGAGTTCACGCTGCAGGATGGCTGCCACCTGCGCACCTTCTGGCAGGATAACGCCAGCGTGCCGGCTATCTTTATTCCGGCCAAGGCGGACGGCAAATGCGAAAAAGGCGGCTGGCTGAACGGCAGCAGCGAAGTGGTGCAGGTGAGCCACAACACGCAGAAGAAAATGACCATGACCTTCGTGCATGGCTTCCCCGTCAGCGGGCTGAATACCCAGGCTGACGCCGACAGCCTGCTGATTACCACCGTGAATAATGAAAGGATGGTGGTCAGCGACGGGCGCGCCAACCAAAGCTGGATGATTTTGCCTTACTCTGCGGAGCTCAACGGCTGGCTGGCGGACGGCACGGTGGCGGTAGAGATGTCGCGCGCGCAGGCGAGCGACGATGCGCGGTTGCGCGCCCGGCTGGAGGCTATCCGCAAAGTCTGGTCCGGCTATCTGGAGCCCGGCGCGAGCCTGAAGATCCTGCTGGTGGATTCGCTCTCGCCGCTGCTGCGCGACCCGGCGGCAGGCGCTTACCGGGTCGTTAAATAATGCCGATTATCACGCTTCGCGCTGCCGTTTTGTCACGGAGCGTGACCCGGGCCTGGCGGATGCCAGGCTTGCTTAAAGAGAACCTTGCAACATGACGGACAACGCGAACAAAAAAGTATCTGAAGCCTTACCGATCGGTTACCGGTTTAATGAGTTTGAGATTCAGGAGGTGCTGGGCAGCGGCGGATTCGGCATCGTTTATCGCGCCTGGGATCACCAGCTTGAGCGCGCCGTCGCCATAAAAGAGTTTATGCCCGCCTCGTTCGCCATGCGCAAAGCGGACCTCAGCATCGGGCTTCGCGGCGAGCGTTTTGGCAAAGCCTTCAGCGCCGGGTTAACCAGCTTTATCGACGAGGCGCGCCTGCTGGCGCGTTTTAATCATCCGGGGCTGGCGCAGGTGCTGCGTTTCTGGGTGCAGAACGACACCGCTTATATCGTCTCTTTGTTCTATGAAGGCGTTACGCTGGGTCGCCTGCGCGAGCAGCACCCGCAGAAACTGGATGAAGCGGCTATCCGCCGCCTGCTGCCGATGCTGTTTGGCGCGCTGCGGGCGCTGCACAAAGCGGGTTATCAACATCTGGATATTTCGCCGGACAATATTCTGTTGCAGGAAAACGGTCTGCCGGTGCTGCTGGACCCAGGCGCCGCCCGCCGCAGCATCGGCAACGTCACCGATGAAACCGAAACGCTGCTGCGTCCGGGCTACGCGCCGGTCGAGCAGTATAACGATGATGAAAACGCGCTTGGCCCGTGGACGGATATCTACGCGCTGGGGGCGGTGCTGCATACGCTGATTGTCGGCTCGCCGCCGCCGGTGAGCGTGGTGCGCTCCCTTCAGGACAACTACCAGCCGCTGGCGGAGCGCAAGCCGGAAGGCTATTCGCTTTCGCTGTTGCAGGCGATAGACCGGGCGCTGGCGCTGAAAAAAGAGGGGCGTCCGCAGTCGGTGGATGAGTTTGCCGCGCTGGTGGATCTCCCCGTCGGCGGGCACGACGACCTGCTGAATGCCGATAAGCCGGGCACTATGCTCATTCCACTGGAAGAGCATAAGGTGGCCGTGACGGGCTGGAGGCGTTACCAGACGGCGGGAATGGTGGTCGCAGGCGTGGTCGCCGGGATTATCATCGGCGGGCTGTTGTTTAGCAGTAGCGCGCCGCAGAACGCTCAGCCGGAAACGGCTGACGCAGACCGTCCGCAAGAACAGCCCGCGACGGCGCAGCCGCCCGCCGCTACCGGCGAACAGCAGGCGCTGGTGTATGTGCGCATTCGCGAAGGCGAACAGCTGTTGCTGAATGGCAAACCGCAGGCGGTGGTGCCGGCGGCGAACGGCTTCGCGGCGCTTCAGCTTCCGCCTGGCCAGTACGCCTTTACGTTGAAAAATCATGACCAGATCCGCAGCCAGAGGCTCACCATCGGGCAGTCCGGCACCTGGCTTATCAATCCGCAAAGCTAAACCCGAGGGCGCCCGGCGTGGCGCCCTGCGTCTTTCCGCACTTTTTCCGCTAAGCTGTTAACGTCACTCACCCAGCCGCCACGTTATGATTAAAAGCCTTTATATCGAAAACTACCGTTCGCTTCGCCGTGTTGCGCTGGAGCTTGAGCAGCTCAATATTGTTTTTGGCCCCAACGGCAGCGGCAAATCCAATATCTATAAAGCGATACAGCTGATGCACAGCGCAGCGCAGGGCGCTTTTTCCCAGGCGTTATCGCGGGAAGGCGGCATCCTTAACGCGCTGTGGGCAGGCAGAAGCCGGCAGCAGGACGTACGGCGGATGATCCTTGCCGTAGAGACGGACGATTACGACTATGAGTTGCAGGTGGGGTTTGTGGAAAAGCTGCCCTACCCGACGCTGTTTCAGCTCGACCCGGTCATCAAAGAAGAGAAAATCTGGCTCAGCAATCAGCGCCGCCGTCCTTCAGCACTGCTCATGAAGCGCCAGAACCAGGCGGTCTTTCTGAGCAATATCCATCATGAGAAAGTAACGCACAGCGGCGCGATTTATGAGAACGAATCGGTGTTCGGGCAGCTTGGCGAGCCGCATCTCTACCCGGAGGTGTCCCAGGTGCGGGAGATGCTGCGCAACTGGCGCTTTTATCATGAGTTCGCGGTATCCGGAAACTCGCCGCTGCGCGAGCCGCAGGTCGGCTTTCGCGCGCCTGTGCTGGCAAGCGACGGCGCGAACCTTGCGGCCGCCTTTCAAACCATCGTTGAGATTGGCGATGAGGATTTGCTGAACGCGATTCTGAACGCCGCTTTTCCGGGCAGCCGTTTTTATTGCGATAACCCCGGCGGGCGCTTCCAGCTGCTGATGCAGCGCGAAGGGCTAACGCGCCCGCTCGAACCTGCCGAGTTTTCCGACGGTACGCTGCGTTTTCTCTGCCTGGCGGTGGCCTTGTTAAGCCCGCGCCCACCCGCCTTTATCGCCCTGAACGAACCGGAAAACAGCCTGCATCCGCAAATGCTGCCTGCGCTCGCGAAGCTGATAGCCGAGGCGAGCCGCTGGACGCAAATCTGGCTCACCAGCCACTCGCCGGAACTGGCGCGGCTGGTGCAGCAGCATACCGCCTGCGCGCGCTATCAGCTTGCCATGAGTGAAGGAGAAACACGCGTGGAGCGGCTCGCTTAATTCACGGCTTAATCTGCGGTTTAGCGCAGCGTGTCCTGCACATCGCCCAGCCGGCCTGTCTCTTTTTCGCTATACCCCCGCGCCCGCAGCGGTTCGATAATATCGCGCGCCAAATCCGGCACGTAGCCCACCAGCATTTCGCCTGCGCCGCAAAAGGTCACTCTGCGAAGCGCGGCGGGAAGCAGGCAGCTTTCGGCCCGGCCCAGCGTCAGCGACTCGCCTGCCGCCTTAAGCGTGAGCGGGTCGCCAAGGTTAGAGATGATTTGCGCGCCCCGGAAGGTGTAGTCGTTGTCGCTGGAAAAGCGCCAGCGCTCAAGGGCGAAGTAAGGCCCGGCGCAGCAGACGCGCCGTGAAAAATGCGGGCTCTCTTCAATCACCAGTCCCGGCTGCGGCGCAGTCGTCACCTCAGGGCGCAGCTCATCCAGCAGCGCATCGATATTCTTTTCCTGTTCCGCACGAGAAATCTCGCTGCCGTCCTCCATGCGCCACGGCATCGCGTGCTGCTGAATATCTGAGGTCTGCTCTATCTCGTAAATCAGCGTATCCGGGCCGAAAGCGTGCAACATGCCGCCTGGAATATAAAAGGTGTCGCCCGTTCTCACCGGCAGGCGGTGCATGACCGCATCGTACTCTTCCGCCAGCAGGGCGCTTCGCAACTGCGCGCGGCTGACGCCGGGCTTGACGCCGGCAAGGCAAGTCGCGCCTTCCGCCGCCCATAAAATATGCCAGGCTTCGGTTTTGCCGTTGGGCTGCTGCTCCAGACGCTGCGCGGTTTCATCATTAGCATGCAGGTGAACCGGCAACATGCCGCTACCGTCGATAAACTTGGTGAGCAGCGGGAAATGGGGGCCGCGCCAGCCGGGGCCGACCAGCTCCTCCGGGTAGCGCTGCGCCAGCTCGCGCAGGCTCATGCCGGCAAGCTCGCCGTTTTTCACCGTCGCTATCTTGCCGTCTACATCGCTCACTTCCCAGGTTTCGGCAACGCGCCCGTCAGGCAGGCCGGCTTTGCCGAGGCGCGTTTTGATAAGCTGACCGCCGAACACGTGCGTGGCTATCGGCAGGGTCAGCTGTAAAGGGTAAGCTTTCATCATTCAGCTCCTTACAGCAGGGCCTGCTCTTGTGCTGAGCATAAAACGGAAGGGGTAAGAGCAGGGGGAAGCGCCATAGGGCTACAGCCCCATGGCGCAAAACATCAGATAACTGCGGTACCGCCGGTCACCGCGATAGTGGCGCCGGAGATGTAGCTCGCTTCGTCGCTTGCCAGCATCACGTACGGCGCCGCCAGTTCGGCAGGCTGACCGGCGCGCGCCAGCGGCACCTGGCTGCCGAAGCTTTTCACCTGCTCGGCGGGCATGGTGGACGGAATAAGCGGCGTCCAGATAGGGCCCGGCGCAACGGCGTTAGAGCGGATGCCTTTTTCCGCCAGCAGCGCCGCGAGGCTGCCGGAGAGGTTGACGATAGCCGCTTTGGTGGCGGAATAAGCCACCAGCATCGGCTTCGGCGAATCGGCGTTTACCGACGCGGTATGAATAAGCGACCCGCCTTTCGGCATATGCGGTACGGCGGCTTTGCAGATGCGGAAGGTGCCGTAGAGGTTGGTCTTAATGGTGCGGTCAAACTCGTCGTCGCTTATCTCATCCAGAGAATTGCGCGTCTGCTGGAAGGCGGCGTTATTGACCACAATGTCGATTTTACCGAAGGCTTCCACGGCTTTATCCACCACCGCCTGGCACTGCGCCAGCTCGGTGATATCGCCGCTCACCAGCACCGCTTTGCGCCCGGCCTCTTCAACCAGACGCGCCGTCTCTTTGGCGTCTTCATGTTCATCAAGGTAAGAGATAAGCACATCTGCGCCTTCACGGGCGTAGGCGATAGCGACCGCGCGGCCGATGCCGGAGTCGCCGCCGGTAATAATCGCCGCTTTACCGGTCAGTTTGCCCGAGCCTTTATAACTGGTTTCACCGTGGTCGGGCTGGGGTTGCATATCTTTGGTGGAGCCAGGCCAGTTCTGCTGTTGTTCAGGAAACGGGGGAGTAGGATAGTTCGACATCGTTCGATCTCCTTTTCTGACAGCGTAGCCGCTGGTGGAAACAACGCAGCGCAAATGCGCCGCGACAGGAATAAACGAGCCAGGCGCGCCTGAACTCGTCAAAATGAATGTTAAGCGTAGTTCATAAATCGGCGGCGCTGCATCGGTTTGCCAAAACCACAGGTTATTGAAAAGCCTTAAACCGTTTCGCTTAGGTTATGAAAAGCGAGGCGGGAAAGGGTGTTTAACCATCTGATCTTTTGAACTATTTAAGGCGCGCTGGCGAGGGGGCGCGTGCGGCGTCTGGCCCGCCGCTTCAGATTAGTTTTAAAACGCCCGAACGGCAGCGAAAAGGGCGGGGCGCACCCCTCCGGCAACGTGGTGTAGGCCTTTTCCCGGCTATTACCTGCAGTATCCCCGCAGAAAACAGCCCTCTGCCGCCTTTTCGCTGGTGGGAAAAGCGCTGAAAATTAACGCGCCGGGAAAAGAGCAACGCTAACGGCGCTATCCATTCAGCCGCTTCACCCCTTCCTGCGCTGGTGGGTAGGCGCGGGCGCGGCGGTTCAGGTCACTGTCGGCAATTTTCTCGGCGAGAAAATCGATCAGCACCCGGCACTTCGGCGGCAGAAAACGGTTCGGGTGATAAAGGATCCAGGACATGCCGTAGTAAGAGGTTGTGTAGTCCCACTGCGGCAGCACCTCGACAATCTGCTTCGCCTCAAGCGCTTCGCGGGCGACAAACCACGGCAGGCAGCCAATGCCGAGACTGCTGAGCACCCCTTCGAGCCGCGCCCGGCTGTGGTTGGTGACATAGCGCCCGCGCACCGTCACATTAACCCGCTCCTGAGTATGCAGATGGCGGAACTTCCAGCAGTTATCGCCGGGGATCTCTCCAAGATAGAGGCAACTGTGCAGCGCCAGGTCGTTCGGGTGTTGCGGATAACCGCGCTTTTCAAGGTAGGCGGCGGTGGCGCAGATAATATGGCTGACCCGGATAAGCGGGCGCGCCGCCAGCCCTTCAGGCGGGGTATCGGTAATGCGCACCATCAAATCGAGGTCATCGCCTATCAGGTCTACAGGACGATCGGTGAGCCTGAGTTGCACATCCACTTCGGGGTAGCGGTTTAAGAACTCCTCGATATGAGGCGCTATCAGCCGCATGCCGAACGCGCGCGGCGCGCTGATTTTCACCATTCCCTGCGGCGCTTCGTTGATGCGCTCCGCCAGCTCCAGCACCAGTTTCGCCGACTGCACCATCTCGCAGCAGCGGGCGTAAGCGTCGGTGCCGGCCGCAGAAAGCTTAAGCCGCCGCGTGGTTCGCTCCAGCAGCTTCACCGACAGCGCCTGTTCGAGGCAGGCGACCTGGCGGCTAATGGACGATGCCGTGGTGCCGAGCTGTTCCGCCGCAGCGGAAAAACTGCCCGTCTCCACCACTTTCACAAACACCGCCATATACGGCAGCAGCCCCATGTATTGATTTGTTCTCATAGCGCAAGAGTCTTGTTTGTTTACCCCGATTATTCACCGAAGCGGGATAGCCCATAATCGCCCCGTGGCACGTCACAGAAAACCGACATTCACCCTGTAAGGAAAGCGATAATGAAGCGTTATCAGCAAGTACGTAGCCTTGAAGATCTCTCTTATGTAGCCCGCCAGTCAAAGCATATTCTGACGTTGTTTAGCGGTGGCGTTGACAGCAGCTACCTGCTTTACAAACTATCGCAGACTGGTTGCAAAGTCACCGCGCTTACCGTCGATCTCGGCGATGGCGTGGACGCCGACGACCTGCGGCACATCACCGGCTTTTTTAACGTCGACTTAAAAATTATCGATGCGCGTGAGCAGTTTGCGCGGGAGTTCATTATCCCGGCTATCCGTGCGAACGCGCAGTACATGGGCATCTATCCCATCAGCTCATCGCTTTCCCGACCGCTCATCGCCCGGCTGGCGGTGGAGATGGCGCAAACGCTCGGCTGCGACGCCATTTTGCATACTGCTAACCAGTCGCAAAACAGCCTGCGTCGTCTTAACGGCGCGCTGAGCCAGCTCAACTTCAACGGCTTTATCGGCAGCCCCTACGAATACTCGGCTTTCAGCCGCGAAGAGAAAATTCAGGCGCTGGCGCAGGCGGGGCTGCCGCGCTTTCAGGCGCGCGGCATCAGCGGCGACGCCAATATCTGGGTTCGCGAGTACGAATCCGGCGCGCTGGATAACCCGGAAGATTTCATGATGCCGGAAGCGCTGTTTAAGTGGACTTCCTGCCGCAGCGCTCAGCCGGACGAACTGCTCTCCGTCTGCTTTGAGCGCGGCGCGCCGGTGGCGGTAAACGGGCAAACGTTGCCGCTGCTGACGCTTATCGAGCACCTTAACGCGGTTGTTGGCCGCCACGGCATTGGCCGCTTTAGCGGGCTGGAGCACCTGGAAGGCGGCGAGAAGGTGCTGGAAGTGCGCGAAGCTCCGGCGGCGATGCTGCTGATGGCGGCGTTCCGCCACCTTGAAACCGCCACGCTGGATGCCGCGCTGCTGCGCCAGAAGCTGGCGCTGGAGCAAACCTGGGTGAACGAGGCGATAGAGGGCCGCTGGTACGGCATGCTGGCCGCCTCTCTCGCCGCGTTTATCCGCACCAGCGCCGAGGCGGTGAGCGGCACCGTGTTCTTCAACCTGCGCAGCGGCGTGGCAGATCTTGCCGCCATTAAAGCGCGCGACCCGCTCTACCTGACCGATCGCGACGGCTGGGAAAAACAGATTGCCCGCGTGCGCGGCAGCCGTTCTCTCGCCGATCTCTCTCCCTCTTTGACGCCTGCTTACTCATTAACTGCCTGAGGTGAACCATGGAAACAATCAGTCAATATTACGCTCTGCCGACCTGCTCGATTAACCATGCGGCGCAGGCCATCAAAAACGACGGCTGGATTTTCATCGCAGGCGAAGAGCTGAAAGACGACCTGGAGCTGGGCGAAGAGTATATCTCCTCGTTTTCCCGCTACTGGGACTCGCTGGCGCGTGATGAGTTTATGGCGGATAACGGCACCTATCGTTACCGCCGTTACAGCCAGTTTGAACTGCGCGATCCGGAGGGCGAACTCAAGCTGCTGGCGCACGAGCCTTACTCGCAGCCTAAAAACATCAACACCTTAAACGGCGGCGTCGATCGCGTTTATCCGCCGCTGGAAGAGGGATTTATCAACCATCCGCTGTTTATCTCTATCCTGCGCGGGCTGGGGCGCGTCTTTAATCAGGCGGAGGGGGAAACCTGCCGGTGGCGCATTCGTCTGCACCCTTATCGCATCCTGACGGACGCCGAAGAGACCGGCAAGCCGACGCCGGAAGGGCTGCATCGCGACGGCGTGGATTACATCGCCATGATGCTTATCCGCCGGGTGAACGTGTCGGGCGGCGTTACCACCGTGACGGACAACGCCCGCAACGTGCTGTGCACCAAAACGCTCAGCCAGCCGCTGGATGTGATTGTGGCCGACGATCATCGCGTCATGCATGAGGTTACCCCCATCCTGTGCAGCAAAGGCTCGCAGGGATATCGCGATGTGCTGGTGATTGCCTGGGAGCGGGAATAAGCGATGAGCGTTCAATGTCAGGTGCAAAATACAACCTTACGCTACGCCGACTGGATGCTGCTGGCGGTGGCCGTGGTCTGGGGAACCAGCTACGGTATCGCCAAACAGGCGGTGTTGTTCTACCCGGTGGTCGGCTTCTTGTGCATTCGCTTTATGCTGACCTTTTTTATCCTGCTGCCCACGCTGAAAAACTGCTGGCGGCAGGCGACCGGGCCGGGGCTTGTACTGGGCGCGGTGCTGCTGGCCATTTTTTTGTGTGAAACGTACGGTGTGGCGCATACCACCGCCAGCAACGCCGCGTTTCTGATAAGCCTTTGCGTGGTGTTGACGCCTTTCGTCGAATGGCTTGTCTTTCGCAAACGGCCGGAAAATACCGCGTTCATCGCGGCGGGGGTATCGCTGTGCGGAGCGCTGCTGCTGACCGGGAACCTCGCTATCGAGATGAACACGGGCGATGTGCTTATCCTGGGCGCGGCGCTGCTGCGGGCGGTAATGGTGTGCCTGACGAAGAAACTGATGCAGCATCGCAACGTGCCATCCCTGGCGCTGACGGCGGTGCAGACGGGCGTGGTGGGAGCCGGGTCGCTGATCCTGCTGCTGGCGACGCAACACGGCATTCCGCCGCTGCCGCAAAATATCAGCTTCTGGGGCGCGACACTCTATCTGGTGGTGTTCTGCACGCTGTTCGCCTTCTTCGCGCAGAATTACGCGGTGAAGCGCACCACGCCGACCAATGCCTCATTGCTGATGGGCACCGAGCCGCTGTTCGGCGCGTTGTTCGCCGCGCTCTGGTTAGGGGAGAAATTAACCCCGGCGTGCTGGATTGGCGGGTTGCTGATTGTCGGCGCCTCGCTCTGGGCCACGCGTCCGCGTCAGAGCCGGGCGGTTCCGGTGGGTAATTGACGAATGAACAGGGCGCCGCAAACGGGCGCCCTTCAGCTTCTTTTTTTCTCTTTTCATCATTAAACCGTTGCGGTTTAAACGCCTGTTTCTACGCATTTATACCTTTTCCTCATAGCACTAATTACCTTCCCGCCGCCAGCGCCGACTATTATTAACTGTTCGTTATAAAAAAAACCGCGCGATACAGCAGCGGTGAGCGTGCCTTTTATCCCTTTCACTTTAAAAGATACTGGAGGCCTGGCATGAGCAACCAAGGCGATGAAGATAACAAAGGACATCCGCAGGATGCGGGCGTTTACAGCAACGCGCAGGCGATCGGCGAGGGCGATTTTAGCCTGACGCGGCGGGAGCTTATCAAAGCAGGCGCCGCGACGGCGGCGACGGCGGCAGTTTCTGCGAAAGCGACAGCCGCGTTCGCAGGCGAAACGCCGGTAACGCCCGCCCCGGAAATACTGCCCCTGCGGCTGAAAGTGAACGGTGAAGTGCGGCAATTGGCGGTGGACACGCGCACTACGCTGCTGGATGCGCTACGCGAAAACCTGCAACTCACCGGCACCAAAAAAGGGTGCGACCACGGCCAGTGCGGCGCCTGCACCGTTATCGTGGACGGGCGGCGCATCAACGCCTGCCTGACGCTTGCCGTGATGCACCAGGATGCGGAAGTCACCACCATCGAAGGACTCGGCACTCCGGACAACCTGCACCCGATGCAGGCGGCGTTTGTGAAACATGACGGCTACCAGTGCGGCTACTGCACGCCGGGGCAGATTTGCTCTTCCGTCGCGGTGCTAAAAGAGATAGAAGCGGGCATCCCAAGCCATGTCACGCTCGACCTGGTTTCCCCTCCTCAGATGACGGCGGACGAAATACGCGAACGTATGAGCGGCAATATCTGCCGCTGCGGCGCCTATTCCAACATTCTTGCCGCGATTGAAGAGGTTGCCGGAGGGGAGAAATCATGAAGGCTTTTACATACGAACGCGCTGCCACGCCTGCCGACGCGGCGGCCAGCGCTAAGCAACATCCGGGCGCAAAGTTTATCGCGGGCGGCACCAACCTGCTGGACCTGATGAAGCTTGAGATTGAAACCCCCGTCCACCTGATAGACGTGAACGGCCTGGCGCTGGATAAGATTGAGCCGACCGCCGAAGGCGGCCTGCGGATAGGCGCGCTGGTGCGCAACACCGATCTGGCGGCGGATGAACGCGTTCGCCGCGACTACGCCGTGCTTTCACGGGCGCTGCTGGCGGGCGCTTCGGGCCAGCTGCGAAACCGCGCGACCACTGCCGGCAACCTGTTGCAGCGCACCCGCTGCCCCTATTTTTATGATACCAATCAGCCCTGCAACAAGCGGCTGCCCGGCAGCGGCTGCGCCGCACTGGGAGGCTACAGCCGCCAGCTTGCGGTGGTGGGCGCAAGCGAAGCCTGCATCGCCACCCATCCGAGCGATATGGCTGTCGCCATGCGGTTGCTCGACGCCGTAGTGGAAACCGTGAACCCGGACGGCAGCGAGCGCCATATCCCGGTAGCGGACTTTTACCGCGCGCCGGGCAACACGCCGCATCTGGAAACGGCGCTGGCGCCGGGGGAGTTTATTACCGCCGTCACGCTGCCGCCGCCGCTCGGCGGCACGCATATCTATCGTAAAGTGCGCGATCGCGCCTCTTACGCCTTCGCGCTGGTCTCAGTCGCCGCCGTAGTGCAGCCCGACGGCACAGGCCGCGTGGCGCTGGGCGGCGTGGCCCATAAGCCCTGGCGAATGGAGGAGGCGGACGCTCAGCTCGTTCACGGTGCGCAGGCGGTATATGACCGGCTGTTCGCCGACGCGCAGCCGACGCCGGAAAACGAGTTCAAGCTGACACTGGCGAAGCGCACGCTCGCCTCGGTGCTGACGGAAGCGAGGGCCTAAGCGGATGAAATTTGATAAACCGGCACAAGAGAACCCGATTGACCAGATGAAAGTGGTGGGCCGCCCGCATGACCGTATCGACGGCCCGCTGAAAACCACCGGCACGGCGACTTACGCCTATGAATGGCACAAAGAAGCGCCCAACGTCGCCTACGGGCATGTGGTGGGGTCCGCCATCGCCAAAGGCCGTATCACCTCAATGGATATTAGCGCGGCGAAAAACGCGCCCGGCGTGCTGGCGGTGGTCACCGCCGACAACGCGGGGCCGCTCGGCAAAGGGGAGATGAACGCTGCAACGCTTTTGGGCGGTCCTGAAATTGAGCATTACCATCAGGCCATTGCCGTGGTGGTGGCGGAGACATTCGAGCAGGCGCGCGCGGCGTCAGCGCTGATTGACGTGCGCTACCGCCGCGAGCCGGGCGCGTACGATCTCGCCCGGCAAAAACCTGGCGTGACGGAACCGCCGGACGATACGCCGGATAAAGTCGTCGGGGATTTCGACGGCGCGTTTAACACGGCGGCGGTAAAGCTCGACGCCACCTACACCACGCCGGACCAGAGCCATATGGCGATGGAGCCGCACGCCTCAATGGCCGCCTGGGAAGGGGACAAACTCACCCTCTGGACTTCCAGCCAGATGATCAACTGGTGGAAGGGCGACCTTGCGAAAACGCTTAACATCCCGGAAGAAAACATTCGCGTGCGCTCGCCCTATATCGGCGGCGGTTTCGGCAGCAAGCTGTTCTTGCGCAGCGACGCCCTGCTGGCCGCGCTCGGCGCGCGTGCGGCGAAACGGCCCGTTAAGGTAATGCTGCCAAGGCCGTTTATCCCTAACAACACGACCCATCGCCCGGCGACGATTCAGCGCGTGCGCATCGGCGCTGAAGAGAGCGGGCGCATTACCGCCATTGCCCATGAAAGCTGGTCCGGCAACCTGCCGGGCGGTCCGACGGAGACGGCGACCAACCAGACCGAGCTGCTCTACGCCGGGGCGAACCGTCACACCGGGCTGCGTCTGGCCGAGCTTAGCCTGCCGGAAGGCAACTCCATGCGCGCCCCCGGCGAAGCGCCAGGGATGATGGTGCTGGAGATAGCCATCGACGAGATGGCCGAACGGCTGGGCATGGACCCGGTGGAGTTTCGTATTCGCAACGACACCCAGGTGGACCCGGCGAAACCGGAGCGCTTCTTTTCTCGTCGTCAACTGGTGGAGTGTTTACGTACGGGTGCGGAGCGTTTCGGCTGGAACCGTCGCAACCCTAAACCCGCGCAGGTGCGCGACGGCCGCTGGCTGGTGGGGTATGGCATGGCGGCGGGCTTTCGCAACAACCTGCTCACCCCGTCCGGCGCGCGCGTGCTTCTCGATTCACAGGGCGTGGTGACCGTTGAGACGGACATGACCGACATCGGCACCGGCAGCTACACCATCATTGCCCAGACCGCCGCCGAGATGATGGGCGTGCCGCTGGAGAAGGTCGTGGTGCGCCTTGGCGACTCTGATTTCCCGGTCTCTTCCGGTTCCGGCGGGCAGTGGGGCGCCAACAGCTCAACGGCGGGCGTTTACGCCGCCTGCGTAAAACTGCGCGAAGCGGTGGCGAACACGCTTGGCATGGACGCCGGTACCGTGGAGTTTACCGACGGACAGGTTCGCGCAGCCGACCGCAGCGTGCCGCTGGCGGAGGCGGCGGCGGGCGGGACGATCTCCGCGGAAGACACCATGGAGTATGGCGACCTTGATCAGCAGTTCCAGCAGTCCACCTTCGCCGGGCACTTCGTTGAAGTGGCGGTGGAGGCGGCGACAGGCGAGGTACGCGTTCGCCGCATGCTGGCGGTGTGCGCCGCAGGCCGCATTCTCAACCCGAAAACTGCGCGCAGCCAGGTGATTGGCGCCATGACCATGGGGCTTGGCGGGGCATTGATGGAAGAGCTGGCGGTGGATACGCGGCTCGGGTTCTTCGTTAACCACGATATGGCGGCTTATGAAGTGCCGGTGCATGCCGATATCCCCGAGCAGGAGGTTATCTTCATTGAAGACACCGACCCGATCTCCTCTCCGATGAAAGCCAAAGGGGTGGGCGAGCTGGGCCTGTGCGGCGTCAGCGCCGCTATCGCCAACGCCATTTACAACGCCACGGGCGTGCGGGTGCGGGATTACCCCATCACCGTCGATAAGCTGTTGAACGGGTTGCCGACTCTGGTTTAAGGAAAACGGCGGCTGGCGGCCGTGCGCCGTCAGCCTTCAGGGTAAACCGTAGCGCGCGTAAGGCGCGCTTCACTGAAGGATGGAGAAGAGGTGCTGCAACAATCCCCCCTTATCGAACAAACAAGCCCGGCGCCGCGTAATCCGCAACCCGCTTTTTTGACCGACGACAGCGCAGAGATTTTGCGCTTTGCGGCGGAGGCGCTGAACGCGGGCATGGCGGCGGCGCTGGTGACGCTGGTTGAGATCCGCGGCGGTTCGTCGCGCCCGCTGGGGGCGCACATGGCCGTGCGCGAAGATGGCCTCTACTGCGGTTTTGTTTCCGGCGGCTGCGTGGAGGCCGCCGCCGCTTTCGAAGCGATGGAGGTGATCCAGTCCGGCGAAGACCGCATGGTGAAGTATGGCGAAGGCTCGCCCTATTTCGATATCGTGCTCCCCTGCGGCGGCGGCATTACGCTCAGCATGCATAAACTGCGCGCCGTGCAACCGCTGCTGGCGGTGCTGAACGCCATGGCGCAGCGCCAGCCTGCCGGGCTTCGCTATAACCCTCAGTCGCAGACGCTGGAGAGCGTGCTTTCGCAACGGGAGACGGGCTGGAGGGGCGCAGATTTTGCGGTGAGCTACCGCCCCTGCACACGGGTTATCGTCTATGGCCGCTCGGTGGAGGCGGCGGTGGCGGCTAATGTCGCCCGGGCGGCGGGTTATGACGTGCATACCAGTGACGGCTTCGATCCGCGCACCACTTTCGCGCTGATGGATGCCGACACGGCGGTTATCCTGCTCTACCACGATCTCAACCGGGAGCTGCCAGTATTGCAGGCAGCCCTGGCCGCCAGGCCGTTTTACATCGGCGCGCTGGGCAGCCGCCGGACCCACGACGTGCGCATGCAGCGGCTCGCCGGGCTTGGCTGGAGCGAGCAGGAAATAGCGCGAATAAAAGCGCCGATAGGCATCTTCCCGAAGGCGCGCGATGCGCACTCGCTGGCGCTCTCCGTTCTGGCGGATGTGGCGGCGGCTCGCCTTACTCACGCAAGCAATGAGGACGCAGGATAATGGTTGCGGCGGGTGAACCGGCCATCATTATTCTGGCCGCCGGAAAGGGGGAACGGTTTCTCGCTTCCGGCGGCACAACCCACAAACTGGATGCGTTGCTGCACGGCAAAGCGGTGTTGCAACATGTGCTCGACGCGGTGAAAGCGTCGGGCCTGCCGTGGCATCTTGTCAGGCCGGAAGGCGGCACGCGCGGCATGGGCGAATCCATCGCTATGGGCGTGCGCGCCACGCCTGATTCGCCGGGGTGGTTAATCCTGCCAGGCGATCTTCCTTTTATTCAGCCCGCCTCGCTGTTGCGCGTGGCGCAGGCGCTGAAAGCGCACCCGGTGGTTGTGCCGCACTACCAGCAAAAGCAGGGCCACCCGGTAGGGTTTCAGCGGACCTTTTTTGACGCGCTGGCGAGTCTTGGCGGGGATGTGGGAGCGAAAGCGATAGTACGCGCAGCGCGGGAGAAGCGAGAGGCGCTGGAACTGACCTTAGAAGATGTCGGCGTGGTAAACGATGTGGATGTGGTGGGGGATTTGGGGGCAGAGCAGTTATTCAGGAGATGAAAAAACCACGCCAGCGCATTTTCCCCACCGCTTTCTTATTAATATTACCTGCATCTTTCTGCACGTTTCGGTCATTAAACTTCGGGCACTGCTCCTGCTTTTCCTGCCATGCTGAGGCATAGCCAACGTTTGTAACACTTTAAGCAGGTCTGTGATCCTTTTGAGGTTTTTTTATCGTAAAGTATCAAGGTATCGATAAGTTACAGGAAAAGATGATGCCAGATTACAAAGCAAAGGTTGCAAATGCCGAGTTTAGTATACGAGAGCTTTTAGGCTTTAAACGCCATTTTAGACAATTAAAAGCAACTTATCATCCTAACTTGACCACCGAACTGACACTTCCAGTGCTGATAAAAGAAGAGGCGAGAAAGTCAATTATCATGACACGGTACTACATCGTTGCGATTCTCTTGTCTACCCTTGCTGCTTATATGTTTAGTGACTGGTCCTACCTTTATATGCCTGCCTGTATGCTTTTTTTTGCTTTACTTGACGTGCGCTCTTCGGCCAGAGAAGCAGATCGCACGATAGCTTGTCAAACCAAGCTCATGGTACTGGCTATAAAAATGTGGTTTTAATCGCCGAGTTTATAGTCTTCATCGATAAACTCAGCTTTAAACTTATATGCAGTATTACCTATGAAATATAGTTTCATTGCACCGTTTCTACTGGCCCATTTAGTTATAAAATCGTTACTCGCATGTCGGAATAACTTCCCGGTTCCCGGCTGATCACCCTAATATTTAGTTATTAGTCTGTTATGGTTTTGGGTAAGTACCGGCATTCTGATTACTGCATACAATGTCAGTGAAAACTCTACTCCACTATAAGCCAAATCACCCGCATCATCATCAAATCCAGCTATTTTTGCCGCTTCCCTGTAGATTGCACGTATCGGACCTGCTTTATTATGTTCATATATTAGTGGAGAAACTGATTCGTAGACATTATTCGCGCCATGGGCTATTAGCATCAAACCCACGCCACGCATTGTTTTAAGGTTGAGTGATTTACCGAGCTTGGTCAGTCAATACCCACCCCAGACTTCAATTCCACCACCAACTACACCAGCAGCAACTTTTGCATATTTCAGAACGCCATGTTCTTCAAATACATCTGTAACAACATAGAACACTCGATCCTTCATTCTTAGCATCTGATACTCTCTTTGCGTGAGTTTCAGTTCTGCTTTAAGATCTTCAATGATCTCCATCTTTTTTTGCGGGTTTATCTCTGCATCAAAACGTGATTGATAATCTCTAATGCTTGAATCAATTTCTCCTAAATACTCATTACGGATTATCGAATCTTTTATTATAAAAGAGGCAGCAAGAGTTGCTACTCGTTGTAATTCAATAATGTAATTCTGTAATACTCCATTTGTCCGCAACCTACTTTGCAGGCTGACAACTCGACAGTTTTGATCCTGTTACCGTTTGATGCATATAACGTTGTTCGGCACAGTAGTATAAATGTAAGCGCTGGTATCGAAACTTCCATGCCGCTTTTTACCGCGCAAGAGAGCTCGCTGTAATCGCGTATTAATGGATGGGCTCTCGTTACATGGTGTCGACTCAGCACAGATGGCTATGCAAGGTTGTGAATACTCCAGAGGTGCAGGCAATCCGCAAAAAAGATATCTCTTATTCATTTATTTTGAACGTTGTAAAGGTGTTATGGCTTTTTGTTACAATTTTTTCTGATGACGATTTTGTCTCTAACCTTGCATAATAGAAAAAGATTTTTTGACGCATTAAGGGATAAGGGAGTGTTCATGAGCAGTCGAAAAAAATTCAGGCCACATATTATGCGGATTGACTCCACTGTGGGGGAGTGTGGCAACAACAAGCCTGAAGAGGTTTTA
Organism: Franconibacter sp. IITDAS19; assembly: GCF_023079515.1. Taxonomy (NCBI): domain Bacteria; kingdom Pseudomonadati; phylum Pseudomonadota; class Gammaproteobacteria; order Enterobacterales; family Enterobacteriaceae; genus Franconibacter; species Franconibacter sp. IITDAS19. The sequence goes on along the minus strand of NZ_JALJCP010000010.1, from coordinate 61,293 downwards.
TGGTTTCAGCAAACGCTCAGTGAGTCCGGCTATCAAGAACTAACCGGGCGAGATGTTAAGATTACTGGCAAGTGTGACAAAGATACAATTGACGGCATCCGTTGGTTTCAGAATATGCTCTCTATGAAGCCTACCGGTATGATCCATCCCGGAGACATCTGGCTTCAGGAAGCGATAAATAATGTTGTTTTACAGCCCTGGCGTAAAACTGTCGGGGCGGTACAGCTAAGTGTGCCTGAAGGCCAGGTTACCTTTGATGCTGAAGGAAATGATTATGTCTTTCCGGATTATGCTCCCAAGAGAGCGCCTAAAAGAACGGGCTTTTTTTCCCGGATACTGCATTGGCCTGGTGATGTATCTGGAGTCACACTAGGGCGCGGTTATGACATGAAAATGCGGACTGCCGGCGAGATTTTTTCAACATTGCGAAGTATTGGTATAGAAGAATATCGCGCAGTGATTGCGTCAAATGCTGCATACCTTAGCGGAAGGCAGGCAAAGCTTTTTGTCGAAACCACATGGCAGTTATTTGGGGAGATAAGCTATGCTCAACAGATTGAATTATTTAAGCGTTCTTATTTAGAGAAAAAAATTACGCAAAACACTTTTACGTCAAAACAGCAACAACAAAACCGAACGCACCATCATGGGATAAGCTCGATCAGAAAATTAAAGATGTTCTTGTCGATATTTTTTATCAGGGCACAAGATATCCAGCTAGCTTAGTTGAAGCTGCATTAGCGGGTAGAACAGCGCTTATAAATTTCATTCGCGAAGATCCAGCCCTGATGCGTTATGAACCTGCAAGGCAAAGAATCAGGTATTTACAATGAAAAAAACATTGATAACCATTATTTTAATGACCTTAATTCCGTCAGCTTACAGTACTGAGAAATTAGACATTATAGCTGGCCCGGAAATTGATAATTGTTGGCGTAATAATGCTGACCGAGGAAAAGCTTCTGAATGCTTACACGTTCTTAGTGACAAAAGCAATAAAGAAATGGACGAGTTAATTGCCAAGACAGTCAGGCAAATTAAGGAGAACAATAGTGGTCCCGTTTACAAAGGTGAGGATCCTCAACAGACCATCGGTGACGTCTTCAGTAACCTTTTCCTTAACTCGCAAAATTCGTGGAAGGAGTATCGTAAGAATCTCTGTTTAGGCGTTGGTTCGCAAATCGGGGAAGATGCCTACGATTACTGGCCTTATATTTATCAGTGCCAAATCAACCTAAATAAAAGGCATGTTGAAGAGATTAAAATGATTCGTGCAGATGAAAAGTAAACGACTTCATAAATTGATCACTGCTGTGTGCTAAGTAAATTTTATAGTTCAGCTGGTTTAAGCGATTTTAAGCCAGCTAATTAATTCATTTACGACATGATGTTATCGTAATAGTGGTTGGGGGACATGCTCCCTATCTAAAAACAGGAAGTAACGTTTGTAACGTCCGCTTTGAGCACTGAGCGGGTTGATCACTTTTATGCTAAAAATAATTTTTATCTCGAAAATGCTCAATTGATGCTTTTGTTATGTGTTTTCCTCCTGTTAGTAGGAGAATAGGTTACTGTTCACTATGGCCAGGGTGCCAGTAATAAAAAGACCGGCGATTGCCGGTCAGGTTGGGTTATCCCGTTACGGGTTCATTGCATTTCGGTAGCCAGTCGCCGTTGTTTTCCTCTGTCAGCGTCAGGTTTGTCTGCATGCCCTGATTAGTGCGCCGTTTGTCGTAATTCAACCCGTACTCTTTCAGCATGGCGGACAGCCCCTTACCGGACATCGTCAGGTTAATGAGTAATGACAGGCCTTTCCCGTTGTTCATTGTGTAGGGCTCGTTTTGAGGCTTCGCTCGTTTGATTAGTAGGTCTGTCAGCGGGATGTGTTTAAGTCAAAACAGGTATAAAAAATCTATACACATCGCTATACCTATTTTTCATAAATTCAGGGAAAACGAGTCGGACTGTTACGGATACGTAATTTGATATCTCTATTGAAAATAAAGATTTTTTTAGATGGTCTGGGATGAGGGCGGAGGAACGTTGGCGGAAGATCACAGGAGTCGAACCTGCCCGGGACCGCTGGCGGCCCCAACTGGATTTGAAGTCCAGCCGCCTCACCGGAGACGACGATCTTCCGCGCCTCGATTGCTACATGGAGGCGGGCGCATTATAGGCGCGTTTCAGACTTCTACCAATACCCCGCCTCGCTCTTTTTTCTCACCCGCATTGCAGCCGCTTACCCCGCGTCACCTCTGGTTTCACGCGTTACCCGTCACAAAAAATTTATCACTCGTTTCATCAACGAGTTACCGCGATCACAGAAAAGAAGAATCGTAAGTTAATAACCAGAAAACACAATTTCCCGCATCGCTTTTCCGCACTAAAACCACTTAAGCGAAATTCCGCACTGACGTGATGAGGATGGCCTGAATGAGCGATCAAGTCTTATCGGTAAAAGAGAAAATCGGCTACGGCATGGGGGACGCCGCAAGCCATATCGTCTTTGATAATGTCATGCTTTACATGATGTTTTTCTATACCGACATCTTCGGCATTCCCGCCGGGTTTGTCGGCACCATGTTCCTGTTGGCCCGCGCGCTGGATGCGGTCTCCGACCCGGCAATGGGCCTGATTGCCGACCGCACCCGCAGCCGCTGGGGCAAGTTCCGCCCATGGGTGTTGTTCGGCGCGCTGCCCTTCGGCGTGGTTTGCGTCTTCGCCTATAGCTCCCCTGAACTGAGCATGACCGGCAAGATGGTATACGCCGCCGTGACTTACACGCTGCTCACCGTGATGTATACCGTGGTGAATATCCCTTACTGTGCGCTCGGCGGCGTTATCACCAGCGACCCGCAGCAGCGCATCTCGCTGCAATCCTGGCGCTTCGTGCTGGCGACGGCGGGCGGCATGCTCTCCACCGTGCTGATGATGCCGCTGGTCAACCTGATTGGCGGCGACGACAAAGCCTTCGGCTTTCAGGGCGGCATCGCGGTGCTGGCCTTTGTCGCGTGCCTGATGCTCGCGTTCTGCTTTTTCACCACCAAAGAGCGCGTCGAGGCGCCGCCCAGCACCTCCACCATGCGTGAAGACTTGCGCGATATTCTGCAAAACGACCAGTGGCGCGTGGTGGGGCTGCTCACCATCCTGAATATCCTCGCCGTCTGCGTGCGCGGCGGGGCGATGATGTATTACGTCACCTGGATAATGGGCGACGCGGCGCTCTTCTCCTGGTTTCTCGGGCTTTACTGCGTCGGCAACCTGATAGGCAGCGCGCTCGCCAAACCGCTGACCGACTGGAAGTGCAAAGTCAGCGTCTTCTGGTGGACCAACGCTGCCCTGGCGGTATTGAGCGTCGCCATGTTCTTTGTGCCGATGAGCGCCACCGTCGCCATGTTCGCTTTTATCTTCGTGATTGGCGTGCTGCACCAGCTCGTTACGCCCATCCAGTGGGTGATGATGTCGGACACCGTGGATTACGGCGAATGGCGTAACGGCAAGCGCCTTACCGGCATCAGCTTCGCCGGCACGCTGTTCGTGCTGAAGCTGGGCCTGGCGCTGGGCGGCGCGCTGATTGGCTGGATGCTGGCGGGCGGCGGTTATGACGCTGCCGCGAAAACGCAAAACAGCGCCACGCTTAGCATCATCGTCGCGCTGTTCACCATTGCGCCGGGCATCTGCTACGTGCTGAGCGCCATCGTCGCCAAACGTTACTACACGCTGAAGACACCGTTTCTGAAGAACATCCTGGCGGAGCTGGCGAAGGGCGCGCACAACAATCAGCGGGAGTTTGAAACGCTGCCGGTGAGTAAAGCATTTAATGAGTCGAAGGGGTAAGAGATGAAAATCAGTGATGGCAACTGGCTTATTCAACCGGGCTTAACGCTTATCCACCCAATCCAGGTGTTTGATGTGGAGCAGCGCGGCAACGAAATGGTGGTCTATGCCGCGCCGCGCGACGCCCGCGAGCGCGCCTGGCAGCTCGACACGCCACTCTTTACGCTGCGCTTTTTCTCACCGCAGGAAGGGGTTATCGGCGTGCGCCTTGAGCACTTTCAGGGCGCGGTGAATAACGGCCCGCGTTACCCGCTCAACGTGCTGACCGATGTGCGCGTTGAGATGCAAAACAGCGCGGATTACGCTGAGTTGAAAAGCGGCAATCTGAGCGTGCGCGTCACCAAAGGCGAAAGCTGGGCGCTCGATTTTCTGCGTAATGGCGAACGTATTACCGGCAGCCAGGTGAAAAACAACGGCTATGTGCAGGATAGCAACAGCGCGCGCAACTATATGTTTGAGCGGCTGGATCTCGGCGTGGGCGAAACGGTTTACGGTCTTGGTGAGCGCTTTACCGCGCTGGTGCGTAACGGCCAGACGGTGGAGACCTGGAACCGCGACGGCGGCACCAGCACCGAGCAGGCTTATAAAAATATCCCGTTTTACCTCACCAACCGCGGCTACGGCGTACTGGTGAATCACCCGGAGTGCGTCTCTTTTGAAATCGGCTCTGAAAAAGTCTCCAAAGTGCAGTTCAGCGTGGAAGGAGAATATCTGGAGTATTTCGTGATTGACGGCCCCACGCCAAAGGCGGTGCTGGAGCGCTATACCCGCTTCACCGGCCGCCCGGCGCTGCCTCCGGCATGGTCGTTCGGGCTGTGGCTCACCACGTCGTTTACCACCAATTATGACGAAGAGACGGTCAACCGCTTTATCGACGGCATGGCGGAGCGCAACCTGCCGCTGCACGTGTTCCATTTTGACTGCTTCTGGATGAAGGCATTTCAATGGTGTGATTTTGAGTGGGACCCGGCGACCTTCCCGGACCCGGAAGGGATGCTCCGGCGCCTGAAGGCGAAAGGGCTAAAAATCTGCGTCTGGATAAACCCGTACATCGGCCAGAAGTCACCGCTGTTCCGCGAAGGGATGGAGAAAGGATATCTGCTGAAGCGGCCGAACGGCGCGGTGTGGCAGTGGGATAAGTGGCAACCGGGGCAGGGAATAGTTGATTTTACCAACCCGGCGGCGTGCGACTGGTACGCGGGCCATCTTAAGCGTTTGGTCGATATGGGCGTCGACTGCTTTAAAACCGACTTCGGCGAGCGCATCCCCACCGACGTGGCGTGGTATGACGGATCGGACCCGCAGAAGATGCATAACCACTACGCTTTTCTCTACAACGAACTGGTGTGGAACGTGCTGAAAGAGACGGTAGGCGAAGCGGAAGCGGTGCTGTTTGCCCGGTCGGCCTCCGTGGGCGCGCAGCAGTTCCCGGTGCACTGGGGCGGCGACTGCTACGCAAACTATGAGTCGATGGCGGAAAGCCTGCGCGGCGGGCTCTCTATCGGGCTCTCTGGCTTTGGCTTCTGGAGCCATGATATCGGCGGGTTTGAAAACACCGCGCCGGCGCATGTTTACAAACGCTGGTGCGCGTTTGGCTTGCTCTCCAGCCATAGCCGCCTGCACGGCAGTAAATCTTACCGCGTGCCATGGGCCTACGACGATGAAGCCTGCGATGTGGTGCGTCACTTTACGCAGCTTAAGTGCCGCCTGATGCCTTATCTCTATCGTCAGTCCGTCCTCGCCCATGAATGCGGCACGCCGGTGATGCGCGCCATGATGCTGGAGTACCCGGAAGACCCGGCGTGCGATTATCTCGACCGTCAGTACATGCTTGGCGATTCGCTGTTGGTGGCGCCCGTGTTCAGCGAGGCGGGCGACGTGTCGTTTTATCTGCCGCAAGGGCGCTGGACGCATCTGTGGCAAAACGACGAACTCACCGGCAGCCGCTGGCACAGGCAGCGACATGATTTCCTCAGCCTGCCGGTTTACGTGCGCGATAACACGTTACTGGCGCTGGGCAGCAACGACCAGAAGCCGGATTATGCCTGGCACGAAGGCGCGGCTTTCCAGCTCTTTAATCTGGAGGCAGGACGTGAAGCGGTATGCGAAGTGCCCTCGGCAGACGGCGCGGTCAGCTTTACGCTGCGCGTGAAGCGCGAAGGCAACCGCCTGACGGTACGGGGGGAAGGCGAGGCTTCAGGCTGGACGCTCTGCCTGCGTAATGTGCATCAGGTGGAAGAGGCTCAGGGGGCGGCGCAGTCAGGCAGCGAATGGGGCGTGGTGCTCATGCCGGAGCACGGCTCGCAGTCGTTCACTGTGACGCTTTAAGTGAGAACAGCGCCGCCTGCGGGCGGCGTTTTCGTTTAAGGGCCGCGCTTCTGCCGGGCGGCGCTGCGCTGACGCATCCTGCACGGTTAAACGGCGTGGCCTGAAGCGAAAACGCGGGGCCTGTGGTTTGCGCTGCGCTTACTGGTCCGGGAAATACGGGCCTGCTGACCCAGGGCGGGTAAGCAACGCGCCACTGCCTGATGGTCTTCCCCCTGCGCTAAACCGACGAGTGATAACGGACTCGGCTTTCTCTACGTTAATCGCGCCCGCCAGGCCAGGTCGCGCAGGAGATCGCGGGCGCTCTGGCTTACGCCGCCCAGCTGAAAAAATCCGTGAATAACGCCCTGCCAGCGCTGCGAGGTGCAGGTAACGCCCTGCTGCGTCAGCCGGTCGAACAGCGCTTCGCCTTCATCGCACAAAGGGTCGAACTCGGCGGTAACAATATGCACGGGCGGCAACCCGGCGAAATCGTCCCGCCAGAGGGGGCTGGCTTCCGGGTGCTGCCGCGGCGTGTTTTCCAGGTAGGCCTCATAGCCGGTAAGCAGCGTTTCGCGGGTAATGATGTAATCAAGCCCGTTGCGGGTGTAGCTTTCAAACCAGGCCGTGGCGTCCAGCATCGGGTAGATGAGCAAAAGCCGGGCCGGCTGCCAGATGCCGTGCGCTTTCAGGCGCAGCGCGGTCACCAGCGCGATATGTCCGCCCGCGCTGTCGCCTGCAAGCGTAATGGCTGAAACGTCCACGCCCAGCGCAGCGGCATGCTGCCGGATAAGAATGGCGGCGCGTTCCGCGTCGTCGTGCGCCGCCGGGTACCGGTGCTCCGGGGCCAGCCGGTACTGCACGGCAATCACCCGGCAACCGCTGTAGAAGGCGAGCTGGCGCAGCGGGTTGTCATGGGTTTCAAACCCGCCGCTGACGAAACAGCCGCCGTGATAGTAAATTACCGTCGGCAGCGCGCCTGCGGCATGCAAAGGAGAGAAGATCCGCAGCCGCAGACCTTCCAGCTCCGCCTCTTTCACCTCAACCCGCTGCTCCGTCTCGCCGGCAAGCGAGGCGCTGGCGATATAACCCGCTCGCCGCTCGGCGAAGGTCTGGTTGCGCACCGACGGCCTTCCTGCGGTAATGAAGCCCTCCACCATCGCCGCAATGCCTTTTTCAAGCGCCATCTCGCTCTCCCTGAAACTGTATATCTATACAGAGTTATAGCCTGGCTGGGCGCAGGAGGGAACTGCCTGTTTCTGGCAGGTGTGGATTCTGGAAAACATCTCGCAAAAAGGAAATTGTGGTCTGGCGATGGGTTAACTTTTGCGTCATTGCTTCTTATTCTTTTGCCCGTTGGCGCTTTAAAAATAATCAAAAATGATATAGTAAGGTGATATATGAGCATGCTGATTGAGGATTTTATGGGACGTATTCTTCTCGATTTGCCTGACGATGCGCTTCGTCGCCTTGAACATCTGAAAGAACGTCGCAAGCTGCCGCGGGCAGCGTTGCTGAGGGAAGCAGTAGAGCAATATCTCGACAGGCAGAATCAGGACGTTGTGCAAAATGCGCTGGGTTTGTGGGGCGATAATGCGGAAGACGGGCTGGAGTATGAACGCAAGCTGCGTGAGGAGTGGTAAGCCATGGAAGGACTGGCGGTATTCGACACCAATATCTTAATCGACCTTTTCAGCGGGCATACGCAGGCAAAGGAAGCGCTGTCTCGTTTTCCCGTTAACCGCGCCATTAGTCTAATGACATGGATTGAAATCATGGTGGGGGCGAAAAAACATAATCAGGAAGCGCGGACTCGCGAGGTGTTGGATACGTTTGAGATCCTGGCTATCTGCTCTGCAGTAGCGGAGCGCAGTGTGTTGCTCCGTCAGCAGCATGGGATGAAGTTGCCGGACGCTATCATTCTGGCGACAGCGCAGGTGCATTCGCGTCGGTTAGTGACCCGCAATGTGAAGGATTTCGATGGGCTTAACGGCGTAACCATACCCTATTCGCTGCAATAACCCGCCCCCGGTAAGGGGACGGGAAAACGCAGGGAAATTTACTCCCCTTCGCCCGGGAACAGGAACGGGTTGATGGAGCTGCGGGCGAAGCCCTCCTGCTCCATGCGCGCGTCCAGCACCAGCGAGGCGAGGTCGTCCGCTACCGGCTCCACTTTCGGGTCCTTTTCCTGATAAAGAATTTTCAGGTAGGTGCCGCAGTCGCCGCAGCTTTCCGCTTTTACCGCCGCCTGTTCGCTCTCAAGCGACCAGTAGTTGAGATCGCGGGTTTGCTCGCAGTTGCTGCACTTCACGCGCACCACGTGCCACTCGGTTTCGCACAGGTTGCAGTGCAGGTAGCGCAGCCCCTGGCTTGAGCCGATGTGCACCATGCTGGAGACCGGCATGCTGCCGCAGACCGGGCAGAACTGGCGCTGTTCGCCATACTCGGCGCGCGCTTTGCCCGGAATGAGGCTCGCCATCTGCGACCAGTAAAGCGAAAGCGCCGCCCAGATAAACGGGGCTTTGTCGCTGCCGACGGTGGCAAAGTCTTCGTTGAACAGCGCGGTCGCCATCTCTTCCAGCTCCTGCGAGGAGGCTTTTTCGAGATTCTCGATAACGGCCAGCGCCGGGCCGCTCATCTCCGGCTTCAGCTCGGCAATCAACGAATGCAGCAGCTTCTGCCAGTGCGCGTCGCGCGGCAGCACGTGGATATCCAGCGGCGGCTTGCCCTTCTCAGCGGCCTCTTTAATCCGCGCCGTTAAGTCCATCTGCAGCGGGTGGTCATACAGCACCACCTCCTGCGCGTGAGCGATAAGGGCGGCGAAGCGCAGATAGTCGCCCAGCGGGTTTTTCTCTGCCAGCTCGCGCAGACGTTCAGCGCGGCGGTTATAGAGATTTTTCAGTCTGGGGAACAATAACGGCGGAATCACTTCCGCCGTGCGTTTATCGCTCTTCTCCAGCTGGTCTTGCGGGATGATGCGAATACTCATTCAGTCGATTTTTCCTGTTTACCGCGCACTTCACGGTACCAACGCGGGTGATGTCTCTTCGCCCATGTGGTGGTGACCCAGCCTTCAACCATCGCGGTGATAGTGCCTTTCACCCACAGAGCGGCGTAAATATGCACCATAATAACCACAATTAACGCCACGGCGGCAAATGAATGCAGCAACAGCGCGATGCGGATAACCGGGATCGGGAACGCGGCCGCGAAGTAAGGCCGCCAGATCACGACGCCGCTTGCCAGCAACAGCACGAGCAGAATAATCGCCGCCCAGAAAACGCATTTCTGGCCGAAGTTATAGCGCCCGGTGTCTCCCACTTCCTCGTTGACGACGATCTTACGAATATTCTTCGCCCAAAAGATATCATCCCGATTGATTAGGTTGTGGTGCCAGTAGCGGAAGAACATGATGATGAATGAAGCAAACATCACCACACCCACGAACGGATGCAGAATGCGCGCCAGCTGCGGCGTACCGAGGATGTTCATCAACCAGTTGAAGGAGGGGAAAAAGAACCCCAGCCCGCTCACCGCCGCCAGCACGAAGCAGAAGGCGGTGACCCAGTGGTTGATGCGCTCGGGCGCCGAATAGCGCACGATGGTGTCACGTTTTCTCATTTGCGCACCTCGTCATCTTTCTTGTCGTGGAGGTTGTCTTCATCATCGTCAGCGCGGTTCGGACCTACGCCTACGTAGTGGAAGACGCTCGCGGCGAAGGTCGCCGCAAAGCCGATGGCGGCAAGCGGTTTCCAGATGCCTTTCCAGAACTTCACCGCTTCGCTTATCTGCGGGTTCTCCGGCAGGCCGTGATAGAGATTCGGCTTGTCGGCGTGATGCAGAACATACATCACGTGCGTGCCGCCAACGCCTGCCGGATCGTACAGACCGGCGTTGTCGTAACCACGGGTCTTCAGTTCCGCCACGCGCTCGCCTGCGAGGTTCTTCATGTCCTCTTTGGAGCCAAAGTGGATGGCGCCGGTCGGACAGGTTTTCACGCACGCCGGCTCCTGGCCCACGGTGACGCGGTCTACGCACAGGGTGCATTTGTAGACGCGGTTGTCTTCCGGGTTCAGGCGCGGAACGTCGAACGGGCAGCCTGCGATGCAATAGCCGCAGCCGATGCACTGCTCGGACTGGAAGTCGACGATGCCGTTGGCATACTGAATAATAGCGCCTTCCGACGGGCACGCCTTAAGGCAGCCCGGGTCGGCGCAGTGCATGCAGCCATCCTTGCGGATGAGCCATTCGAGTTTGTCGTTCTGCTCTACTTCCGAGAAGCGCATCACGGTCCAGGACTTGGCGGTCAGGTCCGCCGGGTTGTCATACACCCCGACGTTATGCCCCACCTCGTCACGCAGATCGTTCCACTCCGAACAGGCCACCTGACAGGCTTTACAGCCGATGCAGGTGGTTACGTCGATAAGCTTCGCCACTTCCTGCTGGTGATCCCGCGCCTGAGGCGCGGGGGTGAAACCGTTAGTCGCGGAACGACGGATAATGTCTTGTGATTGATAAGCCATGAGTCGTCTCCGTTACACCTTTTCCACGTTCACCAGGAACGCCTTAAATTCCGGCGTCTGAGTGTTCGCATCGCCCACAAACGGCGTCAGCGTGTTGGCGATAAAGCCTTTCTTCGCCACGCCTTCGTAACCCCAGTGGATAGGAATACCGATGGTATCGACTTCCTTACCGTGGACGTTCAGCGTGCGAATGCGCTTGGTCACCACCGCCTTGGCTTTGATGTAGCCGCGGTTGGAAGAGACTTTCACCGTATCGCCCTGCGCGATGCCGAGCTTGCCGGCCAGCTTCTCGCCGATTTCCACAAACTGCTCCGGCTGTGCGATGGCGTTCAGCAGCGCATGCTTGGTCCAGTAGTGGAAGTGCTCCGTCAGGCGGTAAGTCGTACCTACGTACGGGAACTTATCCGACTTGCCCAGCGCTGCCGCATCGTCTTTGAAAATGCGCGCCGCCGGGTTGGAGATAACGTTCGGGTGCAGCGGGTTGGTGCCGATAGGCGTTTCAAACGGCTCGTAGTGCTCCGGGAACGGCCCTTCCGCCATTTTGTCGATGGCGAACAGGCGGCCCACGCCCTCCTGCAGCATGATAAACGGCCCGACGTTGCTGCCCGGAGGCGCCGTGTTGTAATCCGGAATATCCGCTCCGACCCACTTACCGTTGGCGTAGCTGAGTAGCTGGCGTTTCGGATCCCACGGTTTGCCCTGCGGGTCCGCCGAGGCGCGGTTATAGAGGATACGGCGGTTCAACGGCCACGCCCATGCCCAGCCCAGCGTATTGCCAAGGCCTGACGGGTCGGCGTTGTCGCGGCGCGCCATCTGGTTGCCGTCTGGCGTCCAGCTGCCGGCGAAGATCCAGCAGCCGCTCGACGTCGTGCCGTCATCGCGCAGATGCGCGAAGGAGGCGAGCTGATTGCCTTTTTTCGCCAGCACGTTGCCGGTGACCGGGTCGATGATGTCTTCGAGCGCCTTGCCGTTGCTCTCCATCGCCACTTCTTCCGGCGACGGGTTCTCCGGCGTGGAGTAGTTCCAGCTCATGTTCAGCACCGGCTCCGGCGTCGCGCCGCCCTGTTCGGCGTACATCTTGCGCAGGCGCAGGAAGATGCCGGCCAGGATTTCGCCGTCGTTCAGCGCTTCGCCCGGCGCGTCCTGACCTTTCCAGTGCCACTGCAGCCAGCGGCCGGAGTTAACGATAGAACCGTTCTCTTCGGCGAAGCAGGTGGAGGGCAGGCGGAACACTTCGGTCTGAATGCTCGCGGTATCCACGTCGTTCTGCTCGCCGTGGTTTTGCCAGAAGGTCGCCGTTTCGGTGTTGAGCGGGTCGATGGTCACCAGGAACTTCAGCTTCGAGAGCGCAGCGACCACTTTGTTTTTGTTCGGGAACGACGCCACCGGGTTAAAGCCCTGGCAGATATAGCCGTTCACCTTGCCCTGGCTCATCATTTCGAAATACTGCAGGACGTCGTAGCCCTTGTCCCACTTCGGCAGCCAGTCAAAGCCCCAGTTGTTCTCGGCTGTCGCTTTGTCGCCAAAGAAGGCTTTCATCATCGACACGAAGAATTTCGGGTAGTTGCTCCAGTAGTTAACCTGGCCTTCCTGCAGCGGCTTCGGCGTATTGCCGGCGAGATAGGTCTGAAGATCGGCCTGTTTCTCGCTTGGCAGCGTCATATAACCCGGCAGGCTCTGCGTCAGCAGGCCGAGGTCGGTCAGACCCTGGATGTTGGAATGGCCGCGCAACGCGTTCACGCCGCCGCCCGCCATGCCCATGTTGCCGAGCAGCAGCTGGACCATCGCCATGGTGCGGATGTTCTGGGCGCCGATGGAGTGCTGCGTCCAGCCGAGCGCGTAGAGGAACGACGCGGTTTTATCGTGCGCGCTGGTTTCGGCGATAAGCTCGCAGACTTTCAGGAAATCTTCTTTCGGCGTACCGCAGATATCCGACACGGTTTCCGGCGTGTAGCGGGAAACGTGGGTTTTCAGCATGTTCCACACGCAACGCGGATGGGTGAGGGTGGCGTCGCGTTTCGCGTAGCCGTTCTCATCCAGTTCGTAGTTCCAGGTGGTTTTGTCGTACTTACGGTTTTCCGCGTCATAGCCAGTGAACAGGCCGTCTTCGAAGCCGAAATCTTCACGCACGATCAGGCTGGCGTTGGTGTAGGCCTCGACATATTCGCGGTTAACTTTGTTGTTGGTCATCAGATACAGCAGGACGCCCGACAGGAAAGCGATGTCGGTGCCGGAACGGATCGGCGTATAGAAATCCGCAACCGATGCCGTACGCGTAAAACGCGGATCGATAACAATCAGCTTCGCGCCGTTGTGGATTTTGGCTTCCATCGCCCAGCGGAACCCGACCGGATGCGCTTCTGCCGCATTCCCGCCCATCACGACGACAAGGTTGGCGTTTTTAATGTCGACCCAGTGGTTGGTCATCGCACCGCGACCAAATGTTGGAGCAAGACTTGCTACCGTTGGTCCGTGTCAGACACGCGCCTGGTTGTCGACGGCTAACATGCCGAGTGCGCGGGTAAATTTCTGCGATAAATAGCCGGTTTCGTTACTGGAGGCGGAGGCGCACAGCATACCGGTGGAGAGCCAGCGGTTGACGGTGGTGCCTTCGGCGTTCTTCGCGATGAAGTTGGCGTCGCGGTCTTCTTTCATCAGTTTAGCGATGCGATCGAACGCCTCTTCCCAACTGATGCGCTGGAATTTATCCGAGCCAGGGGCGCGGTATTCCGGGTACTTCAGGCGGCTTTCGGAGTGGATGAAATCCACAAGGCCTGCGCCTTTCGGGCAAAGCGCCCCGCGGTTTACCGGATGGTCCGGGTCGCCTTCGATGTGAAAAATGGAAGATTTCGCGTTTTTCGCGCCGTCGCCTAAGCTGTACATCAACAGCCCACAGCCGACGGAACAGTACGTACAGGTATTACGGGTTTCGCGGGTGCGCAGCAGTTTATACTGCCGCGTCTCCGCCAGCGCGACGCCTGGGGCAAAGCCCAGCGCAGCTGCCGTGGTGCCTGCCATACCGCCAGCGCAGATCTTAAAGAACTGCCTTCTGCTGACCTGCATGGGTCGCTCCTTGTTTCGACATTGTCACTATTGTATTTGTGGATTTTTTATTTTGCGGATGCCCCCGCAAAGGTTCACAATCGTGCTCGTCCCTCCGGTCAGGGAGGGAAGGGAGGCGACAGGATACCATAATGTTGCTAAGGCTGTTCCAGGCGGTTAAATAAAAGTGAATAAGAATCACCCGAAACTGTTACGAAACGTGACGGCGATCACCGCAGCGGCAGAGCGTTCGCTGTGGAAGCGCGACGATCTGACGCAGGCGCAGCCCGACTGGCTCGCTGAAGAAGTGCCGGTGGCGCTGGTTTATAACGGCATTTCGCACGTGGTCATGATGGCCTCGCCAAAAGACCTTGAGCTTTTCGCCTTAGGTTTCTCTTTATCGGAAGGGATTATCGAATCTTCACAGGAAATCTACGGCATGGATGTGGAGAAAGGCTGTAACGGTATCGAAGTGCAGATAGAGCTCTCCAGCCGCCGCTTTATGGGGCTGAAGGAACGCCGCCGGGCGATGGCGGGCCGCACGGGCTGCGGCGTCTGCGGCGTGGAGCAACTTAACGAGATAGGCCGTCCGGTCGCGCCGCTGCCTTTCACGCAAACTTTCCCGCTTTCCCTTCTCGACAACGCGCTGCGCCAGCTAAATGATTTTCAGCCCGTAGGCCAGCTTACCGGCTGCACGCACGCGGCGGCCTGGATAAACGCTGACGGCGCGGTGCCGGGCGGGCATGAAGATATCGGCCGCCACGTGGCGCTGGACAAGCTGCTGGGCCGTCGGGCGCGGGAAGGGTGGCGCGAAGGCGCGGCGATGGTTTCCAGCCGGGCCAGCTATGAGATGGTGCAGAAATCCGCCATGTGCGGCGTTGAGATCTTATTTGCCGTTTCCGCCGCCACAACGCTTGCCGTTGAGGTAGCCGAGCGCTGCAATCTGACGCTGGTGGGCTTCGCCAAACCGGGAAGGGCGACCATCTATACCCATCCGCAGCGGCTTATATAGTATTCAAAAATTTTGACTTATTTCGGCAAATCCTTCCGCTTTTTGTTCAGTGTTTGCAGGTCTACTATTACACACATCGAAGGCAAACAGCCTTCTCCCTGAACAAACTCACTGAAGGATTTATACCATGAACACTATCAAAACTTTTGTTGCTGTTGTTGCGCTCTCTTCTGCTTTCGGCGCTTTCGCTTCTCAGACCGTGACCGCAACCGACACCACGCTCTCTGGCGCTGAAGCGCAAATCGCCGCCAAAGCCAAGGATGCCGGCGCGTCTTACCGCATCACCGAAGCGTTCAGCGGCAACCAGGTTCACATGACCGCTGAACTGAGCAAATAAGCAAAAACCTGTCGAAAGAGCGCCTGCGGGCGCTTTTTTAGTTTATGCCTGCCAGACGCAGCAGCGCAGTGACCACTGCCGCCGCGATAATCACCACAATCAACGGCGCTTTACGCCAGGCCAGAAACAGCGCAAACGCCACCCCCAGCACCCGCGCCATGCCCGCGAACGTTTCCCCTTCGTAAAAGGTGGCCGCCAGCGCCACGGCGAATAACAACGTCGTGGCGGCATCGGAGAGCAGCGCCTGAGCGCGTTCAGAGAGCGCGAGCTTGTTGCCAAGCCTGGCGCCGCCAAAGCGCATCAGATAAGTGCCGACAGAGAGCACGGCTATCCCGGTAAGAATGAACCCTGTGCTGGCCATTATTTCTTCCTCGTCAGTAGACCGGCTAAAGAGAGCAGCACCGGCAGCCCCACTGGCGCAAACGGCACGGCGGCAAGCGAGATTGCCGCGCCGCTGCCGGCGCGGATAAGCGTGGTTTTTTTCTTCAGCGCAGGCAACACCAGCGCCAGCAGAACCGCCGGGAAGACCGCATCCAGGCCGATAGTTTCCGGCGCGGGCAGCAGCTTGCCTACAGCAACGCCGATAATGACCCCAAGCGGCCAGAAGAGCGCGACGCCAAGTCCGCACAGCCAGTAGGCGGCTTTGCGGGTTTCCGGGGTAGATTGCGATAAACCGAACACCACGCTTTCGTCATTCATAATGTGTGAACCCAGCAGCCGCGCCGCGCCCTGACCCACCAGGTCGCGTACCGTTATGCCGAACGGCAAATGGCGCGCATTCACCAGCAAACCCGCCGCCGCGGCCGCCAGCGGACTGCCGCCGCTCGCCACGATGCCGATAAAAATGAATTCCGACGCGCCCGCCAGCACCGAGAGGGATAACAGCAGCGGCACCCATAGCGCAAAGCCGTACGCCATCGCCAGCGTACCGTAGGAAACGCCCACAACGCCGACCGCCAGACAGACCAGCAAAATAGCCCTTATAATGTCGCCTTTCAGGCACGAGAAGCGATGTATCAACATACTTTTTTCAGCCATAATGAACGAATGACCATTATAATGAACATCTCAGGTTCGTTTTTCAAGGCGAACGATTGTTCTTTTTAACGAACGCTGGAGCATGACATGACGCAGCCGATAAGCGTAATCGCCAAAAGCCTGGTGCGCGAGCGAACCCGCTCCGGGCTTTCGCTGGCGGAAGTAGCCCGCCGCGCGGGCATCGCCAAATCGACCCTTTCCCAGCTTGAAAGCGGCAACGGTAACCCCAGCCTTGAAACGCTCTGGGCGCTGTGCGTGGCGCTGGATATTCCCTTTGCGCGATTGATGGAGCCGCAGAGTGCGAAAACGCAGGTGATCCGCCGTGGCGAAGGGCCTGCGGTTGCCGCGGAGCTGGCGGAATATAAAGCGATTCTGCTCGCCACCTGCCCACCGGGAGCGCGGCGCGATATCTATCTGCTGCTGACCCAGCCGGGCGGCGAACGGCTTTCGCATCCGCATCCCGCCGGTTCCGTTGAGCATATTATCGTGACGCGCGGTCGGGCGTTGGTGGGGCTGACGGATGCGCCGGAAGAACTGAGCGCCGGGGATTACATCTGTTATCCGGCCGATCAGGCGCATATTTTCCGCGCGCTGGAGCCGGATACCGAGGCGATTTTAGTGGCGGAGCAGAACTGATTTTCTTAATTCAAAAATTTTGATTTATTACGGCAAATCCTTCCGCTTTTTGTTCAGCGAGTACAGGTCTACTATTACACACATCGAAGGCAAGCAGCCTTCTCCCTGAACAAACTCACTGAAGGATTTACACCATGAACACTATCAAAACTTTTGTTGCTGTTGTTGCGCTCTCTTCTGCTTTCGGCGCTTTCGCTTCTCAGACCGTGACCGCCACCGACACCACGCTCTCTGGCGCTGAAGCGCAAATCGCCGCCAAAGCCAAAGATGCCGGCGCGTCTTACCGCATCACCGAAGCGTTCAGCGGCAACCAGGTTCACATGACCGCTGAACTGAGCAAATAAGCAAAAACTGTCGAAAGAGCGCCTGCGGGCGCTTTTTTTGTTTTATGGACTCCATAAAGGCGATAGGCGAAACTAACCGGGTTTTCATCACGGACGCGCAATCGTATGTCGCTTAAAGCCATCGCCAAAGAACTCGGACTCTCTGTAACCACCGTCAGCCGTGCGCTGAACGGCTATGACGATGTTTCAAAAGAGACCCGGGGTCGCGTGGAGGCAGAGGCGCAGCGGCGCGGCTACCGGCCCAACACCTTCGCCCGGCGCCTGAAAATGGGCAAAATCGACGCCGTGGGGCTGGTTTTTCCGGTGCATCCGGCGCCGCTTAATAACAGCGTCTTCATGGAGATGGTGGGAGAGATAAGCCGCGAGCTGGCGCAGCACGAAGTGGATTTGCTGCTTATCGCCGATGACGACCTCGCTGACAGCCACAGCTATATGCGGCTGGTGCAAAGCCGCCGCGTGGACGCGCTTATCGTGGCGCACACGCTGGATGACGACCCGCGTTTGCAGGAGCTCCAGTCAGCCCGCTTCCCCTTTTTAGCGCTGGGCCGCAGTCGGCTTTCCCGTCCTTACGCCTGGTTTGATTTCGACAACTATGCCGGCACTTATCAGGCCACGCAGCGGTTGATTTCTCTCGGCCACCGGCGCATCGCCATGCTTGGCGAAAATAACACCCAGGCTTTTATCACCCAGCGCCGTGAAGGCTGGCGCGACGCCCTGCGAAGCCGTCAGCTCGATGAAAGCGGGCTGCGAATGCTGCCGCCCACCCGTCGCGCGGGCTATAAAGCCACGCTCGATCTGCTGGCGCTGCCTGCACCGCCCACGGCTATTATCACTGACTGCAACTCGCTCGGCGACGGCGCGGCGATGGCGCTGCAAACGCGCAACCGCCTGCATGGCGAACACGCGGTTTCGCTGGTGGTTTACGACGGTCTGCCGCCGGACAGCATTGTGGAAACCGACGTGGCGGCGGTTATCCAGTCCACCCGCGAAGGCGTTGGCCGCCAGATAGCCGATATGGTCCAGCGTCTTATCGCCGGCGAACCGCCAGAGCGGCTTCAGGTGCTCTGGCAGCCCGATTTTCTTCCTGGCTCCACCCTGCATGCTCCGGCATGACCCCATACTGCGTTAACCCGTAAAATCCCGGCGCGATCACATAACCGAAACGTTTTGGTTGGCATCCGAAACGTTTCGGATCAACAGTAAAAGCATACCTGAAACCGGAGATGCTTTATGGAAACGAACTTCCACCGCCTGACCAGCACCGTTACCGATATTGTTGTTAAAACGCAGCCGTTTGCAGAAATTGTCTATTGGGGGCCGCATCTTGCCCACTTTTCGCCGCAGGATTGCGGCAGTTTGCTGCGTCCGGTGGCTAACGGGCGGCTTGATGTTGATTCGCCCGTCACGCTGATGGCGGAGCTGGGCCACGGGCTTTTCGGCTCGCCGGGCATTGAAGGGCACCGCAACGGGCTGGATGGCTCGCCGGTGTTCACCACTGTGGAGGTCCGCCAGCAGGGCGAGACGCTGATAATTTTCAGTGAAGACGCCAGCGCAGGCCTGCGGCTGCAAAGCGAACTGGTGTTGACGACAAGCGGCGTGCTGAAAGTGCGTCACGGCCTGACTAACCTGCGCGCCGGCGCCTGGCAGGTTAACCGGTTCGCCGTCACGCTGCCGGTAGCGGAGCGCGCCTTTGAGGTGATGGCCTTTCATGGCCGCTGGATCCGCGAGTTCCAGCCGCACCGCGTAACGCTAAGCCACGACGGCTTCGTGCTGGAAAACCGCCGTGGGCGCACCTCTCACGAGCATTTCCCGGCGTTAATCGCCGGGACGCAGAGCTTCGGCGAGCAGCACGGCGAGGTGTGGGGCGTGCATCTCGGCTGGAGCGGCAACCACCGGCTGAAGTGCGAAGTGAAAACCGACGGCCGCCGCTACCTGCAGGCCGAAGCGCTTTATCTGCCGGGCGAAATCGCGCTGGAAGAGGGCGAAACCCTGCACACGCCGTGGCTTTACGCCAGCCACTCGACGCACGGGCTGAACGGCATGAGCCAGCAGTTCCACCGTTTTCTGCGCGACGAAGTTATTCGCTTTCCTGACAACAAGCCGCGCCCGGTGCATCTCAACACCTGGGAGGGGATTTACTTCGATCATCAGCCTGAATACATCATGCAGATGGCGACCCAGGCTGCGTCGCTTGGCGTAGAGCGCTTTATCATCGACGACGGCTGGTTTAAAGGCCGCAACGACGACCACGCGGCGCTCGGCGACTGGTATCTCGACGAGCAGAAATACCCGAACGGGCTGATGCCGGTGATCAACCACGTTAAAGCGCTGGGTATGGAGTTCGGCATCTGGGTGGAGCCGGAGATGATAAACCCCGATTCCGACCTTTACCGGGCGCACCCGGACTGGGTGCTGGCGCTGCCGGGCTACCCGAAAACCACCGGACGCCACCAGTGGGTGCTCAACCTGAACATCCCCGACGCGTTTGACTACCTGCTGGCGCGCATGAGCTGGCTGCTCGGCGAGCACCCGGTGGATTATGTGAAATGGGATATGAACCGCGAGCTGGTGCAGCCGGGGCACGAGGGCCGGGCGGCGGCGGATGCGCAGACGCGCCAGTTCTACCGCCTGCTCGATACGCTGCGCAACCGCTTCCCGCATATTGAGTTTGAGTCCTGCGCCTCCGGAGGCGGACGCATCGATTACGAAGTGCTGGCCCGCAGCCACCGCTTCTGGGCCTCGGATAACAACGATGCGCTGGAGCGCAGCGCCATTCAGCGCGGCATGAGCTATTTCTTCCCGCCGGAGGTGATGGGCGCGCACATCGGCAACCGCCGCTGCCATGCGACCTTCCGCCAGCACAGCATTGAATTTCGCGGCCTTACCGCGCTGTTCGGCCATATGGGGCTGGAGCTGGACCCGGTCACAGCGGATGCCGAAGAGCAGGCGGGCTATCAACGCTACGCTGCGCTTTATAAACAGTGGCGCGAGCTTATCCATACCGGCGACCTGTGGCGCGTGGAGATGCCGGAGGCGTCCACCCAGGCGCAGGGCGTGGTCAGTCAGGACAAGCGACAGGGGCTGTTTTTGGTCAGCCAGTTGACGATGCCGGATTACACCCTGCCGGGCGCGCTTCGCGTGCCGGGGCTTGCGCCGGACGCGCGTTATCAGGTGCGGTTGGTGGATCACCCGAATATCGCCATTACCGGCGAAGGAGGACATACCATGCGCAAGCTGCCAGGCTGGATGAACGAGCCGCTGAGCGCGACGGGGGAATGGCTGGCGCAGGCAGGGTTGCAGCTGCCGGTGCTCGACCCGGAAAGCGCCATTCTGATTGCTTTTGAACGCGTGTGATGGTGGAGGCGCCGCCCGCGCGGCGCCGTAATGGTGTGCCTTTCGAGGATAACGATAATGACGACAACCGCCTGTACCTACAAAAACAACCCTAATTTCTGGATTTTCGGCCTCTTTTTCTTTTTCTATTTCTTCATTATGGCCACCTGCTTTCCGTTCCTGCCCATCTGGCTTTCGGACGTTATTGGCCTGAATAAAACCGATACCGGCATTGTCTTCTCCTGCATGTCGCTGTTCGCTATCGCCTTTCAGCCGGTGCTGGGCGTGATTTCCGACAAGCTGGGGCTGAAAAAACATCTGTTGTGGATTATCACCACCTTGCTGGTGCTGTTCGCGCCTTTCTTTTTGTGGGTGTTCGGGCCGCTTCTTAAGGTAAATATCTGGCTCGGCGCGCTGTCGGGCGGGCTGTACATCGGCTTTTGCTTCTCCTCCGGTTCCGGGGCGATTGAGGCGTATATCGAGCGCGTGAGTCGCAGCAGCGCGTTTGAGTACGGCAAAGCGCGCATGTTCGGCTGCCTTGGCTGGGGGCTGTGCGCCTCGACGGCGGGCATGCTGTTTAACGTCAACCCGGCAATGGTCTTCTGGATGGGCTCCGGCGCGGCGCTCATCCTGATGGCGCTGCTGCTTATCGCCCGTCCGCGCGCCAACCCGAACGCCCAGGTGATGAACGCGCTTGGCGCCAACCAGCCGCAGGTGACGGCGAAGATGGCGCTGGGCCTGTTTCGCCTGCCGAAGCTGTGGATGTTTATTCTTTATGTGATAGGCGTGGCCTGCGTATACGATGTTTTCGACCAGCAGTTCGCCACCTTCTTTAAATCGTTCTTCCCGACGCCGCAGGCAGGCACTCAGGCGTTCGGCTTCGCTACGACGGCAGGCGAGATGTGCAACGCCATTATCATGTTCTGCTCGCCATGGATAATTAACCGCATCGGCGCGAAAAACACGCTGCTGATCGCAGGCGCTATTATGGCGACGCGCATCATCGGCTCGGCGTTCGCCACTACCGTTTATGAAGTTATCGCGCTGAAGATGCTGCACGCGCTTGAGGTGCCGTTCCTGCTGGTAGGCGCGTTTAAGTACATTACCGGCGTGTTCGATACCCGCCTGTCGGCCACCATCTACCTGATTGGCTTCCAGTTCGCCAAGCAAATGGCGGCGATTTTCCTCTCCGCCTTCGCCGGCAATATGTATGACCGGATAGGTTTCCAGGACACCTATCTCATTCTCGGCAGCATCGTGCTGGGGATCACGGTCGTTTCCGCGTTTACCCTCTCAAACCACCGGCCAGGGGTGGCGTTAAAAGAGACGGTGAAGGCGTGAGGCGTTAGTAAAGCGCAATAAGCCCGCATCAGCGGGCTTATTGCTCATCGCGACGTTGCACGGAAATTTAGCAAGCGATACTCTTTGTAAGAATAGTTCTTACAAAGGGTGACATATATGGCGCGCACCATGACGGTAGATTTAGGCGATGAGTTGCGTGATTTTGTCGAATCGCTGATTGCCGCGGGAGATTATCGTACCCAAAGTGAGGTGATTCGGGATTCATTGCGTTTATTGCGTGAAAAGCAGGCTGGTTCTCGTCTTGCTCAACTTCGCGAGCAGCTTGCTGAAGGCGTAAACAGCGGCGAACCACAGGAATGGAAGCAGGATGCTTTCCTTGATTATCTTAAAGCCAGGGTTCGGCGTAATAATGAAGAAGCGGATTAAATTAACGCCAAAAGCGCATGAAGACATGGCAGCCATATGGTTATACGGTTTTGAGCGCTTTGGCGTGGCGCAAGCCGACAGCTATATAAAGCGTCTGTCGACCATGTTTGAGAATCTGGCCCGATATCAAATGGGTGTTAGACGAAAGGAATTGGGTTCTGGAATCTATTCTCAGGTTTGCGCCAGCCATGTTCTGTTTTTTACCCCGCAACCGGAAGCTATCGTTATTATTCGCGTCTTGCATCATTCCCAGGATGTGCTCAGTCACTTAGAGGCATAAAGCCGCATCCGCAATAAAAAGCCCGCTTCAGCGGGCTTTTTGCGTCTCACTCCAGATAAAACACCTCTTTGAGCTCCCGGCTGACCGGGCTGTTGTCCGGGTTGGCTGGCATAATCTCCCGCATGTGCCGCCACCAGCGCTGGCAGACGTCGGTATCCGCCACGGCGTTCCAGCGCGCTTCGCTCTCGATTTCCACGGTGGCGAACAGCAGGTTGCGCTCAGCGTCGAGGTAAATCGCATAATGATGCGCGCCGTGCTGTTTAAGCACCGCCTCCAGCTCCGGCCAGATGGGCGAGTGGCGGCGCTGGTACTCTTCATGAGCGCCGGGGTTGACCTGCATGACAAACGCTTTGCGGATCATAGCGCCTCCAGATAAAGCTCGCGCACCTCTTCGCGGGTCGCGCGGCGTGGGTTACAGGGCGCGCACGGGTCCGCCAGCGCCTTATCAAGCCAGCCTTCGATATCCGCTTTGGTCACGCCAAGCTTACTGAAGCCGGAAGGGATGCCGACGCGGGCGGAAAGGGCGCGAATAGCGGTAATCGCCTGCTGGCTCGCCTGCTCGTCGCTCATGCCCTGGATATTGACGCCCATCGCCTGCGCCACGCGGGCGAAGCGCGCCACCGCGCTCGGGCGGTTAAAGTTTTCGATGACAGGCAGCAGGATGGCGTTGCAGACACCGTGCGGCAGGTTATGCGTCGCGCCAGGCTGGTGGGCCAGCGCGTGCACCAGCCCTAAGCCCGCGCTGTTAAAGGCCATGCCCGCCAGATACTGGCCGTAAGCCATCATTTCACGCGCTTCGAGGTTATGCCCCTCTTCCACCGCTTTCGGCAGCCACTGGCTAATCAGGCGAATCGCTTCCAGCGCGTTGGCGTCGGTCAACGGGTGCGCGCCCACGGAAACATATGCCTCCACCGCATGGGTCAGCGCGTCCATGCCGGTAGCGGCGGTTACCGCGGCGGGAATATCCAGCATGACGCTTGCGTCATCCACGGCAATATCGGGAATAATGTTCGGGTCGATAATCACCTCTTTTACCTGGCGTTCGGCGTTGATGATCACCGCGTTGCTGGTCATTTCGGCGGCGGTGCCCGCCGTGGTGTTGATGGCGACCAGCGGCACGCCGGCATGGGTTACTTTGCCGACGCCGAAATAATTCGTTGAAGGGCCGGGGTTGGCGGTCAGAATTTTAATCGCCTTGGCGGTGTCTATCGGGCTGCCGCCGCCAAAGGCTATCAGGTAATCGCATTCGGCGTTCCGGTAAGCGTCATAACCCTGCTGCACCAGCGCCTCAGTGGGGTTCGGGAAAACCGCGTCGAACAGTTCATAAGAGAGTTGATGCGCATCCAGCGCGGCGAAAAGGCTCTCCAGCAGGCCCAGTTTCACCAGGTGCCCGTCGGTGACAATCAGCGCCTTGCCCCACGACTTGCCCGCCACCAGTTTCACCATGTCGCCAATAGCGCCTGCGCCATGCAGGCTGATTTTCGGTAACGCCAGCATAAAGCTCATGATACTTCTCCTTAACGTTGATTTTGGGAAATCGTTTCCCCTCACCCTGTTCCTTTGGGTTAAAGGCGGGTGGCGCTTCGCTGACCCGCCTTACGCCTGCCGCACTGGCCGGGTGAGGAGTTAAATGCGTCTTCGCGCCATCAGGCGGCGGGTGATGATCGGCAGCGTTATCACCGTAATCAGCATCAGGCCGACGATAATCGACATCACAATGCCCGGCACGTTGAGCAGGCTCAGGCCAAAGGTCAAAAGCCCCATCAGGAAGGCGGCGATAATTACGCCTCCCATGCTGCCCGAGCCGCCAAGAATATTGACGCCGCCCAGCACCGCCATGGTCACCACGCTAAGCTCCCAGCCGAGCGCGATGGTCGGGCGCGTGCTGCCGAGCCGTGATGTCAACAGCACCGCCGCAAGCCCGGCCATCAGCCCCACCAGCGCGAAGAGGATCAGGTTATGGCGCTTGACGTTAATGCCGGAAAACCAGGCGCCGGTCGGGTTGTTGCCGATGGCGTAGGTACGGCGGCCAAAGTTGGTTTTATGCAGCAGAAACCAGAAAACGGCGGCCAGCACCAGGAAGAGCGCAAATTCAAACGACAGCGCGCCCCAGACATACCCCTGGCCGAACCAGGCGAAGCTCTCCGGGTAGTGGTTTAGCGCCTGGTCGCCCAGCAGAATGTAGGTAATGCCGCGATACAGGCTCATGGTGCCGATGGTGATAACAATCGACGAGAGGTTAAAGCGCGTCACCAGCACGCCGTTGAACAGCCCGCACAGCAACCCCACGGCAAGCCCCACGCCGACCAGCAGCGGCGTGCCGATGCCCGCCTGGGCGCAAAAGCCCATCACCGTGGAGCTGAGCGCCATGGTGGAAGCGACGGAAAGGTCGATTTCGCGCGCGATAATCAGCATCGCCATCGGCAGCACGATGATCGCCTTTTCGGTGAAGTTGAAGGTGGCGTCGGAGAGGTTCCAGATATTAAGAAAGTAGGGCGACGCCAGCGCGTTACCGATAAAAACCAGCAGCGTTACCGCCAGCAGAAAACCCTCCCACCCCAGCAGGCGGCGAAAGAATGACGGCGCGGCGGCAGGGGACGCTGTCGGCGCAGAGATAAGGATCTTACTCATGGTTTCACCGCCTCTTTTTGACGAGAAAGCGCGACGTCGCGCAGGATGAGCCGTCCTTTGCGTTTATTGCTGCGCTCGTTGAGCAAGACAGCGATAACAATCACCAGGCCTGAGATGGCCATCTGCCAGAAAGGCGAGACGCCAATTACCGGCAGCGCGTTGTTAATTACGCCAAGGAATAACGCGCCGAACAGGCAGCCCATCACCCGGCCGATGCCGCCCATGGTGCTGATGCCGCCGATGACGCAGGCGGCGACCACCTGCAACTCAAAGCCGTTTGCCACATCCACATAGGCGACGGCGAAGCGTGAGATCCACAGATAGCCGCAGAACCCCGCCAGCGCGCCGGAAAGGCAAAAGCTGACGAACTGCATTTTCCCGGCGTTAATGCCGGTGTAGTAGGCCGCCGTGGCGTTGCCGCCTGCGGTGTAAAGCGCCCGTCCGGTGCGGCTGTAGCGCAGGAAATAGCTCACCAGAATGAGCGCGGCGATAGCGCACCAGCCCAGCAGCGGCAGCCCCAGCACCGGGGTGCGCGGCAGGCCGAGAAAATCCGGACTCATCTGGTGGGCGTTGATCCAGCCGCCGTCGGAGAGCAGAAAGATGATTCCGCGATAAATGCTCATGGTGCCGAGCGTCACCACAATCGCCGGAATGCCGAGCTTCCAGACCAGCAGGCCGTTGATTATCCCCATCATTAAGCCAAGCCCGGTGGCGAGCAGCAGCAAAGCCCAGACCGGGATAGCCGGATAGTGGAAATTCAGCAGGGCGACGATCATGCCGGTGAGCGCCAGGTTGGCGGCCATCGAGAGATCGATGCCTTTGGTGAGCAGCACCATCATCTGCCCGAGGGCGAGGATTATCAGAATGGCGGTGTCGTTAAACATCTCCAGCAGGTTCGCCGGGCGCAAAAACGACGGCACGCGGCTGCCGATGACCAGCAGCATCAGCACAATCACCAGCCCGAGCAGCGCCTCGCGGTGCCTGAGTAATTTCTGCATCATCATGCCGCCTCCTGACCCGCGCCGCTGGCGGCGCTGACAATGTTCTCGGCGGTGGCTTTGCCCGCGCCGTATTCCGCTGCCATCAGCCCTTCGTGCATTACGATGATGCGGTCCGCCATGCCCATCACTTCCGGCAGCTCGGACGAGACCATAATCACCGCCAGCCCCTGGCTTACCAGCTCCGACATAAACTGATGCACCGCGGCTTTCGAGCCGATGTCGATGCCTTTGGTGGGCTCATCCAGAATGATGACGGTGGGCTGGGTGGCGAGCCATTTGCCAATGACCACCTTTTGCTGGTTGCCGCCGGAGAGCGTCTCCACCGGCTGGCGCCAGCTGAAGGCTTTAACCTGCAAGCGGCGGGCGTACTCTTCGGCAAGCTGCCACTCGCGGTCGTCATGCAGAATGCCGTTGGGGTTCAGCCGCTTAAGCTGCGGCAGGCTAATGTTCTGGCTGATGGGCAGCTCGATAATCGCCCCCTGTTTCTGGCGCTCTTCCGGCACGTAGACAATGCCCGCTTCGATGGCGTCCGCCGGCTGGCGGAACTGCGCCGTTTTGCCGTTAAGGATGATTTCGCCGCTGGCAGGGCGCGTCACCCCGCACAGCGCCTGCATAAGCTCGGTGCGCCCGGCGCCCACCAGCCCGTAGAAGCCGAGGATTTCGCCTTTGCGCAGCGAAAAGCTGATATGGGCAAACTCCGTCGGATGGCAAAGGTCTTTGACCTCCAGCACCGTTTCGCCTGGTTCGCAGGCCACTTTCGGGTAGGTTTGCGTGATGGCGCGCCCTACCATCATCGCCACCATTTTCTCTTCGGTGATGCCGGCAATGTCGCCTGCGCTGACAAACGCGCCGTCGCGCAGAATGGTGTAGTGGTCCGCCAGTTCGAAAATTTCATCGAACTTGTGCGAGATAAACAGGATGGCTTTGCCTTCCTGCTTCAGGCGCTCGACAATCTGATAAAACTCCAGGATCTCATGCTGGGAGAGGGCGGCGGTGGGCTCATCCAGAATCACCACCTGCGCGTCGAAAGAGAGCGCGCGGGCAATCGCCACCATATGCCGCTGGGCGATGCTTAAGGTTTTCAGCACCGCGCGCGGGTCGATATTCACCTCAAGGCGCCGCAGGATCTCGCACGCCTGCTGGTGCATGGCGGCCCAATCGAGCTTTTTAAATAGCCCGCGATACAGATAGTGGCCGACGAAAATGTTCTCTGTCACGGTGAGCTCGTCAAACAGCACCGTTTCCTGATGGATGGCGGTGATGCCGACCTTGTGCGCCGCTTCCGGGTTGGGCAGGCTGATGGGAATCGCTTTGTAGAGCAGTTCGCCCGCGTCCGGCTGGTAAATGCCGGTCATTACCTTGACCAGCGTGGATTTGCCCGCGCCGTTTTCGCCAATCAGCGCCGTCACGCGACCGGGCCAGAGATCGAGCTGTACGTTCTCAAGCGCACGCACCCCAGGGAAAACCTTGGTGATGCCCTTAAGCGACAGCAGAGGGGTGGATGCCGTCATACTGATGCTCCTTTTTCTGAGCGACCATAGCCGCGGCGTTTTTTCGCCAACGCGTCTACGGTCAGGAGGTTGCAGGGTGGGTAAGCGACGCGCCACCCACCGTTCAGTGGCCTTGTTCGGCCGTACCGCCTCAGAAAATCTTCGAGAACTTATCAATATTGCTGGCATCGTAGACGAACGGCTCCGCCATCGCCCCGTTGCCTTCGGCATCAAGCTTCACTTTGCCGAGCTTGCCCATGCTCGCTTCGGTTTTGGTCGCCGACCCTTTCACCAGATCATCCGCCAGATAGGTCGCCGCATAGCCCAGATCGATAGGGTTCCAGATGGCGAAGCTTTTCGACGCGCCCGATTTCACCGCCCCCGCCATTTCAGACGGCAGCCCCAGGCCCGTCACGTAGACCTGGCCGATTTTGCCCTGGTCTTTCACCGCCTGCGCCGCCGCCACAATCCCCACCGAGGAGGGTGAGACGATCACTTTCAGGTTGGGGTAAGACTTCAGCAACCCCACCGCTTCGCGGTAGCTTTTATCAGAAAGGTCGTCGCCATAGGCCACCGTCACCAGGTTGACCGACGGGTAGTTCGGCAGCACCTTTTTCATCTCGGCAATCCAGGTGTTCTGGTTCGTCGAGGTGGGGGTGGCGCTTAAAATCGCCACATCGCCTTTTTCGACGTTCAGCGCTTTCAGCGCGTCGGCGGCGAGCCTGACGTTGGTTTCGCCAATCAGCGCGTTGTTGGAGGGGTTGAGGTGGATCTGGCGGCCCTCTTTCGCCACGCCGGAATCCCAGGAGACCACCTTAATGCCGCGCTGCATCGCTTTTTTCAGCACCGGCACCACAGCGTCGGGATCGTTGGCGGAGATGGCGATCGCGTCCACACCCTGGGCGATCAGCCCGTTAAGCACTTCGATCTGCGCTTCGGCGGTGGTGGTGGTGGGGCCGGTGTAAATGACTTTCACATCTCCCAGCTCTTTAGCGGCTTCCTGAGCCCCTACGTTCGCTGCTTCGAAAAACCCGTTGCCGAGTGATTTCGCCACCAGGGCGATTTTCACTTCGGCCAGGGCGGAACCGGACAACGCCAGGGTGGCAACGGTGAGTGTACAACCTAAAATCGCTTTTATTTTCATTTGCTTGTACTCCACGTAGTGACGCAGTTTGCAGGTAGAGAGGTTCACGATCGTCTAAGGCCGCCCTGTGGCGACCTGAGCGTCGGGCGATGTTGTTATTTAAAGGGCAATGGCGCCGGCGTGCGGGGTAACGCCGAAACGCTCCCCCAGCGCAATTAATTCTTCACGGGTAATGGTCTGTTTCATACCCCCCATAGCGATGACTTTGACCAGGATTTCCGCCGACTTTTCCGCGGTGTCGATAAGGCCGAAGGCGTCATCCAGCGTCGGGCCGGTGCCGAAAATGCCGTGGTGCGGCCACAGCACCAGCGTGTGGGTTTTCATCTGTTCCGAGGTGGCGGTGCCGATGCCGTCGGTGCCCGGCACCATCCACGGCACGATGCCGACGCCGTCGGGGAAGACCACCAGGCACTCGGTGCTGCCTTCCCACAGCATGCGGGTGAAGCGTGCTTCATTAAGCTCCAGCACGAAGCTCAGGGCGATAAGATTGGTGGCGTGGCAGTGCATGATCACCCGGTCTTTGCCGCCGGAAACCGCCTTGCGCACCGCGTGCGACTGAAAGTGCGAAGCAAGCTCTGAGGTCGGCAGGCCGCCGTTGGTCAGCCCCCAGTGGAGGTGATAGGCCATGCCGTCGTCGGTGATTTGCAGCAGCACCAGCGTGTCCGCCGGGTCGAGCTGCACGTTGCGGAAAAATTTCCCCGAGCCGGTGACCAGGAACCAGCAGCCCGCCAGCTCCGGGCGGGGTTCGCTCAGCTCCACGCAGCGCGGCTGCGGGTAAAACTCGTTGCGATAAGGCTCCACGTCGGCGGCCTCCAGGCGCAGGCTCACGTTGCCGCCGTTACGCTCGTCCCAGCCCTTCAGCCACATATCGCTGGTGGCTTTCACCATACCCTGTACGAACCAGGAAGAAAGAATGCGTTGCATGAGTGCTCCTTAGCGCTTGCTTAAGACGTGTTGTTCATAGTGACGGACGGCGGTAAGCCAGGCGGCGTCGGCCGGGGCGTCGTGCTGCTGGCAGTACATCTCCCAGACCGCCTGCCACGGCAGCGATTTTTGCTCTTCCAGCAGCGCCAGGCGGCCGGTGTAATCGCCTTCCCGCTCCAGCTGGCGCAGCAGGGCGGTAGGCTCCAGCAGCGCGCGCAGCAGCGCTTTTTTCATGTTGCGGGTGCCAATCACCCAGGCGGCGATGCGGTTGATGGAGGCGTCGAAGAAATCCAGGCCGATGTGCACGCGGTCGAAGAGGTCGTGGCGGATAATTTCGCTGGCGATGGCCTGGGTTTCGTCATCCAGCAGCACGACGTGATCGCTGTCCCAGCGCACCGGGCGGCTGACGTGCAAAAGCAGGCGCGGCACGTAGAGCATCGCGCTGGAGATTTTGTCGGAGATAACTTCAGTCGGGTGGAAGTGCCCGGCGTCCAGGCAAAGTGCGGTCTGGCGACTGGCGGCGTAACCCAGACAGAACTCGTTGGAGCCGACGGTGTAGCTTTCCGCGCCGATGCCGAACAGCTTGCTCTCCACGGCGTCAATATGGTGCGCCGGGTTAAGCTTTTCGCTAATCACCTCATCCAGCGCCGACAGCAAGCGTTGACGCGGCGCCAGACGGTCCACCGGCATATCCTTCATGCCGTCCGGGATCCAGATATTCATCACCGACGGGGTGCCGAGCTGCTCGCCGAAGTACGCGGAAACGCGGCGGCTCGCCTGGCAGTGCTCAATCCAGAACTGACGAATTTCCGGGTTGGCGTGCGAAAGGGTAAAGCCGTCGGCGCTCAGCGGGTGCGAAAAGCAGGAGGGGTTGAAGTCGAGCCCCAGCTGTTGTTTTCTCGCCCACGCGACCCAGTTTTCAAAGTGCTGCGGCTTGATCTCGTTGCGCGCCACCGGGGCGTCGGCTTCCCGATAAATAGCGTGCAGATTAAGGCGCTTCGGTCCTGGGATCAGGCGCATCGCCTGTTCGAGGTCGGCGCGCAGTTCATCGGCGTTGCGCGCTTTGCCCGGGTAGTTGCCGGTGGCCTGAATGCCGCCGGTCAGCCCGCCCTGCGGGTTCTCAAACCCGGCGACGTCATCGCCTTGCCAGCAGTGCATGGAGACCGGCAGGCGGTCGAGCTGGCGCAGCGCCTCGTCGGCGTCAACCCCGACGGCGGCGAAGCGCTGTTTCGCCAGTTCCCAGGCCTGATGAATGTGAGTGGTCATGCGCAAAGCTCCTTACGTGTTTTTGGGTTGTGCTGAAACTGCGCAACGAAGCGGGCAATTTCGCTGTCTGTACGGGGAAGAAACGCCTCCTGCGGGTGGCTGGCGGCGATGAGCCGGCGGAAATCGTCCACATCCGCTATCTCATCAAGCGCCATCAGCTGGCAGCCGATATTGCCAAGGGTGGAGGCTTCCACCGGCCCGGCGGTGACCGGGATGCCGCAGGCGTCGGCGCAAAGCTGGTTTAAGAAGCGGTTCTGGCTGCCGCCGCCCACGATATGCAGACGGGTAAAGGGCTTGCCGCGAAGCTGCGCCAGCTCCTGCAAGACCTGCGCATACAGCAGCGCCAGGCTGTCGAAGATGCAGCGCGCCAGCTCCGCCGCGCTTTGCGGGACGGGCTGGCCGCTTTCCCGGCAGGCGGCCTGAATTTCGTCGCTCATGCTCTGCGGATTGATAAAGCGGTCGTCGTTGGGGTTAATCACAAACCGACAGGCCGGAAGCTGCTGCGCCTGCTGGATAAGCCCCGGCAGGTCGCTCACGTTCTGTTCTTTGGTTACGCGTTGCAGCAGCCACAGCCCCATAATGTTTTTCAGCACGCGGTAGCGCCCTTGCGCGCCGCCTTCGTTGGTGATGTTGGCGGCCAGCGCCTGCTCGCTGGCGTACGGGGTGCTGCTCTCAAAACCCATCAGCGACCAGGTGCCGGAGGAGATCCAGGCGGCGTCGCTATCCTGCAAAGGCGCGGCGATAACCGCGCTGGCGGTATCGTGAGTGGCGACGCACACCACCGGCACAGACCGGCCTTCGCGGCAAACCCAGTGGCCGATAACCTTGCCCGGACGGGTGGGGGCGCCAAACCAGCGCGTCGGCACGCCCGCCCACGCCAGCAGCGTTTCATCCCAGGCGCCGGTGTGAATGTTGATCAGTTGCGTGGTGGTGGCGTTGGTGTATTCCCAGTTCAGCTCGCCGGTAAGGCGGTAGCAGAGGTAGTCGGGCATCAGCAGCGCGTGCTCGGCCTGCGCCAGCAGTTCCGGCTGCTGTTCGGCGAGCGCGCGTAGCTGATAGAGCGTGTTAAACGGCAGAAACTGAATGCCGGTGCGACGATAGATAGCTTCGCGGCCCAGTTCTGCGCATGCCCGCAGCATCACCCCTTCCGTGCGGCTGTCGCGATAGGAAACCGGCAGCCCGACGCGGTTGCCCGCTTTATCCAGCAAGACGAAATCCACGCCCCAGGTGTCGATGCCGATACTGTCGATAGCGTTTGCTTCATCGCAGGCTTTCTGCAACCCAATACGTATCTCGCCCTCCAGCACGTCCACGTCCCAGGTAGCAAAGCCTTCAAGAGGCTTAAGGCTGTTGGCGAAGCGGTGGATTTCGCGCAGTTGCAGGTCGCGGGTCGCGCTGTCGTAACGCGCCAGCATCACGCGACCGCTGGAGGCGCCCAGGTCAACGGCAACGCTATGGCGAAGAGTCATGGCGGGTATCCTTGTCTGAATCGTTACCCGCAGTTTAAAAAGGCGCGCAGCCCGTTACCTTCACGTTACTGACAGCGCTAAACTGCGGCTGGCAACAGAACAAAGGTAAACGTGAGGGATTTCACAGTTCAGCGTTTAGAGGGCGAAGCATGGCCCTGTGAGCTTCGCCGCATTTCTGGATCTTTCCTGTCGTTTCTTAAAAAACGTGCGCAGTTTGCGCGTTTTCCTGTCGGAAATTTAAGGTGAGGCGCCGGGCGGTTAACTACTATCACGCTACTTTCTGGTGCGAAGGAGGCGAACATGACGGTCTTATACGGCGCTGATTTTTTCCCGTCGGGCAATGCCACGGTAGCGATTGAACCGCGGCTGCCGCAGGCGGCGTTTCCAGAACATCATCACGACTTCTGGGAAATCGTGATTGTTGAGCACGGCACCGGTACTCATATTTTCAACGGCCAGCCCTATACGCTGAGCGGCGGTTCCGTTTGCTTTGTGCGCGACCACGACCGGCACCTTTTCGAGCACACCGAAAACCTCTGTCTGACGAACGTGCTTTACCGCGCGCCGGACGCGTTTTCGTTTATCGCCGGGCTGGAGCGGCTGCTGCCGCAGGAGCAGGACGGCAACTACGCCTCTCACTGGCGGGTGGGCCAGCAGGTGTTGCAGCAGGTGCGCGGGCTTATCGAACAGATAGAAGCGCTGGGCGAAGCCGCCGATACCCCCGCCATCGCTAACCGCGAGATCCTCTTTATGCAGTTGCTGATTTTGCTGCGTAAGAGCAGCCTGGCGGAAAACAGCGGCAAAGCTGACGAGCGGCTTAATCAGATGATCGCCTGGCTTGAAGACCATTTCGCCGAGGAGGTGTGCTGGGAGCAGCTCGCCGATAAATTCAGCCTCTCCCTCAGAACGCTGCACCGGCAACTGAAGCAGCAAACCGGCCTGACGCCGCAGCGTTACCTGAACCGCCTGCGGCTGATTAAGGCGCGCCATCTGCTACGCCACAGCGAGGAGAGCGTGACCGATATTGCTTACCAGTGCGGCTTTGGCGACAGCAACCATTTCTCCACGCTGTTTAAGCGCGAGTTCTGCTGGTCGCCGCGCGAAATTCGTCTCGGGCGCGACTGCCCGTTTCAGTAACGCGAGACAAATCACCCTCTTACGCGCCAAAAACGTCGATACTTTCTGACTATTTAGCTTCCAGGGGCGTGTTGTGGCCGACCAGGTAATCCTCAAAAAAGATGACTTTTTCGCCACCGCCGTCCAGGCCGTCGCGGTGGCGGATCGCTATCCGCAAAATGTCTTCGCCGAGCATTCCCACGACTTCTGCGAACTGGTGCTGGTGTGGCGCGGCAATGGCCTGCACGTGCTTAACGACCGGCCCTGGCGCATCACCTGCGGCGATCTCTTTTACATTCGCGCCGAAGACCGCCACAGCTATCAGGCGGTGAACGACCTGGTGCTGCATAACATCATCTATTGCCCCGAGCGGCTGCGCCTCAACGTGGACTGGGCGGAGCTTTTGCAACCGCCGCGCGGCAGCGAAGCGCGCTGGCGGCTGGGAAGTCAGGGGATGGCGCAGGCGCGCCAGCTCATCAACCAGCTGGAGCATGAGAGCGTGAAGCCCGATGCGCTGTCGCAGTGTCTGGCGGAGAGCCTCTTTTTGCAGCTTTGCATCACGCTGCGCCGCCACCGTTATCAGCCCGCCGACGACGCGGCGACGGAGCAGGGCGAAACGCTCGATCTGCTTATCGCCGCGCTCGGTAAAAGCCTGGAAACGGATTTTGACCTGGCGCGTTTTTGCGAGCGTCACCAGGCGCCAGAGCGGCCGCTGCGCCAGCTTTTCCGCCAGCAGACCGGTATGACCATCAGCCAGTACCTGCGTCAGCTGCGCATCTGCCAGGCGCAATATCTGCTGCGCCATACCGAGATGCTGATTAGCGATATCGCCTCGCGCTGCGGCTTTGAAGACAGCAATTACTTCTCGGTGGTGTTTACGCGTGAGACGGGCGTAACGCCGCGCGTATGGCGCCAGCAGTTCGGCGTTTCTCTTAATAAAGCGTCGTAAGGCCCTGTTTCATAATTTGTTTCACGTAAATGAGTGTGAAGAATGGCCGGAGTTAAAAGTTTCCGAAAAATTAAGAAGCAAGCGCCACATCACCAGAAGGGCTGCAAGCCCCGCTTCAGGCGGGTAAACGGCGCTTCGCACAGGCAAGTGGGTTACGCTGCGCTGCGCCAATTCCAGGCATTAGAAAGAAAATTTATAACCTTATTAAAACTGCGGCATTGATAAACATTTTCAATATCACTTAATTAACTATAATGAACCCACTGCTTACGCGGCGTTAACACCCCTCTGCCGCCCGACAATAAATGGAGATGATTATGAGCTATACACTGCCTTCCCTGCCGTATGCTTACGACGCCCTGGAACCGCATTTCGACAAGCAGACGATGGAAATCCATCACACCAAACATCACCAGACTTACGTTAACAACGCCAACGCGGCGCTGGAAAGCCTGCCGGAATTCGCTAACCTGCCGGTGGAAGAGCTGATCACTAAACTGGATCAGGTGCCGGCTGACAAGAAAACCGTTCTGCGTAACAACGCAGGCGGCCACGCTAACCACAGCCTGTTCTGGAAAGGCCTGAAAAAAGGCACCACCCTGCAGGGCGACCTGAAAGCGGCTATCGAGCGCGACTTCGGCTCCGTTGAGAAATTCAAAGAAGAGTTCGAAAAAGCGGCGGCTACCCGTTTCGGCTCCGGCTGGGCGTGGCTGGTTAAGCAGGGCGATAAGCTGGCCGTGGTTTCCACCGCTAACCAGGATTCCCCGCTGATGGGCGAAGCTATCTCCGGCGCTTCCGGCTACCCGATCCTGGGCCTGGACGTGTGGGAGCACGCTTACTACCTGAAATTCCAGAACCGTCGTCCGGACTACATCAAAGAGTTCTGGAACGTGGTGAACTGGGACGAAGCGGCTGAGCGTTTCGCTTCTCAGAAATAAGATTGCAAAATGACCGCTAAGAAGCGAGCCTGATGGCTCGCTTTTTTTATATCCGCATAAGGAGGCGCGAATGGAGTATCCCGTAACCGTTTTTATCGGCAAGGTGCGTGAGTATGAAGGCTCGCGGCCCAGCGCCATCGGCAAAGTGCAGGTGGAGGGCGAATTATCCCTGACCGACCGCGGGCTGGTGGGCGACCAGCAGGCAGAGAAAAAGATCCACGGCGGGCCGGACCGGGCGCTGTGCCACTATCCGCGCGAGCATTATGAGCAGTGGGCGCGGGAGTTTCCCGAGCAGGCGGCGTGGTTTGTCGCTCCCGCTTTTGGCGAAAACCTCTCCACCGTCGGGCTTACGGAAGCGAATGTCTTTATCGGCGATATCTTTCAGTGGGGCGACGCGCTGATTCAGGTCACCCAGCCGCGATCGCCCTGCTTCAAAGTGAATTTTCACTCTGGTATCGGCGACCTTTCCGGTCTGATGCAGGAGAAAACGCGCTGCGGCTGGCTTTACCGGGTCATTGCAGAAGGCAAGGTCGCCGCCGACGCGCCGCTGGCGTTAGTGTCGCGCGTAAGCGGCGTTTCGGTAAAAGAGGCCGCCGCCATCGCCTGGCACAACCCATTCGATGATGAGCAGTACCATCGCTTGCTGAGCGCCGCCGGGCTTTCTGCCAGCTGGGCGAAAACCATGCAGAAGCGGCGTCTTAGCGGCAAGATAGAAAGCTTTTCGCGCAGGTTATGGGGCAGAGGGTAAGTTGCTGCCAGGGCGGCTGGTGTTACATCATGAGGCTTGCCGTTTTATCAGAGGCTAACCATCATCACCTCAATTTCAGCCGATTTGAGGTGAAGGTGAGAGTCACTGAGGATGCTTCACCCTTGCAGGCCTGTTTCCGCAGGGCGGGTAAGCACAGCGCCACCCGCCGTTAAAGGCGCTTACGCCGCGTTATGCCGTTTCGTCTGCGCGCTGGACGCAGGCAACTCCGCCAGCACGGAGGTGAACTCCGGCGCCGGCACCAGCGACTCGCGCGTGATCTCTTTAACCGATTTCGCGCCGGTCAGCGTCATCGCTACCCGCATCTCTTTTTCAATCAGATTCAGCAAATTAGCGACCCCTCTCTCACCGTGCGTGGCGAGGGCGTAAAGGTAGGCGCGGCCCAGCAGCACGCTGTCGGCGCCGAGTGCAATCATGCGCACCACGTCCAGCCCGTTGCGAATGCCGCTGTCGGCGAGAATAGCAATGTCGCCTTTCACCGCGTCGGCGATGGCGGGCAGGGCGCGGGCGGAAGAGAGCACGCCGTCGAGCTGGCGGCCGCCGTGGTTGGAGACCACAATGCCGTCGGCGCCGAAGCGTACCGCGTCGCGGGCATCTTCCGGGTCGAGGATGCCTTTAATCACCATCGGGCCGTCCCAGAATTCGCGGATCCACTCCAGGTCTTTCCAGGAGATAGACGGGTCGAAGTTGTTCGAAAGCCAGCCGATGTAATCCTCAAGCCCGGTCGGTTTGCCAAGATAGGTGGAGATATTGCCGAGATCGTGCGGGCGGCCGTGCAGCCCCACATCCCAGGCCCATTGCGGGTGCGTCACCGCCTGCCAGTAACGGCGCAGGGCGGCGTTGGCGCCGCTCATGCCGGAGTGGGCGTCACGATAACGTGCGCCAGGGGTCGGCATATCCACGGTAAAGACCAGCGTCGAACAACCCGCCGCTTTGGCGCGCTCCAGGGCGTTGCGCATAAAACCCCGGTCGCGCAGCACATAGAGCTGGAACCACATCGGGCGATTAATGGCGGGCGCGACCTCTTCAATCGGGCAGACGGAAACGGTGGAAAGGGTAAAGGGAATGCCCTTCGCCGCCGCCGCGCGCGCCGCCTGCACTTCGCCGCGACGGGCGTACATGCCGCACAGCCCGACGGGGGCGAGCGCCACCGGCATAGAGAGCGTCTCGTTAAAAAGCGTTGTCTCAAGGCTTAAATCAGACATGTTCTTCAGCACGCGCTGGCGCAGCGCCACCTGCGAAAGGTCTTCCACATTACGACGCAGGGTATATTCAGCGTAAGCGCCGCCGTCGATATAGTGGAACAGAAAAGGCGGCAGCTTGCGCTGCGCCGCGGCCCGGTAGTCACTTGCCGCTGAAATAATCATGATTTTTTCTCCCTGGGAAGTGTGAGCAGGTCGTCGGGCAGGCGGGTCACGCGCGCCTGGCGGGCGACGTCTTCATCAAGTTGTTTAATGGTGGAATGAACAAAACCGAGGTGTTGCATCACCGCTTTGCGCGCCCGCTCGGCGTCGCCTGCCAGAATCGCGTCCAGCATTTCGCGGTGCTGTTCGGTGAGCTGCGAGAAAATCGGCGGTTGCAGGTACATCCGCTGACGGCTCTCCATGACGGAGGATTGCAGCAGGTCGAAGAAACCGCGCATGGTCTGTAGCAGCACGATATTGTGCGACGCTTCGGCAATCGCCAGATGAAAACGCACATCCGCCTGGGCGGCGAGGTCCGGGTCATCCTGCTCGGTAAACTTCAGCGTCGCGTCAAAGCAAATTTGCAGCTTCTCTTTATCCGCGGGGGTGGCGCGAAGGGCCGCGTGCCAGGCGGTGCTGGCCTCAATGGCGTGACGCGCCTCTAGTATGTCGTAGCGGTAGCCGGGGTCGTCCGCCAGCAGGCTGCGGATAGGCTGCACGATGCGCTGTTCCGACCAGGGTTCCAGCTGGTAGCGCAAAAAGGTGCCGCCGCCGCGACGGCTGATGAGCAGCCCTTCACGGATAAGGATTTGTATCGCCTCGCGCAGGGAATTGCGCGATACGCCAAGCTCGGCGGCGAACTTGCGCTCGGCGGGCAACCGCATGCCCGCCTCCAGTCCCCGGTCACGGATAAAAATACGGATGCGCTCCACCAGGTGGTCGGCGAGGCGCTTTGTCATGGTCGTCATGGGATCATCCAGGTGAAGACATAGGCCTGAAGCGTGGTGATAAGGCCCACCATGCAGGTGAAGATCAGGCTGTGCTTCACGGTAAAACGGAACAGGTCAGATTCTTTGCCCACCAGCCCCACCGCCGCGCAGGCGATGGCGATGGACTGCGGCGAAATCATCTTGCCAGTCACGCCGCCGGTGGTGTTGGCCGCCACCATCAGAATATCCGACACGCCGATTTGCTGGGCGGCGGTGGCCTGAAGGGCGGCGAACAGCGCGTTCGACGAGGTGTCCGAGCCGGTCAGGAAAACGCCGAGCCAGCCGAGGAACGGCGAGAAGAACGGGAACGCGCTGCCGGTGTGGGAGAGCGCCAGCGCAAGCGTTGACGACAGCCCGGAGTAGTTAGAGATAAAGGCGAAGGCGAGCACCATGCCGATGGAGTAGATGGGCAGCGCCAGCTCTCTTAGCGTCTGGGCGAAGGTCTCCACCGCCGCTTTCGGCTTCATCCGCAACCAGATGATAGAGATTATCGCGGCGACGAGAATGGCGGTGCCGGTGGCGGAGAACCAGTCGAACTTGTAGACCGCCGGGTACGGCGTGGCTTGCGCCACCACCGGCGGCATGCGTGCCACCAGCTTGTCGAGATGCGGCACGGCGACGTTAAAGACCCAGTCCGCCAGCGGGCCGTTCTTCGCGAACAGCGCCTTAAATGGCGGCACGCTCCAGAGCGTGACCGTGGCGGTGAGGAACAGGAACGGCGTCCAGGCGCGCACCACCTGACCTGGCGTGTAATTTTTACGCGCCAGCGTCTGGTCGACCATTGACGCGCCCACATCGCCAAAGCGGAAGATGCGCACCGGCTGCCAGCGTTTCAAAAACAGCGTCAGACAGACCAGCGACACCAGCGAGGAGATGATGTCCGGCAGCTCCGGGCCAATAAAGTTCGAGCTTAAATACTGGGCGATGGCGAACGAACCGCCCGCCACCAGCACCGCCGGCCACGTCTCTTTCACGCCGCGCCAGCCGTCCATGATCGCCATGATCCAGAAGAGCACGATAATGGTCAGGAACGGCAGCTGACGGCCCACCATCTGGCCGATGGCGAAGCTGTCGATGCCCGTCACCTGGCCTGCCACCAGAATCGGAATGCCCATTGCGCCAAAGGCGACGGGCGCGGTGTTAACGATAAGGCACAGGCCTGCCGCGTAGAGCGGGTTAAAGCCAAGCCCGACCAGCAAGGCGGCGGTAATCGCCACCGGCGCGCCAAATCCCGCCGCCCCTTCCAGAAACGCCCCGAAGGAGAAGCCGACAATCAGCATTTGTAAGCGCTGGTCCGGCGTGATTGAGAGTATTGATGACCGGATGATGTCGAACTGCCCGGTCTTCACGGAAATTTTATAGACGAAGACCGCCGCGATGATTATCCAGGCTATTGGCCACAGACCATAGAAGAAGCCATAAATCACCGAGGCGAAAGCCCGGTCGACCGGCATGCGGTAGAAGAACAGCGCCACCAGCAGCGCGATGGC
Source organism: Franconibacter sp. IITDAS19 (assembly GCF_023079515.1). Lineage (NCBI taxonomy): Bacteria > Pseudomonadati > Pseudomonadota > Gammaproteobacteria > Enterobacterales > Enterobacteriaceae > Franconibacter > Franconibacter sp. IITDAS19. Next base: position 21,522 of record NZ_JALJCP010000010.1, on the reverse strand, counting down.
GACGGTAATGGTCGCCGCCAGGTAGCCTTTCAGCTTGAGCTTAATCAGCGCGAAAAAGAAAAAGAGGATGGGCAGCGCGGCAATCAGGCTGGAGAGCCAGAGGTTGCCTGCCGGGTCGTAATTCTGTTGCCAGAGTTCCATTGCCTGTCTCCTGGGGACCGCTCAGCGCCGCGGTGAGTCTGCGCTCATCTGTCATGGCGTTTTGTAAAAGTGGTCCAACCAAAGTGGGTTTGTAGGGTAAGTGACAATGAATGGTTAATCAGATGTTAGTTTTAAGCAACGCGATGGTTACTGATTTTTGGGGTTCTGTGAGAGTCAGAGAAATTTTGGTTGAGATTGGTTGGACCAATTACGCGCTTGCCGCTCCGGCTTAGCCTGTATAACGCGATTATCTGGAAGCTTGCTCGTAAAAGCGGAGCGAAGTGGTTTGCTTACTGGAAAGCGCAGATAACATGCATTCTGAAAAACGTGAATCTGCATTTAAGGGAGGCTGTTTGAAAATGCAACAATCCGGGGTTATTCTCGCTGTACGGAACTTTACCGTACAGTTAAAGGCATCGCCCGCAAGGAGGATTATCATGGCCTCGCAATCTAAAAAAGAGCGTCTTGAATGCCGTCTTTCCTCTGACGACAAAGCGAGTATTGAAGCCGCCGCCAGCCTGGAGAAAGTGAGCGTGTCTCAATTTATTGTTGATTCCGCCTGTAAGCGCGCGCAGTTGCTTCTTGAAGAGCACAGCCGCATCAAATTAACCGAGCAAGGGTGGCTTGCCGTAATGGCTGCGCTGGATAACCCACCCGCACCAAACGAGCCACTACAGCGTGCTTTTAAGCGGCTTGATGAAGATGAAATCTGGGAATGAAGCTGAAAAAAGGCGTTTTTCCCTTCGCGCCTGAGCAGGGATGGGCAATGGCTTCTTTTGATTGCGGCTGTCGTGAACTGGATGTTTTTTTACGCGACCGCCTTGCCCTTCAGCAGCAGCGTAATGTGCTGCGTGCATGGGTGCTCCTTACAAATGAACCGGAACCTGCTATTGCCGGTTATTACACTTTATCCGGCGCTTCTTTTGAAAAAGCTTTTTTTGGCAACATGCGGCGGCAAATCCCTTACGCTAATGCGCCCTGTATCTTATTAGGAAGACTGGCGATAGATAAACGGTTTGCCGGAAAGGGGCTGGGTTCTATGCTGGTAGCTGATGCGGCCAGGCGAGTTTATGAAGTAGCCCGTACAGTGGGTGTCTATGCCCTGTTTGTAGAGGCGAAAGATGAGCAAGCTGCGGCGTTTTATCAGAAACTTGGATTTATTCCGGTACAAACCACTGATGAACGTAAGAGACTCTTTTTTCCGGTGAATGCGCTTGATACTTTACTTTCACCGCCTGTGGTAAAAGATAGCGGACCGGTGCGGCCCGCTCGATAAAGACGATTAAAACTCGCTTTTCGCAAAGCCCGTCATCTCTTTTAAACCCATCTCGCGGCCCAGCGCGGTCATCGGATGCACCACCACCAGCCCACGCACGCTTTTCTTCAGCTTGCCCATATCGGCCTGCTCTTTTTTGGTAATGGCGCGCTTAAACGGCATCGCCATCAGCTTCTGCGCCTCTTTGCTGAGCTTCTGGTTGCGTACGTCGTGCAGACGAGCGATTTCCGCCTCAAGCGTCTCTTTCTCTTTTTCCAGCTCCATGTATTTGTCTGCGGCTTCCGTCAGCGGCGTGGCGGCCTGCTGGTGGCGGATGGCGTCGAGCCGGTCGCTCAGACGCTTAATTTCTGCTTTTTCGATCTCTTTCATTCACTGCTGACCATCAAAAAGGGGAGTTCTGATGCAAAGGATACACTATCTGGCGGCAGGATCGGTAAAACGGGGGAAACTCTCCCGCCCGCAGGCGGGAGAAAGGGGAGGGATTACTCTTCGCGCTCTTCCCACGCCATGGCGCGTTTGACCGCTTTTTTCCAGCCGTCGTAGCGGTAGTTGCGCTCTACGGTTTCGATGCCAGGACGGAATTCGCGCTCGATGACCGCTTTTTCCTGAAGCTCATCCAGGTTCTGCCAGTAACCCACTGCGAGGCCTGCGAGATAGGCAGCGCCAAGCGCGGTGACTTCGCGCACTTCCGGACGTTCCACGCGCGTGCCGAGAATATCGGCCTGGAACTGCATCAGGAAGTTATTGGCTACCGCGCCGCCGTCCACACGCAGCGCATGCAGGCGCATGCCGGAATCCGCCTGCATCGCTTCCAGCACGTCGCGGGTCTGGAAAGCGATAGACTCAAGCGTAGCGCGGATGATGTGGTTGGAGTTCACGCCGCGCGTCAGGCCGAAAATGGCGCCGCGGGCATACGGGTCCCAGTACGGCGCGCCCAGGCCGGTAAAGGCCGGAACGACGTAAACGCCGTTGGTATCCTTCACTTTGGTGGCGAAATATTCGGAATCGAAAGCGTCGCTGATAAGCTTCATCTCGTCGCGCAGCCACTGAATGGACGCGCCCGCCATAAACACGGCGCCTTCCAGCGCGTAATTCACTTCGCCGCGCGGGCCGCAGGCGATGGTGGTAAGCAGACCATGGGTCGACTTCACCGCTTTATCGCCGGTGTTCATCAGCATGAAGCAGCCGGTGCCGTAGGTGTTTTTCGCCATCCCTTCCTTCACGCAGAGCTGGCCGAACAGCGCCGCCTGCTGGTCGCCCGCGATGCCGGCGATAGGAATACGGGTGCCGCCTTTACCGCCGATGTTGGTCTGGCCGTAGACCTCAGACGATTTACGCACCTGGGGCAGCATCGCACGCGGGATATCCAGCGCGTCCAGCATTTTGTCATCCCAGTCGAGATCGTGAATGTTGAACAGCATGGTGCGGGAAGCGTTGGTGTAGTCGGTTACGTGCACGCGTCCCTGGGTCATTTTCCAGATAAGCCAAGTGTCAACGGTGCCGAACAGCAGTTCGCCGCGATGGGCGCGTTCGCGCGCGCCTTCCACGTGATCCAGAATCCATTTCACTTTGGTGCCGGAGAAATAAGGGTCGATAACCAGGCCGGTAGCCTCACGCACGTACTCTTCCATGCCGTCGCGCTTAAGCTGCTCGCAAATCTCCGACGTGCGGCGGCACTGCCAGACGATAGCGTTATGAATCGGCTTGCCGGTTTCACGTTCCCACACCACCGCCGTTTCGCGCTGGTTGGTAATGCCGATGGCGGCAATCTGATCGGAGCTGATATCCGCTTTCGCCAGCGCTTCCACCAGCGTGGAGCTTTGCGAAGCCCAGATTTCCATTGGGTCATGCTCTACCCAGCCCGCTTTCGGATAGATTTGCGTAAACTCGCGCTGCGAGACGCTGACGATATTCGCGTTATGATCCAGTACTACGGCGCGTGAGCTGGTCGTACCCTGGTCGAGCGCGACGATATACTTTTTTTCTGTAGTCATAGTGGTGTCCCGTCAATCTGTTACAGCGAAGCTTTTTGTTGTGCGGCGGTGGACTGCTCTTCAGCGTCATCCACGCAAGCATCACACGGTAAATGGCGGCCAATCAATTTGCGATAGCCGAATGCGCCAAGCGCCGCCCCGACCACCGGACCCAGCGCGGGCACCAGGAAGTAGGGGATCTCACGCCCGCCGGTAAAGGCGACATTACCCCAGCCCGCAAGCCAGGCGAAGGCTTTCGGTCCTAAGTCGCGCGCCGGGTTCATGGCGAAGCCGGTGAGCGGCCCCATGGAGGCGCCGATGACCGCAATCAGCAGACCAATCAACAAGGGCGCCAGCGGACCACGCGGAATGCCGTTGCCGTCGTCGGTTAACGCCAGGATCACGCCCATCAGGATAGCTGTGATAATCATTTCTACTGCGAAGGCCTGCATAAAATTAATATGCGGATTCGGGTAAGTAGAAAAAATACCGGCCAGGTCGAGGCTTTCCACACTGCCGCGGACCATATGGTGTGTCTGTTCGTAGTCGTAAAAAAGATTGTAATAAAGCCCGTAAACTAACGCCGCTGCGCAAAAAGCGCCGGCAAACTGAGAAAAGATAAAAGGTACAACTTTGCGCCCGTCAAAGCAGGCGAACAGCCACAACGCTATGGTTACCGCCGGATTCAGATGCGCACCAGACACGCCTGCGGTCAGATAGATGGCCATCGCCACCCCCAAACCCCAGATGATACTGATTTCCCACTGGCCGAAACTGGCGCCTGCCACTTTCAGCGCAGCCACACATCCTACACCGAAGAAAATCAACAACCCGGTACCGAGGAACTCTGCGATGCACTGTCCTTTTAAGGTTGATGTTTGACTCATAATCGGGGTCCTGAAGGCAAAGTGAATGTTATTGTTAGCCGGGCGGTAAAACTGTCCGGTATGTCGTGTAGACACAGTGTTAATTTATCGTTAACGAGCAAAAACGAGAAATAACGAAATCGAAATGTGTGTGATGCGTCAAGAAAATGAGCGTTTTCGCGCTATTTCAGAAAAGGATAAATTGCGCTGGCACCATAAATGCGCGAAATGGGTGAGGGAAATGTTAATAACTACCTGCAATGCTTGCAAAGGGCATTCAGCATAGGCTGAAAAGTGTGGCAATCCGCAAACAGCGCGGGATGCCGCTGGACACTGGCTGTCACGCTTCATACAATCGGGACTAGCGTTTTCGCACGTAACATAAGGCGTCGCCGGCAACCGGGACGAGGATAGCCATCCATCAACGCCTTGCAATTCAGGAGAGGTATGACGATGTCATTTGAAGTGTTTGAGAAACTGGAAGCAAAAGTACAGCAGGCGGTTGATACCATCACGCTTTTGCAGATGGAAATCGAAGAGCTGAAAGAAAAGAACAACAGCCTGGCGCAGGAAGTACAAAACGCGCAGGGCAGCCGCGAAGAGCTGGAGCGTGAGAACCATCAGCTGCGCGAACAGCAACACGTATGGCAGGAGCGTCTGCAGGCGCTGCTGGGCAAAATGGAAGAAGTGTGATTTTACGCTTTGACCAAACAAAAACGGGCGCTTAAAGCGCCCGTTTTTGTTATTCGATATCCAGCGGATCTTCGGAGAGGATAATGCCCGTATTGTCGGCATAGAGATGGTCGCCGGAGAAGAAGGTGACGCCGCCGAAATTAACGCGCACGTCGCTTTCGCCGATGCCTTCCCCAGCCGCGCCCACCGGAATGGCGGCGATGGCCTGAATGCCGAGGTCGAGCTCTTCAAGGTCGTCCACCTGACGCACCGCGCCATAGACCACCAGGCCTTCCCACTCGTTCTGCACCGCGAGGCGCGCAAGGTCGGCGTCGACCAGCGCACGGCGTACCGAGCCGCCGCCGTCGACCAGCAGCACGCGGCCGCGGCCGTTCTCCTCGAGCAGCTCATACAGCAACCCGTTGTCCTCGAAACATTTTACCGTGATGATTTGTCCGCCAAACGAAGAGCGGCCGCCAAAGTTAGTAAAAAGCGGCTCAACGACGTTGACCTCTTCCTGGTAGATATCACAAAGCTCAGAAGTATCGTATTTCATTGGCTTAACGCTTAGTTGCTGCAAGAGTTTTCAGTATATCGCTTAACGCGCATTGTTGGCAAAATCATCAATTGTTAATTGATATTTGTCAGCTAAAAAGGCACGCGGCTGAGCACAACGCCCAGCGCAAACAACAGGTTAACCAGCAGCGCGCCTTTTACCGTGCGCTCAAGCATCGGGCGCATCGCGACGGGTTCTTGCTCGCTTAAGACATAGCGCGCCTGTTTAACCAGCAAAGGGGCGGCGAGAACAAACAGCCAGCCCCAGGCGCTTTGCAGCCACAGCAGGTTAAAAACCGCAAGGCAGAGCAGCGAGCCCATCAGCAGCGCAACGTGGTAGCGGCGCGCCATCACCGGCCCCAGACGCACCGCCAGCGTGTTTTTACCGTTCATGCGGTCGCTGTCGATATCGCGCAGGTTATTAATGTTCAACACGGCGGCAGCCAGCAGGCCGCTGGCGGTGGCAGGCAGGACAATCGCCCCGATCAGCGTGTGCGCCTGTAAATACCAGCTGCCGATAACGCTCAGCCAGCCAAAGAAAATAAGCACCGAGAGATCGCCAAGCCCCATATAGCCGTAAGGGCGGTTGCCGACGGTATAGGTAATGGCGGCGACGATAGAGAGCGCGCCAAGCGCCAGAAAGCCGACAAAGTCCGTCATGGTATGACAGGCGACGCGCACCAGCGCAAGCCCGGAAAGGCAAATCAGGATAACGGTGACGACCAGCGCCCGCTTCATCTGCGTCGCGGTGATCACCCCTTTTTGCATGCCGCGCAACGGGCCGATGCGGTCCGGCTTGTCGCTGCCTTTTACCGCGTCGCCATAATCATTAGCGAGGTTCGAGAGAATTTGTAGAAGCCCGGCGGTGAGCAGCGCCAGCAGAGCGACGAGGGGATCGAACATGCCTTGCCAGTAGGCAAGCGCCGTGCCGACCACAATCGAGGCGAAAGCGAGAGGCAGCGTACGCGGGCGCAGGCTTTCCAGCCAGGCCTGGGTACGGCTTAAAGAAACGGTTTCAGTCATGAGTGCGCCAACAATAAAAAATGGGGGCATTGCCCCCATCAACTGTGATGAAAATGCGTTGCGCGCGATTATAGGATAAAACGGCTCAGATCTTCATCTGCCACCAGCTCATCCAGATGTTTGCTTACGTATTGCGCATCAATGGTAATGCTCTGGCCGCCGAGGTCGCTGGCGTCGTAAGAGATATCTTCCATCAGGCGCTCCAGCACGGTGTGCAGACGACGCGCGCCGATGTTTTCGGTGGTTTCGTTCACCTGCCACGCGGCCTGGGCGATACGGCGGATGCCATCGTCAGTAAAGTCGATGTTCACCCCTTCGGTCGCCATCAGCGCTTTGTACTGCATGGTGACCGATGCGTTCGGCTCAGTCAGGATGCGCTCAAAGTCTTCGGTGGTCAGCGCCTGCAGCTCTACGCGGATAGGCAAGCGGCCCTGCAGTTCCGGAATAAGGTCAGACGGGCTTGCCACCTGGAACGCGCCGGAGGCGATAAACAGGATGTGGTCGGTTTTCACCATGCCGTGCTTGGTGGAGACGGTGCAGCCTTCCACCAGCGGCAGCAGGTCGCGCTGCACGCCTTCGCGGGAGACATCCGGGCCGGAAACGTTGCCGCGCTTACAGATTTTGTCGATCTCGTCGATAAAGACGATGCCGTGCTGCTCAACCGCTTCGATAGCCTGCTCTTTCAGCTCTTCCGGGTTAACCAGCTTCGCCGCTTCTTCTTCCACCAGCAGCTTCATGGCGTCTTTGATTTTCAGCTTGCGCGGTTTCTGCTTCTGGCCGCCCAGGTTCTGGAACATCGACTGCAGCTGGCTGGTCATCTCTTCCATACCAGGAGGCGCCATAATCTCCACGCCCATCGGCGCGGCGGCGAGATTGATTTCAATCTCTTTGTCGTCGAGCTCGCCTTCACGCAGTTTTTTGCGGAACGCCTGACGGGCGGCGGAAGGCTCCTGCGCCTGCTCCGGCTGGCCCCAGTTGTTCTTCGCCGGCGGGATCAGCACGTCAAGAATACGCTCTTCGGCCAGCTCTTCAGCGCGATAGCGGTTTTTCTCGATGGACTGCATGCGCACCATTTTAATAGCGGAATCGGTTAGATCGCGGATGATAGAATCCACTTCTTTACCTACGTAGCCCACTTCGGTGAACTTGGTCGCTTCCACTTTAATAAACGGCGCGTTGGCGAGCTTCGCCAGACGACGGGCGATTTCGGTTTTACCGACGCCGGTCGGGCCAATCATCAGAATATTTTTCGGCGTCACTTCATGGCGCAGCTCTTCGTTAAGCTGCATACGGCGCCAGCGGTTACGCAGCGCGATAGCGACAGAACGCTTCGCCGCGTCCTGACCGATAATGTGTTTGTCGAGTTCGCTGACAATTTCGCGAGGAGTCATTTCAGACATGGGAGATCCTTACGCTTTAGAAGGTAATTCTTCGATGGTGAGGAAGTGGTTGGTGTAGATGCAGATATCACCCGCAATCCCCAGCGACTTCTCTACGATTTCACGAGCGCCAAGCTCGGTGTTTTCCAGCAGCGCGCGCGCCGCGGCCTGCGCGTAAGGCCCGCCGGAACCGATGGCGATCAGGTCGTTTTCCGGCTGCACCACGTCGCCGTTGCCGGTGATGATAAGCGAGGCGTTTTCATCCGCCACCGCCAGCAGCGCTTCGAGGCGGCGCAGCATACGGTCGGTGCGCCAGTCTTTCGCCAGCTCAACGGCGGCTTTGACCAGATGGCCCTGGTGCATTTCCAGCTTGCGTTCAAACAGTTCAAACAGCGTGAAGGCGTCTGCGGTGCCGCCTGCAAAACCGGCGATAACTTTGTCGTTATACAGGCGACGCACTTTTTTCACGTTGCCTTTCATCACGGTATTGCCCAGGGTGGCCTGTCCGTCACCACCAATCACGACCTGGCCGTTGCGGCGCACACTTACTATTGTTGTCACGAGCAATCCCCTTATTGCATAGGCTAAAGAAGGGCCCCGCACGGTGTACGGGGCAGAATGCAATTATAGATGGGGGGCGTTTCGGGGCTTTCAACCCCCGGCGGCGAGACGAATGCAGTTTGAATGGCCCGCAAGCTTCAGGCGGGTGAGGGTGCCGTCGGCGTTCTCTTTGCCTTTCATCGGGCCGATAACCACGCGGTTCCAGCCGTTGTTGGCGGTAATGCGTGAATCAAAGCCCTCGAAGGCCAGCTGCGCGCGTACGGTTTCCGCCTGTTCCGCGCCTTTAAACGAGCCGCACTGCACCATCCAGCGGCGCTCGTCTTTTTTCGCGGCAGGCTGTTTCGCCGTTTCCGTCTCGCGGGTGACCGGCGCGCTCTGCTCGGTTTTCGGCTGCGTACGCGTCGCGGTGTTATGCGGCGGCGTTTGCAGCAGATCCTGATAAGGCTGCTGTTGCGCGTTGCTGCGAACCGGCTGCGCGGTTTTCACTTGCGGCTGCTGATACGCCTCGGTGCGCACAGGCTGTTGCTGATAGCTCTGCGCCTGACGCGTTTGCTGCTGATATGCCTGCGGCTGACGAGTCTGCTGCGGCTGGTATGGCTGCTGCTGCTCGGCGACACGCTGCGGGTTACGCTGCTGCTGCGCCGCCGCGTTCAGCTGTTGCTGCTGAATAAGCCGCTGGCGCTGCAGCGTTTGCTGGCGCTGCTCCGGCGTCTGCTCATTCCACGGCACTTCGCTTAGTTGCGTCGGCTGCTGGCGCATATCCGCCTGCATCTGATCAAGCAGCTGGCGCTGTTCGTTGGTCAGTTGCTCCTGGTTCATGATTTCCCCGCCTGCCGTAGGCTCGGTGGGTTTCACAACGCCAGGCTGGCGGCTTTCCAGCTCTTTAATATAACGCCAGCGCTCTTCCGGCTTCGGCGGCAGCCCGTTGCCCGCCACTTTATGGCCCGGCAGCGTCTCCGCCTCTTCTTTCTTGTGATGGGTAATAAAGTACAGGGCGCCGATAAAAGCGACCACCACAGCGGCCGCGATGGCGACCATAGCCGGGGAAACAGCAGGCAGGTTACGTTGCTTTTTGCGGGTAGGACTCTTTTTGCGCCGCGCGGGAGCCGGCTGTCCGCGGCGTACATAATCTCTTTGTGCCACTATCGTTTCGCTGTATTCGTTCGTTATCAGCCCGCCATGTTACTTAAGGGGCGGCCCTTTGACCAGTCGGGGGCGTCTTAAAGCCGCTTATTTTCGCGGCTTCGGCGCGCTGCTTGAGCCGCGAACCACCAGCTCGCAATCGAGCAGGCGCGAACCGCTGTTGACCGTCTGCCCGTGAAGTTGATCGAGCAGCAGCAGCATCGCTTCGCGGCCGATATCAAAACGCGGCTGCGCGACGGTGGTCAGCGGCGGGTCGCAGAAGGCGGAAAGCGAAATATTATCGAAGCCTATCAGCGAGATATCGTCCGGCACCTTATAGCCGCGGCGTTTAGCGAGCGAGAGCGCCCCAAGGGCCATTACGTCGCTGTGACAAAAAACGGCGGTGGGAGGCTTAGGCAGGTCGAGCAGTTGAGAAAGCGCGTTGGCGCCCGCCTCGTAGGTAAAATCGCCCCGGGCGATATAGTGCGGGTCGACGGTAATGCCGCAGCGGCGCAGCGCCTGTATGTAACCCTGCAGGCGATAATGGCACAGCGGCATCTCTTCCGGCCCGGCGATGCAGGCGATACGCTCGTGGCCCAACTCATGCAGGTAATTGACCGCGTTAAAAGCGGCGGTGAGGTTATCAATATGCACCGTCGGCAGTTCCAGCTCCGGCGCGAATTCATTCGCCATCACCATCGGCGGCAGGTTGCGCTGCTCCTCTTTGCTGGCGTCGAAAGGCAGGCGGGAGCCGAGCAGCAGCATGCCGTCGATTTGCTTGGTAATAATCAGGTCGATGAATGTTTTTTCCTGCTGGTTCTGGTGGGCGCAGTCGCCAATCAATACCAGATAGCCTTGCTCCGCCGCCGTGACTTCAATGCCGCGAATAATTTCGCTGAAAAAAGGGTCGCAAATATCCGGTACGATAACGAGGATAGTGCGGGATTCGTTGCGCTTGAGGCTGCGGCTGAGCGAGTTGGGCAGGTAGCCCACGTCGATAGCCGCCTGTTCAACGCGGTGGCGGGTGGTCTGCGATACCTTTTCCGGGTTCATTAAGGCGCGCGATACCGTGGCCGTCGAAACGCGAGCTTTGGCGGCGACATCTTTCATGGTTGCGGCGGCAACCTGCTTCTTGGGCTTCAACTTCTTCTCCTCACCTGCGCCACGGCGGACGCAGATACATCCTGTATCTGACCTACATCACATTCATATCAGCTATTTAAAGCACCGACTTACAAAAATTACATCAGTAATGTGATGGAGATTTTATTTTTTTCGATATGTTTCGCAGAAATCGCCGGGTTGGTTAACTTTCGATCGGGTCCACATCCAGCACCCACTTCACTTTACGCGCGGCGGGCAGGGTGTTGACGAGCGCCAGGCTGTTGCCAAGCAAGCGCTGTAAATGTTGCCGGGAGGGATGCTGTAAAAGCAGTTGCCAGCGGTAGCGGCCGCCGCGTTTGGGTTGCAGCGCGGGCACCGGGCCGAGGATCCATAAATGGTCGTCCGCCAGCGGGCTGGAGCGCAGCAGGTTATGCATCTGATGCAAGAACTGCGGCGCTTCCTGGTTGTTATGATCTTCAGCGCGAATCAGCACATGGCTGCTGAACGGCGGCAGTGATACGCCGACGCGCTCCGCCAGCGCCTGATCGGCGAAGGCGTCATACCCCTGGCTTAAGAGCGTCTGTAATAAAGGATGCTCCGGGTGGTGGGTCTGTAGGATCACTTCGCCCTGTTTGCCGGCGCGGCCAGCGCGGCCCGCCACCTGGGTATAAAGCTGTGCGAAACGTTCGGCGGAGCGGAAATCGGCGGAAAACAGCGCGCCGTCGACATCCAGCAGCGCCACCAGCGTGACGTCAGGAAAGTGATGCCCCTTCGCCAGCATCTGGGTGCCGATAAGAATACGCGCGCCGCCGCGATGCACTTCCGCCAGGTATTGCTCCAGCGCCCCCTTGCGGCTGGTGGTGTCGCGGTCGATGCGGGAAATCGGCACGTCGGGGAAAAGCGGCGCGAGCGTCTGCTCCAGCTGCTCTGTGCCCAGCCCCACCGGCACGGTATGCGTGGAGCCGCACTGCGGGCACTGGCGCGGCACCGGGCGCTGGCTGTCGCAGTGATGGCAGCGCAACTGATGCGTCGCCTGATGCAGCGTGTAGTAATGGTCGCAGCGCGGGCATTCGGCAATCCAGCCGCAGTCATGGCACAGCAGCGCAGGGGCGAAGCCGCGGCGGTTAAGAAACAGGATGACCTGGTTATTGGCCTGCAAATGCTGGCGCATGCTGGCGATAAGCGCGGGCGCAAGCCCCGCCTGCAGCGGCTGGCCTTTTAAGTCCAGAACGTGCTGCAGAGCCGGGCGCGCGTTGCCGGCGCGACGGGTCAGCTTCAGCATGCGGTATTTACGCTGGCGCACGTTGTGCAGCGTTTCCAGCGCAGGCGTGGCGGAGCCAAGGATAATAGGGATCTGCTCGGTATGGGCGCGGTAAACCGCGAGATCCCGGGCGTGGTAGCGGAACCCTTCCTGCTGCTTGTAGGAGCTGTCGTGCTCCTCGTCGATAACGATGACGCCCAGATTTTTAAACGGCGTGAAGAGCGCGGAGCGGGTGCCGATAACGATGGCCGCTTCGCCGCTTTTCGCCTTAAGCCAGGCGCTCAGCCGCTCGCTGTCGTTAAGCCCGGAGTGTAAAACTTCCACCGGCGCGTTAAAGCGTTCGCGAAAGCGGGCGATGGTCTGCGGCGTCAGGCCGATTTCCGGCACCAGCACCAGCGCCTGGCGGCCCTGGGCAAGCACATTCTCCAGCACGCTGAGGTAAACCTCCGTTTTGCCGGAGCCGGTTACGCCCGCCAGCAGCCAGGCGGAAAAGCTGTCCGCCGCGCTGTGAATGGCGCCTACCGCAGTCGCCTGTTCGGTATTAAGCCGCAGACGATCGCCGGAAACGTGGAACGCGGCGCGCCAGTCGGTAACGGCAGGCGATTCGCTGCGCAAATCGCTTAGCGCCTTTTCCCGCAGCGCCTGGAAAGCGGCGTCGGTAAAGCCGAGCTCATTGACTTCATGGCGCCAGATATTGCGCTGGCGCAGCGCGGCAAGCGCCTGCTGCTGCTTCGGCGCGCGCTTAAGGCTTTGCAGGTCGATGCTGCGTCCTTCGTCGGTGGCGAACCAGTACCATAAAGGCGCCGGGCTTGCGGGTTTACCCTGGCGCAACAGCACCGGCAGGGCGTGAAACAGCACGTCGCCAAGCGGGTGATGATAATAATCTGCCGCCCACAGCAGTATCCGCCACAGCGCGGGCGGAAAGAGCGTCTCTGCGTCGAGCGTTTCCACCACGCTTTTTAGCTCATCACGCGGCAGTTCGCTCTGCTCGCTCACGGAGACCACAATGCCGACGCGCTGCTGCTTGCCAAAAGGCACGCGCACGCGGCAGCCTGCGGCCGCCGTCATCTCGTCAGGCAGCAGGTAGTCAAAAGTGCGGGCTAAAGGAACGGGCAAGGCAACATGAGCAACAGGCATGAAAATCATCCGGCTGATAAATACGACGCCATAGTGTACACTGTGTGTCCGTAAAATGGCGCACTCTCTGCTGGGCTGTCCGGCGTTGCCGGCGCGGAAGATTGCAGACAGATTTGCATTGGGTGGTTATTTTCTGTATGATTCGCCGCCTTTGATGTGCAGTTCCGCCATCAAACCTTACTATCAACATCGCGTGGTGTCTGGCGTCAGGGCCGGAAGAGCGACGCGGCCTTAACCGAGGTTTTCCCATGAAAAAAGGTATTCACCCGAATTATGTAGAAATTACTGCAACTTGCTCTTGCGGTAATGTTATCAAAACCCGCTCTACCGTGGGTCACGACCTGAACCTGGACGTGTGCGGCAAATGCCACCCGTTCTTCACTGGTAAGCAGCGTGTTGTTGATACCGGTGGTCGTGTTGAGCGTTTCAACAAACGCTTCAGCATCCCGGGCAGCAAATAAGCTACCCAAAGAAAAGGCGCCGAAAGGCGCCTTTTTTGTTTCTGCGAATCAGTATTCCCAGGTATCCGGGTCGATGCCCAGCTCACGCATAATAACCTTCGCCTCTTCCGGGATCTCGTCGCTGCGGTCTTTACGCAGGTCTTCATCGTTCGGCAGGGGCTGGCCGGTAAACGCGTGCAGGAACGCTTCGCACAGCAGCTCACTGTTAGTGGCGTGACGCAGGTTGTTCACCTGACGACGCGTGCGTTCATCGGTGAGGATTTTTAACACTTTCAGAGGAATGGAAACCGTAATTTTTTTAACTTGTTCACTCTTCTTGCCGTGCTCAGCGTAGGGGCTGATATATTCGCCGCTCCATTCAGCCATGAGATACCTTTAATCCTCTCAGTCATTGGTCCAGGGTCAAAACCTGACGAATCTCACGGTCTTAACCATAACGTCTTTTAGTGTACAGCGTAGAATATACCGTGATGACGGCGCTCGCGCTGCTGCACTGCTCTAAAACCCCAATTTTAACGGTTATTACGCTTTTGCTCAATCTATACGCAAAGAAGTTTAGATGTCCAGATGTATTGACGTCTATTGCCTCAGTGTTTACTCTGTGGCCTGACTTTTATCCGATAAGCCAGGAAACGACTCACCATGACGCGTAAACAGGCCACCATCGCAGTTCGCAGCGGATTAAACGACGACGAGCAGTACGGCTGCGTTGTCCCGCCTATTCATCTCTCCAGCACCTACAATTTCACTGGCTTCAACGAGCCCCGCGCTCACGATTACTCCCGTCGCGGCAACCCGACGCGTGACGTCGTGCAGCGCGCGCTGGCGGAGCTGGAAGGGGGCGCGGGCGCGGTGTTGACCAATACCGGCATGTCGGCCATACATCTGGTCACTACCGTCTTCCTTAAGCCTGGCGATCTGCTGGTGGCGCCGCACGACTGCTACGGCGGCAGCTACCGTCTGTTCGACAGCCTGGCGAAACGCGGCTGCTATCGCGTTAAATTCGTCGATCAGGGCGATGAGGCGGCGTTAAACGCGGCGCTGGCGGAAAAACCGAAGCTGGTGCTGGTGGAAAGCCCGAGCAACCCGCTCCTGCGCGTGGTGGATATTGCGAAAATCTGCGAACTTTCTCGCGAAGCCGGAGCCATAAGCGTGGTGGATAACACCTTCCTGAGCCCGGCGCTGCAAAACCCGCTGGCGCTGGGGGCGGATCTGGTGCTCCATTCCTGCACCAAATACCTCAACGGCCACTCCGATGTCGTGGCGGGAGTGGTCATTGCAAAGGATCCGGACATCGTCACCGAACTGGCATGGTGGGCCAATAATATCGGCGTAACCGGCAGCGCATTCGACAGCTACCTGCTGCTGCGCGGCCTGCGCACGTTAAGCCCGCGCATGGAGGTGGCGCAGCGTAACGCCCAGGCGATTGTCGACTTCCTGAAGACTCAGCCGCTGGTGAAAAAGTTGTATCATCCCTCTCTGCCGGATAACGCGGGGCATGAGATTGCCGCGCGCCAGCAAAAAGGGTTCGGCGCGATGCTGAGTTTTGAGCTGGACGGCGACGAACAGACACTGCGCCGTTTCCTGGGGGGGTTATCGCTGTTTACGCTGGCGGAGTCGCTTGGCGGCGTCGAGAGCCTGATTTCCCACGCGGCGACCATGACGCACGCGGGCATGGCGCCGGAAGCGCGCGCCGCAGCCGGCATTTCCGAGACGCTGTTGCGCATCTCGACAGGTATTGAAGATAGCGAAGATTTGATTGCCGACCTGGAAAATGGCTTCCGGGCGGCGAGTAAGGGGTAAGCATGAGTGTTACAGCGCCTGCAGGGACGAAGGGTCGTCAACTGCATAAATTTGGTGGCAGCAGTCTCGCCGATGTGAAGTGTTACCTGCGGGTGGCGGGCATCATGGCCGACTACTCCCTGCCTGGCGACATGATGGTGGTGTCGGCGGCGGGCAGCACCACCAACCAGTTGATAAGCTGGCTGAAGCTTAGCCAGAGCGACCGTCTCTCCGCCCACCAGGTGCAGCAGGCGCTGCGTCGCTATCAGAGCGAACTGATTAGCGGCCTGCTGCCGCCGGATGTCGCTGATGGACTGATTAGCGAATTCATCCACGATCTTGAACGCCTGGCGGGGCTGCTCGACGGCACCATTACCGATGCGGTTTACGCTGAGGTGGTAGGGCACGGCGAGGTCTGGTCCGCACGGCTGATGGCGGCGGTGCTAAACCAGCAAGGGCTGGAAGCTGCCTGGCTGGATGCGCGCGATTTCCTGCGCGCTGAACGCGCGGCGCAGCCGCAGGTTAATGAAGGGCTCTCTTACCCTCTGTTGCAACAACTGCTGGTTCAGCATCCTGGCAAACGCGTGGTCGTGACCGGCTTTATCTGCCGTAACGACGCGGGCGAAACCGTGCTGCTGGGCCGCAACGGCTCCGACTACTCCGCCACCCAAATCGGCGCGCTGGCCGGGGTTTCTCGCGTCACCATCTGGAGCGACGTGGCGGGCGTTTACAGCGCCGACCCGCGCAAAGTGAAAGACGCCTGCCTGCTGCCGCTGCTGCGCCTGGACGAAGCGAGCGAGCTGGCGCGCCTGGCCGCGCCCGTGCTGCATGCCCGGACTTTACAGCCGGTATCCGGCAGCGATATCGACCTTCAGCTGCGCTGCAGCTACAACCCGGAGCAGGGTTCCACGCGCATTGAGCGTGTACTGGCTTCCGGCACCGGCGCGCGCATCGTCACCAGCCACGACGATGTCTGCCTGATTGAATTCGAAGTGGCCTCGCACCAGGATTTCAAACTGGCGCATAAAGAGGTGGATGCGCTGCTCAAGCGCGCGCAGGTGCGCCCGCTTTCCGTGGGCGTCCACCCGGACCGCAGCCTGCTGCAGCTCTGCTACACCTCAGAGGTGGTGGGCAGCGCGTTGCAGATCCTGGAAGACGCGGGGCTGCCAGGCGAGCTGCGTCTTCGCGAAGGGCTGGCGCTGGTGGCGCTGGTTGGCGCGGGCGTATGCCGCAATCCGCTGCACAGCCACCGCTTCTGGCAGCAATTGAAAGACCAGCCGGTGGAGTTTATCTGGCAGTCGGACGACGGCATCAGCCTCGTGGCGGTGCTGCGCGTCGGGCCGACCGAACACCTGATCCAGGGGCTGCACCAGTCGCTGTTCCGCGCCGAGAAACGCATCGGCCTGATGCTGTTCGGCAAGGGCAACATTGGTTCGCGCTGGCTGGAGCTGTTCGCCCGTGAGCAGGAGACCTTCTCCGCCCGCACCGGGTTTGAGTTTGTGCTGGCGGGCGTGGTGGATAGCCGCCGCAGCCTGCTTAATTACAATGGGCTGGACGCCAGCCGCGCACTCGCCTTCTTTAATGATGAAGCGGTGGAGCATGACGAAGAGTCGCTGTTCCTGTGGATGCGCGCCCACCCTTACGACGACCTGGTGGTGCTCGACGTGACCGCAAGCCAGGAGCTGGCGGACCAGTATCTTGATTTCGCCAGCCACGGCTTCCATGTCATCAGCGCCAACAAGCTGGCCGGGGCAAGCACCAGCAACAAATTCCGCCAGATCCGCGACGCGTTCGCCAAGACGGGCCGTCACTGGCTCTACAACGCCACCGTCGGCGCCGGGCTGCCGGTTAACCACACGGTGCGCGACCTGCGCGACAGCGGCGATAACATTCTGGCTATCAGCGGCATTTTCTCCGGCACGCTTTCCTGGCTGTTCCTGCAGTTCGACGGCACGGTGCCGTTTACCGATCTCGTCGACCAGGCCTGGCAGCAGGGGCTGACGGAGCCGGACCCGCGCGTGGACCTTTCCGGTAAAGACGTGATGCGCAAGCTGGTGATCCTGGCGCGTGAAGCGGGCTATGACATCGAGCCGGAACAGGTGCGCGTGGAATCGCTGGTGCCGGCGGGCTGCGAAGCGGGCTCGGTGGACCATTTCTTCGAAAACGGCGATGAACTGAACGAGCAGATGGTGCAGCGGCTGGAAGCGGCGCGCGAAATGGGCCTGGTGCTGCGCTATGTAGCGCGTTTCGACGCCAGCGGCAAAGCGCGCGTGGGGGTGGAGGCGGTGCGAGCCGAGCACCCGCTGGCCTCGCTGCTGCCGTGCGATAACGTGTTTGCGATTGAGAGCCGCTGGTATCGCGATAACCCGCTGGTGATCCGCGGGCCGGGCGCCGGGCGCGACGTTACCGCCGGCGCGATCCAGTCAGACCTCAACCGGCTGGCGCAGCTGCTCTAATAAAGGCAGGTAATGAAAAGGGAGCCAATGGCTCCTTTTTTTATGCAGCAAGTTACTGGCAGGCGACGCTTATCGCCATGACCTTTCCCCTCACCCTGTCGGGGTGAGGGGCGAAGCGCAAACGCCGCAGGCGATAACCCCCGGGCGAGTCAGCGTGGTGGCGCCACCCGCCATACGTTACCTGCCTTAAGCTCACCTCTGCTCCCCTTGCCTTAACATGAACGTTTTTCATGTTGGCTGAATATTCGTCACGCAAGATAACTATTTTTCTGTTGACGGCCCCTCGCTTTTCCGTCATTTTTACATCTGGACGTCTAAACGTATAGAAGTTCACAACACAACAACGATTATGTAGCGATTGATGAGGTAAGGTATGAGCTTTTTTCACGCCAACCAGCGGGAAGCCCTGAATCAGAGCCTGGCCGAAGTGCAGGGCCAGATTAACGTCTCTTTTGAATTTTTCCCGCCGCGCACCAGTGAAATGGAGCAAACCCTGTGGACCTCCATCGACCGTTTAAGCAGCCTGAAGCCGAAATTCGTTTCGGTGACCTACGGCGCAAACTCCGGCGAGCGCGACCGCACGCACAGCATTATCAAGGGCATTAAAGAGCGCACCGGGCTTGAGGCTGCGCCGCACCTCACCTGCATCGACGCCACCCGCGACGAACTGCGCGCCATTGCACGTGATTACTGGGATAACGGCATCCGTCATATCGTGGCGCTTCGCGGCGACCTGCCGCCGGGCAGCGGCAAGCCGGACATGTACGCAAGCGATCTGGTGGCGCTGCTCAAAGAGGTGGCGGATTTTGATATCTCCGTCGCCGCTTACCCGGAAGTCCACCCGGAAGCAAAAAGCGCGCAGGCGGACCTGCTTAACCTCAAGCGCAAAATCGACGCGGGCGCTAACCGCGCCATCACCCAGTTCTTCTTTGATGTGGAAAGCTACCTGCGCTTTCGCGACCGCTGCGCGGCGACGGGCATTGATGTGGAGATAATCCCGGGCATTCTGCCTGTCTCCAACTTCAAACAGGCGAAAAAGTTTGCCGATATGACCAATGTGCGCATCCCTTCCTGGATGTCGCAAATGTTCGCAGGCCTTGATGACGACGCTGAAACCCGCAA
Organism: Franconibacter sp. IITDAS19; assembly: GCF_023079515.1. Classification (NCBI taxonomy): domain Bacteria; kingdom Pseudomonadati; phylum Pseudomonadota; class Gammaproteobacteria; order Enterobacterales; family Enterobacteriaceae; genus Franconibacter; species Franconibacter sp. IITDAS19. The sequence continues at coordinate 2,631 of NZ_JALJCP010000010.1, read as the reverse complement.
GCTGGTGGGCGCCAATATCGCCATGGACATGGTGAAAATCTTAAGCCGCGAAGGGGTGAAGGACTTCCACTTCTATACGCTCAACCGCGCGGAGATGAGCTACGCCATCTGCCATACGCTTGGGGTAAGACCGGCGGTGGCGGCATAAGCCAGGCAATGAAATAAAGGAGGCGATTGCCTCCTTTATTATTTTGCGCAGAAATGACCTGGTCATCCTGGAATGTGATCTTGCGCAGTAGAGATGAAATAAAATTACCGCTTAATTTATGATTTTTTCTTTCTTTTTAAATTAATCTTCCTGTTATTTACAGGCATTCATTACGCCAATTTAATTTAAGTCGGTAAATGCATTGCCTTTAAATTAAATCAATACCGCCCACCTGTCAGAAAGATATATCTTTCCTGTCTATATTGCTGTCACAGAAAAAATTGATATTCTATCGGAAAACTCTCTTCCTTAAATTTAACGCCATTTAATTTCTGCGCGTTATTATTTAATTTGATCATGGACAGGATCCAGGGAATGTTTTCTCGTTTTTTAATTTTATTATTTGCTGCAGGCCAGATCTGTACTGCGGTAGCTGCGCCTTTATCGCCAGCGCCTACGGCCAGTAGTCGCCCGACCGCCTGTATGGCTCAGAGCGCCTGACGCTTGGCGGCGCGCAGGCAGGGAAAAATGCGGTTGAGAATAACTATCTGAGTGATAAGGACATCACGACCTTCACCGAAAAGTATGCGAATGCGAAGACTGAGGCCGAGAGAGAACAGCTTCAGTCTGACCTGAAAAAGTTGGATACAGAGAAGCAGAAACAAGCCCTTGCTACTGCAATTCCTGTTAACGAGCAGAAAGCAGAACTGGAAAAACTGAAAGTACTGCAAGCGTCGCCGGACTGTAACACGCAATGCCAGCAACTGGTTGCTTACTCAATCTCTGAACTGGAACCGGTGGCGAATAATACAGAGCTGCACAAAACTAACCTGAATAAGGCGATACTCGCCGGACTTATTTTTGGGCTAACAGTAGAGAAACCGGCAGCAAACAATCCCATATCGCGTCTGACAAAGGAACAGCAGCAGTTAATCAGGAACGCGGAATATATAACAACAGCCAGGGGATACAGAATCCATTCCCGCGTGATCTGAACGAAAAAATCGTGTGGAATCAAGTTCGGGCAAATCCAGCTTCTGCTGGAGAACCACTAAAAGGAATGAACAAAGCTCCTCGTTTCCCAACTTCTGCGGGATTCCAGAAAATGGAAGCGAAGCAAAAGCTATCTGATGGTTCAACAATAACAGTGCATTATCAATGTAACTCATATACTGGTAAGGCTTATGATATGAAAATTACCACACCTCAAAGAAATGTTGCTGATCCAGCTAAGGTGATTGATTCTATTAAGGATGTTATTAAATGAAAATAAAAGAAAATGATGGGACACTTATAGATGTTTACGCCATTTACTGGATGAAGGGGAAAACCTATTTTTATGGCCTAGTCAAAGAGTATGGGTTGTCTGTATTTAACGCGGATAAAGTAGAAATTATAGATCCTACAATGTCAGGTGATTTTATTTTTTTTGAAGATGGTATCTTTTTTAACCCTCTCATTGCAGAAGGAATACTGGATGATCTGGTTGAGGGTGATCCAGAAACTTACAGGCGTTTTATTGAAATCCTGAAAGCAGAAGGCCGGATAGATCCAGACTTCCTTTAACTGTAAAAGATCTTACCCGCAATGCCCATCCCCGCGCTTAATCACCGGCACATTACCGGTGTCATTAAGCGCGCCGGGGAAGGTCTTAAACCACTGGAGCATCTTTGGCCTGTTGACGTACGTCACGCTCAGCTCCTCGGCGTAGCCGTACAGCTCGCGGCTGTTCCGGGTGGTGATAACGATGCAGTCCGACATCACCCGTATCTTAACCGGCATCCCGTCAGTAAATCCCGCGTGCATTATCCACTCGACGCGTAAAAATATCGCGTTATGCACGGCCCGGCTGTAGTACTCGCAGCGGGTGATGTGTTGCGACGCTCCAGTTGCGCGGCAGCAGCCACGCCGAAGGCACGACGCAGTCTGCAGTAGGATGGCGCCATCACCGAACCAGCGGGCCTGGCGGGCGGGGACGTTCAGTCGGCGCTGGCAGGTGGCGCAGCGCCGTACCTGGCGGATGTTATCGGCCATAAGCTGAACCTGGACGAGGGCAGTAAAGCGATTGCCCATGCCATCGCCGGAGCCGTCGTGGCGGAGCTTCAGGGACGCAATGCTCTGGCAGGCGCTGCCGGTGCGGTGGCAGGGGAACAGGCAGCTCACATCTTGCTGGCGCAGATGTTCCCGGCAAAAGCGCAGCGGACCTGACCGAAGAAGAGAAGCAGACCATCAGCGCTTTCTCAACGCTTGCGGCAGGGCTTGCTGGCGGCATTGCCGGAGACAGCAGCGCCGGTGTGTTAACCGGTGCGCAGGCAGGGAAAAATGCGGTTGAGAATAACTCGCTGTCTCTGGTTGCCAGAGGTTGCGCGGTTGCAGCGCCGTGCCGGACGAAGGTTGCAGAGCAGTTGCTGGAAATCGGGGTCAAGGCTGGTATTACTGGCGTAGTGGCGAAAACGCTTGCCGACAAACTGACCGCTGATGAA
>NZ_JALJCP010000009.1:0-37165 GCF_023079515.1 Franconibacter sp. IITDAS19 | reverse complement strand
TAGAGTTAGGTGGTGCTGGCTCAGGAACCGGCACCCCACCACCGCCGGAAAATGATTCTAAGCAGCAAAATGAAAAACCTGTAGACAAGCTTAATCAGAAGCAAGAAAGTGCGATTAAGAAGATCGATAACACTATAAAAAATGCTCTAAAAGATCATGACATTACTGGCACTCTCAAGGATATGGATGGTAACCCTGTTCCTAAAGAGAATGGAGGATATTGGGATCATATGCAGGAAATGCAAAATACGCTCAGAGGATTAAGAAATCATGCGGATACGTTGAAAAACGTCAATAATCCCGAAGCTCAGGCTGCGTATGGCAGAGCAACGGATGCTATTAATAAAATAGAATCAGCCCTGAAAGGACATGGAATATGATTACCTTCCGTAAATTGATTGGAAGCATCAACGTCACGAAAGAGCCTGAACAACTATCACCGCTTGAACTCTGGTTCGAACGTATCATTGATGTACCTATTGAAAAGTTAACAGTGGAAGATCTCTGTCGCGCTATTAGACAGAAATTATGTATTGATCAGTTGATGCCAAGAGTGCTGGAAGTTCTGACTGAAGATCCGTTGGCGGGTGAATATTACGATGGTGAACTAATTGCAGCCCTATCAACAATAAAAGGAGAAGATCTAAAAGATCAGAAAGTTATTTTTACCCAAATAAGGCAACTTATAAACCAGCTGGCTCCTTCAGATATTAATGATGATTTAAGAAAAGATATATTAAAAATCAATCAAATAATCGTATAACTAATCCCGGCTTCAGCGCCGGGATCGTGTTGCCAGCCGTCAGGCAAAATGCCCGTTCCCGCGCTTGATCACCGACACATCACCAGTGTCGTTCAGCGCGCCGGGGAAGGTCTTAAACCACTGGGGCATTTTTGGCCTGTTGACGTAAGTCACGCTCAGCCCCTCGGCGCAGCCCCACAGCTCGCGGCTGTTCCGGGTGGTGATGAGGATGCAGTCGGGTATCCCCGGATTTTAACCGGCATCCCGTCAGTAAATCCCGCCTGTTCTATCCACTCGACGCGTAAAAATATCGCATTACACACGGCCCGGCTGGGGTGTGGGTTGCGGCGCTTCAGTTGTGCGGCAGCAGCCACGCCGAAGGCACGACGCAGTCTGCGGTGTCGGATGTTATCGGCCATAAGCTGAACCTGGACGAGGGCAGTAAAGCGATTGCCCATGCCATCGCCGGAGCCGTCGTGGCGGAGCTTCAGGGACGCAACGCTCTGGCAGGCGTTGCCGGTGCGGTGGCAGGGGAACAGGCAGCTCACATCTTGCTGGCGCAGATGTTCCCGGCAAAAGCGCAGCGGACCTGACCGAAGAACAGAAGCAGACCATCAGCGCTTTCTCAACGCTTGCGGCAGGGCTTGCTGGCGGCATTGCCGGAGACAGCAGCGCCAGTGCGTTAACCGGCGCGCAGGCAGGGAAAAATGCAGTTGAGAATAACTCGCTGTCTCTGGTTGCCAGAGGTTGCGCGGTTGCAGCGCCGTGCCGGACGAAGGTTGCAGAGCAGTTGCTGGAAATAGGGGTAAAAGCCGGTCTTACTGGAGCCGTAGCGAAAACTCTGGCCGACAAACTGACCGCTGATGAACTGGATCATCTTGTTACCCTTGAAATGATGGGTAACGATGAGATCACCGGAAAATATCTCAGCTCGTTGCAGGATAAGTACGGTTCCGGGAGTGCCTCAAATCCAAACATCGGCAAGGATCTGACTGATGCAGAGAAGGCAGAGTTAGGCGGTGCGGGGTCAGGCACGCCGGGTGGCTGGGAGCCGCAGGATGAGGAGAATGGACGAGATAAACAAACTCAATCCAGTAATTTTGATGATAAATTTAAAAAGGAAGATCTTACCTCTTCGGCTAATCAACCAATTAATAATCAAGGATTATCCGCAGCAGCGCGTGCATGGGAAAAACATGCAGGAAGGCCAGGAGGGGTATTCGATCCTTTGAAAGGGAACACAGCTCAGAAAAATGAAGCGGCTGGTAACTTCGTAAATGAGGTATTGAACAATAAGGGAACTGTTAGAACAAATCTTTCAAGAGGTGGTGTGGAATACCGCTTACCTGATGGCAGGGGCGTTCGCTATAACTCTGATGGCTCATTCTCAGGCTTCCTAGATCCAAAGAGATAACATGTATGAAAAGTGATTTTAGTGTGGATTTTTTTAGTGACTCCCGGTACGAAGAACTGACCGCAGAGATATCTTATAAGGGGCAAATACTCTGTCAGCTTAATAAAGATAAAGGTGCTAACGCGGTTGAGGTTGAGTTTTTTACTGATAGTCGATTACTACCAGAATCAATAGAAATGAAATTCTCATTAGAAGAATTTATATGTATTTTGAATGAAACAAAATTAGATCTACTTGCCTGAACAGATCCCGGCCACTGTGCCGGGATCTGTTTATCAGTCGTCAGCCTTTACCCAAAACGCCCGTCCCCGCGCTTAATCACCGGCAGATCGCCGGTGTCATTGAGCGCGCCGGGGAAGGTCTTAAACCACTGGGGCATTTTTGGCCTGTTGACGTAAGTCACGCTCAACCCCTCTGCGCAGCCGTATAGCTCGCGGCTGTTCCGGGTGGTGATAACGATGCAGTCCGACATCACCCGTATTTTAACCGGCATCCCATCAGTAAATCCCGCGTGTAGTATCCACTCGCCGCGTAAAAATATCGCCTTATGCACGGCCCGGCTGTAGTACTCGCAGCGGGTGGTGGGTTGCGGCGCTTCAGTTGTGCGGCAGCAGCCACGTCGAAGGCACGACGCAGTCTGCAGTAGAATGGCGCCATCACCATTCGCGACCAGGCGAACCAGCGGGCCGTCCAGGCGGTGACGTTCAGTCGGCGCTGGCAGGCGGCGCAGCGCCGTACCTGGCGGATGTTATCGGCCATAAGCTGAACCTGGACGAGGGCAGTAAAGCGATTGCCCATGCCATCGCCGGAGCCGTTGTGGCGGAACTTCAGGGACGCAACGCTCTGGCAGGCGCTGCCGGCGCGCAGGCAGGGAAAAATGCGGTTGAGAATAACTTCTTGAGTCAGGAAAGACCGAAGGACTTCACCGAGCAACTCAAAGGTTGTAACGGAAACCCATCCTGTGAGCAGGGTGTTCGTAAGGATATGGCCAAGGAGTCAGCAGAAAATATCCTGAAGCTGAAATCATGCTGGGATGCGGGAGACACCGCTTGCGTGGCACAGATGCGTACTCAAATTGAGCTGAACGAAAACGCTTACACGGCGTTGCGTGTTTACAAAATCGCCTCAAGTAATCTGGGGACGTTCAACTGATGATATCGTCAAAGATTTTCAGGCGGCAGGTTATCAGGTTAATGTCCGGCACAATCTACGCGAGGTTCTGGTCAGGCTGTTATTATTGAAGTTAAAGGCCATCCAGAAATCAGCCAGATTCAATATCATCCAGGAGGAGGGCGTCATGGAGGAAGTTATTATAAAGTCTCGACTACAACACAAGGGACTATGAAAGTTGTAGATCCAAGTTCTTATAAGCCAACACCTGGAGAAAAGGCTACGATTATTGATAAGCCAAAAGAGTAAATAATATGAATAAAATTAAATGGATAACACAAGCTTTTGCTCAGCCATATGAAGTGCAAAAAAAATTGTTTCCCGAATTTGTAAATGTAGCAGATCAGTTAGCAGTAGAATGGGAAATTGCTTTAGATGAAATAAATGACGCTCAGCTAACAGACGCTCAGAAACAGGCTATTAAAACATTAGATGATTATATGTTATCAATTAGTGGATCGGCTAATCTTCAGTACTGGAATGATGATGCTCTCTGTTACAGCGATGAATGGAATAAAATGAGGGTTTTAGCAAAGATTATTTTAGATGTGATGGGATGGGATAATGTTGTTCCACCTGAAAGTAATGCAATATATATCGGTAACAAAAAATACTGATAGAGATCCCGGCTTGATCGCCGGGATCATGCTATTCGCCTTTACCCAAAACGCCCGTCCCCGCGCTTAATCACCGGCAGATCGCCGGTGATTAAGCGCGCCGGGTAAGGTCTTAAACCACTGGGGCATTTTTGGCCTGTTGACGTAAGTCACGCTCAACCCCTCTGCGCAGCCGTATAGCTCGCGGCTGTTCCGGGTGGTGATAACGATGCAGTCCGACATCACCCGTATTTTAACCGGCATCCCATCAGTAAATCCCGCGTGTAGTATCCACTCGCCGCGTAAAAATATCGCCTTATGCACGGCCCGGCTGTAGTACTCGCAGCGGGTGGTGGGTTGCGGCGCTTCAGTTGTGCGGCAGCAGCCACGTCGAAGGCACGACGCAGTCTGCAGTAGGATGGCGCCATCACCGAACCAGCGGGCCTGGCGGGCGGGGACGTTCAGTCGGCGCTGGCAGGTGGCGCAGCGCCGTACCTGGCGGATGTTATCGGCCATAAGCTGAACCTGGACGAGGGCAGTAAAGCGATTGCCCATGCCATCGCCGGAGCCGTCGTGGCGGAGCTTCAGGGACGCAACGCTCTGGCAGGCGTTGCCGGTGCGGTGGCAGGGGAACAGGCAGCTCACATCTTGCTGGCGCAGATGTTCCCGGCAAAAGCGCAGCGGACCTGACCGAAGAAGAGAAGCAGACCATCAGCGCTTTCTCAACGCTTGCGGCAGGGCTTGCTGGCGGCATTGCCGGAGACAGCAGCGCCAGTGCGTTAACCGGCGCGCAGGCAGGGAAAAATGCAGTTGAGAATAACTCGCTGTCTCTGGTTGCCAGAGGTTGCGCGGTTGCAGCGCCGTGCCGGACGAAGGTTGCAGAGCAGTTGCTGGAAATCGGGGTCAAGGCTGGTATTACTGGCGTAGTGGCGAAAACGCTTGCCGACAAACTGACCGCTGATGAACTGGATCATCTTGTTACCCTTGAAATGATGGGTAACGATGAGATCACCGGAAAATATCTCAGCTCGTTGCAGGATAAGTACGGTTCCGGGAGTGCCTCAAATCCAAACATCGGCAAGGATCTGACTGATGCAGAGAAGGCAGAGTTAGGCGGTGCGGGGTCAGGCACGCCGGGTGGCTGGGAGCCGCAGGATGAGGAGAATGGACGAGATAAACAAACTCAATCCAGTAATTTTGATGATAAATTTAAAAAGGAAGATCTTACCTCTTCGGCTAATCAACCAATTAATAATCAAGGATTATCCGCAGCAGCGCGTGCATGGGAAAAACATGCAGGAAGGCCAGGAGGGGTATTCGATCCTTTGAAAGGGAACACAGCTCAGAAAAATGAAGCGGCTGGTAACTTCGTAAATGAGGTATTGAACAATAAGGGAACTGTTAGAACAAATCTTTCAAGAGGTGGTGTGGAATACCGCTTACCTGATGGCAGGGGCGTTCGCTATAACTCTGATGGCTCATTCTCAGGCTTCCTAGATCCAAAGAGATAACATGTATGAAAAGTGATTTTAGTGTGGATTTTTTTAGTGACTCCCGGTACGAAGAACTGACCGCAGAGATATCTTATAAGGGGCAAATACTCTGTCAGCTTAATAAAGATAAAGGTGCTAACGCGGTTGAGGTTGAGTTTTTTACTGATAGTCGATTACTACCAGAATCAATAGAAATGAAATTCTCATTAGAAGAATTTATATGTATTTTGAATGAAACAAAATTAGATCTACTTGCCTGAACAGATCCCGGCCACTGTGCCGGGATCTGTTTATCAGTCGTCAGCCTTTACCCAAAACGCCCGTCCCCGCGCTTAATCACCGGCAGATCGCCGGTGTCATTGAGCGCGCCGGGGAAGGTCTTAAACCACTGGGGCATTTTTGGCCTGTTGACGTAAGTCACGCTCAACCCCTCTGCGCAGCCGTATAGCTCGCGGCTGTTCCGGGTGGTGATGACGATGCAGTCGGGCATCACCCGGATTTTCATTGGTATCCCCACAATAAATCCCGCCTGTCCAATCCACTCGCCGCGTAAAAATATCGCATTACGCACGGCCCGACTGGGGTGGTGGGTTGCGGCGCTTCAGTTGTGCGGCGGCAGCCACGCCGAAGGCACGACGCAGTCTGCAGTAGAATGGCGCCATCACCATTCGCGACCAGGCGAACCAGCGGGCCGTCCAGGCGGTGACGTTCAGTCGGCGCTGGCAGGCGGCGCAGCGCCGTACCTGGCGGATGTTATCGGCCATAAGCTGAACCTGGACGAGGGCAGTAAAGCGATTGCCCATGCCATCGCCGGAGCCGTTGTGGCGGAGCTTCAGGGACGCAACGCTCTGGCAGGCGCTGCCGGTGCGGTGGCAGGGAAAAATGCGGTTGAGAATAACTCGATGGCTGGGGATAAGGACCGGGAGTCACTGAAAGAAAGCGCTGAACGGTGGAAAGAACAGATCAGGGATAATATCTGGTGCTTTTATACCCGCCAAGATTTTGCCGGGAGGAAAATCAACTAACACCGCTTTAACGGGAAAAGGAACTGCCACTAATGTAGCGGATGATGTTGCGGGAATGGCTGGCAGTAGGCATCCATTATTAGATGATGCTCTTCCACGCAATGGTGATAGGACTGTTGTCAATCAGGGGGCGTTACCGACATGTGGTCATAATTCATGCGGAATGGTATTGGATACAATGGGTAAACCTGTGGATATTGTTAGTTTAATATCCAATACCCCCTACACCAGGAGGCATAACATCATTACAAGTCTCCAATATATTAAAATCGGAAGGGGTTAATGCTGTTGCATGGGGTAACCGAGGCGTTAGCGATTTATCTCGCTATACTGCTAATGGTACGCCTTTCATTGCTCGTATTGCTGATAAAACCGGAGGCTGCAGTTTTTCTCACTTCGTTGTTGTAGATGGCGTTACAACACGAAATGGTATATCAGTTGTAGCAATAAGAGATCCCTGGGATAAGCAATATTTTAGCCCTGTTAGCACATTCGAGAAAAATTTTACAGGGGAAGTTATTGTCCCCAAAAGTTGGCAAAAATGATATTAGAAATTAATTTCCCAGATAATTTGATAACTGGGCTGCTACCAGAACAGAAGAACATACCCTGCATTATTAAAGTAGCTGATAAGTTCGAAGTTATCTTTTCTACGGTTGTCCCATGCACGGCGGGGATTATGCATGAATGGGATCGACAACGCTTAGAAGAGCGAGCAATAGCGAAAGCCGGCGGGGCTTATACCCACAATGAGCCCGCTTTAATAACGTTAAACAAGAAGACAAAAGATAGCTATGAAGTGGTTGATCTTTATGTTTTTTATAATGATTTTGGATGGTGCCCTGTAATAAAAGATGGAGAGTACGCAATACCAAATCAATTTTGGGATAGTGATGAAGAAGATCCTGACTATATACCCAAAAACTAGTTGAAATCTCCCGGCCACTAAAGAGTGTCCGGGGTCTAGCTACCAGCCGTCAGGCAAAATGCCCATCCCTGCGCTTAATCACCGACAAATCGCCGGTGTCGTTCCGCGCGCCGGGGAAGGTCTTAAGCCACTGGAGCATCTTTGGCCTGTTGACGTAAGTCACGCTCAGCCCCTCGGCGCAGCCCCACAGCTCGCGGGTATTCTGGGTGGTGATAACGATGCAGTCGGGCATCACCCGAATCTTTATCGGCATCCCGTCAGTAACACTGTGATCGGCCCCAAAGGTGGAATCTATACTAATACAGGGAAGACAGAACTTTTAGGCAATGTTATCTATAGCAATAATGGCAGTTATTATACATTTGATAATACTTCAAAACATGCCATACCCTCGTTAAATCCGGTTAATCAAATTCGTCAGAATTATGAACAAGGAAAAGCTTTTGAAGATAGTAAATTTCAAGAATATGCCAAGGGAATGACCGATACGGCGCGTGAAGTTACAATAAAAACCGGAAGCGGGGTGAATGTCAGAGTGGATATAATGACTAAAGATAGTGATGGGAACATCTTCTGCATTGAATGTAAAAGCTCGGCAACAGCGCCGCTGACACCTAATCAGAAAATTGGCTATCCTGAAATTGAGAAGCATGGTGGAGTGATTTCTGGAGCGGGTAAGCCCGGTTTTGAAGAGGAATTTTAATTCCACCTGCTAAAGTTAATGTGGTAACACCAGATAAAGGCAAAGGTTAAATATGTCAGTAGAAGATATTAATAAGATAGATTTTATGGGGATACCTGAAAACGAGCCAGACGTTGTTAGTCTGGCTATCTCTGATCATCTGGCATGGAGGAGCGCAACTAATGAACATTTGTATAAGTTGCAGGAGAAAATAAACTCATACATTAGATTTATAGAAGGAGGAGAAATAAAATATAATTTTCCTACAGTTCATAAAGATGCCAAAAAAAGGATTGAAATATATTTCAAAAACAATCCTCCAGATGAAGTAATGTTTTTTTTCATGAAGTCGAGAAAGTACTCGCAGAGGTTGGTGTCTCGTTGCGCTTAAGATTAAATGATTAAGCTTATATATAATATTGTTTTTTTATAAATGAGCCTGTTTTTCAGGCTCTGCCTCTGCCTAAAATTAGAAATGCGGTAGAATATAGAGCGATCTTAATGTGGCTTTGGTATAACAGAGGCTATGACGGCTAATTACATTCTGGAAGCTGTGAATAATTATCCGGCTGGAGCTACTGTTGCAAATTCCATGGAGTACATGTAAAAGCTGAGAGAACATGCTTATAATTTTGGTTGGCTTGTTGGAGGCGCTACTGTCACTGGGAGTAAAGGCGGGATAGGCCTCTCAGTTGGTTTCGGACCATCGGTTGGCGTGAGCGGTGAATCTAAATTACCGCCGTTGAATATAGATATAGATGGAGAATCGACCAGGGAGATATACCATCATGATTTCTAATAACTATTTCTTTTATTTTAGTGCTGTTGGGTTGGCTATATCGCTGGCAGCTTTGGCAATTATATTTTTTCTTTTTGTCTATAAAGTTTTGGGTGGCGCTAAACCAAGGAAGGATGTTCTTGTTTTTAGTGACTATCTTTTTTTGGCAGGAATACTGGATCGAACCTGACAGCCTTGCTTTTGATTTTTATTTATTGCTTTGGTCTTGCGCTGGAGTTTAGCAGGGCGAACGATCCAATAGCGCTTCTTAATAATATTCCTGGTGTGCTTGCTGTTATTTTATTTATTGTGCACGGGAAGTTCTTTTCTGGGTTGGTTTATAATAATAATGGTAAAATTCTTTTTATAAAAGAATTTTTCTTGAGAGGAGGACTGTCAAAGTGCCTTCTGTTATTGTGGGTGTCAAGATTGCTCTATATGGCCTGGTTTGTATTATTAATGCGTAACAAGCTCACTTATTGAAATGTATTTCATTAATGAATGGCCCAGGTCAAAGTCCGATATTTGCTTAAATAAAAAGGATGTCTGGGCTATAATGATACAGGCGCAGTGTAATAAACTTGATTTGAGTAGAAGATATATTAAGCGGGAATTAAGGAAATAATGAAATTTAACCAAAACCAGGATTACTGGGCTAATGTCTTTATAACGAATGATTTTTTTTGCATTGATACTTATTCTGGGCTAGGCATGACCGGAAGGGACGCTTTGTTCCCTTCTCGTTTGCTTCCACCAGACGCTGATGATATGCGCATAGGTGACGCTATTTTACAGGCATTGTCGGATAGCAGAAGTCTGGTAGTACGCGAAGAGCGTGCGGCTTTTTTTGATGCCGATAAAGTTAAAGAAAGATATAAAAATTGGACAGCTATGTTGCTAGAGCAGTATCAATATAAGACCAAAAAAACGTTATTTAAAGATATGAAAAAATGCACTGTGCACTGCGTGAACGATATCATTACAATAATCCCAACGCGCCATGAAAAGTTAGAAGCCTGGGGGCGGTCTAAAGGCGATGGCATTGAGGACGTTATTCTTTCGACAAATAATTCGCCTGCTGAAATTGGCGCCGGTTTGCGGCTGGCTTTGAGCCGTTGTAAGTAAGCCGGGCGTGGCGGGTGAGATACAAATTCGCATTGATTATCCAGGCTATGGCGGAAGTTGAAAAATATAGGTAGATTCACTGAAAAATTATTGTCCATTTGCAGTGACAGTCAGTCTTCAGAACGCCCTGAAAGCCAGCAGTTAGCGACCTGGCCGTTTCCGGCAGTGAAAGAACTGATCTCCTTTTTAGAAACTAAAAATGGTTTCTATGGGTTTGAGTCCGCGCTTCATCTCTTTCCTTTACGCGCAGAAGGGAGCGAGGTTGGTTTGATAAGCTGGAAACAGCTGTCGCTATGGATTGAGGCCTTTAACCGGATGGCTTCAGAGGCGCTATTTTTCGCTGAAGATATGGACTGGTTGCTTATTCGATCTCTGAACTTGAACCAGTAGCGGGTAATACAGAACTGCACAAAAACAACCTGAGCAAAGCGGTCCTGGCGTCGGTGACTGTGGCGTTTATGTTAGATAAACTATCATCAGGAAACGGAAAAGCTTCTCAGGGAACTTTTTTGGCAGGAATACTGGATCGAACCTGGCAGCCTTGCTTTTGATTTTTATTTATTGCTTTGGTCTTGCGCTGGAGTTTAGCAGGGCGAACGATCCAATAGCGCTTCTTAATAATATTCCTGGTGTGCTTGCTGTTATTTTATTTATTGTGCACGGGAAGTTCTTTTCTGGGTTGGTTTATAATAATAATGGTAAAATTCTTTTTATAAAAGAATTTTTCTTGAGAGGAGGACTGTCAAAGTGCCTTCTGTTATTGTGGGTGTCAAGATTGCTCTATATGGCCTGGTTTGTATTATTAATGCGTAACAAGCTCACTTATTGAAATGTATTTCATTAATGAATGGCCCAGGTCAAAGTCCGATATTTGCTTAAATAAAACGGATTTCTGAGCTGTTATGATACAGGTGCAGGGTAATAAACTTGATTTGAGTAGAAGATATATTAAGCGGGAATTAAGGAAATAATGAAATTTAACCAAAACCAGGATTACTGGGCGAGTGCATGTTGCACTGAGGATTTTATTTGCATCGATACCTATTCAGGATTAGGAAGAGTAGGGCGCGATCCGGCTTTTCCGTCTGATTTACTTATGCCAACAGTAGATGATCCTGGCCTGGGCGAAGCGCTCATTCAGGCTTTGTCTAACAGTCGAACACTAAACGATCTGCAAGAGCGCACAATCTTTTTTAATCCGGAGAAAAGTAAGAGTAATTATTCGGACTGGGTGGCTATGTTGAAGGCGCGTTACGGTTATAAGAGTAGCAAGGCCTTATTTAAAGATATGAAAAAATGCACTGTGCATTGCGTGAACGATATCATTACGATAATCCCAACGCGCCATGAAAAGTTAGAAGCCTGGGGGCGGACTAAAGGCGATGGCATTGAGGACGTTATTCTTTCGACAAACAGTTCGCCTGCTGAAATTGGCGCCGGTTTGCGGCTGGCTTTTAGCCGTTGTAAGTAAGCCGGGCGTGGCGGAAGTCAGCGTGGCGGGTGAGATACAAATCCGTATTGATTATCCAGGCTATGGTGGGAGTTGAAAAAGATGGGTAGATTCACTGAAAAATTATTGTCCATTTGCAGTGAAAGCCTGTCTTCACAACACCCTGAAAGCCAGCAATTAGCCGCCTGGCCGTTTCCGGCAGTGAAGGAACTGGTCTCCTTGTTAGAAACTCAAAATGGTTTCTATGGGTTTGAGTCCGCGCTTCATCTCTTTCCTTTACGCGCAGAAGGGAACGAGGTTGATTTGACAAGCTGGAACCAGCCGTCATTATGGATTGACGCCTTTAACGGGATGGCTTCAGAGGCGCTATTTTTCGCTGAAGATATGGACTGGTTGCTTATTCGATCTCTGAACTTGAACCGGTAGCGAATAATACAGAACTGCACAAAAACAACCTGAGCAAAGCGGTTCTGGCGTCGGTGACTGTGGCGTTTACGTTAGATAAACCATCATCGGGAAACGGAAAAGCTTCTCGGGGAACAGCGGTTACGGGTAAGCCTGGCTTGTCGGCTATTGATGGTATTGTTAAGGGTGGTGAACAGGCGGGGAAAAATCTTGCTAAAAAGGAAAATGCACTTCTTAATGATGCCTGCAAGCAATTAGATGAATTCGTAAATTCTTTTGCGGGTAGCAAGTACAAACCAGCGACAGCAATTGGTGCCGTAGCTCCTCTAACAGGAAAGATTGTGACGACATCTAATGGCGCTGTACCTACCGTAGTTGCTCCGGAATTGAAGGCATATGCTGATAAGTTAGGCGGGTTGGGAGTAAAAAACTGCGTGTGGAAATATATTAGGCCGTTGTGCGGAATTCAGAGCAGCAAATGAGCTTTTATTGCTAAATCCAAGTTTAAAACTTAAAGATATTCAGTTCACTCCTGCGATTCGACGAAGAACCGGAGAAGTGGTCCCTCGTTGTGAAAACTGTAAAAACATATTTGGGGCTGAATAATGATGTATATGGATGATGATTTTTTAGAAAATGATTTGGACTGGTTTTTATCCGGTCAGGACGGTTTTTTAGCTCACTTTGCAACAGGGGGGAAAAGCCCAGTTCCGGAGAAAATTAGAGAATCTATTGATAACTATGAATTAGTATATGATTACTTCTACTCTCTGGAACCTTTATCTGACGTGGAAGTTATTGAATATAATCTTCCTGATTTTTCAGATGAGGAACAGCGTTCTCGTTATTTGAAATCATTCATAGAAATGTCACGTAAAGGATTATTTAGTTATGACTATAGGAATGACAAGTATAAGTTAATATCAAAGCCTCTATCCCCATTGAGATATAGTGTATTACCAGATGATATAAAAGGAATTATTTATATCTCGTCTGAAAATATCTCATGAATGGAATAAACTAAGTATACAATATGAAGATCTCGGCCTGATTGCGGGATCATGTTATCAGCTGTCAAGCAAAACGCCCGTCCCCGCGCTTGAGCACCGACAAATCGCTGGTGTCGTTCAGCGCGCCGGGGAAGGTCTTAAACCGCTGGGGCATTTTTGGCCTGTTGATGTACGTCACGCTCAGCCCCCCGGCGCAGCTGTACAGCTCGCGAGTGTTCCGGGTGGTGATAACGAGGCAGTCGGGCATCACCCGGATTTTTACCGGCATCCCGTCGGTAAATCCCGCCTGTTCTATCCACTCGCCGCGTAAAAATATCGCCTTATGCACGGCCCGGCTGGGGTGGTGGGTTGCGGCGCTTCAGTCGGCGCTGGCAGGCGGCGCAGCGCCGTACCTGGCGGATATTATCGGCCATAAGCTGAACCTGGACGAGGGCAGTAAAGCGATTGCCCATGCCATCGCCGGAGCCGTCGTGGCGGAGCTTCAGGGACGCAACGCTCTGGCGGGCGCTGCCGGTGCGGTGGCAGGGGAACAGGCAGCTAAAATCTTGCTGGCGCAGATGTTCCCGGGCAAAAGCGCAGCGGACCTGACCGAAGAAGAGAAGCAGACCATCAGCGCTTTCTCAACGCTTGCGGCAGGGCTTGCTGGCGGCATTGCCGGAGACAGCAGCGCCAGTGTGTTAACCGGCGCGCAGGCAGGGAAAAATGCGGCTGAGAATAATGCGCTGAGTGATATCGCCGAGAATCTAGCCTCCGGCATGACACAACAGGAGAAATATCAGAAAGCGCAGGATGCGCTGGAAAAAGCCACTGAAGAGTTTAAAGCGAAAAACTGTACCGGGCTAAGTGCCGATGCCTGCGGTGCGAAAATGGATGCGCACCGCGATGAGCTGCTGGCAGGATTTGCGGAAGCGGGCAGCGACTTTATTCCTGTTTACGGTGATATCAAGAGCTTCCAGGAAGCGGACAGTGCGCTGGGTTATCTGGCCGCAGTCGTTGGTATACTGCCCGGGCTCGGCGATGAAGCTGGGGTCTTGCTTAAAGGTGCGGATAAGGCACTCAAAGCGGGCGATCTTGAGGCTGCGTCTAAACTAATCACGAGAGCTGGCGATGATATCAGTTCTGCGAAATACTTTGGTCAGGAAAGAAAGTTCTGGTCAGCAGAACCAGTTGAGTTTAGTGGTAATAAAGTTTATCAACGTAATGATCTATTTGATCCTAACCATGTGTTCTCTTGGAAGGAAAAAGGAAAAACTGTAACAGGTACAAATATCGAAAGAATGGCATCGGGAAGGGCTCCAATAGGAGCTGATGGTAAATCAGTGAACCTGCACCATATGACGCAGAGCCAAAATGGGCCTATTGCGGAAGTGACTCAGTCGTTCCATCAAAAAAACAGTGCAGTTATTCATATAAATCCTAATACAATACCATCAGGGATCAATCGACCAGTGTTTGATAAGTGGAAAAGTCAATATTGGCAGCAACGTGCTGCGGAATACGGTAAATAAACTATGAGCGATTATACGTTGTCAGATGTTGCGAAGCTTATTGCTAATCACAGTGATTTAGTTGATTTTGGCCGTGCTGAAAATGCCGTTGATAGTAAGTGGATTAATCAAGCTGAAAAAATTCTTGGTCTTCCATTTACGTCATCCTATAAAACGTTTTTAAAGGAGTATGTTGGCGGTGAAATTGGTGGCGAGGAAATATATAGTATATATGGAGTGGATTTTGATAGTGTCTGTGGTGGAGATATTGTCTATCAGCACCTAACTGATTTAAAAAATGGCACAGCAAAACAAAATCAGCTGGTTGTGAGTGAAACTGATTTTGGTGAAACATTCTATTTTGACTACTCGCAATTTAAAAATGAAGAATGCCCGATACTTCAGAGGTTACCATCTGGGTGTTCACTTCATTATGCAAATAACTTCTATGAGTTTTTATGTAAGCGAATTGAAGCTCACCTAAATTAATTTTTTTACCATTTATACTATCCCGTCTTTAATTGACGGGATTTATGTAGCCTGAGTCTGTTCACTACCAGACAAGATATTTTTTAAGAGTACCGTTATCGGCGTACCGTCAAAAAATTGAAATCATGGCTGCCTCCGATATCCCGTAAGGTAATAATCGTGTTCTACGTCATTTTATTTATTGATGCGTGTTCGTGCGTCTCTGTGTGCAGTCCTGCGGGTGAAAAGCGTCATTGTGAGCGATCTTGCGAAAAACAGCATGACCGATGCAGATGCAGTGCATCAACTGTACCGGGCTAACTGCCGATGCCTGCGGTGCGAAAATGGATGCGCACCGCGATGAGCTGCTGGCAGGATTTGCGGAAGCGGGCAGCGACTTTATTCCTGTTTACGGTGATATCAAGAGCTTCCAGGAAGCGGACAGTGCGCTGGGTTATCTGGCCGCGGTCGTTGGCATTTTGCCAGAGCCAGGTGATGAAGCAGGCGTTTTTATCAAAGGGGCCGAAAAAGCCCTCAAAGCTAGTGATCTTGAAACTGTATCTAAACTGATTAACAAAGCCAATGATAAGTTTGAACATGTTAAGGCACTTGATGTTAATTCATACAAGGAATTGAATAATCGTGAAATAGTTGGTGATGGGCTGGAGCATGATCATATACCATCATTTGCAGCGCTTAAAAAAGCGAAAGAAAATGAATTAGGTAGGAAATTAACTCCCGGCGAGGAAAAAACTCTGTATCAAAATGCCACGGCAGTAGAAGTTCCTAAAGATGTTCACAGAGCAGGGCCTACACATGGCGGAAAAATACAGCAGCTCAAGTTGAGCAAGATGCTTTAGATGTATGTGGAGCTGTTTGCCGAGATACTGATGCTTTAAGGATAAATATACTCGAACGTGGCTATGATACACAGGATGTTGATAAAGCAATTGATAAAATTATTGAGCGAAACCGGCAGACCGGAGTGATTAAATAATGTTAGACTGGAAAGAACTAAAAGAAATTTTAGGTTGTGAAAAGACCGATAGTAAATTCATTTTACTGCCGCAAAAGATCGGAGTATTGCCTAATATATCATCAGACATATTAGGTGAGGTAACATATTATTCATTTTTTGATCAAGGTATTTTACTGCTTGCAGATGAAAAAAATGTAACACAGATATCTTTGTTTATAGAGCCAAGTGAAGGTTTCGCATCATATGCAAATGAACTACCTGTGTATGGTAATATGGAAAATAGTATTATTGATGAGCTAGGCATGCCAATAAAAAGCGGTGGGGGGAAACCAGATCCTTTACTTGGCTATCTTAATCGATGGATAAAATATAAAATAAAAGAAGGATATATGCATATGGAATTTAATCAAAGCGGGAAATTAGATAAGCTATCTTTGATGAAAGAGTGATGTTAAATATTTTTCCTGAAATCCCACACAGCCAGAAAAGATATGTTTTTGGAGTACCGCCATAATCGGCACGCCAAAAACTATCCCGTCAAGGCTTCATGAAAAAAACATGCTGACAGATGAATTTTTTAGAGATTTCAGATACCGCTCATTCTTTATAGGAAATGAGTTAATTTGTAAGGTACTGGTGCTTTTTTTCCAAACCTCTGTTTCTGGTTGGGCGTCATTAACTATTGGTGAAGGGACTATAACGCTTTCACTTGAAGATTCAGAACCTCTTCTTCTGGATCTTGCTGATATTGATGATGAATTTGCTTACCCAGTACAAGCCGCTGATGAATTAGCTCGTTATGTCGGGCAGAAAATAATCGATATTTATGAATATAGAATTAAGGGGATTGAAGACGGGAGTGTAGGTGTCTATTTTGAATGCGAGGAAGGTGGGTTTAGTATTTTAGAAAACGAGGGTTGCTTGTGTATCTCTCATGGGATATGTAAAGCCGACGAGGATGTTATTATGACTAAACTAAAAGTGTAGCGTTGACGTTTATAGTTTGACATCTGGATAACGATAAAATTAATGATTATTTCCCGGCGGTTTTTTCTCCTGGCTAACCCCATGACACTTTTTGAAGAATGCAAAGCCGCGCTGAAGGCTGACTTCCACATCGTTGAAGGTGAGCAGGAAAACGTGGCTATCAACATCCTTTCAGGCTACCTTTCTCCACATGGCGGTGTGGCATGGTCTGGAATGGATCATGCCGATCACGAGAGTCTGGATGCGAGCCTTAATTCCGGCCTTCTTAATAATCAGCCGGTTTTTGTGCTGGCGGATGATGCAGATATTCCCGTCTTTAAAACAAATGTAAAGCTGATCGCGGAAAATATCGATGACGTGACGGCTTTATGCCCTGTTTTATATATTTTCAATGAAGAGATTATTCTTCAGCCTTTATTCCCGACCGGGAAAATACGTGCAGGAAGTAAACCGAAAGCCCACCGTTAACCTGTAAATAAATATGATCGGGCCAAACTCCGAATTTCCCCGCCTCATCTTGCCTGTACAAATTTACAGCCGTAATCTGCTCCCGCGTCTGCAAAATCAGACGCCGGGATTGGCGTCCTGAACCAGAATGAAGGCGATACAAAGGCTGTTGCGGCCTCTGTGTCATAGCCCGTTGCTACCCTTTTTCAGGGTATACTCCCATGGTGGCTCGGGCAGGGGAACCGCAAGGTTCGCCAGTGAGCCTTCGACTGGTACGCCAACCCTGCTCGAGCCACCACCTGAAGTTGGCGTTTCTGGCGGTGGCAATCAGTCACGATCGGAAGGCAATTATCATGACCCAACATATCTTCACCCTGCACGATATCTTCCGCACCACTCCCTGGAACCCGCTGGTCTACGGCGAACTGCGCAGCGAAAAGTGCGACTATGTCGACCTCGCGCAGACCCTTGAAGTGCTCTCCGACCTGCTTATCGACACTAAAAACCGTACCGAGCGGCCCGTGGTCTGCCGCGCCATCGGGGCGTATCTCCACGCGCTGGAAAAACGTCTGGAAGCGCCGCTCTCTCCGGCGCATCAGGAGGCGCTAACCACTGATTCGCTGCCGCCTTTGCCGGATTCGCCCTTCGCGCCGGATGAGGATTTGCTGCGCGAGTACTGCGCCGCGCTCAATATTCTGCTGCTTGATAACAGGCTTGAAGAGGGCATAGCGAAAACCCTGACGGGGCTGCTGTACGAGCTGCTGGGCTATCTGGTGGAAGCGCTCACTACGCCCTGCTTTTTACGTGACGATGAGCAGGCAGACTAAGCTATAACCCCCGGCAGGGCAGGCGCAGCGGTCGACGCGGCTGGGCGCCTCGTTGGTGGCGGTGAGTGGCGTCATCGGCTTTATTGGCCTTGTGGCGCCGCCTCTGTTTCTGGTGGGGTGAGGACGGTGTGCATAAATGAAGAATAAAAAAATCCCCGCGTCGGGCGGGGATTTGTTTTTTGACGTCAGCGCTTAACCGGTATTACGCATGCCCGCCGCGACGCCAGCGATGGTGACCATCAGCGCCTGTTCAACGCGCGGGTCAGGCTCCTGGCCCTGTTCTTCCGCCAGGCGTGAACGGTGCAAGAGTTCAGCCTGCAGCACGTTCAGCGGGTCGGTGTAGATATTACGCAGCTGGATGGACTCGGCAATCCACGGCAGGTCCGCCATCAGGTGCGAGTCGTTGGCGATATCCAGCACCACTTTGATGTCCGCTTCCAGCAGCTCGCGCAGCTCTTTGCCGAGCGTCCAGAGCTCTTTTTTCACCAGGCGCTGGTCGTAATATTCCGCCAGCCACAGGTCCGCTTTGGAGTAAACCATCTCCAGCATGCCGAGGCGGGTGGAGAAGAACGGCCAGTCGCGGCACATGGTTTCCAGCTCGCTCTGCTTGCCGTCTTCCACCACCTTGCGCAACGCCGCGCCCGCGCCAAGCCAGGCGGGGAGCATCAGGCGGTTCTGCGTCCAGGCGAAGATCCACGGAATGGCGCGCAGCGATTCCACGCCGCCGGTCGGGCGACGCTTCGCCGGGCGGGAGCCGAGCGGCAGCTTGCCGAGCTCCTGTTCCGGCGTGGCGGAGCGGAAATAAGGCACGAAGTCTTTGTTTTCACGCACATAGCCGCGGTACATGTTGCAGGAGATAACCGACAGCTCGTCCATTACCTGGCGCCACGCTTTTTTCGGCTCCGGCGGTGGCAGCAGGTTCGCTTCCAGGATAGCGCTGGTGTAGAGCGACAGGCTGCTGATGGTGACTTCCGGCAGGCCGTATTTAAAGCGGATCATCTCGCCCTGTTCGGTGACGCGCAGGCCGCCTTTCAGGCTACCCGGCGGCTGGGAGAGCAGCGCCGCGTGGGCTGGCGCGCCGCCGCGGCCGATAGAGCCGCCGCGACCGTGGAACAGCGTCAGCGCAATGCCCGCTTTCTCGCAGGTTTTGATCAGCGCGTCCTGCGCCTGGTACTGCGCCCAGGAAGCGGCCATCACGCCCGCATCTTTCGCGGAGTCGGAATAGCCAATCATCACCATCTGTTTGCCCTGAATAAAGCCGCGATACCAGTCGATGTTCAGAAGCTGGGTCATCACGTCGTTGGCGTTGTTCAGGTCGTCCAGGGTTTCAAACAGCGGCGCGACAGGCAGCGCGAAGCCGATGCCCGCCTCTTTCAGCAGCAGGTGAACCGCCAGCACATCGGACGGCGTTTTCGCCATTGAGATAACATAGGCGGCGACGGAGCCGCGCGGCGCTTCGGCAATCACGCGGCAGGTGTCGAGCACTTCACGCGTCTCTTCGCTCGGCTCCCACTGGCGTGGCAGCAGCGGACGTTTAGAGTTCAGTTCGCGAATAAGGAACGCCTGCTTGTCGGCTTCGGACCAGCTTTCATAGTCGCCAATGCCGAGGTAGCGGGTCAGTTCACCCAGCGCTTCGGTGTGGCGGGTGCTCTCCTGGCGAATATCGATGCGCACCAGCGGCACGCCGAAACACTTCACGCGGCGCAGCGTGTCGAGCAGTTCGCCGTTGGCGATAATGCCCATGCCGCACGCCACCAGCGACTGGTAACAGGCGTACAGCGGCTCCCACAGCTGTTCGTTCTGGGTAAGCAGCCCCTGCGGCTTCGGCAGCTTCTGGCCCTTCAGGCGCGCTTCCAGCCAGGCCTGCGTTGCCAGCAATTGCGCGCGCAGCCCTTTCAGCAGATAGCGGTACGGTTCGGTGGCGCCTTCCGCGCCGACCATTTCGCGCAGTTCGTCGGTGCATTCCACCATGGAAAGTTCAGAGATAAGCAGCTGAATATCTTTCAGGAACAGATCGGTCGCTTTCCAGCGGCTCAGCAGCAGCACGTGGCGGGAGATATCGGCGGTGACGTTCGGGTTGCCGTCGCGATCGCCGCCCATCCAGGAGGTAAAACGCACCGGGACAAAATCGACCGGCAGCTTATAACCAAGCTGCGATTCCAGCTGCTCGTTCAGCTCGCGCAGGTAGTTCGGCACCCCTTCCCACAGGCTGTTTTCCACCACCGCGAAGCCCCATTTGGCTTCATCTACCGGGCTTGGGCGGTATTTACGAATTTCATCAGTATGCCAGGACTGAGCC
Organism: Franconibacter sp. IITDAS19; assembly: GCF_023079515.1. Taxonomy (NCBI): domain Bacteria; kingdom Pseudomonadati; phylum Pseudomonadota; class Gammaproteobacteria; order Enterobacterales; family Enterobacteriaceae; genus Franconibacter; species Franconibacter sp. IITDAS19. Next base: position 16,853 of record NZ_JALJCP010000009.1, on the reverse strand, counting down.
AGCAGCTGGCGCAGACGACGCATAATCTGGTTGCGCTCATAGTCGGCGATGTCTTTATGGTCGAGCTGCTTTAAGCAGTTATTCACTTCGACCATTTTATGAATAAGCGTACGGCGGGTGATCTCGGTCGGGTGGGCGGTGAGCACCAGCTCCAGCGACAGCGATTCCACAGCCTGCTTGATGGCGGCTTCGTTGATGTCCGGTTGGTCTTTGAGTTTACGCAGCGTGCGGGCGATGATTTCCGGATTGCTGGCCGCTTCGCCTTTGGGCGAAATGCTGTGGTACTGTTCGGCGGTGTTGGCCAGATTAAGGAACTGGCTGAACGCGCGGGCGACCGGCAGCAGCTCGTCGTTGGACAGGTTTTGCAGCGTGGTTAACAGTTCCTGGCGGTCGGCTTCATTGCCGGCGCGGGACGATTTCGACAGTTTGCGGATGGTTTCCACCCGGTCCAGGATGTTCTCTCCCAGCGCACCCTTGATGGTATCCCCAAGCAACTTGCCGAGCATACTGACGTTACTTCGCAAAGCGGAATATTGTTCGTTCATTTACCCCAGACACCCCATCTCACCTGTAAAAGTCCTGCATCTTTCAAGCCACAGCGGCGTTGGCTGCTCTCGCCCACCCGGGTCACTTACTTAAGTAAGCTCCCTGGGATACGCTCGCTTGCCGCCTTGCTGCGACTCGAAATCTTTCGGACTAAGCCTCTTCGTTGTCTTTTATAAAGCCACGCCAAACCCCGTTCGTCAATTGCTGCGAAATCGCTTCAGCTGACGAGCAGATCTCCGCAATTTACGAAATTTAATTCACCAGATGGCTAATAAGCGTTTCTTATGGAATTTGCCCGATCGGCAGAATAAAAAGGGGGCGATCGCCCCCTTATGCACAACTTTTAATGCCAGCAAAAATGATGCACAACCTGCGTAATTAATTCGCGGGTCGGCTTGATAAAGCGCGTTTCCAGAAACTCATCCGGCTGATGCGCCTGGTTAATGGAGCCTGGGCCGAGCACCAGCGTCGGGCAGAGCGTCTGGATAAACGGCGCTTCGGTGCAGTAGTTCACCACGTCGGTTTGCGCGCCGAGCAGCTTTTCCACCACCTGCACCAGCTGATGATCCGGCGGGCATTCGTAGCCCGGGATCGGCGGGTGCAGCTCAGCCACGTTGATGCGTCCCGGCCAGCGCAGGCTCACCGGCTCCAGCGCGTCGTTCAGCAGGCCGTTTAAGTCGTCCAGCGTCATGCCCGGCAGCGGGCGGATATCCATATGCAGTTCGCAACAGGCGCAGATGCGGTTAGCCGCGTCGCCGCCGTGAATGTGGCCGAGGTTAAGCGTCGGATAAGGCACGGTGAAGGCGTCGTAGTGATAGCGCGCTTTCAGGTTGTCGCGCAGCGCCATGATGTGCGTAATGGCTTCATGCATCAGCTCAATGGCGTTCACGCCGCGCGCCGGGTCGCTGGAGTGGCCCGACTGGCCCAGCACGCGAATAGCGCTGGAAATATGGCCTTTATGCGCGCGCACCGGCTGCAGCGACGTGGGTTCGCCGATGATGGCGCAGTCGGGGCGAAGCGCGGTGGTTTCAGAGAAATAGCGTGCGCCCGCCATGGTGGTCTCTTCATCGGCGGTCGCCAGAATATAGAGCGGCTTTTTCAGCTGCGTCACGTCCACATCCCGCAGCGCATCCAGGATGAACGCGAAGAAACCTTTCATGTCGGCGGTGCCGAGACCGTAAAGCTTATTGTCATGTTCGGTGAGGGTAAACGGGTCGCGCGTCCAGCGCCCGTCATCGAACGGCACCGTATCGGTATGGCCCGCCAGCAACAGGCCGCCCGCGCCGTTTCCGGTGCTGGCGAGCAGGTTGAACTTGTTGCGCGTGCCGGGCACCGGCTGCACTTCCACATTGAACCCCAGTTCGCGAAACCATCCCGCCAGCAGATTGATTAAAGACTCATTGCTCTGATCCAGCGCAGCGTCGGTGGCGCTGATGGACGGCGTGGCGATCAACGCACGGTAAATCTCGATAAATGGCGGTAATTTCGTTTTCACTGTTGACATACCTTAGGTCGGATAGTATCAATATTCATGCAATATTAGTGAATAAAAATACATTAACGTTGAGCGTAAGGGAACTGCAGGGTTCCGGTCATGCGAACCACGCTCGCGAACACGGCTAAGGCCTGCGGCCAACGCCTTAAGCAAATGACGGTAAGAAGGTAAACAGCCCCGATGTTGAACACGCTGATTGTTGGCGCCAGCGGTTATGCCGGCGCAGAGCTTGCGACCTACGTGAATCGCCATCCGCATATGAACATAACCGCTTTGACGGTCTCAGCGCAAAGCAATGATGCAGGAAAATTGCTCTCCGATTTGCATCCGCAGCTGAAGGGCATTCTCGATCTGCCGCTGCAGCCGATGTCCGACATCAGCGAGTTTACCAGGGACCTGGACGTGGTGTTTCTCGCCACCGCCCACGAGGTGAGCCACGATTTAGCGCCGCAGTTTCTGGAAGCGGGCTGCGTGGTGTTCGACCTCTCCGGCGCGTTTCGCGTTAACGACGCGGCCTTCTACGACAAATTTTATGGCTTCACCCATCAGCATCCGGATCTGCTGGAGCAGGCGGTTTACGGCCTTGCCGAGTGGAACGTGGAGAAGCTGAAAGAGGCGAAGCTGGTTGCCGTGCCGGGCTGCTACCCGACGGCGGCGCAGCTCTCCTTAAAACCGCTTATCGACAACGGCCTGCTTGATCTCAGCCAGTGGCCGGTTATCAACGCCACCAGCGGCGTGAGCGGGGCAGGGCGCAAGGCGGCGATGTCTAACAGCTTCTGCGAAGTGAGCCTGCAGCCGTACGGCATGTTCAACCATCGTCATCAGCCGGAAATCGCTACCCATCTGGGGACAGAGGTGATTTTTACGCCGCACCTCGGCAACTTCCCGCGCGGCATTCTGGAAACCATTACCTGCCGCCTGAAGCCGGGCGTTACCCAGGCGCAGGTGACGGAGGCGTTCCAGCAGGCGTATGCCGATAAACCGCTGGTGCGCCTGTATGAGAAAGGGGTGCCGGCGCTGAAAAATGTGGTGGGCCTGCCGTTCTGCGATATCGGCTTCGCCATGCAGGGCGAGCACCTCATCGTGGTGGCGACCGAAGACAACCTCCTGAAAGGGGCGTCGGCGCAGGCGATGCAGTGCGCGAATATTCGCTTTGGTTTTACTGAAACGCAGTCTCTTATTTAACCGACAGTCAGGTGAGATGATGAACCCGTTAATTATTAAATTAGGTGGCGTGTTGCTGGACAGCGAAGAGGCGCTGGAGCGTCTGTTCACCGCGCTGGTGAACTACCGCGAGTCCCACCAGCGTCCGCTGGTCATCGTTCACGGCGGCGGCTGCGTGGTGGATGAGCTGATGAAAAAGCTCAACCTGCCGGTGCAGAAAAAAGATGGCCTGCGCGTTACGCCTGCTGACCAGATAGACATTATCACCGGCGCGCTGGCGGGTTCCGCCAACAAAACGCTGCTCGCCTGGTCGAAAAAACATGCTATTCCCGCCGTCGGCCTTTATCTCGGCGATGGCGACAGCGTCAACGTGACGCAGCTTGATGAGTCGCTGGGCCATGTGGGCCAGGCGCAGCCGGGTTCGCCGAAGCTGATTAATACGCTGCTCGACGCAGGCTTCCTGCCGGTGGTGAGCTCCATCGGCGTGACGGAAACGGGCGAGCTGATGAACGTCAACGCCGACCAGGCGGCGACAGCGCTGGCGGCGACCCTTGGCGCGGATTTGATCCTGCTCTCCGACGTGAGCGGCATCCTGGACGGCAAAGGCCAGCGCATCGCCGAGATGACCGCCGCCAAAGCGGAACAGCTTATCGCCCAGGGCATCATCACCGACGGCATGATTGTTAAAGTTCACGCGGCGCTGGACGCCGCCCGCACGCTGGGCCGCCCGGTGGATATCGCCTCCTGGCGCCACGCGGAGCAGCTGCCCGCACTATTTAATGGCGTGTCCATCGGCACGCGCATTTTAGCCTAATTAAAAGTTTCTAAAGGAAAACGACAATGCAAAATCACGGCATCAAAAAAGTTGTTCTTGCTTACTCCGGCGGCCTGGATACCTCCGCCATCATTCCATGGCTGAAAGAGAACTATGAAGGCTGCGACGTGGTCGCCTGCGTGGTGGATATCGGCCAGGATCGCGACGACCTGAAAGGCGTTGAACAAAAAGCCCTGCGCTCCGGCGCTTCTGAATGCTACGTCGTCGATGCGCGTGAAGAGTTCATCAAAGATTACGTTTACCCGGTGCTGCAGACCGGCGCGCTGTATGAAGGCAGCTACCTGCTCGGCACCTCCATGGCGCGTCCGCTGATTGCGAAAGCGCTGGTGGACGTGGCGAACAAAGTGGGCGCGGACGCGCTCTGCCACGGCGCGACCGGTAAAGGCAACGACCAGGTGCGTTTCGAATCCGCCTGGGCGGCGCTGGCGCCGAACCTGAAAGTGATCGCCCCGTGGCGCGAGTGGAACCTGCGTTCCCGTGAAGCGCTGCTGGATTATCTGAAAGAGCGTGATATCCCGACCACCGCCACGCTTGAGAAAATCTACAGCCGTGACGAGAACGCCTGGCACATTTCCACCGAAGGCGGCGTGCTGGAAAGCCCGTGGAACGCGCCGAATAAAGATTGCTGGGTCTGGACCGTCGACCCGCTGGAAGCGCCGGACCAGCCTGAGCAGGTCACCGTAACCGTCGAGAAAGGCAAAGTGGTGGCGGTGAACGGCGAGCATCTCTCTCCGTTCCAGTGCCTGGAAGCGCTGAACAAGATTGGCGCGAAGCACGGCGTGGGCCGTATCGACATCGTGGAAAACCGTCTGGTGGGCATTAAGTCCCGCGGCTGCTACGAAACCCCGGGCGGCACCATCATGATGGCGGCGCTGCGCGGCGTTGAGCAGCTGGTGCTCGATCGCGACAGCTTCAAATGGCGCGAACAGGTTGGCCTTGAGATGTCTTACGTCGTGTACGACGGCCGCTGGTTCGCCCCGCTGCGTCAGTCTCTGCAGGCGGCGGCAGAGTCGCTGGCTGAGCAGGTCAATGGCGAAGTGGTGCTGCAGCTCTATAAAGGCCAGGTTACTGCGATTCAGAAGAAATCGCCGAACAGCCTCTATAACGAAGCGTTCGCGACCTTCGGCGAAGACGAAGTTTACGACCACAGCCATGCGGGCGGCTTTATCCGTCTGTTCTCGCTCTCTTCACGCATTCGCGCGCTGAACGAGCAGAAGAAGTAATCAGGCTTGATGCAAAGGGCGGCCGGCGTTTCGCTTATCCGCCCTGAGCGAGCCTAAGTATGTTGTCTGGCGGAAAAGCGCGCGCGTTACCCGCCAGTAAAAAGATAATCAGGACAGGAATTTACGGAGCGTAACTATGGCACTTTGGGGCGGACGTTTTACTCAGGCAGCGGATCAGCGTTTTAAACAGTTTAACGACTCCTTACGCTTTGATTACCGACTGGCTGAGCAGGACATCATCGGGTCGGTGGCCTGGTCCAAAGCGCTGGTGACGGTGGGCGTGTTGACGGGCGCGGAACAGCAGCAGCTGGAAGACGCGCTGTCGGTACTGCTGGAAGAGGTGCGGGAAAACCCGCAGGCGATTCTGGAAAGCGACGCTGAAGACATCCACAGCTGGGTGGAAGGCAAGCTTATCGATAAAGTCGGCGCGCTTGGCAAAAAGCTGCATACCGGACGCAGCCGTAACGACCAGGTGGCGACGGACCTTAAGCTCTGGTGCAAAGAGCAGGTCGGCGAACTGCTGGCGGCCAACCGCCAGTTGCAGAGCGCGCTGGTGACCACGGCGGAAAACACGCAGGACGCGGTGATGCCGGGTTATACCCACCTGCAGCGCGCCCAGCCGGTCACTTTCGCCCACTGGTGCCTTGCTTATGTTGAAATGCTGGCCCGCGACGAAAGCCGCTTGCAGGATACGCTCAAGCGCCTGGATGTAAGCCCGCTTGGCAGCGGTGCGCTTGCAGGCACGGCTTATGAAATCGACCGCGAACAGCTGGCGGGCTGGCTCGGCTTCGCGTCGGCGACGCGCAACAGCCTGGACAGCGTTTCTGACCGCGACCACGTGCTGGAGCTGCTCTCGGATGCCTCTATCGGCATGGTGCACCTTTCACGCTTTGCTGAAGATCTGATTTTCTTTAACTCCGGCGAGGCGGGCTTTGTCGAGCTTTCCGACCGCGTCACTTCCGGCTCTTCATTAATGCCGCAGAAGAAAAACCCGGACGCGCTGGAGCTGATTCGCGGCAAATGCGGCCGCGTGCAGGGCGCGCTCACCGGCATGATGATGACCCTCAAAGGGCTGCCGCTGGCATACAACAAAGATATTCAGGAAGACAAAGAAGGGCTGTTCGACGCAATCGACACCTGGCTAGACTGCCTGCACATGGCGACGCTGGTGCTGGATGGCATTCAGGTGAAGCGTCCGCGTTGCCAGGAAGCGGCGCAGCAGGGTTATGCGAACGCCACTGAGCTTGCCGATTATCTGGTCGCTAAAGGGGTGCCGTTCCGTGAGGCGCACCATATCGTTGGCGAAGCAGTGGTGGAGGCGATTCGTCAGGGCAAAGCGCTGGAAGCGCTCGCGCTCGATGATTTGCAACAATTCAGTGCTGTAATCGGCGAGGATGTTTACCCTCTCCTGTCGTTGCAATCCTGCCTGGATAAGCGCGCAGCCAAAGGCGGCGTCTCTCCGGTACAGGTGAAGCTGGCGATTGACGCCGCGAAGCAACGGCTGGCTTAACTTTTTTGCTTTGCTCCTCTCAGCCTGGCCTTGTCGCCGGGCTTTTTTTCATTTTTACGCGGCTTTCCGCAGGCAAAAAAAAAGCGGACATCAGGTCCGCTAAAAGTTCACGTTGGCTTTAGTTATTCAGGTCAGAGAGATTCTCTGCCGGCAGGTTCTCAACTTAAGGGGTCGATTAGTTAAGTATCCTGCCGCTGAGGTCTATTATTCATATTCTGACTTGATAGGGATAATCGTTGATTGCTATGATATCTATCGCCATGAACTATCGTGGCGGCGGAGGATGATTAATGAATATTCGTGATCTTGAATACCTGGTGGCGTTGGCCGAACACCGGCATTTTCGCCGCGCGGCGGACGCTTGTCATGTCAGCCAGCCTACGCTGAGCGGGCAGATCCGCAAGCTGGAAGATGAACTGGGCGTAATGCTGCTGGAGCGCACCAGCCGTAAAGTGCTGTTCACCCAGGCGGGGCTGCTGCTGGTCGATCAGGCGCGCACCGTGCTGCGCGAAGTCAAAGTGCTTAAAGAGATGGCGAGCCAGCAGGGCGAAGCGATGTCCGGCCCGCTGCACATCGGCCTTATCCCTACCATCAGCCCCTATCTGCTGCCGCTGGTGATCCCCATGCTGCACCAGACTTTCCCGAAGCTTGAGATGTACCTGCACGAAGCGCAGACGCATCAGCTGCTGGCGCAACTCGACAGTGGCAAGCTCGACTGCGCCATTCTGGCGCTGGTGAAAGAGAGCGAATCCTTTATTGAGGTGCCGCTTTTCGACGAGCCGATGATGCTGGCGGTGTATGAGGATCATCCGTGGGCGAACCGCGACCGCGTGCCTATGGGCGAGCTGGCCGGTGAAAAACTGCTGATGCTGGAAGATGGCCACTGTCTGCGCGATCAGGCGATGGGCTTCTGCTTTGAAGCGGGCGCCGATGAAGACACCCATTTCCGCGCCACCAGTCTTGAAACGCTGCGCAATATGGTCGCCGCAGGCAGCGGCATTACGTTGCTGCCGTCGCTTGCCGTGCCGCCGGAGCGTCATCGCGACGGCGTGGTTTACCTGCCGTGCGTGAAGCCGGAGCCGAAACGCACCATCGGTCTGGTTTACCGTCCGGGCTCCCCGCTGCGCAGCCGCTATGAGCAACTGGCGGAGGCCATCCGCAAACAGATGGATGGCCATTTCGACGCCGCGTTAAAACAGGCGGTTTAAGCCATTCAACGCAGCGACCCGATAGGCTTCCGCCATGGTCGGGTAGTTAAAGGTGGTGTTAACGAAGTACTCAATGGTGTTGCCGCCGCCTTTCTGCTCCATTATCGCCTGGCCGATATGAATAATTTCGGCCGCGCGTTCGCCAAAGCAGTGAATGCCGAGGATCTCTTTCGTCTCGCGATGGAAGAGGATCTTCAGCGTGCCGATGTTCATCCCAACGATTTGCGCCCGCGCCAGGTGTTTGAACTGCGCGCGTCCCACCTCATACGGCACTTTCATCGCCGTCAGCTGCTGTTCGGTTTTTCCGACCGAGCTGATTTCCGGAATGGTGTAAATGCCGGTAGGAATATCTTCCACCAGATGGGCGGAGGCTTCGCCTTTGATCATCGCCTGCGCGGCGATGCGGCCCTGGTCGTAAGCAGCGGAGGCGAGGCTCGGATAACCGATAACATCGCCCACGGCGTAGATATGCGGCAGCGCGGTCTGGTACATGCTGTTTACTTTCAGCAGCCCGCGGCTGTCGACGTCCAGCCCAATATTTTGCAACGCCAGCGAGTCGGTATTGCCGGTGCGACCGTTAGCGTAGAGCAGGCAGTCCGCTTTTACTTTTTTGCCTGACTTCAGGTGAACGATAACGCCGTCGTCCACCCCTTCGATTTTTTCGTACTCTTCGTTGTGGCGAATCACCACGCCGCTATTCCAGAAATGGTAGGAGAGGGAATCTGACATCTCCTGGTCGAGAAACGCCAGCAGGCGATCGCGGGTGTTTATCAAATCAACCTTGACGTTCATGCCGCGGAAGATAGAGGCGTATTCGCAGCCGATAACCCCAGCGCCGTAAATAATCACGTGGCGCGGCTCATGATGCATGCTGAGGATAGAGTCGCTGTCGTAGATGCGGGAGTGGTTAAAGTCGACGTCTGCCGGATGATAAGGACGTGAGCCGCAGGCGATAACAAACTTCTCCGCAGTCAGCGTTTCCACCGAGCCGTCCGGACAGGCGAGCGCAAGCGTATTATCGTCAACGAAATGGGCGTCGCCCTGCAAAATGGTGCAGCGGTTGCGCTCATAAAAACCCTGCCGCATGTTGGTTTGCTGATTAATGACGTTGTCGGCGTGGTTGAGAATATCGGCGAAAGAAGAGCGGAGAGGGCGGGAATGGCTGCTGTATAAAGGATTCTGGTTGAACTCAATAATGCGGCTGACAGCGTGGCGCAACGCTTTCGACGGGATAGTGCCCCAGTGGGTGCAACCGCCGCCGACGTTATGGTAGCGCTCGACTACCGCTACCCGTGCTCCCTGCTTAACCAGTCCCATCGCGGCGCCTTCGCCGCCGGGGCCGGAGCCAATCACTATTACGTCATAATCGTAGGTCTGTGGCATGGTAAGGCTTACCTTATTCTTATACATAAAAACAACAGAATAGTAACATCTCTGTGCGGTTAACCCAATTATCACGCGGTTATTTCCTTGTTAACGGGAGATGGCGCGCGTAAACAATCATTCACAATCCAGTATAAACCCGGTAATTTTGTTCTCTGGTATAGTGCCGTTTCAACAGGAAGGATTCAGGCAAACGTGATGGGTGTAAGAGCGCAACAGAAAGAACGAACCCGGCGATCTTTAGTGGAAGCCGCGTTCAGTCAGCTTAGTGCTGAAAGAAGTTTTGCCAGCCTGAGCCTGCGCGAAGTCGCGCGCGAAGCGGGCATCGCGCCTACCTCGTTTTATCGGCATTTCCGCGACGTGGATGAGCTGGGGCTGACGATGGTGGATGAGAGCGGCCTGATGCTGCGCCAGCTGATGCGCCAGGCGCGTCAGCGCATCGCTAAAGGCGGCAGCGTGATCCGCACTTCCGTTTCCACCTTTATGGAATTTATCGGCAACAACCCGAACGCATTTCGCCTGCTCTTGCGGGAGCGCTCCGGCACGTCTGCGGCCTTTCGTGCGGCGGTGGCGCGGGAAATTCAGCACTTTATCGCGGAACTTGCCGATTATCTGGAGCTCGAAAACGCGATGCCGCGCAGTTTTACGGAAGCTCAGGCGGAAGCGATGGTGACTATCGTCTTCAGCGCCGGGGCCGAAGCGCTTGATGTCGGGCTGGAACAGCGCAGGCAACTGGAAGAGCGGCTGGTATTGCAACTGCGGATGATCTCCAAAGGCGCTTATTACTGGTATCGCCGTGAACAGGAAAAGATGTCGCACCACGCTGAAAACTGAAGGACAGACAATGAAAACTTCTACTCAAGAAAAAGGTACCTTGCTGCTGGCGCTCATCGCCGGCCTTTCTATCAACGGCACCTTCGCGGCGCTGTTCAGCTCCATCGTACCCTTCTCCATCTTTCCGATTATCTCGCTGGTGCTGACGGTGTACTGCCTGCATCAGCGCTACCAGAACCGCACCATGCCCGTGGGCCTGCCGGGCCTTGCCGCCGCCTGTTTTATTCTGGGCGTGCTGCTGTACAGCGCGGTGGTACGTGCGGAATACCCGGCGATTGGCTCCAACTTCCTGCCTTCGGTGCTCTCCGTTGTGCTGCTGTTCTGGATTGGCTTTCGCCTGCGTCGTCGTAAAAACCAGTCTCTGGATTAACGCCGAAGCGGAAAGTAGAAAGGGCGCCCGGGCGCCCTTTGTTTTTGGCGCCGTTTTCCGCGCATTATCAGCAACAGCGTCGCACCCGAGTTTGAACTTAAAAAGAGTTTGCGCAAAAAGCGTATAAACCCGCTTTTGATCTGCGTTCTGTTTTCCGTTTTTCATCCTGCGCACTGCGGCCTGGCCGCTGTTTTTTCATTATTGCTATAAGCACGAACCTGGGGTGAAACCGTTTTCTTGCCAGGCCGCACGGCATCAGGCCTCCACGCCATTAAAAAATAAATCAGACTGCGATTCATCTGGCTTTTATTACTACCATTCTACAAAACAATGTTTGTTATTAATATGAACCTTGTTTCTTTGTTGTTAATTAATAAATCAAAGCAATACTTGAACCACAAATAATTGCTAATTTTCATCATTTGCAGAGTGGGATAGCTGTCACGACTTTCCATAAAGGGATTAAATAACATTATGGAACGCTATTTCATTTTAAATGGATATGCGTTTCCATCCTTCAAGTGTGAGATGACAGGTGTCCTGATGAAAATTATAAAAGGGTTACGCTGGTACATGATCGGCCTGGTCATGCTGGCGACCGTATTAAACTATCTGGCAAGAAACTCATTATCGGTGGCGGCGCCGACAATGATGCATGAACTTAATATTACCATTCAGCAGTATTCTTATATCGATGCCGTTTTTAAAGGCTGTTATACATTAATGCAGCCAGTCGCAGGGTTTATTCTTGACTTTCTTGGTACGAAAACAGGCTATATTATTTTCGCTGTTGCGTGGGGGTTACTAAATATGGCGCACGCTTTCGCCGGCTCCTGGGGCAGCCTCGCTTTTTTGCGCGGCGCGCTGGGCGCTGCCGAAGCGGCGGTGATCCCGGCCGGGCTGAAAGCCTCGTCGGAATGGTTCCCGGCTAAAGAGCGTTCCGTGGCGGTAGGGTGGTTTAACGCCGGTGCTGCTATTGGCGGGGTCATCGCTCCGCCGCTGGTCGCATGGGCGATTCTGGCGCACAGCTGGAACTTCGCCTTCCTTATTACTGGCGGTGTAAGCTTAATCTGGGCTATCGCCTGGTATAAATTTTATAACAGCCCTGATAAACATAAAAATATCTCTAAGGAAGAGCTTAAATATATTAAAGAAGGTCAGGAAGAGCAGCACCAGGCAACTAATAATAAAAGAGCGCCGGTTTCAACTTTATTGAAAAACCGCCAGTTCTGGGGGATCGCGCTGCCTCGTTTTCTTGCCGAACCAGCATGGGGCACGTTGAACGCCTGGATACCGCTCTTTTTATTTAAAGCTTACGGCATGGATATTAAGCAAATAGCTATGCTGGCCTGGCTGCCGATGGTATTTGCCGATGTGGGATGTATTGTTGGCGGCTATTTACCCGGCTTTTTCCAGAAGCGTTTTGGCGTGACGCTGGTGGTGTCGCGCAAGCTGGTGGTGACGGTCGGTGCGCTGTGTATGATTGGTCCGGGGCTGATTGGTCTTTACAGTAATCCCTACTTCGCCATTCTGATGCTCTGCTTCGGCGGCTTTGCGCATCAGACTCTGTCAGGCGCGCTGATTACGCTCTCTTCCGATCTGTTTGGTCGTAATGAAGTGGCGACCGCGAACGGCCTGACCGGGATGATTGGCTGGGGCGGCTCCACCATCTTTACTCTGGTGGTCGGGGCGCTGGTAGAAACAATCGGCTTTTCGCCCCTTTTCGTCATGTTGACTATTTTTGAAATGCTGGCGATGACGATTGTCTGGACGGTGATCAAAGAGCCGAAGCGGAAATACGAACACCTTAGCGCCAGTTCATAAAACCGAACGAAGCGGAGAAAGGCTCCGCTTCGCGTCGTCAGGCGTGGCGAGAAATTATTCCGCTGCGCCTTTTGCCGTCAACAGCACGCCGCATTCCATGTGATGGGTGTAAGGGAACTGATCGAACAGCGCCAGTCGTTCAACGTTATGCGTTTGCGACAGCGTTTCCAGATTCCCGCAGAGAGTTTGCGGGTTGCAGGAGATATAAAGGATGCGCGGGTAAGCCTGCACCATTTTTACCGTGTCGGCATCCAGCCCGCTGCGCGGCGGATCGACAAAGATCGTCTCGCAGTGATAGCTTTTCAGGTCGATCCCTTGCAGACGGTTAAATTCGCGCACGCCGTTCATGGCCTGCGTAAACTCTTCTGCTGACATGCGGATAATCTGCACGTTGTCGATGTGGTTGGCTTCGATGTTGTACTGCGCAGCGGCCACCGAAGGTTTGGCGATTTCCGTCGCCAGAACGCGCTTAAAGTTGCGCGCCAGCGCCAGCGAGAAGTTGCCGTTGCCGCAGTAGAGCTCCAGCAGGTCGCCGCGAGCGCCTTTCGTCACATCCAGCGCCCATTCCAGCATCTGAATATTCATCGCCGCGTTAGGCTGCGTGAAACTGTTTTCTACCTGACGATACACCATCTCTTTTCCCGCCACCGGCAGGCGCTCGTCAATGTAATCCTGGTCGAGCTCGATTTTGGTTTTTGTCGCGCGGCCAATCAGGTGCACATCAAACCCTTGCGCACGCAGCGCGTCGCGCAGCGCAGTCGCCTGCTCCCGCCAGGCTTCATCCAGCTTACGGTGATAAAGCAGCGAGACCACTGCCTGATTGCTCATCGTCGTCAGGTAATCAATCTGGAACAGCTTGTGACGCAGCGTGGGGTTATCGCGCACGCCATCAATAATGGTGGGCATTAACGCATTAATTAGCTCGCTTGCCGCCGGGAAGCTGTTCACGCGGATACGCTGGCGGGTCTCTTGATCAAAAATAATATGGTAGAGGTCGTCGCCATCGTGCCAGACGCGGAACTCGGCGCGCATGCGATAGTGACTTACCGGCGAGCGAAACACCTCCGGCGCCGGCGCGTTAAAAGGGGCCATCATGTCCTGCAGGCGTACCACTTTCTCGTCCAGTTGAGCGTCGTACCGTTCTGTCGGGAGGTGTTCGGGCGTCATTATGCTTCCTGAGTGATAAAAATTTACGCGGGGATTGTAGGGAATGCAGGCGTGATGTCCAGCCCGAAACGAATGTTACGCGATATTAATAGCAGTCTGGACATCTATACGGTGCTGAATGTAGCATGCGCGTTCCGGTCTCCTTGAGTGAAAAGGGAATCCAGTGAAAAGCTGGAGCTGACGCGCAGCGGTAAAGACAGGCGGGATGATAGCGATTCGCAGACACTGCTTATATAAGCGGGAAGTCATCGTCCACTTTACGCCTCCAAGCCCGAAGACCTGCCGGAAACACGTCGCACTCTGCACGATCGTCGCGTTCTACCGATCGTGACTGCGGCATCCTTCGTATTAAGCGGATGCTTTGTTAATGATGATAAAAAAAGTCTCGCTGTTGACGGCGCTTTCCGTCACGGCTTTTTCTGGCTGGGCGCAGGAAACAAGCCCGGATTCAATGGTAGTCACCGCAAACCGTTTTCAGCAGCCTGTGAATACTGTTCTGGCGCCGACAGAAGTGATTACGCGTGAGCAGATTGACCGCTGGCAGGCGAAATCCTTAAGCGATGTCATGCGCCGTTTGCCGGGCGTCGATATTGCCCAGTACGGCGGCATGGGCCAGACTTCTTCAACTTTTATCCGAGGCACAGAAGCTAAACATGCGCTGGTGCTGGTGGATGGCGTTCCTGTTGCGCGCTCCGGTATTTCCAATGATCCGGATCTTAATCAAATCCCGATTTCGTTGGTTCAGCGCATTGAATATATTCGCGGCCCGCGCTCTGCTGTGTATGGCTCCGGCGCTATTGGCGGGGTAATCAATATTATTACCCAGGCGAGTGACGCGAAATCGCAAATTAATGCCGGTTTCGGTTCACGCCATTACCAGGAGTATGACGGCGCGCTACGTCAGCGCTTTGGCAATACGGTCGCGACAATTGCCGGGGCCTACAAAAGCACCAGAGGGTTTAACGTTCAGCCAGACTCCAGCTGGAGCCGCGACAGCGATCGTGACGGCTACCGCAATAAAACGTTCTGGGGCGGTCTTGAGCACAAGTTTAATGACAGTTTTGACGGCTTCTTCCGTGGCTATAGCTTTAGCAACAATACGGATTACGACCAGGGTGACTATGGGTATGACGCTGGCGGCGATGAACATCAACTCTATAACCAGAACTGGGATGCGGGCCTGCGTTTCAATTCCGGTATCTATTCTTCTCAGCTCATTGCCAATTACCAGAAAATCAAAGATTACAACTACAGCAGCGTATATGGCCGCTATGAGGATGGCACTACGCTTGATGATATGGAGCAGCGCTATATCCAGTGGGGCAATAACCTTATTGTCGGTCATGGCTCGGTAAGCGCAGGGGCGGACTGGAAGCAAGAGCGTCTGGCTTCCTCTGACGACTACTCCCGCGATACCTATAAACGCGAAAATACCGGGCTTTACCTTACCGGGCAGCAGCAGTTCGGCGATGTGACTCTGGAGGCTTCCGGACGTGAGGATAACGACGACGAGTTTGGCTGGCACGGCACCTGGCAGACGGCGGCAGGCTGGGAGTTTATCGAAGGCTACCGAGTAACCGTTTCTTACGGTACCGGTTTTCTCGCGCCTTCTTTAGGCCAGCAGTATGGCGCCGGGCGCTTCGGCATTGCTTCTAACCCGAACCTTAAGCCGGAAGAGTCGAAACAATGGGAAGCAGGTCTTGAAGGGCTGACGGGGCCGCTGGACTGGCGTTTGTCGGCGTATCGTTATGAGATTGATAACCTCATCACTTATGACGATGACGCGTATTACAACATCAACTCGGCGACTATCAAAGGCGTGGAGTGGACCGGCAGCGTAGATACGGGGATCTTTAGCCATCGTGTAACGCTGCAGTATATCGACCCGCGTGATGATGAAACGGATGAAGTATTGCCGCGCCGCTCTAAACGTCAGGCGAAATATCAGCTGGACTGGACGATGTTTAATCTGGATATGGATATTGCATGGCAGTACTTTGGCAAGCGCTATGACAACCGAAGCTCCAGCTATAACCCAGAGCAGCGTGTGTTGCCAAGCTACAGCACGGTAGATATCTCTGCTTCTTATCCGCTGACCTCTCATCTCACAGTTCGTGGTAAAATAGCTAACCTGTTCGATAAAGATTACGAGACAGCTTATGGCTATCAAACTGCAGGACGAGAATACACCTTGTCTGGCAGCTACACCTTCTGATGCCCGGCCTACCGTGCTGGTTTTTGATTCCGGCGTCGGTGGGCTTTCTGTTTATGATGAAGTCCGGCAGCTTCTGCCGGACCTTCATTATCTCTACGCCTTCGATAATGTGGCTTTCCCTTATGGCGAGAAAACCGAAGCGTTTATCGTTGAGCGAGTCGTTGAGATAGTGACTGCGGTCCAGCAGCGTTATCCGCTGGCGCTGGCCATTATCGCCTGTAATACCGCCAGCACGGTTTCGCTGCCTGCGTTGCGTGAAAAGTTCGCTTTCCCGGTTGTAGGGGTAGTCCCTGCGATTAAACCCGCTGCGCGTCTCACGGCGAATGGCGTGGTTGGGCTGCTTGCCACCCGCGCTACGGTGCGCCGTCCTTATACGCATGAGCTTATCGCGCGCTTCGCTACCGAATGCCAGATTGAAATGCTTGGCTCGGCAGAACTGGTGGAGCTGGCGGAAGCGAAGCTGCATGGCGAAGCGGTCCCGCTGGATGAACTCCGTCGTATTCTGCGCCCGTGGCTGCGTATGCCGGAGCCGCCGGATACCGTAGTGCTCGGTTGTACCCATTTCCCTTTGCTTCATGAAGAACTGATGGCGGTGCTTCCGGAAGGCACCCGGCTGGTAGACTCCGGTGCGGCGATAGCGCGCAGAACGGCCTGGCTGCTGGAGCATGAAGCGCCGGATGCAAAATCAGCGGATGAGAACCTTGCCTATTGCATGGCGATGACAGAGGAAACTGAACAGTTACGGCCAGTTCTTGAGCGATATGGCTTTAAAAAGCTCGAAAAACTGCCACTTTAAGACGGTGTTGAGCAAAAAAGAAACGGTTGAAAAATTATTTGAAAATAGGGCTTGTCAGTCAGCGAGAACGCCCTATAATGCGCCTCCACTGACACGGCACAACGGCATACACGCCGGCCTGGCAGCAAGAATCAAAACGGAATTAAGCGTAAATTAACGCTTGACTCTGAAGCGGGAAAGCGTAGTATACGCAACCCGCGCCGCTGAGAAAAAAGCGAAGCGGCACTGCTCTTTAACAATTTGTCAGACAATCTGTGTGGGCACTCAGGGCTGCGATATCTTA